>NZ_CP166850.1:2438750-3658125 GCF_041346945.1 Amycolatopsis sp. cg9 | reverse complement strand
CGGCGCGCGCGATCAGCAGCATCTCGATGTTGGCGGCCGCGCCCCCGAGCGCGGACACCGCGGCGAAGCCGGCGAGGCCGACCAGGAACGCGTTCTTGCGGCCGAAGAGGTCGGCGAGCCGTCCGCCGAGCAGCAGCAGGCTGCCGAACGCGAGCGCGTACGCGGTGACGACCCACTGGCGCGCGTCGTTCGAGAACCCCAGGTCGACCTGGGCCGACGGCAGCGCGATGTTCACGACGGTCGCGTCCAGCACGACCATCAGCTGCGCGATGCCGATCATCACCAGGATCAGCCACCGCCGGCTGTGGTGGGGGTTCTCGGCGGCGCGCGCGTCCCCCGGCGGCGCGACGGCGAGAGTGGATTCGGACATGGGTGTCCCCTCACTGGGAGTGATCAGGAAGCTATGTGGAGTAGGTATCTCCCCTTACGCGACCCAAGGTACACACAAACCGGAGACGGCGCCTCTACTTGACGCGTTAGACTGGTCGGTATGGCACGGGACGCTGGTCCCGCCGCACCGGCGCGGCCGCTGCGGCGTGACGCTGAACTCAACCGCCGTCGCATCCTGGCGTCGGCCCGCGTGGTGTTCGGCCAGCGCGGGCTCGAAGCCACGCTGGACGACATCGCGCACCACGCCGGCCTCGGCGTCGGCACGGTCTACCGCCGGTTCCCCAGCAAGGAACACCTGGTCGAGGCCATGTTCGCCGAGCGCATGGAGGAAATCGGCGACCTCGCGGAGAAAGCGCTGAAGGCCGACGACGCGTGGCAGGCGTTCGTGGACTTCACCTGGAAGTCGATCGAGCTTCACTCGGGCGACCGCGGGCTGCGCGAGATCATGCTGTCCAACAAGTTCGGCCACGAGCACGTCGCGGAGGAAAAAGCCCGCCTGGTGCCGTTGATCACACAGCTCGTCGAACGAGCAAAGGAGGCGGGCGGCCTGCGCGCCGACTTCTCCCCGACGGACACCCCGCTCCTGCACATGATGATCGGCTCGGTGATCGAGTTCACGTCCGCGGTGGAGCCGGACCTGTGGCGCCGCTGCCTCGCGATGCTGCTCGACGGCCTGCGCGCCGAGCCCGGCAAGCCGTCGAAGCTGCCCCGCCCGCCGCTCGGGGTGGACGAGGTCGACGAGGCCATGTCCTGCTGGCGCCCCTGAGGCTCAGTCCACGCAGTTCGCCAAGGCCCGGGCAGCGTCCCCGCGGATCGCGTCGTCCTCGACGATCCCGCGCCACCCGCCCGGCGACGACAGCCGCTCGTCCCTAGCCAGCAGGCCGCGCAGCACCGGGGCCGCCGCCGCGGGGAGCGGACCCAGCTCGGCGAGCGTCCGCACGGCCTCGGCCGTCCCTCGCGCCGCTTCCGTGAGCAGGGCCTCGACGTCTCCCGTCAGCCACGCGAGCGCGCAGGCGACCGCCACTTCTTCGCCGTCGAACTGCCGCAGCGCGGGCGCGTGGTGCGCTGCCGCCGGACCGAGGGAGGCCAGGCGCCGGACCGCCGCCGGTTCGCGGCGGGCGAGACCTTCGGCCAGGAGGTCGTCGGCGGCCGCCGGATCGCCGCCGAGGAGAGCCAACGTGGTCGCAGCCGCACTGCGGGCCGCCCACGGCAGCTCCGCGCGGTGCGCGGCCTCGCTCAGCACCCGCTCGTCGCCGGCGCCCAGCGCCCCGAGCGCGTCGGCGCACCATTCCACGACTCGCGGGTCGGCCGAACCCAGGTGCGGGATCAGGTAGTGCGCCGCCGGAGCGGCCACCGGGCCCCACGCCGTCAGCAAGCGCGTCACCTGGAGCACGGTCGGCGCGTCCGCCGGGTGCCGCAAGAGGTCGCCGAGCCACGGCAGGATCTCGGCGGCGAACTCCGGAACACCGCCGAACAGCTCGCGCAGCAGCGGCGCCTGCCCCAGCGGCGTCAGGTGCCAGGCCCCGTTGACGGCGAGCTGTGCTGCCCGCACCCGGTCGGGGATCCGGGCCAGCTGCGGCGCCACCGCGCGGCGATCCCGCAGCCGCAGCAGCGCCCACAACGCCACGTCCCGGACCTCGGCGACGACGTACGCGCCGAGCTGCTCCGCCGGGGAGTCGTCCTCCGTCAGCGCGAACAGCCGGTCGGCGTACGCGGCCGACGCCGGTGCCACGGACGCGAGCACCGCGGCGGCCCGGCCCCGCTCCGCCGTTTCCAGCAACCGCCCGAACACCGGGACCAGCGCCCCGGTCACCGATCGCCGGGCGGAGACGAGCGCGAAGGCGACGTCGAACACCGCGGCGTGCAGCGGCGGGTGCGTGGTCAGCGCGAGCAGCACCGCCGCCCGCGGCCCCGGCGCCAGGGGCGCGACCGCCCACTCCAGGACGTGCGCCGGCTCGTGAAAGCCGTGCAGGCCTTCGTATGCGGACAGGTCGCCACGCAGCGCTCCGATGAGCCGGTCCACCGGGGCTTCGCCGGTGATCCGGGCGATCGACGTCAGCGCGGCGAGGGTGAGCACGGCTTCGGCGGCCCGCTCGGCCAGCCACGGCAGCACGCTCTCGCCGCCCTGCTCGGCGATCGCGACGACGAGCCCGACGCGGACGGCATCGGTGCGTTCCCGCCCGAAGCGGTCGAGCAGCGCCGCGCCATCGGCCGCCGGCACCAGCGCGGCCGCTCGCCGGACCTCGGCGGCCGGATCGTCGAGCAGGGCGGTCAGCCTCGGGACCGCCGCCGCCCAGACAGCGGGCCAGCGCTCGTCCGGCGTCGCGGCGCGGGCGGCGCGGGCGACCTCCTCGACGACGAAAAGCACTTCGGGGCGCATCGGGGCTCGCCGGTCCTCGACGTGCCGCAGCAGCTCCGGCAGCGCGTCCGACGCGGCCGGCAGCCACTCCCCCGGTGCCGGCCGGAGCGCGTCCGCCAGGTGCAGGAAACCCAGCGTCGGCTCGCCTTCGAGCAATTCGCGAAGCGCCCCGTCCCACCGCACCGTCGCAGGGTAGCGGCGATCACTCGGACGGGATGACCGCCCACAGGACCAGGTAGGCCACGAACTGCGGGCCGGGCAGCAGGCAGGACAGCACGGCCAGCAGCCGGACCGTGCCGGGCTTCATGCCCCACCGCTGCGCCAAGCCGGCGCAGACGCCGCCGATCATGCGGCCGTGGTGCGGGCGGGACAGTCGCCGGGTGACCGGTGCGCTCATCGTCGTTTCCTTTTCCTCGAAGTTCCGATGAACCCAGTTCACCACCGGAGGACCCGCCGCCGCATCGCTCGCGGGAAGGACCGCTCCCTTAGGGGACGGTAAAGCCGAAAAACATTCGTGAGCCCGGCAAAACCCGGCCGCCCGGCCGGAAATCGCCTGAACTGCGGGTTCGCCGCCCGCGGTACCGGAAATACTGAGAGATGTCCCCGTCAGGGCTGGTTTTTCCGGCCGATGTGGTGATACTTGCACCCCGTGTACCCCCGTGCGAAAAGCTTGGCCGTCGCGATGTTCTGCGCCCTGCTCACGGCGGCGTGCTCGACGACGCAGGCGGCGCCCGACCGGTCCGGCCCGTCGCCGCTGACGACGTCCACCGCGCTCGGCGACTTCGGCACGATCGACTTCTGCAGCCTCCTGAACGTGGCCGAAGTGGCGCCCGGCGCGGTCGCCGTGCCGACGTTCGAGACCTGCCAGGCCGCCCGCGGCGCGCAGGCGATCCAGCTCGGGCCGCTGGCGTTCGACTCCGATCCGAACCTCAAGCCCTACGCCTACGCCGGCCCGGTGCCCGACGGCGTGGCGATCCAGCAGTCGATGTTCAACGACCGCAGCGCGTGCACCCGCGCGATCACCTTCGCCGACGGCAACCGGCTCGACCTGTCGGTCACCGACACCGGCACCGACCAGGCCGGCCGCTGCGGCGTCGCGGACGCGACCATCGGCTCGGTCCTGACCGCCGTCACCGCGGGCAAGGTCGGCCGGCTGACGTTCCCGGACCGGTCGTGGGGGCGGGTGGCGCCGTGCGTGCTGCTCGACAACCACGACCTCGACGGCGCCGCGGGCCCGGGCAGCAAGCCGACGACCGGCCTGTCCGGGCACAGCTGCATCCGCGGCAAGGTCAGCCTCAAGCTGACGGTGGAGACGACGCCGGCCGCCACCCCACCGGAAACCCTCGGCGGCCGCCCGGCCCGGGTCCGGACCGCGGGCGCGTTCTGCCTGGTCGACACCACCCAGCCGGCCCCGGGCCTGCCGGGCCGCCGCGAGCTGGCGGAGATCAGCGTGGTGGAGACGGCGGGCACGGCGAACGACGCCACGTGCGCACTGGCCCGCACGGCGGCGACGTCGATCTTCCCGCGCCTGCCGACCCCCTGAAACGCCGTGAAGGCCACCTCGAGGAACTTCTCGTTCCTCGAGGTGGCCTTCACGAACCACCGGCGGCTCAGTCCTCGTACGTCAGGTTCTTGCCGTTCGAGGGGTCGAACAGCTTGATCTTGTCCGCGTCGTACCAGACCTCGAGGTCCGCGTTCTCCGCCGCGGACGACTCGGCCGACAGGCGGGCCACGACCTGGGATTCGCCGCCCGGGACGTCGGACGAACCGCTGTCCGCGGCCAGTTCCGCCAGTTCCTCGGAGGTCGCCGTTTCGCCCTCCAGCGTGAAGTGGGCGAACTTCTCCGACCCCATCGACTCGAGCACGTCGATGTGCGCGGTGAAGGTGGCGCCGCCGGACTTCTGACCGGCCTCCACCAGTGCCGCGTCCTCGAAGTGCTCCGGCCGGATGCCGACGATCAGCTCACGCGGGGCGTCGGCCCGCTCCACCAGCCGGCGGACGCGGTCGGTCAGCGGCGTCGTGCCCAGTGCGCTGCGCAGCTCGTTGTTCTCCAGCGTCGCCGGGACGAAGTTCATCGACGGCGAGCCGATGAACCCGGCCACGAACAGGTTCGCCGGGTTGTCGTAGAGGAACTGCGGCGAGCCGATCTGCTGCACGTACCCGGCCCGCAGCACCACGACCCGGTCGCCCAGTGTCATGGCTTCGGTCTGGTCGTGCGTCACGTACAGCGTCGTGGTGCCGAGCTGCTTCTGGATCTTCGACACCGACGTCCGCATCTGGCCGCGCAGCTTGGCGTCCAGGTTGGACAGCGGCTCGTCCATCAGGAACGCCTTCGGGTTCCGGACGATCGCCCGGCCCATCGCGACGCGCTGGCGCTGGCCACCGGAGAGGTTGGCCGGCTTGCGGTCCAGGTGCGCGGTCAGGTCGAGGATCGTCGCCGCCTCTTCGACCTTCGCCCGCACCGTCTTGTCGTCCACTTTGGCCAGTCGCAGCGGGAAGGCCATGTTCTCCCGGACGCTCATGTGCGGGTAGAGCGCGTAGGACTGGAACACCATCGCGATGTCCCGGTCCTTCGGGGCCTTCTCGTTGACGCGCTTGCCGTCGATGCGCAGCTCGCCCGAGGAGATGTCCTCCAGGCCGGCAACCATGTTCAGCGTCGTCGACTTCCCGCAGCCGGACGGGCCGACCAGGATGATGAACTCGCCGTCGGCGATGGTGATGTCCACTTCGGACACTGCGAGGGCGCCGTCGGGGTACTTCTTCGACACCTTGTCGAGCACGATCTCTGCCATAGCGCTACCCCTTCACCGCACCGGAGGTCAGCCCCGCCACGATGCGACGCTGGAAGAACAACACGAACACAATGATCGGGATGGTGATCACGACCGCCGCCGCGCTCACCTGCCCGGTCGGGTCCTCGAACTGCGAGGACCCGGTGAAGAACGACAGTGCCGCCGGTACCGTGCGCGACGCCGTGGTCGACGTCAGCGAGATGGCGAACAGGAAGTCGTTCCAGCAGAAGATGAACACCAGGATCGCCGTGGTGAACACGCCCGGCGCGGCCAGCGGCGCGATCACCTTCCGGAAGGCCTGGGCCGGCGTCGCGCCGTCCATCTTCGCCGCTTTTTCCAGCTCCCACGGGATTTCCCGGAAGAACGCCGACAGCGTGTAGATCGACAGCGGCAGCGCGAACGTGATGTAGGGCAGGATCAGCCCCGGCCACGTGTCGAACAGCGCCAGGTTCCGCTCGATGTTGAACAGCGGCGTCACCAGCGACACCTGCGGGAACATCGCGATCAGCAGCGAGAGCCCGACCAGCAGCTGCTTGCCGGGGAACTCCAGCCGCGCGATCGCGTACGCGGCCATCGTGCCCAGCACCACCGCGATCACCGTCGAGATGATCGCGATGCCGATGGAGTTCACCAGCGCCAGCAGGAACTCCGACGTCTGGAAGATGTCCGCGTAGTTCTGCCAGGTCCACGACCGCGGGATGAAGTTCCCGTCGGTCAGCGTGTCCTTGGTCTTGAACGACAGCGAAACCACCCAGAGCACCGGCACCAGCGCGAACACCAGCACGAGGATGTCGACCAGGCCCCACCTGACCTTGCGGCCCGTCGTGACGGTTCCCATCACCATCAGCGCTTACCCCCGTCGTCCGTGCCCGGCGCGGCCGTGCCGAACACCTTGATGAAGATGAAGGCGATGATCGCGACCGTGAGGAAGATCAGCACCGCCATCGTCGATCCGATCCCGAGGTTGAGCCCCTTGACCAGGTTGTTGTAGGTCTGCATGGAAACCGACCCGGTGTCCTGCGCGCCCGAGGTGAGCACGTAGATGTTGTCGAAGATGCGGAACGCGTCCAGTGTGCGGAACAGCAGCGCCACCAGGATCGCCGGCTTCATCACCGGCAGCATCACCTTGGTGAACCGCTGCCACGCGCTGGCGCCGTCCATCGCGGCGGCCTTGAGCAGGTCGTCCGGCACCAGGGCCAGGCCGGCCATCAGCAGCAGCGCCATGAACGGCGTGGTCTTCCACACCTCGGCGCCGATGATGATGAACAGCGACGGCCACTGCTCGGTGAGCGGTGCGCCGTCGGCGGCCAGCCAGTTCGCCAGGTAGCCGGTCTTCGGCGTCCACGCGTAGTACCACGAGAACGCCGCGACGACCGTGACGATGCCGTACGGGATCAGCGCGACCGTGCGCACCAGCCCGCGTCCGACGAGCGTCCGGTGCATCACCAGCGCCAGCGCCATGCCGAGGACGAACTCGATCGCCACCGACACCACGGTGAGGAACATCGTGGTGCCGAACGCGGTCCACCAGTACGAATTGGACAGCACGGCCCCGTAGTTGTCGAAGCCGACGAACTCCTGCTGCGCCGGGAACCGGAGGTCGTACCGCTGCAGCGACAGCCAGATCGAGTAGAGGATCGGGTAGCCGGTGACCGCGATCATCACGACGAACGCGGGCGCGCACAGCCAGAGCCCGAGCCGTCGTTCGGCCTTCTTCCCTTCGGAGAGCGCGGGTTTGCCCTTCTTGTGGGACGTCGCCTCCTTGGCGACGGTGGCCCCGGCGGCGTCGGCCGGGGTCGAGTCCTGAACGGTCACGGGACCACTCCCTTCGACTGAAGCGCGTCACTGAGCTGTTCCCGCAGCTTGTCCGCGGTGGCCTTCGGATCGATTTCGGCCGGCGGTGAAAGCAGCTTCGACATCACCGTCGACAGGTTCTGGTACGCCGGGGTGAGCGGCCGCACGGCGGCGTCCTTCAGCGCCTCGAGGATCGAGTCGCGCATCGGGTACTTGATCGCCATGTTCGGGTTGTCGTCGCTCGCCGGCTTGGCCGCGTCGAGCGGCGTGTCGTTGTGGTACACCGATTCGATGGTCGGCGGCACGCCGTCGTTGATCGCGGAGAACTTCTGGTTCTCCGGGTTGCGCAGGCACAGGGCCGCTTCGAACGCTTCCGGCTTGTGCTGCGAAAGCGAGCTGACCGCGAGGTTGAACCCGCCGATGGTGGTCTTGGCCGGCGTGCCGGGCACCGCTTCGGGGTAGACCGTCCACTTGAAGTGGGAGAGGTCCTGCGGCTTCTCCTTGGCGTAGGCCGGGTAGACGAAGGGCCAGTTCAGCTGGAACGCGGCGTCACCGCGCTGGAACGCCTGCCGGACCTGGTCCTCCTTCGAGTTGGACAGCGACGGGTCGGTGATCCCGCTCGAGGACAGCGTCTTGAGCAGTTCGAGCGCCTTGACCGCGCCGTCGTCCATCACCACGGACTTGCCGTCGTCGGACAGGATGTGCCCGCCCATCGACGCGACGAGGCTGTTGTAGAAGACGACCAGCCCTTCGAACTGCGCGCCGGGGAAACCGATGTCGTACGGCTTGCCCTGCGCCTTGAGCTCCTTCGCCTCCTGGATCATCTCGTCCCACGTCTTCGGCGGGGTCGGGGTGATCCGGTCGTCGTACCAGAGCAGCTGGACGTTCGTGTTCTTCGGAGCCGCGTAGAGCTTCCCGTTGTGGGTCGCCGTTTCCAGCGGCCCCTGCAGGACGCCCTGCGACGCCTCGGCCTTGGCCGCACCGGTCCACTCGTCGACCCAGCCGGCTTCGGCGAACTCCGAAACCCAGGTCACGTCGAGACCGAGGACGTCCATCGAGGTGTCCCCGGCGGCGAGCCGCCGGGCCATCTGCAGGCGCTGGTCGTCCGCGGCGCGCTGCGTCTTGTTGTAGACGATTTCGTAGCGGCCGTTCGCCGCCTGGTTGCAGTTGTCGACGACTTTCTGGAAGCTGTCTTCGGGCGCGTAGTAGACGTTGATCTTCAGTCCACCGCCCGATCCGCAACCGGCCAGCAGACCGGTCACCAATGCCCCTGCCCCCAGCAGGACCGCGGCACGGCCGGGCGAGCGTCCCCGTTCGCCCGCGCCGATCCTCTTCCCCATAAGGCCTCCTCACCCGCGTGCACGCCGGTTACCGCGGTACCCGGTGGGCACCGCGACGCGATGAGGCGAACCGCGCCAGCACCCCGACGTGCTAGTGCTCGGGCCGCCGCGCTGGTTGGGCGAGGCCGCCCGACTGGTGTCGGACAACTTATGCCGGGCGATCACACCCCGCAAGCAGTATCGGTAACGATTCAGCCCACCGCGCGCCGAATCGTGATTTTTCGCTGGTAGAGGCGCAGTTCTAGGGGTTGGCGGCTAGGGGTTCGGTTTGAGCGCGAGCTTGGCGAGCAATTCGCGCCCCTGCTCGGCGGAACGCGGCTGGCACAGCACGTCGTACCGGCCGGCGACGAGCTGGCTCGCCGAGGAGAAGTCCCGCCGCCCCCGCGACATGCTGTACCCGATGGCGGCGAACATCAGCCCGGACAGCACGCCGAGCACCAGCCCGGTGAGCAGCTGCAGCGCGAACCCCTGGTTGACGAACAGCCCGAGCAGCAGCCCGGCGAACAGGCCGAACCAGGCGCCGGACACCGCGCCGGTGCCGAGCACGCGCCCCCAGGACAGCTTCCCGATGACGCGTTCGACGAGCATCAGGTCGACGCCGACGATGGTGACGTCGGAGACGGAGAACTCGCTGTCCGCGAGGAAGTCGACGGCCTGCTGCGCCTCGCCGTAGGTCGCGTACGACCCGATCGGCCAGCCGGTCGGCGGGGTCGGCAGCCGTGGCAGGTTGCCGGGCGCCCGGTTCCCGCCGAAGGGACTACTCACCATCATCACCTGCGCACTCGTGGTCTCGGGCGTCCATCTTGTCAAGAACGCCCGGACCGTGCGAGCCGCTTACCCCGAAAGGCCGGACACTTCCCATGTCGACAAGTCGTTTCGCACTTTCCCTGGGAAAGTGGCGGCCTCAGGAGCGGGACTTGTACTCCCGCAGCAGGCCGCGGCTGATGATGGTCTTCTGGATCTCGCTCGTCCCCTCGCCGATCAGCAGGAACGGCGCCTCGCGCATCAGGCGCTCGATCTCGTACTCCTTCGAGTACCCGTACCCGCCGTGGATGCGGAACGCGTCCTGCGTGACCTCCGCGCAGTACTCCGAAGCGATCAGCTTCGCCATCCCGGCCTCGACGTCGTTGCGCTCGCCCGAATCCTTCAGGCGCGCCGCGTTCACCATCATCAGGTGGGCGGCCTCGACCTTCGTCGCCATCTCGGCCAGCTTGAACGCCACGGCCTGGTGCTCGGCGATCGCCTTGCCGAACGTCTTGCGCTGCTGGGCGTACTCCACCGCGAGCTCGAACGCGCGGATCGCGATGCCGCACGCCCGCGCCGCGACGTTCACGCGGCCGACCTCGACACCGTCCATCATGTACGCGAAGCCCTTGCCCGGCGCCTCGCCGAGGACCATGTCCGCACCGATCCCGAAGCCGTCGAAGACCGCTTCGGTCGTGTCGACGCCCTTGTAGCCCATCTTGTCGATCTTGCCGGGGATGGTCAGGCCGGGCGCCACCTCGCCGAAGCCCTCCGGCTTCTCGACCAGGAACGTGGTCAGGTTCTGGTGGGCCTTCTCGGCCCCTTCGTCGGTCTTGACGAGCAGCGCGATCAGGTTCGACGAGCCGCCGTTGGTCAGCCACATCTTCGAGCCGTCGATGACGTAACCGTCGCCGGTCTTCTTCGCCTTGGTCTTGATCGCGGCGACGTCCGAGCCGAGGTCCGGCTCCGACATCGAGAACGAGCCGCGGACCTCGCCGGTCGCCATGCGCGGCAGGAAGTGCTGCTTCTGCGCTTCGGTGCCGTGGCGGGAGATCATGTGCGCCACGATGAAGTGGGTGTTGATCACGCCGGACACGCTCATCCAGCCCCGCGCGATCTCCTCGACGACCAGCGCGTACGTCAGCAGTGACTCGCCGAGCCCGCCGTACTCCTCCGGGATCGTGATCCCGAACAGGCCCATCTCCTTCATGCCCTCGACGATGTCCGCCGGGTAGGTGTCGGAGTGCTCGAGCTCCTGGGCGTGCGGGATGACCTCCTTGTCCACGAACTGGCGGACGGTCGCGAGGATCTCCGACTGCACGTCGGTGAGGCCGGCGGTCTGGGCGAGACGGGCCATCACGGCTCCCTTTCCGGAATACGACGCCGCTCCCGGCGCTGGGTTACCGGTGAGTATGACCCGAAAAGCCGGACCCTGCTATGAGGGCGCTCACGATTCCCGCCGTAGAGTGCGGCGCGGAGGGGAGCACCATGACTTATCCGCAGGACCCGAACAACCCGTACGGTCAGCAGTACGGCTACCAGCAGCCCGGCTACCCGCAGTACCCCGGCTACCCGGGCGGGATGCAGCGCCCGGTGGAGGGCTCGGGCCTCGCGGTCGGGTCGCTGGTCTGCTCGATCCTCGGCCTCGTCCTGTGCTTCGTCGTGGGGATCGCGGGCATCATCATGGGCCACATCGCCTACGGCAAGGCCAAGCGCGGCGTCGCCGAAGGGCAGGGCCTCGCGCTGGCGGGGATCATCATCGGTTACGCCTCGATCGCGCTGAACATCGGCCTGCTCGCCCTGTTCATCGGCATCGGCGCGCTCAACGGCTGGCGCTAGCCTTGGCTTCCCGCACGCACCGAGGGGACCCGTCATGACCGACCCGTCCGGGGACAAGGACCGTCCGGCCGCCGACCCGACCGTGGCCTACGACCCGCCGCCGGCCGCCGAACCGGCGTCCTACGAGCCGGAGTCCTACGACCCGCCGGCCGGCGACGCCACGATCGCGGACACCACCGTCGCCGGCCCGGCCACCGAGACCGGCACGACGACCGAGCCCGGCCCGGCCGCGGACGCGGCCGAGCCTGCCGTCGCTGCGGAGCAGCCCGGCCCGCTGCCGCCCGGCTCGTTCGAAACGCCGGCCGCGCACATCCCCGGCACGCCGTACGCCGCTCCGGGCCAGCCGCAGCCGGTGTACGCGCCGCCCGCCTACCCGCAGCAGCCGTACCCGCAGTACCGGTCGTACGTGACGCCGCCGCAGTACCCACAGCCGTACGGGGCCGTCGCCCGCGGGCAGGACAACGCGCTGGCGATCGGCGCCCTGGTCTGCTCGATCCTCGGCTTCTGCTCCGGCGTCACCGCGATCGCCGGGCTGGTCATGGGCCACATCGCGCTGAGCAAGACGAACCGCGGCGAAGCGGGCGGCCGCGGCCTGGCCACGGCCGCCGTGATCGTCGGCTACGTCGTCATCGCGCTCTGGGTCGGGTTCTTCACCACCTTCATCGTCCTGAGCGCGAACGGGCAGCTGACCTAGTCCGGCAGCACCGCGTCGCCCGGGCTGCGCGGTGCCGGGGTCGCGTGGCCGTTCACCTCCGGCTTCGCCTCGGCCGGCGGTTCGGCCGGCGCGGGCTTCGGCGTCTGGGCGTCCAGGAACCGCAGCAGCTCCACCGGGAACGGCAGCACCAGCGTCGAGTTCTTCTCCGCCGACACCTGCACGACGGTCTCCAGCAGCCGCAGCTGCAGCGCCGAAGGGGTGTCGGCCATCGTCGCCGCGGCCTGCGCGAGCTTGTGCGACGCCTGCAGCTCGCCGTCGGCGGAGATGACGCGCGCGCGCCGTTCCCGCTCCGCCTCGGCCTGCCGCGACATCGAGCGCTTCATCGCCTCCGGCAGCGCGACGTCCTTGATCTCGACGCGGTCGATGTGGATGCCCCAGTCCAGCGCGGGGCTGTCGATCATCAGCTCCAGGCCCTCGTTGAGGCGTTCGCGGTTGGAGAGCAGGTCGTCGAGGTCGCTCTTGCCGATGATCGAGCGCAGCGACGTCTGCGCGACCTGGCCCACCGCCGACCGGTAGTCCTGCACGTTGACCGCCGCGACCACCGGGTCGATGACCTTGAAGTAGACGACCGCGTCGACCCGGACGGTGACGTTGTCGCGGGTGATGCCGTCCTGGGCGGGGATCGGCATGGTGATGATCTGCATGTTGACCTTCTGGATCCGGTCCGCGAACGGCACCAGCACCGCCAGCCCCGGCTCCCGGACCTTCGCCCGCACCCGGCCGAACCGGAACACGAGCCCGCGTTCGTACTGCTTCACCACGCGCAAGCTGGCCGCGAGCCAAGCCCCTCCCGCGACGACGACGGCGCTGAGGATCTCCACCACCATGACTGCTCCCGGGGTTGCGTTTTCCCCTGAAATCCCAGCGTACGCCCGCCACGACCATGACGAAACGCGCTGGACGGGACTGCCAGGCTGGGGTGGTGACCGACCTTCGCGTGCCTCCCCTGTTCGCCGCCCGCGCGCCCCGGGTGCTCGGCCCGGAAGCCGTCCCGTGGCTGGCGGACCTGCCCCGGCTCGCCGCCCGGTACGCGCGCGAGTGGGGCCTGACGTTCGAGGGCGAGGCGATGCACGGCTACGTCGGCGTGGCGCAGCCCGCGCGCCTTCCCGACGGCACGCCGGTGGTGCTGAAGCTCGGCTGGCGCGACGAAGAGTCGGCCGACGAGCCGCTCGCACTGTCCACATGGGCCGGTCGGGGTGCGGTGCTGCTGCTGGACTCCGCGCCCGCCGACGGCGTCCTGCTGCTCGAACGGCTCGACGCGGCCCGCACCCTGGACGACCTCCCGCTGACCGAGGCGATCCCGCTCGTCGGCGGGCTGGCGCGGCGCCTCGCCGTCCCCGCGCCGTCGTCGATGCGGCGGCGGCTGCGCACCGAAGCCGGGATCCTCGCCGAAGAGCTCCCCCGCCGCTGGGCCGAACTCGGCGAGCCGTTCGAGAAGCGGCTGGTCGACGACGCCGTCGCGATCTGCCGCGAACTCGGGCCGTCGGCGGGTGACCTGCTGGTGAACGAGGACCTGCACTTCGAGAACGTCCTCGCGGGCACGCGCGAGCCGTGGCTGGTCATCGACCCGAAACCGCTCGCCGGCGACCTCGAGTGGGGCGTCATCCCGTTGTTCTGGAACCGCTTCACCGAGTCCACACTGGACGAACGGTTCGCGCTGATCGTCGCCTCGCACGAGCTGGACGCCTCGAAGGCGCGCGCCTGGACGCTCGTGCGAGCCGTGCAGAACTGGATCTGGCTGGTCGAGGAGTTCGCCGAGACCGGCGAGGAGAGCGACGACCCGGCGTTCGTCACAGTGCCGGAAATCGCTGTCTGGGCAGCCAGCCGATAGTGTCAGCGGCATGGCCGCGGTCAACAGGGTTTTCGCAGCTCAGCTGTCCGGTCTGCCCGTGTTCGGGCCGGACGGCGAGTCGATCGGCCGGGTCCGCGACCTGGTGGCCGGGCTGCGGCTCGACGCGCAGCCGCCGCGGATCCTCGGGCTGGTCGTCGAGCTGAGCACGCGGCGGCGCGTCTTCGTGCCGATGCTGCGGGTCACCGGGATCGAACCGACCGCCGTGACGCTCGCCACCGGCTCGGTGAACATGCGCCAGTTCGTCCAGCGGCCCAACGAGGTCCTGGTGCTCGGCCAGCTGCTCGACGCGCACGCCGCGCTCACCGCGTCCGGCACCCGCATCACCGTCGTCGACGCCGGGATGGAGCCGACCCGCACGCGCGACTGGGTGCTGGCCAAGCTGGCCATCCGGGAGCGGCGGGGCGGGCTGGGCCGCCGCCGCGCGGCGATGCAGGTGCTGCCGTGGTCGGAGGTCTCCGGGCTGGGCCTGGCCGACCTCGGCGCGCAGCCCCAGGGCGCCGGCCAGCTGCTCATGCTGTTCGACACCATGCGCCCGGCCGACATCGCCGCGACCGTGCGCGACCTGCCGCTCAAGCGCCGCCACGAGGTCGCCGACGCGATGGACGACGAGCGCCTCGCCGACGTCATCGAAGAGCTGCCGGACGACGACCAGAAGGAGCTGCTGGCGTACCTGGCCGAGGAGCGCGCCGCCGACGTCCTGGAGGCGATGAACCCCGACGACGCGGCCGACCTGCTGGCCGAGCTCGCCCCGGCCGACCAGAGCCGGCTGCTCGAGCTGATGGAGCCCGAGGAGTCCGCGCCGGTCAAGCGGCTGCTGGAGTACTCGTCGGACACCGCGGGCGGTCTGATGACGCCGGAGCCGGTGGTGCTCACCCCGGACACGACGATCGCCGAGGCGCTCGCCCACATCCGCAACCCCGAGCTGCCCCCGGCGCTGGCCAGCATGGTGTTCGTCTGCCGCCCGCCGACCGCGACGCCGACCGGGCGCTACGTCGGCGTCGTCCACTTCCAGCGGCTCCTGCGCGAACCGCCGGCGGAGCTCGTGGCCAGCGCCGTCGACACCGGGCTGCCACCGCTGAAACCGGGCGCCTCGCTGGCCGAGGTCACGCGGTACTTCGCGGCCTACAACCTGACCTGCGGGCCGGTCATCGACACCGAGGACCACCTGATCGGCGCGGTGACCGTCGACGACGTCCTCGACCACCTGCTGCCCGAGGACTGGCGCGAGACCGGGCTGCACGACTCCATGGAGGAACACCGTGCCTGAGCTGACGCCGGGACGGCGGCTCGACCAGCCCCGCGGCCAGAACCGGTTCAGGCTGAACATCGACCCGGACACCTTCGGCCGGCTGTCCGAGCGGCTGGCGCGGTTCCTCGGCACCGGGAAGTACCTGTTCTGGCAGACGATGATCGTGATCGTCTGGATCGTGCTGAACCTGGCCGCGGTCTCGCTGCAGTGGGACCCGTACCCGTTCATCCTGCTCAACCTGGCCTTTTCGACGCAGGCGGCGTACGCGGCGCCGTTGATCCTGCTCGCGCAGAACCGCCAGGACGACCGCGACCGCGTCTCCCTGGAGGAGGACCGGAACCGGGCCCTGCAGACGAAAGCCGACACCGAATACCTGGCCAGGGAGCTGGCGGCGCTGCGGCTGGCGGTCGGCGAGGTGGCCACCCGGGACTACCTGCGCAGCGAACTGGACCGGCTCCGGGAGGACCTCGCGGTGAAGCCGCGGAAGGCCAAGGCGGACCGGAGTCCTACCGGCTCGTAACATGGACGGGGTGACCAGTACTCAGCAGCTCCCCAGCGTCGACGACGTCCGCAGCGCGCTGAAGAGCGTGCAAGACCCGGAGATCCGGAAACCCATCACGGACCTGGGGATGGTCAAGGACGTGGTCGTCGGCGACGACGGCGTCGTGACGGTCGGGATCTACCTGACGGTCGCGGGCTGCCCGCTGAAGGCGACGCTGACCAACGACACGAAGGAAGCCGTCGCGAAGCTCCCGGGCGTCGTGGACGTGCGCGTCGAGCTGGACGTCATGAGTGACGAGCAGCGCTCCGAGCTGCGCAAGTCCCTCCGCGGGGACGCGGCGGAGCCGGTGATCCCGTTCGCGCAGCCGGGCTCGATGACCCGCGTGTACTGCGTGGCCTCGGGCAAGGGCGGCGTCGGCAAGTCGTCGGTCACGGTGAACCTGGCGGCGTCGATGGCCGCCCGCGGCCTTTCGGTGGGTGTCGTGGACGCCGACATCTACGGCCACTCGATCCCCCGCATGCTGGGCGCGCGCGAGAAGCCGACCAAGGTCGACACGATGATCATGCCGCCGCAGTCCCACGGCGTGAAGGTGATCTCGATCGGCATGTTCACCCCGGGCAACACGCCGGTGGTGTGGCGCGGCCCGATGCTGCACCGCGCGCTGCAGCAGTTCCTGGCGGACGTGTTCTGGGGCGACCTGGACATCCTGCTGCTGGACCTGCCGCCGGGCACCGGCGACATCGCGATCTCGGTGGCCCAGCTGATCCCGAACGCGGAGATCCTGGTGGTCACCACCCCCCAGCAGGCGGCGGCCGAGGTGGCCGAGCGCGCCGGGGCGATCGCGCTGCAGACGCGCCAGCGCGTGGCGGGCGTCATCGAGAACATGTCGTGGCTGGAGCAGGCCGACGGCTCCCGCCTGGAGATCTTCGGCGCCGGCGGCGGCCAGACGGTGGCCGACTCGCTGACGAAGTCGATCGGCTCCGAGGTGCCGCTGCTCGGCCAGGTCCCGATGGACCCCCGGGTGGTCGCCCAGGGCGACGCGGGCACGCCGATCGTGCTGTCCGAGCCGGAAGCACCGGCGTCGGTGGTGCTGAACGACGTCGCGAAGAAGCTCTCGGTCCGGGCGCGCGGCCTGGCGGGGATGATGCTGAACGTGACCCCGGCCGGCCGCTGACCCGAACACCCCAATGTGGCGTTGGGTGCGTTGAACGCACCCAATGTGGCGTTCGGTGCGTCCAGCGCACCGAACGCCACATTGGGGCGCTTGAGAAGTGGCGGGCTACGTGGCGTCGGGGTCGATCGGCGGGCGCTCGCCCGGCTTCAACGGTTCCGGCTGGGACTGGGTCTGACCGACCGTCGTGCCGTTGGACCCGTTCGTCCCGTTGGTGCCGTTCGTGATGCCCTTCAGGCCCAGCGGGTCCGCGTCGCCGTCGAACAGGTGCTGCGTCACCACGCGCTTGGGGTCGAAGTTGCGCAGGCCGCGCAGGTCTTCGAGGGGTTTGCGGAGCTGGTCGAACTCCGGGCCCATTTCCTCGCGCAGCTGCTCACGGGCGCCGGTCGCGAAGTCGCGGACCTTCTTCACGCTCTTCGCCAGCCAGGAGGCCGCCTCGGGGAGGCGTTCCGGGCCGAGGATGAAGAGACCGGCGATGATGAGGACGAGGATTTCGCCCCACCCGACGCTGTCGAACACCAGTCAACCTCCGCAGCTGAACCTACCCGCCCAGGGTACCCGCAGCCCGCCGTGCGCCGGCAGGCCGAACACGGGAACTCAGTCGGAAGCCAGGGTTACGTCCACGACGAAGCTCGCGCCGTCGCGGGCCAGCGACACCGGGACCACTTCGCCGACGTCGTGCGCGCGGACCGCGACCGTCAGTTCCGCGGAGTCGCGAACCAGCCGGTTGCCGATCTTCGTGATCACGTCGCCCTCCTTGATGCCCGCGTTCGCGGCCGGGCCGCCGGGGGCGACGTTCTTGACCTGGGCGCCCATCGTGGACGAGCCGGCGACCGTCGACGACGCGTTGATGCCGATGTCCGCGTGCTGGACCTTGCCGTCCTTGATCAGCGCCTTCGCGATCTTGATCGCGTAGTCGCTCGGGATGGCGAAGCCGATGCCGATGCTGCCGCCGTCCGCGCTGGACGAGCGGATCGACGAGTTGATGCCGACGAGCGCGCCGGTGGAGTCGACGAGCGCGCCGCCCGAGTTGCCGTGGTTGATCGCGGCGTCGGTCTGGATGGCCTCGTAGGTGACCGGCGGGGCGCCGCTGTCGCCGCCCGCGGTGATCGGCCGGTTCAGCGCGCTGACGATGCCCGCGGTGACGGAGTTCTGCAGCGCGAGCGGCGAGCCGATCGCCATCACGGTGTCGCCGACCTGCAGGTCCGCGGACTTGCCGATCTGCAGCACGGTCGGGTTGGTGACGTTCACCTTCACGACGGCGAGGTCGGTCTTCTGGTCGGCGCCGACGAGCTTGGCCTCGGTGCGGGTGCCGTCGACGAAGATCGCGGTGACCTTGACGCCCTGGTCCGCGGCGGCGGAGGCGATGACGTGCTCGTTGGTGAGGATGTAGCCCTGCGGGTCGATCATCACGCCGGAGCCCTGCTCGCCGGATTCGGCGCCCGGCTTGAAGACCTCGAGCGAAACGACGGCGGGCGCGACGCGCTTGGCGATCTCGGCGACCGAACCGGCCGGGCGTTCCTTGGCGGCCTCGGCTTCCGAGATCGTCGCGGACCCGGTGAGCTCGGTGCCGGTGTCGCCGACCCACCAGCCGACGAGGCCGCCGACCGCGCCGATGAGCAGCGCGACGACCCCGAGCAGGGCCAGCGCCTTCGGCTGCACGCGCCGTCCGAAGAGCACCTCGGGCAGGCTGAGCAGCGCCCCCGGCGGCCGCTTGGCGGGCTTTTCCTCGTCCTCGGCGGGCACGGCGGGCCCGGCCAGCACGGCGCCGGCGCCCGGATCGCGCCACGGGTCGCTCGTGCTGTTCCACAGCGGCGGATCGGCTTCCTTCGGCTCACCGGTGGCTTCGCGCGGCCGTTCGAGCAGCACCCCCTCGGCCCCGGGCGGCCGCCGGAAGGCTTCGGCGAGCGACTCGGGCGCGGGCGGCGCGAGGTTGACGCCGTTGGCCCGCTGCGGGGTGTAGAGCTTGTCGAACGCCCCGTCGACGCCCTGCGGCCGGCCGAACACGGCGGCCTGGGCGGGATCGACGGCGGGCCGCGCGAGCGGCCGCGGACCCAGCCGGTCGGCATCAGGCGCGCCGGGCTGCTCGGGATTCACGTTCGGCTCGGTCATCATTCCCCGGTGCAGAAGAAGATCAGGTGGCTGGGCGTGACGATACCCAAGCCCAGTGCTCCGAGTCTGCCGGTCCGCCGGTGAAGTGGCTGTTTCTTGGGCCGCGCCAGGAGGGGTGACTCGCCTCCGAACACGACGAAGGCCGCCTCGAGGGTTTCCTCGGAGCGGCCTCGGTCAAGCAGTTCAGCGGATCCCGGCCGGAACCGCCGCCGGTGAGCTCACCGGGGTCGAGGTCGGTGCCGGCTTCGGCTGGGGTGGCACCGCCAGCTGGGCCGGGAGCAGGTTCGCCGGCTGCGGTGCGCCGCCACCCTGCTCGGGGCCGCCGTCACCGTCCGCGGACGTCCCGACCAGAGCCAGTGCGCTCAGCACCAGCCCGGACACGACGACCCCGGCGCCCTGCGCGGCCCGGCGCTTGAACCGGCCACCACCGAGGACGTTCGGCGACTGGCCCAGCGGAGCCGATGATCCCAACGGGGCCACACCGCCCAGCACGCCGGCGTCACGCAGGCCCGCGACCCGGTCGGGGCGCTGGACGGCGACGAGCTGGCCGTCGGCCGTGATCGCCAGGTTGTCCGGGGTGCCCGGCAGCTCGGTGTGCTGCGGGATCGACTGCAGGCTCGCGAGGAACCCCGCCGACATCGACGGGGCACCGGCGTGCCGGATCGTGTCGACCGTCTGCCGCTGGGCGCGGACCTCCGCCGCGCACGCCTGGCAGCGCGTGATGTGCGACGCCGCGCGGTCGCGGGCGCCGTGCGAAAGCTCGCCGTCGACGAACGCCACGACGACGTCCGGGAGAAGGTGCGACTCGGGGAGTCCCCAGCCTCGCGGTGCGGTCATACCGACACCTTCGCAGACTCCGGTGCGTAAGCGCGCCGTCGCTCGAGCGACGCGCGCAGCGCCTGGCGGCCGCGGTGGATCCGGCTGCGGACGGTGCCCAGCTTGACACCGAGGGTCGCGCCGATCTCCTCGTACGACAGGCCTTCGACGTCGCACAGCACGACCGCGGCGCGGAACTCCGGGGGCAGCTCGTCGAGCGCCGCCTGCAGGTCCGGGTCCAGGTGGGTGTCCGAATAGACCTGCTCGGGGCTCGGGTCGTCGCCCACGATGCGGTCGGTGTCCTCGGGCAGGCCTTCCATCCGCACGCGCGAGCGGCGGCGGGCCATGTCCAGGAAGAGGTTGGTGGTGATCCGGTGCAGCCAGCCCTCGAACGTGCCCGGCTTGTACGACGCGAGCGAGCGGAAGACCCGGATGAAGGTCTCCTGCGTAAGGTCCTCGGCGTCGTGGGTGTTGCCGGTCAGGCGGTAGGCGAGCCGGTAGACCCGGTCGCCGTGTTCGCGCACGACCTCGTCCCAGGACGGCGGCGTCCAGGCCGCTTCGTCCAGGGTCACCGGCTGAGCCCCGGCATCGGCAACGGCGTTCTGCATCGCGGGAGCAGGCACCTCCATCTGCGTCTCTCCTGTCTGCTCCACCCAACGCGGGCTGTCGCCACGGTGTTCCCGTGTGTCCGGATTTCAGTCTGTCGGGGTTCCTTATGGTTCTAGTGAGACTGGACTGAGAGCAGGCTGAGAAGTTCTTCCCGGGTGCTTACCAGGGAGCCTGCGAGGATTTATCGACAACCAACGCTAACCTCCGTGCGTGAACACGCCCACCCCTGCGGCCGCACCGGCCGATTCCGGGTTCGTCGACGGGTACCTGCCCGACGACGAGGTGCTGTCTTCGGCGCGGGCACGGGCCGAGGACCTGGGCTGCGTCCCGCTCAGCGCGGGTGCGGGCGCGACGCTGCGCTTCCTGGCCGCGACGCTGCGGGCGAAGGCGGTCGTCGAGGTCGGCACGGGCGCCGGCGTCAGCGGGCTGAGCCTGCTGCGCGGCATGGCCCCCGACGGCATCCTGACCTCGATCGACGTCGAGCCGGAGTACCAGCGGGCCGCGCGCGCGACGTTCCGCGAGGCCGGCTACGCACCGGGCCGCACGCGGCTGATCATCGGCCGCGCCCTGGACGTGCTGCAGCGGCTCACGCCGGGCGGGTACGACCTGGTGTTCGTCGATTCCGCGCACATCGAGTACCCCGGGTGCTACGAGCTGGGCGTTTCGCTGCTGCGGCGGGGCGGGATCATCGCGTTCCACAACGTGCTGGCGGGCGGCCGGGTGATCGACCCGTCGCACCGGGACCCGGAGACGCTGGCGCTGCGCGAGGTGGCGCGAGCGTTCCGCGAAGACGACCGCCTGGTCCCGGCCCTGCTCCCGGTGGGCGGCGGCCTGCTGGTCGCGGCGGCGATCTGACTCAGCTCGCCACAGCCCTCGCGAGCCTGCGGACAACTCGCTTTCCGCGGAGGGTACCGCCGGGGCGCCGAATCCCTGCCGCTCCGACTCAGCTCGCCACGAGCTCCCGCCGCACCGCGCGCACCCGCGTCCCGGCGGCGACCGCCGCGACCGCCAGCAGGAGCCACACCACCACCAGTGCGATCAGCCACGGCCAGCCCTCGTGGCCGTAGACCCACGCGCCCGCCGCGCCGCCGACGCTGCTGCCCAGGTAGTACGTCGCCGTGTACATGCCGCCGACCTGGCCGCGCGCGTTCTCGGGGGCGTCGGCCGCCGCCCAGCCGTTCGCGACCGCGTGCGCGGCGAAGAACGCGCAGGTCAGCACCAAGAACCCCGCGATGACCAGCGGCAGTGAGTCGGGCAGGGTCAGCGCCGCGCCGGCGGCCGTCAGCAGCAGGGCGCCGACGAGCGCGCGGCGGCGGCCGACCCGGGCGACCAGCCGGCCGGCCGCGGCCGACGACACCGAGCCGGTCGCGTAGGCCAGGAACACCAGCGACGCGATCGCCGGGGACAGGTCGAGCGGGTCACCGGTCAGGCGGAAGCCGGCGGCGTTGTAGAGCGCGACGAACGAGCCCATCGCGAGCAGCGCGACCGCGTACTGCGCGAGCAGCACCGGCTTGCCCAACGCCGTGACCAGGCCCTGGGCGACCGCGCGGAGCTGCACGTTCCCGCGCGGGCGGGTCCCCGGCGGCAGCGTCACGACGGTGATCGCCGAGCACACCGCGCCCACCCCCGCGACGACGTACAGCGCGCCGCGCCAGCCGAGCGGGCCCGCGGTGAACCCGCTGGCCAGCCTGCCGAGCATGCCGCCGATCGTGTTGCCGGCGATCATGGCGCCGACCGCGGCGGCGACGCCCGCGCGGCCCAGGCGTTCGGCCAGGTAGGCGGCCGCGACGCCGGGGAAGCCGGCGATCGCGATCCCCTGCAGCGCCCGCAGGACGAGCAGCGCCGGGTACGTCGGCATCAGGGGCAGCAGCAGGCCGAACACGACCGACGCGATGACCGACGTCAGGATCACCGGCCGCCGTCCGACCACTTCGGACAGCGCCGCGATCGGCAGCACGGCGATGGCGAGCGCGCCGGTCGCGACGCTGACCGCGAGCGCCGCTCCCCCGGGGTCGAGGTGGTATTGCGCGGCGAGCTGCGGCAGCACCGGCTGCGGGGCGTAGAGCAGGGCGAAGGAGGAGATCCCGGCCGCGGCGACGGCGGTCTTGACTCGGCGCGTGGAAGTCACGACCTGAAAGTAAGCAGAGCTAACCAATACGTCCAATGCGTTCACCTGGCATGATTCATGCGGTGACGTATGACTCGCTGTCGGCGCAGGTCGCGCCCCACCTGCCGCTGCTGGCCGCCCTGCGGAAGACGAGGAACGTCACACGCGCGGCCGAGCTGCTGGGCGTCCCGCAGCCGACGGTCAGCCGCCGGCTCGCGGCGCTGGCGGACGCGCTGGGCGCACCGCTGACGGTCCCGGACGGCCGCGGCATCCGCCTCACGCGCGCGGCGGACCTGCTGGCGGAGGCGGCGGAGCGCGGCCTCGCGGTGCTCGACACCGGCGTCCGGCTGGCACGGGAGGAGGTGTCACCGGAGTCGGGGCACGTGGTGCTCGGGTTCCTGCACCTGCTCGGCCGGTCACTGGTCCCGTCGTTGCTGCGCGGTCACCGGGCGCGACACCCGGGGGTGCGGTTCACGCTGGTCCAGGGCTCGCGGCAGGAGATGGTCGACCGCCTGGTGGCCGGCGAGCTGGACCTGGCGCTGCTGGCGCCGCTGCCGTCGGGGGTGCCGTCGCTGGCCTCGGCGGGCCTGGTGGACGAGGAGATCCTGCTGTCGGTCCCGGCCGGCCACCCCCTGGCCGAGCGCCGGTCGGTGCGGGTGTCGGAGCTGGCCGACGAGGAGTTCGTGCTGCTGGAGCAGGGCTACGGCGTGCGGACCCTGACGGACGAGCTCTGCGCGGAGGCGGGCTTCACGCCGCGGATCGCGTTCGAGGGCCAGGAGTCGGACACGGTCCGCGGCCTGGTGGCGGCGGGCCTGGGGGTGGCACTGCTACCGCGGTTCGGCCCGGGCAGCCCGGCGGGGGTGGCGGAAGTGCCGCTGTCGCCGCGGCCGTACCGGACGATCGGCCTGGCTTGGCGGGCGGAGGAGCCGATGACCCCGGCGGTGACGGGTTTCCGCGACCATGTGCTGACCGGGGTCTCCGCCCCTCAACCCAGCGACGCGGCCAGCTCCACCAGGGTCCGCGCCGCGAAGCCCGTCGCCCCCGGGACCACCTCGTCGTAGTTCTTCTCCGACCGCGCCGGGCCCGCGATGTCCAGGTGCGCCCACGGCAGCCCCGATGTGAACTCGCGCAGGAACAACGCCGCCGTGATGCTGCCCGGGCCGCCCGGCGTCTGCCGGACGTCGCCGAACTCGCCGCGGACGTTCTCCGCGTAGTCCTCGACCAGCGGCATGCGCCACCACGCCTCGCCCACGCGCGCGCCCGCCTCGATCACCGCGGTGGCCAGCGAAGAATCCGAAGCGAACAACCCGCCCGTTCGCAGGCCCAGCGAGACCTTCATCGCCCCCGTCAGGGTCGCCGCGTCGACGACGTAGTCCGGGCTGAACTTGCGGATGCCGTAGGCCAGCGCGTCCGCCAGGACCATGCGGCCCTCCGCGTCCGTGTTCGAGACCTCGGTCGTCTTGCCGCCGTAGTGGCGGACGATGTCGCCGGGCCGGTACGACGAGCCCGACACGTGGTTCTCCGCCGCGGGCACCAGCGCCGTCACGCGCACCGGGAGGCCCAGGGCCGCGATCGCTCGGGTGGCCGCGATCACCGCCGCGCCGCCCGCCATGTCCGTGCGCATCAGGTGCATGCCGTCGGCCGGCTTGATGGACAGGCCGCCGGTGTCGAACGTGATGCCCTTGCCGACCAGCAGCAGATGGCGAGAAGCCCCCGAAGGCTTGTAGGCCATCTCGATCAGGCGGGGCGGGCGGGCCGAGCCGCCGCCGACCGCCACGACGCCGCCGAAGCCCTGCGTCGCCAGCCACTTCTCGTCCCGGATCGTCACCTCGACCCCCGGGCCGGCCACCTTCGCCGCCGTGTCCGCCAGCCACGCCGGGCTCTTCACGTTCGACGGCGTGTTCGCCAGGTCGCGGGTCAGCGCCGTCGCCGCCGCCAACGCCGAAGCGCGGGCGACCAGCTCGCCGACGGCCGGGTCCGCGGTCACCAGCCGCACCGTCCGCACCGACGGCTTCGGGTCCTCGCCGGACACCTTGAAGCGGTACCCGCCCAGGAACAGCCCGAGCGCCAGCTCGGTCACGTGCTCGCCGGACGCCTCTTCCGGCAGCGCAACCTGCACCGCGCGGAATGCCTTGCCGCCGTTGTCGAGGTCCTCGGCCAACGCCGCCTTCACCGCGCGGACCAGCGCCGCGCCGGTCTTGCGGTACTGCTTCGGCTCGCCGTCGCCGAGGCCCGCCACCCAGCGGGGACCGTCGCCGGGGATCGTCTGCACGTCGCCCGCCTTGCCGGTGATCCGGATGCCGCCGACCTCGAGCGGCTCGGACTCGACGTCGTCCGCGGGCGCGGTCACGAGCCGGGCCGTCGGGGTGCCGCGGCGGAGCTCCGCCGTTACCTCGATGTCGAGCAGACTGGTCGGAACGGGGGGTAGCGGATTACGCACAGTGAGCAACCTCCGGGCGCTGAGGAACCGCGACCCCGGCCTCCGAAGGGAGACCGGGGTGCGACGGAAGGACGGTTCGAGGGAGGCTTGCTAGCCGGTGACCTCCGCCAAAGCGGCGCCGAGGTCCTTCGCTTCTTCCGCGGAGAGTTCGACGACGAGTCGCCCACCACCCTCGAGCGGTACGCGCATCACGAGGCCCCGCCCCTCCTTAGTCACTTCGAGGGGACCATCTCCGGTCCGGGGCTTCATGGCCGCCATAGCGTGCTCCCTCCGTCTCAACCGGCGCGCCCGGGTCGCGCTCGCGTGAAAGCCAGCCGGGTCTGGTGTCCATTGTCCCTCATCAGCGGCCGGGCGCATCAGCGGACCGATCTTTTGCCGCCGTATCGGTGCTGGTATGCGGCCCGGGGGAGGTGGAAGACTCTCGGCCGACCGAAGTTTTCCGCGCAAGGAGATGACGTGACCACATCCGACGTCCTGTTGACCGCCGACGCCGACGGGGTCCGCACGCTGACCCTCAACCGGCCGCAGGCGTACAACTCGCTGACCGTCGAGCTGAAGGAAGCACTGCTCGCGGCGCTGCGCGAGGCGTCCGGCGACGAAACCGTCCGCGCGGTCGTGCTGACCGGGTCCGGCAAGGCGTTCTGCGCCGGCCAGGATCTGAAGGAGCACGTCGGGCTGCTCCAGGCGGGTGACCCCGCCCCGCTACACACGGTGAAGGAGCACTACAACCCGATCGTCCAGGCGATCGTGTCGATGGAGAAGCCGGTGATCGCCGCGATCAACGGCACCGCCGCCGGCGCCGGGGCCGCCTTCGCCTATGCCAGTGACCTGCGGATCGCCGCCGAATCGTCGTCGTTCCTGATGGCCTTCGCCAACGTCGGGCTCGGCCCGGACTCGGGTGCGTCGTGGACGCTGCAGCGGCTGGTCGGCTACGGCCGCGCCGCCGAGCTGATGCTGCTGGCCCGGACCGTCGACGCGGCGGAGGCGCTGCGCCTCGGCCTGGTCGGCGAGGTCGTGCCGGACGAGGAGCTGCCGGCGCGGGCCCAGGCGGTCGCGGCGAAGCTCGCGGCCGGGCCGACGGTGGCCTACGCGAAGATCAAGGGCGTGCTCAACCTGGCCGCGCAGTCGACGTTCGACGAGGCCCTCGAGGCCGAGGACGCCGCCCAGACCGCGCTCGGCGCGACCGCCGACCACACCGAGGCCGTCGAGGCCTTCGTCGGCAAGCGCAAGCCCGCCTTCCAGGGCAAGTGAGCGCCGGGCTGCTTCCGGGTCACGCGGCCCGGAAGCAGCCCTCGACGTGGTCGTCGACCATGCCGGTGGCCTGCATCAGCGCGTAGCACGTGGTCGGGCCGAGGAAGACGAAGCCGCGCTTCTTCAGTTCCTTGGCCATCGCCTTGGACTCGTCGGTGATGGCCGGGACGTCGGCCATCGTCGCCGGCCGCTTGTGCGACGAGGGCGCGAACGACCACAGCAGGTCGTCCAGCGGGGTGTCCAGCGAAGCGATCGCCTGCGCGTTCTTGATCGCGGCCAGGATCTTGGCCCGGTTCCGCACGATCGACGCGTCCTGCATCAGCCGCTCGACGTCGGCGTCGCCGAACTTCGCCACCTTCGCCGGCTTGAACCGCTTGAACGCCTTCCGGAAGTTCTCGCGCTTGCGCAGGATCGTGATCCACGAGAGCCCCGACTGGAACGACTCGAGGCACAGCCGCTCGTACAGCTCGTCCTGGCCGTGGAGCGGCACGCCCCACTCCTCGTCGTGGTAGGCCACGTAGTCCGGGGCCGAATTGCCCCAGCTGCACCGCGGGACGCCGTCGGTGCCGAACAGCTCAGTCATCCCCACCCACCGAATAGTCCTCCGCGAACCGGGCGAACCGCCGCAGCGACTGGCGCACGCCCAGCGCGAACGCCGGCCGCACCACCGGCCAGCCGAGCCGGCCCAGCGGCCCGAACGGCAGGCGCAGGTGCTCGGCCCAGACGAACGTCGAGCGCGTCGCGCCCTTCGGCACCACCTGGAACACGCCGGTGCCCTGCACGACGCTCCCGAGGTGCCGGACCGCGCACCGCACCGGCGGCTCCCAGCTCGTGATCTCCATCTCGTCCGTGAACCCGATGCCGGCCACGCCGGTGAACGCCTGCAGGCGCGACCCGACGCTGCGGCCGTTGCCCTCGACGACCTCGACCTCGGTGCCGAGCATCCACTCGCCCTGGCGCGTCCAGTCGGTGAGCGCGAGCCAGGTCGTCCCGGCCGGCGCGCGCACGTCGACCGACAGGATCAGATCCGTCACTGGGCGCCTTCGGGCGAACTCTCCCGCTCGCGCTCGCGCTGCTCCAGCTCGGCGACCCGGGCGCGCAGCTCGTCGAGCTCGACGCCGAGGCGCCGCAGCACCCAGTCCACTTCGGACATCTTGTAGCCGCGCAGCACCAGCTGGAAGCGGACCTCGGTCAGGTCCTCGCCGGTGATGTCCTCGGCGGGCAGCCGCGTCGGCGAGCTGCCCGGCGGCAGCGGGGCGAGCTCCTCACCCCGGCCGAAGACCACGGCGGCCAGCAGGAACACCACGGCGGCCACCAGCAGCATGACTACGAGGTAGATCAGCGCGGTCGTCACGCGACGATCGTGGCATACCCACCCCAGGATCGTCTCGCGAGCACGACGAGCCGCAGCGAAAGCAGCACCCAGGCGACCATCAGCACCGCGCACGGGACGCTCAAGAACAGCCGTGACGCGTCCACGAACCCGGTCGCGCCGATCAGCAGCCCGACCGAGGCCAGGTTGACGCCGACCGCGAGCGCGATGAGGATGCCGCAGAACCGCGCGAGCCCGGACCCGTCGAGGCGCCGGCTCAGCCAGCGGATGCCGAGCAGCGCGAGCACGCCGATCACCGGCACGACGAACACCGCGCCGTGGGTGACGTGCGTGACGACCTTGTACCACTCCGGCGTCGGCGTCGAGATCCTCGTCCATTCGCCGAAGGTGAGGATCCGGGCGTAGTCCCACGCGATCTGCATCGCCGGGACGCCGATGACGAGCTTCCACAGCGTCCGGACGCCGCTGAGCATGCCGAGCTCGGCCTGGTAGTCGCGGGCGACGACGGCCGCCGGGCCGAAGTCGGCGACCGCGCGGCGCTCGGCGTCCTCGTCGCTCCAGCCGCCCGCGCGGTACGCGTCGGCGGCGTCGTGCAGGCCGTCGCGGGCCTCTTCCAGCAGGTCGGCCTTGAACCGGCCGCAGCCGTGCAGCCTGCGGTCGAGGTCCCCCAGGTACTCGTCGATCATGCCCCCAGCACTCCCCCGATGACCGTCGTGAACTCCCGCCACTCGGCGCGTTCGGCGGCCAGGGCCTGCTGGCCGGAGCGGGTGAGCCGGTAGGTGCGCCGCTTGCGACCGGAGACGACGTCCCACTCGCTGGCCAGCCAGCCGGCCCGCTCGAGCCGGCGCAGCGCCGGGTAGACCGTGCCGGTCGGCAGGTCGAGCGCGCCGTCGCTGCGCAGCTGGAGCGCCTCGATGATCGCGTAGCCGTGGAGCTTCCGGCCGTCGAGCACCGCCAGCAGCAACGCGTCGAGGTGCCCGCGCAAGGTGTCCGCCTTCATAGGTACGCAGTCTACGCATCCCACCCCGGAGAGGCTATTGGCCGGACGCAGGGGGCACACCCGGGGATTTCCCGGAGATGACCCGGATCTCATGGATTTGGTGGCTACATGTAGACAGCCTACGTATATAGTCGGGCGCCATGGACGCACTCCCGGTCGCGAGACTCCAGTTCGCGACGACGACTTCGTTCCACTTCCTGTTCGTGCTGCTCACGCTGGGGTTGGTCACGATGGTGGCCGTGATGCAGACGCGCGCGGCGGTCGGCGGCAAGCCCGAACTGCTGCGGATGACCCGCTTCTGGGGTCGCTTATACGTGATCAACTACGCGCTGGGGATCGTCACCGGAATCGTGATGGAATTCCAGTTCGGGCTGACGTGGACCGGCCTTTCCGCATTCGCGGGCGACGTCTTCGGCGCGCCGCTGGCCATTGAGACGCTGGTCGCGTTCTTCCTGGAGTCGACCTTCCTCGGCCTGTGGATCTTCGGCTTCGGGCGGCTCGGCAAGTGGCCGCACCTGGCGCTGATCTGGCTGGTCACGCTGACCGCGTACGCGTCGGCGCTGTTCATCATGCTGGCCAACTCGTTCCTGCAGAACCCGGTCGGCAGCCGGCTCGAGGGCGGCACCCTGCACCTCGACGACTTCGGCGCGCTGTTCTCGAACCCGGCGCTGATCGCGTCGCTGCCGCACGTCGTCGGCGCCGCGCTGGTGACCGGCGGGTTCTTCGTGGTCGGCGTCAGCGCTTACCACTTCCTCAAGCGCACCACCGAGGTCGGGTTCTTCCGCCGCTCGATGCGCCTCGGCGTGGTCACGGCGCTGATCGGCTCGATCTTCGTGATCAACCAGGGCTTCGCGCAGTTCGGGGAGCTCGCGAAGTACCAGCCCGACAAGCTCAAGACGGGCGCGGTCGGGCTCCCGCTGGGCCTGATGATCATGATCGCGTTCGCGATGCTGCTCTGCTCGCTGCTGGGCACGCTGCTGCTGTTCCGGAACTGGCTCACCAAGGCCCGGTTCCTGCACTACCTGATGGTCGCGGCGATCCCGCTGCCGTTCCTCGCCTCGATCATGGGCTGGCTGGTGCGCGAGCTCGGCCGCCAGCCCTGGCTGGTCTGGGGGAAGCTGCGCACCGCCGACGCCGTCGCGGACGTCCCGGCGGGCCAGATCCTGTTCTCCTTCATCGCTTTCTCACTGCTGTTCGCCGCGCTCGCGGTGGCCGACTGGGTGCTCATGGCGCGGGTCGCCAAGCTCGGCCCGGACCCGGTCGACGAGCCCGCCGGGCAGCCCGTCCTGAGCGGAGTCTGACCGGTGGCGACCTTCTGGTGGTGCGTGCTCGGCCTGCTGACCTGCGGGTACTTCGCGCTCGCGGGCTACGACTACGGCGTCGGCCTGCTCCTGCCCGCCTTCGAAACCGGCGAGCGGCGAAGGCGCCAGACGCTCGGCGCGCTCGGCCCGTTCTTCCTGGCCAACGAGGTGTGGCTGGTCGCGGCGGTCGGACTGCTGTTCGGCGCGTTCCCGCACCTGGAGGGCAAGGTGTTCGCCGGGGCCTACGTCCTGGTCGTGACGCTGCTGCTCGGCCTGGTCACGTTCACGGCGTCGATGCAGCTGCGCAGCCGCCGCCCGGACGCGCGGCGCGGTGCCTGGACCGCGGGCATCGTCGGCGGCGCGCTGGTCACGGCGCTGTCGTGGGGCCTGTTCCTCGGCAACCTCGTGACCGGACTGCCGCTGGCCGCCGACGGCTCGCCGTCCGGTGACGTCCTCGCGCTCTTCAGCCCGTACGCCGTGTTGTGGGGACTCGGGTTCGTCGCCCTGTTCGCCTTGCAGGGCGCGGCGTTCCTCGCGGTGCGCGCCCCGGCCGAGCTGACCGGGCGCGCGGTGCGGCTGGCCCGCGCCTTCACCGCGCCCGTGCTCGCGTTCCTCGTGATCGCGACGGGGTGGGGCGCCTTCGCGCTCGACGGCGTGACCGCGCTCGGCGTGGGTGTCGCGGTGCTGGCGTTCGCCGCCCTCGCCGTCACCCGGCTCGGGATTTCCGCGAAGCGCTACCGGGTCGCGCTGCTCGGCTCCATGGTGCTGTCCGCCTGCCCGGCCCTGCTGGCCGGCACGCTGAGGTTCCCCGCGGTGCTGGTCTCGCCCGGCTACGCGCTGACGGTCGAGCAGGCGGCGACGGCACCGGGAACGTTCGCGGTGCTGGCCTGGTTCGCGCCGCCGTCGCTGCTGGTGCTGCTGGTCGTGCAGTGGCTGACCTGGCGCGCCCACCGCCACCCCGTCGACCAGCGCTCGCTGCTGCACTTCTAGGGGGAACGCCGTGCCCGCTCTGCCCGGACTCCGGCGCTACCTGGCCGTGCTGGCCGCGCTCGGGGTGTGCACCGCCGCGTCGGTGCTCCTGCAGGCCGAAGGCCTCGCCACGCTGCTCACCGGTGACGGTGTCCCACTGGTCCTGGTCGTCGCGATCGCCGCGCGAGTACTGCTCTCGTGGGGCCACGGCGTCCTGAGTGGACGGTTCGCGGCCTCGGTGCGCGACGGTCTGCGCCGCCGGTTGCTCGAGTCCCGCGCCGACCGCGCGGGCGTCGTCGCCACGCAGGTGACGCGCGGGGTCGACGCCACGGACGGCTACCTGACCGGGTACCTGCCATCCCTGGTCGTGTCGGTGGTGGTGCCGGCCGCGGTGATCGTGCGGCTGTTCACGACGGACCTGGTGTCGGCGCTGGTCGTCACGGCGACGCTGCCGCTGATCCCGGTCTTCGCGATCCTGGTCGGCAAGCACACCGCGACGCGCACCGAGCGGCAGTGGTCGCTGCTGACCGAGCTGGGCGGCCACTTCCTCGACGTGGTGCGGGGACTGGGGACGCTCCGGCTGTTCGGCCGGGCGGCGGCACAGGCGTCGACGGTCCGGTCGATGGCCGCCGCGCACGCCGATGCGACGATGAAGACGCTGCGGATCGCGTTCCTTTCGGCGCTGGTGCTGGAGCTGGTGGCGACGATGTCGGTGGCGCTGGTCGCGGTGCCGATCGGCTTCCGCCTCCTGGACGGCGGCCTCGACGCCCGGACGGCGATGCTGGTGCTCGTGCTCGCCCCGGAGGCCTACCTGCCGCTGCGCGCGGCGGGCGCGAAGTTCCACGCGGCGGCCGAGGGCTTGACGGCGCTGCGGGAGGCCCTCGCGGCACCGGTGGTGTCCCCCCGGTCGGCGACGGCCACCCGGCGCCGGGGCGCGCCTTCGCTGGTCCTGGAACGGGTTTCGGTCTGCCACGACGGCGTTCCGGCGTTGTCCGAAGTGGACTTGACGGTGCCCGCGGGCGCGCGGATCGCCGTGGTGGGGCCGAGCGGGTCCGGGAAGAGCACGCTGCTGGCGGTGCTGCTGGGGTTCGTGCCGCCGTCGTCGGGGCGGGTGCTCGTCGACGGGGTCGACCTGCGATCGCTGTCGCCCGCCGACTGGCTCGCCGAGGTGGCCTGGGTGCCCCAGCGGCCGACGCTGTTCCGCGGGACGCTGGCGGAGAACGTCGCGCTGGGCCTGCCGTCCGCGGACGTCCCGGCCGCCGCCCGCGCCGCGGCCTTGGACTCCGTGGCGGCGGGCCTGCCCGCGGGCTACGCGACCCAGGTGGGCGAGCTGGGCGAAGGCCTGTCGGCAGGCCAGCGACAGCGGGTCGGCCTGGCACGGGCACTCGCCCGGACGTCGGCGGGTCTGCTGTTGCTCGACGAGCCGACGACCAGGCTGGACTCCCGGACGGAAGAGACGGTGCTCTCGGCGACCCGGCGGCTGCTGCCCGACCGCACCGCGGTGCTCGTCGCCCACCGACCGGCGCTGCTGGCACTGGCCGACCGGGTGGTCGAACTCCGCGACGGCCGGATCCGCACGGAGGTGACCGCGTGAGCCACACGACCCGAGCGCCCCAATGTGGCGTTCGGTGCGTCCAGCGCACCCAATGTGGCGTTCGGTGCGTTGAACGCAACCAACGCCACATTGGGGCGCTTGGGCTGCCGGAGGTGACCGCGTGAACCGCGCCGTCACGACTCCGGGCAAAAGGACGATCTGGGCTGTGTCCACAAAGGACACCATGCGCCTCGTCCGCGCCGCCCTCCTCGGTGCCGGGGCCGAACTCGCCGCCCTCGCGCTCATGGCCACCGCCGCCTGGCTGTTGCTGCGCGCCGCCGAACGGCCGCCGCTCGGGGCGCTGACCCTCGCCATCGTCGGGGTGCGGACGCTCGCGCTGCTCCGGGGTGGGCTCCGGTACGCCGAGCGCCTCGCCGGGCACGAAGTCGTCCTGCGGTGGCTCGGGGGCCTGCGCACCCGCGTCTACCAGGCCCTCGCGCCCGGTTCGCGGTACTCCGGCGGCGACCTCGTCACCCGGCTCGTGTCCGATGTGGACGCGCTGCAGGACGCGGTCCTGCGGTGGCTGCTGCCCGCGGGGGTCGCCGCGCTCGTGGGGAGCGCCGCCGTCGCCGTCACGGCCACCGCCTCCGTGAGCGCCGCCGTCGCGCTCGCCGCCGGGCTGGTCGTCGCGGGTGGGGTGCTCCCCTGGCTGGTCGTCCGCGCCACCGCACGGGCCGCGGCCGAAAGCGCCCCGAAGCGGGCCGAACTGGCCGAGCGCGCGGTCGAGCTCGTCACCGGGCACCGGGAGCTCGTCGCCGCCGGTGCGCTGGCCGAGCACCGGGCGCGGGCGACCGGTGTCGCCGGCGAGATCGCCGACGGCGAGCGGGCCACCTCGGGCACGTCCGCGCTGCTCGGCGCCGCCGGGGTGCTCGTCCAGCTGGGCACCACCGTCGCCGTCGCGCTGCTGGCCGACGCCTCCGTGCCCTGGACCGCCGCGCTCACCCTGGCCGCCATGACGAGCTTCGAGGTCGTCCTCCCGCTGATCGGCGCCGCCCGGCGGGTGCCGGAAATCCGCGCGTCGGCCGCCCGGGTGCGGGCCGTCCTGGCCCAGCCGCCCACGCCGAAGGGCACCCGGACGCCGGAAAAAGGACACTTCAGGCTCGAAAACGCCGGCGTCCGCCACCCGGGCCGAGCCCCGGCGCTGCAGCACGTCGACCTCGACCTGCCGCCCGGCAGGCGCGTCGGGATCCTCGGCCCCAGCGGCGCCGGCAAGACGACGCTGCTCCGCCTGCTGCTCGGCAGCCGGACCCCCACCGAAGGCCGCGTGCTCCTCGACGGCCACCCGCTCGGCGAATACGCGGACCTGTCGAAGGTCATCTCGGGCGCCGAAGCCGACGCGCACGTCTTCTCCACGACCGTCCGCGAGAACCTCCTGCTCGCGAAGCCGGCCGCCACCGACGACGAGCTGCGGGAAGCCTGCGCGGTCGCCGGGTTCGACCTGGGCCTCGACCGCGCGACCGGCCCGGACGGCGACGCCCTCTCCGGCGGTCAGCGGCAGCGGCTGGTCCTGGCCCGCGCGGTCCTGGCGGCCCCGCCGGTCCTGGTGCTCGACGAGCCCGTCGAAGGTCTCGACCCCGCGCACGGCGACGCCGTCCTCAAGAACGTCCTCGCGCACGCGAAGGGCACGGTCGTCCTGGTCACCCACCGGCCCGAGCACCTGGACGGCTTCGACGAGGTCCTCACCCTCGAGGACGGGCGAGCACTTCCCGCATCGGCGGCCGATCGGCGACCCGGACGTCCGTGACGTCCGGCAGCCACTCCTCGTCGACCTGGACGAACTGCGTGAACGGCGCGTCGGCGGCCGGGACCCCGCAGCGCTCCAGCGCCGTGCCCAGTATCTGCCGGGACATCACGCCCAGCTGGGGCAGCGACCGGTTCCGGTGCTTGCGGACGCCGAGGTTGACCTGGGCGAGCCCGTCGAGGCCGTAGCGCGCCTCGGCGTCGAGGAGCAGCCCGATCTCGACGCCGTACCCGGCGGCGAACGGCACCGATTCGAGGAACTCGCGGGTGCCCGCGTACTCGCCGCCGAGGGGCTGGACCAGCCCGCCGAGCGCGGGGCGCAGCGCCGAGAGCACCGGCCGCGCCAGCAGCTCGGTGACGCGCCCGCCGCCGCTGCTCTCCAGCCGCAGCGGGCGGCGGTAGAAGCCCTTGACCAGGTGCACACCGGGCTCGGTGACCAGCGGCCCGAGCAGCGACGGCACGAACGCCGGGTCCGGGTCGACCAGGTCGGAGTCGAGGAAGACGACGAGGTCGCCGCTGGTGGCGGCCAGCGAGCGCCACAGCACCTCGCCCTTGCCGGGGACCGGCGGCAGGTCCGGCAGCACGTCCTCGCGGCGGACCACCCGGGCGCCCGCGGCCTCGGCGGTTTCGACCGTCGCGTCCGTGGAACCCGAGTCCACGACGACGAGCTCGTCGACGACCGAACCGACCAGGGGGCGGACCGACGCGACGACGGCACCCACGGTCCGCTCCTCGTCGAGGGCCGGTAGCACGACGGAAACCGTGCGGTCACCCTTCGCGGTCACGATGTCCTCGGGCGTCCAACCGGGCTCCTGCCACGTACGCCGCTCGAACCAACTCACGAGTAACGATCGTGCCATGCTGGTGTCACCGCCACCGAGGAGGAGGACCACTTGATCGCGCAGCTTGTCCGCTTCGTGCTGGGGCCGCTGGCCAGGGCGCTGTACCGGCCCGAGGTGCACGGCGTGGAGAACGTGCCCGCCACGGGCCCGGTGCTGCTGGCGGCCAACCACCGGGCTGCGCTCGACACCGGCGTGATCACGTTCACGACGCCGCGGCAGGTCAAGTTCCTCGGCAAGGCGGAGTACTTCGTCGGCAAGGGCCTCAAGGGCAAGGCGCTGGCCGGCTTCCTCGGCGGCCTCGGCTACGTCCCGGTCGAGCGCGGCAACGCCCAGGCCGGGCTCGCCGCGCTCGAAGCGGCCCGCAAGGTCCTCGACGCGGGCGGCGTCTTCGCGATCTACCCGGAGGGCACCCGGTCGCTGGACGGCCGGCTGCACCGCGGCCACACCGGCGTCGCGGCCCTGGCGCTGGCGACCGGCGCGAAGGTGGTGCCGGTCGCGCTGACCGGCACCGAGCACCTCCAGCCGAAGGGCGCGAAGATCCCCCGGCCCGCGAAGATCTCCATCACGTTCGGCAAGCCACTGGACTTCTCGCGCTACGAGGGCCAGGACTACGCGCCGGCGATCCGCCGGTCGGTCACCGACGAGGTGATGTACGCGATCCTGGAGATCTCGGGCCAGGAGTACGTGGACACCTACCACAAGCGGCCGAGCGAAGGGGTCGCCTGACGCCGGGCCCCGGCGTCAGATGCCCGGCGGTTCCTTGGCCCACTTCGGCGGGGCCGGGGGAACGTAGGTCTCGAACCGGTCCAGCAGCACCGCCGCGTCGGCGTCGGCCATCAGGAGCTGCCGGTACTCCGGCTTGACGAACCCTTCGGTCACCATGTGGTCGGCGAAGGCGAGCAGCGGGCCGTAGTAGCCGTCCACGTCGACCAGGCCGATCGGCTTGCCGTGCAGGCCCAGCTGGGCCCACGTCCAGACCTCGAACAGCTCCTCCAGGGTGCCCGCGCCGCCCGGCAGCGCCAGGAAGCCGTCGGACAGGGCCGCCATCTTGGCCTTGCGCTCGTGCATGTCCGCCACGACGTGCAGCTCGGACAGGCCGGCGTGGGAGATCTCGACGCTCGACAGCGCCTCCGGGATCACCCCGATCACTTCGCCACCCGCCGCGAGGGCCGCGTCGGCGACCACGCCCATCGTGCCGACGCTCGCGCCGCCGTAGACCAGCCCGATGCCGCGCTGGGCCAGCAGCTTGCCGAGCGCCGCCGCCTGCTCGGCGTAGCGCGGCGAGAACCCCATGGAGGAGCCGCAGAACACGCAGATCCGGCTCATCAGTGGGTGTCCTCCCAAGCCTGGTAGGACTCCTGGACCACGCGGACGGCGTCGTCGATGTCGTCGGTGACGTGCAGCAGGTCGAGGTCGTGCGGGCTGATCTTGCCCTCGGCCTGCACGGTCTTGGCGATCCAGTCGTAGAGGCCGCCCCAGTAGTCGCTGCCGAACAGCACCACCGGGAACTTCGTGACCTTCTTGGTCTGCACCAGCGTCAGCGCCTCGAACAGCTCGTCGAGCGTGCCGAAGCCGCCGGGCAGGCAGATGAAGGCCTGCGAATACTTGATGAACATCGTCTTGCGGGCGAAGAAGTACCGGAAGTTGACGCCGAGGTCTACCCACGGGTTCAGGCCCTGCTCGAACGGCAGCTCGATGCCGAGCCCGACGGAGAAGCCGCCGGCCTCGGCCGCGCCGCGGTTGACCGCCTCCATCGCGCCCGGCCCGCCGCCGGTCATCACGGCGAAGCCCGCGTTGGCCAGTGCGCCGCCGATCTTGCGGCCGAGCTCGTACTCCGGGTTGTCGCGCTTGGTGCGGGCCGAGCCGAACACCGTGACCGCGCGCGGGACCTCGGCGAGCGCGCCGAACCCCTCGACGAACTCGGCCTGGATGCGCAGGACGCGCCACGGGTCGGTGTGCACCCAGTCGCTCGGGCCACGCGAATCCAGGAGCCGCTGGTCGGTGGTGCTGCCCTGGTCGCGGCGGTCGCGGCGCAGCACGACCGGGCCCTTGTGCCGCTCCACCGGGCGTTCGGGGTACTGGCCGTCCGGCCATTCAGACTGATCGCTCACTTCCCCATGCTACGGCCTGCCCGCCAGCGAGAACGCCAAGAGCGCCGTCGAGGTGAAGTCGATGGCCGGCTCGTTGCTGGGCCATGAACTCAAGTCGTCGGCGTAGCGGCTTCCCTGCCCGTCGAAGGATTCATACGGACGGGTGCACTCCCTGGCTCCCGCGGGGAACGGCAGGTCGGCGAAGTTGTCCGCGCCGTTCGGGCCGTTCACGACCGCGCCGTGGAGCACCTTCGACGGGCCGGCGAGGTTCGCGGCCTGGTGGTGGGGGCACCGCGGCGACGTGGTGCCGACACCGACCACCAGCGAGACGCCCCAGGCGTTGGCCCCTAGGGTGAAGTCCCGTTGCCGCGCGCCGAACGCGGCGTAGCGGGTGTCGCCGGTGACGCGCTGGTAGAGCCGCGCGGTGGCGGCGAAGCCGAAGCTCTTGCCGGCGGCGTCGAAGTCGGTGACGGCGACTGCTGTCCGGAATGGACTCTTCTTCGCCGCCTCGACGCCGGAGTCGAGCTGGCGCCGCAGGTCCGCGGCCAGTTCCCCGGCGCCGAGCGCGGCGCCGGGGACGCCGGTGCGCAGCAGGCCGGCGAGGTCGGCGTGGGCGAGCGCGCTGGTGTCGTAGAGGTTCAACGTGCTGGTGTCGCCGCTGCCGATGTACGCCTTCGCCCACTTCGCCGCGTCGCGGGCCCAGCCGGTCGCGCGCGGGTCCTTCACCGCCCGGGCGGCGAGGGCGAGCTGCGTCGCGCCCAGCTCCAGGTCATCTTCCCAGGACGACTCCGGGTAGTAGGCGTGCGGGAATGCGGTGACGAGCTCGCCGACACCGGCCGTCTTGGCCTGGCCGAACACCGCCGCGGCTTCGGCCAGGTAGTGGCGGGCGAGCCGCGGGTCGCGGTGCGCGTACACCTGCGCGCCGAGCGCGAACGCCGCGGCGACGCGGCCGGCGAGGTTCGGCGACAGCGGCGCGCCCGCCGGACCGGCCGGGAACACCGGGCGGTGCTTGACGAAGTAGGCCGGGTCGCCGGGCCCGACGTCGAGCGCGTCGTCGTCCTGCGGGTTGCGCCAGACGTCGTGGTCGCCGAGGAAGCCGAACTCCTCGCTGCCGGTGCCGATGCCGACCTGAGCGTAGAGGGTCTTGGTCCGGCCGTCCCACACCTTGTCGAGCCAGTCGAGGCCGAACCGGACCTCCTTCGCCAGCACCGGGTCGGGGTCCTCGCGCAGCACGAAACCCAGTTCGGCCAGCGAGTACGCGGTGTTGGACGTGAACTTCACGAAGTCGCCGGCGTCGACCCAGCCGCCTTCGACGTCGACCGGGCCGCCCTGGGGCTTCAGCGGTTCGACGATTTCGTCGCCGCCCTCGCCGGCGAACTTCGGCTCCGCGTAGACGGTCGCCGTCCGGTCGGCCAGGTGCGACGGCTTGCGGTCGAGGCGGCCGGGGATGACGTCGTGGCCGTCGCGCTGGGCTTGGAAGAACTCGGTGGTGGCGCGCACGAGCGGCCGGAACAGCCGGCTCGCGGTGTCGATCCGGAACGGCGGCGACGTCGCGCCCGCGGCCTCGACCCGGTAGGTGCCCGGCCGGTCCAGAGTGGACAGATCGAGGTCGAACACCGCCGGGTAACGGGCGTTCCAGGCGCCAAGGCTCGGGCCGGTGCGCCCCTTCCGGACGGGGTGCCCGCGCTCGTCGACGACGGTGAACGTCCCCGGCGCGCCCCCGAGCAGGTACGCGTGCTTCGCCTCCCCCAGCGCGTAGCCGACTTGGTCGACGCGCACCTCAGCCGGGGTTGCGGCCTCGGCCGGGGCGGCGGCGAGGGGCACGGCGAGCGCGGCCGCCGTCGCGAGGGGAAGCAGGCGCATGATCGGCCTCCGCTTTGTTAGGAAAGTTTCCTATTTAATGTCGCCCGAACGCTAGCCTGGCGGCGGCCGGGGCGTCAATATGTCCGTTTCCGCGACGGCGGCGCCGATGACCTACCGTGGGGAGATGACCGAACCGCTCGGCGCGCGGATCCGGCGGTTGCGCACCGACCGTGGGTGGACCCAGCGCGAGCTCGCCGAGCCCGGCTACGACCGCGGCTTCCTGGCGAAGGTCGAGACCGGCAGCAGGCCGCCGTCCGGCGAGATGCTGGCCTACCTGGCCGAACGCTTCGGGCTGACCGTCGACGAGCTGCGGTTCGGCCGGCCCTCGGGTGTCGCGGACGAGCTGCACGCATCGCTGGACGAGGGCTACCGCGACCTGGAGCAGGGCCGCGTCGCCGACGCGGAGACGCGGTTCGCCGCCGTGGCGAAGCAGGCCGCCGGCTACCACCTCGACGACGTCGAGTGCTACGCGCGGTTCTGCCGGGCCGAGGTGAAGTGGCAGCTCTTCGACGTCGCCGGTGCGCAGGCGGAGCTGGAGCACGCGGAGGAGCTGGCGGGCGCGGCGCCGCCGTGGCTGCGGGCGATGATCGTGCACCGCTGGTCCGGCTGCCGGTACCTGAGCGGTGACGCGGGCACGGCGATCGCGCGCGTCGAGGCCGAGCTGGCTTCGGGACCGGCCGACCCGGACGCGGAGCTGTGCCTGCTCAGCGCGTTGATCCACCCGCTGATGGAGATGGGCGGCCTGCACCGCGCCCGCCGCGCGGCCGAGGACGGACGGCGCCTGGCGCGCGCGGCCACCCGGCCGGACTTCGTGGCGCGCTTCCACCGCCAGGCATCGCAGGTGTGGCAGGCGATCGGGCGCGCGGACCGGGCGCTGCGAGACCTGACGGAGGCGTGCCGGCTGTTCGCGTCGGTGGGCTTCGACCGCGACGCGGCCCGCTGCCGCTGGGCCCGCGGCTACCTCCTGCGGCGGTTGGGCCGGCTCACCGAAGCCCGCTCGGAGCTGACGGAGGCGCGCGACCAGCTGGCGGCGATCGGTTCCGACGAAGGCCTGGCCGGCGCGACGGTCGAGCTGGCCGAGGTCCGCCTCCGCCAGGGCGCGCCCGACGAAGCGGCGGCACTGGTTTCGGAAGTCTGGCCGCTGCTGGCCCGCGACGTCGAGGCGCTGGGCGAGGCGACCGGCCTGCGCGGGCAGATCGCACTGGCCCAGGGCGACCCGGAGACGGCGATCCGGCTGCTGCGCGAAGCGGCGGAGATCCAGCGGGGGGCTTCCCTGCACGGGGCGGCGGTCTCGACGTCGTTGCGGCTCGGCGACGCGCTCCGACAACGTGGTCATCTGGCCGAGGCCATCGAGGCCTACCGCCGCGGCCTCGATTCGGCGGCGGGCACCGAAGGCTGATTCGCCGGACCACCGGTCTCGGTGGTCCGGACCGGAACCAAATTCCTACGAAAGTCTGTGAATTGGTTCAGACCAGTCCGCACCCCTGCCGTTTCCTGCGGTTTTGCCCCGAACGCCGCGATCTTCCCCGGCCACCACTACGCCATCCGGCCCATTGACCGGCGCACGACCGGAACCCTTTACTCGGACGCGTCCGGCGCAATAACAGCAGTTATTCCGGCGGACACACTCCCCACGGTCCCCGGAAAGGTTCCCCATGAGATCCCCACGAGGGCTGGCGGCGATCGCCGGCCTGGCCCTGAGTTTCGCGGTGCCGGTGATCCCGGCCGCCGCCTCCGCACCTCCCGTCGCCACCCCACCCGAGGCGCTCGCCGCGCGAGCCGCCGACCAGGCCGCCCTCAGTGGCGCCGACCGGCTCGCCAAGGGCGCCGGGGAGGCCTTCGTCCGCACCGGGGTCACCCCGGGTGGCGGCGGGCTCTACTTCGCCTCCTACCAGCGCACCTACCACGGCCTGCCGGTCGTCGGCGGGGACGCGGTCGTCGTCGCCGACGGGGCCGGGCGCGTCCGCGGCACCGAAGCCGCCGCAACCGCGCCGATCACCGTCGGCACCCAGGCCACGCTGAACGCCGCGCAGGCGGCCAAGATCGCAACGGCCAAGGTGTCCACAGTGGACAAGACCGAGACGCCGAAGCTGGTCGTGCTGGCCGGGGACGCCCCCAAGCTCGCCTACGAGGTGGTCGTCAGCGGCCGCACCGGCGGCCACCCGACCAAGCTGCACGTCTTCGTCGACAGCGCGACCGGCGCCGTCCTCGACACCCGGGACGACGTCCGCGAGGCGGGCACCGGCAACTCGTACTACGCCGGGACGGTCTCGATCGACACGTCCGGCTCCGGCAGCTCCTACTCGATGACCGACCCGGCCCGCCGCGGCATCGCCTGCGGCCGCGAGGGCGGCTCGATCTTCACCAAGAGCAGCAACAGCTGGGGCAACGGCTCCGGCACCGACCTCGAAACCGGCTGCGTCGACACGCTCTACAGCGTCCAGACCGAGTGGAAGATGCTCAACGACTGGCTCGGCCGCAACGGCATCGACGGGGCCGGCGGCGGCTTCCGCGCGAGCGTCGGCCTCAACGACGTCAACGCCTACTGGGACGGCTCGTCGACGCACTTCGGGCACTCGCAGGACAACCGCCGCCAGGCGACCCCGATGGACGTCGTCGGCCACGAGTACGGGCACGCCATCTTCCAGACCACCCCGGGCGGCGCGGGTTCCGGCAACGAGAACGGCGGCCTCAACGAGTCCACCGGCGACATCTTCGGCGCGCTGACCGAGTACTACGCCAACAACCCGGTCGACACCCCGGACTTCACCGTCGGCGAAGGCGTCAACCTGGTCGGCCAGGGCCCGATCCGCTACATGTACAACCCGGGCCAGATCGGCGACCCGAACTGCTACTCGTCGTCGATCCCGAGCACCGAGGTGCACGCGGCGGCCGGCCCGCAGAACCACTGGTTCTACCTGCTTTCCCAGGGCAGCAACGGGTCCGGCGGGCCGACCAGCCCGACGTGCAACAACTCGAGCGTCACCGGCGTCGGCATCCAGAAGGCCGGCAAGATCTTCTACAACGGCCTGCTGAAGAAGACGTCGTCGTGGAACCACCGCGCGGCCCGCAAGGCCACGCTGGAAGCGGCGATCGCGCTGTTCCCCGGCAGCTGCACCGAGTTCAACTCCACCAAGGCCGCCTGGGACGCGGTGAGCGTCCCCGCGGTCAGCGGTGAGCCGACGTGCAGCGGCCAGCCGCCGGCCGGCAACGACTACTCGCTGACGCTGTCGCCGACCTCGGCGTCCGTCCAGCCCGGACAGACGGCGACCACGACCATCACCACCCGGGTGACGTCGGGCACCGCCCAGACCGTCCAGCTGCTGGCCAGCGGCCTGCCCGAGGGCGCGAAGGCGACGATCAGCCCGGCGAGCGTCCAGTCCGGCGGCACCGCCACGCTGACCATCACCACCTCGGCGAGCACGCCGCAGGGCACCAGCCAGGTGACGGTCTCCGGCGACGGGCCCGACGCCGACCACAGCGCGCAGTTCTCGCTGACCGTCGGCACCGGCACCCCGCCGACCGGCTGCGACGGCCTCGCCGAGTGGGACGTGGCGAAGGCGTACGTGCCCAACGACGTCGTCGGCCACAACGGTCACAAGTGGACGTCCCTGTGGTACTCGACCGGTGCCGAGCCCGGCGCGCCCACCTCGTGGGCCGTGTGGAGCGACAGCGGCACCTGCTGATCCCGGTCGCGCGGTGGCGGGCGACTCCCCCGCCACCGCGCGGCCTACCCTGGAACGTCCACGGCGGAAAGGCACCTGAGTGAGCGAGAGCGTCGGCGAACGCCTGCGTGAGCTGCGCACCGAACGCGGGCTCACGCAGCGCCAGCTCGCCGGGCCGCAGTACTCCGCGGCCTACGTGTCGTCGGTCGAAACCGGCGCGCGGACGCCCTCGGGCGACGCGCTGCGGTTCTTCGCCCGGCAGCTCGCCGTCGACCCCGACGAGCTGCTCGGCGGCCGCTCCCCGCGCGAGCTGCTCGAACTCGACCTCGACCTGATCGAGACGGCGGAGCGGTTCCTGGCCGGCGACGTCCGCCGCGCGGCGCCCCGCATGCAGCGGATCCGCCGGCACGCCGAACGCCTCGACCGGCCGCGGCAGGCCGGGATCGCGCTGCTGTGGCTGGCCGGGTACTCGACGGGCGACGTCCGCACCAAGTACGTCGCGGAGGCCGAATCGGCGTTGTCGGGCGAGCCGCCGCCGGTGCGCGCGATGGTCGTGCCGCTGCGCGCGGCGGTGCTCAGCGGCTGGGGCGAATCGCAGTATTCCTTGCACCTGCTGGAAACCTGCCACGCGGAGCTGCTGCGCGACGGCTACCCGCAGCCGTCGATGCTGCTCACCCTGCGGGCCTGCCTGGCCGAGCGGCACCTGCGCCAGGGCGACCTGGAGCGGGCGTCGGAGTACGCGGATTCGGCGCTGCGGCTCACCCGGGGCGGTCCCGCGGTGCTGGCCGAGCTGACCCGCAGCCACGTCGAGGTGTGCCGCAGCCACCTGGCGGCCGACCGGTTCGCCGACGCGGCCGCGTCGGTCGCCGCGGCCTACGACCTCATGCAGGAGCGGGCCCTGCACCCGGCGATGGCGCACTGCCTGCTGGCCAGGGCCCGGGTCCGCGGCCGCGCGGGCGACGTCGAGGGCGCGCTGGCCGACCTCGGCGCGGCGCGGGAGACGGCGTGGCCGGACGACGTCCCGGCGATCACCGTCGAGCTCGCCGCCGAATACCTGGCGGCGGGCCGGCTGGAGACGGCGGCCACGCTGCTCGACCAGGTCCGCCCTTCGGTCGTGGCGGGCACGGCGCTGGCCGCGGAACTGCGGCTGCAGCTGGGTTCGCTGGCCAGGGCCCGCGGGGACGCCCGGCGCGCGGCCGAGGACCTGCGCGCCGCCGTCGAGCTGGCCACCGGCTTGGGCGCACGCGGGGTGCTGGTGCGCGCGCTGCGGCCGTTGAGCGAGCTGCTCGGCGAGACCGGGAAGCAGGCGGAGGCGGCGGACGTGCTGCGCGACGGCCTCATCGCGCTGGGCGCGGAAGCCGACTGAGCAGGCACGACAACGTTTTCCTTTGCAGCACTAACGATTCCCGATGATCGAGATCGTCCGGCGTTCGGATGGTGTCGGGGACAATCCCTACGAAAGTCGTTCCGGCACGGAACACACCGTGAATCCCCTGCTGCGGCGGGCTTTGTACGAATTGATCCGAGAATCCGGAACGCGGCGTTGGTCCGTTCGGCGCATTGACGCCCAGATCCGCTGATCCTTTACTCGGATGCGTCCGGACGCATACCTCGTGTTGACCCGCCGGACACGTCTCCCCTCTTTCCCTTACCGGACCACGATTCTGCCTTCATGAAAGGTTGACCTCGATGACCCATCGTGGGTTCAGGACGGGCTTGGCGGCCGCCGCCGGGTTCGCCATGACGCTCGCGCTACCGGTGACCCCGGCGAGCGCGACTCCCCAAGCACAGCCCGCAGCCCCGGACGTGGCCGCGGCCCGCGCGGCCGACCAGGCCGCCGCGAACGGCCTCGACGCCCTCAAGCGCGGGCCGGCCGAAGCCTTCCAGCGCGTCGGCCTGACCGCCGGTGGCGGCGGCCTGTTCTACGGCGCCTACCAGCGGACCTACCAGGGCCTGCGGGTCGTGGGCGGGGACGCGGTCGTCGTCGCCGACGGGGCCGGGCGGGTGCGCGGCACCAGCGCCGCCGAGACCGCTCCGATCGCCGTCGGGACGCAGGCCCTCGTCGACGCCGCGAAGGCCGCGGCCACCGCGCGCGCCCAACTGGCCACTGTGGACAGTGTGAGCTCGCCGGAGAAGGTCGTGCTGGCGGGGACGAGCCCGAAGCTCGCCTACGAGGTCGTCGTCGCCGGGCGCACCGCCACGGCACCCAGCAACCTCCACGTGTTCGTCGACGCGGCGACCGGCGCGGTGCTCGACAAGCGGGACGACGTGAAGACGTTCTCCTCGGGCGCCCGGACGCAGGCCCAGCCGGGCACGGTGAACGTCGCCGGCACCGGCAACAGCTACTACGTCGGCAACGTCTCCATCGACACGACGCAGTCCGGCAGCACGTACACGATGCGCGACCCGGGCCGCACCGGCATCAGCTGCGGCCGCGAGGGCGGTTCCGTCTACAGCGGCCCCGACAACGCGTGGGGCAACGGCTCCGGCACCGACCTCGAAACCGCCTGCGTCGACACGCTCTACGGCGTCCAGACCGAGTGGAAGATGCTCGCCGACTGGCTGGGCCGCAACGGCATCAACGGCAGCGGAACCGGCTACCCGGCTTCGGTGGGCCTCTCCGACGTCAACGCCTACTGGAACGGCTCCTCGACCCACTTCGGGCACTCGCAGGACAACCAGCGCCAGGCCACCTCGATGGACGTCGTCGGCCACGAGTTCGGCCACGGCATCTTCCAGTTCACCCCGGGCGGTGCCGGTTCCGGCAACGAGAACGGCGGCATGAACGAGTCCACCGGTGACATCTTCGGCGCGCTGACCGAGGCGTACGCGAACAACGCCAAGGACACCCCGGACTACGAGGTCGGCGAGGGCGTCAACCTGGTCGGCCAGGGCCCGATCCGCTACATGTACCAGCCGTCCAAGGTCGGCGACCCGAACTGCTACTCGTCGTCGATCCCGAGCACCGAGGTGCACGCGGCCGCCGGCCCGCAGAACCACTGGTTCTACCTGCTGGCCGAGGGCTCGAACCCGGGTGGCGGCAAGCCGGCCAGCCCGACCTGCAACAACTCTTCGGTCACCGGCGTCGGCATCCAGAAGGCCGGCAAGATCTTCTACAACGGCCTGCTGAAGAAGACCTCGTCGTGGAACCACAAGGCCGCCCGCAAGGCGACCCTCGAAGCCGCGATCGCGCTCTTCCCGGGCAGCTGCACCGAGTACAACACCACCAAGGCCGCGTGGGACGCCGTCTCCGTCACGGCCGCGACCGGTGAGCCGACGTCGTGCAGCGGCGGCGGCGCGGACTACTCGGTCGCGCTGAACCCGGCTTCGGGTTCGGTGCAGCCGGGCGCCTCGGCGACCACCACGCTCAGCACCACGATCACCTCGGGCGCCGCCCAGTCGATCACCCTGTCGGCGTCGGGTCTCCCCGCCGGCGCGACCGCGACGTTCAACCCGGCGACGATCCAGTCGGGCGCCAGCTCGACGCTGACCATCGCGACGACCGCGTCGACCCCGACCGGCAGCTACCCGATCACCATCACCACCGACGGGGCCACCACCGACCACACGGCGCAGTACACGCTGACCGTCGGGACCACCTCGTCGTGCGCCCCGGTGACCAACTCGACCCGCCTGGACATCCCGGACTACCCGGCGAGCGCGGTCACCAGCACCAGCACCGTCAGCGGCTGTGCCCGCAACGCGTCCGGCACCACCAAGGTCGAGGTGCACATCACCCACACCTACCGCGGTGACCTGGTCCTCGACCTGGTCGCGCCGGACGGCACCGCCTACCGGCTGAAGAACTCCAGCAGCGACTCCACCCCGAACATCGACACCACCTACACCGTGAACGCCTCGTCCGAGGCCGCGAACGGCGCGTGGCAGCTCCGCATCCGAGACGTCGGCCCCGCCGACACCGGTTACCTGTCCTCCTGGACGTTGACCGTGTAGCACGCCCCACCCCGTGAAGGCCGCACCAGCCCGGTGCGGCCTTCACGGCCGTTCTCCCCAACCCCCATCGAAGGAACTCACCGCCATGAAGTGGAAGACACGACTCGGCGCCGGGGTCACCGCCCTGGCCGCCGTTTTGGGCGTCGTATCCGCGCCCGCGGCCACCGCCGCGCCCGCCACGGCGCTCGCCGCGCCGGACATCTCGCTGGCCAACATCAAGACCCACCTCAACCAGCTGCAGACCATCGCCAACAACAACGGTGGCACGCGGTCGCCGCGCGGCGGCGGTTACGCGGCCTCGGTGTCCTATGTGGAAAACCTGCTCAAGAACGCGGGCTTCACCACCACCCGCCAGACCTGCACGAGCTGCATCGGCCAGTCGCAGAACCTGATCGCCGAGTGGCCGCAGGGCGACGCGAGCCAGGTCATCATGCTCGGCGCGCACCTCGACTCCGTCAGCGCCGGCCCCGGCATCAACGACAACGGCTCCGGCAGCGCGTCGATCCTCGAGACCGCGCTGACACTGGCCCGCACCAACCCGGCGATGGCCAAGCGCGTCCGGTTCGCCTGGTGGGCCGACGAGGAGTCCGGCCTGGTCGGCTCCAAGTACTACGTCAACAACCTGCCGAGCACCGAGCGCACGAAGATCAAGACCTACCTCAACTTCGACATGATCGGTTCGAAGAACTGGGGCTACTTCGTCTACGACGACGTCGCTTCGGTCAAGGCGATCTTCGACGAGTACTTCTCCTCCATCGGCATCCAGACCGAGGGCGACAGCGAAGGCGACGGCCGGTCCGACCACGCGTCGTTCAAGAGCGCGGGCATCCCGGTCGGCGGCCTGGCCACCGGCGCCGGCGACATCAAGAGCTCGGCGCAGGCCCAGAAGTGGGGCGGCACCGCGGGTGCGGCGTTCGACAACTGCTACCACCGCGCGTGCGACACGACCTCGAACATCCCGGACACCCCGCTGGAGAAGAACTCCGACGCGATCGGGTACGCGCTCTGGAAGCTGGCCGTCGCCACCACGCAGGGCAACGACTTCTCCGTCGCGCTCAACCCCACCGCCGGGACCGTCCAACCGGGACAGTCGCTGCAGGTCGCGGTGAACACCACGACGACGTCCGGCAGCGCGCAGTCGATCTCGCTGTCGGCGGCCGGCCTCCCCGCGGGCGCGACGGCGTCGTTCAGCCCGGCGACGATCTCCTCGGGCGGGTCCTCGACGCTGACCATCTCGACGTCGTCGAGCACGCCGACCGGCACCTTCCCGATCACCGTGACGGCCGACGGCGCGAACGCCGACCACACGGCGTCGTTCTCGCTCGGCGTCGGGACGTCGTCGTGCGCGCCGGTGACGAACTCGACCCGCTTGGACATCCCGGACTACCCGGGTGCCGCGGTGAACAGCACCGCGAACGTCGGCGGCTGCGCGCGCAACGCGTCCGGCACCACCAAGGTCGAGGTGCACATCACCCACACCTACCGCGGTGACCTGGTCCTCGACCTCGTCGCCCCGGACGGCACGGCGTACCGGCTGAAGAACTCCAGCAGCGACTCGACGCCGAACCTCGACACCACCTACACCGTCAACGCTTCTTCGGAAGCCGCGAACGGGGCCTGGCAGCTGCGGCTCCGGGACGTCGGCCCGGCCGACACCGGCTACCTGTCCTCCTGGACCCTGACCGTGTGACCCCGAGGGCGGCACTTTCACGTGAAAGTGCCGCCCTCCCAAATTTGTCTAGACCACCCGTTCGTAGGTAGTCACCGGTTCCCCGCGGCGCTTATGTTGGCTGGACACGCCGCGTTCGCCCTCAACGACGATGGGAATCGGTATGTCCGGTCGCTTTACCCGCCTGTTCGGAACCCTTCTGGCAGCGGCGCTGGCCGTCCCGCTGCTCGTGCCGGCCCCCGCGCAGGGGGCGGTGCAGGCCGACACGTGCGCGGTGAAACCGCGGCCCGCGGGCAAGGTCCTCCAGGGGTACTGGGAGAACTGGGACGGCGCCGCGAACGGCGTCCACCCCGGAATGGGCTGGGTCCCGATCACCGACAGCCGCATGGCCCAGCACGGCTACAACGTCATCAACGCCGCCTTCCCGGTGATCCGCTCCGACGGCACGGTGCTGTGGGAGAACGGGATGGACGCCGGCGTGAAGGTGTCGACGCCCACCGAGATGTGCGCGGCGAAGGCCGCGGGCGCGACGATCCTGATGTCCATCGGCGGTGCGGCGGCCGGTATCGACCTCTCGTCGTCGGCGGTGGCGGACAAGTTCGTCGCCACGGTCGTGCCGATCCTGAAGCAGTACAACTTCGACGGGATCGACATCGACATCGAGACCGGGCTGACCGGCAGCGGGAACATCAAGACACTGTCGGCGTCGCAGTCGAACCTGGTCCGCATCATCGACGGCGTGCTCGCGCAGATGCCGGCGGGCTTCGGCCTCACGATGGCGCCCGAGACCGCGTACGTGACCGGCGGCAGCATCACCTACGGCTCGATCTGGGGCGCGTACCTGCCGATCATCAAGAAGTACGCGGACAACGGCCGGCTGTGGTGGCTGAACATGCAGTACTACAACGGATCCATGTACGGCTGCGCCGGCGATTCGTACCAGGCCGGGACCGTGCAGGGCTTCACCGTGCAGACGCAGTGCCTGAACAACGGTCTTGTGGTGCAGGGCACGACGATTCGCGTCCCGTACGACAAGCAGGTGCCGGGGTTGCCGGCGCAGCCCGGCGCGGGCGGCGGGTACATGTCGCCGAGCCTGGTTTCCCAGGCGTGGCGGTCGGTTCCAGGCCTCAAGGGCCTGATGGACTGGTCGATCAACTGGGACGGCTCGAAGGGCTGGACCTTCGGCGACAACGTCAAGTCCCTGCAGGGCCGGTAGTTCAGGAGTCGCCCGCCGGGATGGGGTCGTCGTACTCCCCCGGCGGGCCGGCGTATTCGCGGCCGCCGCCGTCCGGGAAGGGCCAGGGGTTCGGGACGCAGCCGTGCAGCCCGAGCGTCTGCTGCTCCATCACCGGCGCCGGCTTTCCCGGGCCGGGGCACAGCTCGTGGCCCTGGCCGAGCCGGTGCCCGGTCTCGTGCGTGACCATGTACTGGCGGTAGACGTCGAGCGGGGCCCCGTAGTTCGGCACGGCGTTGGCCCAGCGGGCGACGTTGAGCACGACGTTGCTGCCGTTGCGGCAGGACGTGTAGCTGTCCGCGGTCCCGCCGCACAGCTTGTCGCGGCTGGCGGGGGTGGCCAGGTAGATCGTGAAGTCGGCGCTGTCGGCCGGCCCGACCTGCTGCAGCCGCCACTGCCCGCCGGCGGTCCAGCCGCGGGAGTCGCCGAGGATGCCGCGGATCTTCTTCGCGAAGTCGGCGGGCCCGACGCCGTCGATGTCGGTCTCGAGCGCGATCCGGTACCGCATCAGGCGCCCTTGGGTGCCGGCGACTTCGTCACTGCCGGGGGTGAACATCCACTGCCCGGACCCGGTCCGCGGGAAGGTGATGGCGACCTCGGCGGGCGCGGCCTGCGTCACGGGCACCGCCGCCTCGTCGGGCGGCGGCGGCAGGGCGGTGGCCTCCCCGATGGCGGTGAGGATCGGCCCGGCCGCGGGCGCGGCCACCGGCTGCTGCTCACAGGCGGTGAGCACCCCGGCCACCACCACGGCGAGCACGGCGGCAACCGCGGCTCGTCCAGCGGTTTTGGGCATGAGTCCTCCCCGGGTGCGCGGCTTCACTTGTGGATACGGGCGGGAACCGCGAAAAGTTGCGGTGACCTGTGGCGACGCTGCGTCACCGCAGCTCAGGACCCGCGGGTGTGACGACGGCCACAAGTCCCGAAGACACGAACAGCGACAAGTGATCACTTTCGGTAACACGCGCTCGGCACGCTCCGACTACGTCGTAGTCCAACCGCCGAAAGTGAGGAGCTTCTCCGTGTCGAGTCCAGACTGGTGGGTCACGATCGTCGCCGCGGGCGTACCCGCGGTAGCGGCCGTCAACGCGGCGATCATCGCGAGCCGGGCTTCGAAAAGCGCTCGCCGCGCCGAGATCAAGGCTCAGCAGGTGCGCGACCTCGAGGAACGCGTCCACAGCAAGAAGCACGAAATGTACGAGCCCATGCTGACGACGTTCCAGAAGCTCCTGACAGAAGCACCCCCGGTGGGCACCGATGCGGAAGAAGCCCTCCACCGCCTCCGCAGCTTCTCGACCTGGGTGCTCATCTACGGGTCCGACGAAGCGATCGCCGCTTTCCGCAGGTTCAAGCAAGGTCCCGGTGACCCGGGGGCCGACATGTGGCAGCTGTACGCGGACTTCATCCTCGCCGCGCGCAAGGACCTGGGGTACCCGGAAACCGGCGTCAGCCGCGAACACGTGGTCGGCCTCTACAAAGCCGACGCCTAGCCCAGGAACTTGCGGAGCACGTCCGCCACCTGCCGGATCTCCGCCGTCCGGACGTTCTCCTGCTTCGTGTGCGCCAGCGTCGGGTCGCCCGGGCCGAAGTTCACCGCCGGCATGCCGAGCGCCGCGAAGCGGGCCACGTCCGTCCAGCCGAGCTTCGCCGCCGCGCGGCCGCCCGCCGCTGTCACCAGTTCCGCGGCCGCCGGGGCCGACAGGCCCGGGAGCGCGCCCGGCGACAGGTCCACAACGGACAGTTCGTACCCGTCGAACACCTCGCGCAGGTGACGCTCGGCCGCTTCCGGCGAGCGGTCCGGGGCGAAGCGGTGGTTCACCGTCAGGACCGCCGCGTCCGGGACGACGTTGCCCGCGACGCCGCCGGTGACCGACGTCGCCTGGAGGCCTTCGCGGTAGGTCAGGCCGTCGATGTCGACGATCCGCGGCTCGTACTCGGCCAGCCGCCGCAGCGGCCCGGCGAGCGCGTGGATCGCGTTCTCCCCCATCCACGCCCGTGCCGTGTGCGCGCGCTTCCCGGAAAACCGCAGTTCGACGCGCATGGTGCCCTGGCAGCCGGCCTCGATGACGCCGTTCGACGGCTCGCCGACGATCGCCAGGTCGCCCGCCAGCCACTCCGGCAGCTCGCGCTCGATCCGGCCGAGGCCGTTCTTGACCGCCTCGACCTCTTCGTTGTCGTAGAACACGAAGGTGACGTCGTGCTTCGGCGCCGTCAGCGTCGCAGCCAGGTGCAGGAAGACGGCGTCGCCGCCCTTCATGTCGACCGTGCCGAGGCCGTGCAGGACCTCGTCGTCGCCGGTGCCTTCGCGCCGCGACGGGAAGTTGCCGTTCTCCGGCACGGTGTCCAGGTGCCCGGCGAGCACGACCCGCGAGCCGCGGCCGAGGTTCGTGCGCGCCAGGACGGCGTCGCCGTTGCGGACGACCTCCAGGTGCGGCGCCTGCTCCTGGAGCGCGCCCTGCACCAGCGTCGCGAGCTCGGCCTCCGAACCGGACACGCTGAAGACGTCCACGAGGGCCGCGGTCAGGTCGACGGGATCGGCGTGCAGGTCGAGGCTCATGCCACGCACGCTACCGTGGGGACGTGCGTAGGTTCGGAGTCGCCGTGGGCGGCGCGTTGCTGGTCCTCGTCCTGTCCGGCTGCGGCAGCGAGGCCGGCCCGACGCCCAAGCAGGGCGGCGAGCCGGGCCCGGACGCGCTCCCGACGAAGCTCGACGCGCTGACCGCCGACCAGTGCTACGCGAGCCCACGCACCCAGCTGCCGAAGGGCTGTGAGAAGTACGTCACGGAGGTCGGCAACGTGCCGGGCGCGGCCCGCAAGCGCGCGAACGACCGCGACCCGCAGCTGGTCGCCGAAGCCGACAAGCTCGACACCGCCGTGAAGTCGTTCCGGAGCGCGGGCTGCACCACCGTGCCGGACGCGGGCGGCCCCTGCACGCAGGCGCTGGTCGACGTCGCCGCCGCGCTTTCGGGCCTGAAGGGGCAGGTAGACGCCCGGCCCACGAGTGGTTGATCCGCGTCACTCCACTACGGTGAGGGCCGTGAGCGAGCAGAGCCCGAACCCCGAAACGACCGGCGCCAGCGGCGTCGGGCTGGCCACCGTCGCGACCGACGGAACGGTCCTCGACACCTGGTACCCGCAGCCCAAGCTCGTCGAGAGCGGCACCCCCGGCACCGAGCGCCTGAGCGCGGCGGAGGCCGCCGAGCTGCTCGGCGAGGCCGCCGCGGCGCTGCTCGGCCCGGACACCGACCGAGGGGTCGAGGTCGTCGCCGTCCGGACCACGATCGGCAAGCTCGCCGACGCCCCGGCCGACACGCACGACATGTACCTGCGGCTGCACCTGCTCTCGCACCGGCTGGTCCGCCCGCACGGCCAGAACCTCGACGGCATGTTCGGCCTGCTGGCCAACGTCGTGTGGACCAACCACGGCCCGTGCCCGGTCGAGGGCTTCGAGCAGACGCGGCTGCGGCTGCGGGCGCGCGGCGCGGTGACCGTGTACAGCGTGGACAAGTTCCCGCGGATGGTCGACTACGTCCTGCCGTCCGGGGTCCGGATCGGCGACGCGGACCGCGTCCGGCTCGGCGCCCACCTGGCGTCCGGCACCACGGTCATGCACGAGGGCTTCGTCAACTTCAACGCCGGCACGCTCGGCGCGTCCATGGTCGAAGGCCGGATCTCGGCCGGCGTGGTCGTCGGCGACGGCTCGGACGTCGGCGGCGGCGCGTCGATCATGGGCACGCTCTCCGGCGGCGGCAAGGAGACGATCTCGCTGGGCGAGCGCTGCCTGATCGGCGCGAACGGCGGCATCGGCATCTCACTGGGCGACGACTCGGTCGTCGAGGCCGGCCTGTACGTGACGGCGGGGACGAAGGTCGTCGTCGACGGCAAGGTCGTGAAGGCCCGCGAGCTCAACGGCATTTCCGGCGCGGTGTTCCGCCGCAACTCGGGCACCGGCGCGGTCGAGGTCGTGCCGCGGACGGGCACCGGGGTCGAGCTGAACGCGATGCTGCACGCCAACGACTGAGGCTGCGAATTCACCTACCATTCATGGGGTGACCACCGAATCGTTGCCTCGCACCCCGGCCGAGCTGGGCCTGCCCGACGCACCGGTGGAAGCCGGGCCCGCCGATCCGGCCGGGCACCACGTGCGGGCCAAGCTCGACCGGGAGATCCGCGCGCTGCTCGCGTACGAACCCGGCACGCGCTCCGGCGCCGATCCCGAGGACCTGCACCAGATGCGCGTCGCCCTGCGGCGGATGCGCAGCGTGCTCAAGCTGTCCGGCGGGCTGGTCGGCGACGGCGCCGAGCCGGTGCGCGCGGAGCTGGGCTGGCTCGGGCAGTCGCTCGGCGAGGTGCGCGACTACGACGTCCTGATCGGGCACCTGCGCGAGGTCATCGCCGACTTCGAGGTCCGCGACCAGGCCGCCGGGCACCGCTTGGTGACCCGGTTCGTCACCGAGCGCGCGGCGGCGAAGCGGCGGCTGACCCAGGCCCTGACCAGCGCCCGCTACTCGACGCTGCTGCGTGAGGTCAGCCTGCTGACCCGCGCCCGGGAGGCGTCCGCCGCCGCGGCCGAGGAGCCCCACGACCTGGTCGCCGGCCTGGCGAAGCCGCACCGCAAGCTCGCCAAGGCCGTCCGCGCGCTGCCCGCCGACCCGCCGGACGACGACCTGCACGCCCTGCGCATCCACGGCAAGAAGCTGCGCTACGCCGCCGAGCTGGCCCAGACGTCGGCGAGGAAGAAGCGGGCGAAGCGGATCAAGGTGCTGATCAAGGCGACGCGGGACTTCCAGACCGTGCTGGGCGACCACCAGGACGCGGTCGTCGCGGCCGAGCGGATGCGTTCGGTGCTGGCGTCGGCCGACGGCGAGGTCGGCTTCGTCGCCGGCCGGATCGCCGAGCGCGAGCTGGCCCGCCGCGCCGAGGCCCGCGCGACCTGGCGGGCTTCCTGGGCCGCCGTCGACACCGCCGCCCGCGCCCTCCACGCCTGACCAGCGGTCTTGAACGAGTCATTCAGGACCTCCGACGACGGGGCCCGGCCAAGTCGGGTCCGCACGGCCGATCCCCGGCAAAGTCGCGGCAGCTCGCACGACGGCGGCTTGGGCCGGGGCCGGCCGGGCCCGGCTGCCTGCACGTCAGGAAAGGGTCGTTCACCTCGCCTGACGACATGAACGACCCTTTCATGGCATTTCGGCCGCCCCCAAACCGGCGCCGGCGCCCCTAGGCTCGGGGGATGGCGACCGCGCTGACCCTGGCCATCGGCGGCGTCGTCCTGCTCGTCCTGGTCATCCTCACCATCGGCGTCCTCGCCGGCCGCCGGGTGCGGCGCGGGCGGAAGCACGGCCGCTACCCGTACCGCGCCAAGCCGAACGGCACCTACGACAACTCCACGCACAACGGGATGTCGTGATCAGGCGATCGACCAGACGTAGCCGTCCGGCCGGATGAGCACCCGCCGCCCGTCCGAAGCCTCGTAAGCCGCGTACGCGTGGCCGCCCTCGTCGATCAGCGCGTCCGGGGCGGGGGCGCTGCCCGCGGGCAGGATCCGGTACCCCGACGTCTCGCCGTCGCCGAACACCAGCTCCGTCGAGTGCGGGCCGCGGAACAGCTCGAACAGCCGGACCCGCTTGCCGTTCGCGTCGACCAGCGGCGCGTCCGGGGCCCGGTCACCCGGCCGCAGCGCACCGGTCCCCGCCGGGGACAGCGGGCCGCCGCGGTAGCCGACGTCCAGCTGCTGCGTGTCTTCGCCGCGGTGGTGGGCGTCCTCGTCGCCGTCGACGTACTTCTGCAGCAGCGCCGTCGAGACCCCGAGCACGCGAGCCGCGACCGTCCGCCGCTCCGGCTCGTAGCTGTCGAGCAGCTCCGGTGAGCCGTCGGCGAGCTTCCAGCCCAGGTTGTAGCCGTCCTGGACGCCGGTGTTGAGGCCCTGGCCACCGGTCGGCGGGTGGACGTGCGCGGCGTCGCCGGCCAGGAACACGCGGCCGTCGCGGAACCGGGCCGCGAGCCGGACGTTCGGCCGCCAGACCGTCGACCAGGCCAGGTCGGACAGCTTGACCGTGCCGCCGCTCAGCACGTCGAGCCGCGCCTGGACCGCGGGCAGCGCCGTCTCGACGTCCGTCTCGCCGTCGCCGAGCGAGGCGCCGAACTGGAAGTGCGGGGTGCCCGCCAGCGGGGTGAACATCATGCCGTTCATCGGTTCGTCCGGGGTCGCGAACCAGTGGCCGTACGCGCGATCGAGCCCTTCCGCCCGGACGTCGCCGAGCAGCATCCGGATCGACTCGTCGGTCGTGCCCTCGAACGCGATCCCCAGCGTCTTGCGCACGAAGCTCTTGCCGCCGTCGGCGCCGACGAGGAACTCCGCCCGGACGGTCTCGCCCGTGCTCAGCGTGGCCGTGACGCCGTCGGGGTCCTGCTCGAACCCGGTCAGCCCGGTGTTCAGCTCGACGCGCACGCCGAACTCGGCCAGCCGGTCGCGCAGGATGCCCTCGGTCTGCGACTGGCCGAGGAACCAGCCGGTCGGGTACGGCTTCGACGGCGTCGGCTCGATCGGGTCGAACATCATCCGCTCGCCGACCACCTCGCCGCCGAGGTGGATCTTCATCGGCACCGGGGCCATGCCCGCGGCCAGCACGGCGTCGAGCACGCCCAGGTCTTCGAACACCTCCAGCGTCCGCGGCTGCATCCCGTCGCCGCGCGAGCCGACGAAGTACGTCTCCGCCTTGTCGACGATCCGCACGGCGACGTCGCGCCGCGCCAGCTCGATGGCCAGGGTCAGCCCGGTCGGTCCCGCCCCCGCGATCAGCACCCGTGTGTCCACGTCGTCCTCCCAGTGAATTGTGATTCAGTGAATCTGGATTCAGAATGGCGCTGCTAGCGTCCCGTGTCAAGGGAGGTGCCGATGACGGCGACGAGCCGCAAGGAGAAGGCCGCGGAGACCGAGGGCGCGCTCAAGGCCGCCGCCAAGCGCGTCTTCGCGCGCAAGGGCTACCTGAACACCAAGATCACCGACATCACCGCCGAGGCGGGCCGGGCCGCGGGGTCGTTCTACAACCACTTCGCGGGCAAGGAAGAGCTGCTCGAAGCGCTCATGGCCGACATCGCGGCGTCCGGCGACGAGAGCGCCGAGCGCGAGGACCACCTGACCGACTTCAGCGACCCGGCGGCGGTGCGCTGGCACGTCAAGCAGTACTGGGACTTCTACCGGGACAACGCCGCGACGATGCTGGCCCTGCGCCAGGCGGCGATGGTCAGCGAGTCGTTCGCGCGCACGCTGGCGCAGTTCGGCGCGTCCCAGGCCGCCGACCTCGACGACCACCTCGCGCACGTCACCCGCGCCGGGCTGAAGCTGCCCACGACGCCGGACCGCTGCGGGATGCTGATGTACAACCTCGTCGACTCGTTCGCCGCCACGTGGCTGCACGGCTCACCGCCGGGCTGGACACCGCCGACCGACGAAGAAGCGATCGAGCTGCTGACCCGGTTCGTCTACCGGGGCCTGACCGGCCGCGACTACTGAGTGAGCCGCTCCACGGCGGCGTCGATGCGCTCGTCGGTCGCGGTCAGCGCGACGCGGACGTGGTTGCCGCCCTTCGGGCCGTAGAACGTGCCGGGCGCGACCAGGATGCCCCGCTGGGCCAGCCATTCGACCGTCGCGGCGGCGGCTTCGTCCCGGGTGGCCCACAGGTACAGGCCGGCCTCGGAGTGGTCGACGCGGAAGCCGTTGTCCTCCAACGCCTTGCGCAGGACGAGCCGGCGGCGCGCGTAGCGTCCGCGCTGGGCTTCGAGGGCCTCGTCGTCGGTCAGCGCGGCGACCATCGCCTCCTGGACCGGCCGCGGCACGATCATGCCCGCGTGCTTGCGGATGTCGAGCAGCTGCTTGATCAGCCGGGGGTCGCCGGTCAGGAACCCGGCGCGGTAGCTGGCCAGGTTCGCCGACTTCGACAGCGAGTGCACCGCGATCAGCCCGTCGGTCCGGCCGCCGGAGACGTCCGGGTGCAGGACCGACAGCGGCTCGGTCTCCCAGCCGAGCGCCAGGTAGCACTCGTCGGAGACCACAATGACGTCCCGCTCGCGCGCCCACTCGACGACCTTGCGCAGGTGCTCGGCCGGGAGCACCTTGCCGGTCGGGTTGGACGGCGAGTTCAGCCAGATCATCGACGGCTTCTGCGGGCCGAGCGCGACCGTGCTGTCGGCACGCAGGATCGACGCGCCCGCCAGCAGCGCCCCGACCTCGTACGTCGGGTACGCCAGCTCCGGGATGACGACGAGGTCACCGGCGCCGAAGCCGAGCAGGCGCGGCAGCCAGGCCACGGCCTCCTTGGACCCGATCGTCGGGAGCACGGCGTCCGGCTCGATGCCCGTCACCCCGTGACGGCGGCCGAGCGCGGCGATGGCGGCCGCGCGCAGGGCCGGGATGCCGTGCGTGGTCGGGTACCCGGGGATCTCCGAAACCGACGCCAGCGCGTCGCGGATGCCGGCCGGGACCGGGTCGACCGGGGTGCCGATGGAAAGGTCGACGACCCCGCCGGGATGCGCCTGCGCCGTGGCCTTGACCTCGGCGAGCGAATCCCAGGGGAAGTCGGGCAGCGCGACCGGGCTCATTCGCCCTGCGGGGGCAGCGCCTTGACGAACGACGGGTCGTTGGCCGTCTTGCCCACCTTGGAGGCGCCGCCGGGCGAGCCCAGCTCGTCGAAGAAGTCGACGTTGGCCTTGGTGTAGTCCGACCAGTTGTCCGGGACGTCGTCCTCGTAGTAGATCGCCTCGACCGGGCAGACCGGCTCGCAGGCGCCGCAGTCGACGCACTCGTCCGGGTGGATGTACAGCATCCGCTCGCCCTCGTAGATGCAGTCCACGGGGCACTCGTCGATACACGCCTTGTCGAGCACGTCGACGCAGGGCTCGGCGATCACGTAGGTCACTGCGCACTCCTGCTTTTCTCTGCAAACAGCCAGTCCGTGCCGACATTACGCGGCATCGGCACCCGTTCGGTTGGTGAGGCAAGCCTTAGCCATACCCCGGGTATGGAGCTCACCGCTCGCGGCGGCGCGGGGGCGGGGTCGCCCGGGCGTCGCCGGTGATGACGAAGCGCGGCTTGGGGGCCTCGTCCTCGGTCTTCTTCTCCCCCACGGCCCGGTTGAACCCTTCGGAGATCTCGTCGACGAGCTTCTCGTTGTGCCGCTCGTCCTTGCGCTGGATGCCCACGGCCACCTCCTCGGGAATATCCGCTCCGCGACTTTCACCGCCTCGGTCACAATCTAGCGGTGAACGCACCCGAGTCGCTCGAAATCACCTGCAGCAGAGCATGGCCGCCGTTGGTCGAGGAGCGCTTGGGCGGCTGGCGCCTGCGCTGGGCGGACGGGTTCACCGGGCGCGCCAACAGCGTCCTGGCCGTCGGCGACCCCGGCCGGCCGGTGCCCGAGGCGCTGCGGGCGGTGTGTGACTTCGCCCACGATCGGGGGATCCCGCCGATGGCCCAGGTGGTCCGCGACAGCCCCAACGAGCACGCGATCGCCGCCTCCGGCTGGGTCCCGGCCACCACGCACGGCGCCGGCCACGAGGTCGTCGTCCTGACCGCCCCGCTCGAGAAGCCGCACTTTCACGTGAAAGTGCGGCCCCCAGGTGCGCACTTTCACGTGAAAGTGCGGGACGAAGCGACGGCGGGGTGGTGGGAGCTGGCGCTCGGGTCGGACGCCGGCACCGAAGCCGCGCGGGCCGTTCTGACCGGCGGGAAGGTCGGCTACGGCGTCGTGACCGACGGCGGGGTCACGGCGGCCGCGGTCCGCGGCGCGCTGGTGGACGGCTGGCTGCACGTCGGGCGCCTGGCCGTGCGCCCGGAGCACCGGCGGCGCGGGCTGGCGTCCGCGCTGATGGCGGCACTGGCAGCCTGGGGCGTGGAACAGGGAGCGGACCGCGCGGTGTTGCAGGTGGCGGAGGGGAACTCGGGCGCGCTCGCGCTCTACGCGGGGCTCGGCTGCGCCCCGCACCACAGATACCGGTACTGGGTGCCCGCACCCGGCTCGTGCGAGGATTCGACGTCGTGAAGATCGTGGTAGTGGTCGGCGGAGTGGGCGGGGCCCGTTTCCTGCTGGGTGTCAAGGCGGCGCTGGGGATGCCGGCGGAAGGTTCCGGGGACTCGGAGCACGAGGTGACGGCGCTGGTCAACACCGGCGACGACGTCTGGATGCACGGGCTGCGGATCTGTCCCGACCTGGACACCTGCATGTACACCCTGGGCGGCGGGATCGACAAGGAACGCGGCTGGGGGCACGCGGGCGAGACCTGGGTGGTCAAGGAGGAGCTGGCGGCCTACGGCGCCGACCCGGACTGGTTCGGGCTCGGCGACAAGGACATCGCCACCCACCTCATCCGGTCGCGGATGCTGCGCGCGGGCTACCCGCTCTCGGCGGTGACCGAGGCCCTGTGCGACCGCTGGCAGCCCGGCGTCCGGCTGCTGCCGATGTCGGACGACCGCGTCGAGACGCACGTCGTGATCGACGACCCGGAGCAGGACGGCCAGCAGAAGGCCATCCACTTCCAGGAGTGGTGGGTGCGCTACCGCGCCGAGCCGAAGGCGCACTCGATCGTCGCGGTCGGCGCCGACGAGGCCAAGCCCGCGCCCGGCGTGCTCGAGGCCCTCAAGGACGCCGACGCGGTGCTGTTCGCGCCGTCGAACCCGGTCGTGTCGGTCGGCACCGTGCTGGGCGTGCCGGGGGTCCGGGACGCGCTGCGCAAGACGTCCGCGGGTGTCGTCGGGGTGTCGCCGATCATCGGCGGCAAGGCGCTGCGCGGGATGGCCGACGCGTGCCTGACCGCGATCGGCGTCGAGACCTCGGCCGAGGCGGTCGGCCGCCACTACGGCTCTCGCCGGGACGGCGGGGTGCTCGACGGCTGGCTGATCGCCGAGGGCGAGACGGCCGACGTGCCGGGCGTGACCGTCCGCGACGTCCCGCTGCTGATGTCCGATGTGGACGCGACCGCGGCGATGGCCCGCGCCGCGCTCGAACTCGCTGGAGCCCCTGTTGAGTGACCACGCTTCGCCGAAGCTGGAGATCCTGCCCGTCCCCGGGCTGCCGGAGTTCCGGCCGGGCGACGACCTGACCGGCGCGATCGTGGCGGCCGCGCCGTGGCTGCGCTCGGGCGACGTCCTGGTCGTGACCAGCAAGATCGTCTCCAAGGCCGAGGGCAGGCTCGTCCGCGTGCCCACCGACCCGGAGGCCCGCGACGCCGAGCGCCGCAAGCTCGTCGAGCAGGAAGCCGTCCGGGTGGTCGCGCGGATCGCGCGCACGGTGATCACCGAGAACCCGCTGGGCATCGTGCAGGCCGCGTCCGGGATCGACGCGTCCAACGTCGCCGGTGACGAGGTCGCGCTGCTGCCCGCCGATCCCGACGCCTCCGCGCTGGCGCTGCGCAACGGCCTGCGGGAACGGCTCGGCGTGGAGGTCGCCGTCGTCGTCACCGACACGATGGGCCGCGCCTGGCGCGTCGGGCAGACCGACAACGCGATCGGCGCGTCCGGGCTGCGCGTGCTGCACGCCTACCGCGGGCAGATCGACGGGCAGGGCAACGAGCTCGCCGTGACCGAGGTCGCCGTGGCCGACGAGCTGGCCGCGGCCGCCGACCTGGTCAAGGGCAAGCTGGGCGGGACGCCGGTCGCGGTCGTGCGCGGGCTGGACCTCGTCGACGACGGCTCGACCGCGCGGAACCTGATCCGGCCCCTGGCGGAGGACCTCTTCCGGCTGGGCACCAACGAAGCCATCGCGCAGGGGCGCCGCGAAGCCGTCCCGGCGCGGCGGTCGGTGCGGCAGTTCGCCGACGAGCCGGTGGATCCCGCGGCGATCCGGCGCGCGGTGGGGTCGGCGCTGACCGCGCCCGCGCCGCACCACACGCACCCGGTGCGGTTCGCCTGGCTGCGCGACGGCGGAACGCGCAAGAAGCTGCTCGACGCCATGCGCGAATCGTGGCGGGCCGACCTGGCCGGCGACGAGTTCACCGAGGAGCAGATCGCGAAGCGGCTCAGCCGCGGCGACATCCTGTACCGGGCGCCGGAAGTCGTCATCCCGTTCCTGGTGCCGGACGGCGCCCACACCTACCGCGACGACCGCCGCAACGACTGCGAGAAGACGATGTTCACCGTGGCCGGCGGCGCCGCGGTGCAGGGCCTGCTGGTCGCGCTGGCCGCCGAAGGGCTCGGCTCGTGCTGGATCGGGTCGACGATCTTCGCCGCGGACCTCGTCCGCGACGTCCTCGGCCTCGACGACCGCTGGCAGCCGCTGGGCTCGGTCGCGATCGGCGTCCCGCTGGACTCGCCGCCCCCGCGCGGGGAAGTTTCGCCGGGCGAAGGGTTGCTGGAGCTGTGACCCTGCACGCGAACGCCGTCGAGACGCTGGATTCGTGGCGGCCGGCTGAGCCTTCGCAGGAATCCCTGCGGCAGGCGTTCCTCGGCTTCCTGGCGGCGCGAGAGGACAGCTGTCAACGCTCGTGCGCGGCCGGGCACCTCACGGCGTCGGCGGTGCTGCTGGACCACACCGGCACGCGGGTGCTGCTCACGCTGCACCCGCGCGTCGGCCGCTGGCTGCAGCTCGGCGGGCACTGCGAGCCGTCGGACACGTCGCTGGCCGGTGCCGCGCTGCGGGAGGCCACCGAGGAGTCGGGCATCGAGGGGCTGCGGATCTCCGCCGAGCCGGTGCACCTGGACGTCCACCCGATCACGTGCTCGCTCGGCGTGCCGACGCGGCACTTCGACGTCCGGTTCGCGGTGCACGCCCCGCCGGGCGCTTCGCCGGTGCGGAGCAGCGAATCCGACGACCTGCGGTGGTGGCCGGCGGACGCGCTTCCCGCGGGGTCGGAAGATCTCGCCGATCTGGTGAAAGCGGCCATTCCTGTCGGTGCCGGGCACTAGCCTGGATCGCGGACAGGGAGGGACCACATGGCTACGCAGTTCCCCGAGCGGGTGCACTACCACTCCGGCAGTGGCGGCGACACCGGCGTGTTCGGGTACATCGTGCTCGGCTTGATCATCCTGGGCGTCATCGTGTTCATCGTCGCGGTGATCGTCCGGGTGTCGAAGATGCGCCGGGAAGAGGCGATGAAGAACGGCGGGCAGTTCCCGCCGAACCCGAACTTCCCGCAGCAGCAAGGGTTCCCACCGCAGCAACAAGGGTTTGCGCCGCAGCAGCAGGGGTTCGCACCGGCGGGTTCCGCGCCGCAGCCCGGGTTCGCCCCGGGGCAGGCGGGTCCGCCGCCGCCGGGGTTCGCGCCGCCGTCGCAGGGATTCCCGCAGCAGCCCGGTTACCCGCCTTCGCCGCAGCAGGGGTTCCCGCAGCAGCCGGGGTACCCGCCCGCGCCGCAGCAGTACGCGCCGCAGGGGCCGTCGTTCCCGCAGCAGCAGCTGCCGGGCCCGGGTGCGGGGCCGCAGAGCTGGTGATCGTCCCCTTCGACAGCGGCTCGGCGGTGCCGCCCTTCGAGCAGGTCCGGTCCGGGCTCGCGGCGCGGATCAACGACCGGAGCCTGGCCGTCGGCACGAAACTGCCGACGGTCCGGCAGCTCGCGGCCGACCTGGGCATCGCCCCGAACACGGTCGCGCGGGCCTACCGCGAGCTGGAGGAAGCGGGCCTGATCGAGACGCGCGGCCGCGCGGGCAGCTTCGTCGCGGCGTCGGGTGACCAGAGCCGCCGCCGCGCCCAGGAGGCCGCGGCGGAGTACGCGAAGATCACTCGTAAGCTGGGCCTCGATTCCGCCGAGGCGCTGTCGATCGTCCGCGCCGCACTCGACGAGGGGAACGGTTGATGGTGAGCGTGCTGATGCTGCTGATCATCGTGGTGGTGCTCGCGGGCATCGTCGGGGTGGTGCTGCTGATCGTCAACTCGAGCAAGCCCAAGCAGCCGCCGTACCCGCCGCAGTACCCGGGCTACCAGCAGCCGGGCTACCCGCCGCAGCCCCCGTACCCCGGCCAGCAGCCCCCGGGCTACCCGCCCCAGCCGCCCTACCCGGGCCAGCAGCCCCCGTACCCGCCCCCGCCGGGCGGCTACCCCCCGCCGCCGCAGCAGCCGGCCGCCACGAGGTGACCGGGTCGCCCGACGTCATGAACGACCCTTTCACCGCGCCGGACGTCATGAACGACCCGTTCATGACGTCCCACGCCACGCCGGCAAACCGCGCGGGCACGGCTCGGTCAAGTCCATGAGGGGCACCTGCACGGCGTCCCCGGGACCTCACATGGCGCGGTAGTCGCGCAGTTCGATGCGCGGGCCGAACCGCGGGCGCGTGTGCCCGGCCGCCTCCAGGTACCGGACCGCCCGCTGCCGCTGCGGGGCGTACGGCGCCAGCAGCTCCGCCATCCCCGCGTCGTCCGTCTTCGTGCCCGCCAAGGCGTGCCCGACCATCGACGGGATGTTGTAGTCGCCGAAGCTCACCGCGTCCGGGTCGCCCCAGGCGCGCTGGGCGATCTCCGCGGCCGTCCAGACGCCGATGCCCGGGACCTGGCGCAGCCAGTGCCGTCCCTCGAGCCCGCGCAGGTCCACGGCCCGCTCCAGGTGCGGGGCCACGCGAGCGGCGTTGAGCAGCGCCGTCCGGCGCTTGATGTCGACGCCCGCGCGGTGCCAGTGCCAGTCCGGCAGCGACCGCAGCGCCACCGGCGTCGGCGGCACGCGCAGGCGCTCCGGCCCGGGCCCGGGTGCCGGCGCGCCGAACCGGCGGCACAGCTCGGCCCACGACCGGATCGCCTCCTTGCCGGCGACCTTCTGCTCCAGCACCGCGAGCACCAGCCAGTCCCACACCACACCCGTCGCACCCAGCCGCAGGCCGGGGTTCGCCCGGCGGGCGCGCGCGACGACGTCGTGGTGCGCGACGAAGCCGGTGTCGTCGTCGTTCGCCCCCAGCAACGCCGGGACGCCGGTGAGCAGCCGGTCCGCCCCGTCCCCCCAGGCCGCCGCCTCGACGCGGCCGTCGGCGAGCCGGCGCAGCGCGAGCGTGCCCGGGCCGTCCGGGGTGTTCGAAGCGAGCCAGGTGATCCCGCGCTCGTCGGTGAGGATGTTCAGCGACCCGCGGCCGCGCTTCAGCGGACCCAGGACCCGGCCCAGGTCGACCTCGAACGCGGGGCGCCAGAACATCGGCTACGCGTCGCTCGAGAAGCGGATCGCGCCGTCGGGCAGCACCGTGTCGGGCCAGACGCGGGCGCCTTCCAGCAGCTCGCAGCCGGCGCCGACGGACACGCCGTCGCCCAGGACGACCCCGCGCAGGACCGCGCCGGCTCCGACGCGCGCGCCGTGCCCGAGCACCGAGCGCTCGACGACGGCGCCTTCGGAAACGGCCGCGCCGTCGAACAGGACCGAGCCGTCGATCTTCGCGCCCGAGCCGACCACCGCGCCGCCGCCGATGGTCGAACCACCGGAGAGCTGGGCGTCCTCGGCCACCGAAGCGCCGTCGAGGACCAGGAATTCGCCGGGCCGGCCGGGCAGCGCCGACGTCGGCGCGACGCCCCGCACGAGGTCCGCCGAGCCGCGGACGAACGCTTCCGGCGTGCCGACGTCCAGCCAGTAGGACGCGTCGACGAAGCCGTGGACGTGCGCGCCCTGCTCCAGCAGCTGCGGGAACGTCTCGCGCTCGACCGACACCCGGCGGCCGGTCGGGATGGCCTCGATCACCGGACGGCGGAAGACGTAGCAGCCGGCGTTGATCTGGTCGGTCGGCGGGTTCGGCGTCTTCTCGAGGAACGCCTGCACCCGGCCGGTCTCGTCGGTGGGCACCGAGCCGAACCGGCTCGGGTCCGGCACGCGCTGCAGGTGCAGGGTGACGTCGGCCTCGGACTCGCGGTGCACGCGCAGCTGCTCGCCGAGGTCCGAGCCGGAGATGATGTCGCCGTTGAAGACGATCACGTGCTCCGCGCGCAGCTTGTCGTAGACGTTGCGGATGGCGCCCGCGGTGTCGAGCGGCTCCTCCTCGACGACGTACTCCAGGTCGAGGCCGATCGACTTGCCGTCGCCGAAGTACTCCTCGAACACCTCCGCCCGGTAGCTCGTCCCCAGCACGACGTGCCGGATCCCGGCCTCGCGGATGCGGGAGAACAGGTGACTCAGGTAGGGCGTCCCGGCTGTCGGGAGCATCGGCTTCGGCGCCGAAAGGGTGAGCGGGCGCAGCCGGGTGCCCTTGCCCCCGACCAGCACGACGGCGTCGACCTCGACCTCGGACGTCACGGAAATCTCCTCCTGTATCACGCACCGCTGAGCGACAAGCCGCGGGAAACCCTGACGGAGGTCGCCCGGAGGGCCTACCCTAGACAGGAAACAGGCGGGCCCCTCCCCAGAGGGCCCCCGGGTCAGTCGGGAGGCCGAGGGGATGGACCCCCGCGATCGGGCGGACGCCCTGCTCGCACGAGCCCAGGCGCGTGGTGTGTTCGTGGTGACACCCGACAGCGCGACGTCACCGATGGACTCGTCGAACACCCAGCAGATCCCGCGCGCGGCGATCGACGGCCTCGACCGGAGCCGGGACCCCGACACGACGACGCAGCTGCCGGCGTCGCTGATCGAGGAGAACGACCACCCGCTGGCCGGCTCGTCCCCGACGCGCCGCCTGGAGGTCCCGGGCGGCCGCCGCCCGCAGCAGACGACGCCGCTGAGCACGCCGACACCGACGACGCCGATGCCCACGCCGCTGGCGCGCCGTCCCCAGGCCGAGCCGATCACGAGCCCGCTGAAGGAGCCCGACCCGGAGGACACCGGACTGGTGCCGACGGTCACGCAGACCAACGGCAAGTCCGACCTGTCCCGCCGGCTCGACGGGATCTAGCGGGTTTCGAGCTTCAGCCGCAGCGCGAGCCCGAGCTTCGTCGCGGCCAGCACGGGCTTCCAGAGCAGCCCGGGGTGCCGGTCGGCGAGGTACTGGTACGCGCTCGCGTGGTGCGCGGCGAGCATCTTCTTGGACGCCTGCGACGTCGAGTGCCCGCCGAGGTGCATGACGCCGGCCGAGGGCACGTAGACGTTGAGCCAGCCGGCCTTGCCGAGCCGGTCCCCGAGGTCGACGTCCTCGAAGTACATGAAGTACCGCGAATCGAAGCCCCCGACCGACTCGAACGCCTCCCGGCGCAGCAGCAGGCAGGACCCGGACAGCCACTCGGCCGTGCGCTCGACGGGTGTCCCGGTCTCCTGCCGGTACTGCTTGGTCCAGGGGTTCCCCGGCCAGACCTTCCCGAGCGCGGCGTGCCCGATCCCGCGCCCGAAGGAGGGCAGCAGCCGGGCGGAGGGGTAGGTGGTCCCGTCGAGCTCGTGGATCAGCGGCCCGAAGGACCCACCGCGCGGCCACCGCTTCGCGGCGTCGAGCAGCGTGTCGAGGGAGCCGGGCTCCCATTCGAGGTCCGGGTTGGAGATGACGATCCACCCGTACCGGTCGTCCAGCTCGGCGACCCCGCGGTTGCACCCGGTCCCGTACCCGACGTTCTCGCCGATGCTGAGCAGGTGCACGTTCGCGCGCTTTGCGGCCTTCTCAGGCGCACCATCGGTGGAGACGGTGTCGGCGACGACGACCTGCACGTCGCGATCGGTGGCCTTCTCGAGCGTGTCGAGGAACCGCTCGAGGGTTTCGCCGGAGAAGTACGTCACGGTGACGACGCCGATCTGGTCGCCGTAGCGGGTCTGCTCAGTCACCGGGCCATTGTCCCTTCGTCACGCAGCGCTTCCCCGGCACCCCGGGTCAGAGGCACGCTCGGAGAAATCAGCAGCGGTCACTGCAGGTAGTCACCCGACTTCGTCACGTACAACACCGCACGTCATGATGTCGGGATGACGGTGCACGCCTTCGTCGACGAGTCAGCACGTGCCGGCAGCTATCTACTCTGCGCGACCATCGTGGAGCCGGCCCATCTGACCCCCACCCGGCGCGCGTTGCTGCCGCTCCTGCTGCGCGGTGGGCGCGAGCTGCATTTCAAGAAGGAAAAAGAACCTCGCCGCAGAATGCTCATCGACCGGATGGCGGCGCTGCCGGTGACTTCCTGGATCTACCTCGCCACCTGCGCGCCCAAGACCGAGGAAACGGCCCGGCAACGCTGCCTGGCGCTGCTCGCCCAGGATCTGCTCGGGGCGCAGGCCCATCGGCTGGTGCTCGACAGCCGGGACCACCGTGACGCGCACGACCGCCAGACCCTCCAACGAGCCCTCGGCGCACGGCCGTCGAAGACCGAACTCACCTATGAGCACGTCGACTCGACCGCGGAACCGCTCCTGTGGATTTCCGATGCGGTGGCTTGGTGCGTCGGGGCGGGTGGCGACTGGCGGCGCCGCGCGAGCCCGCTGGTCACCGAACGCTTCGAGGTGTAGACAGCGAAAAGCCCGTGAGACGACCGTCCGGACGCGTCACGGGCTTCCATACTCGGTCCCACGGGGACCTCGCCCACCCAGCGTACCACCGTCGCTCACCGCCCGGAACGGGTCAGCGGCTGCGGAGGTGCCGTGACCAGGCCTTCCCGTAAGCCTCCCGGTGACGCTCCGCCGTCGTCGCCCAGGAAAACTCCTTCGCCCGCTGCTGCGCCGCCGTCGCCAGTTCCGCCCGTCGCCCCGGGTCCGCCAGCAGCTCGCTGATCGCCGCCGCCACATCACCGGCGCCGACACCGCAGTACGCCACCGCGTCCCCACCGACCTCCGGCAACGAAAGCCGCCGGGTCGTCAGCACACAAGCCCCGCAAGCCATCGCCTCGAGGACCGGCAACCCGAACCCCTCCCCCAGCGACGGATAAGCCACCAGCTCGGAACCCCCCAGGAACCCCGCCAGCGTCCCGAACGGCAGGTACCCCGCCCGGATGACCCGCAGCCGGTGCGGCACGGCGTCCAAAGCCCGCTCCACCTGCGTGTCCCACCCCGGCTGCCCGGCCAGCACCAGAGCCGGCGCGTCCGCCCGCCCGGCCACCGCCCGGGCGAACCCCCGGATCAACGCCGGCACGTTCTTCCGCGGCTCCAGCGCCCCCAAGAACGCCACGTACGGGGTCCGCCCCAGCCCGACAGCCGCCCGCGCCGCGGCGATCTCCGCCGGGGACGGCGGGTGGAAGCGTTCGGTGTCGACGCCGTGGTGAATGACTTCCAAGGAGGCGTGCCGGACCGGGCCGACGCGGGCCAGCTCCGTCGCCGTCGCCGCCGAGGGGACCACGCACAGCGTCGCGCGCCGGAGCGCCGTCGCCGTCCAGGCGCGGAAGAAGCGGGCCTTCACCGACGAGTGGAGCACCGCGTCCGTGAAGAACGTCGCGTCGTGCAGCGTGACCACCGAGGCCGCCGACGTCGCGAGCGGCATCGTGTAGTGCGGCGAGTGGACGACGTCCGCGCCGAGGCGGCGGGTCAGCCGCGGCAGGGTCGCCTGTTCCCAGGTCAGCCGCGCCGTGCGGGTGGTCGTCGACGGCGAGGCCGGGACGACGCGGGAGCGCGGCGCCAGCCGATCGTAAAGCTGCAGGTCGCGGGGCTGGCAGACGACCGTGAGCCGCGCGCCGTCCGCGTCGAGGGCGGCGACCAGCGAGTCCACGTACCGGCCCACCCCGCCGCGGTCCGCGGGCACCGCGGTCGCGTCGATCAGCACCCGGGGGTCATCGCTCACCCCTGCAGGGTACGGCGGCGGCCCTTCGCGCTGGTGGGGAACTGGCAAACCGGGCTAATCGTGAGCCCGCCGGTGGATCGCCCAGACGGCTTCCGCGGCGCGGCGCCAGGTGAACGTCTTCGCCCGCTCCCGGCCCGCGCGCACCAGCTCGGCCGCGCGCGACGGCGAGCCGAGCACCTCCCGGAGCGCGGCCGACAGGGCCGCCGCGTCGCCGCGCGGCACCGTCACGCCCGCGCCGCCGGCCACCTCGACCAGGGCCGGGACGTCGGTGTGCACCACCGGGACCCCGGCCGCCATGGCCTCCAGCAGGCCGAGCCCGAACCCCTCGGCGAGGCTCGGCACGGCCAGCACGCTCGCGTGGCGCAGCGCGGTCGCCAGCTCGGCGTCCGACACCTTCCCGAGCATCCGCAGCCGGTCCGCGGGCAGCCCGCGTTCGGCGGCCAGCGCGACCGGGTCGACGTCGCCCCAGCCCGGCTGGCCGGCGAGCACGAGCATCGCGCCGTCGAGCGCCGCGACCGCGTCGATCAGCACGTCGATGCCCTTGCGCGGCTCGATCGTGCCGACCGCCAGCACGTACTGGGCGGGCAGCTCCAGGTCCGCGTCGCCGGCGGGCACGCGCACGCCGTGCGGGACCACGCGCACCGGGACGTCGAGGTCGATCAGCACCGCCAGCTCGTCGGCGACCGCCCGCGTCGGCACGACCAGCCCGGACGCCCGCCGCGCGGCGCGGGCGATCATCGACCGGTGCCAGCTCACGCCGCGCGCGGTCAGCGTCTCGGGGTGGGTCCACGGCACGGTGTCGTGCACGGTCACGCTCAGCGTCTTCCCGGCCGGGGCGCGCGGCGGCGCGAACGGGGTCGGCGCGTGCACCGCGTCGCCGCCCGGCCACCAGCGCAGGCCCAGCTGCCACGCGGCGACCAGCGCGCGCGGCGGGATCCGGAGCACCCGCGGGCCCTCGACGCCGTCGAGCTCGGCCGCGGTCACGTCGGCGTGCCGCGCGACGACGCTGGACACCGTCCAGCCCGGCGGCGCGGTCTTGGCGAGCGCGGGGAGCAGCTCCGCCGTGTAGCGCCCGGTGCCACCGGGCACGGGCGCGAGGAGCTGCTCGGCGAGCACGACCAATCTGGGCACGCGGCTATTGTGCGGGACGTGACCGCGAATCCCGCCACCACGGTGGTCGTCGTGACCTGGCGGGGTGCCGGGCACGTCACCGCCTGCCTCGACGCGCTCGCCGCGCAGCCGCGTCCACATCGGACGCTCGTGGTGGACAACGCCTCCGACGACGGCACCGCCGCCCTGCTCGAAGCCCATCCTTCGCGTCCGCAAGTAATCCGCCTCCCGCGCAACACCGGCTACGCGGGCGCCCTCGCGGTCGCGCTCGAGAAAGTCGATACGCCGCTGATCGCGTGGCTGAACGACGACGCCGAGCCCGAGCCCGACTGGCTCGCGACGCTGGAGGACACCCTCGAAAAAGCGCCGCTGGCCGCCGCGGCGACCTCGCTGCTCGTGCGGCCCGACGGCACCACCCAGTCCGCCGGGGTCCGGCTGACCGCCGACGGCCACGGTGCCGACCTCACCGAGCCCGCCGGCGAGGTGTTCGGCTTCTGCGGCGGCGCCGCCCTCCTGCGCACCGACGCCCTCCGCGGCGTGCACGGCGTCCCGGCGGCCTTCTTCTGCTACTACGAGGACACCGACACCGCGTGGCGGTTGCGGCTGGCCGGCTGGGACGTCGTCGCGGCGCCCGACGCCCGCGTCCGGCACGCCCACGGCCTCAGCAGCAAACCCGGCTCGCCGCTGTTCCACCGCTGGAACGAGCGCAACCGGCTGCTCATGCTGCTGCGCTGCGCACCCCGCGGCGTCGCGGTGAACCAGCTGGTCAGGTTCGCCGTGGTGACAGCGGTGCTGCCGCTGCGGCCCGGGCGGCCCGCCGCGGCGAACTTCCGGTTCGGGCTGCGCTGCCGGGTGCTGGCCGAGGTGACCGCGCGGCTACCAGCGACGTTGCTCGCGCGGCGCAAGATCGGCCGCGGCGCGGCGCTGGGCCGAGGCGCGGTCTGGGAGGCTTGGGCGGGCCTTTAAGCTGGCGCCCACCCGACGAAGGAGCAGGCTTTGGCGCAGGGGGAACCGCAACCGCTCGTCTCGGTGATCGTGGTGAACTACCGCGGTGCCGACGACACGATCGCGTGTCTGCGCGCGCTCGCCGAGCACGACTACGCCGAGCTCGAGCTGGTCTGCGTCGACAACTCGGACGAGGCCGCGCGCATCCGCGAAGCCGTCCCCCAGGCCCAGGTGATCGAAGCCGGGCGCAACACCGGCTTCGCGGGCGGCTGCAACCTCGGTGCGAAGCACGCGAAGGGCACCGTCCTCGGCTTCCTCAACAACGACGCCCGCCCGGCGCCCGGCTGGGTCGCCGCGGCCGTCGCCGAGCTGCGAGCCCAGCCCCGCGTCGCCGCCGTCGCCAGCAAGGTCCTCGACTGGGACGGCACCGGCACCGACTTCGTCGACGGCGGCCTGACCTGGTTCGGCATGGGCTACAAGCGCCACGCGGGCAGCCCGCTGGCCGACGTCCCGGCCGCCGAGCACGAGGTCGCGAAGGACGTCCTGTTCGGCACCGGCTCGGCGATGTTCGTCCGGGCCGGCGTGTTCGCCGAGCTCGGCGGCTTCGACGAGCGGTTCTTCATGTTCTACGAGGACGTCGACCTCGGCTGGCGGCTCAACCTGCGTGGCTGGCGGGTCCGGTACGTCCCGGAATCGCAGGCGTTCCACCGCCACCACGGCACGATGTCCGCGGTCGACGCGCCGGAGACCGGCCGCGAGACCTTCCTCCTGGAGCGCAACGCCCTCGCCGCGCTCTACAAGAACCTGTCCGACGAGACCCTGGCGCGCGCGCTGCCCGCCGCGCTCGCGCTGGCCGTGCGCCGGGCGACCGCCCGCGGCGAGCTGGACGCGACCCAGCTCGACCTCGAGCAGGGCGTCGGCCCGATCGAGTCCGGCGACGTCGCCGTCCCGCGGAGCACCCTGGCCGGACTGCTGGCGATCGACCAGTTCGTCGAGCAGCTGCCCTCGCTCGCCGAGTCACGGGCGATCGAGCAGGCCGCCCGCGTCCGCACCGACGCCGACCTGCTTCCGTTGCTGCGCAAGGCGCTGGAGCCCGCCTACCCGCTGCCGCGCTACCTCGCCGCGCACGACATCCTCGTCGAGGCGTTCGGCATCGAGAAGGCGTTCGGGCAGCGGCGGAAGATCCTCGTGATCACCGGCGACGCGCTCACCGAGCGGATGGCGGGCCCGGCGATCCGCGCCTGGAACATCGCGCTGGCGCTGGCCGCCGAGCACGACGTCCACCTCGTCACCACCAACCCGCTCGCCACGCCGCCGCCCGCGCCGTTCCGCGTCAGCGCCGGCAAGCACCGCGAGCTGGACGCGCCGATCGCCTGGGCCGACGTCGTCGTCCTGCAGGGTCACGTGCTGGAACTGGCGCCGACGCTGAAGAAGCAGCACAGCGGCAAGATCGTCGTCGCCGACCTCTACGACCCGATGCACCTCGAACTGCTGGAGCAGGGCAAGGGCGTCGCCGACGACCAGCGCGCGGCCGACCTCGCGGGCGTCACGAAGGTGCTGGACGCGCAGCTCGAGCGCGGCGACTTCTTCCTCTGCGCGTCCGAGCGGCAGCGGCACTTCTGGCTCGGCCACCTGGCCGCGCTGGGCCGGCTTTCGCCGCGGCTCTACGACGCCGACCCGACGACGCAGTCGCTGCTCGCGGTCGTCCCCTTCGGCCTGTCGCCGGAACCGCCGGTGCGCACCGGGCCGGGCCTGCGCTCGTCGCTGGGCATCGGCGGCACCGACCACGTCGTGCTCTGGGCGGGCGGGGTGTACAGCTGGTTCGACCCGCTGACCCTGGTCCGCGCGATCGACGAGCTGCGCCGCCGCCGCGGCGACGTCCGGCTGGTGTTCCTCGGGATGAAGCACCCGAACCCCGAGGTCGCCGAGATGGACATCGGCGCCCGGACGATCCGGCTCGCGGATTCGCTGGGGCTGACCGGCAAGCACGTCTACTTCAACGAGCAGTGGGTGCCCTACCACGAGCGCCAGAACTGGCTGCTCGACGCGAACTGCGGCGTGACGACGCACTACGAGCACGTCGAGACGACGTTCGCGTTCCGCACCCGAGTCCTCGACTACCTGTGGGCGGGGTTGCCGATCGTCACCACCGACGGCGACGCCTTCGCCGACCTGGTGCGGGCGGAGAAGCTCGGGGTCGTCGTCCCGGCCGAGGACGCCTCCGCACTGGCGGACGCGCTCGAAAAGTCGTTGTACGACGAGGAGTTCGCCGCGGCCTGCGTCGAGCGGATCGCCGTCGTCGCGCAGCGGTTCGCGTGGCCCGAAGCGCTGAAGCCGCTGGTGGAGTTCTGCCGCGACCCGCGCCCGGCGGCCGACCGGCTGCCCGGCTCGGCCGACCTGGTGACGACGCCGGCGGTGCGCGGGCGGGCGCTGCTGCGCCGGGACGTCGACCTGGTGCGGGAGTACCTGGCCGCGGGCGGGGCCGGCGAACTGGCCCGGCGCGCGGGCGGCCGCGTGCTCAAGGTCGCGAAGCAACGGCTCCGCCGTGGGTAGGTCCCTCAGCGTCCTCCTCGACGGCACCCCGCTCCTCGGCGCGCGCACCGGGATCGGGCGGTACACGTCCGCCCTGATCGAAGAGCTGGTGTCGATCCCCGAGGTGGACACGCGCGCGGTGGCCTTCACGCTGCGCGGCTGGCGGCGGCTGCGGCACGTGCTCCCGTACGGCGCCCGTGCCCGCGGGATGCCGGTGGCGGCGCGGCTGCTGCGGATGGCGTGGCTGCGGGCGAACTTCCCGCCGGTGGAGCTGTTCGCCGGCCCGACCGACGTCGTGCACGGCACGAACTTCGTGCTGCCGGCCCGGTTCCGCGCGGCGGGCGTGGTGACCATCCACGATCTGGCCTTTTTGGACAACCCGGCCGAGCTCGCGCCGAGCGACCGAGACCTCCCGGAACTGGTCCGCCGCGGCGCGCGCCGGGCGAACGTGATCTGCACGCCGACGGCCGCGGTCGCGGACGCGGTGGCGGAGCGCCTCGACGTCTCCCGCGACAAGATCGTGGTGACCCCGCTGGGCGTCAACCCGGCGTGGTTCACCGCGCGGCCCCCGGACGACGAGCGCCGCGCCCGCCTGGGCCTGCCCGCGCGTTATCTGCTGTTCGCGGGCGCGGCGGGCCCGCGCAAGGGCCTGGACTGGCTGACCCGCGCCCACGACGCGGCCCCGGACCTGCCGGACCTGGTGTTCGCCGGCCCGGGCCCGTTCCCGCACGGCCCCCGCCGCCGCCAGACCGGCTACCTGTCCGATGTGGACCTGCGCACGGTGGTGGCGGGCGCGTCGGCGCTGGTGCTGCCTTCGCGCGACGAGGGTTTCGGCCTGCCGGTGCTGGAGGCGATGGCCTCGGACGTCCCGGTGGTGTGCACGGACATCCCGGCTCTGCGCGAAGTGGCGGGCGACTGCGCGAGCCTGGTCCCGTACGGCGACGTGGACAGCCTGGCCTCGGCGCTGCGGACCGCGGTGACGGACCCGCACGCGGTGGCGACGTCGGCGGCCCGCCGCACCCACGCGGCGGGCTTCACGTGGCGCACGTGCGCGGAACTGACGGTGGGCGCGTACCGCCTGGCCTCCGGCCGTCACTGACCTTTGTAGACAGCGAGGACCTCGTCGAGCGGACCGCTCGCCCGGATCCGGCCTTCGTCCATCCACAGTGCACTGGTGCACAGCTCGTTGAGCAGTTCGTCGGAGTGCGAAGCGAAGACGAGGACCCCGGAGCGGCGGGCGAGGTCGACCAGGCGTTCGCGGGCCTTGGCGAGGAAGGCCGCGTCGATGGCGCCGAGCCCCTCGTCGAGGATGAGGATTTCGGGGTCGATGGTGGTGACGACGCCGAGCGCGAGCCGGACGCGCATGCCCGCGGAGTAGGTGCGCAGCGGCAGGTGCAGGTAGTCGCCGAGTTCGGTGAACTCCGCGATGTCGTCGACGCGCTTCTCCATCTGGGCGCGGTTCATGCCGAGGAACAGGCCGCGGATCAGGATGTTCTCGCGGCCGGAGGCTTCGGGGTCGAGGCCGACGCCGAGGTCGAACACCGGCGCGATCCGCCCGACGACCCGGGTGTGGCCCCGGGTCGGCTCGTAGATGCCGGAAAGCAGGCGCAGGAGGGTGGACTTGCCGGCGCCGTTGTGCCCGACGAGCCCGACGCGGTCGCCGTCCGCCAGCGACAGCGTGATGTCCCGCAGCGCCTCGATGATCGGCGTCTTCGTGCCGGTGCCGATCTTCCCGCCGACCTTGCCCAGCACGCGTTTCTTCAGCGACCGGGTCTTGGCGTCGAAGATCGGGAAGTCGACGTAGGCGTTGCGCACCTCGATGCTCACCACAGCTGCCACCCCTCCACGGCTCGAATGCGAACGCAAGTTATCATTCGCATCTGACCCCGTCCGTGGGAGGTATCCGTGTCGCAGGGCTTTCACCCACCCCAGCAGGCCCGCAGCCGGGCGTCGCTGGAGAAAGTGCTGGCCGCCGCCGAGCACGTGCTGGCCCACCGCGGCCACGAGGAGTTCACGATCGGCGCGGTCGCCGAGCGGGCCGGGCTGTCGGTGGGCGCGATCTACCGCCGGTTCGACGGCAAGGACCAGCTGCTGTTCGCCGTGAAGGACCAGCTGCTCGGCCGGCTGGAAACGAACGTCGCCGAAGCACTCGGCGAGTCAGGCCCGCGCGAGGCAGTCGCCGCCTTCACACGGGCCCTGGCGGAAACGTTCGCCGCCCACGACCGGATCTTCCCCGAGCTGCTCGACGGCCAGCGCGCCGACGGCCGCGAACGCGGTCTCCGGGCGCTGGCCGCGATCCAGCGGGCGTTCGTCGAAACGGCGGGGGACAGCCCGGCCGTCCGGATGGCCGCGCGGACGGTCATCGGCGCCTGCGTGCACCGGGCCGCGACCTGCCGCTACTGGCCCGACGGCCTGGACTGGACCACGTGGGCCGCCGAGACGACCGAACTAGCGCTCGCCTACTTGGCGGCCGCGAAGTAGGCGTCCAGCGCCGCTTCCCACGGCCGCATCGGCGTCAGCCACGCCTCTTTCCACGACGACGGCGACAGCACCGAGTACGCCGGACGCGCCGCCGGGCGCGGGAACTCCGCCGTCGTGCAGGGGTGCACCCGCGCGGGATCCGCACCCAGCCGCGTGAAGACCGCGCGGGCGAAGCCGCACCAGCTCACCGAACCGGCGTTCGTGCAGTGCAGGACCCGTGCTTCCGGGCCGTCCCCGCCCGCCACGCGGGACGCCAGCTCCAGCAGCCCCGCGGCCAGGTCGGCGGTCCACGTGGGACCGCCCACCTGATCGTCCACAACGGACAGCGTGTCCCGCGAAGCCTCCAGCGAAGCCATGGTCTTCACGAAGTTCGACCCGGACTTCCCGTACAGCCAGCCGGTCCGCACCACCCAGGACGACGCCCCGGAACCGAGGACCGCGTCCTCGCCCGCCGCCTTCGTGCGGCCGTACGCCGACCGCGGCCCCAGCTCGTCGGACGGCTCGTACGGCGCCGAAGCTTCGCCGGAGAACACGTAGTCCGTCGAGACGTGGATCAGCGGCACGCGCCGGGCCGCGCACGCCGCCGCCAGGACGCGGGGGCCGTCGGCGTTCACCGCGAACGCGCGCTCTTCGTCCTTCTCCGCCGCGTCGACGGCCGTGTACGCCGCCGCGTTGACGACCACCGGCGCCGAGCCGGACTCCTTCGCCCGGTCGGCCAGCGCGCCGACCGCCGCGAGGACCTGGCCCGTCGCCGTCACGTCGAGTTCCGCGGAACCCGGGGCCACCACGTCCACCGAAGGAGACGCCAGCGCGGCGAAATCCCGGCCGAGCTGTCCGGAACCACCGGGCACGAGCACCGTCAGCCGCACAGAAAGTCCTTACTTCTTCAGCGCGGCCCGCTCCGCCAGGGGCTCCCACCACGCGCGATTGTCCGTGTACCAGGCCACTGTCGCGGCCAGACCGTCCTCGAAGGACACGCGCGGAGCGTACCCCAGCTCCTGGTTGATCTTCGTGATGTCCACCGAGTACCGGCGGTCGTGGCCCTTGCGGTCCTCGACCGGTTCGACGCTGTCCCAGTCCGCCCCCACCGCGGACAGCAGCTTCTCGGTCAGCGCGCGGTTGGTCAGCTCGGTGCCGCCGCCGATGTTGTAGATCTCGCCGGGCCGCCCGCCCTCGGCGACCAGCTGGATGCCGTGGCAGTGGTCGTCCACGTGCAGCCAGTCACGGACGTTCAGGCCGTCGCCGTAGAGCGGCACCTTCCGCCCGTCCAGCAGGTTGGTGACGAACAGCGGGATGACCTTCTCCGGGAACTGGTACGGACCGTAGTTGTTGGAACACCGCGTGACGCAGACCGGCAGCCCGTGGGTGCGGAAGAACGAGCGTGCCACCAGGTCCGACGACGCCTTCGACGCCGAGTACGGCGAGTTCGGCTCCAGCACGTGGTCTTCGGTCCACGAACCCTCCGCGATCGAGCCGTACACCTCGTCGGTGGACACGTGCACGAACTTGCCGACGCCCGCCTCGACGGCCGCCTGCAGCAGGTTCTGGGTGCCGAGCACGTTCGTCAGCACGAAGTCGGCGGAGCCGAGGATCGAGCGGTCCACATGCGACTCCGCGGCGAAGTGCACGACCAGGTCGACGCCGCGCATGACGTCGGTGACCAGCGCGGTGTCGCAGATGTCGCCGCGGACGAACCGCAACCGCGGGTCGGCGGCGACCGGGGCCAGGTTGGCCTCGTTGCCGGCGTAGGTGAGCTTGTCCAGCACCACCACCTCGGCGTCACGCAGCGCCGGGTAGGCGCCGGTCAGCACCTGCCGGACGTAGTGCGACCCGATGAAGCCCGCACCACCGGTGACCAGGACCCGCATAACCCCGCCTTTCCTCGCGCCCCGGACGGGGCAATCCGCCCCCAGCCTACGGAGGTCCTACAACACCCTCAGTAGAGTCTCACTGGAGGCACACTGGTGCCCTGGGGGAAGTACGGGGTTTCACAGGGGAGGAAGCGCGTGACCGAATGGCCTGCGCCGCCCGTCCCGGCGCGCCGCGGCAGCGGTGCCGCGCTCTACGCGCGGCGCGGCGGCAAGGTCGTCGTGTCGCTGCTGTCCGTCGCGATCCTGGCCCTGACCTGGTACGGCTGGCACTTCATCGGTGACCCGAACACCGGCCTGACCACCACGAACGTCTTCGCCGACACCGAAGCGCACGCGAAGCCGCTCGACGGCGCGATCGACATCCTCCTGGTCGGCCAGGACAGCCGCACCGACGCGCAGGGCAACCCGCTGCCCCGCGAGGTGCTGGACATGCTGCACGCCGGGGTCTCCGACGGCGAGCTGAACACCGACACGATGATCCTCGTGCACATCCCCCAGAACGGGAAGCACGCGATCGCGATCTCGTTCCCCCGCGACTCCTGGGTGGAGCTGGCCGGCGGCTACGGCAAGCACAAGCTCAACAGCGCGTTCGTCTACGCGTACACGGACACTTACAAAACGTTGCAGCGCCAGGGTGTGACCGACCTGAAGCAGGCCGACGCGGAAGCGAAGGTCGCCGGGCGGAAGAACCTGATCGCGACGATCGAGAAGTTCATCGGCAAGCCGGGCATGATCGACCGCTACGCCGAGGTCAACCTGGCGAGCTTCTACGAGATCACGAAGTCGATCGGCGGCGTCGAGGTCTGTCTCAACGGGCCGGTCAAGGAAGTGAAGTCCGGCGTGGACCTGCCGGGCGGCCGCCAGACGATCGAAGGCGTGCAGGCGCTCGCGTTCGTCCGCCAGCGCTACGGCCTGCCCAACTACGACCTCGACCGGATCGCCCGCCAGCAGGCGTTCCTGTCCGGGCTGGCCCGCAAGGTCATCTCCACCGACGTGCTGACCAGCCCGGGGAAGATCGCCGACCTCGTGGCGGCGGTGAAGAAGTCGGTCGTGCTCTCGCAGGGCTGGGACCTGACCGAGTTCGCCGAGCAGATGCGCGGCCTGACCGGCGGCAACATCGAGTTCCACACCATCCCGACGCTGGGCAACGCGGTGATCGGCGGCGCGGACGTGCTCCGCGTCGACCAGCCGTCGGTGGCGGCGGAGGTCGCCCGGCTGACGTCGGACGGCGACACCCCGGCGGCCCCGACGTCGACGCAGCTGCCGGGCGCGAAGGCCGTCACGGTGGAGCTGTTCGACGGCACGGGCGCCCCCACGCTGACCGCCCAGACGCACGCGATGCTGCAGAGCAAGGGCTTCACGCTCGCCGCGGACCAGAAGCTGAGCACCCGCAACACGACGATCGTCCGGTACAACCCGGCCGACGACAGCGCGCTGGCCCTGGTCAAGCAGGCACTGGGCACCACGGTCCAGGCCGAGCCGGACCGGGACGTCACCGCCGGGCACGTGCGCGTGCTGCTCGGCAAGGACTTCCGGAACTCGGCCGCCGGCCCGGGCGGTGCGCCGACGTCGACGGCCGCGAAGCCGCCGGCGTCCTCCGTGGCGGCCACCACCCCCGCCGCGCCGCCGATCACGGCGGGCGACGTCCCCTGCGTCAACTAGACTGCGTACGCAGGGTGGTCGGGGGAGGTAGGCCAGGGTGGAAGACGAGCAGGAAAAGCCGGAAGCGGCCGCCGAACCGGTGACGCAGAGCGACGAGTGGAAGCCGTCGCCGTTTCCGCGGGAAGCGCCCGCTCCGGTGCCGTCGCGCGCGCGACGAGCCGGCCGGGTGACCCGCCGGGTCGCGGTCGGCCTGGTGTCGCTGCTCGCGCTCGGCGCCAGCGGCTACGCGTACGTGACGAAGGACCAGCTGCAGAGCACGGTCCCGACGACCGACGCGCTGACCCCGCGCGCCGGCGAGCCCGCGCCACCTCCGGCGGACGACGGCGCGGACGACATCCTCCTGGTCGGGAGCGACGCGCGAACGGACGCCCAGGGCAACCCCCTCCCGGCGCGGCTCCTGCGGCAGCTGCGCACGGAAGCCAACAACGGCGCGGTGAACACCGACACGGTGATCGTCCTGCGGGTGCCGAAGAACGGCGGCAAGCCGTCGGCGGTCTCAATCCCGCGCGACACGTGGACCGACATCCCCGGCCGCGGCAAGGCGAAGATCAACTCGGCGTACGGCATCGCGAAGGCGCACTTCGCGCAGGAGCTGCGCGGCCAGGGCGAGCGCGACCAGGCGAAGATCGAGCGCGATTCGGACACCGAGGGCCGCCGGGTGCTGGTGCAGGCGGTCCAGGACCTGACGCAGGTGCGGATCGACCACTACGCCGAGGTCAACCTGCTGGGCTTCTACCTGCTGACCGAGGCACTCGGCGGCGTGAAGGTCTGCCTGAACCACGCGACCGAGGACAAGGACTCGGGCGCGAACTTCCGCCGCGGCGAGCAAACGGTGTCGGGCGGCGAAGCGTTGTCGTTCGTCCGCCAGCGCAAGAACCTCCCGCGCGGCGACCTGGACCGGATCGTGCGCCAGCAGGCGTTCCTGTCGTCGGCCCTGCACCAGGTGCTGTCGGCGGGGACGCTGACCAGCCCCGGAACGCTGAACGGCCTGATGGACGCGGTCCACCGCGCGCTGACGATCGACCCGGGACTCGACCTGCTGCAGTTCGCGCAGCAGGCGAAGGGGATCGCGTCGGGCGACTTGGCGTTCGCGACGATCCCGGTGATCACGGCGAACGGGCGGAGCGAAGACGGGCAGAGCATCGTGGAGATCGACCCGAAGGCGGTCCGGGAGTACGTGGCCGGCCTGGCGGGCCGCACGGCAACCCCGGCTCCGGCCGGCGGCGGCTCGGGCAGCGGCGCCGCCCCCGCCGCCCCCGCCGCGGCACCGCTGCACCAAGCCACCCCCGGCGTCCCCTGCGTCAACTGACCCAAGCCGCACTTTCACGTGAAAGTGCGGCCACCTCACACGGAACCAACGCGGCACTTTCACGTGAAAGTGCGGGTCCCGTCAGGCGAAGTCCGTGCGGTGGTCCTCTGCCCACTGGCGGAAGGTGCGCGGCGCGCGGCCCGTCACCTCGCGCACCACGTCCGTCACCAGCGACGGCTCCCGTGAAGTCCGCGCCCACGCCCGCAGGATCTCCGGCGGGACCTCGGGCGGCCAGCCCAGCGCGGTCATCCGCTCGGCCGCCTGCTCCGGCGTCAGCTCCTCGACCGGCAACGGCCGCCCGAGGACGTCCGCGAGCACCGCCGCCTGCTCGCGGAACGAGATCGGCTCCGGGCCCGTCAGCGCGAGGGCTTCGCCGACGTGCGAGCCGTCGATCAGGATCCGGGCCGCGACCGCCGCGATGTCGCGCTCGTGGACGGCGCCGATCTTCGAGTCCGGGTACGCCGTGCGGACGACGCCCTCCGCGATGTCCGCGCGCCAGCCCAGGGTGTTCGTCGCGAACGCGCCCGGGTTCAGCACCGTCGAGGCGAACGGCGCCGCCGCCAACGCCTGCTCGACGGCGTGGTGCAGCCGCGCGATCCGGCTCTGCGCGGACTGCGGCTCGAGCGTCGCCGCCGACGACAGCAGCACCACGTGCCCGACGCCGGCCGCCTCGGCCGCCTTCACGAACCCCTCGATCCCCTGCGGCCGCGTGTACAGGAAGACCGCGGACACCCCCGCCAGCGCGGTGTCCAGCGTCGAGGCGTCTTCGAGGTCCGCGCTCACCTTCGCGACGCCGTCCGGGACGTCGAGCGACGTCGCGTCCCGGCTCGCCGCGCGTACGTCCTGACCTGCGGCGACGAGCTCCTCCAGCACCGCCCGCCCGACGTTCCCGCGGGCTCCGGTGACGAGAATGGTCATGGCTGTTCCCCAGTTCCCAGATAGCTTTGCTTGCAAAGCAAAGCTACTCAGCCCGAGGATCCGGTGTCAACCGGCGAGGCCCCTGGTCCGCGCTTTAGCCTTGTCCCCATGAGCCTGACCGACGAGCTGCTGCGCCCGCTGCTGGCCTCGCCCGCCCGACCGTTGATCACCCACTACGACGACCAGCTCGGCAGCCGCGTCGAGCTGTCCGTGGCGACCACCGCCAACTGGGCGGCGAAGACGGCCAACTGGCTGACCGAGGAGTTCGACGTCGAGCCGGGCGACGCGGTGGCCGTGCAGCTCCCGGCGCACTGGCAGACCGTCGGCGTGCTGCTCGGGGCGTGGTGGTGCGGGGCGCGCGTGGTGACCGAGGGCGCCGGCGCGCGGGTGGCGTTCGTCGGGCCGGACGACCCGGAGCCGACCGGCGCGACCGCGACCGCCGTCGTCACGCTCGACCCGATGGGCCGCGGCCTCGCCGAACCGCCGGGCGGCGGCGCGTTCGACTACTTGACGGAGTCCCGGATGGCGGGCGACCAGTACAGCCCGCTCTTCCCGGTCCCCGGCGACACCGCGGCGCTCTTCGACTCCACTGTGGACGAAGTACTGGCCGAAGCCCGCGCCCGCGCGGCGAAACTGGGACTGTCCGCCGACGACCGCGTGCTGTCCACAAGGGACTGGGACGGGCCGGCGGGCATCCTCGACGGCCTCCTCGTCCCCCTCGCCGCCGGCGCCCACCTGGTCCACATCAGCAACGCGGACGAGGCGAAACTGGGTGCCCGCCGTGATGCGGAGCGCACCACGGCGGACCTCCCGGCCTAAGCGTTCTGCAGTTCGCCGACCTCGGCGCGGCGGGCGCGCTTGCGGCCCCACAGCAGGTGGTCCAGCGAGAGCCGCCCGCCGTTGAAGCCGAGGGCGAGCCCGGCCAGCGCCAGCACCAGGACGAGCTCGTAGCCGCCCTGCCCGGTCAGGCCGTTGTCGATGTGCACCGAGAGCAGCGCGCCGACCGAGATCACGACGTACCCGATGCCGACCAGCGGCAGCAGGAAACCGGCGATGAACGCGACGGACCCGAGGATTTCGACGGTCATCGCGAAGACCGCGGCGGCCGTGGGCAGCGGGATGCCCGTCATCTCGAAGAACTTCGCCGTGCCGTCGATGCCGTTGTTCCACTTCTGGATGCCGTGCGCGAGGAAGACGACCGCGACGCCGATCCTCCCCAGCAACAGGGCCACGTCCTTGAATCGTCCGAACATCGGTTTCAGCTCCCCGGTGGGTGAATTTTCAACTGACCCGCCCCAAGCTAGGGCTCCGGGACGCCCGATCGAAGCTCCGGAGGGTGATCGACAGGGAACCGACAGGGACCGGAAAAGCGGTTGGCGACGGCGGGACCGAGCGTTATCTTCGCCCTGACCTGCGCCGACGACCGTGAGGAGACCCCGATGCGCCGACAGACCGTCCGACCCGGCCTGTCACCCGCATCACAAAGGACTCCTCACGACCGTGAAAACCCTGAACATCGGCATTCTCGCGCACGTCGACGCCGGTAAGACCAGCCTGACCGAGCGCCTGCTCTTCGAAGCGGGCGTCCTCGGCCACCTCGGCAGCGTCGACCGGGGCGACACCCAGACCGACTCACTCGAGCTCGAACGCCGTCGCGGCATCACCATCCGTTCCGCGGTGGCGTCCTTCGTGACCGGCGGCACCCGGATCACCCTGATCGACACCCCCGGTCACCCGGACTTCATCGCCGAGGTCGAACGCGCCCTGCGCGTGCTCGACGGCGCCGTCCTCGTGGTGTCCGCCGTCGAGGGCGTCCAGGCGCAGACCCGCGTGCTCATGCGCACCCTGCGCCGCCTCGCCATCCCGACCCTCGTCTTCGTCAACAAGATCGACCGGCGCGGCGCCCGCGACCAGCTCGGCGACATCCGCGCGAAGCTGGCGCCGCGGGCGTTCGCGCTGCACGCGACCCCACCCGACGAGCTGGCCGAGCTGCTGGCCGACGGGGACGACACGTTCCTGGAGTCCTATGTGGACAACCAGGTCGACGCCGGGGCCCGCCGGGCCGAGCTGGCCCGGCAGGTCGGCCGCGGCACGCTGCACCCGGTGCTGACCGGTTCGGCGATCACCGGCGCCGGCGTCGCGGACCTGGTGACGGCGATGGCCGAACTGCTCCCGGCGACCGAGCGCACCGGCGACGGGCCGCTGGCCGCGACGGTGTTCAAGATCGACCGCGGCCGCGCCGGGGAGAAGATCGCGTACGCCCGCCTGCACTCCGGCTCCCTGGCGCCACGGCAGCGGATCCCCTTCTACCGCGGCGAAACCGAGCTCACCGGCCGGGTCACCGCGGTCGAAGTCGCCGGCGACGACGTCGCGCTCGCGGGAGACGTCGCCCGGGTGCGCGGGTTGCGCGAAGTCCGGATCGGCGACCGGCTCGGTTCACCCGGCGCCGCTCGCGACGGCGGGTTCGCGCCGCCGAGCCTGGAAACCGTCGTGCGGCCGGTCCGGCCTGGGCAGGCCGCGGCGCTGTTCACCGCGCTGACCAGACTGTCCGAAGAGGACCCGCTGATCGACGTCCGCCGGGACGGCCACGACGTTTCGGTGCGGCTCTACGGCGAAGTGCAGAAGGAGGTGCTGCGCTCGATGCTGGCCGACGGCGCCGGCATCGACGTCACCTTCGAGCGGACGCGCACGCTGTACGTCGAGAAACCGGTCGCCCGCGGCGAGGCCCTCGAGGAGCTGGACCCGGAGCAGCGGCTGTACTTCTTCGCCACGGTCGGACTGCGGGTGGAGCCCGGGCCCGGGGTCGCGTTCGGCCTGTCGGTGCAGCTGGGTTCGCTGCCCCTGGCGTTCCACAAGGCGATCGAGGAGACCGTCCACAGCACGCTCGAACAGGGGCTGTACGGCTGGGAGGTGCGGGACATCGCCGTGACGCTGACGCACACGGCGTTCTTCAGCCCGCTCAGCGCCGCGGGCGACTTCCGCAAGATGACGCCGCTGGTGCTCATGGCGGCGTTGAAGGAAGCCGGCACGCGGGTGCACGAACCGGTGCACCGCTTCGAACTGGAGGTCCCGGTACCCGCCGTCAGCGCGGTGCTGGCCAAGCTGGCCGAGCTGCGCGCGGTCCCCGGCGAACCCGTCGCCGGGGGCGGTTCCTGCACGCTCCGCGGCACCATCCCCGCGGAGCACGTCCACGAGTTCGAGCAGGCGCTGCCGGCGCTCGGGCAGGGCGAGGGCGTCTTCCTCAGCGAGTTCTGCGAGTACCGGCCGTGTCCGGGGCCGCCGCCGGTCCGCCCCCGGACCGGCGACAACCCGTTGGACCGCAAAGAATACCTGGCGCAGGTCGCCCGGCGTTAGCGCTTGTGGGCCCAGGCCGCGCCGAAGCAGTACGCGCCGAACGCGGCGAGGCCGAGCGCCACGACGGTCAACAGCACAGGGCCGAAGGGCTGGGCGGCGAGCGTCTTGAGGGCGGCGTCCAGCCCGCCGGCCTGGTTCGGGTCGGCGTTGAAGCCGGCGATGGCGAGGAGGATGGCGACGATCGCGAACACGACGCCCTTGGCGAGGTAGCCCGTGGTGCCGAGCCAGCTGACCCAGCGCTTGGTCTTGCCGGGCAGGTCGCTCATGTCGAGGTCCTCGAGGAACTTCTTCTTCACGCCCTTGACCCCGGCCGCGATCGCCACCCCGAGCACGGCCGCGGCGGCGATGACCACCAGCGCGGGCCCGAACGGCAGCTGCAGCAGCTTGGCCGTGAACTCCTGCTGGGTCTGGTTGCTCGAGCCCCCGCTGCCGCTGCCGATGGCGATCCGGAACGCGGAGAAGCCCAGCACGACCACGACGACCCCGCGGGCCGCGGCACCGATCCGCTTGCGCGTCCGCTTGCCGCCGCTGACCCAGGTGTAGCCGGTGGCGGCCATCAGGAACTGCCAGAGCCCGAAGGCCACCAGCCCGATGGCGAGCACCCAGAGCAGGACCTGCCCGAACGCCGTCGAGCCGATCTCCTGCAGCGCGCCCTTCTGGTCGGCCTGCTCGCTGTCCCCGAAGGCGACCTGCAGGGCGAGGTAGGCGAGGACCAGGTGGACCAGGCCGTAGCAGGCCATGCCCGCCCGGCCGAGCAGTTGCGCGGTGTCGCTCTTCTCGCCTCTTGCGGCCGTGGCCTCTGTCCGGTTCATGCTTGCTGGGGTACCCAGATCGGCGCGGAATCCGCTGGGCTGAGCGGCCCAATCCGGCGCGGCGATGGGACGATCGCGGTATGGACGCGCGACTGATCGGCTACTGGTCGGAGTCGGAGGTGCACCCGGGCTCGACCGAGTACACCGAGCTCGGCTTCCGCGCCGACGGAACGGGCTGGCAGTACTGGTCGAGCTGGAGCACGGAGTTCGTTGTCCACCGCTTCACGTGGGACGGCGCCGCGGACCGGCTCGCGATCCGGCTCGGCATGGTCCTGGACGGCACCTGGTCGCTGGACGGCGAGCGGACGCGCCACCGCGTCGAGCGCCGCGAGCACGTCGAAACGCGGCTGACGCTGCGCTGCTCGCTGACCGGCGAGCCGCGGCTGGAGCTGGACCGGCCGATCGACGAAATGCTCGGCGGCACGGAGTTCCTCTTCGTCCCCGGCGGCGGCACCGACCCGACGCTCGCCTAAGCGGGGCGGCGGCGCACTTCGTCGAGACCGGTCCAGCCGCCGTTGACGGCGAGCAGCGTCAGCACCTGCTCGGCCTGTTCGGCGAACCGCGCGAGGTCGTCGTGCAGCAGGGCGGCGCGGTCCCCGTCGAGCTGGTCGACGTCGTCGAACCAGAGCGAGATCACCGAACCGGCGGTGACGGCGAGCCCCTGCGTCAGCCGGAGGAAGCCGTCCGACGGCTCATCGGCGTCCGCGCGGTAAGCGGTTTCGATCTCGTCGCACGCGGCGAGCAGTTCCCGCAGCTGCCGGACGGCCCCGGCCGGCGTCCCGTCCCAGGCGGCCGTCGGCCAGGCGCGATCGGACAGCTCGAGCCACAGCCGCCAGCCGGCGACCAGCTCGGCTTCGTCGTGGGGCGTCCAGGACGCCGGAACCGGCCAGTACATGCTTCGAGGGTGACACCGCCGGAGCGGAAATCCGCCCCGGCGGTGGGTTATGTCTCATGTGGCGAAACTCAGCTGATCACGGGCGGCACCGGCACGCAGGGCGGCGTCTTGGCGTGCGCGGGGTCGAGCGCGTTGAGCACCAGCCCCTGGGCGACGGGGTCGTAGGTGATGCCGAGGTGGTCGGTGAAGTCGAGCCCGCAAACGTTCTGCAGCAGGATGTTCTTGACGTTCGGCTTGGCCGGCAGGAACGCGCTGGTGTACGGCGTGACGACGTCGTCGTAGCGGGTCTGGATGACGGTGTACTGGATGCCGTCGACGGTCTCGCCCCCGGCGTTCAGGTCGGTGAGGAAGTCCGACCCGACGGCCTGTTCGTTGCACGCCTGACAGACGGTCCCGAGCGCAGCGGGGACCCCGGGGATCCGCTCGAGGGTGCTGAGCAGCCCGAAGAGATCGGTCCCGTGGTTGGACGGCGAAAGCCCGACGAGCCGGCTGATCTTGCTCGCGCCGCCGAGGTACTTGATCCAGTACCGGACGTTCATCCCGCCCTGCGAGTGCCCGACGACGTCGAGCTTCCGGGCCCCGGTGGCGCTGAGGACCTTGTCCCCGAACGCGGCAAGCGCTTTCGTGGTGTCGGCGACGGGCCCGACGGTCTGCAGGAAGGACCCGGGCGCCCCACCGAAGTTCCCGGCGAAGACGCAGTAGCCGGCGTTGGCGAGCTTCTGCGAGAGGTTGGCCCAGTTTTCGTAGGCGTTGGCGGTGGTCCCGTTGGAGAGCAGCACAGGATTGGGGTGCTGCGCGGACGGCTTGCAGTTCCAGTCGTTCGCCCCGGGCGGCGCGATGGTGGGCGCCCCCAGCGAGTAGAGCGCGGCCGTGAGGATGTTCGGCTGCACGGGCCCGGTGGGCTCCCGTTCGGCCGCTTGGCCGGTCCCGGCCCCCAGTGTCAGCGCCGCCACCGTGGCGACGGCCGCCGTGAGCCACCTGCGCGTCGTTGCGCCCATCCGTTTCACCTCTCTGTGAACCGATGGTGATCCGCGTCACCGATGAGTTAACGCGCGAGTAACTTGTCCGGACACTCCCCTTGGTGAGTGATTTTCTTTCGGCGTTTGACCTGGTAAGAGCGACACGATTGAGCGTGGCCGGCACTCATGGCCGTGACAAAAGCGCGGGCCCGTCCCCGCCGGCCGGGCCCGGACACGACGACGCCCCCGGCACCGCGCGGGTTCCGGGGGCGTCGTTCGTGCGTGGGTCAGCCCTTGAGCAGGGCGCGAGCCATGACGACCTTCTGGATCTGGTTGGTGCCTTCGTAGATCTGCGTGATCTTCGCGTCGCGCATCATGCGCTCCACCGGGAAGTCGCGGGTGTAGCCGGCGCCGCCGAAGAGCTGGACCGCGTCCGTCGTGACCTCCATCGCGATGTCCGACGCGTAGGCCTTCGCCGCCGAGGCCATGAAGCCCGCGCGCTTGTCGCCGCGCTCGCTTGCCGCCGCTGAGGCGTAGACCAGGTGGCGGGCCGCTTCGATCTTGGTGCCCATGTCGGCCAGCATGAACTGGACACCCTGGAACTCCGCGATCGCCTTGCCGAACTGGCGGCGGTCCTTCACGTACGCCACGGCCGCGTCGAGGGCGCCCTGGGCGATGCCCAGTGCCTGGGCGCCGATCGTCGGGCGGGTGTGGTCGAGGGTGCGCAGCGCCGTCTTCAGGCCCGTGCCCGGCTCGCCGATGATGCGGTCCTCGGGGATCGTGCAGTTCTCGAAGTAGATCTCGCGCGTCGGCGAGCCCTTGATGCCGAGCTTCTTCTCCTTCGGGCCCACCGAGAAGCCCGGATCGTCCTTGTGCACGACGAACGCCGAGATGCCGTTGGCCTTCTTCTCCGCGTCCGGGTCGGTCACGGCCATCACCGTGTACCAGGACGACTCGCCCGCGTTGGTGATCCAGCACTTGGTGCCGTTGAGCACCCAGTGGTCGCCGTCGAGGCGGGCGCGCGTGCGCATCGACGCGGTGTCCGAGCCCGCTTCGCGCTCCGAGAGCGCGTACGACGCCGAAGCCTCGCCCGACGCGATCGAGGGCAGCACCAGCTTCTTCACGCTCTCCGAGCCGGACAGGATGATCGGCTGCGTGCCGAGCTTGTTCACCGCCGGGATCAGCGACGCCGACGCGTCGACCCGCGCGACCTCTTCGATCACGATGCAGGCGCCGACGGCGTCCGCGCCCTGGCCGTCGTACTCCTCGCCGATGTGGACGGCGTTGAAGCCCGACTTGACCAGCGCGTTGTACGCCTCGATCGGGTAGCGCTCGTTCTCGTCGACCTCGGCCGCGTAGGGCGCGATCTCCTTCTCGGCCAGAGCCCGGACCGCGGCCCGCAGCTCCTCGTGCTCCTCGGCAAGCTGGTACAGGCCGTCGGTCACTTCGGGTCACCTTCTCTGCAACGTCGGAAGAGTTCTGTCGATGTTAGCGCTCGTTCACTGGCGGTGGCGCCCTCGTCCTTGTGTCGTTGACCGCAGAATTCGTATGGTCGAGTGATGCCGCTCACCGCGCCGACGACGCCGCCCGGTTTGCCCGCCTCCCTCGACTACCCCGAAGTCCCCGTCGGTTCGATCCTCGCCGCGGGCGCCACCCGCTGGGGCGACCGGATCGCCTTCGAACACGACGGCCGCAGCCTCACCTTCACCGAGACGTGGCACGCCGCGTGCCGGTTCGCGCACGCGCTCCGGGCCCACGGCATCGGCCGCGGCGACGTCGTGGCGCTGCACCTGCCGAACTGCCTCGCCTTCCCGGTCGCCTACTACGGCACGCTGCTGGCCGGGGCCACCTTCAGCCCGGCGAACCCGCTGCTCCCGCCGGCCGACCTCGCCTTCCAGCTCGCCGACTGCGAGGCCGCGGCCGTGGTGACGTTCGGCCCGGTCGCGGGCGCGCTGGCCGCCGTGGCCGACCGGATCCCGGCCCGGCTCACCGTCGTCGTCGCCCCCGCCGGCGACCTGGCCGAGGGCGCCGTCGAGTTCGAGGCCTTCCAGGACGGCCGGCCGGAGACGCGGCCCGAGGTGGACACCGACGTCCGCGAAGACCTCGCGCACCTCGCCTACACGGGCGGCACCACGGGCCGGTCGAAGGGCGTTCGGCTCACGCACCGCAACGTCGTGGTCAACACCCTCCAGCACGCCTGCTGGGGCTCGGGCTCGGTGCCGGCGCTGGACGCGCACGGCGACATCACCCTCGACCAGATCGGCAGCGAGGACGAGTGGGCCACGCGCCTGGGCACCGGCGTCGCGATCAACCTGACGCCGTGGTTCCACGCGATGGGCATCATCGGCGGCCTGAACGCGGCGGTCCTCGCGGGCACGACGATCGTCCTGCACTCGCGCTTCGACCCACCGGCCTACGTCGCCGACGCCGAACGCCTGCGCATCACGGGCATCGGCGGCGCCCCGGCGCTGTTCGCCGCGCTGCTCGCGACGCCGTCGTTCCACACCGCCGACCTGTCGTCGGTCCGCTCGATCGGTTCGGGCGCGGCGCCGATGAACCACGCGATGATCAACGCGCTGCGCGAGCGCTTCCCCGGCGTCGTGGTCAGCGAGGGCTACGGCCTCACCGAGGCGACGATGGGCGCGGTGATCTCACCGACGTACCGCTCGGGCACCCGCAAGGTCGGCTCGGTGGGCGTCCCGATCTTCGACACGGAGGTCAAGATCGTCCCGGCCGAGGGCGGCGAAGACCCCCTCCCGGCGGGCGAGAAGGGCGAGGTCTGCCTCCGCGGCCCCCAGATCATGCAGGGCTACCGCAACCGTCCGGAGGAAACGGCGGACGCCCTCGTCGACGGCTGGCTCCACACCGGCGACATCGGCATCCTCGACACCGACGGCTATCTGTCCATCGTGGACCGCAAGAAGGACATGCTGTTGTACAAGGGCTACAACGTCTTCCCGCGCGAGCTGGAGGAGCTCCTGGTGACGATGCCCGGCGTCGCGGCGGCCGCGGTCGTCGGCCGCCCGGACGTCGAGGTCGGCGAGCTGCCGGTCGCGTTCGTGGTGCCGCGCGGGCCGCTGGACGCGGACGAGCTGATGGCCGCGGTCAACGAGAAGGTGCTGCCCTACAAGCGGTTGCGGGAGGTGCACGTCGTCGAGCAGATCCCGGTGTCCGCGGCCGGGAAGGTGCTCAAGCGCGAACTGCGGCAGCAGCTGATCGGCAAGCTGGACGGCTGACGGTGGGCCGGCCCGAGCTAGTGGCCGGTCTTCGCGCGCAGCGCCGCGTCCTTGTCCAGGACCAGCTTCTCCAGGTCCTGCTGGAACTTCGCCATCTTCGAGCGCAGGCCTTCGTCGGACGCCGCCAGGATGCGGACGGCCAGGAGCCCGGCGTTGCGGGCGCCGCCCACGGAGACCGTCGCCACCGGGACGCCGGCCGGCATCTGGACGATCGACAGGAGGGAGTCCATCCCGTCCAGGTACTTCAGCGGGACCGGGACGCCGATCACCGGGAGGACCGTGGCCGAGGCGACCATGCCCGGGAGGTGGGCCGCGCCGCCCGCGCCCGCGATGATCACCCGGATGCCGCGGGCCACCGCCGAGGTCGCGTAGTCCAGCATGCGCTGGGGGGTCCGGTGCGCCGAGTAGACGCCGACCTCGTACTCGACGCCGAACTCGTCCAGCGCCGCACCGGCCGCCTCCAGGGTCGGCCAGTCCGAGTCGCTGCCCATGATCACGCCCACCTGCGGCGCCATACCCGTCACTCCCGTCAGTGGATCTCGTAGCCGTCGAGCCAGACGGCGTGGGACAGCCAGTGCGCCGACAGCAGCGCGCGGTTGCGCAGGTCGTCCATGCGCTCGCCGGTGAAGTTGACGTGCCCGAGCTTGCGCCCCGGGCGCTCCTGCTTGCCGTACAGGTGCACCCGGACCTCCGGGTACCGGGCGAACAGGTGGTGCAGCCGCTCGTCCGGCCCCATTTCGGGCAGCTCCGCGGCACCCAGCACGTTCGCCATCACGCACGCCGGCGCGACCAGGTCGGTGCGGCCCAGCGGGTAGTCGAGGACCGCGCGCAGGTGCTGCTCGAACTGCGACGTGCGCGAACCGTCCATGGTCCAGTGGCCGGAGTTGTGCGGGCGCATCGCGAGCTCGTTCACCAGCAGCCCGGTGTCCGTCTCGAACAGCTCGACCGCCAGCAGGCCCGTGACGTCCAGCGTCGACGCCACCCGCAGCGCCAGGTCCTGCGCCTCGTGCACCCGCGATTCGGACAGCCCCGGCGCCGGCGCCAGCACCTCGGTGTTGATGCCGCCCTCCTGGACGGTCTCGACCACCGGGTACGCCGCGCCCTGGCCGAAGGGCGAGCGGGCGACGAGCGCGGACAGCTCCCGCCGCATCGCCACCTTCTCCTCGACCAGCAGCGCCGTGCCCGCTTCGAGCAGCTCCGGCACCGTCTCGCGGGCGTGCTGCGCGGTGTCCAGCATCCAGACGCCGCGGCCGTCGTAACCGCCGCTGGACGCCTTGAGCACGACCGGCCAGCCGTGCTCGCCGCCGAACGCCACCACGTCGTCCACAGTGGACACCTCGGCGAAGGCCGGGCCCGGCACGCCGAGGCCCGCCATCATCTCGCGCATCACCAGCTTGTTCTGCGCGAAGCCCAGCGCCGACGGCGCCGGCCGGATGACGTAGCCCTCCATCGCCAGCGTCAGCAGGTGCTCGCCCGGCACGTGCTCGTGGTCGAACGTGAGCACGTCCACCGAGGCCGCGAACTTCCGCAGCGCGTCGAGGTCGGTGTGGTGCCCCAGGGTGACGTCGCCCGCGACGAGACCCGCGGCTTCGTTCTCCCCCGCCGCGAGCACGCGCAGGGACTGGCCGAGGGAGATCGCCGCCTGATGGGTCATCCGGGCCAGCTGGCCGCCGCCCACCATGCCCACGACGGGCAGACCGGTGTGTTTGTCCATAGCGCCGATCAGCCTAAACGGTCACGAGGCGGGTCGACCGCCGGACCAGGCGAAGCTCACGCACCGCCAGCCCGAGGATCCCGGCCGCCGCCGCGAGGACGTAGACGTTGCCCAGGAGCGACCAGCCGAGGCCCCAGCCGAATTCCCGGTCGCCGCCGTTGGGCACCAGCATCACGATCTGCGAGAGGAACAGCGCCGCCACCGCCGCCGCGGCCCACCACCGCGCCTTGACCACCAGCAGCGTGAGCAACGGCACGCACCAGACCCAGTGGTGCGACCACGACACCGGCGACAGCAGCAGCCCGTAGAACGCCGTCACGAGCAGCGCGGCCGCGTCCTCGCCGCGCCGGTGCAGCCGCACGACCAGCCACACCGCGGGAACGGCCAGCACCGCCGCCACCCCGACCGCCACCGCCAGCGACCAGGGAGCCAGCGCCGAGGCCCGGTTCACCAGCCCGTTGAGCGACTGGTTGAAGATCCAGTGCACCGACCCGACCCGGCTCGGGTCGGTCGCCGAATCCCGCCAGAACCGCGCCGCGTCGACCGGGATGACCGCGAACATCACCGCTTCGAGCGCCACGAACGTGCCCAGGGCCCGCAGCCCGTCCTTCCACCGGCCCGTGAAGAACAGGTGCGGCACGAAGATCAGCGGGGTCAGCTTGATCGCCGCCGCCACGCCGATCAGGACGCCCGCCCAGCGGCGGCCCGAGGCACGCTTTCCCGGCGAGGGCCCATCAGCACTGCCGCGCGCCGACAGCACCAGGACGTCCAGCACCACGAACGCCATCAGTATCAAGTTGATCTGGCCCAGGAACAGGGTCTTCCACACCGGTTCCAGCGCCAGCGCGATGGCCGTTCCCGCCGGCAGCGCCCACCGGCTTCTTCCCAGAAGCGACGGGCCCCCCGGCGACGACGAAACCACCGTGATCACGACCATAAGACCGACCACCGACAAAAAAGCGATCACGCCCCAGACCAGGCCGGACGGCACGAGGGCGAGCGGCAGGAACAGCGGCGCGGCGGCCGGGGTGTAGGTGAACGGCAGCCGCACCCAGTCGGGCAGCGCGGTCAGCACGTCCCGCGTGTAGAGCGGGTCGCCGTGCAGCAGCGTCAGCGCACCCGCGCGGTACACGGCGCTGTCCGCGCCCAGGTGCCACCCGGCCAGCCAGCCGACGACCCCCAGCGCCAGCACAGCGAGCGCGAGAACCCCCGCGAGCACCCGGCCGGTGCGCGCCTCAGACGCCGGCTTCGACGTCGACACGCGCGGCCGCCTTCTTCCGCGCCCGCCGCTGCAGGCCCCAGCGCAGGATGAGCGCCACGGCCAGCACCACCGGCATCAGGATGTAGGCGTCCCCCAGGATGTTCTGCCAGACCGTCCAGTGCAGTTCGACGTTGCGCCCGTTCGGCAGGATCAGCAGCACGCAGCTGACGAACACGAATGCCGCGAGGAACGTCCCGACCCAGCGCTTCCACGCCGTCTTCGGGGTGGTCTTCGGCAGCCGCGAGACCAGCAGCACGATCAGGGGGATGACCCACACCCAGTGGTGGGTCCACGAGATCGGCGAGATCAGCAGCGTCCAGAACGCCGTCACGAGCAGCGCGGCCAGCGCCTGGCCCTTGCGGTGGAACCGCATGAGCAGCCACAGCGCCGGGATGGCGAGCAGGAAGCCGATGCCCATCGCCGCCTTCGACGCCCACGGCGCGAGGTCGGTGGCCCGGTTCATCAGCGCGTTCAGCGACTGGTTGCCCGCCCAGTGCACCGGCCCGATCCGGCCGGTGTCCGGCAGCGTGACGGTCCAGTACTTGGCCGCGTCGTGCGCGTTGATCAGGAACATCAGGCCCTGGAGCAGCAGGAACGTCGCGAAGCCGCGGATCGCGTCCATCCGGCGGCCGGTGACGAACAGGTGCCCGAGGAATACCAGCGGCGTGAGCTTGATCGCCGCCGCGACGCCGACCAGCACGCCGCCCCAGCGGCTCCCGCGGGCGCCGATGACCAGCATGTCGAGCAGGATCATGGCCATCAGGATCAGGTTGATCTGGCCGAGGAAGATCGTCCGCCACACCGGCTCGAGGCCGAGGAAGACCAGGAAGAACACGATGGTCGAGCGGGCGGGCGAGGCCCACCAGCGCGGCCCGTCGGCGGCCGGGCGGGGCAGTGCGCCGATCGCGATCCGGATCGACAGCGCCATCGCCCCCAGCGAGACGGCGGTGATCAGGCCCCACGAGATCTGCGTCGGGAAGGCCGCGAGCGGGACGAAGATCAGCGCCGCCGTCGGTGGGTAGGTGAACGGCAGCAGCGCCCACCACGGCTCGTTCGGCAGCGTGTTCGCGTCGTAGAGGGAGTCGCCGTGCAGCAGCGTCAGCGCGCCCGCCCGGTACACCGCGCTGTCCACGCCGAGCACCCAGTCGTGCTGCCAGCCGTAGATGCCGTACCCGATCGCGACCAGCGGGATCACCGACAGGATCAGGATCGACCGCGGGCGGACGGACAGGCGGGCGAGGGACTTCCGCAGGGCCAGCCGGTGCTGCGATCTGGCCACGACTTCGCCGTCGACGTCGGTGGGTACGGTCCTGGTCACCGCACCAGGAAATCATGACCGGCCCGGTCCAGGTCAGCGAGGTCCGGGCGGAAGCGGACTTTTCGGGCGTTCTACGCTCGCGCGAGCTGGGCCAGCAGGTCGCACGCGAGCTCGTGGGTGGCGGGCAGCCGCACCGCGGACACCCGCGGCTTCCCCGCGTCCGCCAGCTGCGCGTCCACCGACAGGCGCTCGTTCAGCGCCCGCCGCAGCGCGACGCCGTGCGAACCGACCCGGTCGTCCTTCGGGACCAGCGCGGCGACGACGGACGGCCCGAGCGAAGCGACGCTCTGCCCGCTGTCGAACACCGACCGCAGCGCGTCCGCGACCAGGATCATCCCGGTCAGCCGCGGGAACCCGGCGACGGTGCTGAGGTCGAGCGAGACGACCAGGAGCACGTGCTCCTCGGCGGCGGTCCGCTCCCGCGCGGCGGCCGACCGGTAGACCTCGTAGAGCCGGGTGCGCAGGTACGCGGCCGAGGGCAGGCCGGTCAGCGGGTCGGTGACCTCGGTGTGCACGAGCTGGTCGGTGGCCACGTCGGCCCAGGCCAGCGCCGTGGTCCGGAGCAGCCGCGCCGGGGTGGCGTCGACGTCCGGCGAGACGAAGCCGTCGCTGCCGTGGTCGAGGACGGCGTGCAGCGCGGCGAGGTCGGCGAGGGTCTCCGCGAGCCCCGCGCCGGCCGCCGCCCGCGCCCTGGCCAGCCCGGCGAGCGCGGTTTCGGCGGCTTCGACCCGGCCCTTCGCCATCACGGCCGCGCAGACGGCGTCGACCTCGGGCAGGGCCCAGTCGCTGGGGAACCGCCAGCCCGCGGCCAGGCTGGCCGTGCGCCAGCGGGCGCGCAACGCACGCAGGGAGCGATCGCGCTCGGACTGGGCCTTGGGCGGGACGTCACCGGGGCCGGAGCGCGTAGCCGGAACGTCCACTGGCCCCCCATCCCTTTCGTCCGGTGCGGGTTGATCTTGATCGGTGCTTCACGGTGAGGACGTGCCCCACCGGACCCCGTGACGCGTACTCGCGAGTTTTGTTAAGAAGCTTTTCCACGCCGCGACCCGGGGGTGGGTGATTTTGCTGCGCCGTCGGAGTCAACACCCCGACCACCGCGTGACGGCCCGGGGTGGGTCAGTCACACTTGTCTCGCGCCCCGGACCGGCCTGTAATGGCAGGTCCTGGCCCTAGCCGACCGAGGAGTGCCGTGTCCACCGTTCCCGCCGATCTCAGCGGAAAGAGTGACGCCGAGCTGATCGCGGAGGTCCGCTCGGGAAAGATCGCCTCGTACGGCGCGCTCTACGAACGGCACACCGGTGCAGCCCACAACCTGGCCCGCCAGCTGGCCCGCTCGAGCTCCGAAGCGGACGACCTGGTGTCCGAAGCGTTCGCCAAGGTGCTGGACACGCTGCGTGGCGGCAAGGGCCCGGACACCGCCTTCCGGGCGTACCTGCTGACCGCACTTCGTCACACGGCGTACGACCGCACGCGCAAGGAACGCCGGGTCGACCTCAACGAGGACATGACCGAGGTCGGCGGGGCCGCCGCCGAGGCGCTGACCGTGCCGTTCTCCGACACCGCCGTCGCCGGCCTCGAACGGACGATGGCCGCGAAGGCGTTCGCGCGGCTGCCCGAACGCTGGCAGGCGGTGCTCTGGCACACCGAGATCGAGCAGCAGAGCCCGGCCGAAGTCGCGCCCCTGCTCGGGCTGACCGCGAACGGCGTCTCCGCGCTCGCCTACCGCGCCCGCGAAGGCCTCCGGCAGGCCTACCTGCAGGTCCACCTGCAGGAGAACGCCGAGGAACGCTGCCGCGCCTGCGCCGACCGGCTGGGTGCCTGGACGCGCGACGGGCTGTCCAAGCGCGAACGCTCCCAGGTCGAGAACCACCTCGACGAGTGCGAGAACTGCCGGGCGCTGGCGGCCGAGCTGGCCGACGTCAACGGCGGGTTGCGCGCGATCATCGCTCCGATCGTCCTGGGCGGCGCGGCCCTCGGGTACCTCGCCACCATCGGCGCCGCGAAGGCGAGCGCGGCCACGGCGGCGGCCGCCGGTGCGGCCGCCGCGGCGGGGGCGGCCGCCGGGGGCAAGGCCGGCGCGGCCGCGGGAGCCGCCGCGGCCGGACCCCGCCAGTTCGCCGGGGTCGCCGCCTCGGGCACGGCGGTCGTCGCGGCCGTCGTCATCGCGCTCACCTCCGCCGGCGGGGCCCAGGAGGTCCCGGTCGCGGCTGCCGTGCCGCCGCCGGTCGTCCAGCCCGTCCAGCCGCCCGCACCGAAGCCCCAGCCGCCGGCGCCCCCCGCCCCGCCGCAGCCCCCGGCCCCGCCCGAGGCGCCCGCCGTCCAGCCCGCGCCGGCGCCCGTCGAGCCGCCCGCACCCGCGCCGCCGGCACCCCCGGCCCCACCCGCGCCGCCCAAGCCGTCGATGTCCGCGACGACCCCGCCGGACGGCGTCGAGCTGAGCCCGGGCGCCGCGACGAACCTGCCGATCACGGTCCGCAACGACGGCGGCGGCATGTCGGAGCCGGTGGCCGTCGCGCTGACGCTGCCGCAGGGCGTGCACGCGGTCGACGCGGCCGGTGGCGGCGCGCCGATGGCGTTCGCGCAGGGCGGCGCCCCGATCTCGGTGAACTGCCCCGGCGGCGACGTGAAGGTCGTCTGCAAGACCGGCAGCGGCCTCGAGCCCGGTCAGAGCGCCACGCTGAACTTCCGGCTCAAGGCCGACGACGACGCCAAGGGCGGCGAGGTCACCGGGTCGGTCACCGCGGGCGTTCAGGTGAACGTCCGGATCAGCGTCAACGTCACCGTGAAGCAGCCACCGGACGCAGTGGTCCTGGAAGCGCAGGGCGACGGGCTTTCGGCGTTCCCGTGGACCCGCAACCCGCTGGTCTACGTGCGCGTCCGCAACACCGGCGAGACGACCAAGCCGGTCACGGTCACCTTCGACCACCCGCTCTGGCAGTGGTGGAGCCTGCGCGGCTTCCCCTGCACGCCCGCCGGTGACGGCGCGACCTGCACCACGAACAGCGCGCTGGCTCCCGGCCAGCACGTCAACCTGTGGGTACGGCTGAAGGGCCGTCCCGACGACGGGCGCGTGACGATCACCGCGACGCTCGGCAAGGCTTCCGCGCAACCGGTGACCGTCGACTTCGGCTGCTGGCACCACTGGTGCGGCAAGGACCCGCTGCCGACGACCACGCCGCCGTCGTCGTCGACCACCCCGACCAAGCCGTCGAAGCCGACTCCGTCCAAGCCGTCGTCGACCCCGCCGACGACGACCGAGACCAAGCCGACGAGCGAGCCCCCGGCGTCGACGACCACGACCAGCGCGCCACCGCGGCCGGGGACGAACCCGGGCCCCAAGCAGCCGACCGTCACCCCCGAGAAGGGTTTCGGCTGGCTGACGGGGTAGCGTCCGCGCGGTGCGCGAGCTGCTGAAAAAGCATCGCGAGCTCCTCCGCTTCGCCGTCGTCGGCGGGATCAGCTTCGTGATCACCATGTCCGTCGACTACGGCCTGAAGTTCACCGTGCTGCGGACCCACCCGGTGACGGCGCTGATCCTCGGCGTCCTGGTCGCGACGATCTTTTCCTACGTCGCCAACCGCGAGTGGTCGTTCCGCACCCGCGGCGGCCGCGAGCGGGCGCACGAAGCGGCGTTGTTCTTCCTGTTCAGCGGCATCGCGCTGGGCCTGAACGCGCTGCCGCAGTGGTTCTCGCGGTACGTGCTGGACCTGCAGGCGCCGCGGCTGTCGCCGTTCGGCGTCGAGGTGGCCGACTTCGTCAGCGGCATCGTCATCGGGACGCTGCTGGGGACGGTGTTCCGCTGGTGGGCGTTCAAGAAGTGGGTGTTCCCGGACGAGGAGGCGCGGTTCGCCGAGGTCTCGGAGGATCCGGACATTCAGGACCGGAAAGCCGCCTGAACCACAGGTCATCGCGGTGTGCTCCTAGACTGCGTGGTGTGACCGTTGTGGAAACCGTGCTGAAGCGCACGCCGGAACCACTGCGTTCGGTGCTGATCAAGCACCGGGAGCTGCTGAAGTTCGCGATCGTGGGCGGCACGACGTTCCTGGTCGACAACGGGGTCTGGTACCTCCTCAAGCTGACGGTGCTGGAGCCGAAACCGACCACCGCGAAGGCGATCGCGATCATCGTCGCGACGATCGTGTCGTACATCCTCAACCGCGAGTGGTCCTTCCGCACCCGCGGCGGCCGCGAACGCCACCACGAAGCGGCGTTGTTCTTCGTGATCAGCGGGATCGCGGTCGTGGTGAACCTGATCCCGCTGTACGTGTCGAGGTACGTGCTCGACCTCGAGGTCCCGCACGTGACGCGGCTGGTCCAGGAGGTCGCGGACTTCGCGAGCGGGTCGATCATCGGCATGCTGCTCGCGATGTTCTTCCGGTTCTGGGGCTTCAAGAAGTGGGTGTTCCCGGACGAGCTGGGCGAGCGGCGGCGGGACAGCGACGTCACCAGGATCCGCTGAACTACTTGTCTTCTGACATGTAGTTGTCTACAGTCATCTTCGTCAGTGTTCCTTCGTGAGGACGCCGTCCGGGTTCGGCCGGGCGAGCGGGACGATTCGAGGTGGTTTCCGAGCGCGAAGAGGTCGCACCCGCCCAGCGGGTGACGATGGAACCTTTTCCCGGCTCGACGGGACGCGTTTTCGCGCGCGTCCGCACCTCTCGTCCCTTCTGACGAAACAAGGACTTCTTCTTGAGCACCATCGCGCCTCAGCGCGCCCTAAAAACGGCTCTCGTGGGCCTGTTCCTGTCCGTTTTCCTCGCGATGCTCGACGCACAGGCCGTCGCCACCGCGCTCCCGGAGATTTCCGCCGAATTCGGCGGGACCGGCGCTTACGCCTGGGTCACCACCGCCTACCTGCTCGCCGGCAGCGTCACCGCTCCCCTCTACGGGAAGCTCGGTGACGTCCACGGCCGCAAACGCGTGCTCCTGGGGGCGCTCGCCCTCTTCCTGCTCGGCTCGCTCGCCTGCGGGCTGGCGCCGTCGGCCGCGTGGCTCATCGCCGGCCGGGTGCTGCAGGGGGCCGGCTCCGGCGGCCTGTTCGTCTCCGTCGGCGCTTCGCTCGGCGAAATGTTCTCGCCGCGCGAAGGCGCGAAGTACTTCGGGTGGTTCTCGATCTGCTTCGCCGTCGCCTCCCTCGCCGGGCCGGTCGCCGGCGGGTTCCTGACCGGGCTCGCCGGCTGGCGGTCGATCTTCCTCGTCAACCTGCCGCTCGGCCTGGTCGCCACGGCTTGCCTCACGACCCTCGAGCTACCGCGACGGCGGAAGGACTCGCCGTTCGACTTCGCCGGTGTCGTCCTCCTCGGCGTCGCGATCACCGGGTTCACGCTGCTGACGCCGTGGTCGGTCCTCGCCGGGACGGTCGCGGCCGTCGGGTTCGTGCTGGTCGAACGCCGAGCCGACGCACCCGTGCTCCCGCTCCGGCTCTTCGGTGACCGCACCTTCACCGTGTCCGTGCTGCTCAGCGTGCTCGCCGGGTTCGCGTTCCTCGGCTCGGTCAACTACTTCGCGGGCTACCTGCAGGCCGACGCCGGTCCGGCGGAGGGCGGCCTCCTCCTCGTGCCGATGACCCTCGCCGTGGCGCTTTCCTCCGTCGTCGCGAGCAAGATCATCGCCCGCACCGGCGCCTACCGGTGGGCGCCGCGGCTCAGCACGGCCCTCGGCTTGCTCGCGGTCCTCGGCTTGACGACGCTGCACGGCCTTCCGGAAGTCGTGGCCTGCCTGGTCGTCTTCGGCCTCGCGGCCGGCCTGAACCTCCAGGTGCCGGCCCTGGCCACGCAGAACACCGCGCCACCCGGCGACCGCGGCGCGGTCGCCGCCGCGATCAACCTCGCCCGCGCGCTCGGCTCGGCCCTCGGACCGGTCGCGCTCGGCTTCGCCTACAGCGCCGGCGCCCACGGCGTCTTCCTCGCCCTGCTGCCCGTGCTCGCGCTCGCCCTCGTCACGGCGTTCGCGCTCCCCCACGTCCCGCTCCACCGCTAGGAGAACCACGATGATCTTCGTCCTCGGCGCCACCGGCAAGGTCGGCCGCGCCCTCGTCCCCGCCCTCCTCGACGCCGGCGCCGCCGTCCGCGCCCTGACCCGCGACCCGGCGAAGGCCCGGATCGACCCGCGCGCCGAAGTCGTGCGGGGCGACCTGGACACCGCCGACCTGCCCGCGCTGCTCGACGGCTCGGACCGCGTTTTCGTGCTGACGCAGGGGCACAGCGCCGGCCGGGAAGCGGCGGTCGCGCAGGCCGCCGCCCGGGCCGGGGCCACGCACCTGGTCAAGCTGTCCACCACCGGTGTCCACTTCGGACAGACGGACCCGATCACGCGCACCCACGCCGAAGCCGAGCAGGCGATCCGGGAAGCCGGACCGGCCTGGACGATCCTGCGGCCCGGCGCCTTCATGGACAACCGGTTCGCCTGGTGCGACTCGATCCGCGAAGAGAACACCGTGTACGCACCCGAAGGCGACCCGGCGTCCGCGCTGGTCCACGTCCGGGACATCGCCGCGGTCGCGACCCTCGCGCTCACGACGCCGGACCACGAAGGCGCGACCTACGAACTCACCGGCGGCGAAGCCCTCACCACCGCGGAGCAGGTCGCGATCCTTTCCGACGCTCTCGGTCGCCCGATCGAATACGTCGAAGAACCGCAAAGCGCCGCTCGTGCGCGCATGATGCGCAAGTACGGCTGGCCCGCCGAAGCCGTCGACGGTTTCTTCGCGCTCAAGCGGGAGTCCGCCGAGCGCGAACACGTCGTTTTCGACACCGTGGAACGCGTGCTCGGCAGGCCGCCGCTGAACTTCGCGAAATGGGCACGTGAGAACGCGGCCGCATTCCCCTACCCTTACAGGGGGTGACGGCGGGGAGGTGACGGGATGGGCCTGCGCGTCCTGGTCGTGGACGACCACCCGCTGTTCCGGTTCGGCGTGGTGACGCTGCTGGGGAACGAGCCGGGGATCGAGGTCGTCGGCGAGGCCGCGAGCGGCGCGAACGCGGTCGACGCCGCCGCCGCGCTGCGCCCGGACGTCGTCGTCATGGACCTGCACCTGCCCGACCTCTCCGGGATCCAGGCGGCCCGGCACATCGTGACGGCCAACCCGGACACCGGCGTGCTGATGCTGACGATGGCCGACGAAAGCGAGTCGGTCTTCGCGGCGATGCGCGCCGGTGCCCGGGGCTACCTGCTCAAGGACGCCGAGCCGGACGAGATCATCCGCGCGGTGCAGGCGGTGGCGCGGCGGGAAGCCATCTTCGGGCCCGACATCGCCAACCGCGTGCTCGGCTTCTTCAACCAGCCCGCGCCGGCCAGCGAGCCGGTGTTCCCCGAACTGACCACGCGCGAGCGCGAGGTGCTGGAGCTGATCGCGGCCGGGCACAGCAACGGCGTCATCGCGAACACGCTGTGCCTGAGCCCCAAGACCGTCCGCAACCACATCTCGAACGTCTTCGCCAAGCTGCACGTCACCGACCGCGCCGGGGCGATCGTCCGGGCCAGGGACGCGGGCCTCGGCCGGTCCTGACGGGCAGCTTTCCGGGCAACATCGGGACGCCGGTCCCATGCGCCCGGGACACCTCGACGGGCACTGTGGTGACGTGGGGGGTGTACCCCTTCGCACCGTTCGAGGGGAATGGGTGACGATGTTCGAATCCGACAGGACGCCGGTGGTGGTCCGCGCCACCGATCCGATCCTGCACAACGGCGTCTGCGTGGCGCTGCGTTCGCGCGACGAGGTCCGGGTGGTCGACGGGGACGCGGCCGGTCCCGCCGTGGTCGCGCTGCTGGTCGCCGACCGGCTCGACGAGACGATGACCCAGCTGCTGTCCGCGTTGCACCACCAGGGCTTCACCCGCATCGTGCTGATCGCGGGCGAAGTCGACGACAACGAGGTCCTCAACGCCGTCGAGCACGGCGTCTGCGCGGTCGCCCGCCGCGCCGACGCCGGGCCGGAGGTGCTCGTCCGGCTGATCAAGGCGGCCGCGGCGGGCGAGGGCGCGCTGCCGCCCGATCTGCTCGGCCGGCTGCTCAACCGGGTTTCCCGGCTGCAGCGCCAGGTCCTCCAGCCGCGCGGCCTGCAGATGGGCGGGATGAGCAACCGGGAGACGGAGGTCCTCCGGCTGGTCGCGGCCGGGTACTCGACGCAGGAGATCGCCGACCAGCTGTGCTATTCGCAGCGCACGGTGAAGAGCATCCTGCACGACGTGACCAACCGGTTCCAGCTGCGCAACCGGTCGCACGCCGTCGCGTACGCGCTGCGGGAAGGGTTGATCTAGCGCGGGACGCGTTCGGCGGGCCAGCGGACTTCCGGGACGTCGCTGGGCCGCGGGACCTTGAGGAACAAGCTGAAGACGGCCGGGCGGCGGTTGGACAGCTCCAGCCGCCCGCCGTCGGCCTCCACCAGCGCTCGGGCCAGCGCCAGTCCGACGCCGGTGGAGCCGCCGCCGGAGAAGCCGCGTTCGAAGATGTGCGGGGCGAGCTCGTCGGGCACGCCGGAGCCGGTGTCGCTCACCTCGATCACCACCGTGCCCTCGGCGTCGCCGCGGCGGGCGACCAGCGTCACCGTGCCCGAGCCGTGGCGCAGCGCGTTGTCGAGCAGGACCCCGATGACCTCGCGGAGCCGGCCGGGCGTGGCGCGCGCCATCAGCCCGTCGGCCAGGCGCGTCCGGAGGTTGCGGCCCTCCGCGCGGAGCAGTTCCCGCCACTCCTGGGCCATTTCGGGCAGCTGCGTGGGCAGGTCGACCGGCTCCGCGCCGACCTCGCGGGCCGCGCGCGCCGCCGCCAGCAGCTCGTCCAGCGCCTCGGCGAGCCGGTCCGCCTGCTCCTGGGCGGCCTTCGACTCGTCGGCGACCTCTTCGTCCGGGTGCACGGTGAGCGGTTCCAGCCGCAGCTGCAACGCCGTCAGCCGGCTGCGCAGCTGGTGCGAGACGTCGCCGACGAGCTGGCGTTCCCGTTGCACGAGCTGGGCGAGCGCGGTCCCGGACGCGTCCAGCGCCTCGGCGACCATGTCGAGCTCGCCGACGCCGTAGCGGCTCGGGTCGGGCCGGAAGTCGCCGCCACCGAGGCGGGCCGCGCGTTCGGCGACGTGCCGCAGCGGTTTCGCGAGCCGGCGCGCCGTCGCGATCGCCACCACCGCGCCGGTCCCGATCGACAGCAGCACCAGCAGGATGACGACGAGCGTCACCGTCGTCTGCCGCTCGTGCATCGGCCCGGCGGGCACGGCGATCTCCACCTTGCCGTCGCGGGCGAGGTCGGCCGTCTCGGTGACGGTGACGCTGCCCGGGTCGCTGCCGTAGCGCTTCTCGATCTGGCCGCTGGCCCGCACGGTCAGCAGCCCGTTCGCCGGGACCGCAGCGCGCACCTGGTCGAGGTCGATCTCCTGGCCGTTGGCGATTTCGGTGTCGAGGATCGCCGCCGCCGCGCGGGCGTTCTCGGCCAGCGTTTCGCGGTAGCTCGACTCGATCTGCCAGCTCGCCACGATGCCCAGCGGGATGCCGAGGACCGCCGCGGTGACGGCGACCGCGAGCAGGATGGCCAGCAGGATGCGGCGGCGCACGGCTTATTCGGCGTTGAAGCGGAAGCCGACACCGCGGACGGTCGCGATCCGCCGTTCGCCGTCGTGGGCCTTGCTGGTGCGGCCCGCGGCTTCGTCGGCGGCGATGGCGAGCTTCCGCCGCAGCCACGACATGTGCATGTCGAGGGTCTTCGAGGTCTTCGACTCGAGGTCGTTCCAGACCTCGGCCAGGATCTCGTCGCGGCTGACGACCTGCCCGGCGCGGCTCATCAGCACGCGCAGCAGCTCGAACTCCTTGTTCGCCAGCTGCACCTCGTGCAGGTCGACGGTGACGAGCCGGGCGCCGACGTCCATCCGGACCCCGCCCGCCTCGAGCACCTCGGGCACCCGGCGGCGCAGCAGCGCGCGGATCCGGGCCAGCAGCTCGGCGAGCCGGAACGGCTTCGCGACGTAGTCGTCGGCACCCGCGTCCAAGCCGACGACGAAGTCGACCTCGTCGGTGCGGGCGGTGAGCATCAGGACGGGCAGCTCGGTGCCGTTGGCGCGCAGCCGCCGGCACACCTCCAAGCCGTCCATCCCGGGCAGGCCGAGGTCCAGCACGAGCAGGTCGACTCGCTGGGCGGCGGTGGCGTCGAGGACCGAAGGGCCGTCGGTGACGACGTGGATCTCGTATCCCTCGCGTTCGAGGGCGCGGGAGAGCGGTTCGGCGATGGCCGGATCGTCTTCGGCAAGTAGGACCATGCTCACCTGGTCAACTCTACGGCGCGAGGGCGTGAAACCATCGTGACCGTGCCTGGCTACGGAGATGATCTGGCCCTCGCCACCCGGCTGGCTGACGCCGCCGACGCGATCACGACGGCGCGGTTCCGCGCCCTGGACCTGGCGGTGTCGCGCAAACCCGACCGCACGCCGGTGACCGACGCGGACACCGCGGTCGAGGACGCGATCCGCGACTTGCTGGCGGCGGAACGCCCGGCCGACGCGGTGCTCGGCGAAGAGCGCGGCGGTTCCGCGGCGACCGGCCGCGCGTGGGTGCTCGACCCGATCGACGGGACCAAGAACTTCCTCCGCGGGGTACCCGTCTGGGCGACGCTGATCGCGCTCGTCGAGGACGGCGACCCGGTGGTCGGCCTGATCAGCGCGCCCCTGCTGGGCCGCCGCTGGTGGGCGGCCACGGGGTCCGGCGCGTTCTCGTCGGATTCCGCGGGGACCCGCCGGCTGTCGGTTTCCGGTGTTTCGTCCCTTTCGGACGCTTATCTGTCCACAACGGACTTGAACTCGTGGGTCGAGTACCACTCGCGCGAAAAGTACCTGGACCTGGTGAACGCGTGCTGGGAATCGCGCGCGTTCGGCGACTTCTGGTCGCACGTCCTGGTCGCGGAGGGCGCGGTGGACGTCGCGGCGGAGTGCATCGTGAACCCGTGGGACGTCGCGGCGGCGCAGGTGATCGTCACCGAGGCGGGCGGGCGGTTCAGCGACCTGGACGGCGTCGGGCGCTACGACAACGGGAGCGCGTTGTCGACCAACGGCCTCCTGCACGACGAGGCGCTGCGGACCCTCAAGCGTTAAGAACCCGGGAGCAGGCCGACCGCCCCGCGAGCCACCTGGGCCCAGGCCAGCCGGCCGAAGAGGTAGTGGCACGCGACCTGTTCGCTGGTGAACCGCGCCCAGTCGTAGCGGTTGCCCTGCTCCCGCCAGAACACCTCCCACGCCTCGTCCTCGCCCTGCATCAGGCACCAGGCGTTGTCGACCTCGGCGCCGAGCGAAACGACCTCCGGCGGCACGCCCAGCACGCCTAGCCAGCGCTGGATCGACTGGGTGTTCATCAATCCTCTTCCCCCTTGGCCTCGGCGAGGTAGCCGAGGGTCACGAGCTCGTCCGCGGCCAGCAGGGCACGGTACCGGGTACCCCCGCCGACCTGTCCGAACCAGTTCGCCGTCTCCGAGCGCCACATCGGCACCGCGCGCACCACGACGTACCGGCGGTACTCGGCGTCCAGCATCCCCGGCGGCAGCGAGCGTTCCGCGAACGGCGTGCCGTCGGCGAAGAACACGCGCCCGTACGCCGGGCCGAAGCGGTCGAGCACGGTGTTCATCGGGACCATCACCGGCTCGCCGTGGTCGACGCTGCCCTCCGGGTAGTGGTCGCCCGGCGGCCACGCGTATTCGGGCCCGAGCTCGCTGTGCCCGACGACGAACCGGCGGATCCACACCGCCTGCGTCGCGTGGGCGTACGGCACGTAGCCCTCGGTCAGGTGCCGCGGCACCGGCCGCGACGGCGCGGTCGGCGACCGGCGGAAGCCCGCCGTGACGTTGGTGAGCGCCTGGTCGTCGAAGATCAGCCGGGCGTCCGGGTGGTCGTTCGGGCCGAAGCCCTCCGGGTCGTCCGGCAGCGGCAGCTGCCGCGCCGGCTTGTCCATGGCGACCGGCAGGTGCCCGATCGGGAACATGTGCACCAGGAACAGCGCGACAACGCTTTCCCGCTCGGTGCGCGGCGAACCCAGCGGCGGCAGCGGCGCGGGCGCGATCGGCGCCGGCGACACCGGGGGCGGCGGGGCCGCGGGCATCGGCGGGGCCGGGGGCAGCGGGAACGGCGGCAGCAACGGCGACACGGCGTGCGGCCACGCGGCGGGACTGCCCGAGGGCGGCGTCGGGGCGTCCTCGTACCCGGGCAGTCGCACCGGCCCCGTGTCGAGGTCGTCCTCGCCCGCCTCGGAAGGCTCCGTCACCCACATCCTCCGGCTCGGTCGTGCACCGTGGTCCGCGTCAGCTCAGCGCGTTGACCACGCGGGACGGGCTCGGGCGGCCCAGCTGTCCCGCCATCCAGGAGCTGGCCGCCACCAGCGCGTCGAGGTCGACACCGGTCGCCACCCCGAGACCGTCCAGCATCCAGACCAGGTCCTCGGTCGCCAGGTTCCCGGTCGCCGACTCGGCGTACGGGCAGCCGCCCAGCCCACCCGCCGAAGAGTCCACAGTCGACACTCCACATCGGAGCGCCGCCAGCGTGTTCGCGAGAGCCTGACCGTAGGTGTCGTGGAAGTGCACGGCCAAAGTACCGACATCGCCGAACAGCCCGATCAGGTTTTCGACCTGGCCGGCGGTCGCGACGCCGATGGTGTCGCCCAGCGACAGCTGCGAGCACCCCATGTCGAGCAGGCGGCGCCCGGCGGCGGCGACCTGCTTGGCCGGCACGACGCCCTCCCACGGGTCGCCGAAGCACATCGAGAGGTACCCGCGCACGTCCAGGCCGGCTTCCCGGGCCCGCGTGACGACCGGCTCGAACATCGCGAACTGCTCGTCCAGCGACGAGTTGAGGTTCTTGCGCGCGAACGTCTCGGTGGCGCTGGCGAAGATCGCGATGTGCTCGACCCCGGCGTCGAGGGCCCGGTTCAGGCCTTTTTCGTTCGGCACGAGCACCGGGTACCGGACGCCTTCGCGGCGGTCGAGCCCGGCGAGCAGCTGCTCGGCGTCGGCGAGCTGCGGCACCCACTTGGGGTGCACGAAGCTGGTCGCCTCGAGCGTGGTGAGCCCGGCGCCGGCGAGCCGGTCGAGGAACTCGAGCTTGACCTCGACGGGGACGATCGTCTTCTCGTTCTGCAGGCCGTCCCGGGGGCCGACCTCCCAGATCGTGACCCGCTCCGGCAGCTCGGCCACCGCGGGCGAGCGTTCCGGCAGGCCCAGTTCGCGAGTGCCCATCAGCGACGTCGCTCGCCGCGGGGCGGGTGCCCGCCACCTTGGGGCGGCAGCGGCGCGGTCTGCTGGGCGCCCGGCCGGTAGTCGTCGTACGGGTTGTCGTTGACCTCGCGGTAGATCACCGTGTGCACCTTTTCCACGTGCGGGATGTCCTCGAACCGCAGCGGCTCGTCCGACGCGGACTCGATGATCAGCGTGCCGCAGCCGAACACCCGGTCCAGCAGGCCGTGCTCGAACTGGACGCTGTTGATGCGACCCATCGGGATGTCGATGCCGGTGCGCTTGAGCACGCCCTCGCGGGCGATGAGGCGGTCCGTCGTCACGATGAAGTGGGTGGTCCGCCAGCGCACCAGCGGGGCCAGGAACAGCCACACGATCAGCACGAGCGCGACGACCGCGATGGCGATCAGCCCGACCGTGTTCCACGGCGAGCCGGCGTCCTTCGCGAGGATCGCGAGCCAGATGCCCGCGCCCAGGGTGACCAGGAACGCGAGCGTCGGGAAGATCAGCATCTTGAAGTGCGGGTGACTGTGCACCACGACGTGCTCTTGCTCGCTGAGCAAATCGTCCGGATAAGCCACGGCGGACGCTCCCAAGGTCGGTGCGGCGGTGTCGTCCCACCGTACCGGCGAGACGCTCGGCCGGTGAGTGCAACGCCCCGAGAAATCAGGCCGGGCGGACGTGCACCACGTCACCCGCGAACACCGTGTGCCGCTGGCCGCCCGCCATGTCGACCTGCAGCTGCCCGGCGGCGTCGATGTCGGCCGCGCGCCCGGTCAGCGACGTCCCGTCCGGCAGCTGGACCTCGACGTCCTGACCGAGGGTCGCGCAGTGGGCGCGGTAGTCGCCGAGCAGCCCGGCCTCGGTGAGGTCGCCGCCGGCCAGCCGCCAGCGCTGTTCGAGGTCGGCGAACCCGGTGAGCAGCGCGACGGCGACGTCGGTGCGGTCGGTGGTGGTGGCGCCCTGCTCGGCGAGCGACGTCGCGGGCAGCCCGCCGGGCCCCGGCGTAACGTCGCCGAGCGGCAGGACGTTGAGACCGATGCCGAGCACGATCGACGGGTCGGGGCCGGCCACGGCTTCGGCGAGGATCCCGGCGCACTTGGCGCCGCCGACGAGGACGTCGTTCGGCCACTTCAGCGCGGCGTCGACCCCGACGGACGCGGCGGCCGCGCGGACGGCGAGCCCGGCGACGACGGAGAGTGAGCCGAGCGCGGCGAACGGCACACCCGGCCGGAGCGCGACGCTCAGGTACAGCCCGGCGCCCTTCGGCGAGCTCCACGACCGGGCCCGGCGCCCGACCCCGGCGGTCTGCTCTTCGGCGAGCAGAACGGTCCGGTCCGGAGCACCCTCTTCGACGGCTTTCCGCAGGTCGGCGTTGGTGGAGCCGGTGCGCTCGACGACGTCGACCTTCGCGTACCGATCTTGGAGCGCCGCGGTCAACCGGGCAGCGTCGATCTCAGCCATCTGCCCACCATATGGGAGTCCCCCTAACGTGCAAGCTACTCAGTCGTTCACTTGGAGGTGCGCTCTTCTAAGTTGGACCCCGTGACGACGAAGCCGAGTTCCTGGGCCCGTGGGGCGGCCCTGCGCGGCCTGGTCGCGCTGCCGCTCGTCGCGGGGCTGGTGACGGCGGGCTGGCTGCTGGCCGACCGCTCGCCGGAACCCGCGCCCGCTCCGCTGCCCGTGGCCCGGGACGTGGCTTCGGGCCCGTCGGTCCTCGAGGTCAGCGCACCCGTGAAGGCGCAGGAGCCGGGCCAGGGCGCGTCCGGCCAGGGCGGCAAGAGCCCGCTGCAGCAGTGGGCCGAGCAGCTGGCGGGCCCCCTCGACATCCCCGCGGACGCCCTGATCGGCTACGCGAACGGCGAGCTGGCGCTGCGGAAGGAAGCCCCGTCCTGCCACCTCTCGTGGGTCACCCTCGCGGGTGTGGGCTCGGCGGCGTCGAACCACGGCCGCGGCGGCGAGAACCTGCTCGGGCTGTCCTCGGCGCAGGCGAAGAAGTACGGCGACGACGCGCCGGCCGCGGCCGGCCGGGCGCTCTGCGCGGGCGGCACGGACCTCGGCGCCGGCACGGGCTGGTGGAAGGCGATCGCGGCGTACCACCCGGGCAGCGACTCGGAGCTGTTCCGCCAGCGGGTCCTCGGCATGGCCCAGCTGTACGCGACGCTCTCGCTGGATCCGGCCTCGGCGAGCTCGCCCCGGGTCAAGGCGACCCGCTTCGCGCTCGGCCAGCTGGGCCTCCCGTACGTCTGGGGCGGCAACGGACCGGACGCGGGCGCGGCGGGCTTCGACTGCTCGGGGTTGACGAAGGCGTCCTACGACAGCGCGGGCGTGGGCTTGCCGCGGACGGCGGACAGCCAGTTCCGCGCGCTCCCGCCGGTGCCGGCGTCGGACGAGCCGCGCCTGGGCGACCTGGTGTTCTACGGCAGCCCGGCGACGCGCATCCACCACGTGGGCCTGTACCTGGGCAACGGCCTGATGATCAACGCGCCGACCGAGGGCCAGGCCATCCAGATCCACACATACCACTCGAAGGGCGACGACTACGCGGGCGCGGGCCGGCCGGCCTGAGGTCCCGGCGGCGCGAGCCCGGACTCGTAGGCGAACACCACGAGCTGCGCGCGGTCGCGGGCGCGCAGCTTGGCCATGGCCCGGTTGACGTGCGTCTTCGCGGTCAGCGGGCTGATCACCATCCGCGCGGCGATCTCGTCGTTGGACAGGCCCCGCGCGACCAGGGCGACGGCCTCGCGCTCGCGGTTGGTCAGCTCCGCGAGCCCGGCGCCGGGGGCGGGCGGCTGGGTGACGTACCGGTCCATCAGCTTCCGGGTGATCGACGGCGCGAGCAGGGCGTCACCCCGGGCGGCGACGCGGACGGCGTGCAGGAAGTCCTCCGGCCGGATGTCCTTGACGAGGAAGCCGGCCGCGCCTGCGCGCAGGGCATCGAAGACGTACTCGTCCAGGCCGTAGTTGGTCAGGATGACGACGTGCACCGCGGCCAGCGCCGGGTCCGACGCGATGCGCCGGGTCGCTTCCAGACCGTCGACGCCCGGCATCCGGACGTCGAGGAGCACGATGTCCGGCAGGTGTTCGCGGGCCAGCGCCACGGCTTCGCGGCCGTCGGCGGCCTCGGCGACCACCTCGACGCCGTCCTCGGCGTCCAGGAGCGAGCGGAAGCCGCTGCGGATGAGTGGCTGGTCGTCGGCCAGCAGGACGCGGATCATGCCGGGTGGTCCACGGGCAGCTCGGCCTCGACGCGGAAGCCGCCTTCGGTGCGCGGAGCAGCTTCGAGCCGGCCGCCGAGCGCGGTGACGCGTTCGCGCATCCCGAGCAGGCCGACACCCGGCACCGGTGCGGCGCCCGCGGTGGCCCGGCCGTCGTCGTCGACGCGGATGACGAGCGCGCCGGGCCGGTGGTCGATCCGGACCGACGCGGTGGCCGCGGCGGCGTGCCGGGCGACGTTGGTCAGCGCCTCCTGGACGATCCGGTAGGCGGTCCGGCCCACCGCGGCCGGCACGCCGGCGCCGTCACCTTCGATCGTGAGCCGCGCGTCGAGGCCCGCGGTCCGGGCCTGGCGCACGAGGTCCGGGACGTCGTCGAGACCGCGCGGCGGGTTCTTGTCGTCGTCGCGCAACGCCTCGAGGGTCGCGCGCAGTTCCCGCGCCGCTTCACGACCGGCGTCCCGGATCGCCAGCAGGGACTCCGGCACGTCCTCGCCGCGCTTGTGGGCCAGGTGGACGGCGACTTCGGCCTGCACCTTGATGACCGAGATCTGGTGGGTGAGCGAGTCGTGCAGCTCCCGCGCGATGTGCAGGCGTTCCTCGTCGGCCCGCCGCCGCGCGGTCTCCTCGCGGGTGCGCTCGGCTTCGTCGGCGCGGCGCTCGGCCTGCCGCAGCGCCTCGCCCGCCGCGCCGGCCGCGATCAGCCACGCCAGCTGCAGGACGTCCCGCGACTGCGTGAAGGCCTGGCTCGCGTCGGGCAGGCCCGAGACCAGCAGCGCGAGCGGGACCGCGGCCAGCATGCCCACCGACGCCACCACCGCGGCGATCCGGTGGCCCGCGCGAACCGCCGCGTACACGGCGAAGAGGTAGGCCACGACGGGCACTTCGAAGCCGGCGGCCTGGTAGACCAGCGCGCACACCGCGGTCGCCGCCAGCACCGCGACCGGCGCCCGGCGCCGCGCGGCCAACGCCAGCCCGCCCGCGACCAATGCCGCGTACCCCGGCACCGACGGCGGGTGGTCCGCGGACAGCCCGGCGCTCAGCAACGCCACCGCCACACCGGCGGCGATCACCCCGTCCACGATCCGCGCGCGGCTCACCCCCGCACCCTAGCCGCGCGGAACTGCCGCCCGGGGAGCATCTTCCGGCTACCGCGGACGCGGTAGCGCAGTGCCGACGTCCGCACGACGACCAGCGGCGACTTCGCGGCCAAGCTCGGGGACGTCCGATCCGGGAAGCGAAGGAGCAGCTCATGAACATCGTCGCCGCCGCGAGCACGTACGACCTGACGCCCGGACGGCTGTGGTCCCTGGTGGGTGTGGCGCTGGGCCTGGCCGGCGTGGTCGCGGGCGGGCTGGCCCTCCGCCTCGGCCGGGGAGCGGTCGTCGCGCTGGTCGCCGGGGTGGCGGGCGCGGTCGTCGGCGGGTGGGTCGTGGCCGCGGCCGAGGGTGGTCCGGGTACCGGTTACGGGATCGTCGGCGGCTACGCGGCGCTGGTGATCGGCCTGGTCGCCGTGGCCCTCGGCGCGCTGGCCGCCGCCCGCTCGCGCGGTTTTGTCGGTGGTCACCGCTAGCGTCGGCGGCATGTACGAAGTCGACTTCGCCGAGTTCCCGTCCGCATCGGCCGCGGCGTCCGGGCAGTTCTTCGAGCGCGCGTTCGGCTGGAGCGTGACGCCGTACGGCCCGGACTACACCGACGTCCGGGCCGCGGGCCTCACGTTCGGGTTCCAGTCCGACGCGGCGGAGCGGCCGAGCGCGCCCCTGATCACGATCCGCACGGACGACCTGCCCGCCGCCCGCGAGGCGGTGGTGGCCGCGGGCGGCGAGGTGACGAAGGAACCGTTCGCCTTCCCCGGCGGGCGGCGGTTCCACTTCCGGGAGCCGGGTGGGAGCGAGCTGGCGGTGTGGTGCCCGGCGGAGTAGCTCGCCGTCCGTTTCCCGCCGGTGGCGCGCCCGCCGGTGCGGCACGGTGGCGGACATGCGCACCGATCCCGTCGCCGTACTCGAAGGCATGTACGCGGCCGAAACCGACTACCTGACCGGAGGTGATTTCGCGGCCCTGACCCCGTTTTTCGCACCGGACGTCGTCCTGCACCAGGCCGCGGCCTTGCCGTACGGCGGTGAGTGGCGCGGCCACGAAGGCATCGAGGCGTTCTTCGCCGCGATGAGCGGCACCTGGGACGTCTTCGAGCTGGTGGACCAGGCGTTCCTCGCCACGACCTCGCCGCTGGTCGTCCTGACCCACGTGCACGCGCGGGCCCGCGCCACCGGTCGCGAACTCGACTTCCCGATCCTCCAGACGATCACCGTGACCGGCGGGCGCATCACCGAAGTCCGCCCGTTCTACTGGGACACCGCCGCCATCGCCGCCGCCTGCGGCTGATCGAGGTACCCGGCCGTGCCGCCGCCGTAGTAGGTCGCCGGGTCGCCGGGCGCGAGCGGGAGGCCGAGCGCGAACCGCGTCACCAGGTCCGGGTTCGCGACGAAGTGCCGGGCGTAGGAGACCGCGTCGGCGATCCCCGCGTCGATCACGGCGTTCCCGCTGTCGCGGCCGAAGCCGTTGTTGACGATCACGAAACCGCCGAACAGCCGCCGGTACCGGGCGAAGGCGGCGAAGTCCGGTCCGCTGTCGGGTCCGCTGTCGGGTCCGCGGAGGTGGAGGTAGTCCACGTCGAGCGCGGCGACCAGCGCGTCGTACTCGGCGCGGAGCTCTTCGTCCACAGTGAACAGTCCGCCGGTCCACCACGGCGACAGCCGGACGCCGACGCGGCCGTGCGCGCGGGCCGCGTCGACGACTTCCGCGAGCAGCCGGCGGCGGTTGGCCGCGGACCCGCCGTAGGCGTCGGTGCGGCGGTTGAGCCGCGGGTGCAGGAACTGGGCGAGCAGGTACACGCCGTTGGCCGCGATCTCGACGCCGTCGAACCCGGCGCGGCGCGCGTTCTTCGCCGCCTCGCCGTAGTCCGCGACGGTGGCCCGGATCTCGGCCGCGCTCAGCTCGCGCGGTGTCGGCGTCGACGTTCGTCCGGCGGCGGTGTGCACCGGTTCCCCGGGGTTCACCGCCGACGGCCCGGCCGGCCGCGAGCCGAGGAAGTCCGGGTGCGAGACCGCCCCCGTGTGCCACAGCTGCACCACGATCCGCCCGCCGAGCGAGTGCACGACGTCGGTGACCCGCCGCCAGCCCGCGACCTGCGCTTCGGTGTACAGGCCCGGAACGTTCTCGAAGCCGATGGCCCGTTCGCTCACCCAGGTCCCTTCGGCGATGACGAGCCCGGCGCCGGCGCGCTGCGCGTAGTAGGCGGCCTGGAGGTCGCCGGGCACGCCGCCGGGGACGCGGGCCCGGGTGGTCGGCGCCAGCACCACGCGGTTCGGCAGGCGACAGCCGCCCAGGTCGGCGGGGGTCAGCAAACTCATTCGGTCACCTCTGCTCGTCGATGTTCGTCATGAAGGCGACGGAGGGCAGCGGCGAAAGGTGACCGATGGACGAGCTGGCGGAGTTGTTCGAGGCCGAACGCGGCAGGCTGCGCGGGCTGGCCTACCGGATGCTCGGCTCGGCGGCCGAAGCGGACGACGCCGTCCAGGAAGCGTGGCTGCGGCTCACCCGGGCCGGGTCCGTCGACAACCTGGCGGCGTGGCTGACCACGGTCGTTTCCCGCGTCTGCCTGGACGTGCTGCGCACCCGGAAGTCGCGGGGCGAGGAACCCTTCGCGGTCGTGCCGGAGCCGGTGGACGACGCCGATCCGGCCGGTGAGGCCGAGCTGGCCGACTCGGTGGGCCGCGCACTGCTCGTCGTGCTGGACGCGCTCGGGCCGGCCGAGCGGATCGCGTTCGTGCTGCACGACCTGTTCGCGGTGCCGTTCGACCGGATCGCGCCGGTGCTGGACCGCACGCCGGTGGCGGCCAAGAAGCTGGCCAGCCGCGCGCGGCAGCGGGTGCGGGGCACGTCCCCGCTGCCGCCGGCCGATCTGGCGCGGCACCGCCGGGTGGTGGACGCGTTCCTGACCGCGGCCCGCGGCGGCGACCTCGCCGCGCTGCTCGAGGTGCTGGCGCCGGACGTCGTCCGCCGCGCCGACGCGGCCGCGCTGCCGGCGGGAGCGGCGCTCGAGGTGCGCGGAGCCGGTGCGGTGGCGGCGGAAACGCGGGTGTTCGGGAAGCGGGCCCGGTTCGCCGAAGCGGCGCTGATCGACGGCTCGGTCGGGGTCGTCGTCGCCCCGCGCGGACGGCTTTCGCTCGTCCTCACCGTGGTGGTCGACGGCGACCGGGTGGCGGGGTACGAGGTGATCGCGTCGCCCGCCCGCCTCGCTTCACTGCACATCGCGGTGTTCCACTCGAACAGGTGATCGACGCTCGTTTCCTTGACAGCCGGCTCGGTTGCGCGCCACCATGAACACATGTTCATGAACGCTTGTTCATGGTGGGGAGGATGGGGATGACCGGGATCGTCAACACCGCGCAGGCCGAGGCGTGGAACGGGTACGAGGGGGAACATTGGGCGACGAACGCCGACCGCTATGACGCGGTGAACAGCGGCTTCAACGACTACCTGCTCGATCGGGCCGGTCCGGAAGACCGGGTGCTCGACATCGGCTGCGGCAACGGCCAGCTGACCCGGCTGGCCGCGGCGCGGGCGCGGTCCGCGACCGGCGTGGACCTGTCCGGGCCGATGCTGGCGACCGCGCGAGCCCGGGCGGCGGAGGTGCCGAACGTGACGTTCGAGCAGGGCGACGTCCAGGTCCACCCGTTCACCGGCGGCGGGTTCGACCTGGCGATCAGCCGGTTCGGGGTGATGTTCTTCGCCGACCCGGTGGCGGCGTTCGCCAACGTCCGGCGAGCACTGAGCCCGGGCGGGCGCCTGGCGTTCCTGTGCATGACAGCCCTGTCAGGTACGGACCTCGGCCGGCTGTTCGGCGCGATGGCGGCGTACCTGCCCCAGCCGACCGGCCCGGACGGCAGCGGCCCGACATCGTTCGCGGACCCGGACCGCACGAAGGCGGTCCTGACCGAAGCGGGCTTCGAAGACGTGGCGTGCACCCACGTCGAGGCGGACCAGGTCTGGGGCCGCGACATCCCGGACGCGGCGAAGTTCATCGCTGACTGGGGCCCGGTCCGCCACCATCTGGGCCGGCTCGACGGCGCGACGGCCACCAAGGCGACCGAAGCCCTCACGGCGGCCCTGGAGCAGTTCGCGACCCCGGACGCGATCCGCCTGCGCGGCACGGCGTGGCTGGTCACGGGACGGAGGTCGTGACGCGGGTCCCCGTACGATGGCGGTGATGTCACCGAGGAAAGCCGCGGCCCAGAAGGACGGGCAGTCCCTGCACGACCTCTTGGTCGAAGCCGCCGAGAAGCTGATCGCCACCCGCGGCACCGCGGGCCTGACGGTGCGCGAAATAGCGCGAACGGCAGGCGTCGCCGACGGCGTGCTGTACAACCACTTCTCCGACAAGGAGGAGCTGGTGGCCTGGGCCCTGGACCGCCACATACGCGCGGCGGAGGTGTTGCTGGGCGAGCTGCCGGTGGCGGGCGAAGGAACGGTGGCGGACAACCTCCACCGCCACCTGGAGTACGGCCTCGGCCTCCACCGCGTCATCGTCCCGGCCTTCAGCGGCCTCCACGGCAACCCGGAGATCCTCCAACGCTTCGCGGACATCGGCGAGCGCCCCGGCTACTGGCGCGACCGCCTGCTGGCCTACCTGAAGGAGGAGCGAGCCCTGGGCAGGCTCGCTCCCCAGTCCGATGTGGACGCAGCAGCGGCCCTGCTGGTGGGCTACTGCCACGAGACGGTGCTGGGCACGATCTTCCCCCACGCAAGCCGAACCAACCCCCCACAGCCGGACGCGGTGATCCGCACGGTACTCAACGGCATAGCCCCGTAGCGGCCATCGACCCACCAGCCCCACAGCTCACCGCCCCGCGCCCCACTGCGCCCCCGCGGCCGAGCACACCCAACCGGCGCACGCCGGCCGCCCGCGCACCCAGCCCTGCCCGGGCGGCCTCCACGCGCCCACACAACCCGACCACCCACGCCCCCTGCCCACCCAGCCCTACCCGGACGGCCTCCGCGCACCCACACAACCCGACCACCCACGCCCCCGCCTACCCAGCCGGCGTGCACCTCGCCCGCCCACTGCCGCCCGCCCACCGTCCGCCTGCCCAGCCAGCCGGTGCCCCGCCCGCCAAAACTCGGCCCGCCCGCACAGCCTCCGCCCCACCCGCGCACATCCGGCCCCGCCCACACGACCCGCGCCCCGCCCCGGGCAACCAGCCCGCGACGCAACCTCCGCCCGCCCAAGCAACCCGCCCCGCCCGGAACCTCCATCCACCCACACACCCCGGCCCGCAACCCACCTAAACCATCGAATTCCCGCTCACCGTGTCCTCAGGCACCTCCTGCACCACATCCCAATGCTCCACAATCCGCCCTTCCCGCACCCGCATCACATCCGCGATCGCGCTCCCCCGCGCATCCGGCGTCAACCGCATCAGGCTGTGCGTGCACACCAAATCGTCCTCCGCGACCACTCGCTTCACCTCCAACCTCAACTCCGGAAATTCCCTCACGAACCGGGCCAGGTACCGGGCCGATTCCGCCGCGCTGCCCGGCGCGTGCGGGTTGTGCTGGACATACCCCTCCCCCACGTACGACTCGAACGCCTCCACCGGCCGTTTCTCCTCGAACGCCACCCTGAGGAACCCGAGGACCACTTCCTTGTTCCGCTGCGAATCCGTCATCACTGTCCGTCCTTTGTGGAGTTATCGACACCAACCCCACCATTCGCGAAACAGAAAGGGAAAGACCTGTGGACTCTGCCGCGATACCCTCCCGGTATGGACGATGTCGAGGTCCGTGAGCTGCGCTATTTCCGCGCGGTCGCCGAGGAGCTGAACTTCTCCCGCGCCGCCGAGCGGCTCGGGATGGCGCAGCCGCCGCTGTCGCGGGCGATCCGGTTGCTGGAGCGGCGGCTCGGCGTGCAGCTCTTCGAACGGACCAGCCGGCACGTGGCGCTGACGCCGGCCGGGGACGTCCTGTTCGTCGAGTCCGCGAAGGCGCTGGACGCCGTCGCCGCGGCGGTGCGGCGGACCCGGCGGGCGGGGCAGCGGATGCCGGCGCTCGTCGTCACCGCGAAGCCCGGGGTCGCGACCGATCTGCTGCGGCGGATCGCCGACGCGCACCCGGATCCGGTGGAGATCCGGGTCAGCGGGTTCGGCGAGCAAGCTGACCTGCTGCGCGATGGTCAGGCCGACGTGGCCGTGCTCGGCTGCCCGGGTGACCACGACGGGCTGGACGTCGAGGTGCTCGTCAGCGAGCCGCGGGTCGCCGCGTTGCCTTCGGGGCATGAGCTGGCTCGGCGCTCGGTGCTGACCTGCGCCGACTTCGCCGGGCGGGCCACGCCGTTCTGGCCGGGTTCGTCCGCCGCGGAGCGGGCGTACTGGTCGGGGCAGGACGTCACCGGCGGGCCGGTGACGCCGGGGCCCGTGGTGCGCGACAGCGCCCAGCTGCTGGAGACCGTCGCGCTCGGGCAGGCGATCGCGCTGCTGCCGGCGTCCGTGGCCGACCTGCGGTCGCGGAACGACGTCGTCTACCGGCCGGTGGTGGACGCGACGCCGTACGCGCTCGCGCTCGCCTGGGCGGCCACCGCGCGTGACCTGCGGATCGCGCGGTTCGTGCGGACCGCCGTCGAGATCAGCGAAGCACGACCTCGACCGGGAGCTGTGCCGGCGGGGTAAGCGAACGAATGACCGGCGGCACCCGGACGTCGTCGGCCTCGAACGCGACCCGAAGCTGATCGACGTCCGCGTCGGCGATCAGCTCGGCCAGCTCGTCGGTGCGGGCGAGGGCCGCCGGGCCGAGCTCGGGGGCGGTGTCGAGGTCGCCCCAGAGGTCCCACTGGAGCATCTCGTGCTTGTTGAGCGCGGCGAGGTCGAGCACGAGGTTGTGCCGCGCGTACGGGAGGCCGCGCAGGAACGGCGCGTCCAGGTCCGGGGAGACGACCAGCCGGGCGGGGTCGAGGTCGCCCGCGCGGGCCGCCGTCCACGCGTCGGCGCCGGTCAGGAACTGGTCGCGGGGGACGTCGAGGAGGTCGAAGCCGACGTCGCCCGGCTCGCCGAAGCCCGGCTCGACCAGGTGCCAGCCGGCGCCGTCGTGGACTTCGGCGACGACGTGGTCGAGGTACCAGCCGGGCATCAGGTAGCCGGCGAAGCCGACGCGGGCGCGGGCCGGGATGCCGTGGTGGCGGGCCATCGAGACGAACAGGAGGGTGTAGTCGCGGCAGCAGCCGACGATCCGGTGCAGCGGCGGGCGCGGGCCGCCGGGTGGCGCCGGGTCGAGTTCGCGCAGGCACGCGAACATGTCCGACGCGTAGCGCAGGGTGATCTCTTCGCGGCGTGACGCCGGAAACCCGTGCTGCGTGATGTCGCCGTGGGCCCAGTAGTGGAACACGAGCTGGTACGCGGCCTCGCGCATGGCGGCGACGTCCCGGGGAGCCGCGTCGAGCCAGGACGCCTGCGCGCCCGGGTCCGAGAACCGGCTGTGGCTGACGTAGCAGTCGTCCATGCGCCGACGCTAGCGGGATTTACCCGGCCTGCGTGGCCAGTTCGCCGCGGAACGTCGTGCGGTACGCGCTCGGCGACACCCCGAGGGCCGCTTGGAAGTGCTGGCGCAGGGACGCCGCCGTGCCGAAGCCGGCTTCGGTGGCGACGCGGTCGACCGCGAGGTCGGTTTCCTCGAGGAGCTGGCGGGCGCGCTCGACGCGTTGCTGGGTCAGCCACTGCAGGGCCGAGATGCCGACTTCTTCGCGGAAGCGGCGGGTGAACGTACGGGTGCTCATCGCCTCGCGGGCGGCGAGTTCGCGCAGGGTCAGCGGCCGGTGCAGGTTTTCCAGTGCCCACGCCCGGGCTTCCTTCGTCGACGACGTGCGCGGCTCGGGGACCAGGCGGCGGACGAACTGGGCCTGGCCGCCTTCGCGGTGCGGGGAGACGACCGTGCCGCGGGCGACCTCGTTGGCCACGGCCGCGCCGTGGTCGCGGCGGATCATGTGCAGCACCAGGTCGATGCCGGCGGCGACGCCCGCCGAGGTCAGGACGTCGCCGTCGTCGGTGTAGAGCACGCAGGGGTCGACGTCGACCTCGGGGAACCGGTCCTGCAGCTCCTCGGCGGAGCGCCAGTGGGTGGTGGCCGGGCGGCCGTCGAGGAGCCCGGCCGCGGCGAGCACGAACGCGCCGGTGCAGATCGACGCGATCCGCGCGTGCTCCGGGATGCGGGCGAGCGCGGCCTTGAGCGGCGGGGTCAGCACGCGGGCCATCGGCTCGTACTCGGCCAGGGACGCGGGGACGATCACCGTGTCCGCCTCGGCCAGCACCTCGGGGCCGCGGTCGACCGGGATGGTGACGTCCGAGTCGGTGCGCACCGGGCCGGGCTCGAGCGTGCAGGTCACGACCTCGTACAGCGGCTCGCCCGACGCCGAACGCGCCTGGCCGAACAGCCGGTGGACGATGCCCAGCTCCATCACGAGCATGCCGTGGCGGACCAGGACGGCGATGTGGTGGCGGTTCGGGTGCACGAATTCGGCCATGGCCCGATTCTTGCACAGGTTGGCCATCGGGCCACTCGAAAGCGGCGCCGGCGAGCTCGATCATCGAGGTCATGAACGTCTTGTGGGTTTTCGCGCATCCCGAGCCGCGCTCGCTGAGCGGGGCCCTCCGCGACGACGGCGTCCGGACGCTCCAGGCACTCGGGCACGACGTCCGGGAGTCGGATCTGTACGCGATGAAGTGGAACCCCGTGGTCGACGCCGCCGACTTCAGGGCCGAGGCCGGGGACGAGCGGCTGGTCGTCGGGGCGACGTCGGCCCGTGCGCACGCGCGGGGCGAGCTGAGCGCGGACATCGTCGCCGAGCAGGAAAAGCTGAGCTGGGCGGACGCCGTCGTCGTGCAGTTCCCGCTGTGGTGGTACGGCCTGCCGGCGATCCTGAAGGGCTGGTTCGACCGCGTTTTCGTGAAGGGCTTCGGCTACGGCGTCCGCGGCGAGGACGGGCGGACGCTGCGCTACGGCGAAGGCCGGCTCGCGGGCAAGCGCGCGGTGGTGGTGCTCACCGCGGGTGCCCGCGAACCGGCCATGGGGCCGCGCGGGGTGAACGGCGCGCTGGCCGACGTCCTGTTCCCGCTGCACCACGGGACCTTGTTCTACGCCGGGATGTCCGTGCTGCCGCCCGTTCCGGTCTTCGGCGCCGACCGGGTGTCCGACGTGGAGTTCGCCGAAGCCCGCGAACTACTGCGAAGCCGCCTCAGCGCACTGGGAACGACCGAGCCCATCCCGTTCCGCACGCAGAACGGCGGCGACTACGACGACGACCTCGTCCTCCGCCCCGATCGCGCGCCGGGCACCACCGGCCTGGACGTCCACCTCACGCGGGCAGGGTGAGGCGCTGGCCGAGACCGCCGTCGACGGGGAGGTCGGCGCCGGTGGTGAACGTCGCCTCGAAGGCCAGGAACAGCACCGCCGCCGCCACCTCCTCGGCCGTCGCGTGGCGCTTCAACGGCGTGATCTCGTCACCGTGGGTCTTGAACTCCGCCAGCACCTCGGCCGGGACGCCGGTGACGCCCATCGTCGGCGTGTCCGTGTAGCCCGGGCTGACCACGTTGACCCGGATCCCGCGCGGCGCCAGCTCGGCCGCGTAGGTGCGCGCGAACGAGCGCACCGCGGCCTTCGCCGCCGAGTACAGGCCCATCCCGGCGATCCCGGCCCCGGCCGCGACCGACGTCGTGAAGACGAACGAGCCGCCGGGGCGCACCAGCGGGGCCAGGCGCTGCGCCGTGAAGTACGCGCCCTTGGTGTTGACGTCGAAGGTGCGGTCGTAGACCTCGGGCGTCGCCGCTTCGTACGGCGTCAGCGTCGAGAAGCCGACGTTGAGGAACACCAGGTCCACTTCGCCGAGCGCCGAAGCGGCGACCGCGGCGAGCTCGTCGACGTCGGTCAGGCGGGCCGCGTCCGACGACAGCAGGTGCGCCTTGCCCGGCAGCTTCCCCGCCAGCGGCGAGACGTCCCGGCCGGTCAGCAGTACCTCGGCGCCGCCGTCGAGCAGGGCGCGCACCACCGCCAGGCCCATGCCGTGCGTGCCGCCGGCGACGACGGCCTTCTTCCCCAGGTACTTCACCGGATCTCCTCGATGACGCTCGCGATCGCGTGCGCGCCGTGGCCCGCCGCCACCGCGCGGTCGAACAACGCCCGCAACGCCGCGGGCACCTCCGTGCTGATCCCTTGCGAACGGCTCGTCTCGACGAGCAGGCCGAGCCCGGCCGCGTTGATGTCCAACGCGGACACGTCGGTCTCGTAGTCGCCGCTGGCCACCTGCGCGCCGATGCCGGTCAGGAACCCGCCGACCGACGACAGCCAGTCCAGGGCCATCGGTGTGAACTCCCCCGGCGTGACGCCTTCGCTGCCGACCAGGGCGAGCGCGTGGAGGTAGCCACCCATCGCCGACCACATCATCCCGAGCAGCGCCAAGTCGTACAGGGCCGCCAGTCCGGCGTCCTCGCCGAGGAACACCGGTTCTCCCAGCACTTCCAGGACGTTCCGCTGCGCCGCGAACGCGGCTTCCGAGCCGCTGTAGAGGATTCGCGCGCCGGGTGTCCCGATGCCCTGCGGCACCGCCATGATGACGCCGTCCACGTAGTCGACGCCTTCCGAGGCCGCCCACTTCGCGGCGCCACGGGCCTGTTCCGGCGTCCCGGACGTCAAGTTCACCAGCGTCCGGCCCCGCAACGCGGCCGCGTCGAGGACCGGCTGCTGGGTGTCGTATGTGGACAGACAGCTGACGACGACGTCCGCCGATGCCGCCTCCGCCGGCGTGGCCGCGAGCCGGGCGCCGCGGTCGAGCAGCGGACCCGCCTTGAGCGGCGACCGGTTCCACACCGAGACGTCGTGCCCCGCCCCCAGCAGCGCGCCGGCGAGGGCGGCGCCCATCCGCCCCAGGCCGAGCACGCCCACCTGTTTCTTGCTTTCTCCCATGGGTTCCATGCTGCGGGCAGCGCTTTACACTGGACAAGTACCGACTAATAAGTCAGGTACCCACCAAAACGTAAGGATCCTGCATGCAGCCTCGAACCTACCGCTGCGGCCTGGACGCGGCCGTCGACGTGATCGGCGGGCGCTGGAAGGCCCTGATCCTGTGGGCACTGCACGCCGAGCCGCTGCGGTTCGGCGAGCTGAAGCGGAAAGTCAGCGGGATCAGCGAGAAGATGCTCATCCAGGCGCTGCGGGAACTGGAGGCGGACGAGGTGGTGCACCGCGAGGTGTTCCACGAGATCCCGCCGAAGGTCGAGTACTCGCTGACCGAGCTGGGTCAGCGGCTGAACACCGCGTTGCTGCCGCTGGGCGACTGGGGCGAGGAGAACATGGCCGGCATCGCGAAGCGCCGCGGCGTCACACCGGCGCCCCCGCATACCGCTTCAGCGTGATCGCGTTGCCCGCCTTGAGCGGCAGCTCCTCGATCAGCTTGCGCCACGGCAGGTACGGCAGCAGCCGGTAGTTCAGGTTGCGGAACTTCAGCCACGCGCGCGTCGGCGGGACGAACCACTTCCCGTTGCCCTCGGCCAGTTTCTGGCACGCGTCGACGAAGGGCCGCATTTCCCTTTCGTAGTCGGCGAACGCCGTTTCGTACGACGCCGAAGCCAGCTCGCCCGCCAGCACGTAGGCGCCGACGACCGCCAGGCTCGTGCCCATCCCCGAGAGGGGCGCGGCACAGTAGGCGGCGTCGCCGACCAGCGCGACGCGGCCGCGCGCGTACGAGTCGAGCTTGATCTGGCTCGCCGAGTCGAAGTAGAAGTCCGGCGCCGTGCGCATGGCCTCGAGCAGCGCGGGCGTCTCCCAGCCGACGCCGGCGAAGCGCTCCTCGACGATCCGGCGTTGCTGCCCGGCGTCGCGGTGGTCGTGGTCGAGCCGGTCGGCGCCGAACCAGAACAGGGCCTTGGCCTCGGTGTTGTCCCGCGCGCTGTACACCCCGACCGTGCGGTTGGGCTCGTTGTAGAACCGGCCCACGTGGTCGAGCCCGAGGTGGTTGGGCACGGTGCAGATCGAGACGTAGTAGCCGAGGTCGTGGCGGAACCGCCGCTCGTCGCCGAGGACGAGCGAGCGCACGTTCGAGTGCAGCCCGTCGGCACCGACGACCAGGTCGAACTCGCGCGGCTCGCCGTGGGCGAAGGTCACCGTGACCCCGGCACCGTGCTCGGTGATGCCGGTGATCGAGTCGCCGAAGACGTACTCGACGTCGTCCTTCGTCGCGTCGTACAGGATGCGCGAGAGGTCGCCGCGCAGGATCTCCAGTTCGCCGCTCTGGTAGGTCGCGGGCGTGACGACCAGCGGCCGGTCCGCACCGTCCACATAGGTCACTTCGCCCATCCGCGTCGCGGCCGCCTCGACCGCGCCGAGCAGGCCCATGCGGTCGAGGACTTCCAGCGACGCACCGCGGAAGTCGACCGCGTAGCCGCCGTCACGCAGCTCGGGGGCGCGTTCGACGACCGTCGGCGTGAAGCCGTACCGGCGGAGCCAGAAGGCGAGGGCGGGGCCGGCGACGCTCGCGCCGGAGATGAGGACTCGGTTGTTCGGCATGCCGGGAACGGTAACCCCGATTTGGGCGATCGCGCAAGGCGATCGCCTAAGGCGTTCGTGCTAGGCTGGCGGCATGGGAAACCGGGAAGCGCTCCTGACCGGCGCGAAGCAGTGCCTGAACGAGAAGGGCTACGCCCGCACGACCGTCCGGGACCTGGCCTCGGCGGCGGACGTGAGCATGGCCGCGATCGGGTACCACTTCGGCTCGCGCGAGGCGCTGCTCAACGCGGCCCTGATCGAGGCGAACGAGGAGTGGGGCGAAACCCTCGCGAAGACGCTGCAGGCCGGGACACCCGCGGACGCGTCGCCGGCCGAGCGGTTCGAGCTGATCTGGCAGCGGGTCATCGAGTCGTTCCCGGAACACCGCCGGATGTGGGCGATGACGTTCGAGGCGTACTCGCAGCCGGATCTCGACGAGGCCGTGCGGGCGCAACTGGCGAACGCGCTCGAGCTGGCCCGCCACGGCCTGGCGAACCTCTTCCAGGGCCTCGACGACGGCAGCGACGCGGCCCGGGCCGCCGGCACCGTGCACCAGGCCCTGCTCTCGGGCGTGATGCTCCAGTGGCTGATCGACCCGGACCACGCGCCGTCGGGCGCCGACCTGATCGACGGCCTGCGCCGGATCGCGCAGGCCGTCCTGGACTAGGCGGTGACCAGGTCCGCGCCGGCGAAGAACGCCGGCGCGGCCGCCATCGCGGCTTCGTCCAGCAGCACGTCGCCGGGGCGGCTGCCGTTGCCGAGCAGCACCCCGCCCCAGTTCATGCCCAGGTACTCCGCGCAGAGTTCCAGCGTGCCGATCAGCGGCTGGGCCTCGCGCGCGGTCTCGCTCAGCACGCTGACGCCCCACAACGACTTCCCGCGCATCCGCGGCTTGAACTCCACCGGCAGGCGCATCCACCCGGACCAGTAGTCGAGGTAGAGCTTCACGCTCGCCGCGACCGAGTACCAGTACACCGGCGACACGACCACGATGTCGGTCGCGGCGAAGGTCGCGTCCATCAGCAGCTGCTCGTTCTCACCCGGCTCGGGGTGCGAACCGGCGCCGTGGCGGCGGTCTTCGAACGGCGGCAGCGGCACCTCGGGCAGCCGGATCCACCGCTGCTCGACGTCCTTGGGCAGTTCCTTCGCCGCCCGCCGGGCCAGCATCTCCGTGTTGCCGCCGGCCCGCGCGGCACCCACCAGGAACAGGAAGCTGCGGTCACTCATCTCGGAACCCCTCCAGTTACTTGCATGTACATATAAAGACTGCCCATGGACTATCCTGACGTCAAGAGGAGGCGCGAAATGACCGTCGACGAACAGGCGTGGGGACGCGTACTCGTGCTGCACGCCCGGATTGAGCAGGACCTCGCGAAGGCCCTGCAGCGGCGCCACGGGCTCGGCCTGTCCGAGTACCGCGCGCTCGGCAAGCTGGTCGCCGGGCCGCGCGGCGGACTGCGGATGCAGGAACTCGCGGACGCGATCGGGCTCAACCAGAGCTCGGTCAGCCGGATGTGCGCCCGCCTCGAGGACGCCGGCCTGACCATCCGCGACCTGTGCGAGGACGACCGCCGCGGCGTCTACTCGGTGATCACCGACGCCGGCCGCAAGCGCTACGCCGAAACCGAGCCGACGTACTGCGCGGTGCTGCGCACGGCGCTCGACAAGGCTGCGAGCGACCCGGAGCTCGCCGGCGCGGTCGCCGCCGTCCGCGGCGCTTGACCCGTATATGCCTCGGTGGTTATATACGGGCATGCCCGCGAAACTGCAGACCGTCGAGGAACGCCCGGTGCTCAGGCTGGAACGCCGGCTGAAGCACGCACCCGAGAAGGTGTGGCGGGCCATCACGGACCCGGCCGAGCTCGAGCACTGGTTCCCGGCGAAGGTCGACGTCGAACTGCGCGACGGCGGTGCGATCCGGTTCACCTTCCCCGGCGAGGACACCTCGACGACCGGGCGGGTCGTGACGGCCGACCCGCCGCGCGAGTTCACCTTCGTCTGGAACGACGACACCCTGCGCTGGCTGATCTCCCCCGACGGCGAAGGCAGCCTCCTGGAGTTCACGCACACCTTCGGCCGCGGCGACCCGGCCATCGCGAAGCTCGCCGCGGGCCGCAACGCCGCCGGCTGGGACGTCTGCCTCGACGCCCTCGACGCGCGCCTGGCCGGGCGGGACTTCGAGCAGCCACGGGAATGGCACGACCGGATGGCGTCCTACGTGGCGGAATTCGGCCTCGGCGAGGGCGAGGTCCTCGCCGACGGCACCATCCGCTTCCGCCGCGACCTGGTCTGGAAGCCGGTGGCCGAAGTCCGGGCGCTGCTGCCGGACGAACCCGGCTGGGCGGTCGTCCAGGATCCCCGGGACGGCACCCGCGTCGAGTTGACCGAGCCGCCCGAAGCCGACGTCGCCGCCCAGCTGACCCGGCGGCACGAACAGCTCGACAAGCTGTTCGCCGCCACCCACGACGTCGCCCTGCCGGACTGGCCGCCGGACCGCGTCGAGGCCGTGCGGAAGCACTACGCGGAGCGTCCGACCCAGGGTTGACGCGCGCCGCCGGGGTCGGCGTTACGTTCGGTTCATGCGCATCCGCGTGGTTCTCGACGTGCTGGCGGTCCTCGTGCTGGCGATCGGCGCCGGCGGCAACCTCGCCGCCGGCGCGTGGGCGCTGCCGCCGTGGCTGCCCGCCTGGCTCGGCTGGGCGATCCTGCTGACGAGCGTCACCCCGATCCTGCTGCGGCGCTGGTGGCCGCGGCCCGCCTACGTCTTTTCCCTGGTGCTGACCGCGGCGGCGATCCCGATCGGCGGGCCGGTGCTGGCGATCGCCGTGGTGTCCGCCGGGTGCGCGCTGTACACGTTCGTCGTGCACCGCGGCAGCCGCGCCTCGCGGATCGGGTTCGCGGCCGGGCTGCTCGGGATCGGCCTGCTCGGCATCGTGGTGCCGAACCCGAGCACCGCGACGACGGTGAACTTCGGGGCGTCGGCGCTGATCGTCGGGTTCGCGCTCGGCATCGCCGTCCACGGCCGCCGCGAGTACGCCGCGATCGAGCGGGAAAACCACGCGCGGGAAGCGGTTTCCGCGGAACGGCTGCGGATCGCGCGCGAGATGCACGACGTCGTCGCGCACAGCATGAGCCTGATCGCGGTGAAGGCGGCGGTCGGCAACCACGTCGCCCTCGAACAACCCGACCAGGCTCGGGAAGCGTTGCGGGTCATCGAAGACACGAGCCGCGAGACGCTGGCCGAGCTGCGGCGCGTGCTGGGCGTGCTGCGCGACGGCACCGGCGTCCCGGCACTGGCGCCCGCGCCGACGCTCGCCGACCTGCGCGCGCTCGCCGACCGCGCGCAGGTGACGGGCCTCGCCGTCGACCTCGCCGTCGAGGACCTCGACGAACTGCCCGGCGGCGTCGGCCAGTCGGTGTACCGGATCGTGCAGGAGGCGCTGACCAACGTGGTCAAGCACGCGGCCGCGACGACGTGCCGGATCCGCGTGACGGGCGGCGACGGCGAGGTCGGCATCGAAGTCCGCGACGACGGCCGCGGCGGCGTCGCGACCCCGGGCCACGGCCTGATCGGGATGCGCGAACGCGTGGCCGTCTACGGCGGCGAGTTCGCCGCGGGCCCGTCCGGCGACGGCTTCCGCGTCTTCGCGCGGCTGCCCTACGAGCCGGCGGTGGCCCGGTGACCCGCGTCCTGATCGCCGACGACCAGGCGCTGCTGCGCGGCAGCTTCCGGGTCCTGGTCGACAGCGCCCCGGGCCTGGAGGTCGTCGGCGAGGCGTCCGACGGCGTCGAAGCGATCGCGTTGACGCGGCGCGAACAGCCGGACGTCGTGCTCATGGACGTCCGGATGCCGGAGCTGGACGGCATCGAGGCGACCCGCCGGATCTGCGCGGAGACCGACGTCCGGGTGCTGATGCTGACGACGTTCGACCTGGACGAGTACGTCTACGCGGCCCTGCGCGCGGGCGCGAGCGGCTTCCTGCTCAAGGACACCCGCCCGGCGGACCTCCTGGCGGCGATCGACGTGGTGGCGGCCGGCGACGCGCTGCTGGCCCCCTCGGTGACCCGCCGCCTGGTCGCGGAGTTCGCCCGGCTGCCGACAGGCCCGGTGACCCGCTTGGCCGGCGTGACGGCGCGGGAACAGGAGGTGCTGACGCTGATCGCACGGGGGCTGTCGAACGACGAAATCGCCGCGCGCCTGCACCTGGGGATCGCGACAGTGAAGACCCACATCGGACGGCTGCTGCACAAACTGGCGGCGCGGGACCGGGCGCAGCTGGTGATCGCGGCGTACGAATCGGGATTGATCCGGCCTACAGCGCAGTAACGGGAGTGTTTCCGTTCGGCTGTCAACGGAGAAAACGACGTAACCGCGGCCGCGCCGCGGGCGACTCACCGGCACACGAGATTCCGAGGTGCCGGCCATGAACATTCCACCGAACAGCGAAACCCTGCGGACCTACATCGCCAAAACGTACTTCGCGCTGCGTTGGGGAATGGCGGGAATCGCCTTTCTCCTGCCCTTTTTCCTCTGGATCGTCGGCCCGCTGGCCGATTCCGGCGCACAGCCGGATTCGATCAGCGGTTACTACCACACGCCGCTGCGGGACGTGTTCGTCGGCGCCCTGGTCACCACGGGGACCTTCATGATCCTGTACAAGATCTTCACCCCGCTCGAGAACTGGCTGCTGAACATCGCGGGGGTCAGCGCGATCCTGGTCGCCATGCTGCCGTGCGCGGTGCCGGAGGGCAGGCCGCCCGCCGATTTCACCTTCCCGGCCGGCCACGCGATCTTCGCGATCATCACCTTCGGCTGCATCGGCTTGACCGCGATTCTCTGCGCGAAGAAAACCTTGGGGCTGCTCCCGCCGGGAAAGCAGAAGATCTTCCGCGTCGCGTACCGGACCATCGGCTGGCTGATGATCGGGCTGCCCGCCTTGGTCGGCCTTTTCGACTGGGCGGGTTGGGTCAACCTCTTCTGGGTGGAAGCGGCCGGACTCTGGGTGTTCAGCGCGTACTGGATCGCGAAAACGATCGAATTCGCCATCACCGGTGCCGAGCAGGCCGCGATCACGGGAACCACCGCACCCCCGGCGGAAGTGCCCGCTAACCCACCGCCCGGGTGAACGGGGCGAACCGCTTCCCCGCGTCTCCGGGAAGCGGCCGCCCGCCGAGGACCAGGCGCGGCGCCAGTGCGCCCGGGACCAGCCCGCGGTCCCGGACCCACGCCGTGAGCGCCGGGAACCGGAAGTCCGGGTCCACCCGGACTTCCCCCGGCGCCCTCCGCGCCACCCCGCGGATCAGCGCCTTCGCCTGCTCCGCCGTCTCCGCCACGACCGGGCCGATCACCGTCACGTGCCCGATGTCCGTCCCGAACGCGAAGCCGCCGCCGACCACGAACGGGGTTCCCAGCCGCTCCAGCAGTGCCCTCCGGTCCACGCCGTGAGCCGCGCGGTCCAGCCGGAAGACGTCGGACACCGTCCCCGGCGCCGCACCCGGGCCGCCGTCGTCGACAAATCGACCCACGTGACCCTGGCAGCCGCCGTCGGCGACGAAGCCCATCGACTCGTACAGCGGGCGGCCGGACTTCGACGCGTGCAGCCAGACCACCGCCCCGCCCGCCGCCGCGACCGCGTGCGCCGTGATCGCGCGGCCCAGCCCTTGCCGCTCGTAGCGGGGTGCGACCAGCACCATCGAGATCGACGCCACCGAGCCGAACGGCACCAGGACCGCGGTGGCGGCCAGGCCGGAGCCGTCCGGGGCGGTCACCCCGAACACGCGCCCGACCTGGTGGAGCAGGGCCCACTTCGGCGGCTCGCGCGGCCACGAGCGGGATTCGGCCAGGTCGGAGCAGGCGGGCAGGTCGGGCACGCCGAGGGTCCGGATGTCCATGGACGTTGCCTACGCCACACGCGAAGTGACCGGCAAGTAGCTAAGCTCCCGTGGCATGAGCAGTGCGACGGAGCCGCTCGGGACGCCGCCCGAGGATGAACCGGACATCCACACCACGGCCGGCAAGCTGGCCGATCTGTACCGCCGCTACGACGAGGCGGTGCACGCGGGCTCGGCCCGCGCGGTGGAGAAGCAGCACGCCAAGGGCAAGAAAACCGCGCGAGAACGGATCGAGCTGCTGCTCGACGAGAACTCGTTCGTGGAGCTCGACGAGCTGGCCCGGCACCGCTCGACCAACTTCGGCCAGGAGAAGAACCGGCCCTACGGTGACGGCGTCGTCACCGGCTACGGCACCGTCGACGGCCGCCCGGTCTGCGTGTTCAGCCAGGACGTGACCGTCTTCGGCGGCAGCCTCGGCGAGGTCTACGGCGAGAAGATCGTCAAGGTCATGGACCTGGCCATCAAGACCGGCCGCCCGATCATCGGCATCAACGAGGGCGGCGGCGCGCGCATCCAGGAAGGCGTCGTCTCGCTCGGGCTCTACGGCGAGATCTTCAACCGCAACGTCAAGGCGTCCGGGGTCATCCCGCAGATCTCGCTGATCATGGGCGCGAACGCGGGCGGGCACGTCTACTCCCCCGCGCTGACCGACTTCATCGTGATGGTCGACGAGACCTCGCAGATGTTCATCACCGGCCCGGACGTCGTCAAGACGGTCACCGGCGAGGACGTCACCTTCGAGGAGCTCGGCGGCGGCCGCACCCACAACACGAAGTCAGGCGTCGCGCACTACCTCGGTTCCGACGACGAGGACGCCATCGCCTACGTCAAGGAACTGCTCTCCTACCTGCCGCAGAACAACCTGTCGGACGCCCCGGTGTTCGAGCCGTCGGACAGCCCGGCCGGGTTCTTCGACGACGTGACGGACTCCGACCGCGAGCTGGACACGATCATCCCGGACTCGCCGAACACCCCGTACGACATGCACGAGGTGATCATCCGCGTCGTCGACGACGGGGACTTCCTCGAGGTCCACGAGCTGTTCGCGCCGAACATCATCGTCGGCTTCGGCCGCGTCGACGGCCAGAGCGTCGGCGTCGTCGCCAACCAGCCGACGCAGTTCGCCGGCTGCCTCGACATCGACGCGTCCGAGAAGGCCGCGCGGTTCGTGCGCACCTGCGACGCGTTCAACATCCCGGTGCTCACCTTCGTCGACGTCCCGGGCTTCCTGCCGGGCACCGACCAGGAGTGGAACGGCATCATCCGCCGCGGCGCGAAGCTCATCTACGCCTACGCGGAAGCGACCGTCCCGCTGGTCACGATCATCACGCGCAAGGCGTACGGCGGCGCGTACGACGTCATGGGCTCGAAGCACCTCGGCGCCGACATCAACCTGGCGTGGCCGACCGCGCAGGTCGCGGTGATGGGCGCCCAGGGCGCGGCGAACATCGTGCACCGCAAGACGCTCGCCAACGCGGCGAACGAGGGCAAGGACGTCGACGCGCTGCGCGCCGAACTGATCCAGGAGTACGAAGACACGCTGCTCAACCCGTACGCGGCGGCCGAGCGCGGCTACGTCGACTCGGTGATCGTGCCGGCGCACACCCGTGGACACGTCGCGCGGGCGCTGTCGCTGCTGCGGAACAAGCGCGAGTCGCTGCCGCCCAAGAAGCACGGGAACATCCCGCTGTGAGCGACGAGAAGCGGCCCTTGCTGCGGGTGGTCCGCGGGAACCCGAGCGACGCCGAGCTGGCGGCGCTGACGGCGGTCGTCGCCGCGGCGTCGGCCGCGAAGGCGCCGGAGAAGCCGAAGCCGCGCACGTCGTGGTGGGGCGATCACGCTGCATCGCTGCGTAGACCGCTCCACCCCGGCGAAGGTGCTTGGCGCGCTTCGGGCTTCCCCAGCTAGCTCACGGTGACGGCGGTGTCGTCGACGACGAAGGACGTCTGCAGCTGTGAGCCCTCTACGCCGCTGAAGCTGAGCGTCACGGACTGGCCCGCGTACGCGGACAACGAGAAGCTTCGCTGCTGATACCCGCCGGCCGCGTTGAGGTTGGTGTACGTCGCCAACGTCGTGCTGCCCGCCTTGACCGTCAGCTTGTCGTACGCGGTCGTGCCCGTCTCCGCCGTGTCGATGTGCAGCCAGAACGAGAACGTGTACGCCGAACACCCGCTCGGCAGCGTCACGGTCTGGCTCACGGTGTCCGTGTGCGCCGAGCCGTAGCCGTCGAGCCAGGCGCTCCACGTCCCGGTGCGGGCGGGCTCGTCGGTGCCGTGCTGGCCGATCACGCTCGCGGACGCCGTCCACGCCGTCGCACCCGACTCGAAGCCCGGGTTGGCGAGCAGCTGCCCGGCCGTGCACCCGCCCGGCGGCGGCGTGGTGGTGCCGCCGCCCGCGAGCCACGCCGTCGCGTTGAGGCCGAGCGCCGCGTTGTCGGCCGTCGAGTCCGTCCAGCCGTTGTAGAGCGTGTTGCCGGACTGGCCGGTGCCGTCGTCGGCCGGCGAGCTGTCACCCCAGATCGCGACGCGGCCGGAGCCGAAGGTGCTGGTCACGAAGAAGGCGTTGGAGTTCCCCGGCGACGACGTGCTCAGGTAGGCGAGCCCCTTGACGTTCGCGTTGTCCGCGGGCTTGAGGGTGAACGTCGTGCCGTTGGCGATCAGGCTGTGCTTCACCGTGCCGAAAGCGCCGTTGAGCACGGGGTTCGTGGTGTCGCTGAGGGCCACCGGGTGGTCGCTGGAGATGTTCTTCAGGTCGACCGAGAACCCGAACGGGTCGGTGTTGTCGACGCCGTTGTTCGTCATCAGGTCGTTGATGATCTCCGGGGAGTCCCAGCCGTCGTTGTTGCGGTCGCTGCCGGTGTGGTCCGAAATCAGGAACAGCCCGCCGCCGTTCTGGACGAACCGCATGACGGCGGTCTTTTCGGACGCGCTCAGCACGACGTTCGGTTCGGGCAGCACGAATTCGTCGAAGTTCTGGAGGTCGAGCGCGCCGCCGGTGCCGTAGGTGATGGTGTTGCCGGCCGGCAGCGTCTTGATGCTGTACTGCCCGGTCTTCTGCAGCGCGACACCCCACGCCGAGAGCGCGCCGGTCCAGTCGGTTTCCTTCTGCGGCGCGGAGTTCTGCGCCGTCGGGTCGGGCTGGGCGGTGCCGACGATCCAATCGGCGTTGCCGGCGGTCTCGGCTTTGGTGTTGTCGAACAGGACGCGGTGAACGGCGGCGGCGTGCGCGGGCGCGGCGGCGAGCAGGCCCGCGGCGAGCGTGGCGACGGCGGCGGGGATGAGGCGCTTCATGGTGCTCCTCGGCGAAAGGGGACCTGGGCGCTCCCACTGTCACCCGGCCGCGGCCCGACGAAAGTCGGGTTCAGACCACGTCCAGGAACACGGTCGGGACTTCGTTGTCCCGCACGACCCGGCCCAGCAGCGCCGCGAGCCGGTCGCGGTCCGGGGCGGGCAGCCCGGAGGCCAGCTCGTCCACGCGCCGGCACGTCGCCGCGTAGAACTCCTCCGCCAGGTCGCGCCCCTCCTCGGTCAGCACGACGTGCACCGCGCGGCGGTCGTCCGGGTCGGGTTCGCGGCGGACGAGCCCGCGCCGGACTGCGCGGTCGACCAGGCCGGTGAGGCTGGACTTCTCGAGGCCGAGCGTCGCGCCGAGCTCGCCCATGCCGTACGGCTGCGCCATCAGCACGCACAGCAGCTGGCCCTGCTGCACGGTCAGCCCGTACTCGCGGGCCGACTCGGCGTAGACGGCGTTCACCAGGAACGACGCCCGCACGAGCCCGGCCACCACGCCGAGGTCCTCCCCGTGTTTCCCCATCGCACCAGCCTACTTCGCGACGGCTTCCCGCACGGCGGGCACGATCTCGCCGGCCCACCGCGCGGCGGACTCCGCGTCGGGCGTGCTGCCGCCCGGGCCGAAGAGGACGAATCCGGCAGCGTTGTGCTCCAGGACAGCGCCGGTCAGCTCCTCGATCCACTGGTCCGGCGAGCCGCCGATCCAGCGCCCGTCGTCGGTGCGGGTCTTCGGGAGCGGCTTTGCCGTGATGCGGCCGGGGAAGTTGTAGACGGTGGCGATGTCGGCGGGATCGCGCCCGGCGTCGGCGGCGGCCTTGTCGATCAGCGGCCGCGAGGTGCGAAAGCGCTCGCTGAGCCAGTCGGCGGCGTGACCGGGCATCCACCCGTCGGCGACCCGCCCGGTGACGGCCAGGGACTTCGGCCCGACGGACCCGGTCCACACCGGCGGCATTTCTTCGGCGGCGGGCTCGAGGTTCGTGACCTGGTGGAACTCGCCGTCGAAGGTGACGGGTTCGCCGCCTCCGCCGAGCATCTTGACGAGCCGGATGCCTTCCTCGAAGGCCCGGACGGCCTGGCCGGGGGTCAGCTTGGTGAACCCGAGCCGCGCGATGTCGTCCCAGAGACCGCCGACCCCCATGCCGAGCACGATCCGGCCACCGGTGAGCGCGGACAGGCTGGTGATGGCGCGCGCGAGCATCGGCGCCGGGCGCGTCGGCAGGTTGGTGACGCTGACCAGGCCGGAGATCCGTTCGGTGCGTCCGAGCAGAACCCCGATTTCGGCGTACGCGTCGAGCCGGTCGGCGTGGTAGGGGTGATCGGAGACGGTGAGCAGGTCCAGGCCGGCGCGGTCGACCTGGACGGCGAGGTCGAGGGTGTCCGGGACGGCGGCGACCGCGGTGGAGACGCCGATGCCGAAGTGCGTCATGATTCCTCCCAGTGGTAGTTCGTGCTACGAACTTACTATACATAGTTCTTAGCGCGAACTACCGCCTGCTCGCCAGGCGGCCGGTCGGATATTCGGTTTCGCCCCGGCGCCGCGGCGGCTAACGTTGCTCTCGCCCGGTGCGGCGGTGAGGGTTACTTCTCTGGTATCCCTTGGGTTCGACTCCCGAAAGCCTTCACCACTTCGATCTCGGGCGGAGTCACGGCCGCATCGATGCCCGGTGCGCAGGCGAGGGTTACTTCCTTGTAATGGGCAGGTCGGGGGTTCGAATCCCTCCCGGGCCGGCAGGTCCGGTAGCTCAGCCCGGCAGAGCAGCAACGTACCTTCACCGAATTCGATCTCGGGCATCGCCGCGGCCGTGGCTCCCCAGGAAAATCAGGGGGGAGAAATGAGCAAGTTCAACACCGCACGCGCGCCCGCCGCGACCTCACCCGTCCGCAGCGAGGCGCCCGGTGTCACCTACGAAGGTGGCGCCGGTTACGCGCGCGACGCCCGGTCCGAGCTTTTCCTGCTCGCCGTCACGAACATGGTCGGCGAGCACACCTTCTACGAGTCCGCGAACGCGCGCGACACGCGCTACTCCGCGCTCGTCCACGCCGCGACCCTCGAGGATCCACAGTGGACCGCGCGGTTCCTGCGCTGGCTGCGCTCCGAGGCGAACCTGCGGACCGCGTCCCTCGTCGGTGCGGCCGAGTTCGCCAAGGCCCGCCTCGACGCCGGGCTCGACGGGCTCGGCCGGCAGGTCGTCGCCGACGTCCTGCAGCGGGCCGACGAGCCGGGGGAGCTGCTCGCCTACTGGACTTCCGCGCACGGCAAGAACATCCCGAAGCCGGTCAAGCGCGGCGTGGCCGACGCGGCGCGGAAGCTCTACGACGAGCGCTCCTACGCCAAGTGGGACTCCGCCGCGCGGACGTTCCGCTTCGCCGACGTCCTCGAGCTGACGCACCCGGCCAACCGCGACGCCGCCCAGAGCGCGCTGTTCAAGCACGTCCTCGACGAGCGCCACGACCGCGGCAACCCGCTCCCGGACGCGCTCCGGGTGCTGCGCGCCCGCGCCGAGCTGACGGCGTGGGACGCGCCGCGCCGGCGTGCGCTGTTCGCGCGGCCGGACGCGGCGGACGTCCTGCGCGCGGCGGGGATGACGTGGGAGTCGGTCGCCGGCTGGCTGCAGGGTCCCCTGGACGCGCGCGTCTGGGAGGCGCTGATCCCGTCCATGGGCTACATGGCGCTCCTGCGGAACCTGCGCAACTTCGACGAGGCCGGTGTCTCCGACGAGGTCGCGCGGCGCGTCGCCGCGAAGCTCGCCGATCCCGCGCAGGTCGCGAAGTCGCGGCAGTTGCCGATGCGGTTCCTGTCGGCCTACCGGGCGGCGCCGTCGCTGCGGTGGGCGTGGGCGCTGGAGCAGGCGATCGCGCACTCGCTGAGCGGCGTCCCGGAGCTGCCCGGGCGGACGCTCGTGCTCGTCGACACCTCGACGTCGATGAACATGGGCTTCAGCCGCGACGGCACCCTGCTGCGGTGGGACGCCGCCGCGGTCTTCGGGCTCGCGCTGGGCCGGCGGTGCGCCGATGCCGACGTCGTGTCGTTCTCGGACCGGCTGCTCGGCGGCACGCGCACCAAGACGTTCAGGCTGCGGCCCGGCGGGTCGCTGCTGAGCGACGTCGGGCGCTGGAAGTCCGGCGGGTTCTTCCTCGGCGGCGGCACCAACACCGCCGGCGCGGTGCGGAAGCACTTCGCGAAGCACGACCGCGTCGTCATCCTCACCGACGAGCAGGCCGGCTACGGCGACGTCGGGCAGGCGCTGCCCGCGCGCGTTCCGCTGTACACGTGGAACCTGGCGGGCTACCGGTTCGGCCACGCGCCCTCCGGCGTCCCGCACCGGCACACCTTCGGCGGCCTGACCGACCAGGCGTTCCGGATGATCCCGCTGCTCGAGGCGGGCGAGAACGCCGACTGGCCGTTTTGAGAGACGCCGTGAAGGCCCCCATGACGACATCATGGGGGCCTTCACGCTGTGTACGGACGGTCACAGCAATGGTCGTGGACCCACCACTACCCCACGTCGTATAGTCCACGTGGAATAACCGATCTGGAGGGACCTCACCATGGCCTCGGCCAAGCTGACGCCGCTCGGTATCGCCGTGCTGGAGCTGCTGCACGAGAAGCCGATGCACCCGTACGAGATGGCCCAGCTCATGCGTGAGCGGTACGTCAACACGCGGGTCAACGTCAAAGCGGGCTCGCTCTACCACACCGTGGAACGCCTGCGGCGCGACGGATTCATCGAGGTCGTCGACACGCAGCGTGACGGCAGGCGGCCCGAACGGACCGTCTACGGCATGACGCAGGCGGGGCTCGACGAGTTCAACCAGCGGGGTCGCGAGCTGCTCGGCGACCTCGTGGCCGAGTTCCCCGCTTACCTGTCCGGGCTCGCCGTGATCGACGAACTGGGGCGCGAAACCTCGTTGATCGAGCTCGAACACCGGGTCACGCGGCTGCGCGCCGCGGTGGCCGCCGACCAGGCCGTGCTGCAGCGGCTGGCCGAAGACGACACGCCGCCGATCTACTGGCTCGACTGGCGCTACCAGTGCGACCACCGGAAGTTCGAGCTCGAGTGGACCGAGCGGCTGCTCGCCGACCTCAAGTCCGGGCGGATCCCGTTCCAGGACTGCGAACAACCCAAGCTCACGCTCATCACCAGGGAAGACGACGATGAACGCCAGACAAGCTAACCCGTGGGCCGCGCTCGGCGCGCTGTGCCTCGGCTTCTTCATGATCCTGCTCGACACGACGATCGTGTCGATCGCGATCCCGACCATGCTGAACAAGCTGAACGCCGGGCTGAACTCGGTCGTCTGGGTGATCAGCGTCTACCTGCTCACCTACGCGGTGCCGATGCTGTTCACCAGCCGGCTCGGTGACCGCTTCGGCCCGAAGCGGGTGTTCCTCGCCGGGCTGGTCGTGTTCACCGGCGCGTCGCTGTGGTGCGGCCTGTCCGGCAACGTCGAGATGCTGATCGCCGCGCGGGCCGTGCAGGGGCTCGGGGCCGCGCTGATGACGCCGCAGACGCTGGCGTTCATCACGCACCTGTTCCCGCCGGCCAAGCGCGGGCCGGCGATGGGCATGTGGGGCGGCGTCGCCGGCCTGGCGACGATCGCCGGCCCGCTGCTCGGCGGCGTGCTGGTCGACCACCTCGGCTGGGAGTGGATCTTCTTCGTCAACGTGCCGATCGGCGTGATCGCCATCGTGCTGACGCTGCTGCTGGTGCCGGACTGGCAGCCGAAGCACTCGCATTCGTTCGACCTGCTGGGGATCTTCCTGTCGAGCGCGGCGCTGCTCTGCATCGTGTTCGGTGTCCAGAACGGCCAGCAGTACGACTGGGGCACGGTCTTCGGCGGCATCACCGTCTTCGAGATCATCGGCGCCGGCGTGGTGCTGCTGGCGGCGTTCCTGGTGTGGCAGCGGTTCAACAAGCGCGAGCCGCTGCTGCCGCTGCAGGTGTTCTCGAACCGGAACTTCTCCGCCGGGACGCTCACCGCGACCACGGTCGGCTTCGCGATGACCGGCATGTTCCTGCCGCTGGTCATCTACATCCAGTCGGTGCTCGGGCTGACCCCGACCATGGGCGGCCTGCTGACCGCGCCGATGTCGCTGCTGTCCGGGATCGTGGCGCCGTTCGTCGGGCGCGCGTCGGACCGGGTGAACGGCAAGTACCTGGTGGTGTTCGGCCTCGCCGCGCTCGCGGCCGGGCTGGGGATCATCGCGCTGCAGGCGACGCCGACGAGCAGCCCCTGGGCGTTCGTCCCGGCGCTGCTGGTGTGCGGGCTCGGCATCGGCTGCATCTTCTCGCCGATGAGCAACATGACGATGGGGTCGGTCGAGCCGCGGCTGGCCGGGACGGCGTCAGGCATCTTCAACACCGCGCGCCAGGTCGGCGGCGTGCTGGGCAGCGCGGCGATCGGCGTGCTGCTGCAGGCGCGGATCAGCGCGTCCATCGCGGACGAAGCGACGAAGGCGGCTTCGCAGCTGCCGGAGCAATACCGGGCACCGTTCGCGGAGGGGATCGCGCACGCCGCGGCCGGCACGGGCGAGTTCGGCTCGGCCGGCGGGCCGTCGCCGATGCCGGGGCTGCCGGCGGAAATCGCCGCGCAGGCGGGGAAGCTGGCCACCGACGCGGTCCACAGTGGACTTACGGACGCGGCCCGCGTGACGATGCTGCTGCCGATGGGCGTGCTGCTGCTGGGGATCCTCTCGGCGGCGCTGCTGCGCCGGGTCAAGCCGCGCTGGGAAACCCCGGCACCGGCCCCCGAAGCCGCCGCGGCCTGACCGAACAGCCGGGGCTGAAGGGGACGTTGCTCTCATCCGATGCGCTGAAGGGGACTTTCCTGGCGTCGCATCGGAGGAACGTCCCCTTCAGCACACCCGGCGCCGACTGCCGCGGCTTGAAAACCGGGCGAGCCTCCGGTGTCGGGTGCCGGAAGCCCGCCCGGACCGCGGGAGCGGTGGTCGTCAGCCCGAGGTCAGTTTCGGTGCCGGGGCCGAGCCGGCCCGGCTGGTCTTCGGCGCGCGGCGTTTCGCCCACCACGGCGAGCGCGGCACCGGCGCCGGTGTCGACTCCGTCACGCGTACGGTCATGGGCACCTCCCGCACCGGATCCATATGTTGCGAGCAACAACAAAATAACTCTCCCCCGGAGTGCCGCCGGTCACAATCCGGTCACGACAGGCGGCCGGGTACGTTCGCCGGGTGCAGTTCGTCCTCGCCTCCCAGTCCCCCGCCCGGCTCGCCCTCCTGCGCTCCGCGGGCCTCGATCCGGCCGTGTTCGTCTCCGGCGTCGACGAGGACGCCGTCGCCGCCGCGCTGACCGATCCCTCGCCGTCCGAGCTCGTCGCCGCCCTCGCCGCGGCCAAGGCCGAAGCCGTCATCGACAAGGTCGCCTCGGTGCACCCGGACGCCGTCGTCGTCGCCTGCGACTCGATGCTGAACATCGGCGGGCAGATGGTCGGCAAACCGGCCGATCCGGACATCGCGCGGCAGCGATGGGCCGCGATGGCCGGGACATCCGGTGAACTCCTGACCGGCCACGCGGTCGTCCGGCTCGACGGCGGGACGCGCGCGAAGGAGGCCGCGGGCTGGGAATCGACCACCGTCCGGTTCGGCACGCCGAGCGAGCACGAGATCGACGCCTACGTCGCCAGCGGCGAGCCGCTGCACGTGGCGGGCGGCTTCACGATCGACGGCCGGGGCGGCTGGTTCGTCGAAGGACTCGACGGCGGCCACACGAGCGTCATCGGGATCAGCCTGCCGCTGACGCGCCGCCTGCTGGCCGAGGTCGGGGTGGGTGTCGTGGATCTCTGGGCGCGTCCCGCATCCTGAGAAAGGCGCCACACGAACGGGTGATCCGGAAGAGTCCCGTCTTGCCTAACGTTCTCCTGACGAGGCAATACGAGAAATTTTCGAGCACCGGAGTCGCCCCGTGTCTTTCGTACGGACATACACCAAACCGCGGGTGTTCGCGGCCGCGGTTCTCGGCTCGCTCGTCGTCGGCGCCGCCCTCGGCGTCGTCGCACGGCAGACCGAGGCCGGCTGGCTGACCGATCTCCTCGACCAGATCGGCACCATCTTCACCACGCTGCTGCAGATCGCGGTGATCCCGCTGGTCTTCACCGCCATCGTGGTCGGCATCAACAGCCTCCGGAAGCTCGGCGGCGGCCGCACCGCCGCGCGCCTCGGCGGCAAGACGGTGCTGTGGTTCGCCATCACGTCGTTCATCGCGTCGCTGATCGGCATCGCGGTCGGCAAGATCTTCAACCCGGGCGCGGGCGGTCTCGGCGGCGTCGAAGCGACCGCGAAGAACGCCGACAAGGCGGCGGCCAGCGTCGACCACTGGGGCTCGTGGAGCGCCTTCGTGAACGGCCTGCTGCCGGAGAACTTCGTGAAAGCGTTTGCCGACGGCGAGACGCTGCAGGTGCTCTTCCTCGCGCTGGTCATCGGCGCCGCCGCCTACAGCCTCGGTGACAAGGCCAAGCCGTTCGTGGACTTCACGACGAGCGTCTTCGAGATCATCCAGCGCTACCTCGGCTGGATCGTCCGGCTGGCCCCGATCGGCATCATCGGCCTGATCGGCGCGGCCGTGTCCAACTACGGCGACGCGCTGTTCCGGCCGCTGTTCTCCACCACGCTCGCGGTGTACGTCGGCTGCCTCCTGGTGCTCTTCGTCGTCTACCCGATCCTGCTGCAGTTCGTGGCCAAGGTCAGCCCGCTGAAGTTCTTCGCCAAGGCGGGGACGGCGATCCAGTTCGCGTTCGCGTCCCAGTCCTCGGCCGCGACGCTGCCGCTGACCCGCCAGTCCGCGGTCAACCTCGGCGTCCAGCCGGCCTACGCGGCCTTCGCGACCCCGCTCGGCAGCGCGACCAAGATGGACGGCTGCGCGGCGGTCTTCCCGGCGATCGCGGCGATCTTCGTCGCCAACCTGGCCGGGGTGTCGCTGAACTTCTGGCAGTACGCCGGCATCGTCGTGGTCGCCGTGGTCGGCGCGCTGGCGACGGCCGGGACCACCGGCTGGCTGACGGCGTTCACGCTGACGACGTCGTTCATCGGCCTCGACGCCAAGCAGGTCGCGCTCGGCCTGGCGCTGATCTACTCCGTCAACCCGATCATGGACATGATGCGGACCGCCACGAACGTCGCCGGCCAGATCACGGTGCCGGTCATCGTGGCCCGCGGCGAAGGCCTCCTCGACGACGAGGTCCTCAACACCCCGACCGACAACCCGCAGCACAGCGACGACGGCACCGAGGCCCGCCACACCGAGCCCGCCCCCGCCTGAGCGCAACTTTCGTCATGAAAGTGACGGGTTGAGGGTCAGGAGGTGGGGCAGGGGCGGAGGTCGGCGCGCGTCAGGCGGATGTCGGGCCAGCCGCGCAGGTCGGACGGCGCCGTGTAGCGGCGGGTGCAGCCGACCGACTTGCCCGCCAGGTCGTACACTTCGCCCAGCACCGGCGACGCCTCGCACTTCGGGGTGCCGGACGCCGCGCCCGGGCAGTCGTGGCGGACCACGATCACGTCCGCGCGGCCGTCGGCCGTGACGTCGTAGAGCGACAGCGTCCCGGCGTCCGCGTAGTACGGCTTGCCCGGGTCGCGCCACACTCCCCCGCTGCCGACCAGCAGCTCGCCGTACGCGGCCGTGCCGTCGTCGCTGTCGTCGCCGACGTCGCCGCGGACCAGGCAGGCCGGGGCCGAGCCGTCGACGCAGCGCAGCGATTCCTGGTCCAGCCGGACGCCCAGCTGCGCGATCGCCAGCTCGAACACCGTGCCCGGCTCGGGCCCGACGCGCAGCCGCGCCGACCCGCCCGAGGTGTCGGTCAGCAGCACCACCGGCGTGCCCCCGACCGTGACCGCCGCCAGCTGGCGGCAGGGGCCGCCGCCGCAGGTCACCGCGGGTGCCACCGGCGCCGCCGCGGGTTCGGCCGCGCCGGCGGGCGCTTCGGGACGCGGGCGCAGCGCGAACACGGCGCCGATCGCGCCCAGCGTCACCACCGCGGCCAGCACCGCCGTGAGCAGCGCCGACCGGGGCGTCCGCGCTGCCGTAGTCCGCATAAGACAGAGCGTAAGCCGCTTCGCGACGGTGTGTGGGCGACGCCCGGGCCGATGTGGCTGAAATCCCCCGGCGGTGCACCCGATCGACTAGGGCGCGGCTAGCGGAGCGTGTCCGTCTATGTTGTCCGGGTGACGAACCCGAACCTTCCCCCCGCCCTCTACCTCCCCACCGGCCCGGCCAGCGCCGAGACCGAAGGCGCGTCGATCGAGCTGCGCCGGACGCCGGACGGCCGCACCGCGCTGGTCGCCTTCACCGCGCTCGACCGGCTGATCGACTGCTGCGGCGAGCACCAGCCGTGGGTGCTGGTGAACACCGAGCACCTGCCGAAGGTCCACGCGGCGAACCCGTACGACGTCATCGTGCTCGACTCGCCGCTGCCCCAGCAGCTGCGCCACCACGTCTGAGCGTGGTTCACCTCTCACTCAACTGACTCGCGACGTCATATCCGTAGACTCCCCGGTACCGCGTGGGCGGTCAGCAATGCAGCTGTCGGGACGCAGGAGGTGCGGGGTGGCCGAGCAGGTCGGCGAATCCACCGGTGGTCCGGTGACCAAGATCCTGGTCGCCAACCGGGGCGAGATCGCGGTACGCGTGATCAGAGCGGCCAAGGACGCCGGTTTGGCCAGCGTCGCGGTGTACGCCGATCCGGACCGGGACGCACCGCACGTCCGCCTCGCGGACGAAGCCTTCGCGCTCGGCGGGACCACGGCCGCCGAGAGCTACCTCAACATCGAAAAGCTCCTGGACGCCGCCAAGCGCTCGGGCGCCGACTCGGTGCACCCGGGCTACGGCTTCCTCTCCGAAAACGCGGACTTCGCCCAGGCCGTCCTCGACGCCGGGCTGACCTGGATCGGCCCCGGCCCCCAGGCCATCCGCGACCTCGGCGACAAGGTCACCGCGCGCCACATCGCGATGCGCGCGGGCGCACCGCTCGTGCCGGGCACCAAGGAGCCGGTGCAGGACGCCGCCGAGATCGTCGCGTTCGCCGACGAGCACGGCCTGCCGGTGGCCATCAAGGCCGCGTTCGGCGGGGGCGGGCGCGGCCTCAAGGTCGCGCGCACCCGCGAAGAGATCCCCGAGCTGTTCGAGTCGGCCACCCGCGAGGCGGTCGCCGCGTTCGGCCGCGGCGAGTGCTTCGTCGAGCGCTACCTGGACAAGCCGCGGCACGTCGAGGCGCAGGTGCTGGCCGACATGCACGGCAACGCGATCGTCGTCGGCACCCGCGACTGCTCGCTGCAGCGGCGGCACCAGAAGCTCGTCGAGGAGGCGCCCGCGCCGTTCCTGAGCGACGAGCAGCGCAAGCGCATCCACGAGTCGGCGAAGGCGATCTGCAAGGAAGCCGGGTACTACGGCGCCGGCACGGTCGAGTACCTCGTCGCCACCGACGGCACGATCTCCTTCCTGGAGGTCAACACGCGCCTGCAGGTCGAGCACCCGGTGTCGGAGGAAACCACCGGCCTCGACCTCGTCCGCGAGATGTTCCGCATCGCCCGCGGCGAGAAGCTGCGGATCACCGAAGACCCCGAGCCGCGCGGCCACTCGATCGAGTTCCGCATCAACGGCGAGGACGCCGGCCGCGGGTTCCTGCCCGCGCCGGGCACGGTGACGAAGTTCGTCGCGCCGAGCGGCCCCGGCATCCGCGTCGACTCCGGCGTCGAGTCCGGCAGCGTCATCGGCGGGCAGTTCGACTCGATGCTGGCGAAGCTGATCGTCACCGGGTCGGACCGGAACAACGCGCTCGAGCGCAGCCGCCGGGCTCTGGCCGAGATGGTCGTCGAGGGCATGGCGACGGTGCTGCCGTTCGACCGCGTGATCGTCGACGACCCCGCGTTCATCGGCGACGAGAACGGCTTCAGCGTGCACACGCGCTGGATCGAGACGGAGTTCGACAACAAGATCGAGCCGTTCGTGGCGCCGGACGTCGAAGCCGCCGAAGAAGAACCGCGGCAGAACGTCGTGGTCGAGGTCGGCGGGCGGCGCTTGGAAGTCTCGCTGCCGGGCGGGTTCGCGCTCGAAGGCGGCGGGGGCGGCACCGCCGTCAAGGCGAAGCCGCGCAAGCGGGCCGGCGGCACCAAGGCCGCGGTCAGCGGCGACGCCGTCACGGCGCCGATGCAGGGCACCATCGTCAAGGTCGCCGTCGAAGAGGGCCAGGCGGTCGAAGCCGGTGAGCTGATCGTCGTCCTCGAGGCGATGAAGATGGAGAACCCGGTCACCGCGCACAAAGCGGGCACCGTGACCGGACTTTCCGTCGAGGTCGGCGCCGCCGTGACGCAGGGCACGCAGCTGCTCGAGCTCAAGTAGGACGGTTCGTTACAGATGTCGTGGTGGGCCGCCCCCGAGGCGGCCTACCATCGACTACGTGACCGAAGTCCCGTCTCCGCAGCTGCGGATCAGCGACCAGAACCGCGAGTCCGCGCTGTCCGCGCTCGGTGAGCACATGACCGCGGGGCGGCTGGACATCGACGAGTACGGCGAGCGCTCGGCCCGGATCACCGCGGCCAAGACGCGCGGCGAGCTCGGCGAGGTCTTCGCGGACCTCCCGGCCCCGCACCCCCGGTACGACGACGTCCCGCAGGCCGCCGTCGCGCCGCCACCCGAGCCGGCCGCCGCCCCGGCGCCACGGTCCTCGGGCGGACCGGACAACTGGACACCCCCGCAGCGGTTCGTCGCCGCGATCTTCCCCCTGACCCTCATCGCCGCGATCGCGCTGATCGCCACCGGCACGCTCGCGTGGCCGATCATCTTCCTCCCGATCGGTGTCGGCGTCTTCGGCAAGGCGATGTGGGGCCACGGCTGGAACCACGACGAGCAGCACCGCCGCCGCCACGACCGCCACCTGCGCGACCGGGAGCGCCGTCGCGAGCTGCGCGACTCCTACCGGCGCGAGCTGGGCCGCTGACCCCGCCGTGGGCGACATGCGGTTGAGCGACGCCGAGCGCCAGGACGCCCTCGACGTCCTCGAAGAGCACGTCCGCAGCGGCCGCCTCGACATCGACGAGTACGGGTCCCGCACCGCGAAGGTCACCGCGGCCAAGCGGGTCAGCGAGCTCGTCCCGCTGTTCGACGACCTGCCGTCGCCGCGGCCGAGCGCGTTGCTGAACGGGGCTTCCGCACCGGTGGCGGCACCGGCCGGGGAAACCGCGCTCTCGCAGTTCCTGACGCGCAGCGCGGTGCCGATCGCCATCGTGCTGGCGATCGCGGTGCTGATCCTTTCGCGGGGCAGGCTCCTGATCATCTCGGTCGCGCTGCCGCTCGTGGTGGCGGCGCTCGCGCGGGTCCGCCGCCCGCGCTGATCTTCCTTTTCCCGGCAACCGAACCGCCGCCCCGGACGTGGTGGGAGTGCAGGTCGGGGACAAGGGAGAGACATGAAGAGCAAGTTCTGGGGGCGGGTCGTGGCGCCCGTCGTCGCCGCGCTTTCCGTGGCGGTGCTGGCGCAGCCCGCGGACGCCGCGATCCGCATCGCGTGGCGGCCGACGGTCCTGCCGTTGCCGTCCGGCGCGGGCACCGGCGTCCTGACCGGATCGGACGGCAAGGGCGAATACACCGGCACGTTCGACGTGAACGGAGTGCAGACGGTCGTCAGCTGGCGCAACGGGCAGCCGGTGGTGCGGGGCGTGCCGAGCGGGTACGAAGCCGCGCTCGCCGCGGACGAGAACGCGGCCGGTGTGGTGGCCGGCACGGTGCACGACTACGACACCTTCATCAGCCGGGCGTACACGCTGGACGCGGCCGGGTTCCACATCCGGGACGTCCCGGCGGGCTACGACTACGTCTACGGCGTCGCGATCAACGCCCGCGGCGACCTGCTCGGCCGGGCCACGCAGTTCGGCAGCGGGGGCGCCGAGGCCGCGGTCCTGTGGCGCGCGGACGGCAGCGCGCCGGTGCTGATCCCGAAAACGCCGGACACGTACTACGCGCGCGACATCGACGAGGACGGCACGATCCTGTTCGACGCGGGCAACCGCTCGGCGCTGTGGAAGGACGGCGTTCTCCGGTACCTCTCGCCGGAGCCGTCCCTGCAGGCCTGGGGCTACGCGATCCGCAACGGCGTCGTGGTCGGGACGGCGATCCGGGGCGGCGTCGAGCAGGCGGTGCGCTGGTCCTCCGCGACGAGCTCGTGGGCCGCACTGCCGGGCGGCGGGCGCGCGCTGAGCGTCAACAAGGCGGGCCTGACGGCCGGGCTGGTGCCGAACCCGTCGGGTCCGGTGATCGTCGGCAACGCGATCGTGTGGCGCACGACGACGCCGGGCGAGGTCCGCGCGCCGAGCGGCTACTCGAAGTTCGAAGCCCGGGTGGCGGCGGACGACGGTTCCCTGGCGGGCTTCGCGGCGAACAGCCCGGAGGATTCGCACGGCGTGCCGGTGGTCTGGCGCCTGACCCCGTGACCGGTTCGGGAGATTCCTCCGGTTCTTGATCAAGATTGCTCCGTTTGCCCGGCAACGGTCCCCCGCCTGCACCGATGTATCCGGTGCAGGTCGGGGGAAACGGAGATTCGATGAGCAGCAAGTCCTGGGTGCGCGCGCTCGCGCCCGCCGTCGCCGTGCTCGCGGCGGTGACGCTGGCGCAGCCCGCCGGCGCGCTGGGGATCCGCATCCCGTGGCGGCCCACCGTGCTGCCGCTGCCGGCCGGCGGCGGCAGCGGGTTCCTGACCGGGTCGAACGGGAAGGGCGAGTACACGGGCACGTTCGCGGTGAACGGCGTCCAGCAGGTGGTGAGCTGGCGCGGCGGGCAGCCGGTGGTGCGCGGGCTGCCGGGCGGGTACGAGCGCGCGGACGCGGTGGACGAAAACGCGTCCGGGGTCGTGGTGGGCACCGCCTACGACCACGAGACGAAGGCGAACCGCGTGTTCGTCCTGGACGCGACCGGGTTCCACGTGAAGGAGAACCCACCGACCTGGGAGAACCTGTACGCGGTGGCGGTCAACGCCCGCGGCGACGTCCTCGCCAGGGCCAACCGCACCGGCCCGTACGCGGCGACGGTCCTGTGGCCGGCGGACGGCTCCGCGCCGACGATCATCCCGTCGGGCAACGACACGTACTACGCGCGCGACCTCGACGACGACGGCACGGTCCTGTTCGACTCGGGAGCGACGTCGGCGCTGTGGAAGAACGGGGTGATCCGGCAGCTGTCGCCGAGCCCGGCGGCGTGGGCCGAAGCACTGGCGATCCGCAACGGGGTCGTCGTCGGCAAGCGGTCCTGGGGCGGCGTCGAGCAGGGGGCCCGGTGGTCGACCCCGGACGCGACGGTCGGCCTGGAGGGCGGCGCGTCGGCGATCAGCGTCAACCAGGTGGGCCTGACGACAGGGCTGCTCCCCGGCGGCAACGCGACGGCGTGGCGGGGAACGGTCCCCGGCGAAGTCCAGCGCCCGGGTACGTACCCGGTGTTCCAGGCGAGCCTCGCCGCGGACGACGGGTCCCTGGCGGGCTTCGCGACGAGCGGCTCGGTGGACCAGGGCGGGGTGCCGGTGGTCTGGCACCTGACCCCCTGATCAGGCCTTGATCACCAGGCCGGGAGCGGCGCGCTCCCGGCCTGGCTAGGCTGGGCGGAGTGGAACCGGTGGAGATCAACGCGGGCACCTACTACCTGCGCCAGCTGCGCGCCGACCGGCACCTGGACGACCGCCCGCTGCTGATGGAGGCGTTCGCCGACCCGACGCACCGCAAGTACGTGCTGAACTACCGCCTGCGCACCCTGGACGAGGCCACGGAGTACGTGGCACTGCGCGCGGCCCAGTGGGCGGGCGACGAGCGCTGTTCGTGGGCGATCGCCGAGCCGACATCCGGCCGCCTGCTGGGCGAGGTCGGCCTGCGCGAGCTGAACCTGGACGCGGCGTACGCGGAGGCGACCATCTGGGTCCACCCGGCGGAACGGGGCAAGGGAATCGCGACGACGGCGTTGAGCGCGGCCCTGCGCTTCGGTTTCGGCGGACTGGGCCTGACCGAGGTGAGCTACCGGTACGAGGAGAGCAACGCGGCTTCGGCGATCGTGGCCGAGCGGTGCGGGTTCACCCCGCTGGGCCCGGAGGACGAGCTCGCCCCGACGGGTGAACGCCTGATGCGGTGGCACCGGACGTCCTGACCACAGCCCCCGCCACTCCCAGGGGGGCGGCCCCGTGGCCAGTCTATCGGCGCCCCCGGACCAAAACCGCTTCCTCGCCGCCCCACCACCGCCGCTGTCCACAACTCGCGGGGGCTGTGGATTCCTCGAACAGGTTCCACAACCCCGCACCGAGCATCGCCGCTCGCGGAATTCCTCTGCGGGGGATGCCCCGGCCGGCTCCCCCGTCCGGGGTCGAGCCAAGACCGCGAAATCGGCGCAGGCGAGTGGGGCTGCACGGCGGCCGCCGTGCAGCCGGGTGAGCAGCGGACGCAAGCCACGCTCACCCGGGATCGACGGGGCTCAGCTCACCGGCTCCACGATGCCCGCCCGTGCCTCCGGGGCCGCCGACCTCAGGGCGTCCGCCGCTTCGTCGCTCGGCTGGGACTGGGACTCGCGCTCTGCCTCGACCCGGGCGTTGTAGACCTCGATCTCCCGCTTCACCGTCTCGGGTGACCAGCCGAGGACGTCGCCGACCAGCGACGCCACCTGCTCCGCGCAGTCCACGCCGCGGTGGGCGTACTCGATCGAGATGCGCGTCCGGCGGGCCAGGACGTCCTCCAGGTGCAGCGCTCCCTCGTGCGAAGCCGCGTACACCACCTCGACGCCGAGGTAGTCCGGGGCGTGCTCGATCGGCTTCAGCAGCTCCGGGCGGCCGTTCGCCGCCGCCAGGACCTCGTTGACCAGGGAGCCGTAGCGGTCCAGCAGGTGCCGGACGCGGTACGGGTGCAGGCCGTGCTCGGCGGCCACGTGGTCGGCCTGGTTGACCAGTGCGTGGTAGCCGTCCGCGCCGAGGAGGGGGACCTTGTCCGTGATCGACGGCTGTGAGCGGCCCGGCAGGTCCACCGCGGCCGCGTCGACCGCGTCCGCCGCCATCACCCGGTACGTCGTGTACTTGCCGCCCGCGATCGCCACCAGGCCCGGGGCCACCCGCGCCACCGCGTGCTCGCGCGAAAGCTTCGACGTCTCTTCGCTCTCCCCCGCCAGCAACGGGCGCAGGCCCGCGTACACGCCTTCGATGTCGTCGTGCGTCAACGGGGTCGCCAGCACGCTGTTGACGTGCTCCAGCAGGTAGTCGATGTCGTGCTTCGTCGCCGCCGGGTGGGCGAGGTCGAGGTTCCAGTCCGTGTCCGTCGTGCCGACGATCCAGTGGTTGCGCCACGGGATCACGAACAGCACCGACTTCTCGGTGCGCAGGATCATCCCCGACTCGGAGACGATCCGGTCGCGCGGCACGACGATGTGCACGCCCTTGCTGGCACGCACCCGGAACCGCCCGCGGCCACCGGAAAGGCGCTGCAGCTCGTCGGTCCACACCCCGGTGCAGTTGATCACCGCGGCCGCCGAAATCTCCGTCTCGCGGCCGTCTTCGACGTCTCGCACGCGCACGCCGGACACCCGGTCCGCTTCGCGCAGGAACCCGACGACCTGGGTCGACGTCCGCACGACCGCGCCGTAGTGCGCCGCCGTCCTGGCCACCGTCATGGTGTGGCGGGCGTCGTCGGACTGGGCGTCGTAGTAGCGGATTCCCCCGATCAGGGCGGACCGCTTGAGCGCCGGCACCATTCGCAGCGCGCCCGCGCGGGTCAGGTGCTTCTGGCCGGGGACGCTGCGGGCGCCGCCCATCGTGTCGTACATCAGCAGGCCGGCGGCGGTGTACGGGCGTTCCCACACGCGGTGCGTCAGCGGGTAGAGGAAGCTCACCGGCTTCACCAGGTGGGGCGCGATCGTCGTCAGCATCAGCTCGCGCTCGCGAAGTGCTTCCCGGACCAGGCCGAACTCGAGCTGTTCCAGGTAGCGCAGGCCGCCGTGGAAAAGCTTGCTCGACCGGCTCGACGTCCCCGAAGCGAGGTCGCGGGCTTCGATGAGCGCGACGCGCAGCCCGCGCGTCGCGGCATCCAGGGCCGTGCCCGCGCCCACCACACCGCCGCCGATGACGACGACGTCGAAGGTCTCCTTGCCGAGGCGCCGCCACGTCTCTTCCCGCTTGACCGGGCCCAGTCGAGCCGGGTTGGTCTCCGCTGCGTGCTGCGCCACGTGACATTCCTCCTCGTGCCGGCGAGGCTTCCAGCATCGCACGACCTGGTGATCCTCCGCCCGTCCACGGATGACACTTGTGGCGTAACCCTCCGCGATCTTGAAAAGATTCGGCTACCCGGTGCCTGGAATGATCTTCGGCACACCGGTAACGTCGCCCGGACGTGGGTCGGCAACGGTGCCGTGGCACGCCGTGATCGACCCTGCGCAGAGTGTCCAGTGTGGAGGTGCAGCGGTGAGTGCTGGGGCAATAATCGTCTGGGAAATACTGGGAACGGCCGCGCTGATCCTGCTCGGCAACGGTGTGGTCGCGAACCACGTCCTCCGTAAGAACAACGGTCACAACGCAGGGTTCCTCTTCATCAACTTCGGCTGGGCCTTCGCCGTCTTCACCGGTGCCAGCATCGCCGCGCCCAGCGGGGCGCACCTCAACCCGGCGGTGACGCTGGGCCTGGCCATTTCGGGCAAGACCCAGTGGGCCGACGTCCCGTTCTACTTCCTCGGCCAGATGGTCGGCGCCATCCTCGGCGCCGTGCTCTGCTGGGCCGCCTACAAGCTGCAGTTCGACGACCACCCCGAGCCGGAGAACACGCTCGGCATCTTCTCCACCGCACCGCAGATCCCGAACACCGCGTGGAACCTCGTCACCGAGATCATCGGCACCTTCGTGCTGGTCGCGTGGATCCTGCTCAGCCCGGTCTTCGCCACCGGTGACGGCGGCACGCCGAACTTCGGCAACTCCGCGCTGGGCTACGCGGGCGTCTCGTTCGTCGTCCTCGTGATCGGCACGTCGCTCGGCGGGCCGACGGGCTACGCCATCAACCCGGCCCGCGACCTGGGCCCGCGCATCGCGTACGCGTTCCTGCTGCCGATCAAGAACAAGGCCAACGCGAACTGGGGCTACTCCTGGATCCCGGTCGTCGGCCCGCTCGTCGGCGGCGCGCTCGCCGCGCTGCTGTACCTCGGCGTGCACAACCTGACCTGATCGCCCCACCCACCGAATTCCTGGAGCGCACATGACTTCGTACGTAGCCGCGATCGACCAGGGCACCACGTCGACCCGGTGCATGATCTTCAACCACGAAGGCCGCGTGGTCTCGGTCGACCAGCGCGAGCACGAGCAGATCTTCCCGAAGGCCGGCTGGGTCGAGCACAACGCCGAGGAGATCTGGGAGAACACGCGCCGGGTCGCCGCGGGCGCGCTGGCCAAGGCCGACCTGACCGCGAAGGACATCGCCGCCGTCGGCATCACCAACCAGCGCGAGACCGCGCTCGTCTGGGACAAGAAGACCGGCAAGCCGGTGTACAACGCGATCGTCTGGCAGGACACCCGCACCGACAAGATCGTCACCGAGCTCGGCAACCTCGGCGGCGGCCAGGAGCGCTACCGCGACAAGGTCGGGCTCCCGCTCGCGACCTACTTCTCCGGGCCGAAGATCAAGTGGATCCTCGACAACGTCGAAGGCGCGCGCGAGAAGGCCGAAGCCGGTGACCTGATCTTCGGCAACATGGACACCTGGGTGCTGTGGAACATGACCGGCGGCGCCGACGGCGGGGTGCACGTCACCGACCCGACCAACGCCTCGCGCACCATGCTGATGGACCTCGACACCCTGCAGTGGGACGCCGGGATCGCCGGCGAGATGGGCATCCCCCTTTCGATGCTGCCGGAGATCCGTTCCTCGTCCGAGGAGTACGGCAAGGTCCGCGAGAAGGGCGCGCTCGCCGGCGTCCCGATCGCGGGCATCCTGGGCGACCAGCAGGCCGCGACGTTCGGCCAGGCCTGCCTGTCACCCGGCGAGGCCAAGAACACCTACGGCACCGGCAACTTCATGCTGCTCAACACCGGCACCGAAAAGGTGATGTCGCAGAACGGGCTGCTCACCACGGTCTGCTACAAGATCGGCTCGAACGACACGGTCTACGCGCTGGAAGGCTCCATCGCCGTCACCGGTTCGCTGGTGCAGTGGCTGCGCGACAACCTCGGCATGATCGCCACGGCGGCCGAGATCGAGGAGCACGCCCGCAGCGTCGAGGACAACGGCGGCGCGTACTTCGTCCCGGCGTTCTCGGGCCTGTTCGCTCCTTACTGGCGCTCCGACGCCCGCGGCGCGATCGTCGGCCTCACCCGGTTCGTCAACAAGGGCCACCTCGCCCGCGCGGTGCTGGAGGCGACGGCGTTCCAGTCGCGCGAGGTCATCGACGCGATGAACGCCGACTCCGGGGTGCCGCTGAAGTCGCTCAAGGTGGACGGCGGCATGGTCGTCAACGAGCTGCTCATGCAGTTCCAGGCCGACATCCTCGGCGTGCCGGTGATCCGCCCGGTGGTCAACGAGACGACCGCGCTGGGCGCCGCCTACGCCGCCGGCCTGGCCGTCGGGTTCTGGAAGTCGGAGGACGACATCCGGAACAACTGGGCGCAGGACAAGCAGTGGGACCCGTCGATGGACGACTCCCGCCGCGAGCGCGAGTACCGGAACTGGAAGAAGGCGGTGACGAAGACCTTCGACTGGGTGTCCGACGAGGACTGACCGATCCGGGCCGGGGGCGCGGTGGCGCGCCTCCGGCCTGCTCGCGGTGGGCCGGCCCCCTCACCGGTGGCGGACCGGGCTCACTCCTCCCAGCCCTCCGGCTTGCCCGACTGCTCGTTCGGCGCGATCACCAGGAACGGCACCCCCTGGTCGTCCAGCACCCGCACCTGCCGGCCGTACGGGGAGTCGAACGGCTGGTCCAGCACCTGCCCGCCGAGCTCGACGACCTTCGCCGCGCTCGCGTCGGCGTCCGCCACCGAGAAGTACGCCGACCAGTTCGACGGGACCTCCGCCGGGACCGAGGCCGGCAGTGCGCCGAGGCCGCCGACCGGGCGGCCGTCGAGCAGCAGGACCGCGTACGTGAAGTCGTCGTTCGACAGGTCCTGGAAGCCGAAGCCGAAGACCTGCTCGTAGAACGCCTTCGCCGCCGGGTAGTCGCGGCTCATGCACTCGTTCCAGGCCAGCGTGCCCGGGGCCGCCGTGACCTGGGTGCCGATGTGGTTCCCCGCCTCCCAGAGGCCGAAGACCGCGCCCGCCGGGTCGGCCGCGATCGCCATGCGGCCCTCCTTCATGACCTCCATGACCGGCATGAGGACCTGGCCGCCGGCCTCGGTGATCGCCGTGACCGTCTTGTCCACGTCGGACACCGACAGGTAAGTCGTCCACACCGCGGGCAGCTCCTGCCCCGGTGGTGTCTGCCCGATGCCGGCGACCGGGCGGCCGCGCAGCTCCGCCATGCCGTAGAAGCCGGTCTCCTCACCGCCCGTCCGCACGTCCCAGCCGAACAGGCCGCTGTAGAAGGCCACCGCTTTCGCCTGGTCCGGCACCATCAGGTCCACCCAACTGGGCGTGCCGTCCGGCCACCGCTCGTCCCGGAACACCATGTCGACTCCCAACCCTCGTGAACGCCGCCGGGGTGACGGCCGACACAGTCTGGCACCCACCACCGACAAAACCAGGGCCGAAGGACTCAGTGCCCGACGAGCTTGGCGTAGACGACGATGTTGTCGACGTAGTTGCGCGCGTTCCGGTCGAAGACGCCGCCACAGGTGATCAGGCGCAGTTCGGGGCCGGGCGTGTCGTCGTAGACGCCTTCGCCCTCGAAGTCCTTCTTCGGCACCTGGTGCACCTTCGTCACCTCGAACACCGCCGTGGTGCCGTCCTTGCGGGCGACCGACACGCGGTCGCCCGCGGCGAGCTCCTTGAGCCGAAAGAAGATGCCCTTCTGGTGGTTGCCGTCGACGTGCCCGAGCACGACGGCCGGGCCGGTCTCGCCCGGGGTCGGCGCGTAGGTGTACCAGCCGGCCTGCAGTGGCGTGGTCACCGGCGGCACCTCGACGGTGTTGTCGGCGTTGAGCCCGAGCGGGACCAGCGACGAGTGCGCGCCGATCTTCGGGATGTCGATCGAAACCGGGTCGGACTTGGGCAGGGCCGCGACGGCGTCCTGGCCGGCGGCCGCGGGTTCGGGCTGCACGGCGACCGGCCGCGCGGGCGGCGGCTGGGCGGCGGGTGGTTCGGTCCCGCCGCCGAACACCAGTGCCACGACCACCAGCGCGGCCAGCAACGCGAGGACGAGGGCGATCAGGTAACCCCGTCTGCTCGTGCTCCTCGTCGACATGTTCTCCCCCGTGGTTCCTCGCCTGCCGTTCACACGTCCGGGTGGTCTCTTCGGTTGAGTCCCGACGGTACCTCGGCCGCGGTCAGCGCCGGCGGGCCCGGCGGGCGAGCACGAGGCCGCTGCCGCCGAGCGCGAGCGCGCCCATGGCGGCCGCCGCCGCGAGCGGGGAGCTGTCGGCCGGGACGTCGGTGCCGCCCGTCTGCGGTGCGCCCGCGGGCACCTTCACGACCTGCTTCTTCACCGGCAGGACTTCCAGCGTCGCGCTCGAGGTCTCGGGGCCGCAGTGCAGCGTGACGGCGTACTTGCCGGGCTTGACGTCCTTCACCGTGCCGGTGGCCCACATGCCCTTGCCGAAGACGAGCGCCGCCGACCGCACGGTGACCTTCTCCGCGGGCTCGCGGGTCTGGCAGGCGAAGTCCAGCTTCACCCGCGCGCCCGGCTGCGCCTGGGCGGGGCTCACGGTCAGCAGCCGGGTGATCCGCGAGAACGGGCCGTCCGGGTCCACCGGCACCGTCGACGTGGGCGAGGCGGACGGCGTGGTGGTGGGTGTGGCCGCCAGTGCGGCACCGGGCGCGAGGACGAGGAATGCGGCGGCAACACCCGTGACAACGGCAGTCTTCTTCATTCTTTTCTCCCCTGTGGAATGAAAGCGGCCTCCGCTCGCTTATGCCTCCAAAGACGTCTCCACCTGCGATCGGTTGCGCCCGGAGGTCACGAATCCGACATGAAAAACCGCCCCGGAGCGCACTCCGGGGCGGTTTTGGGAAAAGAAAGAATCAGCCGGCCATGCTGCCGTCGCCCGCTTTCGCGGCACCGGACGGCACCTTCGCGACCTGCGCGGCCGGCACCGTGAACTTCGTGGTGTAGGTCTGGCCGCCGCAGGTGACGGTCAGCGGGTACTCCCCCGCGGCCGTGCCGGGCTTGAGCGTGGCGTCGGCGCTGATGTTCGCGTCCGCGCCCATGAACGGGCCCGGGGTGTAGTTCGCGAAGTCCAGTGCCGGCGAGGAGAACTTCGGCGAAGCGCCTTCGCACTTGGCCAGCGCGACGTTCGGCGCGTCGCGGACGTACTTGTCCACGAGCGACTGGTTGATCGCGGTGTTGACGTTGAGCTGGACGCTGCCGGCCGGCGCCGCGCCGGCGCCGCGGGACTGCTGCTCTGCGCCGTCGCGGGCGCCGCCAGCGCCGTCGCCCCGATCACCGCTGCCGCAACGAAAACCACCGTCTTGCGCACCATCGCACCCTTCGCGTCCTTCAGCCTTACCACCGACAAGACGCGACGGGGCGCGACGGGTTGCCTACGGGATCGGCCGGGATCAGTCGAGATCGTCGTGGCGCATGAGCTGGCGCCCGGCCTCGGTGATCGACCCCGACAGCGACGGGTACACCGAAAACGTCAGTGCCAGGTGGTCCACGGTGAGCTGGTTCTGGACGGCGAGCGCGATGGGGAGGATGAGCTCGCTCGCCTGCGGCGCCACGACGACGCCACCGACGACCACGCCGGTGGCGGGGCGGCAGAACAGCTTCACGAAGCCTCGGCGGAGGCCCTCCATCTTCGCGCGCGCGTTGGTGGCCAGCGGCAGCATGATGGTGCGCGCGGGCACCTCGCCGGAGTCGATCGCCTGCTGGCTGATGCCGACGGTGGCGATCTCCGGGTGGGTGAACACGTTGGCGGCGACGGTCTTGAGCTTGATCGGCGCGACGCCCTCGCCCAGCGCGTGCCACATCGCGATGCGGCCCTGCATGCTCGCCACCGAGGCCAGCATGAGCACGCCGGTGCAGTCGCCGGCGGCGTAGATCCCGGGCACGGACGTGCGCGAAACCCGGTCGACGGTGATGAACCCGCCGGGGCCGGGCGCGATGCCGACCTTGTCGAGGCCGATGTCCTGGGTGTTCGGGACCGACCCGACGGTCATCAGCGCGTGGCTGGCTTCGATCACGCGGCCATCGGCGAGGTGGATCTCGACGCCCTTGTCGGTGCGCTCGACGCGGTCGGCGCGCGCCTGCTTCGCCACGGTCGTGCCGCGCTGGGAGAAGACCTCTTCGAGCACCGCGGCCGCGTCGGCGTCCTCGTGCGGGAGGACGCGGTCGCGGCTGGAGACGACGGTGACCTTGACGCCCATCTCGGTGTAGGCGGACGCGAACTCGGCGCCGGTGACGCCCGAGCCGATCACGGCGAGGTGCTCCGGCAGCTCCTGGAGCTCGTAGAGCTGGCGCCAGTCGAGGATGCGCTCGCCGTCCGGCACCGCGCCCGGGAGGACGCGCGGGGTGGCGCCGGTCGCGATCAGCACGACGTCGGCGGGCAGGGCTTCGGTGCCGTCCTTGGTCGTGACGGCGACCTTGTGGGTGGCGAGGCCGGTTTCCTCGTCGCAGAAGCGCGCCTCGCCGATGAGGACGCGGACGCCTTCGCGCTGGACGCGGGCGCGGATGTCGGCGGACTGGGCGAGCGCGAGGCCCTTCACGCGGCCGTGCACGGTCGGGAGGTCGATGCTGGTGTCGGCCAGGTCGGTGTTGATGCCGAGCTCGCCGAGGTCGTGCATCTTCGCCAGCGCGCCCGAGCTCGCGATGAACGTCTTCGACGGGACGCAGTCGTAGAGCACGCAGGCGCCGCCCAGGCCGTCCCGTTCGACGATCGTGACGTCGGCGCCGTGCTGGGCCGCGACGAGCGCGGCTTCGTAGCCGGCCGGGCCCCCGCCCATGATCACGATCCTGGTCACCTGGGTCCTCCTCGATGTGCTCGTGTGCGGTGCTCTCACCGTACGCGGCACAGGTGTCCGGAGACTGAAGTGGGCGAACACGGCGAGTGCGTCCACTCGGGAGGGGGAGAGGTCGCTACGCTGTCGTCGTGCCGTTGTATGCCGCGTACGGATCGAACATGGAGCCCGCCCAGATGCTGGAGCGCGCGCCGCACTCTCCGATGGCCGGCACCGGCTGGCTGGAGGGGTGGCGCCTGACCTTCGGCGGCGAGGACCTCGGCTGGGAAGGTGCCCTGGCCACGATCGTCGAAGACCCGGGAGCCCGGGTCTTCGTCGTCCTCTACGACGTGACGTCGCTGGACGAGGACGGGCTGGACCGCTGGGAAGGCGGCGAGCTCGGGATGCACTCGAAGATCCGGCTCCGCGTGCAGACCATGGACGGTTCGGCCCTGGCTTGGCTGTACGTCCTGGACGCGTACGAGGGCGGGCTGCCCTCGGCGCGCTACCTGGGCGTGCTGGCCGATGCCGCGGAGGCGGCCGGGGCGCCGGCGGACTACGTCGACGACCTGCGGACCCGCCCCTGTTCGGGCATCAGCGGCTGACTCCACACCCTGTGGACAACTCGGTGGCCTGAGCGCTACCACGAGCCCGCGCGGCCTCGCGCGGGCACCCCGGTCAGCGCGCCGGACCACGTGTGCGTGCCGGCCTCGGCCCCGCTCCCGGCGAACGTGAATTTCCTTGCGGTACAACGAAAACGCCGGGTCTGCGGGGCCCGCGCGGCGGGCCGTCGACCAGTCTGCCCGCCGGTCCGCGGGCGCGCAAAACGGCCCTTCCCCCGATCGAGGGAAGGGCCGGTTCACGGCCTGTGGACAACTCGGTGAAGCTGTGGACAACTCCGCTCAGGCGAGAGCGGCCAAAGCGGTGTGGACCAGGGTGCGGACCCCGCAGAGGAGGGCTCGCTCGTCGAGGACGAACGTCGGGCGGTGGATGTCCGACTGCGGTGCCGGCGGGCCGGACCAGACACCCAGGCGGGCGAACGCGCCCTGGACGTGCTCCAGGTACCAGCCGAAGTCTTCCCCGCCGGAGGACTGCTCGGTGCCGGCCACCGCGCCCTCGCCGAGGGCCGCTTCGACGCCCGCGCGCATCAGCGCCGTCGAGTCCGCGTCCGAGACCACCGGCGGCACGCCGCGGCGGTAGTCCAGCGAGAAGCCGACGCCGGTCGGGGCCAGCAGGGACTCCACAGAGGACGCCACCAGCGGCTCCAGCGACGTCCAGACCTCGTGGTCGGCGGTGCGGAGCGTGCCGCGCAGGACGCCGTCCTGGGGCACCGCGTTGGCCGCCTGGCCCGCGTGGACCGCACCCCACACCAGGACGGTGCCGGAGCGCGGGTCGACCCGGCGCGACAGCACCGCGGGCAGCGAGGTGATCACCGTGCCCAGCGCGTGGACCAGGTCGGCCGTCAGGTGCGGCCGGGACGTGTGGCCGCCCGGCGAGGTGAGCCGCAGCTCGATCAGGTCCGCCGCCGAGGTCAGCGCGCCCACGCGCATGCCGACCGAGCCCACTTCGAGCCGCGGGTCGACGTGCAGGCCGTAGATCCGCTCGACGCCGTCGAGCGCGCCGGCCGCGATCATGTCCAGCGCGCCGCCGGGCATGACCTCCTCGGCGGCCTGGAAGATCAGCCGGACGCGGCCGGGCAGCTCCGGCGCGCCGGCCAGTGCGCGGGCCGCGCCGAGCAGGATCGCCGTGTGGGCGTCGTGGCCGCACATGTGGGCCGCGCCCTCGACCGTCGAGGCGTAGGGCAGCCCGGTCGCCTCGGTGAGCGGCAGCGCGTCCATGTCCGCGCGCAGCGCCACGCACCGCTCGCCGCTGCCGATGTCGCAGACGACGCCGGTGCCGCCGGGCAGCACCCACGGCTTGAGCCCGACGGTGCGCAGCAGCGTGACGACCAGCTCCGTGGTCGCGAACTCGTGCCGCGAAAGCTCCGGGTGCGCGTGGATGTGCCGGCGCCAGGCGAGCACGTCGGTCGCGTTGGCGCGCAGCCAGTCGTCGAGCCAGAACGGGCCGCGGCCCGCACCAAGGTCCTCCACGGGAGCCATGCTTACGCCGGCTTCGGAAATGAGCGCTTCAGGCCCCTCCATAGGGGTCATCATGCGCCCATGGGGGTCGCCTGGAACGTCCGGTCGTGAGTCCAGCACCGTCACGCCGCACCTCCTCCCGCAACACGGGTAACCCGCGCAGCGGCTGGGGTCACGCATCGTGCCGATCGATCTGTTGTACGCATTTGCAGACGATCGTGCACCATGCAGGCGGCAAGCCGCGCCTCGAAAACGGCCGTCCTAGATGGCCGGTAGCGGATCTGCGTTGAACGGCGTGCAGTAGTTCGGCAAAGCCGAACGCTTCAGGACTTCTTCGCCTTCTTCGAACGGATCCGCCTGCCCCAGATGACGATGCCGAGCAGGACGACCGCGAGCAGGCCCGCGACCAGCTTGTTCTTCGTCTTCTCGGTGTTCGCCTTGTCGGTCTGCGCCGGGTCGAGCACCGGGCCCGGCGGCTGGGTCTGCGCCGGGACGGGCGCCGCCGCGACGTGCGCCGCGGTCACCGAAACGGTCGCCGGCCGCGCTGGTCCGGCCAGCGCGGGGGACGCGGTGAACAGCACCGCGCCGAGCACTCCGACCAGGACCAGACCCCGCAGTTTCGCCATGTCATCCCTTCGCCACGACCAGGCATTCTGCCCGCGGAACGCCCGCGCGTCAGCCGCCACGAGGTGGACCGAACGCGTCGAGGATCCGCTGTGCACCGAGGGTAGCCGTCAGTTCACCGTCGCGCACCGCCCGTTCGACGTCGGGAACGACCGTTCGCACGTCCGGATGCGCCGCCAAGCGACTGAGCAACTGCTCGCGCACCATCGCCCACGTCCAGTCGACCTGCTGCCGCCGGCGCCGCGCGTCCAGCTCGCCGGACGCCGAAAGCGTGTCCCGGTGCTGCTCGATCGCGCCCCAGACCTCGTCCAGGCGCAGGTTGTGCAGGCCGCTGCAGGTGAGCACCGGCGGGGTCCAGGACGCCTCGGGGCCGTAGATCATCCGCAGGGCGCCCGAAAGCTCCCGCGCCGCCCGCTTCGCGTCCCGTTCGTGGTCGCCGTCGGCCTTGTTGACCGCGATGACGTCGGCGAGCTCCAGCACGCCCTTCTTGATGCCCTGGAGCTGGTCGCCGGTGCGCGCGAGCGTCAGGAACAGGAAGCAGTCGACCATGTTCGCCACGGTCACTTCGGACTGCCCGACGCCGACCGTCTCGACCAGCACGGTGTCGTAGCCGGCGGCTTCCATCAGCACGATCGTCTCGCGGGTCGCCCGCGCGACGCCGCCGAGCGTCCCCGACGTCGGCGACGGCCGGATGAACGCCCGTTCGTCGACCGCGAGGCGCGCCATCCGGGTCTTGTCGCCGAGGATCGACCCGCCGGTCCGCGTGGACGACGGGTCGACCGCGAGCACGGCCACCTTGTGCCCGGCCGCCGTCAGGTCGGTGCCCAGCTGGTCGATGAACGTCGACTTGCCGACACCGGGGACGCCGGTGATGCCGATGCGCCGGGCGCCACCGGACGCGGGCAGCAGCTCGACCAGCAGCTCCTGCGCCTGCGCCCGGTGGTCCGCCCGCTGCGACTCGACCAGCGTGATCGCCTTCGACAGCGTCCCGCGGTCCCCCGCCAGCACGCCCTCGGCGTAGGCGGTGACGTCGATCTTGCGCGGCAAGGGTCAGGACTCCTGCGCGGTCAGCTGGCCGAGCAGGTCGATGGCCGCGTCCGCGAGCACCGTGCCGGGGCCGAAGATCGCCGCCGCGCCGGCTTCGCGCAGCGCCGGGTAGTCCTGCGGCGGGATGACGCCGCCGACGACCACCATGATGTCTTCGCGGCCCAGCTCGGCGAGTTCGTGGCGCAGCGCCGGCACCAGCGAGAGGTGCCCGGCGGCCAGCGACGAGACGCCGACGACGTGCACGTCCGCCTCGATCGCCTGGCGGGCGACCTCGGCCGGGGTGGAGAACAGCGGGCCGACGTCGACGTCGAAGCCGATGTCGGCGAACCCGGTGGCGATCACCTTCTGGCCGCGGTCGTGGCCGTCCTGGCCCATCTTCGCGACCAGGATGCGGGGACGGCGGCCCTCCTCCTCGGCGAACTTCTCGACCAGTTCACGGGCCTGTTCGACGTTCTGCGACTTACCCACCTCTTCGCGGTAGACGCCCGAAATCGTCCGGATCTGCCCGGAGTGGCGGCCCCACAGCTTCTCGAGCGCGTCGGAGATCTCGCCGACGGTGGCCTTCGCGCGGGCGGCGCCGATCGCCAGCTCCAGCAGGTTGCCGCCGTTGCCGGCGCCTTCGGTGAGCCGCCGCAGCGCGTCCTCGGTCGCCTGGCCGTCGCGTTCTTCGCGCAGCCGCCGGAGCTTCTCCAGCTGCTGCGTCCGGACGCCGGCGTTGTCGACCTTGAGGACTTCGATGTCCTCGTCGCCGGTGACCTGGTACTTGTTCACGCCGATGACGGGCTGCCGCCCGGAGTCGATGCGCGCCTGGGTGCGTGCGGCGGCTTCTTCGATGCGCAGCTTGGGGATGCCCGCGTCGATCGCCTTGGCCATGCCGCCGGCCTGCTCGACCTCGCTGATGTGGCCCCACGCCTTGCGCGCGAGGTCGTAGGTCAGCTTCTCGACGAAGGCGCTGCCGCCCCACGGGTCGATCACGCGGGTGGTGCCGGACTCCTGCTGCAGCAGCAGCTGCGTGTTGCGGGCGATCCGGGCGGAGAAGTCCGTCGGCAGCGCGAGCGCCTCGTCGAGGGCGTTCGTGTGCAGCGACTGCGTGTGCCCCTGGGTCGCGGCCATCGCCTCGACGCAGGTGCGGACGACGTTGTTGTAGACGTCCTGCGCGGTCAGCGACCAGCCCGACGTCTGGGAGTGCGTGCGCAGCGAAAGCGACTTCTGCGACTTCGGGTCGAAGCCCTTCACGAGCGTCGCCCACAGCAGGCGCGCCGCGCGCAGCTTCGCGACCTCCATGAAGAAGTTCATGCCGATGGCCCAGAAGAACGACAGCCGCGGCGCGAACTTGTCGACGCTCAGCCCGGCGGCGACGCCCGAGCGGATGTACTCGACGCCGTCGGCGAGCGTGTACGCCAGCTCGAGGTCGGCGGTCGCCCCGGCTTCCTGCATGTGGTAGCCGGAGATGGAGATCGAGTTGTACTTCGGCATGTGCTGCGAAGTGAAGGAGAAGATGTCGGAGATGATCCGCATCGACGGCTGCGGCGGGTAGATGTAGGTGTTGCGGACCATGAACTCCTTGAGGATGTCGTTCTGGATGGTCCCCGCGAGCTGCTCCGGCTTCACCCCCTGCTCCTCGGCCGCTACGACGTAGAGCGCCAGCACCGGCAGCACCGCGCCGTTCATCGTCATCGACACCGACATCTTGTCGAGCGGGATGCCGTCGAAGAGCTGGCGCATGTCGTAGATGGAGTCGATCGCCACGCCCGCCATGCCGACGTCGCCGGAGACGCGCGGGTGGTCGGAGTCGTAGCCGCGGTGGGTGGCCAGGTCGAAGGCGACCGAAAGCCCTTTCTGCCCCGCGGCGAGGTTGCGGCGGTAGAAGGCGTTGGACTCCTCCGCCGTCGAGAACCCGGCGTACTGGCGGATGGTCCACGGCTGGTTGACGTACATCGTCGGGTACGGCCCGCGCAGGAACGGCGCGATTCCGGGGTACGTGCCCAGGAAGTCCACATCGGACAGGTCGGCGGCGGTGTAGACCGGCTTGACGCCGATGCCCTCGGGCGTCTCCCAGTCCAGGGCGTCCGGGCCCTTGCCGGTGGCTTCCTGCACGGCCTTGGCCCACGCGTCGCGATCGCCCGCCGTCGGCGTGCCGAGGTCGAGACCGGCGAAGTTCGGGATGCTCATCGGGTGACTCCCAGCTTGGCGTGCAGGCCGTTGAGGACGTCGAGGGCGTCGCAGCCGGCGAAGACGTTGCCGGCCACGCCGTCGAACGAGCCCTTGCCCGCCAGTAGTACGTGGTCGGCGCCGAGGGACGCGGCCACTTCGGCGGCCTGCTCGGCGTAGGCGTCGTCGGTGCCGCAGAGGCAGGCGATCTTCGCGCCGGACGCGCGGAACGCGCCGGGCAGGTCGTCGGTCGCGCCCGGGTTGACGGCTTCGATCCCGCCGGCCTGGAACAGGTTGGCGGCGAAGCCGGCGCGCGCGGTGTGCGCGGCGACCGGGCCGAGGGTGGCGAGGAAGATCTTGGGCCGCTCGCCGTGCGAAGCGAGGTAGGCGTCCGATGCGTCCCGCAAGGCCTCGAAGCCTTCGGCGTACCGGTGCCGCGGCAGCCCGCCCTCCACAGTGGACTCGGACGGCTCCCGGGTCACCGGCTTTTCGGCCAGGTTCGGGAACTCGCTGACGCCGGTGAGCGGGTCACGGCGGGTGGCGATCCGCCGGGACCGCTTCGCCCACGTCTCGGCCAGCCGCGCGGCCAGCGCACCCGAAGCGAGTTCGGCGACCAGGCCGCCCGCGCCTTCGACGGCGGTGAACTCGGCCCAGGCCGCGTGCGCGAGGTCGTCGGTGAGCTTCTCGACGTACCAGGAGCCGCCCGCGGGGTCGACGACGCCGGCCAGCTTGGACTCCTCCAGCAGCACGGCGTGGGTGTTGCGGGCGATCCGCGCGGAGAACGCGTCGGGACGGCCGATCGCGGCGTCGAACGGCAGCACGGTGACCGCGTCCGCGCCGCCGACCCCGGCGCCGAAGCAGGCGACGGTCGTGCGCAGCATGTTCACCCACGGGTCGCGCCGGGTCAGCATCGCCGGCGAGGTCACGGCGTGCTGGCGCATCGGCGAGGAGAAGCCGCACACCTCGGCGACGCGGGCCCACAGGCGGCGGGCCGCGCGCAGCTTCGCGATGGTGGAGAACTGGTCGGCGGTCGCGGCGAGCCGGAACTCGAGCTGGCCGGCCGCGGCTTCGGCGTCGAGGCCCGCGTCGGTGAGCGCGCGCAGGTACGAGACGCCGGCGGCGACCAGCGCACCCAGCTCCTGGGCGTCCGACCCGCCCGCTTCGTGGAACGGCAGGCCGTCGGCGACGATCGTGCGCACCTTCGGGTACTTCGCGGCGACACGCGCGGCGAGCGCGGCGGCCGGGCCGAGGTCGGCGGCCGCGCCGGACCGGGCCGCCAGCCCGATCGGGTCCGCGCCCAGCACGGCGGTGGCTTCGCTGGCCGGGATCTCGCGCTCGTCGAACAACGCCAGCAGCTCCGAAGCGGCGGCCTCGTACTCGGCGCCCGCGTCCAGGACGACCGGCGCGAGGTCGAGGTAGACCTCGTTGAGCGCGTCGCCGAGCGCGGCCGGCGGGACCGAGAGCCAGATCGACGTCACGCCGCCTTCGAGGTCGGCGAGGATCGCCTTGTTGACCGCGCGGCCGTCGTCGCCGGCGAACCGGGCGCGGACGTCCCAGCCGGTGCTGACCTGGCCTTCCGGGCGCGCGCCGCGCACGTAGGGCGGCAGGCCGGGGAAGCCGGTCTCGCCCGGGACGTCGTCCGCCGTGTAGAGCGGCTGGATCTCGATCCCGTCGTAGGTCCGCGTGACGAGCTTGCTCTCGGGCGCACCCGCGAAGTCCTCGGGGAGCTTGCCGCTCTTGCGCAGGACACCCGCGACGAGCTCCTGCCACTGCTCGCGCGTCGCCTGGGGGAACTCGGCCGCCAGGTCGAGTTCGGAGATCGGCACTGACTCCGGACCGGCCACTTCAGTCATACCCAGTGATGGTAGAGGCACTCGCCGCGCTCGCCCTGTGAGTCTGGTCGCGCTAGGGGGACGGCCCGGGCAGGTTAGGGGCCGGTCGCGCGGGTACGACACAATTGGCGCGTGCCCCCCTCCAGCGAAGAGACACGAGTGGTCGCCGGTCGCTACCGGCTGCGTTCGGTGCTCGGCTCCGGGTCGATGGGCACCGTGTGGTCGGCCTACGACGAGTTCCTGCACCGGCAGGTGGCCGTCAAGGAGATGAAGGTGCCGCCGGGCATCCCGGCGTCGCAGGCGGACGAGCTGCGGGAGCGCACGCTGCGCGAGGCCCGCGCCATCGCCGTGCTGTCCCACCCGAACGTGATCATCCTGCACGACGTCGCCCGCGAGGACGACCAGCCGTTCGTGGTCATGGAGCTGCTGCCCTCGCGCAGCCTGGCGCACATCCTGCGCGACCACGGGCCGCTGACCGTCGAGCAGGCCGCCGCGGTCGGCATCGCCGTGGCGTCCGCGCTGGAGGCCGCGCACGCCGCCGGGATCACCCACCGCGACGTCAAGCCGGGCAACGTCCTGGTCGCCAGCGACGGCCGGATCAAGCTGACCGACTTCGGCATCGCCCGCAACGTCTCCGAGGCGACCATGACCCGCACCGGGATCATGCTCGGCTCCCCCGCCTACATCGCGCCGGAGGTCGCTTCCGGCGGCGCGGTCATCCCGGCCGCCGACCTCTGGGGCCTCGGCGCCACGCTGTTCGCCGCGGTCGAGGGCGCGCCGCCGTACGACGCCGACGGCGACCCGCTGGAGACCGTCGGCAAGGTCGTCAACGGCAAGGTGCCCAAGCCGAAGGCCGGGCCGCTCGCCGAGGTCATCTCCGCGCTGATGAAGAAGGAGCCCGGCGACCGGATCACCCTGCGCGAGGTCCGGCACCGGCTCTACCCGCTCCAGTCGAAGACGCCGCTCGACCTGTTCGGGCCCGAGCTGTTCCGCACCCCGGACGGCAAGAAGACGTCCGCGCAGCCGGACGCGACCGACACGCAGGTGATCAAGACCGTCCTGCCCGAGAAGGACAAGGACAAGGCCGAGAAGAAGGCCGAGGGGTCGAGCAGCGAGCTCGCCACCGACCCCGGCCCGCTGCCGTTCCTGCGCCCGCCCACCCCGGCCGCCCCGAACGCGGGCCCGGCGCCGACGGTGTTCGTCGCCCCGCCCCGGCCCGCCCGCCGCGGGTCACGGGCCACCGCGGTGCTCGTCGCGGTGGCGATCCTGCTCTTCCTCGTCGCCGCGGGCGGCGGGTTCGCGCTGGCCAGGGCGGTCGGCGGCCAGTCGCTGCTGCCGCCGGCGGCCGAGCCGCGAGACCCCTCGAACGGGCTCACCGACGTCCCGCCGCCGTCGCTGGTCCGCCAGTCCGGCGACGCGAGCTACGCGACCGGCGAGGGCGGCCAGTTCGGCCTCGACGTGCCGCAGGGCTGGCAGAAGTTCGTCGCGCCCCACAACACCACGAAGTTCGGGGCGAGCACCGCCGTCCAGTACGTCTCACCGGACGGCCGCCGCTCGATCCGCGTCGAGCGGCTGGCGAACTACTTCGGCAAGTTCCCGGACGACGCCGAGTACGTCGCCTGGCTGAAGCAGACGTACTCCGGCGACGGGTTCGAGCTGTTCGGCCCCTCCCCCGACGCGGGCGGCAAGGGCACCACGTTCACCTACCGCACGCTGGAGAGCGGGCTGCTGCCGGGCAACGGCGACGACGGCCGCGTCACGCGGGTGACGTTCATGAACCTGGTCCAGGCGGGCGACAGCCTGTGGGTGCTCTCGGTGACGGCGCCGGTCGAGCAGGAGGACGCGACCAGGCGGGACGTCTTCGACCGCGTGGCGCCCACGCTGAGCGTCTCGGACTAGGGCGCCCGGCCGTTGCGAACCGGCCTCGTCAGCTCGGCGCCCGGCCCAGCACCTCGCGGGAGACGTACTCCTGCGCGAGGTGCCGCAGGCCGGTGAAGATGCGGTCGCCCAGGACGGTCGCGATCAGGCCGGCCTCGATGATCTTGTCGAACGACGTCAGCCCGGTCACCACCTCGACGTCCAGCTCCGCCACCCGGAGCGCCAGCTCGAAGTACTCGTCGAGGCGCTCGGCGAGCTTCTCGTGGCCCAGTTCCTTAGCCGTGGCCAGTGCGGCGATCAGGTTGGCGACCGTGCGGTCCTCCGCGCCGTGCCACTTCCAGCCGTACCGCTGGGCCAGCTCCCGGAGCAGCTCCGACGCCCACGCCGCGGCCTCCTCCGAGACCTTCGGCGGCTCGCCGGCCAGCTCCAGCTGGACGACGCCCATCGTCTCGTGCGGCGTGCGGTCGTCGTCGATCGCGCTCAGCACGGCGCCGACCGAGGCCAGCGGGAGGCCGCCGACGTCGGTGAGCGCCTTGATCAGCCGCAGGCGCTGGACGTGGTCCGCGGAGTACCGGGCCTGGTTCGGGCTGGTGCGTTCCCCCGGCGGGAGCAGGCCTTCGCGCAGGTAGTACTTGACGGTCGCGACCGGCACCCCCGACTCGGCGCTCAGTTCGGCCATCCGCATGCGCATCCGCTCCGATCCCAGGGGCGGCCTCCGGGGCAACCCTGAAGACTTCTCAGCATGGAGAGTTTAACTTCCCATAACGGAGAGCTTGACTATCCATTCTGGGAGGGAACCATGACCATCCTTGCCGACGTCCGGAGCAGAACGCGCGGGTGGCACCGGCCGTCCGCGGTCTTCGCCGCCACCCTCGGGGCCATCGCGGTGCTGTGCGTCGCGGCGCTGCTCGTCGACCAGCGGACGCTCGCCGGCGCGCCGATCTGGGCCAAGCCGTTCAAGTTCGCCGTGTCCGGCGCGCTCTACTTCGCCACCTGGAGCTGGCTCGTCTCACTGCTCCCGCGGTTCCGGCGGACGGCCGGGTGGCTGACGAACTTCCTGGTGCTGATCTTCGCCGCCGAGTACGTCCTGCTGACGTTCCAGGCCGCGCGCGGGCGGGCGAGCCACTTCAACATCGCGACCCCGCAGGACGAGCTGCTCTACAACGTCATGGGCAAGATGATCATGGGGCTGCAGGTCGCGACGCTCGCGCTGACCGTGCTGATGATGTTCACCAAGCTCGAAGACCGGGCCGGCTTCTGGGCCGTGCGTGCCGGCGCCGTCCTGTCCCTGGTGGGCATTTCGCTCGGCATCCTGATGACGAACCCGACCGCGCGGCAGCTCGCCCAGTGGCAGGCCGGCGGGCGGCCGGACATGGTCGGCGCGCACACCGTCGGGCTCGCCGACGGCGGACCCGGCCTGCCGATCCTCGGCTGGAGCACGGTGGCGGGCGACCTGCGGATCCCGCACTTCGTCGGGATGCACGCGCTGCAGGCGCTGCCGCTGCTGGCCATCGGGCTGCTGGCACTGGCCTCGCGCTTCCCGCGGCTGCGCGACGACGCCGTCCGCGCGCGGCTCGTCCTGATCGGGGCCGCCGGGTACGCGGGGCTGATCGCGCTGGTGACGTGGCAGGCGCTGCGGGCGCAGTCGATCGTCCACCCGGACGCGACGACGCTGGGCGCGGCCGCGCTGCTGGCCGGGGCGGTCGGGCTGGGTTCGTGGGCCGCGGTGCGCGTCCGATGACCCTCTTCGACCTGGCGTTCCCGCTGGCGGCGCCGTTCTGGGCCCTGCTGATCTTCGCGCCGAACTGGCGGTGGACGGCCCGGACCATGGCGTCGCCGTGGGTGCCGCTGCTGCCGCTGGCCTGCTACTTCACGCTCGTGCTCCCGCACTTCGGCGAGTGGGGCCGGGCGATGCTCCGGCCCGACCTCGGCGTGCTCCAGACCTTGCTCGCCACGCCGTGGGGCGCCGGGCTGGTCTGGGCGCACCTGATCGCGTTCGACCTGTTCATCGCGCGGTGGATGTACTTCGAAGGCCGCGAGCGGGGCCTCTCGCCGTGGCTCGTCAGCCCGATCCTGGCGGTGACGATCTTCCTGTCGCCGTTCGGGCTGGTGGTGTTCCTGCTGGCGAGAAGCATCCGGTTACGCTCCCGGCATGACTGAACAAGAGGCCGCGAGCGCCATCGCGCAGCGCACCGGCGTGGCCGCGCACGACATCGCGGTGGTCCTGGGATCGGGCTGGCGCCCGGCGGCGGACGTCATCGGGGAGTGCGAGACGGAGATCCCGTTCGCCGAACTGCCCGGCTTCACCACGCCCGGCGCGGTGGGCCACGGCGGCACCATCCGCTCGCTGAAGATCGGCGACAAGAACGTCCTGGTCATGCTGGGGCGGACGCACTTCTACGAGGGCAAGGGCATCGACCCGGTGGTGCACAACGTGCGCACCGCCGCGGCGGCCGGCGTCCGGACGGTGCTGCTGACGAACGCGGCGGGCGGGCTGCGCGAAGGCTTCCAGGTGGGGCAGCCGGTGCTGATCGCCGACCACCTGAACCTGACCGCGCGCTCGCCGATCGTCGGCGCGAACTTCGTCGACCTGACGGACCTGTACTCGGCGCGACTGCGGAAGATCGCGCGCGAGATCGACCCGTCGCTCGAAGAAGGCGTCTACGCGGGACTGACCGGCCCGCACTTCGAAACGCCGGCGGAGATCCGGATGCTGCGCACGCTGGGCGCGGACCTGGTCGGCATGTCGACGGTCCTGGAAGCCATCGCCGCCCGCGCGGCCGGCGTCGAGGTCTTCGGGCTGTCGCTGGTGACGAACCTCGCCGCGGGCATGACCGGCGAACCGCTGAACCACCAGGAAGTCCTGGAAGCGGGCCGCGCCGCGGCCACGAAGATGGGCTCCCTGCTCCGCGACCTCATCACCCGCGCCTGACCCAAACGCCGCACTTTCACGTGAAAGTGATCCGGAGGCCGGTCCTCCACCTCACTTTCACGTGAAAGTGCCGCTTGGGTTCAGGTGAAGGTGGGGAGGTGGGCGGCGACGTCGGTGGGGGACGGCATGGCCGCGACCTCGGCGGCCAGGGCGCGGGTGGCGTCGGCGACTGCGGTGTCGGTGAGCAGGCGGCGGGCCTGGGACGCGACGGCGTCCGCGGTGACTTCGGCGGCGAGCAGCCGCGCGCCGACGCCGGCCGCGACGACCGCGTCCGCGTTGCTGAACTGGTCCGCGCCCTGCGGCAGCAGGAGCTGCGGGAGGCCCGCGCCGAACGCGCCGAGCGTCGTGCCGCTGCCGCCGTGGTGGACCACCAGGTCGACGTGCGGGAGCAGCTCCGACTGCGGGACCCAGGCCTCCAGCCGGACGTTCTCCGGGACTTCGCCGAGCACCGCCGGGTCGACCGTCGGGCCGGTGGCAACCAGGACGTCGACGTCCAAACCGGACAGACCGGCGATCGCCGCGCCCAGCACGCCCGCGTGGCCCATCGCCGTGCCGAGGGTCAGGTAGACCAGCGGCCGCCGCTTGTCCAGCACACCCGCGGGCAGGTCGCCCGGCTCGCTCCAGCCGACCGGCCGCAACGGGACGCGCGTCGCGCGCGCCAGGAACCCCGGCTCCTGCACCGACTCCGGGCAGATGTCGATGAACGGGCCGGCGAACGCCAGGTCCTCCCCGACCTCGATCCCGAGCGTCGCGGCGTGCGCGCGGATCGCGTCGCGGATCCGCGTGACCATCGGGTCTTCGCTCGACACGCGGCCGAACCCGTGCGCCACCACCGGGATCCCGGCCTTCAGCGCGGCGAACGCGCCGCCGGAGTTGCCGGCTTCGCTCACCACCAGGTCCGGCCGGACGTGCTCGAACAGCGGCAGCAGGTCGGCGACGAACCGCTCCGGCATGACCTCGCCGAACACCTTCGCCACGATCGGCCCGAGCACCTCGGGCGGGATCTCGCCGGGCGGCCGCCGCGGACCGGGCGGCCCGGACTCGGCGAAGGCCTGCCCGAACGCGTCCGCGATCGCGAGCCCGGCGGCGGCCGTCTCCAGCCCGGCTTTCGTCAGCTGCGGCAGGAAGTCTTCCGAAGTGGCGAAGACGACGTCGTGGCCCGCGTCGCGCGCGGCGACCGCCAGCGGCACCAGCGGGAACGTGTGACCGAAGGACCCCAGTGAGGTGAAGAGCAAGCGCACTCACCCGACCCTAGCCCGTAGGCTGGCGCGGTGACAGTGAATTCCACCCTGCGTGACGCCGCCTTCCGCTGGATCGCCGACGACCCGGACGACGCCTCGCGCGCCGAGCTGCAGGCCGTCCTCGCGAAGGCGATGGGCGGCGACGCCGACGCCGCCGCCGAGCTGGCCGACCGGATGGCCGGGCCGCTCGAGTTCGGCACCGCCGGCCTGCGCGGCCCGGTGCGCGCCGGGCCGAACGGGATGAACGTCGCCGTCGTCACCCGCACGACGGCCGGGGTGGCCGACTGGCTGAAGGCGCAGGGGCACGCGGGCGCGCTGGTCGTCGTCGGCCGCGACGCGCGGCACGGCTCGGAGGCGTTCGCGACCGCGGCCGCGGAGGTGCTCGCCGCGGCGGGTTTCGACGTCAAGGTGTTCCCCCGCCCGCTGCCGACGCCGGTGCTCGCGTTCGCCGTCGGGCGGCTCGGCGCGGTGGCCGGGATCCAGATCACCGCGTCGCACAATCCCCCGGCGGACAACGGGTACAAGCTCTACGACGCCACCGGCGGCCAGATCGTGCCGCCGTCCGACGGCGAGATCGAGCGCGCCATCCAGGCCGCGCCCGCCGCGGTGAGCGTGGAGCGGGCCGACGGCGCCGAGGTCGTCGACCTCGTCGACCGGTACCTCGACGAGGTCGCGACGCTGCCGCTCGGCGCGGGGCGCGCGGTGCGGGTGGCCGCGACGGCGTTGCACGGCGTCGGCGCCGAGACGCTGCGCGCGGCGTTCGAGCGGGCCGGGTTCACCGACCTGCACCTGGTGACCGCGCAGTCCACCCCGGACCCGGACTTCCCGACGGTGTCGTTCCCGAACCCGGAAGAACCGGGCGCGACGGACCTGCTGCTGGCGCTGGCGTCCGATGTGGACGCCGACCTGGCGATCGCGCTCGACCCGGACGCCGACCGCTGCGCACTCGGCGTGCGCGAGCGCGACGGGTCGTGGCGGATGCTGCGCGGCGACGAAACCGGCGTCCTGCTCGGCTCGTACGTCCTGTCCACAGTGGACCGCACGCAGCTGCCGGACCCGCTGGTGGCCACGACGATCGTGTCGTCGTCGCTCCTCGGCGAGATCGCGAAGGCCGAGGGCGCCCGCTACGCCGAGACGCTGACCGGCTTCAAGTGGCTGGTGCGCGCCGGCGAAGGACTCGTGTTCGCCTACGAAGAGGCGCTCGGCCTGTGCGTGAACCCGGGTTTCGTGCGCGACAAGGACGGCATCGCCGCCGCGACCCTGGCCGCCGGGCTCGCCGCGCAGCTCAAGGCGCAGGGCCGCACGCCGCTGGACGTGCTCGACGAACTGGCGCAGCGCCACGGCGTCCACCTGACCGACCAGGTTTCGCTGCGCGTCACCGACCTCGCCGTCCGCGGGCAGCTGATGGCGAAGGTGCGGAAGGCGCCGCCGTCGCGGCTCGGCGGCACCGAGGTCGGTCTCGAGGACCTGCTGCCGGACGCGGACGTCGTGCGCCTGGCCGGCGACGGCGTGCGCGTGGTGATCCGGCCGTCCGGGACCGAGCCCAAGCTGAAGGCGTACCTGCAGGTGGTGGCCCCGGTCACCGGCTCGCTCGCGGACGCGCGCGGGGCGGCGCGAGAGCGGCTGGCGGCGGTGCGGGCCGACGTCGAGGAGCTGCTCGCCTGATGCCGCGGCTGCTGATCGTGCACCACACGCCGTCGCCGTCGACGCAGGCGCTGTTCGAGGCCGTGCTCGCGGGCGCGACGCACCCGGACGTCGAAGGGGTGGAGGTCGTCCGCCGCGCGGCGCTGGCGGCGACCGTCCCCGACGTCCTCGAGGCGGACGGCTACCTGCTGGGCACGCCGGCGAACCTGGGCAGCATGAGCGGCGCGCTGAAGCACTTCTTCGACACCGTCTACTACCCCTGCCTGGACGCGACGCGGGGCCGCCCGTTCGGGTACTGGATCCACGGCGGGAGCGACACGTCGGGGACGGAACGCCAGCTGCGCTCCATCACCACGGGCCTGGCGTGGAGCCAGGCGGCGGAACCGGTGATCAGCACGGGCGAACCGGACAAAAAGACTCTTGAAGCGTGCGCGGAACTGGGCGGCACGCTGGCCGCGACCCTGCTGGGCTGAGCGAACGCGGAAATAAGAAGGCCTGTCACCGGAAGCCCTGGGGGTCGACCTCCGGCAACAGGCCGTTGCCAAGGGACCCACCCGAGGGCGATCGACCTTGGCCTGTGCAGCGTACTACAGACCGCCGATCATGACGAGCCGGAGGCACGACAAGCCCCTCGCCCAGCTGTTCCGTACACCCCCAGGGCACGGACCGCCGGGCGAGAGGCGTGCCAACTGTAAACCACTGCATACGATAGCTGTCAACGTGTGCGTACAGTGGTTTCCCGGCTAGAATTTTCACGGCGGAAACCTAGGGGGCGGGGATGGCACGGGAACGCACCTTCGCGGAACGGCTGAGTGCCCTGATCGAGGCGGCCCGGCTGGACGGCCGCGCGCCGCACAGCTACCGGGAGATCTCCGCGGCCGTCGAGCGCGCGGGCGGGCCGGCGATGTCGCCCGCCTACCTGCAGCAGCTGGCGACCGGGAAGCGGGTCAACCCGAAGATCCACTACGTCGAGGCGCTGGCGCGGCTGTTCGGCGTGCCGGTGACGTACTTCTTCGACGAAGAGGCGGCCGCGCCGCCGGCGGGCGAGGCCCAGCTGATGGCGATGCGGGCGCAGGAGCTGTCGCCGCAGGGCCGCCGTCAGGTGATGGACCTCCTCGACCTCGTCGAACGCTACGAGCGGGCCGAACGCGAAGGCCGGAATCCGGAGGACGCGGCGCGATGAAGGAGCGGGAGCTGCGCCGCCGGTGCCGGAAGCTGCTCAAGGACCTCGACATCGGCCCCCCGCTCGACGTCGAGGTGCTGTGCTCGCGGCTGGGCGAGCGGCGCGGCAAGCCGATCCGGCTGATGGCGTACCCGCTCGAAGTGCCGGGGCCGTTCGGCTGCTGGATCGCGACGACGTCCGCGGACTACATCTTCTACCAGGCCGAAACGACGAAATCGCACCAGGACCACATCATCCTGCACGAGCTCGGGCACATGCTGGCCGACCACCACCCGCACGGCGACGCCGAGCCGGCGGACTTCCTGCGCGGCCCGGCGACCGACCTCGACCCGGATGCCGTGCACCGCGCCCTGCGCCGCTCGTCCTACGATGATGCGCACGAGTGGGAAGCCGAGACCGTCGCGACCATCATCCTCGAGTGGGCGTCGGTCCTGAACTACACGATCCCGCGGCGCGCTGCGGACCGGGATCTCCGCCGGATCCAGGGGGCGCTCGGCGATCACCAAGGGTGGTTGTGAGCACACTGTCGCCGATCCGGCCGAAAGCAGGCGGACACGGTCCGCAGCCGATCCGCACGAGGCAGGGGTTTCCGCCGTGACTGCCGCCGGATTGGCAACCGACGGCACAGTCAGCCCCGTGAACCTGATCGCGATGGTGCTGTTCGCCGCCGCGCTCGCGTGGCGGATCTACCAGGTGCAGCGCGCGCCGACGGTGCCGAACTGGGCCGTCACGGCGTGCGTGGCCGGGTTCGCCACGGCGTTCCTGCTGCAGCAGACGACGATCTCCGACGAAGTGGACGCGCTCCTCGGCCGCGGCGCGGCCCGGGTGGCGAACAACGCGCTGCTGGCGTGCGGTATCTGCGCGCTGGTGATCTTCTTCCTCGGCTCCACGCTGGGCCCCCGCCGGTACCGCCGGGTGACGGCCGAGCTGGTGCCGCTGCTGGCGGCGATCGCGCTGATGATCGTCGCGATGGCCGTGACGCCGCCGGAGCTGCGCGGCCTCCCGCTGGGGCCGTCGACGGTCCACGACAGTGGGGTCGCCCTCTTCTACCTCGGTGCCGGGCTGTACCTGATCTACGGCCTGATCGCGTGCTCGGCGTGGATCGTGCGGTACCTGCGGGTGGCCGACCGGAACCTGCGGATCGGCCTCAAGCTGAGCGCGATCGGCATGGCCGGCGCGGCGGCCGGCAGCATCTTCCGCGCGCTGTACATCGTGGTGGCGTGGGCGTTCGGGCCGGTGGTGAAGGTCCTGCTGCTGCTCGGCGTGCCGTTCGTGATCATCGGCGGGATGCTGTTCCTGGCCGGCATGACCTACCCCGGCGTGCGAGCGCGGCTTTCGGCGTTGCGGCGCCGCCGCCAGCACCGGCGCGAGCACCAGACCCTCGCTCCACTGTGGACGCTCCTGGTCCGCGCGTTCCCCAGCATCGTGCTACGGACCCCGCCGCGCCGCGACCGGTTCTCGCCGCGTGGCATCCACCGCGTGCACTACCGGCGGGTGATCGAGATCCGGGACGGGCTGGTCCAGCTGTCGCCGTACCTGGCGGCGGACTTCGGCGAGGTCGTGGCCACCGACCCGGGCGCCGCGGCGGCCGCGCTGAAGGCGGCGCTGGAGCGGCACGCGGCGGGCGAGGAGACCGACGGCCGCGCCAAGCAGGTCCTGCCCGCGCTCGCGGACGACATCGAATCCGACGTCCGGCCGCTGCTCGCGCTGTCGGCCGCGCTGGATTCCTGACGTGGACACGCTGATCACGGCCGGCCGGGTCCTGCCCCGGCCGTCGGCCCCGGTGCGCGACGGCGCCGTCCTGGTCCGCGACGGCGTGATCGTGGCGGCGGGCCCGCGGGCCGACGTCGTCGCGCAGGCGGCGCCGGACGCCGTCCGGCACGACTTCCCCACCGGGACCGCGCTGGCCGGGCTGTTCAACGTCCACGTGCACCTGGCCTTCGACGCGTCCCGGGAGGTGCTGGCGCACTTTTCCGCCGATGGTTTTCCCGTCGAGGACGCGCGCTCGCGGCTGACGTCGATGCTGCGCAGCGGCGTGACGACGGTCCGGGACCTCGGCGACCGCGGTCACCTGGGCGCGGCGGTCCGCCGGTCGTTCCCGGACTCGGTGGCGGCCCCGCGCCTGCTGGTGTCGGGCCCGCCGATCACGGTGCCGGACGGCCATTGCCACTTCTTCGGCGGCGCGGTCGCGTCGGACTCCGCGATCCGCGAGCTGATCGACGAGAACGCGGCGGCGGGCGCGGACGTGATCAAGGTGATGGCCAGCGGCGGCCAGCTCACCGAGGGCGGCGCCGACATGTGGGAGTCGCAGTTCGACGCCCGCCGGCTGTCGGTGATCGTCTCCCACGCGGCTTCGCACGGCCTCCCGGTGGCGGCGCACGCCCACGGCGCCGACGCGATTTCGGCGGCGGTGTCGGCCGGGGTGTCGACGGTGGAGCACTGCAGCTTCCTGACCGGCCCGCGGACCTTCGACCGACGGGACTCGGTGGCGGCGCGGATGGCCGCCGAGGGGATTTCGGCGTGCTCGACCAGCAGCCGGAACTGGCGGGTGATCGTCGAGAAGCTGGGCGAGGCCACGGCGGAGGCGATGTACGGGCGGTTGCCGTGGCTGGAGGAGCACGGGGTCCGGTTGCTGGCCGGGACGGACGCGGGGCTGCCGGGATCGGTGTTCGACGATCCGGTCGGGGCGCTGGAGCTGTACGAGTGGCTCGGGTTCCCGCGGCGGCGGATCCTGGAGATCGCGACCGAGGACAGCGCGGCCGGGCTCGGGCTGTCGGCGGTGACCGGCCGGCTCGAGGCCGGGCTGGCGGGTGACGTGCTCGTCGTCGAAGGGGATCCGCTGGCGTCGCTCGCCGCGCTCCGCAACCCGCTGCTCGTGCTGGCTCGGGGGCGCGCCGCGTAGACCGGCGACCCGAGCAGGGAATGCCCAGTTTGGTGACAGCGTTTTAAAACAGTGTTACTGTTAGCGCCACCCCAACCCGAGGAGTCCCCCGATGCACGGACCCACCCAGCTCTTCACGGTGATCGCCCTGGTCTCGCTCCCCACCGTCATGTACGGCGGCTACGCCCTCATGGGCGTGCTGCGCGACCGGAAGCTCACCGAACACCAGCGCGCGATGTTCCGGGCCGGCCACGCCCACGCCGGCGTCCTCCTGGTCCTCGCGCTGGTCGCGCTCCAGATCCTGAGCCGCACGACGCTGACCGGCACCACCGTCTGGATCACGTGCTTCCTGCTGCTCTTCGGCATCCTCGCCCAGTCCGGCGGCTTCTTCCTCCACCTGCTCCCGAACCAGAACAAGCTCGGCGGCCGCGTCACGACGGCGGGTGCGGCCCTCCTCGCCGCCGCGGTGCTGCTCACCGCCTATGGGGTCGCCTTCGCCTGACGAAACCGGTCGTTAAGCTTGACGACGTGCCTGAATACCTGCCGACCGCGCCCTACAAGGGGACCCGGGACTTCCTGCCCGCCGAAATGTCCGTGCGGACCCAGGTGTTCGGTCATCTCTACGACGTCCTCGAGCGCCGCGGCTTCCTCCGCTACGACGGGCCGATCCTCGAGTCGGCCGAGATCTACGAGCGGAAGTCCGGGCAGGAGATCGCGGACAAGCAGCTCTACACCCTCACCGACAAGGGCGGGCGGCGGCTGGCGCTGCGGCCCGAGATGACGCCGTCGGTGGCGCGGATGATCGCCGGGAGCGCCAAGTCCCTCTCCTTCCCGGTGCGCTGGTACAGCCACCCGAACTGCCACCGGTACGAGGCGCCGCAGCGCGGGCGGGTGCGGGAGCACTGGCAGATCAACGCCGACATCTTCGGGTCGGACAGCGCCAACTGCGAGATCGAGATCTTCGAGCTGGTGCACGACCTGATGGCCGCGCTCGGGGCGACGCCGGACATGTTCGTGCTGCGCGTCAACGACCGGAACCTGCTGACGTCGGCGCTCACCGACGTCGCCGGGGTGTCCGAGGACCACCTGGCGCAGGTGTTCGCGCTGGTCGACCGGTGGGAGAAGTACCCGCGCGAGAAGCTCGCCGAGAGCGCCGGCGAGATCGGGTTGTCGGACAAGCAGTTCGAGAAGCTGGCCGAGACGCTCGACATGGGCGAGGCGCTGCTCGACGAGCTGCCCGCCGAAGTGCGGGAGCAGTCGAACCTCGTCAAGGTGCTCAACAGCGGCGCCAAGGACCTGGTGAAGTACGAGCCGATGATCGTGCGCGGGCTGGCGTACTACACGTCGACCGTGTTCGAGGTCTTCGACACCTCGCCGGAAAACCGCCGCGCGCTGTTCGGCGGCGGCCGGTACAGCGACCTCGCGTCGATGTTCACGCCGCAGCAGATCCCGGGCATCGGCTTCGGCATGGGCGACGTCACGCTGATCGACTTCCTCGCCACCCACGGCCTGACCCCGGCGCCGCGCAGCGAGGTCGACGTCATGGTCATCCCGGTGACGGAAGACCTCGCGGACGAGGCCAGGACGGTCGCGCGGGCGCTGCGCGCGGCGGGTCTGCGGACGTCGACGCCGATCGAGCACCGCAAGCTCGGCAAGGAGCTGACCCGCGCGGACAAGGCGGGCGCGGTCGCGGTCGTGATCGTCGGCCAGGAGGACTGGGCGGCCGGCAACGTGACGGTCCGCAGCCTGGCCACGCGCGAGCAGAACCCGGTCGCGATCGCGGACGCCCCCGCGGCGGTCCAGGCGCTGCTGGCCTGAAACCCGCTCGACGCCCCTGGCACGCTGAAGGGGTGTTCGATGCGCCGCTTTCGTTCGAGGAGCTGGAGTCGCTCGCCGGGGGTGACGTCCGCCGGTGGGCGGACTTCGACCTCGCCGTGCGGCGCTGGTGGCGACCCGATCTCGTCTTTCGCGGGGCCGGCCTCGGCCGCCGGCCACCGCGCGAGGTGCTGGCGGAAGCCGCCTGCCACGGCGACGGGCGGGTGCGGCAGGCCGCGGTCGAGCGGCTGGCGGCCGGCCGCCAGCCGGAAGCGCTGCCGCTGCTGCTGATCCGCTGCGTCGACTGGGTGGAGCCGGTCCGGGCGGCGGCGCGGGCCGCAACGCTGTCCAAACTGGACGATTCCGCGCTCCGGGCGATGCTGCCGCTCATCGCCGTCCTGGCGCGGCGGCAGGTCGACGCGTGGATGACCACGCTGTTCCGCGACAACCTGCCCCGCATGCTCGACGCCGCACTGGCGCTGGAAGATCGCGCGAGCCGCCGCTGGGCACACGCCGAAGCACTCGGCCTGCTCCCCCGCGAGCGGCTGCTGGACATCGCGCGGCGGGACCACGACCTCGTGGTCCGGACGCTGTGCGGCACCGCGCTGCTCGACCGCGGCGAGTTCGTCGGCGAACTCCTCGCCGCCGGGTCGCCGAAGGTCCGTCTGCGCGCGCTGACGCTCGTCGGCGAGGCCACCGTCGAAGACCACCTGGCGGACCGCTCCTCCCTGGTCCGCTCGATGGCCCAGGCCCTCGTCCTCAAGGCGGGCGGCGATCCCGCCGCGCACTACCGGACGCTGCCCGCCTCGCCCGGCGCGATCGCCGGGCTCGGCGAGACCGGCACCGCCGAAGACGCGTGGCGGCTCGAACAGCACCTCGCGGACGAACGGCCCCGGGTCCGCGCGTTCGCGGTCCGCGGTCTGCGCCGGATCGCGCCGGAATCGGCCGCGGTGCGGCCGTTGCTGACCGACCCGTCGCCCGCGGTCACCCGCCAGGTGGTGGCGTTCCTGCGCGGCAAGCCCGCGCTCGTCGGCGTGCCCGCCCTGCGAGAGCTGCTGGCGCCGGGGCTCCCGCGCCACACCCGGCGGGCCGGCGCGGCCTTGCTCCGCGACCGCGACACCTGGCTGCGCCTGCACACGAACCTGACGCTGCTGCCCGACGCGGACCTGGGCGCCGACGCCGAGCAGGACCTGCGGTCGTGTCACCAGCACCTGGCCGGTGTCTACACCAAACCGCCGGCCCGGCTCCGGACCGAGATCGAGACCGCCTGCACCGGCCTCGACCCGGCCACGGCCCGCTGGATCCGCTCGATGCTCGGGTCCGCCCGGTTCCGCGCCTGATCACGTGGCCGCATCCGCACGGCGCAACATCAACCGGTCACGGCCCGCTCGATCCGCCCGACGCTCGGCCCGCCCGATCCCGATCACGTGGCCGCGTCCGCGCGGAGCAGCGTCAACGTGAACGTCGCTCCCGCGCCCGGCCGGCCCGCCGCCGCGATGGTGCCGCCGTGGCCGTTCACCACCTCGCGCACCAATGCGAGGCCCAGGCCGAAGCGGCGGCCGTCGCCGTCGGAACCGCGGGCGAAGCGCTCGAAGATCCGGTCCGCGTCGGCCGCCGGGAAGCCGACGCCGGTGTCGTGGACGCGCAGCTCCACGTGCCGCTCGTCGGGGACGCCCAGCCACACCTCGATCGAGCCGCCCGGCGGGGTGTGGCCGAGCGCGTTGTCCAGCAACGCCGACAGCACCCGCCGCAACGCCGTCGGCACGCCCTGGACGACGTACGGCCGCCGCTCGCGGGTCACCGCGAGCCGGACCTGGCCCTCCCCCGCGCGGTCCGTTTCCGCCGCGACCGCTTCTTCCGCGAGCGAGCCCAGGTCCACCAGCTCCAGCGAGGACCGGTCTCCCGCCTGCGCCGACATCAGCAGGTCTTCGACGACTTCGCCGAGCTCCCGGGTGCCGCGGACCAGCTGGTCGAGGTCGTCGGCGTCCCGTCCCGACGCGCGCCGGGCCAGCAGCTGGGCGCGGGTGTGCAGGCGGGTCAGCGGGGCCCGGAGTTCGTGGGACGCGTCGGCGACGAACGTCCGCTGCCGCCGCAGGGCGTCGGCCAGCGGCCGGATCGCGCGGCCGGCCATGACCCGGCCGCACAGCACCGCCGCGAGCAGCGCGAGCACCTCCGCGACGCCGAGGCCGAACACCAGCGACGAGCGGTCCTGGATCTGGTAGACCTCCTCGAAGTACGCCTGCGAAACGACGCCACCGCGGTTCTCCACGCGGATCGTGTACGTCATCGCGCCGATCGGGCGCCGTTCCGTGTGGACGTCGCCGGGCGCGGGAACGGTCGACGCCAGGGAAGCCAGCGGCATCCCGGCCGGCGGCGGTCCGGCGGGCGCGTGCAGCACCGGCGTGAACAGCCAGACGCAGCCGGGCGGGGTCTCGGCCGGACCGAGCTGGATCGTGCGGGCCAGCACCCGGTCGGCGTCGGCGTGCTGCCCGGCCAGCAGGATCCCGTACGCGATCGCGCCCGCGACCGCCACGAGCAGCGACACCACGACGGAGATCTGCGCGGTGATCGCCCACCGCGCCCGCCGCAGGGCCCGGTCCTCGGGGTCGCCGCCGGGTCTCACACCGCGCCGATCTGGTACCCGAGGCCGTGCACGGTCCGCACGACGTCCCGCCCGAGCTTGCGCCGCAGGTAGTACACGTAGGTGTCCACAATAGACTCTCCGGTCGAGTCGGCGAAGACGTTCGTCCGCAGCGCCGCCCGAGGGTGGATCGCCTTGGGCCGCTGCGCCAGGGTCCGCAGCAGCTCGAACTCCCGCCCGGACAACGTGATCCGCTCGCCGCGCGGCAGCACGACCTCGTGCCGCCGCAGGTCGAGGGCCGCGGTGCCGAGCGGGAGGCACTCCGCGCCTTCGAGGTCGCGCCGGCCCAGCGCGCGCAGGCGGGCCAGCAGCTCCTCGGCTTCGAACGGCTTGACGAGGTAGTCGTCGGCGCCGGCGTCGAGCCCGCCGACGCGGTCGGCCAGCTCGCCGAGCGCCGAGAGCACCAGCACCCGCGTGGTCACCGCCCTGGCCCGCAGCTGCCGCACCAGCTCCAGGCCGTCGAGCACCGGGAGGCGGCGGTCGATGATCATCACGTCGTACCGCCCGGTGAGCCCGAGGTGCAGGCCGCGCTGCCCGTCGTGCGCCGCCTCGGTTTCGTAGCCTTCGTCGCCGAGCAGCTCCGCGAGCATGCCCGCCAGTTCGCGGTCGTCCTCGACCACGAGCACCCGCGGTTTCGTCGCCCCATCGTGCACGAGTCCATACTGGCAGTGATTTTCTAAATTTGAACTATCAACTTTTCCCGCTCACCGGCACCGGTTCGGCCATCAGGAGCACCTCGCTGCTCCCCCTGCGGGCATCGCGCCGGTCGAGCCAGCCGAGCACCGGCGCCGTCATGATCGTGGTGACCAGCGCGACGAGCACCAGGACCGTGAACAACGCCGGCGAGACGATCCCGGCGGCGAGCCCGACGTTGAGCGCGATCAGCTGCATCAGCCCCCGCGCGTTGACGAGCACGCCGACGCGCGTGGCGATCGCCGGCGGCTCCCCCGCCAGCCGGGCCGCACCCCAGGACGCGCCCAGCTTGCCGATGATCGCCACCGCCACCGTCACCAGCGCGAAGGCGAGCAGCTTCGGGTCGGCGAGCAGCGCGAACCGGGTGTTCAGGCCGGAATAGGTGAAGAACAGCGGGACGAACACGATCGACCCGATCGGCATGAGCTTCGCGAGCACGGCGTCGGAGGCCGCGCCGCGCGGGAACGCCACCCCGACGGTGAACGCGCCGAACACCGCGTAGAGCCCGATGGTGTCGGTGAACCAGGCGGCCGCGAACAACGTCATCGCGGTGATCAGCACCCGCTGGTCGACGCTCACCCGGTCGCTGCCCATCACCCGGGCCAGCAGGCGCCGCCCGACGATGAACACCAGCAGCGCGAACAGCAGCCCGCCGCCGAGGGCGAGCGCGATCGGCCCCAGCGACCCGGCGTGCATCCCCAGCACGACCGCCAGCAGCAGCCACGCGAGGACGTCGTCGAGCGCGCCGCAGGCCAGCGCCAGCGAGCCGAACCGCGTCGACCCGATCCCGCGCTCGGTGATGATCCGGACCATCATCGGGAACGCCGTGATCGCCACCGCCACCCCGACGAACGCGGCCGACGTCACCGGCGAAACGCCTTCCTTGCCGATGCCGACCCAGGTCGTGCCGAGGACCGCGACCCCGATCCCGAGCGCCAGTGGCACCAGCGTGCCGGCCGAGGAGATCGCCGCGACCGACTTCCGCGACTTCATGATGCTGCCCAGGTTGAACTCGTAGCCGGCCCCGAACATGTAGATGACCAGGCCGATCTGGCCGCCGACGTAGAGCAGCGACCGGATCGCGTCCGGGAACAGCGCCGCCTGGACGTCCGGCAGCACCAGCCCGAACAGCGAGGGACCGAGGAGCACGCCGGCGATCATCTCCCCGACCACCGGCGGCTGGCCGAGCTTGACCGCGACCAGGCAGACCAGCCGGACCACGACGAGGATCGCCACGACGGCGAGGAAGAACGTGGGTGCCGCCTCGGACGGGCTCATCGGTTACCTCCGGCGAAGTAGGTGGTGCACAAGGCTTGGCGACGGGCGTCGAGAACCATGTACGTGCCGAACACGAGCTGGGCGAAGCTGCGCCAGACGTCTTCCCAGCGGTCGCGCACCGCCAGCCGGAGCAGCGGCAAGCGCTTTCGCCGGGCGCCGCGCGGGGTGAGCAGCGCCGGGCCGCGGTTGGGGATCGACCGCGTGTGGCCGGCCGTGGAGGCGAGGCTGAACCGGCGCAGCACTTCGCGCGTCACCACGCGCATGGTCGGCGGCGCGAGCCCGCGGGCCGGGCAGGCCCGGTTCTGCGCGACGCCGAAGGGGATGAACGCGTCCTTTTCGGACTGGGCCGCGAACTCCGGGTAGCTGAAGCACAGCACCGTGCCCGCCGGGATGGTCAGGTCCGCGAGCTCGATGTCGGCGGTGGAGATCCGGTGCGCGATGCCGAACAGCGGGTACCGGCGCAGGCCGTCGTCGATGACGCGGTCGAGGTGGGCGTCGTCGTCCGGGTGCTCGGCGAGCCGCCGCTGGGTGTCCGGCGACTTGGCGATGATCATCAGCAGGTGCGCCATCGCCTCGGACATCTGCACCACGGCCGTGTTGAAGAACGTGCCCTGCAGGTAGTAGGCCTGCTCCTCGGGGGTCAGGGACTGCGGCAGCGGGTGCGGGACGTCGCCGAGGCGCCGCCGCAGGTACTTCGTCAGCCGGGCCCGGCGGCGCATGTTCCGCGGCCGCACGCACTTCAGCGCCGAGACGACGTCGTCGGCGTGCGCGACGATCAGGTCCCGTGCCTCCGGCGGGCACGGCTCCTCGAAGACCAGCTCGTAGTACAGCTCGGCCCAGATCGGCATCATTTCGTCGCGCAGCCGGACGAGCCCCGGCCGGACGCCGTCGAGGACGTGCGCCGCCACCCGCCGGGCCAGGTCCTCGGAGTCCTTTTTGGACCGGACCAGGATGTGCCGGGTGCACTTGGCGACCTCGTCGTAGCGCGGCCCGGGTTCGAGGTGCTCCTGGTGCACCTCGGGGCCGGGCGCGAGCCAGTACCAGAACAGGTCGGACAGCGCGGCGCCGCGGCTCCGGCCGTTCGCCGCCGGGTCGGCGTAGACGCGCCGGAAGTCCTCGACGCCGACCCGTTCGCCGGGGATGGTCACCGTCTCCTGGCCGTTGACCAGCGAGAAGATCTTCATCCGCAGCGCCACGACCCGGCTCGGCAGCCACGCGGGCGCGGTCAGCGCGGCGGCCGCCGCCAGCACCTTGCCGATCATCGCCGCACCTGGTCCGGGGTCAGGTCGGCCGGGTGCCGCCCGCCGCAGAGGGCGAGGGCCTGGTCGAAGTCCTCCCGCAGCAGCTCCAAGACCTGCGTGACGCCTTCGCGCCCGCCCGCGGCCAGGCCCCACACGATCGGACGGCCGACCGCGACCGCGTCCGCACCGAGCGCCAGCGCCTTGACGACGTCCGTGCCGCGGCGGATCCCGCCGTCCACCAGCACCGGGACGGCACCCCCGACCGCGGTGGCGATGTCGGGCAGGACGTCGACGGTGGCGGGCACGGTGTCGAGCTGGCGGCCGCCGTGGTTGGACACGAAGATCCCGGCGACGCCGTGGTGCACGGCCAGCCGCGCGTCCTCGGCGTGCAGCACGCCCTTGATCAGCACCGGGAGCTTGGTCTTGCCGCGCAACCACGCGATGTGGTCCCAGTTCAGCCCGGCCGACATGACGATGTCGCGGACATGACTGGCGTTGCCGCCGCTGCGGTTCTCGCCGATGTTGCGGAGGTTTTCCACGACCAGCCCCGACGGCAGGTCGTGGAAGTCGTTGCGGTCGTCGCGCTCGCGGCGGCCGAGCACCGGCGAGTCGACGGTGACGACGAACGCCTTGACCCCGGCCGCTTCCGCGCGGCGCACGATCGCCTCGGTGAACTCCAGGTCCGGCTGCAGGTAGAGCTGGAACCACAGGCCCGGGTCCGGCGCGACCTCGCGGGCCGCCGCGGCGACGTCCTCGATCGCCGTGGTGGCGGCCATGCTGACGACCATGATCGTGCCCGCCCGCGCCGCCGCCCGGGCCGTGGCGAGTTCGCCGTCGGCGTGCGCGAGCCGGTGGAACGCCGTGGGGGCGACCAGGATCGGCATCGACGACGACGTCCCGAGCAGCTCGACGCTCAGGTCCCGTTTGTCTCTGCCGCGCAGCACCCGCGGGAGCAGCCGCAGCTTCCGGAACGCGGCCTCGTTCTCCGCCACGGTGATCTCGTCCTGCGCGCCGCCCGCGAAGTAGTCGTAGTGCGCCGGGTCGAGGCGCTCGCGGGCGGCCGCCTCGAACTCCGCGATGGTGCGCATCAGAGCTCCCGCGAGAAGAACGCGGTCAGCGGTTCGACGTGCACCTCTTTGTCCCACTCGTTCTCGAGGTTCTCGGTGACGTGGTGGGTGGCGACCAGCTCGCCACGGCGGTAGTGCCGGACGATCGGGTGCAGGTAGTGGCCCTCGCCGTGGTCGTTCGCCTTGTCCTGCGCGGCGCGCGCGACGAAGTCGAACGGGTCGATCTTGTCGTGGTCCGGGCCGTAGTCGAGGGTGACGACGTAGGCGTCCTCCGGCGGGTCGTCGAGCACCCGGTCCACGGGCACCTCTTCGAGGTAGCGGGCGGTGTCGCCGTCGACGACCACGACGTCGCCGAGGAAGCCGAACTGCTGGTACAGCGCGGAAGTCCGGTTGATCCGGGTGATCACGGCGTCGGTCAGCGCGTCCGGTTTGGCGGGGAGCTCGGTGTTCGGCCACGGCGTGCCGTGGTAGCGCTCGTTCAGCACCTTGACCAGCGCGCGGGCGCCGTAGCGGAAGCCGTGGATGAACGCGCTGGTGGCCTTCTTGAAGTCGCGGACCTGCGTGATCGTGCCGGCGAAGTACAGGTCCGGCACGTTCACCGACTCCCAGCTCGGCGTCTGCGCCGGGAAGCGGTCGTCGATCGTGAGTTCGGGGCGGCAGTCCTCGTCGAACAGTTCCGCGTCGAAGCGGAAGCCGGTGCAGCCGATCACGCGGTCGTAGCGGATCTCCTTGATCACCTCGTCGGTGCGGGCGAAGGCGAACTTGACGTGGTAGCCGTCGGCGTCCTTGCGGACCTCGCGCACGTCGCCGTCGAGGATCGCGTGCTGCAGCTTCAGCTGGTACATGTCGAGGATGCCCGCGTTGTAGGCACGCAGGTGGCCGACGAAGTGGGTGCGCCAGGCCAGCTTCACCGGCCGCGGGCCGCCGACGTGCACGACAGCGGCCTGCTCGATGAGGTTGTCCGCGGTCTCGAACGCGGAGTTCCCCTTGCCGAGCACCAGGACGCGCTGGTCGGTGAACTCGGCCGGGTCGACGCCGACGTCGACGTACTGGTCGATCAGCTCGACGCCGGGGAACCGCGGGAGGTACGGCTTGGTGACGCCGGTGGCCATGATGAGCCGCCTGGCTTTGAACTCTTCGTCACCGGCGGTGAGAACGAAGAGAGCGCTTTCCGGATCGCGGCGGATGCGCGTCACCCGGGTGTCGTAACGGACGTTCACCTGGTACTTCTCGGCGTAATCGGCCAAGTAGCGCAGCAGGTCCGGGGCGTCCGGGAAGAGCTTTTCGCTGTAGTCGGTGAACAGGACCGGGTCGGCGTCGCCGTCGGCGAGGATCGAGTTCCAGTCCATCCGGAGGTTGAGCTCCGGGTCGGTGTAGCCGGTGTGCTTCTTGTTGATGGAGATGAGGGTCCGGTGCCGCGGGAAGGTCTCGAAGAAGTGCCCGGGCGCGGAACCGCCCTCCAGCACCAGGTACCGGTGCCCGGCGTGGCCGAGGAACTGCCCCAGCTGCAGCCCGGCCGGCCCGGCGCCGACCACCAGATAATCGAGCACTTCCTCCGCCACGACGACCTCCTGAGGCTCGGCACCGACCGCTTGATCGGCGCCGAGCCTGCTCCGGAGATCTCAGAAAAGCCTCAGAGCCGCACTTTCACGTGAAAGTGCGAGCCCCTGGTGGAAGTGCGGCGTTACCGGCCGGCGGCGCGGGCGAGGCGTTCGGGGTAGCGCTCGCCGGCGATCGCGTCGGCGGGGGCGGCGGCCTCGATCGCGGCCAGGTCGCCGGCCGTCAGCTCCAGCGAAGCCGCCGCCACGTTCTCCTCGAGGTACTTGCGGCGTTTGGTGCCCGGGATCGGCACGACGTCCTCGCCGTGGGACTGCACCCAGGCGAGCGCGAGCTGCCCCGCCGTGACGCCCTTCTCCTCCGCCAGCTTCCGCAGCGCGTCGACGATCGCCGTGTTGCGCTCGAAGTTGCCCTCGGCGAAGCGCGGCAGGCCGCGGCGCATGTCGTCCTCGGGCAGGTCCGCCACCGACGTCACCGCGCCGGTGAGGAAGCCCCGGCCCAGCGGCGAGAACGGCACCACGCCGATGCCGAGCTCCCGGCACGTGTCCAGGATCTCGCCCTCGATCCCCCGGGTCCACAGCGACCACTCGCTCTGCAGCGCCGTCACCGGGTGCACGGCGTGGGCGGCGCGGATCGTCGCGGCGCTCGCCTCGGAAATCCCGGCGTACCGGATCTTCCCGGCCTCGGCCAGCTCACCCAGCGCGCCCCAGGTCTCCTCGATCAGGGTGTCCGGGTCGACGCGGTGCTGGTAGTAGAGGTCGATGTGGTCGACGCCGAGCCGCCGCAGGGACTCGTCGCAGCTCTGCTTGACGTACGCCGCGTCGCCGCGGGCGCCCATCGAGCCGTCGGTCCACACGATGCCGAACTTCGTCGCCAGCACGACCTCGTCGCGGCGGCCGGCGATCGCGCGCCCGACCAGTTCTTCGTTGACGCCACCGCCGTAGACGTTCGCGGTGTCCAGCAGCGTCACGCCGAGGTCGAGCGCCCGGTGGATCGTCGCGATCGACTCGTCGTCGTTGTCGCGGACGCCGTACGCCTGGCTCATCCCCATGCAGCCCAGCCCCTGGGCACCCACTTCCAGTCCGCCGAGCTTCCTGGTCTTCACGCGGAAATTTCCTCCCTGCCGGGTTCCACGCCGAGCACGTTGCGCTCGACCTGTGCGTAGTTGTCGATCTTGTAGTCGAGGATGTCGAGGCAGCCCTGCAGCTCGGCGATCCGTTCGGCCACCGACCGCCGCTGCTCCACCAGCAAGGCCTTGCGGCGGCCCGCGCTGGCGACGCCGTGGCGGCGCAGCGACGCGTACTCGCGCATGCTCTTGATGGGCATCCCCGTGGTGCGCAGCTTGGTCAGGAAACCGAGCCAGTTCAGGTCGTCGTCCGAGTAGGCCCGGCGGCCCGCGGTGTCCCGCGCGGGCGGGTCGAGCAGTTTGATGCGCTCGTAGTACCGGAGGGTGTCGATGGACAGTCCGCTACGTCGAGCGGCTTCCGCTATCGAGTAGCTCATGAGCTCGACACTACGACCTGGAGTGCACTCCAGGTCAACTGCTCGTCTGGCCATTCATAACAGCGTTGCGATACGCTGCGTGCATGGCTCGACCCCGCACGCACGACGAAGCGCTCCGGCTGAAGCTCCTCGACCGCGCCGGTGAGCTCATCGCCGCCGACGGGCCGAAGGCGCTTTCCCTGCGGAAGCTGGCCGCCGACGCGGGGACGTCGACCACCGCCGTGTACTCCCTCTTCGGCAGCAAACCCGATCTGGTGAACGCCCTCTACACCGAGGGCTTCCGCCGGTTCGGCGCCCGGATGGCGGGCACCGCGCTGACCGGCGACGCCGTCGACGACCTGGTCGCGCTCGGCAGCGCCTACCGCGCGAGCGCGCTCGCCGACCCGCACCTGTACGGGATCATGTTCAGCCGGTCCGTCCCCGGGTTCGAGCCGAACGAAGACGCCGAAAAGCTCGCCCGCAAGACGCTGGAGCCCCTCGAGGCGGTCATCCGCCGGGCCATCGCCGACGGCGTCTTCTCCGACGTCCCGCCGGAGACCGTCGCGGTCGGCTGCTGGGCCATCGTGCACGGCCTCGTCTCGCTGGAGCTGACCGGCAACCTGCCGGACGGGTTCGACGTCACCGGCTCGTACGAGCGGGCGCTGCGCGCGAACGCGTCCGGCTGGCTGCGGCCTCAGAACACCGGCAGCGATCCGTCGTAGACGAGGGTGCCCGCGGCGTCCCGGGCGACGACGTGCGCTTTCGCGTCCGCCTCGTACTGGCCCGCCGGCAGCCAGACGGCGAACATCCCGTCGGTCACGGCCGCGTCCGCCGTGGCACCGCCGCCGAAGTCGACCGACACGGTGCTCGCCGCGCCGGGGACGACCGCCGCGAAGGGCGTCCGCGGCCGGTTCGGCCCGCCACCGGCTTCGGTCGCGCCCAGCGAGTCGAACACCAGCGTGCGCACCGGCTGGCGCGGACCGTAGAAGTCCGGGTAGGCGCGCACGCGCTGCCCCGAGGGCCCCGGCTCGATCGTGCAGCCCGCGACCCGGTCGCCCAGGCGGCCGAGCACCACTTCGTACCCGGCCTCGGCCAGCAGCGGGCCGGCCCGGTAGGCGGCGGCGTCCGGGATGACCTCTTCCGCGCCGGCCAGGCAGTCGCCCAGCGCCTCGCCCGCGGCCGAGCCGCGTTCGGCGCCGGCCGGCCGGTCGGTGACCGAAAGCAGCGGTGCCGGCGCGGCGGGCAGCGTGGGCCGCGGCCGGCCGTCCAGGCCGTCCCCCACGGCCAGTTCCGTCCGCGCGGGGACCGTGCGGGTGAACACCGCGAACTGGCGGCTGACCGGCGAAAAGCCGACGTCGCTCGCCCCCGAGGTACCGCCCGCCGTCTTCGTCGAGAAGACCGCCTTCGCCCACTTCGGGTCGATCACCCCGCCGACCAGCCCGGTCGCGCTGTGCAGCAGCAGCCCGGACCCGGTGCCCGGCGCGTAGGCGGGGGTGGCGCCCGGATCCGACAGCGTCACCGTCGTCACGGTCGTCTCGCAGAACATCGGCTTGCCCGCCGCGGTGGCCGCGACCACCGCGTCGCCGTTCAGCTCCTCGGTGAACAGCGGGACCCAGTCCGCGCGCGGCGGGACCCGGTCGGTCTTGCCCGCCGCCCGGACCGCGGCCCAGCAGCGGTCCAGCGACGCCGTCGCGAGCTCGCCGTCGAGGGCCAGCCCACCGGGCGCCGCGGGGACCACCTCGGCGGGCTGCCGCAGCTGCCGCGTCACGACGACCGCACCCGCGGCCAGGACGAGCACCGCGGCCGCGGCGGCGTACCAGGCGTGCTTCGACCGCCGCGGTTTCCCCGCTCCCGCACGGACTTCCGCCCGCAGCCGGGCCCGGACGCCGTCGGGCAGCGCGCGCCGGGGCGGGAGGCCGAGGTCGTCGCTCATTTCTCCGTCTCCTTCAGCAGCGAGCGCAGTCGTGCGCGGGCCCGGGACAGGTGGGCGCGGACGGTGACCTCGGCGACGGCCAGCAACGCGGCCGCGTCGGCGGTGCTCAGGTCCCCGAGCAGGCACAGCTCGACGACCGCGCGCTGCGCCTTCGGCAGCGTCCGCACGGCTTCGACGACCTCGCGCAGCCGCCGCTCGCCGTCCAGCTGCTCGGCCACCGCGTCGGCGTGGTCGGACACCACCGGCGGGTCGGGGATCTTCCGGAGCAGCCGCAGCCGCCGTCTCGCGCCGCGGTGTTCGTCGCGGGCGGCGTTTCCGGCCACGGTGTAGAGCCAGGGCAGGGCGCTGTCCCGCACCAGCGTCACGTCGGCGCGGCGGCGCCAGGCGGTGAGGAAGGTGCTCGAGGTGAGGTCTTCGGCGGCGGCCCACGAGCCGGTCAGCCGGTAGGCGTGGTTCCAGACGGCTTCGACGTGCCGCTCGAAGAGCTCGCCGAAGGCCGCTTCGTCGCCGTCGGCCGCCCGGTCCCACAGGGCACGGTCGCCCACCGGCACCCCCGTCGCATGGCTGGTCACACCCTTCAGTGGCCGGCCGCGGCGGGAACGTTGCGCGCAACTTCCGCGCACCGGGCGGCCACTTCCGGTCGTGATCATGCACCAGGTCCGGACCACGGACCACCAGACCCGCGGCCGGCGGCTGCCCGTGACGGCGGCCTGCGTGTCGGCGGTGGTGTTCGCGCTGGCTCGGCCGCACCTCGTCGACGACACCTTCATCACCCTCGCCTACGCGCGGAACCTCGCGTTCCACGGGCACTGGGGACTGCTGGCCGACGCGACGTCGAACTCGGCGACGTCCCCGGCGAACGTCCTCGCACTGGCCGCGCTGACGTTCGTGCTGCGCGATGCCGTCTTCGCGGCCGGAGTGCTGTACGTGCTGTGTCAGGTCGCGCTCGTCCTGGCCCTGCGCCGGCTCGGCACGGCGCTGCCGCGGTGGTTCCCGGCGCTCGCGTTCGCGGCGCTGACGGTGAACCCGCTGCTGCTTTCGTCCCTCGGCCTGGAGGTCGCGCTGGGCGCCGCGGTGCTCGCGTGGCTGACGGTGTTCGCCACCGCGCGGCGGCCGCTCGCCTTCGGGACGGCGGCCGGGGTGCTCGTGCTCGTGCGGCTCGACCTGCTGGTCTTCGCCGTCGTCCTGGGTTTCTCGCTGCGCTCCGGCCGGGCCCTGCTCGGGGCGGCGGCGGTCGCGGTGCCGTGGTTCGCCTTCAGCTGGGTCGTGCTGGGCGCAGCGGTGCCCGACACGTTCGTGATCAAGACGCTGCAGGGCGCGCAGCGGGCGTGGGGTGGCTGGGACTTCGCCGACGGTCCGCTCTTCTACGCCCGGACCGCGCTGTGGACGACCGTGCTGTCGTTCCTGCCGCTGGCGGTGGTGCCGCTCGCGGTGCGGCGACGCGCGCCGCGGCCGTTCGCGCTCCTGGCGCTGGGCGGTGCGCTGTACCACGGGGTGTACGTGCTGCTGACCGTTCCGCCGTACCACTGGTACTACGGCCCGGGGATCACCGCGGCGACGCTGTTCGCCTGCGCCTGGGCGGCTTCGCACCGCGTCGCGACCGGTGCCGTCCTCGCGGTGGTCGTCGCCTCCGCGGTCGCGTACGCGGCGCCGGGACTGCCGCGCGAGTTCGCCCCGCTGACGTCGAACTACGCCTCGACGGCGAAGTACACCGAGATCGGCCGCGACCTCCGCGCGCTGGCCGGTGGCCGCGTGATCGGCAGCGCCGGCGAGATCGGCGTGCTGGCCTACACCTGCGAGTGCGCGATCGTCGACGTCTTCGCCGACCGCGGCCTGCTGCCGGCGGCGATCGAAGCCCGCGGGGCCGGCAACCGCTGGCTCCGCGCGGCACTGCGCGTGGACTACGCGTTCTTCGACTTCGACGTCCGGCCGCGGCGGCCCGACCTGGTGCTGCGCCGGTTGCCGGCACCACCGCCGGACGCGCTGGCCCACTGGACGCTCGACGCGCCGACGCTCGGGCCGCAGGAGCTCTACCTGGTGCCGTCCTGAGGGAACCGCGCGTCCGCGAGGTCGAGCTCCTGGTGTTCGCCGCCCTCGAAGTCGGCTCCCCCGTCGAACCGCGTGTGGGAGCACTCGAACGGGCCGCCCGAGCGGATCCGGGTGAAGCGGACGTCCCGGGCGAAGTGCGCCCAGGAGAAGAACGCGCCCTCCGCGAAGACCGACCGGTCGAAGTTCGCGATGTCGGTGAACTCCGTGCCGTAGAACCCCGCCCGGCGCGTGAAGGTCGTGCCGCGGATGTGGACCGCGCCGACGAACCGGGCGCGGCTGAAGTCCGCGGCGGCCAGGGTGCAGCCGCTCAGCCGGAAGTCGACCAGGACGGCCCGCTGCAGATCGACCGACATCCCCGGCCAGTAGCCCGGTTCGTCGTGGCTCAGGTGCGTCTTGAGCAGCTCCTGCACGGCCAGGCGAACCAGCAGTTCGGGATCGGTGTCCTCGCCGAGCTCCTCGCCGGTCCGCCCGCGCAGGCCCGTGGCCGGGGCCGCGAACGGCATCCGGAGGTAGGCGCACAGCACGTTCACGATCGTCTGGCGCTGCTTCGGGTTGTCCTGCCCGAGCCGCTCCAGCGCGTAGAGCCCGCCGAACCGCATCGGCGCCTTGTCGCTGCCGAGCTGCTCGACGGCCTTCGTGTACAGCTCGGTGACCCGCCGCTCCTCGAGGTCCCGCTCGGTCACGCCGGCCACGCGGGTGGTCTCGGCCAGCTGGAGTTCGAGGGTGCGCTGGCGGCGCGTCGCGAGCCACAGCGCGAACACGCCGCCCGCGCCGGCGCCGACGCCGAACGCCGTCTTGACCGCGTCGATGCGCACCGGCGCGTCCGGCGACCCGGACCAGCCCAGCAGCAGCCACAGCAGCCCGGCGGTGACGGCCGCGACCGCGGCGCCGGCCGCGGCGACCCACCGCCGCTTCAGGATCGGCAAGGGCTCAGACGGCGCCGTACTGGCGGTCACCGGCGTCGCCGAGGCCCGGCACGATGAAGCCCGAGTCGTTGAGGCGCTCGTCGACGCTGGCGGTGACCACGCGGACCGGCAGGCCGGTCTTCTCCAGGTGCGCCAGGCCTTCCGGCGCGGCGAGCGCGCAGATGGCCGTGACGTCGTCGGCGCCGCGGCCGGTGAGCAGCCGGATCGTGTACTCCATCGAGCCGCCGGTGGCGAGCATCGGGTCGAGCACCAGCACCGGCCGGTCGGCGAGCGACTCCGGCAGCGATTCGAGGTACGGCGTCGGCTTGAGCGTCTCCTCGTCGCGCGCGAGGCCGACGAAGCCCATCTGCGCGTCCGGGATCAGCTTGTGCGCCTGGTCGGCCATGCCGAGCCCGGCCCGCAGCACGGGCACCAGCAGCGGCGGCTTCGCCAGCTTGAAGCCGTCGGTGCGGGCGACCGGCGTGTGGATCCGCTCGGTCTTCACCGGGACGTCGCGCGTGGCTTCGTAGACCAGCATGACGGTCAGCTCGTGCAGCGCGGCCCGGAACGCGGCGCTGTCGGTGCGCGCGTCGCGCATCGTGGAGAGCCGGGCCTTCGCGAGGGGGTGGTCGACGACGTGCACATCCATGCGGGTCAATCTAGCCGTTTGGCGAAGCGCTTCACCCAGCTGCGCTGCCAGGGCGTTTCGACGGCTCGTTCGTTGTAGTGCTTTCGCACCCAGGCGACGGCTTCGCCGGCCGGGACGCCGGAGAGGACGGCCAGGCAGGCCATGACGGTGCCGGTGCGGCCCGCACCGCCGTAGCAGGCGACCTCGACGGTTTCGGTCTTGGCTCGTTCGTGGAGGGCCTTGATCTTGGCTGTCGCGTCCGCGCTGTTCACCGGCAGCAGGAAGTCCGGCCAGGTGACCCATTCGTGCGGCCAGGTGATACCCCCGCCGTGCTTGCGCCGCAGCCGGCTCGTGCCGAGGTAGAGCCCGAAATCCGGCTCGGGTTCGTCGGGTCGCGGGCGGCCGAGACCGCGGCCGCGGACCTCGACGCCGTCAGGGAATCGCACCATCGGAGCAGTGTCCTCCAGAAGGTGGACACGGAGGGTGGTTTTCGCCGATAGGCTGCCCCGGGTGAGCGAACTGACGCCCGACCAGATGCGGGCCTCCGACGCCGACCGCGAGCGCGTCGCCCAGGTGCTGCACAACGCCCTCGCGGAAGGGCGGATCACGGTGAACGAGCTCGAAGAGCGCCTGTCGACGGTCTACGCGGCGAAGACCATCGGTGACCTCAAACCGGTGACGGTGGACCTGCCGGCGTCGTCGGGCGTCGTCGAGCCGGCGACATCCCGTGCTTTGGGCTTCCCCGACCAGCGCATCGGCGGCTACGCGGGCTCCCCGGTGTCGATCGGCGTCATGTCGGGCGCGGTCCGCAAGGGCAGCTGGGTGCTGCCCCCGCAGCACACGAGCATCGCCTTCTGGGGCGGCGCGGAGATCGACCTGCGCCAAGCCCGGTTCGCGGACAAGCACTGCACGATCACGGCGATCGCGATCATGGGCGGCATCCAGATCACGGTCCCGGACGACATCAACGTCGACGTGACGGGCATCGGCTTCATGGGCGGCTTCGTGCTGGAGGACAAGTCGGGAGCGCCGCCCGCGCCCCCGACGGCACCGACGGTGAAGATCAACGGCCTCGGCTTCTGGGGCGGGGTGGTCGTGTACCGGCGGCCGGCCCAGCGGGTGGACCCGCCGCGGATCGAGAAGGGCTGACCTTCAGAGCAGCTTGGCGAGGTCGACGTTCACCGTGAAGGGATCGGTCACGGTGAACGGCCCGTCGTGCACGGCCGCGGGTGCGTAGGTCCTGGTGGTGGGGTCGAGGAGGTAGCGGAACACGCGGAGCTTCTCGGGATCGTCGGTGTTCTCGACCCGCCAGAAGTGCTGGATCCCGCCGGCCGCGTACTCGCCGGGCTTGTCGATCTGGTCAGCGGTGACCGAGCCCGGGGACATGACCTCGACCACGAGCACGCAGTACTCCGGCCTGAGGACGACCTCGTCGGGCAGCGACGCGTCGTAGACGACGATGTCCGGCCGCCGGTTCAGCAGCGGGACATCTCGTAGCCGCAGGTCAACACCGGTTGAGACCTCGAACTGCGGGCCGCAAGCATCCTCGAAGGCATGGGCCAAGCGCCGCGCGAAGTTCTGGTGCGAACGGCGTGGTGACGGGTTCACGAGGATGGCTCCATCAACGATCTCGATGCGACGGCAGACTTCTTCCGGCAACGCATCGTAATCGTTCGCACTCAAGCCAGTGACCGGAAGATCCATCCAGTCAGGCAGAGCGGTCATGACCCCAACTCCCAACCCGTACCTTTCATACCGTCACAGAAATAGAACCACAGTTGTGGCGAATTGCCCCGACCGGAGATGGTCGACGTGACACAGACCGTCGAGAACGTCACACCGGGTGACCCACCTCCGGACGCCGCGCACTGTCGTACCCGCCGCCTAGACTCAGGCGCATGACAGCCACGACCAGCACGTCAGCGGCGCCGGCCACCCCGGCACCGCTGGCGGACGCGACTCGCGACGACGCGAGCCTGCGCCGCTTCCTGCTCGGGCTGCCCGGTGTCGACCAGGTCGGCGTCGAGCAGCGCGCGGCGGGCCTCGGCACGCGCAGCATCAAGAAGGACGCCAAGCGGTGGGCCATCGACACCGCCATCTCCATGGTCGACCTGACCACCCTGGAGGGCGCCGACACCCGCGGCAAGGTCCGGGCGCTGGCCGCGAAGGCCGTCCGCCCCGACCCCGAGCGCCAGGACACCCCGCGCGTCGCCGCCGTCTGCGTGTACCCGGACATGGTCGCCACCGCCGTCGAAGCGCTCGAGGGCAGCGGCGTCCACGTCGCGAGCGTCGCGACCGGCTTCCCCGCCGGGCGCACCAGCCGGGAGATCAAGCTGGCCGACACCAAGATCGCCGTCGACGCCGGCGCGCACGAAGTCGACATGGTGATCGACCGCGGCGCCTTCCTCGAGGGCCGCTACATGGACGTCTTCGAGGAGATCCAGGCCATCAAGGCCGCGTGCGGCGACGCCCACCTCAAGGTCATCCTCGAGACCGGCGAGCTGGCGACCTACGACAACGTCCGGCGCGCGTCGTGGCTGGCGCTGCTGGCCGGCGGCGACTTCATCAAGACCTCCACCGGCAAGGTCTCCCCCGCCGCGACGCTGCCGGTCACGCACATCATGCTGCAGGCCGTCCACGACTGGCACGTCCAGACCGGCGAGCTGCGCGGCGTCAAGCCCGCCGGCGGGATCCGGACCACGAAGGACGCGATCAAGTACCTCGTCGCCGTGCACGAGGTCGCCGGCGAGCGGTGGCTGGTGCCGGACCTGTTCCGGTTCGGCGCGTCCAGCCTGCTCAACGACCTGCTGCTGCAGCGCCGCACCCAGGTGGACGGCCACTACAGCGGCCCCGACTACGTGACGGTGGACTGATGCCCGTTTTCGAGTACGCACCGGCGCCGGAGTCGCGCGCCATCGCGAACCTCAAGGACCACTACAAGCCGTTTATCAACGGCGAGTTCGTCGACGGCTCGGGTGAGCCGCTCAAGACGGTCAACCCGGCCACCGAAGAGGTGCTGGCCGAGGTCGGCACCGCGTCGAAGTCCGATGTGGACACCGCGGTCAAGGCCGCGCGCAAGGCGTACACCGGCGTCTGGTCGAAGATGCCGGGCACCGAGCGCGCGAAGTACCTCTTCCGCATCGCCCGGCTGATCCAGGAGCGCTCGCGCGAGCTGGCGGTGCTGGAGAGCCTCGACAACGGCAAGCCGATCAAGGAGTCGCGCGACTCCGACGTCCCGACCGCGGCGGCGCACTTCTTCTACCACGCCGGCTGGGCGGACAAGCTCGAGTACGCGGGGTACGGGCCGTCGCCGAAGCCGCTGGGTGTCGCGGGCCAGATCATCCCGTGGAACTTCCCGCTGCTGATGCTGGCCTGGAAGATCGCGCCGGCGCTGGCCACGGGCAACACCGTCGTCCTCAAGCCCGCGGAGACGACGCCGTTGACCGCGCTGGTCTTCGCGGAGATCTGCCAGCAGGCCGAGCTGCCGCCGGGCGTCGTCAACATCCTCCCGGGCGCGGGCGACATCGGCGCGTCCATCGTGGAGCACGGCGACATCGACAAGATCGCCTTCACCGGCTCGACCGAGGTCGGCAAGGCGATCCAGCGCCAGGTCGCGGGCACGCCGAAGAAGCTGACGCTGGAGCTGGGCGGCAAGGCCGCGAACATCGTGTTCGAGGACGCCCCGCTGGACCAGGCGATCGAGGGCATCGTCAACGGCATCTTCTTCAACCAGGGCCACGTCTGCTGCGCGGGCTCGCGGCTGCTGGTGCAGGAGTCCGTCGCCGAAGAGGTGCTGGAGAAGCTGCGCTACCGGGTCTCGACCCTGCGCATCGGCGACCCGCTGGACAAGAACACCGACATCGGCGCGATCAACTCCGCCGAGCAGCTGGCGAAGATCCGCGGGCTCGTCGAGTCCGGCGACGCCGAAGGCGCGGAGCGCTGGACCAGCCCGTGCCCGGTGCCGGACCGCGGGTTCTTCTTCGCCCCGACGGTGTTCGCGAACGTGCACCAGTCGATGCGGATCGCCCGCGAGGAGATCTTCGGCCCGGTGCTGTCGGTGCTGACGTTCCGCACGCCGGACGAGGCCGTGGCGAAGGCGAACAACACGCCGTACGGGCTTTCGGCGGGCATCTGGACCGAAAAGGGCTCCCGGATCCTGTGGATGGCGAACCAGCTGCGCGCCGGCGTGGTCTGGGCCAACACCTTCAACCGCTTCGACCCCGCCGCCCCGTTCGGCGGCTACCAGGAATCCGGCTTCGGGCGCGAAGGCGGCCGCACCGGGCTGGAGGCTTACCTCGATGTCTGATCGGATCTCCGTCGCCAAGACGTACAAGCTGTACATCGGCGGCAAATTCCCGCGTTCGGAGTCCGGCCGGGTGTACCCGGTGACGGACGCGAAGGGCAAGTTCCTGGCCAACGCGGCGCACGCGTCCCGCAAGGACGTCCGCGACGCGGTGGTGGCGGCCCGGAAGGCGTTCCCCGGCTGGTCTTCCGCCACGGCCTACAACCGCGGCCAAGTGCTCTACCGGGTGGCCGAGGTGCTGGAGGGCCGCCGCGACCAGTTCGTCGCGGAAGTGTCCGCTTCGGAGGGACTGGCACCGAAGAAGGCCGAGTCCATTGTGGACGCGGCGATCGACCGCTGGGTCTGGTACGCGGGCTGGACGGACAAGATCGCCACGGTCCTCGGCGCGGCGAACCCGGTGGCGGGCCCGTACTTCTCGTTCACCGTCCCGGAGCCGACCGGCGTGGTCGGGGTGCTGGCGCCGCAGGGCTCGTCCCTGCTGGGCCTGGTCGAGGTCCTGGCCCCGGTCCTGGCCACCGGCTCGACGGCGGTGGTGGTCTCGAGCGCGGAGCGCCCCCTCCCGGCGATCACGCTGTCCGAGGTCCTGGCGACGTCGGACGTCCCGGGCGGCGTGGCGAACATCCTGACGGGCCACGCCTCGGAGCTGGGCTCGTGGCTGGCTTCGCACGGCGACGTCAACGCGCTGGACCCGACGGGAGCCACCCCGGCCGACCGCCCGGACCTGGCCCGCGAAGCGGCGAACACGGTGAAGCGGGTCCTGAGGGTCCCGGAGGCGGAGCCGGACTGGACGACAGCCCCGGACCTGACCCGGCTGCGGCGGTACCTGGAGGCGAAGACGGTCTGGCACCCGCTGGGCGTCTGAGTTCACGAACGGAGGCCACCACCCGGTCCGGGTGGTGGCCTCCGTGACATCCGACGACACTATGCTCCCGAATGGATACGCAGAGTATTTCGGGGGAGCTTGTGAACGGACCCATCCTGATCCCACCGCGGATGGCCGCGCGTCTCCGCGGCCCGTGCCTGACGCTGGGCGCGGTCACGGTTGCCGCGGGCGTGCTGATCGGGCTCGGACTCCCGATCGGCGGCGTCCTGCTGCCGGGCGGCTCCGGCCCGATGTTCGCGATGACGGCCGCCACGGGTGTCTTCCTCGGCCTGTTCCTGCTGGTCTCCGGCGCGACGATGACCTTGGCCCGGCAGTGGGTGACAACGATCCCGCAGGGCGACGTCCTGGACCGGCGAAAGTCGGGCATGGCGCTTTACCCGCTCGGCGTACCGGTCGGCGCCGGCCTCTTCACGTCGCTCTTCTTCTACGTGACCTTCCTCGGCCGCTTCACTTGGTCTGCCGAGAACGTGACCCGCACCCTCCACCTCGTGACCCCGGGAGTCGCGGCCTACCTGACGCTCCCGGCCGTCGCGGTCGCGCTGTGCGTGGTCAACGTCCTGGTCGCCTGGCCCCTCTTCCGCCCCTCCCAGCGGACCATCGAGCGCTACGCCCGCTAGCTCATCGTCACCGAGAAGTCCGTCAACGTGAACCGCGCCTTGCCCCCGCCCGTCGAGCAGAACTCGATGCCGTACCCGATCTGGTTCACCGTCGGGTTCGGCGGGATCAGGCCCTTCCCGATCGCCCACGCGATCATCGCCTTCAGGTCCACCGTTCCCGAGTACTGCGTCGTCCGCGAAACGAACGCCACGTAGCCCTCGTCCTCCGCCCAGACGTCGTAGGTGAAGCCGCCCGCGGTGTACGTCGTCAGCTTGTCGCCCGCCGGGACCTGTTTGCGGTTCTCCGTCCAGACCATCAGCTCGCTGACGCCGTTGCCGTTGCCCACGCCGTTCAGCCACAGGTCGTACGCCACGTCGTAGATGCCGACGCCCGGGCCGCGGCCCGCGAAGGTCGACCTGATCACCGAAAAGTCGTTGACCGGTTTCCCGTTCTGGTCATTGATGTCCTTGTGCACGTTCGGATAGGTTTTCACCGACGTGGAATCGGGTTGGACGGAATCGACGAACCAGTTGTCGTACGCGCACGCGCGCAGCGTTTCCGGACCCGCTTCACCCGCGTTCCACATGTTGTTGTGCACGTAGTACCCGCCGTCGGACCAGCCGCCGTCCGGGTCGCTCGTGGTGAACTCCGGGCTGCCGCAGTTCCGGGCCGGTGTCACCGACGGCGCGGTCGGCGTCGGCGCAGGTGACGGCACGGATCGGGACGTGCTCGGCGGCACCGAGGTCGCCGGGGCGAGCGACGCGCTGGACGTCGTCGGCGCCGGTGGAGCCGACCCGGCGACCGGCGTGCCGCCCTCCTGACCGCAGCTCACGAGCAACAGCAGGGGAATGACCAACAACGCGGATCTTCGTCGCATTTTCCCGCCCCACGGCCAGAATCAGGCAGAACGAGGCGGAACATTAACACGGAAATCGCAGGAATCAGCTGGGGTCCAGGTCACGGGATGTGATCGGCCGCCCCGGGAGTTCGGTTCCCGGGTCGGCGCTGAGGCCGTCGATCATGATGCCGACGCAGCGGCGCGCCGCCATTTCCGCGACGTCCGGGGACTTCGCGCGCATCTGGCGCAGCAGCGTCGCGAACAGGATCGCGATGTCGCCGGCGGCGACGTCCTGGCGGAGCTTGCCCTCGGCCTGCGCGCCGTCGACGAAGTCGTCCAGGACCGCCAGGATCTCGTCGCGCAGGCGGCGGACCTCCGGGTCGCTCTTCAGGATCACCAGCGCCCGCGGCGACACCATCGCCAGCTGGACGCTCAGCTGCAGCTCCACCGACTGCCGCAGCAGGCGCTCCAGCGCGCGCCACGACGACGTCTCCTCGGCCGCGATCACCTTGGCGTCGATCAGCACGCGCTCGAAGTTGTCCATCGCGACGGCGCGGATCAGCGCGTCGCGGTCCGGGAAGCGGCGGTAGAGCGTGCCGACGCCGACGCCGGCCGCCCGGGCGATCTCCTCCATCGGCACCTCGGCACCGGACGTGGCGAAGATGGTCTTCGCCGCCGCGAGGATCTGGTCGCGGTTGCGCCGCGCGTCCGCTCGCAGGGTGGTCTCGGGGTCTGCCGTCATGCCGTTCGCTCCTCGCTGAATCGCGCGGGCTGATTCTCGCATGGTCAGACGGCCACACAATGGATCCGCATCGAGTCACCCGTTAGCTAGTGGACGACTTCCTTCCGCTTCGGTACCTTGGGTTGAGGAACCGGAATGTAATCCTCCGCATACTGTACGTCCGATTTAGGGGGCCCGAAATGACCGAAGTCGCCGAACCCACCACCCAGGGCGACGTGTTCCCGATGGAGCGCAGCTGTCCGTTCGCCCCACCGCCGGCCTACGGGAAGCTCCGCGAGGCGGGCCCGGTGCACCGCGTCGAGCTGCAGTCCGGCCAGGAAGCGTGGGCGATCACCCGGCTCGAGGACGTCCGGCAGATGCTCACCGACCCGCGGTTCAGCTCCGACCGGTTCAACCCCGGCTTCCCGTTCCTGACCAAGCAGGGCCGGCCGGTCCGGCGGAACAACTTCACCGCGTCGCTGATCAACATGGACCCGCCGGAGCACGGCGCGGCCCGCCGCGAGGTCGTCGGCGAATTCACCGTCCGCCGGATGAAGGCCCTCGAGCCGCGCATCCAGCAGATCGTCGACGAGCACATCGACGCGATCCTGGCCGGGCCGAAGCCCGCCGACCTGGTCACGGCGCTGTCGCTGCCGGTGCCGTCGCTGGTCATCTGCGAGCTGCTCGGCGTGCCCTACGACGACCACGAGTTCTTCCAGGTCCGCAGCTCGACGCTGCTCAACCGGGACGTCGACCAGGAAGTCCGGGTCAAGGCCGTCGACGAGCTGCAGGGCTACCTCGACCAGCTGGTCGCGAAGAAGGAAGCCGACCCGACCGACGACCTGCTCGGCCGCCAGATCCTCAAGCAGCGCGAAGAGCACGGCGACGCCGACCACGACTCGCTGGTTTCGCTGGCCTTCCTGCTGCTCATCGCCGGCCACGAGACCACGGCGAACATGATCTCGCTGGGCACGGTCGCGCTGCTGGAGAACCCGGACCAGCTCGCCATCATCAAGAACGACCCCGGCAAGACGCTCGACGCCGTCGAGGAGCTGCTGCGGTACTTCACCATCGCGGAGTTCGCGACCTCGCGCGTCGCCACCGAGGACCTCGAGATCGGCGGGCAGCTGATCCGCGAGGGCGAGGGCGTGCTCGGGCTGAGCTACTCCGGCAACCGCGACCCGGAGGCCTTCGACAACCCGGACGAGCTCGACCTCGAGCGCGGCGCGCGCCACCACGTCGCCTTCGGCTTCGGGCCGCACCAGTGCCTCGGCCAGAACCTGGCCCGGATGGAGCTGCAGATCGTCTTCGACACGCTCTTCCGCCGGATCCCGGAGCTCAAGCTGGCCGCGCCCGTCGACCGGCTGCCGTTCAAGCACGACTCGTCCATCTTCGGTCTCTACTGCCTGCCCGTGACCTGGTGAAGGGGGACGCCATGACCGCGGTCCACGAGTTCCCGATGACCCGCACGTGCCCGTTCGCGCCGCCGCCGGCGTACGAGGAGATCCGCGAGGAGCAGCCGGTCTCGCGGGTGCGGCTGCCCGACGGCGGCCAGGCCTGGGCGGTCACCCGCCTCGAGGACGTCCGCACGGTGCTGAACGACCGGCGCTTCAGCGCCGACCGCCAGCACCCGGACTTCCCGCAGCTGGTCAAGGGCGGGTTCCGGCGGCAGGGCGACGAGCGCACCATGATCACCATGGACGCGCCCGAGCACGGGCCGGCCCGCAAGGCCGTGCTCGGCGAGTTCACCGTCCGCCGGATGGAGGCGCTGCGGCCACGGATCCAGGAGATCGTCGACGAGCGGATCGACGCACTGCTGGCCGGCCCGAATCCCGGTGACCTGGTCGAGGCGCTGTCGCTGCCGGTGCCGTCGCTGGTGATCTGCGAGATGCTCGGCGTCCCGTACACCGACCACGACTTCTTCCAGACCCACACGGCGAAGCTGATCAAGCGCTCGACGTCGGCGGAAGACCGGCGGGCGGCGTTCGACACCATCCGCGGTTACATGGCCGACCTCATCGCCACGAAGGAGGCGAACCCGCCGGACGACCTGCTCGGGCGGCAGATCGTCAAGCTCCGCGAAGACGGCACCTACCGGCGGGAGCAGCTGGCCGCGACCGGGTTCCTGCTGCTGGTGGCCGGGCACGAGACGACGGCGAACATGATCTCGCTGTCCACCGTGGCGTTCCTGCGCAACCCGGAGCAGCTCGCGGCGATCAAGGCCGACCCGGGCAAGACGCTCGACGCGGTCGAGGAGATGCTGCGTTACTGGACGATCGTGGACGCGGCCACGGCGCGCCTGTGCGTCGAGGACATCGAGGTCGGCGGCCGGCTGATCCGGGCCGGCGAAGGCGTGCTGGCGCTGGGTTACGCCGCCAACCGCGACCCGCGGGCGTTCGAAAACGCCGACGAGCTGGACATCGAACGCGGCGCCCGCCACCACGTCGCGTTCGGCTTCGGCCCGCACCAGTGCCTCGGCCAGAACCTGGCCCGCATGGAGCTGCAGATCGTGTTCGACACGCTGTTCCGCCGCGTGCCTTCGCTGGCACTGGGCGCTCCGGTGGACGACCTGCCGTTCAAGGACGACGCGAACATCTACGGCCTGTACCGGCTGCCGGTGACCTGGTAGAGATCGAACCTGCCATCCCACCACAGGAAAGAAGGACCATGAAGATCATCGCGGATACCGGCAAGTGCGTCGGCGCCGGTCAGTGCGTGCTCACCGAGCCCGCGCTGTTCGACCAGAGCGAGGACGACGGCACGGTCATCGTGCTGAACGAGACGCCGGAGGGCGAGCTGGTCGAGAAGGCCCGCGAAGCGGTGCACGTCTGTCCCAGCCAGGCCCTCTCCCTGCAGGAGTAGCGAGGGAAACGGCCACCTCGCGGGTAAGGGGTTCCCGCGAGGTGGCCGTGGCCTGTTCTTTCAGGAGAGGCGCAGCGTCGTCTCCGGGTGGAACGCGTGCGTCTCACCTTCGCCGCGCAGGCCCACCCGGACGTTGTCGCCCATCCGGGGCGGCGTGCGGCCGTCGACGCGGACGACGAAACGGTCGTCGCCCACCTTGCCGTGCAGGTACGCGTCGGCGCCCAGCTCCTCGACCAGCTCCACCACCAGCTCGAAGCCGCCCTCGGACACCAGCTGCAGCGACTCCGGGCGGACGCCGAAGACGACCTCGCGCAGGTCCCCGGCGGCCGTCAGAACCGACCGCGGCAGCGGCAGGGTGACGTCACCGAGCTGGACGCCGCCTTCGGTCAGCGGCAGCGTCGCCAGATTCATCGCCGGGGATCCGATGAAGCCCGCCACGAACGAGTTCGTCGGGTTCTCGTACAGCTCCCGCGGTGACGCGCACTGCTGCAGCACGCCGTCCTTGAGCACCGCCACCCGGTCGCCCATCGTCATCGCCTCGACCTGGTCGTGCGTGACGTAGATGGTCGTCGTCCGGAGCCGGCGTTGCAGCTGAGCGATGTTCGCCCGGGTCTCGACCCGCAGCTTCGCGTCCAGGTTGGACAGTGGTTCGTCCATCAGGAACACACTGGGCTCGCGCACGATCGCCCGGCCCATCGCGACGCGCTGCCGCTGCCCGCCGGACAGCGCCTTCGGCTTGCGGTCCAAGAAGCGAGTCAGGTCCAGCATCTTCGCGGCCTCGGCCACCTTGGCGTCGATGTCCGCTTTGGACAGTCCGCGCAGCTTCAGCGCGAAGCCCATGTTGTCGGCCACCGTCATGTGCGGGTACAGCGCGTAGGACTGGAACACCATCGCGATGTCCCGGTCCTTCGGCGGCAGGTGCGTGACGTCGCGGTCGCCGATGCGGATGGCGCCCTCGTCGACGTCCTCCAGCCCGGCGAGCATCCGCAGCGCCGTCGACTTGCCCGAGCCCGACGGCCCGACCAGGACCAGGAACTCGCCGTCCGGCACCGACAGGTCGAGCTGGTCGACCGCCCGCACCTCGTGCGTGCCCGGGTAGATCCGCGACGCCTGTTCGTAACTGACTCCCGCCATGACTACTTCACCGCTCCCATCGACAGCCCCCGGACGAGGTGGTTCTGGGCGATCCAGCCGACGATCATCACCGGCAGCGAAGCCAGCAGCGCGGCGGCGGAAAGCTGGGCCCAGTACAGGCCCTCACTGGTGATGAACCCGACGAGGAACACCGGCACCGTGCCGGCCCGCGCCGCCGTCAGGTTGACCGCGTAGAAGAACTCGGTCCAGGAGAAGATGACGCAGATCAGCGCCGTCGCCGCGATCCCGGGCGCGACCACCGGCATGATGATCTTGCGCAGCAGCGTCGGCAGGTTCGCGCCGTCGATCCGGCCCGCCTCGATCATCTCGTGCGGCACCTCGAGGAAGAACGACCGCATCATCCAGATCGCCAGCGGCAGGTTCATCGACGTGTAGAGGATGACCAGCGCCCACACCGTGTCGAGCAGCTCGGTGTTCTGGGAAATGATGTACAGCGGGATGATCGCCGCCACGATCGGCAGCATCTTCGTCGAGAGGAAGAACCCGAGCGCGTTCGACGTGCCCTTGACCGGCGCCAGCGACAGCGCGTACGCCGCCGGGACGCCGAAGAGCAGCACCAGCGCCGTCGAAAGGATCGTGACGAACGCCGAGTTGGACACGTACGGCAGGAACCCGCCGCTCAGGACGTTGCCGATCTGGTCGAACGTCGGGGTGAACAGCAGTTTGGGCGGGTCGGTGTAGGCGTCCGCCTCCTGCTTGAACGCCGTGAGGATCATCCACAGCAGCGGGAAGACGAACAGGATCGCGATCACCCAGGTCGCCAGGGTCAGCGACCCCTTGCCGTAGGCCCGCTTGCGGGGTGCGGCGGTCGTGGTCATTTGATCCCTCCGCTCACGGAGAACGTGCGGAACATCAAGCGCAGCGCGAAGGTCGCGACGATCATCGTCAGGATCACGACGACCACGCCCATCGCGGACGACTGGCCGACGTCGAAGCCTTCGAACGCGCGCTGGTAGATGTAGTACGGCAGGTTCGTGCTCGCCGTGCCCGGGCCGCCCTGGGTCATCAGGAAGATCGCGTCGAAGCTGTTCACGATGTAGATCGCGCCCAGCAGCGTCGCCAGCTGCAGGAACCGGGACAGGTGCGGCAGCGTGATGGACACGAACGTCCGCCACCGGCTCGCACCGTCCACAGCGGCCGCTTCCAGGACCTCTTTGGACTGGCTCTGCAGGCCGGCCAGGATGAGCAGCATCATGAACGGCGTCCACTGCCACACGATCTGCGCCATCACCGAGGCCAGCGGGAACTCCGAAAGCCAGTCGACGTCGGTGCCGAAGACGAAGTGCAGCAGCCCGTAGGTCGGGTCGAACATCGTCGTCTTCCACAGCAGCGCGCCGGCCGCCGGCAGGATGAGGAACGGCGTGATCAGCAGCGTCCGGACGACGCCGCGGCCGAAGAACTTCCGGTCGAGCAGGATCGCCAGGCCGAGGCCCAGCAGCAGCGCGACCAGCACGCACACCACGGTCAGCACCACGGTGTTGAGCAGCGCGACCAGGAACGTCGTATCGCTGAAGACGTCGATGTAGTTGTCCAGGCCGACGAAGTGCCGCGAACCCGGGCGGACCAGGTTCCACGACTGGAACGAGTAGAACACGGTGAGCAGGAACGGCAGCTGCGTCACCGCGATGACGAAGACCAGCGCGGGCAGCAGCGGCAGCCGCCGCTTGGCCGCGGTGCTCAGGCCGCGTTTCTCCGCGGTCTTGGCGTGTGCCTGGGGCTTGGGCGTATCTACCGAGAGCGTGGACATCACTGCACCGCCTTGTAGGAGTCGCCCACGGTCTGGGCGTAGTCCTGGGACTGCTTCAGCGCGTCGTCGACGGACTGGCGCCCGGCGATCGCCGCCGACAGCTGCTGGCTCACCCGGGTGCCGAGGTCCTGGAACTCGGGGATGCCGACGAACTGGATGCCCGGGTAGGGCACCGGGTTCGCCATGACCTTCTGCTGGTTCGCGTCCGCGATCCCGTCCAAAGTGGGCTTCGCGTAGGCCGCGGCGGCCTTGGCGTAGTCGGGAATGTCGTAAGTGGACTGACGCACGCCCGGCGGGACGCGGTTCCAGCCGTAGGTCTGGCCGACCTTCTGCACGTACGCCTTGTCGGTCATCCAGGCCATGAACTTCCAGGCCGCGTCCTTGTCCTTGGCGACCTTCGGGATGCCCAGCGCCCAGGTGTAGAGCCAGCCGCTGGCCTGCGTCTTGACGACCGGCGCCGCCGTGTACCCGGACTTGCCGACGATCTTGCTGCTCGACGGGTCCTCGTTGGTGCCCGCCATGACCGTCGCGTCGTACCACATCGCCGCGTTGCCCTGGGTGTAGCGCGTGCCGCACTCGGAGAACCCGGCGCTGGAGGCGCCGACCTCGCCGTGCTCGCGGATCAGGTTCACGTAGAAGTTCGCGGCTTCCTCGAACTCCGGCGACGTCAGCTTGGCGTTCCAGTCCTTGTCGAACCACTGGGCGCCGAAGGTGTTGGCCACCGTGGTGAACGGCGCGAGGCTCTCGCCCCAGCCGGGCTTGCCGCGCAGGCAGATGCCGGCGACGCCGTTGGCCTTGTCGTCGAGCTTCGCGGCGAAGCCGGCGATCTGCTGCCACGTCGGCTTGGCCGGCATGGTGAGCCCGGCCTTCTCGAAGAGGTCCTTGCGGTAGGCCAGGAACGACGACTCGCCGTAGAACGGCACCGCGTACATCTGGTTCTGGTACGACAGCGACTGCTTGATGCTGGGGATGAAGTCGCCTTCGTCGTAGCCCTGGGTGGCCGCCATGTGCGGTTCGAGGTTCTCGAGCCAGCCGTTGGCCGCCCACTGCGGGGCCTCGTAGTTGCTGATCATGACGACGTCGAACTCGCCGCCCTCGGTGGCGGTCGACGCGGTGATCTTCGCGCGGGCCTGGTTTTCCGGCAGCGACACGAACTTCAGGTTGATGCCGGTGACCTTCTCGAACTCGGGCGCGAGCGAGATCGCGTCCTTCATCTGCGGGTTGGACACGATCGCGATGACGAGTGTCGAGTTGCCCTGGCCGACCGAACCGGCGCCCGCGCACCCGGTGGCCACCAGCGACGTCGCGGCGAGGAGGGTGAGCAGCTTACGCACGGCCACCTCCCGGGAGCACCTGCACCTTGAGGCCCGCGCCGCTGCGCATCTTGGCCAGCGCGTCCGGGTACCGCTCGAGCGGCAGCCGGTCGGTGAGCAGCTCTTCGGTGTCGATCGCGCCGCCTCCGACGAGGTCGAGCGCGGCGCCGTAGCTGTTCAGCACGGCCATCGAGCCGACGATGGTGATCTCGTCGTTGTAGATGCGGAACGGCGAGAGCGCGACGCGGGCTTCGGCCGGCGCGACGCCGAAGACGAGCAGCCGGCCACCGCGGCGGGTGGCGTCGAAGGCCGCTTCGATGGCGGGCGCGGCGCCGGTGCAGTCGACGGCGACGTCGAACTTCTCGTCGTTCAGCTCGCCGACGTCCGCCGCGGTGGCGACGGCGCCGAGCCGGGACGCGCGCGGCAGCCGGTCGGCGTTGCGGTCGACCACCGTGACGTGCGCGCCGGCCCGCTGCAGCAGCTGCTGCATGATCAGGCCCATCGTGCCGGCGCCGACGACCAGGAAGCGTTCGCCGGCTTCGACGCCGACGCGGCGCACGCCGTGCACCGCGCAGGAGACCGGCTCGACCAGCGCGCCCTGTTCCCAGGTCATCGTGTCGGGCATGCGGTAGCAGTTCGCCGACGGGACGGCGACGTACTCGGCGAAGGCGCCGTCGACGGTGTCGCCGGTGGCGTTCCAGTTGGCGCACAGGTTGCCGTGGCCGGAGCGGCACGGGCCGCAGTAGCCGCAGAACAGCGACGGGTCGACAGCGACGCGGTCACCGACCTGCCAGCCGCCCGGCACGTCCGAGCCGAGCTCGACGATCTCCCCGGAGAACTCGTGGCCGGGGATGATCGGGTACGGGGTGGGCGGGAAGTGCCCGTCCGCGATGTGCAGATCGGTCCCGCAGATCCCGCAGGCCCCGACCTTGACGACCACCTCGCGTTCCCGCGGCTTCGGATCGGGCACCTCACCGACCCTGATCTCGCCGGGCCGGTCGATGATGGCGGCACGCATGCCAAGCCCCTTTCCTCGCGCTCATATGAGCGGCATTGACCTATGGCGTCGAGAACATGTGAAGGCATTACAGGTCTGACATGTGTGTTACGTCAACCTTTCGGGAATATTTCTGGCTATAGTGCTCATATGAGCACCACTAGGAAGCAGTCGTCGCTCACCGAAGCTATGCTGCTGGCGACCGTCGCCCGGCGCTTCTACGTGCAGGGACGCTCCAAGCTGGAGATCGCCGACGAGTTCGGGGTCAGCCGGTTCAAGGTCGCGCGGATGCTCGACACGGCCATGGAGTCCGGGCTGGTCCGGGTGGAGTTCGCCCTGCCGGCACCGGTGGACCTGGCGCTGTCGGACGAGGTGCGCTCGGCGTACGGCCTGCAGCGGGCCCTCGTGCTCGAGCGCTCAACCGAGCGGGAGCCGAAGGAGGTCGTCCGGGCGAAGATCGGGGCGCTGGCCGCCCGGCTGCTGGAGGAGATCGCGACCCCGTCGGACGTCATCGGGCTGTCGTGGGCGCGCTCGGTCAACGCGATGACCGAGGCCATCCGGACGCTGCCGCGCTGCCCGGTCGTCCAGCTGTGCGGGGTGCAGGCGGGGATGGACATGCGCGGCCGCTCGGTGGAGACGGTCAGCCGCGTGACGGCGGTGTCCGGCGGCGACCCCTACCCGATCTTCGGCCCGCTGGTGCTGCCCGACCGCCGCACGACCGAGACGCTGCGGCGGCAGCCGGGGATCGCGGAGACGTTCGGGCAGTTCCGGAACCTGACCAAGGCGGTGGTCAGCATCGGCGCGTGGCAGCCCGGCGAATCGACGGTGTACGACGCGCTGGACGAGGCCGAGCGGGCGGCGATCGCGGCCCGCGGGGCGACCGCGGAGGTGGCCGCGCGGCTGTTCGACGCGGCCGGGAACGCGTTGTCGACCGGGCTGGCGCACCACGTGCTGGCGATCAGCCACGAGGAGCTGACGGCGGTGCCGGAGGTGATCGCGCTGGGCTACAGCAAGCCGAAGGCGGCGGCGGTGGACGCGGTCCTGCGGTCGGGCATGGTCTCGACGCTCATCACCGACGCGGCGGCCGCGGTCCCCCTCCTGGCCCTGGCCGCGAAAAACCCGGTCACGACCACCTGAGGCGTACGGCCGCCGCGGGTTCGTACTCCGCCGGGAGTACGCGCGGCCTCCCGGGCTCCGGGGCGAAACCCGGGTCGCGCCCGATGTGCCGTGGTCGTCGGTTCGGCGAGCCTGAACGGCGTGAAGACTTCTCCCCGCTGGCGCCAGGCCGTCGTCTGGCTGCACGTCGTGTCGTCCGTCGCCTGGATGAGCCAGGCCCTCGCCTTGGTCGTGCTGACCGCCACGGGCGCGCCCGCGATGGCCGAGCGGCTCGACACCGTGCTGCTCGCGCCGATGGCGAACGCCTCCGCGTTCACCGGCCTCCTGCTCGCCGGCGCGACCGCGTGGGGCTACTTCCGGCACTGGTGGGTGCTCACGAAGTTCGCCCTGACACTGGTGCAGCTCTACGCCGGGATCTTCCTGCTCTCCCCCGCGCTGCACGAATCCGCGGACACCGGCACCGTCGCCTGGCCGCAGATCGCGGGGGCGGCGTCGATGGCGAGCGCGCTGGCGTTCCAGGCGTGGCTTTCGGTCGCGAAGCCGGGCCGCAAGACGCCGTGGTCCCCGGCCGCGAAACCGCCGACCGCGCCGACGTGGGTGTTCGTGGCCGGGGTCGCCGCACCGGTTTTCGACGTCACCGCCGGGCTCCTGATCGGCTACCCGTTGCCCGCGTTGTCCCTGGTCACGCTGGTCGTGCTCGGCTTTGAGCGGCGACGACGGCGTCGCCGTGCTCAGCGGCCCAGCGCCCGAAGCCCTCGATCGGCTCCAGGAAGCTTGAGCCCAACGACGTGAGCGCGTACGCGCCTTCGCGACGCTCGACGAGACCGTCGGACTCCAGGCGCCGCACGGTTTCCGTGAGCGCCTTGGCGCTGATCCCGCCGATCTCGCGCCGCAGGTCGACGTGCCGCCGCGGCCCGTGGCGCAGCGCCCAGAGCACCACCGGGTTCCAGGTGTTGGCGACCAGGTCGAACGCGAGCCGCGTCCGGCAGTCGGCGAGGAAGTCCATGGTTACCGTTCGGTTCCTTCCCGGGTTCCTACCGTCGTGCTGGTACCAGCCAAGCACAAGGAGGACGCATGCGGATCGGGATCTTCGGCACGGGCGGGATGGCGGACGCGCTCGGCACGCAGTGGGCGCGAGCGGGGCACGAGCTGAGGGTGAGCGGCCGGTCCGACCCGGCAGCTCTGGCCGCACGACTCGGCGCTTCTCACGGGTCTTGGCGTTCCACGGCGGAATTCGCGGACGTCCTGCTCCTGGCCGTCCCGGTTTCCGCGATCGCCGAGGTCGTCGCGGCGGCGGGCCCGCTCGCGGGGAAGGTCCTGGTGGACTGCACCAACGACCCGGCACTGACCGGCGCGCCGGTGGCTTCGCGGATCGCCACGGACGCCCACGTGGTCAAGGCGTTCAACCTCGCGCACGTCGACGTCTGGCGGATGACACCCCCGGTGTTCGGTGGCCGCCCGCTGTCGGTCCCCCTGTGCGGCGACGACCCGGCGGCGCTCGAAGCGGTGAGCACGCTGGTCCACGACATCGGCGCGAAGCCGGTGCCTGCGGGCGGCCTGGACCGCGCGGCCCTCTTGGAGGCCACGGCGGCGTTCGTCATCGGGCTGTGGTTCGCGGGCGAGGACGCCCAGGCGATCCTGACCCCGGCGGGCTGAGCGTCAGGAAATAGCCGGTCCTCAGAGCCGGCGAAAGTGAGCGAAACGTTTTCGATCCCGGACGCGACTTAGGACTCGACAAATCGGCCGAAAATCGCCGATGCCACGTTCGCCGAGGGGCAGCAGGGCAAATGATCATTCAGTGGTGCGTCAAGGGCATCCACCTGCCCGGCGACGACGAAGCACGGCAGTTGATCGCAGACGGAGACGGTCTGCACTGCAACTGGTGGCGAAAGGTCCACCAGATCAGACCAGTCGAGGTCAGGGACAAGCTCACGCCGGCGAACATCGATCGGCACGTCAATCATTTCGAGGAAAACGACCCCACGACCGGAATTCCTTTCTCCGAGAACAGCCCGTTCATCTCCCTCTCGGCCGGCACGGTGGAGCGTGACGTCCTGGCGGCGACGAACCTGGTGCACCGCGCCAGGAAGACGGCACTGTGGTTCGGTACCCAGTTCGGCCGACGTGACGTCGCGTACCTCTACACGTGTTGGGTCATCCTAGCGCCGCGCACCGCGGTCGGCATCGAAGGAGTGGCCGAGGAGGTGCGCGATCTCAACGCCTACCGACGGTACTCGGCCTACCAGACCGAGGGCGAAGTCGCGGCCAAGATCATCGTTCCCGACAACCAGATCAGCCACTGCGAAAAATGGGAGCTCCGCGGCGGCAATCGGAAGAAATTCGTCAAGGTCTGGACCCAGCACAACCCGCGGTTCACCCCACCGGAGATCTTGACGAACGTCCGGGAGCTGATCTGAGTGACCGTCGAACACCTCGAACACCTCGGGCTCGACCCGGAACAGGTCCGCGCGACAGCACAGTTCCACGAAGCCTACGCGACGACCGCAGCGCTCGAACTCGAGTCCATTTCCACCGTGAAGCAGGCGGTAATTCGCCCAGGCGCAGACGACCTGACGTTCACGCTGATCGCCGATACGGCCAGCGCGTTGCGCGAAGCCGGGCAATGGGCGCTGCTCCTGGATCCGGTACGGGCAGGTGAGCTCCTCCAGCGCGCGGGAGCACTCTTCCGCGCGCTGGGTCATGCCTTCGGGATGTACCTCGAGGTCGTCACCACCGGACGGGAGCACGACGAGGACTACAGCGTTCTCGCTCAAGCTGTTCGACAAGCCTCAGGACTGCCGCCGGACCGTGCCACTTCCGCACCGGCTCCGGCCCCCTTGCCCGACATCCAGTTGCACCAGCAGCAGCAGCAGCAGGCCTACCTGGTCTTGACCGCGAGTGGCGTAGCCAGCAGGGCACGTTTCTCCGGAGAGCACGTACGCGAGTTCGATCCTCTCACCGAGGCGCTGTCGAACATGCTGGACTCCTCTCCGCACCGCTCCGGCGTACTGCCCGTGGGAAGCCTGGGCACCCCCATCCACCGGTTCTGGTCCGTGGCTCAACACCTGCTCCGGGGGCGCCGCAGAGATGCCCACCGCATCGCCCAGCACGTCGTCGCCATGTGCCGCTCGTACGAAGAGACGATCAGTCTCGCCCGGACCAACACCTACCTGTGGCGGAACGGAGCGGCTCCGGTGGACGTCGCGGATCTGGACATCTGCGGGATCGCCGCACTGACGACGAGGGCCTTCGGCCAGGACACCCTGCTGAACGCGTTGGCCGAGGTACCTGGCGGCCGCGACCTCAGCCCCATCGGACGCATGCCGATCGAACTGGGCGCAGCCCTGGCAGGTGGATCCGATGACCGTTTCGAGAGGGGGTAGCGGTGGATACGAACATCATTTTGCTGGTTGTCGGCTTGGTACTGGTGATCGGCGTCCTGATCCTCCTCTGGCGCGGGCAGCACGGTTCCGGGCACAGCACCCTCAAGTTCTCATTGGGGGAAGTTTTCGAGATGGACCTCAGTCTTTCGCCCCTGAACACGGCGAAGGCCGAAGAAGCGGCGCTGGAGGCCACCAAGGACAAGGGGCGGGGAACCGCCCGGCCCGATCTGACGTCGATCGGCACGAACAGCGTGCTCGCCCGCATCCTCTGGGTGGACGACGTCCCGGACAACAACGTGTACGAAACGCTCGCCCTCGAACGCCTCGGCAAGCTGGTCACCGTCGCGACGTCGACGGAAGCCGCGCGCGTCTACCTGTCCCAGCTGGAATTCGCCGTCGTCATCACCGACCTCACCCGCTCCGGAGACCCCCGGGCCGGGTTGGACTTCATCCGGGAGACGAGAGCAGCCGGAAACACCATCCCCGTCGTCGTCTACACGCTGGACGCCGCGGCGGTGGCGGAGGAGTTGTCCGCGGCAGCAGCGGACGCTGTGGTCGACCTGCCGGAAGACCTGGTCAAGGCGGTGGAGTCCCTCGCCGTGGGTCGACGCCAGGACTGACCCCGGCGGGCTGAGCGTCAGAGGCCGTATTCGATGGCGGTGGCGTTGGTGCCCGCCAGCAGCGCGTACTCCACCGTCGATGCGGCCGACGCGGGCTGAGCGCACCCCCGCCCTCCACTGGGGGGCGCGTCCCGATTCCAGCCTACCGGCCCCGACCTGCACGAAAGGGTGACGACCCAAATCTGTGGACAACCAGACCCCATGTGGACAGCTCGTGCAGGCCGATTCAGCCCACCTCGTCGACGTTCCCCGCGGCCAGGTCCACCGCCCGCGCCCGCACCGGCTCCCCGCCGCGGGCCACCAGGGTCACTTCGCCCGAACCCAGGTCCGTCACCAGGGTGCTCAACGTCATCAGCTCGTCGCCGCCGGTCGCGTTGCGGTGGACGTCGTTCGTCAACGCCGAAAGCAGCCACTTCGCGTCCGGGGACGTGGGCGCCAGGTGCGCGCACACCTCCGCGCGGTCCAGGCTCTCCTCCGCGGCGACGTCCAGGTGCGGGGGCAGCTGGCGGAAGTGGTTGGTGTGCCAGGAAAGCCCACTGGCCACAGTGGTCACCGCGGTGTCGTGGCCCGCCTTTTCGACCACCGTCACCGCCGGGGCGCCGAGGGCGCCCATCGTGTACGCGAACCCGCCCGCCGAAGCGTGGGAACGCAGTAGGGACACCGCTTCCGCCACGGACGTCGCGCGCTGGGCCGTGCGCGCCACGAAGTGCCGGCCGGCGCACGGCGACGGGGCCGCCACGCTCACGCTGTCGATCCCCCACACCAGCCCGTGCGTGGTCAGCGTGAACGTGTTCGACGGCAGGAAGCCCGGGTACCACCAGACGCACACGCCCGGCTCGCCGTCGATCAGCAGCGTCAGCAGCCGGCCGATGCCGTCGAACACCGGGGCGCCGTCTTCGTTGTGGCCGAGCAGCGACGGCTCGCCGGCCCACGCGAGGTCCGTGCAGCCGGTGCCGTCGCCCGCGCCGAGGTCGCCGCGCAGGTTGGCCAGCAGCAGGTCGTCGAACGGGACGCCGGCGCCCTCGGCCAGCGCCGTCAGCTCGGCGTAGGCGTCCGGGTGCTCGACCTGCGACGCCGATTCGACCGCCCGGAACCGCACCGGCGAGTGCCGGGCCCGCGCGGTGACCGGCCACGACGGCAGCCCCGCCAGGACGGTCCCGATGTCGGCGGCGGCGTACGCCCCCAGCTCGCGGAAAGCGGCTTCCCGGGGCCCCCGGACGATCGTCCAGCGCACGTCGCCGATCCGGTGCTCCCGCACTGTCGCCACCATGTGATCACGATGACTGAGCGGTCAGGAATCCGCAACGGGCGGCGCCATCCGGGTCTTCGCCCCGGGCCGGGGGCTCCGCCACCCGGAACCCCCGGAAAGAGTCAGTGCGCGCCGACCGCGGTCACCCGGATGACCGCGGACCCGGCCTCGTCCGACGCCGCCAGGTCCACTTCGGCGCTGATGCCCCAGTCGTGGTCGCCCGCCGGGTCGTCGAAGATCTGCCGCACCTTCCAGACGTCCGGCTGCTGCTCGATCATCAGCAGCGCCGGACCGCGCGCGTCCGGGCCGGTGCCGAGCGTCTCGTACTCCTCGAAGTAGTCCTCGATCGCGTCTTCCCACGCCTCGGCGTCCCAGCCGGACGCCGCGTCCAGCTCGCCGAGCACGTTCCACGCCCGCCGCGCGAACAGCTCGACCCGGCGGAACAGCTCGTTGCGCACCAGAACGCGGAACGCGCGCTCGTTGCGCGTGACGGCCGGCGGCAGCTCCGGCGGCCGGTGCGACACCGGCCCTTCTTCCGACGGGTGCCGCAGCGCTTCCCACTCGTCCAGGAGGCTGGAGTCGACCTGCCGGACCAGCTCGCCGAGCCACTCGATGAGGTCCTGCAGCGGTTCGGTCTTCGCCTCGTCCGGCACCGTGTGGCGCAGCGCGTCGTAGACGTCGGCGAGGTAACGCAGCACCAGCCCTTCGGACCGGGCGAGCTGGTAGAAGCCGATGTACTCGACGAAGTTCATCGCGCGCTCGTACATGTCGCGCACCACGGACTTCGGCGAAAGCTCGTAGTCGTCGACCCACGGGTGGCCCTGCCGGTAGCTGTGGAACGCGCCCTGCAGCAGCTCTTCCAGCGGCTTCGGGTAGGTGACGTTCTCGAGCAGCTCCATCCGCTCGTCGTACTCGATGCCCTCGGCCTTCATCGCGTTCACGGCCTCGCCGCGCGCCTTGAACTGCTGCTGCGACAGCACCGGCCGCGGGTTGTCCACAGTGGATTCCACAGTGGACACGACGTCGAGCGGGTAGCTCGGCGACTCGAGGTCGAACAGGTCGATCGCGGCCAGCGCGAACGGCGACAGCGGCTGGTTGAGCGCGAAGTCGAACTGCAGGTCGACGGTGAGCCGGATGATCCGGCCCTGCTCGTCCGGTTCGGACAGCCGTTCGACGACGCCGGCGGCGAGCAGCGCGCGGTAGATCGCGATGGCGCGCAGGATCAGCTTGCGCTGCGACGCGCGGTCCTCGTGGTTGTCCTCCAGGAGGTGGCGCATCGAGTCGAAGGCGTTGCCCGGCCGCGAGATCACGTTGAGCAGCATCGAGTGCGTGACCTTGAAGCTGGACGTCAGCGGCTCGGGCTCGGCCGCGATGAGCCGGTCGAAGGTGCTCTCGGTCCAGTTGACGAACCCCTCCGGGGCCTTCTTCCGGACGATCTTCTTTTTCTTCTTCGGGTCGTCGCCCGCCTTCTCCAGGGCCTTGGCGTTCTCGACGACGTGGTCGGGCGCCTGCACGACGACGTAGCCGTCGGTGTCGTAGCCCGCGCGCCCGGCGCGGCCGGCGATCTGGTGGAACTCGCGCGCCTTGAGGTGGCGCTGGCGGACGCCGTCGTACTTGGTCAGTGCGGAGAAGACCACCGTCCGGATCGGCACGTTGATGCCGACGCCGAGGGTGTCGGTCCCGCAGATCACCTTGAGCAGCCCGGACTGGGCCAAGGTCTCGACCAATCGGCGGTACTTCGGCAGCATGCCGGCGTGGTGCACCCCGATGCCGTGGCGGACCAGCCGCGAGAGCGTCTTGCCGAAGCCGGCGGAGAACCGGAAGTCGCCGATCAGCTCGGCGATGGCCTCCTTTTCGGCCTTGGTCGTGACGTTGATGCTCATCAGCGTCTGCGCCCGCTCGATCGCCGCGGCCTGCGAGAAGTGCACGACGTAGACCGGCGCCTGACCACCGTTGAGCAGCTCGGACATGGTCTCGTGCAACGGCGTCAGCGCGTAGCGGAAGGTCAGCGGCACCGGGCGCTGCGCCGACGTGACGACGGCGGTCGGCTTGCCGGTGCGGCGGGTGAGGTCCTTCTCGAAGAAGGACACGTCGCCCAGGGTCGCCGACATCAGGACGAACTGGGCCTTCGGCAGCTCCAGCAGCGGCACCTGCCACGCCCAGCCGCGGTCGGGCTCGGAGTAGAAGTGGAACTCGTCGGCCACGACCTGCCCGACCGGCGCCTCGGCGCCGAACCGCAACGCGATGTTCGCCAGGATTTCGGCCGTGCAGCAGATGATCGGGGCGTCCGGGTTGACGCTGGAGTCACCGGTCATCATCCCGACGTTGTCGGCGCCGAAGATCTCGATGAGCTGGAAGAACTTCTCCGAGACGAGGGCCTTGATGGGCGCGGTGTAGTAGCTGCGGCGGCCCTGGGCGAGCGCGGTGAAGTGCGCGCCGACGGCGACGAGGCTCTTCCCGGAGCCGGTCGGCGTCGAGAGGATGACGTTCGATCCGGAGACGACCTCCATCACCGCCTCCTCCTGCGCCGGGTACAGCTCGATGCCCCGATCGGCCGTCCAGGTCGTGAACGCTTCGAAGAGGGCGTCGGGGTCGGGATCCGCAGGCAGGAGGTCTGTGAGAGTCATCAGGCGTCCATCGTGCCATCCGCTCGTCGCAAAGTCGGCAGGGGCGATCGCATCGCGCGTGGTAAACCCGTAGGCTTCGCGTTACCGCGCTTCGACCGGGAGATACGGTGTCGCGCGCACACGGGCGGTACACCGGAGGGCTTAGGAATGGCACAGGACATCATCCCGATCGAACTCGGGCTGCCGCAGGGCGACGTCGTCACCCTGTGGGCCCCGCGCTGGCGGGAAGACGGCGAGGAGTGGGAAGCGTTCCTCGGCGACGAGGACGACCTGTACGCCTTCCCGGACGCCGCGCACCTGGCCGCCTTCGTCCGCACGTCGGAGCGGCACGACCTGATCGACCACCCGGCGTGGGACGCGGTGCCGTCGCTGAACGTGCCCGAGCTGATCCCGGACGAAGACCACACGTACGACCTCGTCGGCGTGCCGGAGCTCGTCGCCGAGGAGCCGGACGTCTGGCACATCGCCGAGCTGGCCGAGATCGTCGGCATCGTGCGCTCGCTCGCCGACGTCTGCGACCTCGAAGAGGTCCACGAGATCCTCGACTCGACCGAGGGCTTCTCGCTGCTCGACCAGGGCACCCTCCCGTTCACCGGGAGCGTCGGCGTGCAGGTGTGGAACGACCTGTCCGAGACGGTGTCGACGAAGTGGGACACCGTGCTGGACGCGATCGACGGCCTGGTGACGGTGCCGGACGTCGACGAGAAGGTCCTGGAGCAGACCGCCGAGGAGCTGGCGGCGTTCCACGAGGAGTCCGCCGAGGCCGAGGCCGGCGCGGAGGGCGAAGAGGACCTCGAGGCGATCGATTCCGCGGACTCGGACGACGAGGACGAAGAAGAAGAAGAAGAGGGCCCGGTCGGCTTCTGGGCCGAGGTCGGCATCGACCCGATCAAGATCATCACGTCCGGCGCGGAGTACTACACGCTGCGCTGCTACCTCGACGACACCCCGGTCTTCCTCGGCAGCGAGGGCGAGATCGACGTGTTCACGTCGGAGAAGGCGCTGGCGCGGGCCCTGGCCGACGGCAAGGACCTGGCCGAGACCGACCTCGCCGACGTGTCCACGTGGGACGAGGTGCTGGCGAAGGCCACGGCGGGCGAGCTCGAGATCGAGGTCGACGCGGAGAACACGTACGTCCTGACCGGCCTCGACGCGGACATCGCGGAGGGCCCGGAGGCGATCGACCCGACGCAGCTCGAGCTGGCGGTCGAGCTGATCACGGACGCGGCCGACTGGGCGGGCGACGAGAGCGTGGAAACGGCGCTGGCGTCGAACGAAAGCCTGGGCTGGCTGGTGTCGTTCGTGCTCCGCCCGGACCCGACGCGCCTCGAGCCGAGCGCGCCGTTCGACGCCGAGCAGAGCGCTTGGCGGAAGCTGGTGGAGACGTTCGAGAACCGCCTGACGGTGGCTTGAGTTTTCCGGAGGCCGCTGCCCCGCTGGTCGGGGTGGCGGCCTTCGTCGTGTCCGGGGTCGCGGTGGCTCGATCGCCGAGGCTTCGGACGTCGCGAATGAGTCATTGGGGACCTGGGAAGTCCCGAATGAGTCATTCGCGACCTCCGGCGGTCGCCGCCGCTCGGGCCCTGGCTTTGGCGCAACGCAGCTGTCCACAGGCCCCGCCGGTTGTGGACAACTCGGGTCCGGGGCGGCTCCGGCGGCCGGTTTCCGTCAGTGGCCGCCGATACGCTGGAGACGGGGGGCGCCCCCGCGGGCGGGTGGTCAGTCGCGCTCGTGTTCCGCGCGGACCGGGACCACCGCCACCGCCAGGGCCGGGAAGATCGCCGCCACGCAGAACGCCAGTGCGTAGCGGCTGTCGCCGATCACCAGGCCCAGCAGGGGCGGGGTCAGCGAGGCCGCGATATTCTGGCCGGTGTTCTGCGTGCCCATCGCGCGGCCCGACCAGGCCAGGCCGGCCAGCTCGGCCGACGCCGTGAAGCCGAGGCCGTTGTCGGCCACCGTGATGACGCCCGCCAGCGCCAGGGCCAGCAGCACCAGCCAGGGCCACGACACGTCCCCCAGCGCCACCAGCAGCATCACGAAGCAGCTGAGCACCGCCAGCAGCCGCATCGGGCGCAGCCGGCTGCCGGCGCGGTCGGACCACCAGCCCGAGCCGAGGCGGCCCAGCGCGCCCAGCACCTGGACCACCGCCAGGTACCAGCCCGCCGACAGCGGGCTCCAGTGCTGCACCGACACCATGTACACCGGCGCGAACGCCGACACCGCGAACTGCGGCACCACCAGCAGCGCGCTCGCCCCGTGCACCCGCCACAGCGCCGAGTGCCGGTACGGCGAAGGCGGCTTCTCACCCGTAGACGCCCGCGGGGGCCGCGGCGGGTCCGTCACCAGCCACGCGACCAGCAGCGCCACGGCGATCGCCAGCCCGGCCGGCAGCAGCACCGCCGCGCGGAACCCGAAGTGCGCGGCCAGCGGCGGCAGCCCCAGCGCGGCGACGCCGACGCCGAGCGGCTGGGCCGTCTGGCGGATCCCCATCGCGACGCCGCGCTCGGACTTCGCGAACCAGCCCATCACCACGCGGCCGCTCGCCGCGTTCACCGAAGCCGTGCAGGCACCGGCCGCCAGGAACACCCCAAAGAGGAGCCCGACCGAGTGATCGCCGACGCCGGCGTACACCAGGAGTAACCCCGAGGCCCCCAGTCCGAGGGCCATGATCAGGCGCTCTCCGTAACGGTCCGCAGCCGCACCCCACACGATCAGGGTGAACAACAGGCCGATGCTCGGGGCCGCGACGACCGTGCCGGCCTGGGCGAGGGTGAGCCCGTCCGCGGCGCGCATGGCGGGGACGAGGAACGGGAGGCCGTAGAGGAACGAGCAGCTCGCGGTCTGCGCGGCGAGGCCGAGCGCGAGGATGAGCCACCGCCGTGAACTCGCCTGCACCCGCTCCACCGAGCCGTCCGCGACCTGCGCCATCGTCGTCACCGTCTCAAATATTGAGAAACAATTCCTACATGGTGAACGATAGTTGGCGTGCCTAAGGACCGCAACCACCGTTCGGCGGCCGCGGTCCCGGCGAGCGGCGGCTCAGGCCAGCGCGGCGTACCCGGGCTTGATCACGTCGTCGATCAGCGCGATCCGCGCGTCGAAATCGATGAACGCGGATTTCATCGCGTTGATGGTGAACCAGCGGAAGTCGGCCAGGCCATACCCGAAGGTCTCGTGCAGCGCGGCGAATTCGCTGGTCATCGTGCATCCGCTCATCAGGCGGTTGTCCGTGTTCACGGTCACCCGGAAGCGCAGCTTGGCGAGCAGGCCGATCGGGTGCTCGGCGATCGAGCGGACCGTGCCTGTTTGGACGTTCGACGTCGGGCAGATCTCCAGCGGGATGCGGCGGTCGCGGACATACGCGGCCAACCGTCCAAGGTGGACCGTGCCGTCCGCGTCCGTCTTGATGTCCTCGATGATGCGCACGCCGTGCCCGAGCCGCTCGGCGCCGCAGTGCTGAATCGCTTCCCAAATGGACGGCAAACCGAACGCTTCGCCCGCGTGAATGGTGAAATGCGCGTTGTTCTGGCGCAGATATTCGAACGCGTCGAGATTGCGGGTCGGCGGGAATCCGTCTTCCGGGCCCGCGATGTCGAACCCGGCGACCCCGGCGTCGCGGTACCGGACGGCCAGGTCGGCGATCTCGAGGGCGCGGGCGTGCTGGCGCATCGCGCAGAGCAACGTCCCGATGCGGATGCTGCCGCCGTTCGCGGCCACGCGGCGAGTGCCCTCCGTGAACCCCGCCTGGACAGCCTCGACCACCGCATCGAGTGACAGACCGCGTTCGACGAACAACTCCGGTGCGTAGCGCACCTCGGCGTAGACGACGCCGTCGGCGGCCAGGTCTTCGACCGCTTCCGCGGCGACCCTGACCAGCGCATCCTCCGTCTGCATCACCCCGCAGGTGTGCGCGAAGGTCTCCAGGTAGGACACGAGCGAGCCGGAGTCGGCCGCCCGGCGGAACCAGCTGCCCAGCTCGGCCGGGTCGCTGGTGGGCAGGCCGGCATAACCGGTCTCGTCGGCGAGTTCGGCGACGGTCGCCGGGCGGAGGCCGCCGTCCAGGTGGTCGTGCAGGAGCACCTTGGGCGCGCGGCGGAGCGTCTCGGTGGGCAGAACAGGGCTTTCGTCAGGCATCTCCCAACGGTAACCTCGTTGTCATTCCCCTACATGGCCGTAACTCTCAGGCTCGGGCTAACCCTCAGCGTTGACGATCATGCGACGAATCGGCCATCCGGGGGCAGCCTCCGCAATAGGCTCTTCACGGGGGCCATACAGACAGCAATTTTTGCAATCGATAAGCTTCGTGGCACGTCCCTCCATTTCCCCGCCGACGAAGGACACACAGCAGTGACCACTGACAACCACATTGCCGCCCCGTCCTTCGACCGGATGCGCAACATGCTGGTGCGCGCGGCCGAAGTGCGTGAGAGCGAGCAGCAGCAGATCTTCGACGCGCTCGACGACATCTACGCCCGCCTCGCGCCGGTGGACTCGCTGGGCGCGGTCCGCAAGCGGCTGTCCGAGCTCCCCGACCGCACCGAGGTCGGCGTGCTGGCCGAGCGCCTCGACGAGGCGATGTCCCGCCTCGAAGCGCAGGACAACGCCATCGCGGCGCTGACCCGCGCGATCGAGAGCCTCCCGGACAAGCTCGCCAAGCCCTTCGCGCAGCTGGACGGCCGCCTCGACGGCGTCGCCGCGCGCTTCGAGGGTGTCGCCGGGCGGATGGACGGGCTCGAGGACAAGCTGCAGAACATCCACCGCCGGCTCGACGAGCTGGGCGGCCACCTCGACAAGCAGGACGCGAAGCTCGACTCGATCCCGCAGTCGGTCACCGGCCCGGTCCGCGAGCGGATCGAGCAGGCCGAGGGCACGCTGCGCGAGCGCGTCGACAGCACCGACCACGAGCTGCGCGGCAAGGTCGACGAGCTCAGCCGCGTCACGCAGGAGCGCGTCGGCGAGCTGGGCCGCACCACGCACGAGCGGATCGACGCGAACACCGAAGCGCTCAAGGTGGCGCTGACCGAGACCGGCGAGATGATCGACGCCTCGGACCGCCTGGAGAACCTCGGCAACCGCCTCGAAACGGTCACCACCCGCCTCGACGACCTCGCCGGCCGCCTCGACAAGGTGGAGGACGGCTTCCTTTCCGGCATCGGCGACCTCGACGGCGCGCTCAAGGCCGGGCTGTCCAAGGTCGAGGGCACGCTGTCCAAGCAGCCGGACACCGACTCGGTGGACACGCTGGTCCGCAAGAGCAACGACGAGAGCGTCCGCCGCATCGGCGGCCAGCTCGACGAGGCGATGGCGACGTTCGCGGAGCTGATGCTCGGCGGCGGCCCGGCCGTCCAGCAGATCGCCCCGCCCCCGCCGGCCCCGCGCCAGCCGCGTCGCAGCTCCCGCAACGGCCGCGCGCCGAAGCCGGCCGACGCCAAGGCCAAGTCGGGCGAAGGCTCGGAAGAGCCCACGGAGTAACCAGCCCCACGAAAAGGCCCCCACCGGTTCGCCGATGGGGGCCTTTTCACGTTCCGGAGTAACCCCTCCGGCTCACTTTCACGTGAAAGTGCGGCCCCCAGGTGGGAACTTTCACGTGAAAGTGCCAGCCCGGGGGTCACTCGGGTGGGTGATCATCTTCGCGATGATCGTCACAGCTGGCCGCGGATCGTCTCGTGCACGATCGGGGTCGGAGCCGGTGCTGACGAAGCGATCGTGAAGCCGCCCTCCAGCGCCGCCAAGGCGGCCGGGACCGCGTCCGGGGTGTCCGTGTGCAGCTCCAGCAGCGGCTCACCCTCGGTGACGGACGCACCGGGCTTGGCCAGGCACAGCACGCCCGCCGCGGCCTGGACCGGGTCCTCCTTGCGGGCCCGGCCCGCGCCCAGCCGCCACGCCGCGACACCCACCGCGTACGCGTCCAGCGAAGCCAGCACGCCCGAGGCCGGCGCGACCACCGTGTGGACGTGCGAAGGCGTCGGCAACGGCGCCGACGGGTCGCCGCCCTGGGCGGCGATCATCCGGCACCAGACCTCGTACGCCTCCCCCGAAGCCAGCACCGCGGCCGGGTCCGTGGAGATCCCGGCCAGCGCCAGCATCTCCCGGGCCAAGGCGAGCGTCAGCTCGACGACGTCCGACGGGCCACCGCCCTGCAACACGTCGACCGACTCCGCGACCTCCACCGCGTTGCCGACCGCCCGCCCGAGCGGCACGTTCATGTCGGTCAGCAGCGCCGTCGTCGGGACGCCGTGGTCGACACCGATCGAGGTCAGCGTCGACGCCAGCTCCCGGGCCTGGGAAAGCGTCTTCATGAACGCGCCCGACCCGAACTTCACGTCCAGGACCAGCCCGGACGCGCCCTCGGCGATCTTCTTGCTCATGATCGAGCTGGCGATCAGCGGGATCGACTCCACGGTCGACGTGACGTCCCGCAGTGCGTACAGCTTCTTGTCCGCCGGAGCCAGCCCCGACGTCGCCGCGCAGACCACCGCGCCGACGTCCTCGAGCTGCCGGGCGATCTCCGCGGTGGTCAGCGAAGCCCGCCAGCCAGGGATCGACTCCAGCTTGTCGAGCGTGCCGCCGGTGTGCCCGAGCCCGCGCCCGGACAGCTGCGGCACCGCCGCCCCGCACGCGGCCACGAGCGGCGCCAGCGGCAGCGTGATCTTGTCGCCGACCCCGCCGGTCGAGTGCTTGTCGACCGTCGGCCGGGAAACGGAAAGCGACAGCCGCTCCCCCGACGCGATCATCGCCCCGGTCCAGCGCGAGATCTCGCCGGAGTCCATGCCCCGCAAGAAGATCGCCATGGCCAGCGCCGACATCTGTTCTTCGGCCACCAGACCGCGCGTGTACGCGTCGACGACCCAGTCGATCTGCTCGTCCGAGAGCCGGCCGCCGTCCCGCTTGGCGCGGATGACGTCGACCGCGGCGAAGGCGGTCACGGCAGGTCGTCCGGGCCGAACGCGTCCGGCAGGACGTCCGACATCGGCAGGATCCCGCTGGGCGTGTCCACCAGGCACGCGGACCCGCCCAGCTCGAACAGGATCTGCCGGCAGCGCCCGCACGGCATCAGCAGGTCGCCCGCGCCGCTGCGGCACGCGACGGCGACCAGGCGGCCGCCGCCGGACAGCCGCAGCTGCCCGGCCATCGTGCACTCCGCGCACAGCCCGAGCCCGTAGGACGCGTTCTCGACGTTGCACCCGGTGACCACCCGCCCGTCGTCGACGATCCCGGCGACGCCCACGTGCAGACCCGAATAAGGCGCATACGCATGGGAGGCGGCGTCGATCGCCCGAGCGCGCAGCGCGTCCCAGTCCACAGAGGACACAGCAGGCATCAGTCCTCACCCCGCCGGTACGGCTGGCCGTCGGCCTTCGGCGGCCGCAGCCGCTGCGAAGCCACCGCCAGCACGATCAGCGTCACGAAGTGCGCGGTGTACGGGATCAGGTCCGACGGCAGCGTGTCGTTCGCCCAGTAGATCGCGTACAGCACGCCGGCCCCGACGACGCCGAGCCCGGCCGCGATCCACTGCCGCCGGAACAGCTGCACGACGACGATCACGCCGACCAGGATGACCGCGCCGTACAGCAGCGCGAGCACCGCTTCGCCACCGCCGGAGAGCTGCAGGCCGTCCGCGTAGCCGAACAGCGCCGCGCCGCCGAGCAGGCCGCCCGGCCGCCAGTTGCCGAAGATCATCGCCGCGAGGCCGATGTACCCGCGGCCGTTGGTCTGGTTCTCCAGGTAGTCCGCGCCGCCGCGCAGCAGCACCAGGGACGCGCCGCCCATCCCGGCGAAGGCGCCGGAGATCAGCATCGCGATGTACTTGTGCCGGTAGACGTTGACGCCGAGGGACTCCGCGGCCACCGGGTTCTCGCCGCACGAGCGCAGCCGCAGGCCGAAGCGCGTCCGCCAGAGCACCCAGAAGCTGACCGGGACCAGGATGATCGCGATCATCGTCAGCGGCGCCACCTCGGTGACCAGGCCGCGCAGGATGCCGGCGACGTCGGAGATCCCGACGCGCTGCTCCTTCTCCAGGTCGCCGAGCCAGTCCGAGAGGAACGTCGCCGAGTAGGTGTCGAACTTCGGCACCACCGGCGACTGCCGCGGGTTGCCCGACAGCGGCTCGAAGATCAGGTTCGCCAGGTACTTGGTGACGCCGAGGCCGAGCAGGTTGATCGCGACGCCGGAGACGATGTGGTTGACGTTGAACGTCACCGTCGCCACGGCGTGCAGCAGGCCGCCGAGCGCGCCGAAGACGAGCGCGGCCAGCAGCCCGGCCCACACCCCGCCGTAGTACGCGCCCCAGGCGGCGCCCCACGTGCCGAGGATCATCATGCCCTCGAGCCCGATGTTGACCACGCCCGCGCGTTCGGCCCAGAGGCCGCCGAGCGCGCAGAGCAGGATCGGCAGGGCCAGCCGCAACGCCGTCTGCGCGGTGTTCGACGACGTCAGCGCGGAGACGCCGGTGGAGTACGACGCCGTCGAGAGGACGGCGATGGCGATGACCGCCCAGATGACCCCGCGCAGCCAGCCCGGGATCCGGGACCGCTTGCGGCGCACCGGCATCGTGCCGGGGCTGCCCGCGTCGGGCCGGGAAACGTCGGTGACGGCCATCAGACGGCACCCCCTTCGGCGACCGTGGAACCCTTGCGGCCGGCGAGTGCCCGCCCGACCCGGCGTTGCTCCGCGGCCAGGTCGGCGCGCCGCACGATCTCGTACGCCACGACGACCGACAGCACGATGATGCCCTGCATGATCGTCGCGATCTCCTTGGACACGTTGATCTGCTCCAGCGACACCGCGGAGGTGTCGAGGAACGCCCACAGCAGCGCGCCGAGCGCGATGCCGCCGGGGTGGTTGCGGCCCAGCAGCGCGACCGCGATGCCGGTGAAGCCGTACATCTGGGTCGAGGTGATGCCGTAGCTGAAGTCGCGGCCGAGCAGTTCCGGCATCGCGACCAGGCCGGCGACACCGCCGGAGAGCAGCATCGCGATCAGCGTCATCTTCTTGGCGTTGACGCCGCCCGCGGCGGCCGCGGTGGTGGACTCGCCGGACGCCTTGAGCTCGAAGCCGAACCGGGTGCGGTTGAGCATGAACCAGTAGGCGCCGCCGATCAGCGCGGCGATGAAGACGAACCCGAACAGTGTGCCCGAGCCGAGCGGGATGCCCGGGATCCGGCCGGACGGCTCGATCACGCGGGTGCCGATGTTGTTGCCGGTCTGCACGCCGAACTGGTCGGCGTTGATGAGGAAGGCGATGATGCCGCCGACGATCGCGTTGAGCATGATCGTCGCGATCACCTCGCTCACCCCGCGGGTGACCTTGAGGATCGCCGGGATCGCCGCGTACGCCGCGCCGGCGACGACGGCCACGATGAGGATGACGAGCGTGTGGATGACCGGCGGCAGTTTCAAGGCGCCGCCGGTGATGGCCGCGACGACCGCGGCGAAGCGGTACTGACCCTCGACGCCGATGTTGAAGAGGTTCATCTGGAAGCCGATGGCCACCGCGAGCCCGGACAGGTAGTAGACCGTCGCCAGGTTCACCGTGTCGACCGCGGTGGAGCCCTTGAACATCTGGCCGATCATCGTGCCGTACGCGGTGAGCGGGTCGGCGCCGGAGATGATCAGCGCGATCGCCGACAGCAGCACGGCGAAGACGATCGCCAGCAGCGGCGGCAGCAGTTTCGTGCGCCAGGACGTCATTCTTGGTCACCCTCCCCCGCGCCGGTCATCGCGGAGCCCAGTTCCTGCGGGGTCACGGTGGCGGGGTCGGCCTCGCTGACGAGGCGCCCGCGCAGCATGACCCGGATCGTGTCGGACAGGCCGATCAGCTCGTCGAGGTCGGCGGAGATCAGCAGCACCGCGAGGCCGGCGGCGCGGGCCTGGCGGATCTGCTCCCAGATCAGCGCCTGCGCGCCGACGTCGACGCCGCGCGTGGGGTGCGAGGCCACCAGCAGCACCGGGTTGCCGGACAGCTCGCGCCCGACGATCAGCTTCTGCTGGTTGCCGCCCGAGAGCGCCGCGGCCGGGACGTCGATGCCCGGCGTGCGGACGTCGTAGTCGCGGACGATCCGCTCGGTGTCGGCGCGGGCGCCGGCGATGTCGAGCAACTGTCCTTTCGAGACCGGTTCGCGGGTCTGGTAACCCAGGATCCGGTTGACCCACAACGGTTGCTGGAGCAGCAGGCTGTGCCGCGTGCGGTCTTCGGCGATGTAGCCGATGCCGGCCTCGCGCCGGGCCAGCGTGCCCGCCTTCGTCAGATCGCGGGCCTTGCCGTCGGCGTCGACCAGTTCGATCGTGCCGCCGGACGGCTTGCGCATGCCCATGATGGTCTCGACGAGCTCGGTCTGCCCGTTGCCCTCGACGCCGGCGATGCCGAGCACCTCGCCCGCGCGCACGGTGAAGGTGACGTCGTCGAGCGCGTTGCGGTCGGAGCCCTCGGCGCCGAGCGTCAGGCCGGTCAGCCGCAGCACGTCCCGGTCGGTGACCGTGGACTCGCGGGTCTCCGGGCTGGGCAGCTCGGACCCGACCATCATCTCCGCGAGCTCGCGGGAGGTGATGGTCTTCGGGTCGGCGGTGCCGACCGTGGTGCCGCGCCGGATCACCGTGACGGTGTCGGCGATCGCGCGCACCTCGTCGAGCTTGTGCGAGATGAAGAGGAAGGTGTAGCCGTCGGCCTTCATCTCCCGGACGGTCGCGAACAGCGCGTCGACCTCCTGCGGCACCAGCACCGCGGTCGGCTCGTCCAGGATGATGATCTTCGCCCCGCGGTAGAGCACCTTGACGATCTCGACGCGCTGGCGGTCGGCGACGCCGAGCTCCTCCAGCAGCGTGTCCGGCTTCGCGTGCAGGCCGGTCCGCTCCGCGAGCTCGGCCAGCCGCGCGCGGGCGGCGCGGCCGATGCCGTGCAGGCCCTCGGCGCCGAGGAAGACGTTCTCGCCGACGGTGAGGTTGTCGGCCAGCATGAAGTGCTGGTGCACCATGCCGATGCCGGCCCGGATGGCGTCCTGCGGGTTGCGCAGCTTCACCTCGTCACCGTTGATCGCGATGGTGCCCTCGTCCGGCGGCTGCATGCCGTACAGGATCTTCATCAGGGTGGACTTGCCGGCGCCGTTCTCGCCACAGATGGCGTGCACCTCGCCGGCGGTGACGGTGAGGTTGACGTCGGAGTTGGCCACCACGCCGGGGAATCGCTTGGTGATCCCGGTCAGCTGGACGGCGGGCGCGCCCCGGTCGGGGACGGCTTCGGCCGGGGCCTCGGCAGTGCTCATGGGCGGGAGAATTCCATATCTCGTCTAAACGCGTGAGGGGCCCGGAGGAAAAAATCCTCCGAGCCCCGACGCGTAGTGAGCTACTTCTGCGGCTTGTCCGAGACGGTGATGGCACCCGAGATGATCTGGGCCTTGTAGCCGTCCAGAACGTCCTTGATGTCGTCGACCTTGCCACCGGAGGTGGCGTAGCCGACGCCGTCGACCTTGAGGTCGAACCGCTTCGGCAGGGTGGTCAGGTCGCCCTTGGCGAGCGCCTGCACGTAGTCGAAGACGGCGACGTCGACGCGCTTGAGCATGGACGTGATGATGACGTCCTTGTCGGCGGCGACGGTCTTCTGGTTGTACTGGTCGGAGTCGACACCGATGGCCAGCGCGTTGCCCGCCTTGGCGGCGTCGAACACACCCTTGCCGGAGGCGCCGGCGGCGTGGTAGATCACGTCCGCGCCCTTGGCGATCTCGGCCGCGGCCTTGACGTTGCCCTTCGCCGGGTCCTGGAACCCGGAGAAGTCACCGGCCGGGGTCAGGTAGTCGTCCTCGATCTTGATCTTGGACGAAACCGTCTTCGCGCCCTGCAGGAAGCCGGCCTCGAACTTCTGGATCAGCGGGGTGTTGACACCGCCGACGAAGCCGACGTGGCAGTTCTTGCTCTTGTACGCGGCGGCGACGCCGGCCAGGAACGAGCCCTGCTCCTCGGCGAAGACCAGCGGCGTCACGTTCGGGAGCGTGATCGAGTCGTCGTCGACGATCGCGAACTTGGTGTTCGGGTACTTGGCCGCGACGACCTTGACCGACGGCGCGTAGGCGAAGCCGACCGCGATGATCGGGTTGAGGCCGGAGGCGGCCATCTGGTCGAGGCGCTGCTGCTTGGCCGACTCGGCCTCGCTGGCGGACGCGGTGCTCTCGTTGACCGTGGTCACGCCGAGCTCGGCCTTCGCCTTGTCGGTGCCCGCGGCGGCGGCGTCGTTGAAGGACGCGTCACCCCGGCCGCCGACGTCGAACGCCAGGCCGATCTTCAGCTTGCTGCCGTCGACCTTCTCCCCGGCGGCCGTCGAGCTGCTCGCCGCGGCGGGCGCGGCGGGCGGCTTCTGCGCGGTGACGCAGTCGGAACCGCCCGAAGAGGCCGCGGTGTTGTTCGAGCTGCTACCACCGCTGGAGTCCTTGGCGCACCCGGCCAGGGCGAGCACCCCGGCCATGGCCGCGGCGGCCAGCGCGGTTCCACGCATGCGACGCAACGTGTTTCTCCCTCCCCGCTGATCCAGCGGATGGTCAAGGGCACGACCCGGCCCTACTGCCGGGTCGACCGCCAGACCGTACCCGGCGGACAGGAAAGCGCCATAGGAAAGGCACGCTACGTAACACAAACGTTTACTCACGAGTCGCACGCGCGACCGGACGAGCACCCACCGTGATCAAAAGGCTCACGGGGCGCGTTCTTTCGGCGGACTCCCGGGCTACGGGACGGCCGAAATGCCGTTTGCTGTCACTCAGTGTGCCAGGCCGACCGAGGAGTGGACCACCCCGATCACTCTGTGAGACGACGCTCCAACCGCTGCTCGTCCGAATCGTTCCAGTGCCGGTTCGGGCGATGCCACTCGATCGGGCGTCAGCCGAGCGGGCGAGCCGGCCTCCCACGACCGCGATGCGTCCACAGTGGACCCCGTGTGCTGTGACGGCGCCCACAACCGGTGTGCGCCCAGGTGTCTGGTCCATCACAGAGAGGAACCCGGAGGTGAGCCGTCCGTCCGGGTCGGGTCTAGCATCCTTTTCATCCACGCTCGATGACCCTTGATCTCGGCATTGCCGCCGTAGTCGTCCCAGGTGGACGACGACGATCAGTGCGGACCTCACCGGTCACCCGGGCACATAGTCAGACGTTGGAGGCCGTTCACCGATGTCCACCACGGCGAGCACTGCCACCGAGGCAGGGGCGAGCGATCGGGCGGGTGCCTCACGCCGGCAGGGAACCTTCTACCGGGGCGACCCCGGCATGTGGTCCTGGGTGCTGCACCGCATCACCGGCGTGCTCACATTCTTCTTCCTGTTCGTGCACGTGCTCGACACCGCGCTCGTGCGCGTGTCGCCGAACACCTACGACCAGGTCATCGAGACCTACAAGACCCCGATCGTCAACCTCCTCGAGGTCGGCCTCGTCGGCGCGGTCCTCTTCCACGCGCTCAACGGGATCCGCGTCATGCTGGTCGACTTCTGGTCGAAGGGCCCGAAGCTGCAGAAGGCGATGCTCTGGGTCATCGGCGTGGTCTGGGTCGTCGTGATGGTCCCCGGTGCCTTCTTCATGCTGAAGCGCACCGCCGAAACGCTCTTCGGGGGTAACTGACATGGCCGACCTCGCCCTCGCGAACCCCCGCGCGCCGAAGCGGCCCGCCGCCCGCCGGAGCAACTTCGAGCTCTACAGCTGGCTGTTCATGCGGATCTCCGGCCTGGCGCTGGTCATCCTGGTGCTCGGCCACCTGCTGATCATGAACATCCTCGACGGCGGTGTGCACCGGATCAACTGGGGCTTCGTCGCCGGCCGCTGGGCTTCGCCGTTCTGGCAGTTCTGGGACCTGGCCATGCTCTGGCTGGCCGAGATCCACGGCGGCAACGGCCTGCGCACCATCATCGACGACTACGCGCGCAAGGACAGCACGCGGTTCTGGCTGAAGATCGTGCTGTACGTCTCGATGGTGCTGATCCTGGCCGTCGGCACGATGGTGATCTTCACCTTCGACCCGAACATGCCCGCGAACTGACCCCCGGAGACCTCCCACCATGCAGTTCCACAAGTACGACGTGGTGATCGTCGGCGCCGGCGGCGCCGGGATGCGCGCGGCCATCGAGTCCGGCCAGCGCGCCCGCACCGCGGTCCTCACCAAGCTCTACCCGACCCGGTCCCACACCGGCGCGGCCCAGGGCGGCATGTGCGCCGCGCTGGCGAACGTCGAAGAGGACAACTGGGAGTGGCACACCTTCGACACGGTCAAGGGCGGCGACTACCTCGTCGACCAGGACGCCGCGGAGATCATGGCCAAGGAGGCCATCGACGCCGTCCTCGACCTGGAGAAGATGGGCCTGCCGTTCAACCGCACGCCCGAGGGCAAGATCGACCAGCGCCGCTTCGGCGGGCACACGCGTGACCACGGCAAGGCCGCGGTGCGCCGCGCCTGCTACGCCGCGGACCGCACCGGCCACATGATCCTGCAGACGCTGTACCAAAACTGCGTCAAGTACGGCACGGAGTTCTTCAACGAGTTCTACGTGCTCGACCTGATCACGTCGGAAGACGAGAACGGCAACCCGGTCGCCTCCGGCGTCGTCGCCTACGAGCTGGCCACCGGCGAGCTGCACGTCTTCCAGGCGAAGTCGGTCGTGTTCGCCACCGGCGGCGCGGGCAAGATCTTCAAGACGACGTCGAACGCGCACACCCTCACCGGTGACGGCCTCGGCATCATCTTCCGCAAGGGCCTGCCGCTGGAGGACATGGAGTTCTTCCAGTTCCACCCGACCGGCCTCGCGGGCCTGGGCATCCTGATCTCGGAAGCCGTCCGCGGCGAGGGCGGGATCCTGCGCAACGCGTCCGGCGAGCGGTTCATGGAGCGCTACGCCCCCACCATCAAGGACCTCGCGCCGCGCGACATCGTGGCGCGCTCGATGGTGCAGGAAGTGCTGCAGGGCCGCGGCTGCGGGCCGAACAAGGACTACGTCGTCCTCGACGTCACGCACCTGCCGGTCGAGGTCCTGGAGACCAAGCTGCCGGACATCACCGAGTTCTCCCGCACCTACCTGGGCGTCGACCCGGTCAAGGAGCCGGTGCCGGTGTTCCCGACCTGCCACTACGTGATGGGCGGCATCCCGACCAACGTCCACGGCGAAGCGCTGCGGGACAACGAGAACGTCATCCCCGGCCTGTACGCGGCGGGCGAGGTCGCGTGCGTGTCCGTGCACGGCTCGAACCGCCTGGGCACGAACTCGCTGCTGGACATCAACGTGTTCGGCCGCCGCGCCGGCATCGCGGCCGCGGAGTACGCGCTGGCGCACGAGCACGTCGAGCTGCCTTCGGACCCCACCAAGCTGGTCGAGGACCAGCTGGCGGGCCTGCTGTCGGAGCACGGTGACGAGCGCGTCGCCGACATCCGCAAGGAAATGCAGCAGACCATGGACTCGCACGCGTCGGTGTACCGGACCGAGGACACGCTGAAGCAGGCGCTGACCGACATCCAGGCGCTGAAGGAGCGGTACCAGCGGATCACCGTGTCGGACAAGGGCAAGCGCTACAACACCGACCTCCTCGAGGCCGTCGAGCTGGGCTTCCTGCTGGAGCTGGCCGAGGTCCTGGTGGTCGGCGCCCTGGCGCGCAAGGAGTCCCGCGGCGGCCACGCCCGCGAGGACTACCCGACCCGCGACGACACGAACTTCATGCGGCACACCATGGCCTACAAGCAGGGCTCGGGTCTGTCGTCCGACATCCGGCTCGACTACAAGCCGGTCACCTTCACCCGCTACGAGCCGATGGAGCGGAAGTACTGATGACTGCGGCAACCACTGAGGACGCTCCCGCTGCTTCGGACGAGCACACGCCGATCACCGTCACGCTGAAGATCCTGCGGTTCAACCCGGAGGTGGATTCGGAGCCGCACTGGGAGTCCTACGACGTCCCGGCGCAGCGCACCGACCGCCTCCTGAACCTGCTGTTCTACGTCAAGGACTACATCGACGGCACGTTCTCGTTCCGCCGCTCGTGCGCCCACGGCGTGTGCGGCTCGGACGCGATGCAGATCAACGGCATCAACCGGCTGGCCTGCAAGGTCCTGATGAAGGACCTGCTGTCGGCGTCCGGCAAGCCGACGACGATCACGATCGCCCCGATCAAGGGCCTGACGACGTTGAAGGACCTGTACGTCGACATGGACCCGTTCTTCGAGGCGTACCGCGCGATCAAGCCGTACCTGATCACGTACGGCAACGAGCCGACGCGGGAGCGCATCCAGTCCCAGGCGGACCGCGACCGGTTCGACGACACGACGAAGTGCATCCTTTGCGCGTGCTGCACTTCTTCGTGCCCGGTGTACTGGAACGACGGGTCTTACTTCGGGCCCGCGGCGATCGTGAACGCGCACCGGTTCATCTTCGACTCCCGGGACGAGGGGGCGGAGGAGCGGTTGGACATCCTCAACGATGGTGAGGGTGTTTGGCGCTGCCGGACGACGTTCAACTGCACGGACGCCTGCCCCCGCGGGATCCAGGTGACGAAGGCGATCCAGGAAGTGAAGCGCGCTCTGCTGTTCAAGCGCGTCTGAGCTTCCGCAACATCCGAAAAGGCCCTCCGGCGACTTCCGCCGGAGGGCCTTCTCGTCTTGCCGTCCCACTCGCGAACCGGCGGCCGGCAACGCAAGCCGACCACGACGTCACCAGACCTCCCCCGCCCCTCATACCAAGCCGCTCTTCAGTCGGCGGTCGGGTTTGTCAAGGCACGCTTTCCCGCCTTGACGAACCCGACCGGCGGCTGAGAATCCCACCGGAGGGGCGGGGGAGGTCGGACCCGCTCTCCCGCGCGGTCGAAGCCGCGGGAGAAAAGACAAAAACTGTCCTCGCCGGACGGGCAGGCTCTGGGATGACCACCCGTCCCGCTGTCCCCTCACCTTTTCGAGGTGGGCCGCTGGGTGGTCATCCCGTCGCCTGAACGAGGCCTATCACTTTGAGCCGGGCCCGCAAGCTTGCGCTGTCTTCTCGCGTTGAACTCTGTGTTGCGGGCCCGGCTCAAAGTGATTTGACGGCCTCAGGCGACGGGATGACCACGCAGCTCCTTTGTCGGGTGTTGCGTCAGCGCACCGCGTCCAGGGCGTTTACCAGGCCGTGGCCGTAGTACGAGTTGTTCTTCGCCGGGCCCGTGCACTCCGTCTCCGTCGATGCGCACTTCACCGCGTCGGCCTCGCCCGTCAGCACGCGGGCCAGCAGCGAAGGCGGCAACCCGCGGAACCGGGAAGCCAGCAGTGCCGCCACCCCAGCCGCGTGCGGGGATGCCATCGATGTGCCGCACTTGGCGCCGTACGCGCCGCCGAACACCGTCGACAGCGGGCACGACGGGCCCTCGCCGGCCGGTGGGGTCTGGATGAAGTCGCCGCCCGGGGCCGTCACGTCGATCTCGCCGTAGTTGCTGAACGACGACTTCGTGCCCGCGTAGCCCACCGACGACACCTTCACCACGCCGTCGATCGCCTTCGGCAGGATGCCGCAGGACGAGTCGACCGGGTGGGGGCGGTTCGGGTCCGTCGTCTGCTTGGTCGTGTCGAAGCCCGAGTTGCCCGCTGCCGACACGTTCAGGACGCCGTGGCGGGTCGAGAACTCGATCGCGCGGCGGACGGCCTCGTACGCCGCCGCGTCGCCCGGCTCGCGGGAGCAGAAGAACATGCCCGGGTCGATGTAGTAGCTGTTGTTCGTCACCGGGAAGCCGTGCTTGGCGGCCCACACGAAGCCGCAGACCGCCGACTCCGGGAAGATGTAGCCCTCGTCGTTCACGACCTTCACCGAGGCCAGCTTGACGCCCGGGGCGATGCCCGTGAAGCCCGCCGCCTGGTCCTTGCCCGCGATCGTGCCCGCCACGTGCGTTCCGTGGTCGGACGTCGTCGGGGCCCACGCCGCCGGGGCGGTGTCCGGCGCGCCCGTGATGCAGCCGGCCGACGCCGAAGCCGAGACGGCCGCCTTCAGCGCCGGGTGCGTCGCGTCGATGCCCGAGTCGAGCACGCCGACGGTCACCGAAGAGCTGCCCTGGTACTTCTTGTTGGCCTCGGGCGCGTGGATCGCCTTCATGTCCCACTGCTGCGCCGACACGTCACCGGCCGCGGCGACCGACCGCGTGTCCTCCAGCGTCTTCACCGCACCGAGTGAACGGGCCGCGGCACCCGAAGTGGAAGCCACGTCCTTGCCACCCGAGTAGGCCCGGTAGACGCCGATCTTCTGCTGGAAGTCCGCGTTGCGCGAGCTGGCGATCGCGACGCCGATCTCCGCGTAGTACGCGACCTTCGTGCCGCACTTGGCCGCCAGTTCCTTGTCGACGGCCGACGCGCGCGTGCCCGGCTGGTACGTCACCACGTAGGTGTACGGCGTGCTCGTCGTGTCGCAGGCGACCGGTGCGGCCTCCGCGGCCGGGGCCGCCGCGAACAGGCCGCCCCCGACGGCCAGCACGAGCGGGGCCGCCATTCGGCGTAAACGGGACATTCCACCTCCAGAGTCGGTGGCGCCAACCTAAACCGGCCCCGGGGACCGCGCCACCGACCAAAGTCAGGAGGACGCGCGCGTGCGCACCCCGCGCCAGCCCAGCACGCCGATGATCGTGCCCAGCACGAACGAGACGACGGTCAGCACGGCGTGCACGACGAAGTACGCGGTCGGCGAGCCGTCGGGCGCCCACGCCCGGTCGCTCTCCCACAGGTTCTTGGCGAACGTGATCCAGATGATCCACGACCACACGCCGAAGGCCAGCAGGAACAGCGAGGTTCGTCGGGAAAGGCGCATGCCCCTGAGTATGCGCCGACGGCCGCGGCGCTAGATTGCGTGGGTGCACTCCGCTGTCTCCCGGTCGCTCAAGGTCTTCACGACGACGCTCGCCGCCGCCCTCCTGGCCCTGGGCACCCCGGTCACCGCGGGCGCGGCGCCGCAGCAGCAGGGCCAGTGCGCGAACCACCTCGCTCCCCCGCCGCCGGTCGACACGTCGGAGAAGCCCGCGCCCGGCAAGCAGGCCCCGGCGCCGCTGGCCGTGCCCGCCGCCCCGGTCGGCGGCCCGCGGATGGCCGAGTGCGGCCTGATCACCCCGGACGGCGCGCTCAACCCGCCGGACGGCAACACCGCGGCGTCCTGGCTGGTGCAGGACCTCGACAGCGGCGCGGTCGTCGCGGCGAAGGACCCGCACGCCCGGCAGCGGCCCGCGTCGCTCATCAAGACGCTGCTCGCGCTCGTCGTCGTCACGCAGCTGAACCCGCAGCAGGTGCTCGTCGCGACGAAGGAGGACGCCGAGCAGGAGTGCACCTGCGTCGGCCTCGTCGCCGGCGGCCAGTACACGGTCGACCAGCTGCTCCACGGCCTGCTGATGCACTCGGGCAACGACGTCGCGCACGCGCTGGCGACCGCGCTCGGCGGGGTCGACTCCGCGGTGGCGAAGATGAACGCGCTGGCGGCCCGCATCGGCGCGCTGGACACGCGGGCCGCGACGCCGTCGGGCCTCGACGGGCCGGGCATGTCGACGTCGGCCTACGACCTCAGCCTGATCTTCCACTACGCGATGAAGCAGCCCGAGTTCGCGAAGGTCGTCGCGACGAAGAACTTCGAGATCCCGCCGGCCGGCGGCAAGCCCGCGATCCCGGTCTTCAACGACAACAAGCTGCTGGGCGTCTACCCCGGCTTCCTCGGCGGCAAGACCGGCTTCACCGACGACGCCCGCCACACCTACGTCGGCGCCGCGCAGCGCAAGGGCAAGCGGCTCGCGGTCGTGATGCTGCGCGCCGAGCAGAAGCCGACGAAGGTGGTCGACCAGGCGGCGAAGCTGCTCGACTACGGCTTCGCACTGGAAGACGACCGCGCCGAGCAGGTCGGGCAGATCACCTACCAGGCGCCGTCGACCGACGCGCCCGGCAGCGACCCGTCGGTGCTGGCCGACGGCGGCACCGGCAACAGCGGAACGTCCACGGCCGCCTCGGCCGAGGACGACCCGTTCGGCGTCACCGGCTGGATCATCACGCTGGTCGTGTTCCTGATCATCGTCGGCGGGTTCGCCGTCGGGCACCAGCGCAAGAAGGCCGCGAACTAGCGGAACCCGGGCCCGGGTTCCGGGGTCACCCGGTCGGTCGCGATCGCGCCGCCGCAGTGCCCGCAGGCGACGAACGTCTCGGCGATCTCGCCGCAGTCGTTGTGCCGCAACAGGATCGGTGGCCCCTCCGGCCCGGCGAGGTGCCGGTCGCCCCACTGCATCAGCGTGACGACAGCGCCGAAGAGGTCGCGCCCGGCCGGGGTCAGCCGGTATTCGGGCACCGGGTCCACGCGGTCGAGCACACCGGCGTCGACGAGGGTCTTCAGCCGGGCGGACAACGTCGGGCGCGGGATCGAGAGCGTGCGCGCGAACTCGCCGTAGCGGCGCACGCCGAAGAACGCCTCCCGCAGGATGAGCAGGCTCCACCGCTCGCCGACCAGGTCGAGCGCGCGCCCGACGGAGTCCGCGGTGAACCGGTGGCCGAGGTCGGTCACAGCTGCTCCGTGCGGGCCGGGACCCCCAGGAGCAGCTTCCCCGACAGCTCGAAGCTGGCCGGGTTCACCTGGAAGTGGGCGGTGGCGGTGTGGGCGTCGCGGAACCGGCGCTGCAGCGGGGAAGTCTCGTAGATCGCGGCGCCGCCACCGAGGTCGTACATGCTTTCGGCGACCTTCGCGGCGGTGCGCGTGACGTGCGTGGCGGCGAGGCGCAGGCCCAGCTTGAGCGCGTCCGGCACCGGTTCGGTGCCCTGCGCGGCCTGCCAGGCGTCGTCGATGCTGGCGTAGAAGAACAGCCGCGCCGCGCGCAAAGCGGCTTCGGCCTCCGCGACGGCGGCCTGGGTCTGGGACCGTTCGGCCAGCGACCGGCTGGAGCCGAGCGGTTTCCGCGTGGCGGCCAGCTCGACGAGGTCGTCGATCGCGCCGCGCGCGTTGCCCAGCGCGGCCGCGGCGACGGACAGCGCGAAGAAGCCGAAGAGCGGGAACCGGTGCAGCGCACCGGCTTCCGGCGGCGGGCCGCCCATGACCGAGAAGACGCGGTGGTCCGGGACGAACAGCGCGTCGGCGACGCAGTCGTGGCTGCCGGTGCCGCGCAGGCCGTTCGTGTGCCAGGTGTCGAGCACGGCGATCCCGGTCTTCGGCAGCGCGGCGACGTAGAGCTGTCCTTCGTGGACGAACCCGGCGAAAAGCCAGTCGCAGTGCGGGATCCCGCTGCAGAACGCCCACCGGCCCGACACGGTGTACCCGCCGTCGACCTTTTCACCGGTGCCGCGCGGCGCCCAGACCCCGGCGGCGACGGTGCGCGGGTCGCCGAAGACCTCTTCGGCGCACTTCCGCGGGGCGTACGCCGACAGCAGGCTGCTCGTCACGGCGATCGAGACGCACCAGCCGGCCGACGCGTCGCCGCGCGCGACCGTCTCCGCGGTTTCGAGGCTGACGGCGGGCGGCGCTTCGGGCCCGCCGAGGTGGCCGGGGACGCCGCTGCGCAGGAGCTGGGCGTCGGTCAGCTTCGCGACGAGCTCGGCCGGCAGCGCGCGGTCCCGCTCGGTGACCGGCGCGAGCGTCTTGGCGAGCGCGGCGCACTCGCGGGCGGCGTCCAGCATGAAACCCCCCGGTTCAGATTTCTTACCGGTTCAGTTTCTTTACCGACCCACCCGCTGTCAAGGCTTGCGGCGGCCCCCGAACCACGCGAGCAGCGCCCCGGCGCCGAACGCGCCCGCAACGGCGCCGAGGCCCGGCCCGCGCTGCACGGTGACGCTCTGCTCGAGCCGCACCGGCGGCGGGGGCTCGACGATCTTGCGCTGGTTCTCCTTCGCCGTCGCGGTCCACGCCGTCACGAGCAGCAGGAAGCGGGAGACGAGGTTCGCGAACACCAGCAGGCCGATGACCGGCCCGAACAGCGCGAACGCCGGCGACTTCGTCACGCTGGCGAGGTAGAAGGTGGCGGCCTGCTGCAGGATGACGAACCCGACGGCGGCGAACGCGGCGCCCTTCACGGCGCTGCGCAGGGCGACGCGCTCGCGGGGCAGCCGCGCGATCACCCAGAGGAAGACGAGGGTGTTGGCGGCCAGGCCGAGCACGATGGTCGCGCCGCGGAGCAGGACGATCGCCCAGGTCTGCTGCTCGAGCCCGACGAGCTCGAGCAGGAACTGCCCGACCCCGCCGCCGACCGCGGTCAGCGCGAACGAAACGACCAGCGCCACGCCGAGCCCGACCAGCGCGACGAGGTCCTTGGCGGTCTGCTTGACGAACGGCTGCGGCTGCTTCTCCTGGCCCCACTGCGCGGTGAGCGCGTCACGCAGGTTCGCCATCCAGCCGATGCCGGAGTAGAGGGCGATGAGCAGACCGAAGATCCCGACCCCGCCACCGGACTTGAGCGCGGCGTCCACGATGCCCTTGACCAGGCTGCGCAGGCCTTCGGGGACGGAGTTGTTGATGCTGTCGGAGATCTGCTTGATGATCGCCGGGTCGTTGTTGACGACCAGCCCGACCACGGCGAAGGCGACCATCAGCAGCGGGATGACCGACAGCACGCTGAAGTAGGTGATCGCGGCGGCGTAGTGGTTGCCGTACCGCTCGGTGAAGGCGTCGTTGGCGCGGATCAGGTGATCGAGCCACGGGTACTTCCTGCGCAGGCGCGGCAGGAGCTTTTCCTTCTCTTCGTTCGCCACTGTGAAACGCTAACCACGCCCGGTGACTCCTGCAACGCGAGCGGCTCAGGTGAGGGAGGTTCGCAGCGCTTCGTAGGCGTCCGCACCGGCCAGGACCCGCGCCCGGCGGCTCGCGGCGAACGCCTCGACGGCTGCATAGCTCCGGTCGAGTTCGGCGCTGCTCAACGGGGTCGCCGTCTCGATTTCCGACGGGCCGCGCGCCTCGAAGCGGCGGCGGGCCAGTTCGCGGCCGGGGAGCAGCACGAACTCGTGGAACGCGGCGCCCGTTTCGTCGGCCAGCGCTTCGAGCCGCTCGGCGAAACCCGGGCGGGCCAGGAGCTGCGGCACCACGACGTCGTGACCCGCGCTCAGGTGCGTGCGCGCGGCGGCGACCGCGATGTCCCGGGCCAACGGACCCGCCTCACCGGGATTCGCGCGCCAGCCGCCGAGCATCGCCCGGACCCGGTCGACGTCCAGCGCCAGGGCCGGCGGGTGGTCGTCGGCGTAGCGCCGGGCGAGCGTCGACTTGCCGCTGCCCGGCGGGCCGTTGAGCAGGATCAGCTTCACCGCACCGGCGGCAGGAACCCGATCCGCTGGTAGGTCTTGGCCAGCGTCTTCGACGCCACCTCGCGGGCGCGCTCGGCACCGGCGGCGAGGACCTTGTCCAGCTCCGCGACATCGTCCAAATAGGACTTGACGCGCTCCTGGATCGGCGTGACCCACTCGACGAACACCTCGCCGAGGTCCTTCTTGAGGTCGCCGTAACCCTTGCCTTCGTAGGCGGCTTCGAGGTCCGCGATCGTCCGCTCGGTGAGCGCCGAGTAGATGGTCAGCAGGTTCGAGACGCCCGCCTTGTTCTCGGCGTCGAACTTGACCTCGCGGCCGGTGTCGGTGACCGCCGAGCGGATCTTCTTCGCCGAGCGCTTCGGGTCTTCGAGCAGCTCGACGAGACCGTTCGCGGTGGACGCCGACTTGCTCATCTTGCTCGTCGGGTCCTGCAGGTCGTAGATCTTCGCGGTGTCCTTGATGATGAACGGCTCGGGCACGACGAAGGTCTTGCCAAGGCGGTTGTTGAAGCGCTGCGCGAGGTCGCGCGTGAGCTCCAGGTGCTGGCGCTGGTCCTCACCGACCGGGACGGCGTCGGCCTGGTACAGCAGGATGTCCGCGGCCTGCAGGATCGGGTAGGTGAAGAGGCCGACGCTGGAGCGGTCGGAACCCTGCTTGGCGGACTTGTCCTTGAACTGCGTCATCCGGCCGGCCTCACCGAAGCCGGTCTGGCATTCGAGCACCCAGCTCAGCTGCGCGTGCTCCGGGACGTGGCTCTGCACGAACAGGGCGCTGCGCTGCGGGTCGATGCCGATCGCGAGCAGCTGCGCGGCCGAGACGCGGGTGCGCTGCCGCAGCACCTTCGGATCCTGCTCGACGGTGATCGCGTGCAGGTCGACCACGCAGTAAAAGGTCTCGTGCGTGTCCTGCATCCGCACCCACTGGCGCAGGGCACCGAGGTAGTTCCCGAGGTGGAACGAGTCGGCGGTGGGCTGGATCCCCGACAGGACCCGCGGACGGCGTGCGGCTGCGACGGTCTGCTCTTCGGACACGCCGAGATTCTTTCAGGCCGGGCGAGGAGGTGGGCGCCGAGGTCCCTCGGAGGGCGGGTGGCGCGGCAGCTCAGGGGCGTGGAGGGTGGCGCCGGCGGGTCGGCGGCTGGCGCGGCGGCGGCTCGACAGCTGGGCGGCTCGACGGCTCGGACGAGCAGATCCGCGCGACCAGTCAGGCGACTGGCCGGCCCGCTCGAGGCTCGGCGGCTCGGCAGGCCGGCCCACGCAGCGAGGCAGGCGGGCGGGTGCACCAGTGCGGCGCAGGTTCAGCGGGGCGCGCTCGGCAGCTCGGACGAGCAGATCCGCGCGACCAGTCAGGCGACTGGCCGGCCCGCTCGAGGCTCGGCGGCTCGGCAGGCCGGCCCACGCAGCGAGGCAGGCGGGCAAGCGGACCAGTGCAGCGCAGGTTCAGCGGGGCGCGCTCGGCAGCTCGGACGAGCAGATCCGCGCGACCAGTCAGGCGACTGGCCGGCCCGCTCGAGGCTCGGCGGCTCGGCAGGCCGGCCCACGCAGCGAGGCAGGCGGGCAAGCGGACCAGTGCAGCGCAGGTTCAGCGGGGCGCGCTCGGCGGCTCGGGCCCGCAGGTCCGCGCGGTGAGTGGCTCAGCGGACGAGGCCGACTCCGCGGCGGGCGCCCGCCAGCGCGGGCAAGTGAGCGACCTCAGCGGCGCGGGCAGCCGGAAGCGCGTGGGCCCAGCCGACGGGTCAGGCCTGCGGGTGCTGGGTGAGGAACGGGCGGGTCGGCGTCGCGTCGGGCTCGCCGAGGACGGCTTCCGCCATGGCCGTTACCGGGCCGGGGGGTTCGGGGGTGGCCGGGGCGGCCTCGGCGACGCGGTTCTTGCGGCGCTGGCGCAGCACACCCAGTGTCATGCCGACGATGCCGAGCGCGACCGCGACCAGGCCCACCGGGCCGAGCACGCCGAAGCTCTCCGCGGTCGTTTCGGCCTGTGCGGTCGTCGTGACGTCGGCGAACGCGCTGCCGCCACCCGCGATGAGCAGGGTGGCCGGGACCAGCGCGACCACCGCGGCCGCGCGGAAGCCGCGCAGCGTGGACCGCAACAGGAGATGACCTGGGTTGCGCACCGGAGTGCCTCCCGCGATTGACGAGCGAAACGCTCACCCATACGAGTGAGACATTGCGTGTTGCTGGTCAAAAAGCTACCGAGCGTGTCAAGGCCTGCCGGCCCGATCGGCTCGGGGGCCGAGACTAGCGCCCAACCGGGAACACGGTCCGGGCACCCCTGCGGTTCACTCCAACCGCCCAAGAGGGTGTTGCGGAAGACGGAACGCTCACACTCAAAGTAGAGCCTGACTGATTCGTGTCCACCGACCTGTCACCCATTCGTCTCAACAACGGCTCACGCTGTGCCATTCGCCGCAGCGTCCGCTGCTCCGATCGCGTCGTCTTATTCGGAAAACTTTTCACTCAATAGTGATTGGTCTATACCTCTTGGAGTAGCCCATTCGGCTCGGTCGGACCGCGCACGACCGGCGTGATCAAGAGGAGTCCCGAATGCCGATTACCCGGTTCTTGAAGCGCACCGCAGTGGCGGTGAGCGCGCTCGCCGCGGCGGCCGCCGCCGTCGTGCTCCCGGCCACGACCGCGTCCGCCGCGGCCGACGCCTCGTTCGTCGTCAGCGAAGCCCAGTTCAACCAGATCTTCCCGAACCGCAACAGCTTCTACTCCTACAGCGGCCTGACCGACGCGCTGTCGGCCTACCCCGGCTTCGCCAACACCGGCGACGACACGGTCAAGAAGCAGGAAGCCGCCGCGTTCCTGGCCAACGTCAACCACGAGACCGGCGGGCTCGTCTACATCGTCGAGCAGAACACCGCGAACTACCCGCACTACTGCGACGCGAGCCAGCCCTACGGCTGCCCGGCCGGCCAGGCCGCCTACTACGGCCGCGGTCCGATTCAGCTCAGCTGGAACTTCAACTACAAGGCCGCGGGCGACGCGCTCGGCATCGACCTGCTCGGCAACCCGTACCAGGTCGAGCAGAACTCGGCCGTCGCGTGGAAGACCGGGCTCTGGTACTGGAACACCCAGACCGGGCCGGGCACCATGACGCCGCACGACGCGATGGTCAACCAGCGTGGGTTCGGCGAGACCATCCGCAGCATCAACGGGTCGATCGAGTGCAACGGCGGCAACCCCGCCCAGGTGCAGAGCCGGATCGACAAGTACACCCAGATCACCGGGATCCTCGGGGTCCCGACCGGCGGCAACCTGTCCTGCTGAGCCGGGCGCGGCGAGAAGGGCCTTCCCGGTGCACTGCCGGGGAGGCCCTTTTCGCGGTCACGCCTGGGGATCGAGGTGGCCCCGCAGCTTGCGCAGGACTGTCCAGCAGGCCCAGCTCCGGTCCGGACAGCAGTTCGGAGACGTTCGCGGTGTGCTCGGTCATCGCGGCGTCGGGTCGAGGTCGGGGCGTTCACGGTGCCCAGCCGACACGACCGCGTCGACGGCGTACTCGGTTCGACCCCCGACACGATGACCCTGCTCGCGGACGCTCCGCAGACCGGCGGGCGGCTGAGCACGAACCGCGCGTCCCTCGGCCGCGGGCGCGACGGGGCGACGCCGCACTCCCACACCTCGTCGGACCGGCGAGTGTTCACGCCCGGCGTCGAGCGCTTCGAGTACTTCCGGATGATCGACCGGATCCGGCGGGCGAGGCGTCACCGGCGGAGGTCCTGGCGTCGCAGGACCGGTTCGACAACCACTTCGTGGACAGCGCGGCCTAGATGTCGTAGGTCGCGGTGACCGGCGCGTGGTCGGACCAGCGCTGGTCGTACGTGGCCGCGCGCTCGACCACGACTTCGACGACCTTCTCGGCGAGACCCGGCGTCGCGAGCTGGCAGTCGATGCGCCAGCCGGAGTCGTTGTCGAAGGCCTGGCCGCGGTAGGACCACCAGGTGTAGGGGCCGGGGCCTTCGGGGTCGAGCCGGCGCTGGACGTCGGTGTAGCCCGCCTCGGTGTAGACCCGGCCGAGCCACTCGCGTTCCTCGGGCAGGAAGCCGGAGTTCTTGCGGTTGCCGCGCCAGTTCTTCAGGTCGACGGTGTCGTAGGCGATGTTCCAGTCGCCGACGACCACGACCTCGCGCCCGGCCGCGGCGGCCTTCGCCCGCAGCTCGACGAGGTAGGGCAGGAACGCCGCCATGAAGCGCTCCTTCTCGTCCTGGCGTTCGGTGCCGACGTCCCCGCTGGGCAGGTAGAGGCTCGCGACCACGACGTTCGGCAGGTGGACCTCGAGGTAGCGCCCGCTGTCCTCGAACTCGGGCTCCCCGAAGCCGACGCGCACCTCCTCGGGCTCGATGCGGCTGTACACGGCGACACCGTTGCGCCCCTTGACGGCCGACGGTGCGTGCGCCGTGAACCACCCTTCGGGCTCGACGACCGACGCGGGGAGCTGCTCCGCGGTGGCGCGCACCTCTTGGCAGCAGACGACGTCGGCTTCGGTGGCGGCGAGCCATTCGACGAAGCCCTTTTTGGCGGCGGCGCGGAGGCCGTTGACGTTCACGGTGGAGACGGTCAGCACCTGCTGCACGCTACCGGCCGGAACTCGCGTGCCCGCCGGTGGCCGCTCTGCCAGACTGCCGGGCATGGGTGAGCTGACGGTTCTCGGCAGCTGCGGCGGGTTTCCGGAGCCCGGACGGGCGTGCGCGGGATTCCTGTTGTCGCACAACGGGTTCCGCGTCGTCCTCGACCTCGGCTACGGCGCGGCGTCGCGCCTGTTCGCCCACGGGCTGCCCGACGCCGTGGTGGTGACGCACGAGCACCCGGACCACCTCGCGGACGTGAGCGCGCTCGGGCGAGCCTGGTACTACACGGTCCAGGAGCCGCACGGTTCGACGCGCCGGCTTCCGCTGCACTGCACGCCCGGCACCGTCCGGCGCCTGGCGGCGATGGAGCCGCGGCCGCACCCGGAGCAGCTGTTCGAGGTGCACGACCTCGGCGCACCGGCCGACCTCGGACCGTTCCGCCTCACGACGCACGAGCTGCCGCACTACGTGCCGAACTTCGGCGTGCGGCTGACGGCGCCCGGGCTCACGGTGGCGTACACCGGGGACACGGGACCGTCGCCGGTGTTGGCCGACCTCGGCCGCGACGCGGACCTGTTCATCTGCGACGCCACCCTCCGCACCCCACCGGCGGAGGGAGAGCCCCGGTTCTTGATGACCGCGGCAGAGGCGGGCCACTGGGCGGAGCGCGCCGGAGCACGCCGCTTACTGTTGACCCACTTCTGGCCGGACACCGACCGCGCGGCGGCGGCCGCCGAGGCACGCGCCGAGTTCGGCGGCGAGGTGCTGGTCGCGGAGGAGGACGCGACCTTCACGCTCTGACGGCCACGGGTCCGGGCCCTGGCACGGCTCGCGGTGGCCGGTCCAGGCTCTCGCACGGCCCGCGGCGGTGGCCCCTGGCACGGCTCGCAGCGGCGAGGGTGCTGCCGCACCACGCCTCGGCCGAGCACCGACGGGACATCTCGGCTCGCGTCCGCTGCCGCCCAAGGCAGGCGCGGGAGAACCTGCCCCCACCCAAGCGCGGCCCGGGAAACCCCCGGCGGAACCCGCCCTCTCTGACGGCGCGGGACCGGCCCGGCCCACACGGCTCGCGGTGGCAAGTCCGGCCTGTCGCGGGCGGACCACGCCCTCCCCGCCATCCGGCAGGCCGCAGGAGTCCCGCGGTGGCAAGTCCAGCTCCACGCGAACGGAACACGCCGTCCGGCAGGCCGGAGGAGTCTCGCCGCCGTGCTCAGACCCCCGTCCGAGCACATCCCCTAGCTCCACTCCGCCGGCCCCGGCGCCCGCGGAACTCCCCCTGGAGACCCCGCGGACACCCGCCTCAGCCCATGCCGCATTCAGTTGTCGCCCGCCCCCGGGACGTCGCCGCCACCTCCGCTCACCTGCGTTTTCCGACTCCCCGAGTTCTACCAGCGACCACCGACAAAAACCGCGCCTTGACGACCGAAGCTACGGTCATTAGCTTTAAAGCTATGCCAAGTAGCCAACCCGATGTCCCCTAGAGCGGGGCTGACCACCACCGCCGTGGTCGGCCTGGCCCTCGAGATCGTCGACGACTCCGGTGCCGACGCCCTGACCCTCGCCAAGGTCGCGGAACGCGCCGGCGTGGCCGCGCCCTCGCTGTACAAGCACGTCAAGAACCTCGCCGACCTGCGCCGGCTCATCGACCTCACGGTCGTCCAGGAGATGGCCGAAGCGCTGCGGACCGCCGCCACCGGGCGTGAAGGCGCGGCCGCGGTCCGCGCCCTCGCCGACGCCTACCGCGCCTACCTGCACCGCCACCCGCACCGCACCAACGCGCTGACGACCGCGCCCGACGAAACGGACACCGAGCTCAGCCGGGCCACCCACGCCGTCGCCGAGGTCGTCTTCGCCGTGCTCAGGCCGTTCGGCTTCGACCACGTCCAGGCCGTTCACGCCACCCGCTGCATCCGCGCGGCCGTGCACGGCTTCGCCGGGCTCGAAGCGTCCGGCGGCTTCGGGCGGCCCGAAGACGTCGACCAGAGCTTCGAAGTCCTCAAATCCATGCTCGTCCAAGGCCTCACGAACTACGCGGAGAAACCATGAGCTTCATCCTCGCCGTGCTCCTCTTCACCGTCGGGCTGGGCGTGCTCGACGCCCGCTTCCCCTGGACGGAGGCCCGCAGATGATCGCCGGCCACTTCGGGCTGGCCGCCGCCGTCAAGGCGGGCCGGCCGTCGATCCCCGTCTGGACGCTCATGCTCGCCACCGCCTGGCTCGACGTCGTGTTCGTGCCGCTCTACCTGAGCGGCGTCGAGACGGTCGACGGCGCGGGCTACGGCGGCGGCGTCATCCACGCCGACTACACGCACTCGCTCGTCGGCGCGCTCGTGCTCGCCGCCCTCTTCGGCGCGGTCGCGAGCCGCTGGCTCGGCCGGGAAGCCGGGCTCGTCCTCGGCGGAGTCGTGTTCTCGCACTGGCTGCTCGACCTGGTCGTGCACCGCGCCGACCTGCCGATCCTGCCCGGCAACGCCGGTGACCTGCCCACGTTCGGCTTCGGGCTCTGGCGGCTGCCCGCCGTCTCGGCCGTCGTCGAACTGCTGGTGCTGGCCGTCGGCATCGGCCTTTACTGGCGCGCCGCCGCGAAGCGCGATCCGAAGCGCGCTCGCACGCTCGGCCTGTCGGCCGCGGCGTTCGGTGTCGCCACGCTCGCGGCCGACCTGCTCGGCGTCTGACGGATCAGCAGGTGGAGCCCTCGACGGGCTGGGTGAACGCGGCCGCCACCCACTTGTCGTCGGCGACCTTGCGGAAGCCGTTCTGCACGCCCGGCAAGGCGTCGAACTGGGCGTCGCGGAGGTACTTGCCGACGATCTTGGCGTTGCCGTCCGCCGTTTCGCGGGCGTTCAGGACGTCCGCGGTCACGGTCACCTTGCAGCCGGTGGCCGAAGCGCCCGAAGCCTGCTTGCCCGTGTTCATGGCGTACACGACGATGACCAGGACGATGGCGCCCAAGATGATCAGAGTCTTCTTCGACATGCCTTCCTCCAACCCGCGAGCCCCGTCCTCCGCCAAGGGTAGGCAATCCTTTACCCGGACCGACAGCGCCGTACGCAGCAACCACCCGGAGGCGCCAACGAAGTCACCGCGAGGTGACGCGCTGTGAACGAAGGAAAGCCCCCTTCCCGACGAATCGGGAAGGGGGCTTTCTCGAGGGGAGAACTCAGCCCTGGGCGATCTTCTTCGCCAGGTTGTCGTCCAGCGTCGCGAGGAACTCCTCGGTCGTCTGCCACGGCTGGTCCTTGCTGATGAGCAGCGCGAGGTCCTTCGTCATCTGGCCGCTCTCGACGGTCTCGACGACGACCTGCTCCAGCTTGTTCGCGAAGCCGATCAGCTCCTGGTTGCCGTCCAGCTTGCCGCGGTGCTCGAGGCCGCGGGTCCAGGCGTAGATCGACGCGATCGGGTTCGTCGACGTCGGCTTGCCCTGCTGGTGCTGGCGGTAGTGCCGGGTCACCGTGCCGTGCGCGGCCTCGGCCTCGACGGTCCGGCCGTCCGGCGTGCGCAGCACCGACGTCATCAGGCCGAGCGAGCCGAAGCCCTGCGCGACCGTGTCGGACTGGACGTCACCGTCGTAGTTCTTGCACGCCCAGACGTAGCCGCCCTCCCACTTCATCGCCGCGGCGACCATGTCGTCGATCAGGCGGTGCTCGTAGGAGATGCCCTTGGCGTCGAAGTCGGCCTTGAACTCGTTCTGGAAGATCTCCTCGAACACGTCCTTGAACTGGCCGTCGTAGGCCTTGAGGATGGTGTTCTTGGTGGAGAGGTAGACCGGCAGGCCGCGGTCGAGGCCGTACTGCAGCGACGCGCGCGCGAAGTCCTCGATCGACTTCTTGAAGTTGTACATCCCCATGGCGACGCCGCCACCCTCGGGGAACTGGGCGACCTGGAACTCCATCGGCTCGGAGCCGTCGTCCGGGGTGTAGCTGACGGTCAGCTTGCCCGGGCCCGGCACCTTGAAGTTGGTGGCCTTGTACTGGTCGCCGTGGGCGTGGCGGCCGATGATGATCGGCTTCGTCCACGTCGGCACCAGCCGCGGGATGTTCTGGATGACGATCGGCTCGCGGAAGATCACGCCGCCGAGGATGTTGCGGATCGTCCCGTTCGGGGACAGCCACATCTTCTTGAGGCCGAACTCCTCGACGCGGGCCTCGTCGGGGGTGATCGTGGCGCACTTGACGCCCACGCCGTGCTTCTTGATCGCGTTCGCGGAGTCGACCGTGACCTGGTCGTCGGTGCGGTCCCGCTCCTCGATACCCAGGTCGTAGTAGTCCAGGTTCACGTCCAGGTACGGGTGGATCAGCTTGTCCTTGATGAACTGCCAGATGATGCGGGTCATCTCATCGCCGTCGAGTTCGACGACGGTGCCCTGGACCTTGATCTTGGCCATGAGCAGCGGTGCTCCTTCCGCGGATCTTCGCGTTCTTCTTTTAAGTCTCGCCGGTAGCGGTACAAGCGTACTGCTTGACCGAGCTGGATGGTTCCAGTAGTGGCCGGTATCAAGTCTCCACCCGCCCGTTGTGGCACAGCTCACGGGGCCGAGCCGACCGTTCGGCTCAGCCGACCGCTCGCCGAGAGAGCGTCGCGTTCCGCGGTGAACCAAGGCACGATGCCACCCGTGAACTCATCATGCGGGAGGTGACGGCCATGTCGACCCATCGGTACGCCGACTACGAAGACGACTACGAAGACTACGAAGACAGCACCGACGTTCGCGACGAACGGCCGCGCCGAGGTGGCGCGCACGTCGTCAGCGCACTGGGCGGGCTCGTGCTCACACCGGTGGCCCTCGGGCTGCTGAGCTGGGGCGGGCTGCGCCAGCAGCAGCTGATCCAAGCCACCCTCAGCACCAACCGCGACGCGCTGGGCATCGCGCTGCTGGCCGGCGGGGCGATCCTGCTGCTGGTCGTCGCCGCGCTCGGCGCGCTGTCCGCGGTCGGCCCGATCCTGGGCGGGCTGATCTACGGCGTGCTGCCCGGCGTCGCCTCGATGGCGGTGCCCGAGTGGGGGTTCCGGCTGGTCAACCTGATGCCGAAGAGCGACATCGCCTACGGCGTCATGGACTTCCTCTTCATCGGCGGGCTGCTCGGCGTGGGCTTCCTGCTGGTCGGCAGCGGGCTGGCCAACGCGCTGGTGCGGCGGCGCCGGGAGGCCTGAACCCCGCCGGTGGCAAAATCGGCGGATGGGACTGTTCACCGTCGCGGAAGCACGCGACGAACTGGCGCGGCTGCGGCCGGTCCTCGACGAACTGGTGCGCGTCCGCGCCGACGCCGCCGAGCTCGCGGCGTCGCTGCGCCCGGGCGGCCGGACCACCGAGCTGGGCGGACTGCCCGAGTGGAAGGCCGCGCAGGCCCGCCTCGACGAGCTCATGACGACGGTCCAGCGCACCGGCGCCGAGCTCAAGGGGTTCGCGCCGCTGCTGGTCGACTTCCCGGCCGAGCTCGACGGCACCGACGTGCTGCTGTGCTGGCTCGAGGGTGATCGCGAGCTGGGCTGGTACCACCGCACCGACCTGGGGTTCGCCGGCCGTCGTCCGCTGAAAACGACTGGTGGGCCCGGCTAGGTTGGGTCCGTGGACCACGACGCGAGGGCAGCCCTCTTCGACGGCACGGCCGAGCACTACGACGAAGACACCTTCCACGTTTCCGTGGCCGAGGCGCTGGTCGAGCCGCTGCCGCCGGAGCCGGAGCTGGTGCTCGACGTCGCGACCGGGACCGGCTTCGCGGCGTACGCGGCGTTGCGTCTGAAGCCGGCTCGGGTGCTGGCGGTCGACCTGTCGCCGGCGATGCTCGCCCGTGCGACGGCGAAGGCGCCCACGCTGGACCCGTCCGGGGTGATCTCGTGGCAGGTCGCGCCCGCGGTCCCGATGCCGGCGGCGGACGGCTCGGCCGACGTCGTGCTGTGCGCGTCGTCGCTGCACTTCCTCGGGGCGGTCGCGTTCGAGGACTGGCTGCGGGTGCTCCGGCCGGGCGGCCGGCTGGCGTTTTCGGTCGTTTCGGGGGCGCGGTTCAAGCCGTCGGGGGCGTTCGCGGACTTCGTGCCGCGGGACCTGTCGTTCCCGACCGACGACGCCGGAGCGGCGGCTCTGGCGACGTCAGCGGGGTTCGTGGACGCTTCGGCGCGGACGTTCACCGTCGAGGGCGGCGACCGGGTGCGCAGCGTGTTCCTGGTGCACGCGACGGCTCCGTGAACCTCGAGCGGTTCGTCGACGGCCACCTGACGGAGGTCACCACGGACGGCAGCCGGGTCTCGCTGCGGCTCGAGGCGTACGTGGAGTACCGGCTCGTACCGGGTGAGGTCTCGGTCGTCGAGGTCTTCGAGCTGAGCGCCGACCCGGCCGAGCTGGAAGCGGCCGAGCCGCCGTCGGCGGACCACTCGCTGGAAGAACCGTGGAGCTGGGAACACGACGGCCTCGTGACGGTCGAGTTCTTCGCCCCGCTGCGGATCCGCGTGACGGCTGCCGCCTTCGAGCTCGAGTCGCTCGGGGTCGAGCCGCGGCCGGTGCCGCCCTCGCCGTACCCGGATCGCTGCGCCTTCGAGTCCGCCGACGCGCTCGGCCTCGCGACGCGGCTGGAGCGGGACGTCGTGTGGCGCACCTACGGCGGCGAGGCGGGCACGCCCACCGATCCCGGCGGCTGGTTCCTCCAGCGCCGGGACCGGCTGGCGAGTTCGCTGACCGGCGTCTTCTGCCGGGCGACCGCCCCGGTCGCGTTCGAGCGCCACGACGCCGACGACGAGCTGTGGCGCTCGGTGCAGCTGCTCGGCAGGCACGCGAGCCGGGTGTCGTCCGGCAACTGCGTGTTCGAGCCCGCGGACTGGGTCACCTGGGTGACCACCGGGGTCTTGCCGCCGGTCGAGCGGCTCAGGCGGTGAAGTGGACCTCGCCGCGGGTCGCCGGGCCGTCCGGGCTGCCGCAGTGCTGGACGAACGTCAGGTCCACGCCGGTCGCGTCGAGGCGGTCGATCGTGAAGTCCGCGTAGTCGTCGCCGCAGCCGAAGCCGGCGGTGATCGCCGAGAAGCCCGGTGTGCTCAGCGCCGGGTCTTCCGGGCCGCGGTAGCGCGCACCCGTGTACTGCCCGGTGTGCAGGGTTTCCCCGGCCGGCGCGCTCAGCTCGACGCGCAGGTAGTCGAAGCCCGCGTCGACGTCGATCACCAGCTTGCCGTCGCGCTCCCGCACGGTGATCTCGGCGCCCGGCGACGAGTACTGGACGCTGCCCTGCATCGGCCAGGCGCCGTCTTCCGAGGTGTAGCTCACCGTCTGCGCCGGGTCCGCCGAAGCGACCGGGACGAGCGCCAGGCCCAGCCCGGCCGCCGCCGTCAGGACCACGCCGGCGCGATGCAGTGATTTCACGGATTCTCCCCATTTCCGGCCGCTTTTTCGCGGCTCGCCGATCATGCTGGCAGCGCCGGGCCCACGGGGACAGGGGATTTCTACTCAACGGTGCAGGGACGCGCCCTTGAGGATCTTGTCCACCGCGTTCTTCGGGCCGTGGACCGCGAGCCCGGCCAGCGCCAGCTTCTCCCCCGGCACCGCGCGCACCGCGGCCCGGTTGTCGACGTCGTTGCCGGTGTGGAACAGCTCGTCGGTGAAGATCGAAATCCGCAGGCCGCGGCCCAGGGCGCGCGTGTGCGCCGCGGTGAGGACGTCCGCGGTGCCCGAGAAGACCATCACCGGCTGGCCGAACATCGGCAGGTACGCCGTGCCGTCGGCGTCTTCGTAGGGCTCGCCCATCAGCTCCGGGGTCACGTGGGCGATCCCGCTCACCAGGAACGCGGTGACGTTCAGCCGCTGCCAGGACGCCAGGTCGTCGCGGAGCAGGACGGCGATCTTCGTGTCGAAGGAACTCATGCCCCGAAGACTCGCCCGCCGGCCACCCGTGCGTCTTGTACGTTCTTGACATGGCGCACGTCGAAGCCTGGCGGCCGGCGATCCCCGGGATCGCCGAGGTCTTCCACGCCCGCTTCACGACGCACGCGTACCCGCTGCACACGCACGACACGTGGACGCTGCTGATCGTCGACGACGGCGTCATCCGCTACGACCTCGACCGCCACCACCACGGCGCCCTCGGGCCGGCCGTGACGCTGCTGCCGCCGAACGTCGCCCACGACGGGCGGGCCGCGACCAGCCACGGCTTCCGCAAGCGCGTGCTGTACCTGGACACGTCGGTGCTGGGCGACGACCTGATCGGGGCCGCGGTGGACCGGCCGAGCGTCGCCGACGGCCTGCTGCGGACCCGCATCCACCAGCTGCACGAGTCCCTCGCCCACCCCGGCGACGCGCTGGAGGCCGAGAGCCGGCTCGCCCTGGTGGCCGACCGGCTGCGAACCCACCTGGGCCGGCCGGTCTCCCCGGAACCGAAGCGCGGGCTGGCGGAGGATTTGCGGGACCTCCTCGACGCGAAGCTGCCCGAAGCGCTGACGCTCGCCGAAGCCGGCGAGACGCTCGGCGCACACCCGGCGTACCTCGTCCGCTGCTTCGGGGCGCGGTTCGGGCTGCCACCGCACCGCTACCTGACGGGCCGCCGCGTCGACCGCGCCCGCCGGTTGCTGCTGGACGGCGCCCCGGCGGCCGAGGTCGCCGCCGCGGCCGGGTTCAGCGACCAGGCGCACCTGACGCGGCACTTCAAGCGGTACCTGGGGACGACGCCGTCGCGGTACGCGAAAACCCGGTGACGGCGTCGTTACGCTGCGGACATGGGGTTTTCAGCCAGGATCGGCGGCCTGCGCTCCGCGGTCGTCGTCCTCACCGCGATGACCGCGCTCCAGATGGCGCTCATCGCGTTCGGCAACATCACCGACTTCGGCACGAACCAGGCGTTCGTCCAGCACGTGCTCGCGATGGACACGACGTTCCGCTCGCCGGACATGATGTGGCGCGCGATCACCAGCCCGGGCCTGCAGAACACCGCGTACGTCGTGATCATCGCGTGGGAGGCGCTGAGCGCGCTGGCGCTGATCGCGGCACTGGTCCAGTGGCTCCGCGGCCGCGACGCGACCGCCCGGCGCCTCGCCACCCTCGGCTGGGTGATGTGGATCCTGCTGTTCGGCGTCGGCTTCCTGGCGATCGGCGGCGAGTGGTTCCAGATGTGGCAGTCGGAGAAGTGGAACGGGCTGCAGCCGGCGTTGCAGAACTTCCTCATCGCGACGGTGGCACTGGTCGTCGCGCACCTGCCGGAGAAGCAAGCTGTGTCAAGATGACCGGCATGCTGCGCGAACTCCACCTGACCGGCGACCCGGCGGGCGACAAGCTGCTCAACGAAGACCCGTTCGCCCTGCTCGTCGGGATGCTCCTGGACCAGCAGTACCCCATGGAGCACGCCTTCGCCGGCCCGCGGAAGATCGCCGACCGGATGGACGGGTTCTCGCTGCAGAAGATCGCCGCCACCGACGTCGAGGCATTCGTCGAGATGTGCGTCGTACCGCCCGCCATCCACCGCTACGGCGGCTCGATGGCCCGCCGCGTCCACGCGCTCGCGCAGCACATCATCGAGAACTACGACGGCCGCACCGAAGGAATCTGGCTCGACGGCCGTCCGAAGCCCGATGGCCCCGAGGTCCTCAAGCGCCTGCGGGCCCTGCCCGGGTTCGGCGAACAGAAGGCCAAGATCTTCCTGGCCCTGCTGGGCAAGCAGCGCGGCGTTCAGCCGAAGGGCTGGCGCGAAGCCGCCGGCGCGTACGGGGACCGCGGCTCGCGCCGGTCGATCGCGGACGTCACCAGTGCCGAGACCCTGGCCGAGGTCCGGGCGTTCAAGAAGGCCGCCAAGGCCGCGGCCAAGACGAGCTAACGCACCCAGACGCGCAACGGGCCCAGCGGCCGCGCGCCGTGGTGCAGTGCGAGCCGCAGGGTGTCGCCGTGTTCGTAGCCGACCACCGGGACGCCGGGGAACGCCGCTGCCACCGCCGCGACCGCGCCCGGCCAGGATTCGGGTGGGGCCGAGAAGTCGTACAGCCCGACCACGTTCTCGCCGCGGTGGGCCACCACCCGGTGCTCGCCGTGGGACAGCAGCGCCACCGATGGCCCCAGCGGCGACGCCGTCCGGTGCCAGCCCGGTTCGGGGACGCCCGGGCCGCAGGCGAGCCACGTCGCTTCGAACAGCACCGAGAAGCCCGGCAGGTCCAGGGTCGCGAAGCTGTCCTTCACCGAGCAGCCCGCGGAATCGTCGATGTACGGGAGCACATCGGCGGCGGTGGTGTCGTGGGTCAGGGTCACCGCGTCCGGGTAGTACTCCCGGGTGCGGGTGGGGCTGGTCCACGCCCGCGGGCCGAACCGCCCACCGCACACCAGGTCGCACCACGACGCGTTTTCCGCGACTGTCCACTTCAGAGTTCCGCTCACACCAGTCCAGAGAGTTTGTAGAGCACGAGGCTGCCGGCCACGGCGACGTTCAGGCTGGCGCCGATGCCGACCATCGGGATCTCGACGACGCTGTCGAGCAGGTCCAGCACCTCCGGCGGGATGCCGGTCTGCTCGTGGCCGAGCACGGCGATCGTGCGGCCGCGGGCCGCCGGCAGGTCGGCCAGCCGCACCGCTTCCTCCGCCAGCTCGACGCCGACCACCCGGGTGCCGGCCGCCCGTTCGCGGGCCAGCCAGCCCGGCGGGTCGTGCACCCAGTGCACGCATGCCGGGCGCCGCAACGTGTTCCCGCGTCGCAGCGCTTCGGGCACCCACGGGAACCGCGGGACGGCCAGGCACGCGCCGACCGCGTCGCACGTGCGCAGCAGCGTGCCCAGGTTCGCGCCGTGCAACGGCCAGAGCGGGGCGGCCACCAGGTGGCCCCAGCAGGGATGCGCTTTGCGCCGGGCCTTCCGCAGCTCGCCCGGCGTGCGGACCCGGACCGACGGGCTCACCGGCGCCGAGGCGCGGCGCCTCCGAATTCGCTGATCACGCCGTGGAGCCTAACCCGTTCGCCGGGACCGGGCACCGGATTTCGCTCCTACCCTGGATGCGGAGGTGAAGCCCATGCACGCAGGAGTGGGAGACGAAATCCAGGTGCACGGCCGGACGGTCGGGTCGGCCGAGCAGCGCGGCGAGATCCTCGAAGTCCGCGGGCCCGACGGCGCGCCGCCCTACCTGGTCCGGTTCGCCGACGGGCACGAGGCGCTCGTCTACCCCGGGCCCGACTGCGAAGTCCAGGCCCGCGCGGACTAAGCGGCGACCGGCTCGCGGACCCGCCCCCACGCCGCTCCGACGAGCACCAGCGCGAGCAGCGTCAGGGCAGCCGCGACCTCCGGCAGGATCAGCGGCCCGCCGGAGTCGAGCACAGCGCCCCCGACCACGCCGGACAGGCCGACGCCGAGGTAGATCGCCGACGCGTTGAGCGAGAGCACGAGGCCGGCGTGGCCCGGGGCCAGCTCGATCAGCCGGTGCTGCACCGGCGGGCTGAACGACCACGTCGCCATGCCCCAGACGAACAGCGCGACGCCGGCCGCGATCGGGGTCGTCGTCGCGATCGGCAGCAGCGCCATGACGACGGTGATCGAGGCCGTCACGACGAGCAGCGGCGCGCGCGAACCCCAGCGGTCGGCCGCCCGGCCGCCGGCGAAGTTGCCGACCGCACCGCCGACGCCGTAGCAGAAGAGCAGCACCGTGACCGCCGTGCCGTGCAGGCCCGCGGTCGCGGCCAGCAGCGGGGACACGAACGTGTAGACCATGAACGCGGCGAGGCAGCCGAGGACCGTCACGGCCAGCATGACGAGGACACGCGGGTCGCGGCCCGCGGCGAACCGCTCGGCCAAGCTCACCCGCGGCGGGGCGGCGACCGAGGGCAGCGCCAGCCGCACGGCCAGCGCGCTCGCCAGCGAGAACGCCGCGACCAGCGCGAACGCCGTCCGGTAGCCGAGGTGCTGCGAGATGAGGCTGCCGAGCGGCACGCCGAAGATGAGCGCGACGGTCAGGCCGCCGAACACGAGCGCGATCGCGCGGCCCCGGCGTTCCGGGGCGGTGAGCTGGGCCGCGACGGCGCTCGCCGCCGGCGTGAACACCGCGGCGCCGACCGCGGTCACCACGCGGGCCACCAGGAGCGAGCCGTAGCCGGGGGCGAGCGCGGCGAACAGGTTGCCGGCGGCGGTGACGGCGAGCGCGGCGACCAGCAGCGTCCGGCGCTCCCACGTGCCGGTGACGGCGGCGAAGAGCGGCGACCCGATCGCGTACGCGATGGCGAAGGCCGTGACGAGCTGGGCCGCGGCGGTCGCCGAGACGTGCAGCTCGCCGGTCAGCGCGGGCAGCAGCCCGGCGACGATGTAGCCGCTGGTCCCGACGCCGAACGCGCCGAAGGCCAGCACCGAGATCCTCGAGGACGAGGGTGCGGACATGGGTGGGTCCCCCAAGCGGAGCGGGATTGGTTCGATGAACGTCGTAGTTCGACGACCACCGTACTACGTAACTCCGGCAATTTCGATCGGCGTCGTACAATGGCCGCATGGCCAAGTCCGTCACCCTGCCGCCGCTCGTCCACCCCGAGCGGGACGAGATCACCGTCGAAGGCGTGCTCCGCGCCCTCGCCGACCCGGTGCGGCTGGCGATCGTGCGGCAGCTCGCGGCCGCGGACCACGAGATCGCGTGCGGCGGGCTGACCGTGCCGGTGACCAAGTCCACAATCACCCACCACCTGAGCATCCTGCGCCAGGCCGGGGTCGTGGCCGGTCGCCAGGAAGGCACAACCCGGTTCAACTCGTTGCGCCGCAACGACCTGAACGCCCTGTTCCCGGGTCTGCTCGACGGGGTTCTGGCCGCCCCGCGCTGATCACCGGCGTTACGGTGTGGATCGTCACCCGATATCGGGATGACAACGACCCCCCTCGCTTGTTGGACTGTCCGTAGGCAGCTCACGGCGCTGGGGCCGGATGACTGCCTTTCTTAATGCCCCCGAACTGAACCGATCCAGACATCGGCTAAGAAATCGATTTCTCACCCTGGAAGGAGTGCCGTGCCCGTCGCGCTGCTCGCGCTCGCCATCGGAGCTTTCGGCATCGGGACCACCGAGTTCGTCATGATGGGCGTGCTGCCCCAGGCGGCCGCCGACTTCGGCGTCGACATCCCGACCGCCGGCTACCTCATCTCCGGTTACGCCCTCGGCGTCGTCATCGGCGCCCCCCTGCTCACCGCGGCCGCCGTCCGGCTGCCGCGCAAGACCATGCTGTTGGCCATGATGGGCCTGTTCACCCTGGGCAACGCCCTCTTCGCGCTCTCCCCCAACCAGGAGTTCGGCGTCGCGTTCCGGTTCCTCGCCGGCCTGCCGCACGGCGCGTTCTTCGGCGCGGGCGCGGTCGTCGCATCCAGTTTGGTCGGACCCGGCCAGCGCGCCAAGGCCGTGTCGATGATGTTCCTCGGCCTGACCCTGGCGAACGTCATCGGCGTACCGCTCGGCACGCTGCTGGGCCAGCAGGTCGGCTGGCGCGCCACGTTCGGCGTCGTCGCCGTGATCGGACTGGTGGCCGTCGCCGCCATCGCGAAGCTCGTCCCGCACCAGGGCAAGCCCGCCGACGCGTCGCTGCGCGGTGAGCTCGGCGCGTTCAAGCGGCCCCAGGTGCACCTCGCGCTGGCGATCGTCACGTTCGGGCTCGGCGGCGTGTTCGCGTGCCTGTCCTACATCACGCCGATGCTGACCGACGTCGCCGGCTACTCGCCGTCGAACGTCACGCTGCTGCTGTCCCTGGCGGGCGTCGGCATGACGATCGGCAACCTGCTCGGCGGCCGGCTGGCCGACCGCGCGCTGATGCCGGGCCTGTACGCCGCGCTGCTGTCGCTGGCCTGCGTGCTGGGCATCTTCACGATCACCGCGCAGGGCAAGGTCGGCGCCGCGATCACGATCTTCTTCGTCGGCGTCGCCGGGTTCATGATCGGCCCGATGATGCAGGCGCGGATCATGGAGAAGGCGGGCGGCACACCGTCCCTGGTGTCGGCCGCCGTCCAGTCCGCGTTCAACATCGCCAACTCGATCGGCGCGTACCTCGGCGGCCTGGTGATCGCGGGCGGCCTCGGCCTGGTCGCCCCGAACTGGGTCGGCGCGCTCCTGGCGGTCTTCGGCCTGTCGCTGGCGATCGTCTCGGGCACTTTGGACCGGCGCGAGGCGAAGGCCGAACGCCGCGAACTCGCCCTCGCTTCCTGACAGCGACTCCCAAAAGCGCCACTTTCCCTATGAAAGTGGCGCTTTTGGCGTCTTAGGACGACGCGAACGGGCCGCCGATGATCGTCAAGGCCACGTACAGCACCGCGGCCGCCAGGCCGGTGTAGGTCACGACGTCCACGACCCGGCCGCGGATCGCGAGCAGGCCCGCCCTGGCGGCCGGGAGCACCGCCCGCAGCACCCCGGCGAGGAGGAGCGCGACGCCGATCAGCGCCGCACCCTCCCGCCAGTGGTACTGGACGATCCGCAGCACGGCGACGGCGACCACCAGCAGCACCAGCGCGAACGGCAGCTGCGTGAAGCGGGCCTGCCTGCCCCGGCGGTCGCCGATGTCCCGCCGGTCTTCGGTCATCGTCATCGGCCTTGGAGCGAGCGCTCCGCCGCTTCGACGACGTTGCTGACGAGCATCGCCCGGGTCATCGGGCCGACCCCGCCGGGGTTCGGCGAAAGCCAGCCGGCCACCTCGGCCACGTCCGGGTGAACATCGCCGGTGAGCTTGCCGTCCACGTGGGACACGCCGACGTCGAGCACCGCGGCGCCCGGCGCGACCATGTCCGGCGTGATGATGCCCGGCACCCCGGCCGCGGCGATCACGACGTCGGCGCGGCGGACCTCGGCGGCGAGGTCGCGGGTGCCGGTGTGGCACAGGGTGACGGTGGCGTTCTCGCTGCGGCGGGTCAGCAGCAGGCCGAGCGTGCGGCCGACGGTGATGCCGCGGCCGACCACGGCGACCTGGGCGCCGTTCAGCTCGACGCCGTGGCGCTTGAGCAGCTCGATGATCCCGTACGGCGTGCACGGCAGCGCGCCCTGCTGGCCCAGCACCAGACGGCCCAGGCTGACCGGCGCGAGACCGTCGGCGTCCTTCTCCGGGTCGATCCGCTCGAGCACGCGGTTCGCGTCGAGGTGCTTCGGCAGCGGCAGCTGGACGATGTAGCCGTGGCACGCCGGGTCGGCGTTCAGCTCGTCGACGACGGCTTCGAGCTTCTCCTGGGTGATGTCCGCGGGCAGGTCGCGGCGGATCGAGTTGATCCCGATCTTGCCGCTGTCGGCGTGCTTCATCCGCACGTACGAGTGCGACCCCGGGTCGTCGCCGACCAGGACGGTGCCCAGGCCCGGCGTCACCCCCTTCGCGGCCAGAGCCGCGACGCGGGGTTCGAGCTCCGCGAAAATGGCGTTCTTGGTGGCCTTGCCGTCGAGAATCTTCGCCGTCACGCCGCCCATTCTGGCAAAGCGACCCCCGCGCGTCGCTTCCAGGCGCGCGTGGTCGCTGCCCGTAGACTGGCCGCTACCCCACACGGTCCATTCGCGACGCTCGCCGCGATCAAGCTGTGATCTACCGCACTTCGCATCACGCGAGGTCAGACCGGGTGCCGCCGGGTCGCCGAGCGGCAAAACCCACATGCGGGGTGCACACGCGCGCGCGAACAGTCAAAATGTCCCCGTGGCACAACCGACGACGCAGCTGAACGCGACCGAGCAGGACACCCTGGTCAAGCAGATCGGACTTGCCCTGCTGCGTGCCGCCCCGCGCGACTGGCGCAAGGTCACCGCGGAGTACCGAGCCGTCGGGAGGTACCACGAGCTGACCGGCGAGATCGTCACCGAAGACGGGACGGTCCACGAGTGGCTCGCCACCCACGACATCGCCACGCTCTTCGGCAGGCTCCGCGGCGGCATGTACCGCGACGGCCGCGGCACCTGGTTCAACGCGCGCTACCAGCTCGACCACCCGTCCAGCTACAACCTCGAGTACAACCGCGACGAACCGGTGTGGAACCTCGCGCCGCCGCCGCAGGCCTACTCGGACGAGCTGCGGATGTTCCCGCGCACCGAGGACAACGTGCCCGAGTGGCTGATCCGGCGGATGTCCGGGCTCGGCCCGGAGCAGCCGGGGCCGCACTTCCGGATCGCCCGGATCTTCGACACCGTCGGCCCGGCCGGCCGTCCGGTCATCAACCGGCCCGACCTCGAGGTCGACGAGCAGGACCGGCTGCTGGAGTACCTCGAGCGCGCGCCGCTGGTGGTGCCCGAGCGCGGGTACGACATCGACCGGCTCGCCGCGACTCCGGAGGCCACCGTCCCGGTCGCCTTCCACAGCGACGGCCAGTGGATCTGGCCCGCCGCCGTCAACTTCTACTTGCACAAGTACGGCGTTTCGCCCGAACCGGACCTCGTCGAGCACGTCCGCGCGGTCGGGTTCAAGCTGCCGCCGGTCGACGAGCCGACGTTGCAGGCCGCCGCGGGCTACCTCACGCGGGGGAACCAGCCGCCGCCCCCGCCGCAGCAGCGCCCGGCCGGGCCGCCGCCCCAGGGCCCGCCGCCGCAGGGGCCGCCCCCGCAGCAGCAGGCTCCCGCGGGCCCGCCGCCCGCCGCGGCCGTCCCGCCGCCGGTCGTGCCGCCCCAGCCGCCCGCGCCGGTGGAGGCTCCGCTCGCGGCGCACGCGCCGGTCGAGCCGGAGGCCCCGGCCGAGGAGCACGAGTACGCCGAAGAGGGTCAGTACGCCGAGGACGGCTACGACGACCAGGAGTTCGACGACCGCTTCGCCGAGGACGACCAGTACGCCGAAGACGAGTACGACCAGCAGGCCGAGCACGCCGGGACGAACGGCTCGTCGCCGGAGCCGGGCCGGGTGCCCGACCTCGACGAGACCGCGGAGTACGTGCCCGACCAGCCGATCGGGCACGAGCAGGAGCCGCGGGACGGCGAGCACGCCGCGTTCCGGTCCGGTGCGCCCGCGGAGGCGGCCGAGGACGAGGCCGGGCACGCGTTCGACGCCGGCCAGGCGTCCCGGCACGACGAGGAAGCGCGCGCCGCGTTCCAGCCGCCGCGGCACGACGAGGAGCCCACGGGCTTCCCGGCGCGCCACGACGACGAGTCCTCGCACGCCTTCGCAACGGGGCAAGCACGGCACGGCGAAGAGCCGCCGTTCCAGCCCGGCGACGACGAAGCCTTCCAGTCCGGCCAGGAGTCGCCGTTCCAGGCCCACGACGAGGACGAGCCGCACCACGACGAGGAACCCGCCCACGCCTTCGCGCCCGGCCAGGCCCGGCACGAGGACGAACCCGGCCGGCGTCACGAGGACGAAGCCGCGCACTCCTTCACACCCGGCCAAGCCCGGCACGAGGACGAAGCCGCACATTCCTTCCAGCCCGGTCAGGCTCGGCACGAGGACGAGGCCGCGCACTCCTTCCAGCCCGGCCTCCCGCCGCGGCGGGAGGAGCAGCCCGCGTTCGACCCGGGCCCGCCGACCATGATCACCCAGCCCGAGATCCCCGGCGTCCTGCCGGTGCCGGAACCGCCGGCCCCGCAGCCCGCCGCCCAGGCGGAGCCGGCCGCTGCCGCGCCCCGGCCGGGCCGCCGGGCGCTGCGCCGGGAGACCCCGGACCACCCGGTGCTCGCCGGGCTGCAGGCCAAGCTCGACGAGCTCGACGTGCCCGAGAGCGGCTACAAGCTGGGTGAGCCCGCCGAGCACGGCTGGAGCGTCGAAGAGGTCGACGACGGCTGGCGCGTCGGCTGGTACGACGGCAAGCTCAGCAACCCCGCGGTGTTCGGCGACGCCGAGGACGCGGCCGCGTTCATGCTCGGCAAGCTGCTGCTCAACCCGGAAGGCCACGTGCCGGCCGAGGAGCCGCCCGCACCGGAGCCCGAACCCGAGCCCGAGCCGGAACCGGCGCCGCAGCGGGTCGTCGCGACGCTGTCGCCCGAGGTCGCGACCGGCTCGTACCCGGTCCGCAAGCCCGAACCGGTGCCCCCGCAGGAGCAGACGGCGTTCACCAGCGCCGAGGAGCTGTTCGGCGACCTCGAAGACGACGAGCCGCCGGCCCCGCCGCGCCAGCCCGTCCCGCCGGCGCCGGTGCCGGCCGGGCCGCCGCCGATGGCGCAGCAGCAGGTCGCCCCGCCGCCCGCGCCGCCGCGGCGTGAACCGCCGTCGGCGCCGACCGTCCTGGCCCCGGTGCCGCCGGGTGTCCCGCCGGTCCAGCCGCCGGTGCCGCCGCGCCAGGAACCCGCTCGCCCGGCCGTCAACGGCGGTGGTGGCGGCGGTCAGCAGCAGTGGCCGATCGGGCCGATGGCCGGTGAGCCGCCGCTGACGCTGTTCCGCGGCAAGGAGCTGCGCGAGCTGCCCGCGGGCAGCGAGCTGGACCGCTTCGGCGGCCCGACCGGCAATCTGACGTACGCGGCGGGCACGCCGTTCGCCGAGCGGTCGCTGGTGCCGGAGTGGGTCAACCGCCCGTACCACGTCTACCGGGTGCAGCGGCCGCTGGAGGCGCTCGCCGGCGTCGCGATCCCGTGGTTCAACCAGCCCGGCGGCGGGTCGGCGTACCTGCTCCCGGCGTCGATCGAGGAGCTCCTCGCCGAGGGCGACCTGATCGAACTCGACCCGGGCGAACCCCCGGTCGACTGACGTAGTCGCGGCTGAAGGCCACCATCAGCGCATCCCGTGCCCTGATGGTGGCCTTCAGCGCGTTCAGCGGATGACGAGGCCGTGGGCGGCGGCGAAGGCGAGCGCCGTCTCGACGTCGACGTCGGCGCCCCGCAGGTCGGCTTGGACGAGGGCGTTCGCGTCGAGGCGCGCACCGCGCAGGTCGGCGCCGTCGAACTTCGCGCCCTGCAAGCGGGCGCCGGTCAGGTCGCTGCCGCGGAGGTCGGCGCCCGACAGGTCGGCCTCGGTCAGGTTCGCTTCCCGCAGCCGCAGCCCCGACAGCCCGAGCTTGCGCAGCCGCGCCTTCGCGAGCGAGGCCAGCGACAGGTCGCATTCGGTCAGCGCGATCCCGCCGAACCCGCTGTCAGTGAACGAAGTGCCCAGCAGCGAGCACGAAGTCCAGCGGCTTTCGGCGAGCACCGTGCGCTCGAAGGTGCACGAGCGGAACGCCGACGCGTCGTGGCGCGAGCGCGACAGGTCGGCCCGGCTGAACACGCAGTCGTCGAAGGTGCAGCCGCGGGTCCGCAGCCCGCTGAGGTCCGCCCCGGTGAAGTCGCAGCCGGTGAACCGGCGCTTTTCCCACCACTGACCCGACAACACCGCTTCGCGGTAGTCCTCCCCGGTCTCCAGCACCGGCCCAGGGTTTCACACGCGCCGGCCGTCAGAGCTTCGCACCCTGGACGTACGCCATGGCCTCGATGTGCTCTGACAGCTGAGCGCGACGCGCCATCTCGGCTTCGTCGAGGTCCTCGAGCCGAGTCTGGATCCACCACAGGTTGCCGAACGGATCCCGGACGCGGCCGACGCGGTCGCCGAAGAAGAGCACCGTCTGACGCGTCACCTCGGTGGCGCCCGCGGCGATGGCGCGGCGCTGGGTTTCCTCGCTGTCGGGCACGTAGAGCCGCAGGAAGGCCGGGGTCTCGGCCCAGTCGGCGGGTGCGTCGAACGCCATCACGACGGCGTCGCCGATGCGGACCTCGGAGTGCCCGATCTTCCCGTCGTCGCCGACGACCCGGCCGAGTTCCTCGGCGTCGAAGGCCCGCTTCAGGAAGTCGAGCAGCGCCGCGGTGTCGCGGCCGATGATCCACGGGGTGACGGTCGTGTAGCCGGCGGGAACGGGGCTGGCCATGGTTTTCCTCCTCGGTCGGGTGCTGGGCACGCTAGTGCCGAATTAGGACAGCTCCCGGCCGCTGCATACTGGGCTTCATGGGAGTTCCCCTGCGGCCGCTGGCCGTGGCCGGGGCACGGTCGGTGTACCGCGAAGTCGCCCCACCGGCCGCGCTCGCCGACGTGCTGGTCTGCGGCTGGCACGGGCGCACCGGCTGGGCGCGGCCGCTGCGCGTCCTCCCCGACGGCTGCGCGGACCGGGTCTGGGACGGCGACGCGCTCACGGTGGCCGTCACCGTCGGCGTCCCGCTGCGGCTGTGGCTCCCGGCGGCGGGAACCCGCGTCGGCGTCCGGCTGCGCTGCGGCGCCGCGGCGGCGGTCCTCGGCACGCCGATGCCGGAGCTGCCCGCGGGCACGACCCGGCTGAGCGACCTCTGGGGCGCGCCGGCCCGCCGTGCCGAAGGCGCCCTCGCCGCGACCGCCGATCCGGTGGCCCAGCGCGAAATCCTCGAAGCACTCGTCGCCGGCCGGGGTGCGGCGCCGGACCGCCGGGTGCTGGCCGCGATCCACGCGCTGGGCCGTCCCGCCGTGCGCGCCACCGACGTCGCCGCCGAACTGGGCGTGAGCGAACGCGCGCTGCGGCGGCACTTCGCGCACGCGGTCGGCGCCGGGCCCAAGCAGGTGCACCGGATCCGGCGGTTCCAGCGGTTCCTGCGCCGGCTCGAGCCGTTGGCGGTCCAGCGGGCGTCGCTGGCGGGCGTCGCGGCGGACCTCGGCTACGCCGACCAGTCCCACCTCGGCCGCGACTGCCGCCGCCTGTCGGGTTCTTCGCCCGCCGCGCTCGTCCGGGTGGCCGAAAAGTTCCAGACGCCCGCCGCGGCGCCGGGCCAGGATCCGGGGCATGGCTTTCCAGGTGACGATTCCCGTGCGCTGTGACGACATCGACGCCAACGGCCACGTCCGCGGCCCGGCCTACCTGGCGTACGCCGATCACGCGCGCTGGTCGTGCGTGCAGGCGGCGGGGATCGACCTGGCGGAGCTGGCCGCGCGCCGGATCGGCCCGGTCAACCTGGAGACGACGGTGCGGTTCCACCACGAGCTCGTCCCGGGCGGTGAGGTGACGGTCAGCTGCTCGTTCGAGTGGGGCGCGGGGAAGACTTCGCGGGTGACGCAGGAGTTCCACGCCCCGGACGGCACTTTGGTGGCTTCGGTGTCGTCGGTGTCGGGCCTGCTCGACCTCGACCGGCGGCGGCTGGTGAGCGACCCGGCGGCGCACTGGCGGGAGCTGGCCGCGCGACCGGAACTGCTCGGGCTGGCCCCGAAAACCGGGTGAGCTTCGCCGCGCCGGTCACTACGGTGGCGGCGTGCCCGACCACGACTACGTCGACCCCGGCCTCGCAGCGCTCTACGACGCTTTCAACCCGCGCGAAATCTCCGGCGACTTCGAGTTCTACCTGCCGATGATCATGGCGGCGAACTCGGTGCTGGACGTCGGCTGCGGCACCGGCTCACTGCTGCACTGGGCTCGCGAATCCGGGCACCAGGGGCGCCTGGTCGGCCTCGACCCGGCCGAGGGCATGCTCGCGCAAGCCCACCGTCGCGACGACGTCGAGTGGGTGCTGGGCGATTTGTCGACCGCCACCTGGGACAGCGAGTTCGACTTCGCCGTGATGACCGGCCACGCGTTCCAGGTCCTGCTGACCGACGCCGAGCTGCGGACGGCGTTCGCGGCGATCCGACGCGCGCTGAAACCCGGCGGCCGCTTCGGGTTCGACACCCGCGACCCGGCGGCTCGCGGCTGGGATCGGTGGACGTCCGCCAACGCGTCCGAAGTGGTCACGGCCGACGGGATCACGGTCCGGTCGTGGAACGAGGCGGGGCCGTTCGAGAACGGGTACGTCAGCTTCACGACGACGTACGAGAGCCCGGCCTGGGACGCGCCGCAGTACAGCGAAAGCACGTTGCGGTTCCTCGACGTCCCCTCGCTGGGCGAGTTCATCGCGGAGGCCGGGCTGGTGGTCGACGAGCAGTACGGCCACTGGGACCGCCGCCCGGCCGGTCCGGAGATCATCACCATCGTCCGGCGGCCCTGACTCACCGGAAGTCGCGGGACTTCGCCTTGATCCGCAGCTGCAGCGGCTCGACGCGGTCGGCGAGGACGCTCACCACGCCGTCGGCCTTCTCCACCACGCCGCGGATCAGCAGCGCGGGGCTGCTGCGCGCCACGCGGTGGTAGCGCTGCCAGAGGCCGAGCGTGCAGATCACGTTCACCATCCCCGTTTCGTCCTCGATGTTGAGGAAGGTGACCCCGCCCGCGGTCGCCGGGCGCTGGCGGTGGGTCACCGCGCCGCCGATCAGGACGCGGGCGCCGTCGTCGAGGGCCGCCAGGCCGTTCGCCGGGACGACGCCGAGCTCGTCGAGGTGATCGCGGACGAACTCGGTCGGGTAGCTGTCCGGGGACACGCCGGTCGCCCAGACGTCCGCCGCCGCGAGGTCGAGGCCGTCCATGCCCGGCAGCACCGGGGCCCGCGTGCCGACCAGGCCGGGCAGCTTCTCCGGCCGTTCGCCGGCGACCGCGCCCGCGGTCCACAGCGCCTGGCGGCGGTCGCCGCCGAACCCCGCGAACGCGCCGGCCGTGGCCAGCGCCTCGATCTGCGGGGTGGTCAGCCGCACGCGGCGGGCGACGTCGGCCAGGTCGCGGTACTCGCCGTTTTCCGTCCGCTCGGCCGCGATCCGCTTCGCGACGTCTTCGCCGATCTTCCGCACGGTGCTCAGCCCGGTCCGGACCGCGTGCAGCTTTCCCCCGTCCGGCAACGGTTCCAGCGTCGCGTGCGGCAGGCTGCGGTTGATGTCCGGGCCGTGCACGGTGACGCCGTGGCGCCGCGCGTCGGCGACCAGCGACTGCGGCGAGTAGAACCCCATCGGTTGCGCGCGCAGGAGGCCCGCCAGGAACGCGTCCGGGTGGTAGAGCTTGAAGTAGGCGCTGGAAAACACCAGGTGCGCGAAGCTCAGCGCGTGGCTCTCCGGGAAGCCGAAGTTCGCGAACGCCTTCAGCTTCAGGAAGATCTTCTGCGCGAGCTCGTCGTCGACGCCGTTCGCGGCGGCGCCCTCGAGGAACCGCTGCCGCAGCCGGTCCATCTTGCGGTCCGAGCGCTTCGAGCCCATCGCGTGCCGCAGCTGGTCGGCCTCCGCCGCGGTGAAGTTCGCGACGTCGAGCGCGATCTGCATCATCTGTTCCTGGAACAGCGGCACGCCCTTGGTCTTGTGCAGCGCCTTCTCCAGCAGCGGGTGGTCGTAGCTCCACTTCTCGCGCCCCTGCTTGCGGCGGATGTACGGGTGCACCGAGCCGCCCTGGATCGGGCCGGGCCGGATCAGCGCCACCTCGACGGCGAGGTCGTAGAACTCCGTGGGCCGCAGGCGCGGCAAGGTCGCCAGCTGCGCCCGGCTTTCGACCTGGAAGACGCCGATCGCGTCGGCGCGGCACAGCATTTCGTAGATCTTCTCGTCGGCGAGGTCCAGCTCGGCGAGGTCGACGCGCTCGCCCTTGTACTCCTGGACGAGGTCGATCATGTAGTGCAGCGCGGAGAGCATGCCGAGGCCGAGCAGGTCGAACTTGACCAGCCCGGCGGCGGCGCAGTCCTCCTTCTCCCACTGGATGACGCTGCGGTCGGCCATCCGCGCCCACTCGACCGGCACGACCTGGCTCACCGGCTCCTGGCACATCACCATCCCGCCGGAGTGGATGCCCAGGTGGCGCGGGAAGTCCTCGAGCGCGAAGGCCAGCTGCACGACCTCGTCCGGGATGTCGTGGTCGTGGTCCTTTTCGGTGCTGCGCAGCGAACCCCAGCGGTCGATCTGCTTGCTCCAGGCGTCCTGCTGGCCCGGTGAATAGCCCAGCGCCCGCGCGGCGTCGCGGACCGCGGACCGGGCGCGGTAGGTGATCACGTTCGCGACCTGGGCGGTGCGCAGCCGGCCGTGCTTGGCGAAGACGTACTGGATGGCTTCCTCGCGGCGGTCGGACTCGATGTCGAGGTCGATGTCGGGGTAGCCGTCGCGGTCCGGGGCGAGGAAGCGCTCGAAGAGGAGTTCGTAGGCGACGGAGTCGACCTTCGTGATGCCGAGCGCGTAGCACACGGCCGAGTTCGCCGCCGAGCCGCGGCCCTGGCAGAGGATGTCGTTGTCGCGGCAGAACCGCACGATGTCCCAGACGATGAGGAAGTACCCGGGGAAGCCGAGCTCCTCGATGATCTGCAGTTCGTGCTTGATCTGGGCCTTCGCCTTTTCTTCGTGGGCTTTGCCGCCGTAGCGTTCCTCCGCGCCTTTCCACGTCAGCTCGCGCAGGTACGTCTTTTCGGTCCGGCCCTCGGGGACGTCGAAGGGCGGCAGCTTCGGGGCGAGCAGCTTCAGCGGGAACGCGCATTCCATGCCCAGCAACGCACTGCGCCGCACCGCGCCCGGGTAGCGGCGAAACAGGGCGTCCATTTCGGCGCCGCTGCGCAGGAACGCCGTGCCGGCGGCGGGCAGCCACCCTTCGAGCTCGTCGATGCCCCGCCGCGCCCGGATCGCGGCGAGCGCGTCGGCCAGCGGCGCCCGCTCGGGCCGGGCGTAGTGCGCGGCGGTGGTGGCGACGGTCGGCAGGTCCAGTTCCCCGGCGAGCTCGGCGAGGAGGTCGTTGTGCGTGCTGTCCAGCGGCTGGCGGTGGTCGGTGAGCTCGACGTAGACGTGGTCGCGACCGAACCGGTCGACGAGTTCCCGGAGTTTTTCGGCTGCGGCCGCCGGACCGTGCGTGACGAGCGCCGACCGCACGGCCCCCTTGCGGCACCCGGTCAGCACGACGCACTGCCCGGCGACCTCTTCGGCGACCGCACCGAGGTCGTAACGCGGCTTGCCCTTCTCGGCCTCGGCGTGGATCTGCCCGGCGGTGATGGCGCGGCAGAGGGCCCGGTAGCCCTGGTCGCCGCGGGCGAGCAGGAGGAGGTGCTCGCCTTCGGGATCGGGAACGCCGTTCTGCGGGTTCCGCAGCCCGAAGCTGAGCTCGGTGCCGAAGACGGTGTTGACGCCCAGTTCCCGCGCGGCTTCGGCGAACCGGACGACGCCGTACATCCCGTCGTGATCGGTGAGGGCGATGGCATCGAGCTCGAGGCGCGCGGCTTCCTCGACGAGCTCCTCGGGATGGCTGGCACCGTCGAGGAAGCTGAAGTTGGAGTGGCAGTGCAGTTCGGCGTAGGGCACGCGGACGGCCTCGCCGCCGTCGTCGGTGCCGCGCGCGGGGAGGTCTTGGGGGCGCTGGTAGCCCTCGCGGTGGCGGCCCCAGGCGGGACTGTCCCCGTGGTCACCGGGCGGGAGGTCGCCGGCGAGGGTGCGGGCGAGGTCCTTCCAGCGGACGGGCGGGTTGTTCCAGCCCATCAGTGGCTCCCGGGCTCATCCTGCCGCCGCCGCTCCTGATCGGCGGCAGCAGCGCGGCGGCGGCGGTGCCAGTTGGCGGGGTGGTTCCAGCGGCTGCGTGCTTCGGCTTCGCTCATGGGACCGCGCGGCTCGACGGGTTCGGTTCGGGCGGCTTCGCCACGGTGGTCGGTGGCTTCCTCGCGGTGCGGCGCGTTCGACGGGTGGTTCCAGCGGCGGTGGGCCTCGGCCTCGCTCGTTCGGCCGCGCGGCTCGGCGGCATCCTCGCGGTGGTGGCCGTTGGACGGGTGGTTCCAGCGGCTGCGAGCCTCCGCCTCGCCCATTCGCCCCCGCGGCTCGGCGGCATCCTCGCGGTGGTGGCCGTTGGACAGGTGGCCCCAACCGCCGCGCGCCTCCGCCGCGCCCGCGGGACCCCGCGGCTCGGCGGCTTCGTTTCGGGCGGCTTCCTCGCGGCGCACTGCGTTCGACGGGTGGTTCCAGCGGCTGCGGGCTTCGGCCTCGCTCATCGGCCGAGCGCGCTGTGACTCGGTGCCCTGCTCGCGGCGGTGTGGCTCAGCCTCGACTTCGCCCACCCGGCCGAAGTCGCGCGAATCGGTGGCGTGCTCGCGGCGGGTTCGGCGGACCGGACCGCTCAGACGGCAGCCGTTTTCCCGCGAGGGGCGCGGCAGCGGGATCACCACCGCCAAGCCTTCCGCTTCGTCGCCTGTCGATTTGTCGACCATCGGATCGACGGGCGGCAGCTGGCCGCGCACCGACCAGCGGTGCGCCGGGTCCGGTTCGGCGGGCTCCTCCGGGGCCGGGATTTCCCGCAGCCACTGGTGGGGTGCCGCTTCGGGTTCGGCTCGCAGCCAGTCGCGCAGGCGTCGTGCGTAGTCCTCGTCCATGCTCAGTCGTACACTCCCTCGACCGTCCACAGTGGATTTTCCGTGCCCGCGCAGTGCACCAGCACCGCCTCGGGTGGCTCGTCGCCCTCGCCGGCGAGCACCAGCTGGAGCCGGGCTCGGCGGGGGCCCGGGCGGTGGCGATCCGGGGTCAGCGGCCACGGGCCCGCCCAGCCCACGACGTTCCGGCGCCGGCCGCCGGCGATCGTCAGGCCGCTGGGGGGTGCCGTGAGCTGGTCGCGGGGTGTGAGTCCGACGCCGCGGCCGTCGGCGTCGAAGACCTGGGCGGGGACCGGCCGGTCCAGGACCGTCGCCGGGGATGGGGAGGGCAGCCGGCCCGGCCAGGTCGCGTCCGGGGGGTGTGTGCGCTCGCGTGGGTCGCCCCACGGCACCAAGCGGACGCGGCCCGCGGGATCGCGGCCGCCGTCGAGCAGCGGGGTGAGCACGGCTTCGGGGCCCAGGAGGCTTTGGACCCGGACGAACGCGCGGGCCGCGCGCTCGTCCTCCTCCTCGGAGCCGCCGTTCTGCCACAGGTCGAGCTGCAGCGACCGGCCTTCGACCGTCTCCTCCGGTTCGAGCCGCAGCCGCACCACGCCGGACGTCGGGCGCTGACCCGGTGCCGCGCGCAGCCAGCCCTCGAACTGCCAGCGCACGCGGTCGGCGACGCCCGCCGGGGTCAGCGGTTCGGCGCAGCGCCACACGCGGCCGAGGTGTTCGCCTTCTTCGGTGACCGCGTAGATGCCGAGGCGCGTGCAGGCCAGGCCGCGCCCGGCGAGGCCCGCGCAGAACCGCGTCGCGAGGCCCTTGGCGAGGAACGCGGCGACGTCGACGCGCTCGACGACCGGGTCGAACTCCTCGGTCAGAGTCAGCTCCGGCGGCGGACGGCGGCGCAGCGGCGGCCGTTCGGAGCGGCCGCGCGCCAGCCGGTGGGCGAGCAGCCCGGCCGTGCCGAACCGGTTGGCGACGTCGCGTTCCGGCAGTTCGGCGAACGCGCCGAGGGTCTTCAGCCCGAGGCGGCGCAGGAGGTCGACGAGTTCGGCGCGGTCGGCGCCGGGCTGGTCGAGCTCGGTGACGGGCAGCGGCGCGAGGAACTCGGCGACGCGCCCGGGTTCGACGAACTCCCCGCAGCGGGCGGCGAGCGTCGCGGCGAAGAGCCCCTCGGCGATCCCGACCTGGCATTCGACGCCGGCCGCGGCCGAGACCTCGTCGACGAGCCGCTCGACGAGCGCGTGTTCGCCGCCGAAGTAGGGAGCGGCGCCGTCGACGGGGACCGCGACGAGCCCCGGCCGCACGACCTCGACACCGACGACGAGCGCCTCGACCGCCCGCGCGACGGCCTCGAAGAGCCGCGCGTCGCGACCGTCGTCCGCGGCGAAGACGACGAGCTCGGGGCAGTTCGACTGCGCCTCCCGCCGCCGCATCCCCCGCCGAACCCGGCTCCGGCGCGCGACGGCGTTGCAGGCGACAACCCGGTTCGCACTGAAGACGGCGGCGGGTTCGGTCACGGCGGTCCCCGCGACGGCCGCGGCGGCGACCGCGGGCCAGTCCGGGCACCAGAGGACGAGCATCCGGGTGGCGGTGTCGGGGGTGCCGCGCTGTGCGGGAACGGTCATGCGGCCGCCTGCCCACTGGCTCGGCTCACACCGAGGCGGACGCCACTGGAGGACCGGTTCATGAAGGGTCTCCGAGCAGCGGTACCGCACACGACCATGGCCCGCCTGCCCGGCACCGCACGGAACCGTTCCCCGCCGAAGGACCGGTGTGCGGATCGTCCACGAACAGCGACGTCACACGGGGCCGCGACCACGGCCCCGCCGAAGGACCGGTACGCGGAGGGCGCCGAAGACAACCGCGAGCTGGCGGCACACCACCGCGAAGCATCGCAGCCGAACGAGGGCCGCCACTCGGGCAAGGCCGTCCGCATCGGACGTGAGGCAACGCTCATGCCGTCGCCTCGTCGCCGAGCTGCGCCGCGGGCACCGCTGGGGTCGCCCCGCCCTCCGGGCCGGGCAACGACAGCTCCGCCGACACCGGGCGGGCCGCCGAGCCGCGGCCGTGGGCTCGGACCAGTACCCGGCGGTCGCGCAGGTGACCGTAGCCGTTTTCCGGGCCCGTCCACGCCTCGCGGCGGCAGGACAGCTCGACGTCCGCTCCCGGCCACGCCCCCGACGTCAGCAGCACCGCTCCGCGATGGCGGGCGCGGGCCGACAGGCGTCGGGCCACCGAGGGCTGGACCGTCTCCGAATGGACCGCCACCACGTCCACGCCGTCGAGCAGGGCCGCCACCACCCCGGGGAACTCCGCGCCCGGGCGGGGAACCAGTGCCAGCCGGGTCAGGTCGGCTCCGTACTCGGCCGCTGCCGCCAGGCCCAGGGACGGCATGCCGACCACCGCCGCCCACGAACCCGCCGCCGTGGCCGGGGCGAGGAGGGCGAGCAGCAGCGAGGTCGAGCCGTGGACCGCCACCGTGCTCCCGCGCCGGAGCCCGGCGGCGGGCAGCAGCCCGGCCAGTGCCGGGGCGACCGGGAGCACCCTTCCCGTCGCCCGCGCACGCTCGGCCTGGGCCGCCACCCGGCTCGCCGTGCTGACCCCGGGCAGGGCCGCCAGCCGGGCCACCGGCGGCTCCACCACAGCGGTCACCGCACGCACCTCCCCACCACGGACTGGGCCGGCGGTCGGGCCTCTCCCAAAACACGACCGACGGCACTGGTTCGCCGCGGGGAAGGCGGCGGCACTACGTCGAACACGTGTTCGACATGAACCATGAAACCGCGAACCCGACACCCTGTCAAGTCACTCGAAAGCGGCACACAAACCAGTTGCCCGGGTCCCGGCGGAACAACTAGACAGACCCGCGTGGAGCTCACCGACGCCCGGCCCGAAGACGTCCCGGAACTGCTGGTCCTGCAACGCTGCTGCTGGGTCCAGGAAGCCCTCCTGAACGACACCCTCGACATCCCCGCGCTGCACGAATCGCTCGAAGACGTGCGCGACTGGACCAAGACCTGGTCCGTGTGGGTCCTGCGGGACGGCCACCGCCTGATCGGCGCCGTCCGCGCCCGGCTCGAAGCGGGCACCTGGGAGCTCGGCAGGCTGATGGTCGCGCCGGACTTCGCCGGCCGCGGGCTCGGTCGCCGCCTGCTCGCCCACGCCGAAGCGCAGGCGCCCGCCGAGGCGCGCCGGTTCGCCCTCTTCACCGGGGCCCGCAGCGCCCGCAACATCAGGATGTACCAGCGGGCGGGCTACCAGCTGACCGACGCACCCGAAGCCGGCGGCCACATCGCCGGCGCCGTGTACCTGGCGAAGGACCGCCAATAGCCCGGTCCGGCCACCGGGCGCCGCCGGGTCGGCTAGATTGCCCGGTGGACTTGGGGGGTGGGCGATGACCGAACGGCGGAGACGGCCGGTCCTGTGGATCGCCGGCGCGCTCGTCGCGGCGGGAGCGGTGCTCACCGTTGTGCTGACCGCCGGCGGCGGGGTACCCGGGGCGACGGCCGCGGCCCCCGGGCCGACGACCATGGGCGCGGAGTGGCGGTCGTTCCGCGCCGACGTCACCGGGATCCGCCCCGGACCGGACGAGACCACCCTGTTCGTGCAGGTGGCGCTGCCCGGCAAGGACCCCGGCTGCGTCCGGGAGCCGCGGATCGAGCAGCTCGTCGAGGCGAAGACCGACATCCGCGCCGACGTCGTCTACTCGACCCGGCCCGCGGCGGGCGGCTGCCAGGACAAGGTGCCCGCCGAGCTGCGGCTCACCACCTCCGCGCCGGTCGCGGACCGGACCGTGATCCTCAACGCCGACACCGGCAACGCCTGGCACAAGCTCGGCGCCGGCTGGGGCCACTGCGACCGCCAGGGCACCTGCGCCCCGCCCGCCGACCACTGCGACCCCGCGTGGATCGGCGCCGCGGTGTCCGCCGCGGGCGCCGAAAGCGCCGGGACCACCCGCGCCTGCGACCCGGCCTGGCTGGTCGTCGACCTCCTGGTGCGCCAGACCGAAGCCCCGTCCCGCACCGCGTTCCGCTGGGGCGACGGCGGCTGGACGTCGTTCGCGCAGACCAAGTCCGCGGGCTGCGCGGAAATCCGGGCGGCCGAGCCGAAGTTCCCGGTCGCGCTCTGCAAGGCGCTGCCCGCGCCCGCCTAACGCGGCAGCTTCTTGACGACCTCGGCGCCGATCGCCTTCACGGTCGCGTCGGACTCCTCCTGCGGCATCGGCGAGTTCGAGAAGAACCCCTTGTCCCAGCCCGAAACCTCGACCGTGACGAGGTTCGCGCCCGAGAGCACGTGCAGCTCGGCGCCGCTGAACGCGCTCTTGGTGATCAGCCGGACCAGCGCCGCCTTGTCGCCGATGCCGGGCACGTCGATCGGCGGCACTTCCGGCTTCGTCGTCATGAAGTTGTCCTTGGCCTGCTCCTCCGCGTCTTCGCCGGAGTACTCGACGACGCGGACGTTCAGGGTGGCGTCCCGGACGTTCTCGTCCGGCCCCGGCTTGAAGCCGCAGCCGATCTGCTTCAAGCCCGGCAACGTTTCGCTGCTGCCCGGGTTGCCGCCGACGTAGCTCGGGAACCCGGCCTGTTCCAGCACCTGCGCCGGGATCGAGCACTCCGCGGCGGGCGGCACCGAGCTGGGCGCCTTGCCCGTGCTCGCGAAGTAGTCGCTCGCGAAGATGCCGAGCGGGATGCCCGCGCCGAGCAGCACGACGACGCCGCCGACGATCCCCAGGACCAGCCCGGTGCGCTTCTTCTTCGGCGGCGGCACCGGCGGGCCGTACCCGGGCGGCGGATAACCCGGGTAACCCTGCGGATACCCCTGCTGCGGCGGGTAGCCCGGGTACCCGGGCTGCTGGCCCGGGTACCCCTGCTGACCCTGTCCGTACGGCGGCGGTTGCTGCATCGAGCCCTCCCTCTCGAAGCGCGGGGTCAGTGACATCCGGGGCTTCGCCCCGGGGCCGGGGGCTCCGCCACCCGGAGCCCCCGAAAGCGGTCAGTGCGCGAAGTGGCGCGTCCCCGTCAGGTACATGGTGACGCCCGCCTTCTCCGCGGCCGCGATGACCTCGGCGTCGCGGACCGAGCCGCCGGGCTGCACGATCGCGCGGACGCCCGCCTCGACCAGCACCTCCAGGCCGTCCGGGAACGGGAAGAAGGCGTCCGACGCGCCGACCGAGCCCTTGGCCCGGTCGCCCGCCCGCGAGACCGCGAGCCGCGAGGAGTCGACGCGGTTGACCTGGCCCATGCCGACGCCGACGGTCGCGCCGTCGGCGGCCAGCAGGATCGCGTTCGACTTGACCGCGCGCAGCGAGCGCCACGCGAACTCGAGGTCGCGCAGGGTGTTCTCGTCGGCCGCGGCGCCGGTGGCGAGCGTCCAGTTCGCCGGGTCGTCGCCGGAAGCGTCGATCGCGTCGACCGTCTGCAGCAGGACGCCGCCGGAGATCGGGCGGAATTCGACCGGGAACGCCGGGGCCGCCGGCAGCTTCAGCAGGCGGATGTTCTTCTTGCGCTGCAGGATCTCCAGGGCTTCGGCGTCGAAGTCCGGCGCCAGCACGACCTCGGTGAAGACTTCGGCGATCTGCTCGGCGGCCTCGCGGCTGACCGGCCGGTTCGTCGCGATGACGCCGCCGTAGGCCGAAACCGGGTCGCAGGCGTGCGCCTTGCGGTGCGCCTCGGCGACGTCCACGCCGACCGCGATGCCGCACGGGTTGGCGTGCTTGATGATCGCGACGCCGGGCTCGGCGAAGTCGTACGCGGCGCGGCGGGCGGCGTCGGTGTCGACGTAGTTGTTGTAGGACATGGCCTTGCCGTGCAGCTGCTCGGCGTGCGCCAGGCCGGGGTTCTGGCTCTTGTACAGCGCGGCCTTCTGGTGCGGGTTCTCGCCGTAGCGCAGGACGTCGGCGCGTTCCCAGGTGGCGCCGAGGAAGTCCGGGAAGCCGGCGTCGACGGTGTCCTCGTCGGGCGCGTACGCGCTGGCGAACCACGAAGCGACGGCCGTGTCGTACGCCGCCGTGTGCGCGTACGCCCGGGCCGCGAGCCGCTTGCGGTCCTCGAAGTCGAAGCCGCCGTCGGCGACGCGCTCGATGACCCAGCCATAGCGGGCCGGGTCGACGACGACCGCGACGCTGCCGTGGTTCTTCGCCGCCGCGCGGACCATGGCCGGGCCGCCGATGTCGATGTTCTCGACGCAGTCCTCGGCGCTCGCGCCGGACGCGACGGTCTGCGCGAACGGGTACAGGTTGACCACGAGCAGGTCGAACGCCGCGATGCCGAGCGTGCGCAGCTGCTCGACGTGGTCGGGGTTGCCCTGGTCGGCCAGCAGGCCGGCGTGCACGCGCGGGTGCAGCGTCTTGACGCGCCCGTCCAGCGACTCGGGGAAGCCGGTGACGTCTTCGACCGGCGTGACCGGGACCCCCGCGTCGGCGATGACCTTCGCCGTGCCGCCGGTGGAGACGATCTCGACGCCGGCCGCGTGCAGGCCGGTCGCGAGGTCCAGGAGGCCCGCCTTGTCCGAGACGCCGATCAGCGCCCGGCGGACCGGGCGCCGTCCCAGGTCAGTGCTCACGAAATGTCACCTTTCGTCCGTCCACGGTGCAGCCACCGCGGCCGAGTCGCTCGATCGTTTCCACCAGCAGCCTGCGTTCGACGGCCTTGATCCGTTCGTGCAGGACGTCTTCGGTGTCGTCGTACTCCACGACGACGGCTTCCTGGGCGATGATCGGCCCGGTGTCGACCCCGGCGTCCGCGAAGTGCACGGTCGAGCCGGTGACCTTGACCCCGGCCTCCAGCGCGTCGCGGACCGCGTGCATGCCGGGGAACGACGGGAGCAGCGCCGGGTGTGTGTTGACCACCGTGAAGCGGCCGAGGAACTGTTCGCCGAGGATCTTCATGAACCCGGCGGAGACGACGAGGTCGGGCTGGTACGCCGCGACGGCCTCGGTCAGCGCCTTGTCCCAGGCGGCCCGGTCGGGGTGGTCGGCGACGCGGACGGTGAACGACGGGACGCTGAGGCGCTCGGCGCGGGTGAGGGCTTCGATGCCGGTGCGGTCGGCGCCGACGGCGACGACCTTGGCCGGGAAGCCGGACCGCCCGGTGGCGTCCAGCACCGCCTGCAGGAGGGTGCCGGAGCCCGACGCGAGGACGACGAGCTTCACCGGAGTGGGCAGCTCCAACCGTTGAGACAGAGCGGGCTCCTTGCCGCGGGCGGTGCGCAGCCGGTGCGCACGGCGCTTCACCAGGTCGCGTCAACCCTAACGGTCGGTCTCGTCCGGCTCGACGTCGCCGCAGGTCTCGGTGCCTCCGGTCACAGCTTCGTCCTCGGCCGGCTCGTCGTCGAGGCCGAGTTCGGCGTCGGCTTCCGCCTCGAACTCCGCGTCTTCGGCGGCTTCTTCATCGTCCCCATCGGACGGATCGGACGGATCGGACGCTTCCAGTTCCTCCACGGCTTCGGCGGCCGCTTCGGTGTCGACCTCGTCGGCGTCCTCGAAGGCTTCGTTGTCTTCGAGCGCTTCCGGCGGCGGCGCGGGCGGCTCGTGCTCGCCGGTGAAGAAGGCGACGAACGAACCCGGGATGACGATCCAGCAGAACGCGACGACGGACGCGACGCCCACCGGCACGCTCACCGGGTCGAACGGGCCGTCGCCGAGCCGCCCGCCGGACAGCGTGCCGAGCAGGACGCAGCCGAGCGCGACGACCGCGCCGGCCACCGCGACCGCGCGGATGCGCTGCGCCGGGTCGGCGTCGACCTTGCGCAGCGACCAGCCGACCAGCGCGCCGGTCGCCGCGGGCAGTACCAGCAGGGCGGGCCACCAGGCCGCGTGGTGCTCGGGCAGGCCGCCGAGCAGGGGGACGCCGGGCACGGCGCCGCCGCGGTAGCCGAACATCCCGACGTTCAGGTCGCCGATCGAGAACCCGGGCCCGGTGACGAAGGACAGCGCGGCGGCGACGGCGTTCGGGAGGTACAGCACCGACAGCAGGAAGAGCCCGAAGCTGGTGCCGAAGGCGGGCTCGTAGATGTCGGACACGGTCGCCCAGGACACCGCGGTCGCGACGGTGAACACGAGGGCACCGCAGGCCACGAGCACCGCGAAGCCCAGCGCGCCGGCCCGGAGCCCGCGCAGGGCGAGGGGGTCGAGGCGGTCCGCGACGACGTCCGGCAGCCCGCAGGACCGGGTGACGCCCACGAACGCGGCGGCCGCGGCGAGCAGCCCGGGCACGAAGAAGGCCGCCAGCGGGTTCGCCGTCACCGGCGAGCCGCGCGTGCCGAGCGCGACGACCAGGCCGAACACGGCGTGCGCGCCGGCGATCGTGAGCAGCACGGGGAGCGCGTCGCGGACCGAGCGGCAGCCGAGGCGCTGGGCGGCGCCGGTCGCGGTGCGCGCGGCGAGCAGGGCGGCGCCGAGCGTCGGCAGCAGCGGCAGCACGCCGAGCGGGTGACCGCCGAAGCCGAGGCGGACCTGGTGCGCGGCGAGCCAGCCGGGGCCGGCGGCCAGCAGCACGCCAGTGCCGGAGAAGACGGTGCGGTCGGCGGTGAGCGCGACCAGGGTCAGCACGGTCGCGACGGCGGCGTAGCCGGTGACCAGCGGGCCGAGAGCGGCGGCGAGCAACACCCGCACCCGCGCCGCCCGGGAGAGCCCGACGTCGGGATCGAGGTCGCTCACCGGCTCCTCGCGGGCGTCGGTGAGCAGGTCCATGATCCGCACCCTGACATCCGGGCTGGTCCGTCCGAGTGAGCCACGCCGCCGCCGTCCGACGTGGGGAAGCTAACCCACCCGGTCGAGTAACCCCCGGAGTGCAGAACACCCGCCGTGACACTCTGCGTCACAGCGGGTGTTCCGGGACTGCGTCAGTTCGACTTGCCGAAGCCACCGGGCGGAGTGCCCGGGTTGTCCGACGGCGGCTGCTGGAAGAACGAGCCCTGCTGCGGGGCGTAGGTCGTGGCCTGCTGCCCCGGCGGCGGCGTGGTCGACGGCGGGTTCGGCGAGCCGTACTGGCCCGGCTGCGAGAACGGCGCCGACGGCTCCCCGGCCTGGGCGACCGGGCCCGGGCCGTGCCCCGGCTGACCGAACTGCTGACCCGGCTGGCCGTACTGCTGCTGCTGGCCGGGCTGGTTGAACTGCTGCTGACCGCCGTAGGCGGGCGCGGCGGGCTTCGGCGACGGCGGCTTGATCACGCCGTGCTCGATGAGCAGCGCGCCGACCGCGGCCGCCGCCTGCAGGAACGCCAGGATCAGGATGACGATGACGACCCCGGGCGTCGTCTGCAGACCGATCAGCGTGTCCAGGACGTCGAGCGTGCCGAGCACGCTGAACAGCGCCGCGAACGGCAGCGTCCGCGGCCCCTTCGGCAGCACCTGGAGCGCGGCGAGCAGACCGCCACCGAGCAGGAAGACCCCGCCGAGGCCGACTTCGCCGGTGTCGACGAACCCGAGGAAGTACTGCACGAGGCTGAGGCCGGTGACGACCAGGGCGAGCAGCAGCGGCAGGTTCTGCGGCAGGCCGCCGGAGCCCGACGGCGCCGGGTGCGCGTGGGACTGCTGCGCCGGGAAGCCACTGGACGGGGGACCGGGGGGCTGCTGGCCGCCACCCTGCTGGGGGTAGCCAGGCCCGCCGCTGGGGAAGGTCATCGGATGCACTCCTGTCGGTTCGACCGGCACTCCGGGGCACGCGGGCACCCGGGGGAAGACGAGGCGGCTTGTGTGCGCAGAACGCTAGCGCACTCTCAAGCCCTCAGCCCACCAGACGCGTGAATACCTCAGGAGGTTTCGTCCCCGAACGGAGGAGAGCCGGACACCTTGGGGGTGCCCGGCTCTACCTGCGGTTACGCGCTGTCGTCAGCCGAGGCTGTTGTACAGCTCACGCGCGAGGACGGCGGTCTCGCTCGGGGTCTTGCCGACCTTGACGCCGGCGGCCTCGAGGGCCTCCTTCTTCGCGGCGGCCGTGCCGGAGGAGCCCGACACGATGGCGCCGGCGTGGCCCATGGTCTTGCCCTCGGGCGCGGTGAAGCCCGCGACGTAGCCGACGACCGGCTTCGTCACGTTCTCCTTGATGTACGCCGCGGCGCGCTCTTCGGCGTCGCCACCGATCTCGCCGATCATCACGATGACCTTGGTCTCGGGGTCCGCCTCGAACGCCTCGAGGGCGTCGATGTGCGTGGTGCCGATGATGGGGTCACCGCCGATGCCGACCGCGGTGGAGAAGCCGATGTCCCGCAGCTCGTACATCATCTGGTAGGTCAGCGTGCCGGACTTCGACACGAGGCCGATCTGGCCCGGGCCGGAGATGTCGGCCGGGATGATGCCGGCGTTCGACTTGCCGGGGCTGATCACGCCGGGGCAGTTCGGCCCGATGATCCGGGTCGTGTTCCCCTTCGCGACGGCGTGCGCCCAGAAGTAGGCCGAGTCGTGCACCGGGATGCCCTCGGTGATGACGACGGCCAGCGGGATCTCGGCGTCGATCGCCTCGATGACCGCGTCCTTCGCGAACTTCGGCGGCACGAAGATGACCGACACGTCGGCGCCGGTCTCCTTGATGGCCTCTTCGACCGTGCCGAAGACCTTGAGGTCCTTGCTCTCGATGGTGACGGTCTGGCCGGCCTTGCGGGCGTTGACGCCACCCACGATGTTCGTGCCGGACTTCAGCATCTTGGTCGCGTGCTTCATGCCCTCGGAGCCGGTGAGCCCCTGGACGATGACCTTGCTGTTCTCGTTGATGAAGATCGACATCTCACGCACCTGCCGCGGCGAGCTCGGCAGCCTTGTCGGCCGCGTTGTCCATTGTGTCCACCACGGTGACCAGCGGGTGGTTCGCGTCCGCCAGGATCTTGCGACCCTCCACGACGTTGTTGCCGTCCAGGCGGACGACCAGCGGCTTGCTGGCCTCGTCGCCCAGGATCTTCAGTGCCTCGACGATGCCGTTCGCCACCGCGTCGCAGGCGGTGATGCCGCCGAAGACGTTGACGAAGACGCTCTTCACGTCGGTGTCGTTGAGGATGACGTCCAGCCCGGCCGCCATGACCTCGGCCGACGCGCCGCCGCCGATGTCGAGGAAGTTCGCCGGCTTCACGCCGCCGTGCTTCTCGCCCGCGTACGCCACGACGTCCAAAGTGGACATGACGAGGCCCGCGCCGTTGCCGATGATGCCGACCTGGCCGTCGAGCTTGACGTAGTTGAGGTTCTTGGCCTTGGCCTTCGCCTCGAGCGGGTTCTCCGCTTCCTTGTCCACCAAGGCCTCGTGGCCCGGCTGGCGGAAGTCCGCGTTCTCGTCGAGGGTGACCTTGCCGTCGAGGGCGATGATCTTGTCCTGCGGGTCGCGGACCAGCGGGTTGACCTCGACCAGGGTGGCGTCCTCGGAGACGAAGGTCTCCCAGAGCTTCACGACCACGTCGGCGGCTTCGTCGATGATCTCGGCCGGGAAGTTGCCGGCCTTCAGGATCTCGAGCGCCTTCGCCTTGTCGACCCCGGCGATCGCGTCGACCGGGATCTTCGCGAGCGCGTCGGGGCGCTCGACGGCGAGCTGCTCGATCTCCATGCCGCCCTCGGAGGACGCCATCGCCAGGAACGTGCGGTTCGCGCGGTCCAGCAGGAAGGAGAAGTAGTACTCGGACGCGATGTCCGACGCTTCCGCCACGAGCACGCGGCGCGTGATGTGGCCCTTGATGTCGAGGCCGAGGATGGCTTCCGCCTTCTCCTTCGCCTCGTCCGGCGTCTGGGCCAGCTTGACGCCGCCCGCCTTGCCACGGCCGCCGACCTTCACCTGCGCCTTGACGACGACCTGGTTACCGATCTGCTCCGCGGCGGTCTTGGCTTCTTCGGGGGTGCTAGCCACGGCACCCGGCAGAACCGGTACTCCGTGGGCGGCGAAGAGATCCCTCGCCTGGTACTCGTAGAGGTCCACTACTCCAGTCTCCTGACGACACGCCACTGTGGTGGTCCGCGTTACCGGACCGCGCTGTCGGACCAGTCGAGGTTAGCGACCTGCGTGAACGGCGGGGACTCCGCACCTGGTGAAGTCGGTCACCGTACGCGGTCAGACGGTGTTCCCGCGGTGTGAGACCGCCCACCGAGCCGCCTCTTCCGGGGTGGTGAAGACGTGGAAATCCGTCAGTGCGGCCGCGAGCGCTTCCGACGGCGCGGCGCCGAGGACGCCCACCGCGTCCGGGTCCTCCTGCTCCGCGGTGCGCAGGATCTGCTCTTCGGTGTCCAGGGGTCCGGCGTGGACGACCTCGACGCCTTCGTCGCGCAGCAGGCGGCCCAGCGCGACGGCGGCCGGATCGGGCCGGGCGAACTCGACGAGCAGCACCCGGCGCCGGTCACGCGCCACGGCGTCCGCCGGCGGCGGCCAGCCCGGCCGCGATCAGCAGCGCGACCGCGGCGGCGAGGGTGAGCCAGAACCCGGTCGCCGGGCTCGCGCCGCCGAGCGTCCCGCCCACGAGCGGCAGCTCCGCGGCGTGCAGCCCGGTGAGCACGGCGGCGCCGGCCAGCAGCGCGGCCGCGGGCTTCGGCCGGGACCGCAGCGCGAGCGCGGCCGCGCCGACGACGGCCACGGCGGCGGTCAGCAACCCCCACGACGGGGTGTCGAAGTCCGACCACAGCCCGGGGGCGACGTAGCCGGGCACGGTGAAGACGGGCAGCCCGAAGCCGGCGACGGCCAGCACGGCCCCGGCGACGACCGGCGTGAGCACGTTCTTGTCCGGCTCGGCGGCGTTCCCGGCGTCTTCGCGTTCGACGACCCCGGCCCCGGCGGCGGCGAGCGCGGTGAGCGCCGCGAGCACGAGCGCGGCGAACGTCCAGGCGGCGCCGGCCCCGAGGTCGTAGGTGAAGGCGGGCGCGGCGGTGCCGCCGAAGCCGCCGAAGCCGCCGAGGTTGCCGGCCTGGGTGGCGGTCAGCGCGGTGTTGAGGACGGCCGTGCCCGCGAGGACGATCCCGGCCCAGAGGAGCCCGAGCAGCGGTCGCGCGCCGGGAGCGGTCTTGGGGACGAGCACGCCGAGGGCGGCGACGACCAGCACGATCGCGGCGACGAGCAGGAACCAGCGCGCGGGGCTTTCGGCGGCGGCGCTGACCGGCGCGGTGGCCCCGGGGTTCAGCGCGGTGACCGCGACCTGCGGCGCGAAGCTGCCGATCAGCGCGGCCACCGCGGTGGTGAGGCCGAGCAGCCCGGTGACGAGCCGCCACCAGAAGAGGCCGGGGATCTTCAGGTCGGCTTCGTCGTTCGCGGGCTGTTCGGAGAGCCGGGTGAAGGCGAGCGCGGCGATGACGGCCGCCGCGAGGAGGACGAGGGCGGGCCCCCAGGTGACTTCCAGGTCGGTCCGGTAGAGCCCGGCCAGCACGGGCGGCAGGGCGACGCTGAACGCACCGGCGGCCAGCCCGACCAGCGTCCCGCGCGCGGTCCGTTCGGCGGGCGCGGCGAGCGCGAGCGCGGCGGCCAGCGGCAGGGCGGCGGCGAGCAGGAGGTAGCCGCCGAGGGCGGGCCAGGGTCCTTCGAAGGACGCGCGCGCGAGGAGGAAGCCGTTGGTGGAGAAGACGGGCATGGTCAGCAGGCCCACCGAAGCCGCGACGGCGAGCAACGGCACGAGCAGCCGCCACCGCCGCCGTTCGGGCTCTTCCCCGGTCCGCCCGGCCCGCCAGGCCGCGACCCCGGCGGCCGCGGTGAGCAGGTGCCCGGCGATCAGCAGCCAGAACCCGGCACCGACGGCCGACCCGCCGACGAACCGGTCGGCGAGGTAAAGCTCCGGCCGCACGGCGAGCGGCCCGTTGACGGCGAACTGCAGGTCGAGCACCAGCCGCCCGGGCGCGAGCGCGGCGAGCCCGAGAACGATCCCACCGGCCAGCGCGGGCCGTTTGCCGGCGGCCACGACCGCGGCGACGACGGGAGCCAAGGCGAGGACGGCCAGCCAGGGCCAGGCGGCGAACCCGGGACCGGCATCCGGGGAGACGCGGACGATGGCACCGGCGGTGAGGGCGATCGCCCCGGCGGCGGCGAGGCCGAGGGCAACGGTCTGGGGGCGGTCGTCTTCGACCCAGGTCTGCGGTGGTGTCCGCTCGCCGGTGGGAGAGGCCGCGGGGGCCGGGGAGCGGGGGGTGCTCCGGCCTGGGGGTTCTGAGCGTGGGGGCATTGCTGGCGACGCTAGCAAGGTTGGGCGGGACGGGAGGGGTCAGCGGGGCGCGAGTCGGCGAACGGGCTGAGCGGGGTGGCGGGAGTCGGTGAGCGGGGTGGGGTGCGGTGGGCGCTGGGTTGGTCCCGGGGAAGCGGTGGCCGGGCGGCCGGGCGCGGGCCCCGACTCGAGTTGGCGGCGGGGCAGCGCAGGAGGCAGCCGGGAGCGGCTGCACCGGCCACCGGCCGAGCGGGGTCGGCACGAGGCGGGGTGAGGCGGGGCGCCGGGTTGGCCCCGGGGAGCGGTGGCCGGGCGGCGGACTCGAGTGGGCAGCGGGGCAGCGCAAGAGGCAGTGAGCAGGCACGCCGCACTGGTGACGGGCCTGACTCGAGTCGGCGGCGGGGCAGCGCAGGAGGCAGCCGGGAGCGGCTGCACCGGCCACCGGCCGAGCGGGGTCGGCACGAGGCAGCCTGGCGGGGCGGACGCGAGTCAGTGGTGGCTCGGCGCAGGCAGCAGCGAAGAGGCGCGCTGCACGGGCCGCGGGCCGGGCGGAGTCGGCCGGGTGAGCCGGACCCGGGTGGGCGGCGGGTCGGCGAGCGGGGGCGGGCGGGCGGGCGGGCAGCCGGATACGCAGCGCGGGTCTCAGGCGCGGATGCATCACTCACCGCCGGTTGAGCGTGACCTCGCGGCTCTCGGGTGGCCGAAGACGGGGGCGCAAGGGGACAAATCCGGCACGCAACCGCGATCTTGCTCAATCAGTCGGCGAGCGGTTCTCCTGCGTCGATGAACGGTCGACTTCGCGCACCGCGGGACCAGCCTCGAGCAGGGACCGGAAGCGTCCACAACCGACTCGAGGGAGTCGAAGACGTTAAACATCCCCTGGCAAACCCTTATTCCACCCCTCCGGGGCCTCCCCGACCGTTGGTTGGCTTAAACCGTCCGCAAGAGCTGTAAGGCAAGTCACAACCAAAGCAGTAAACCCCTTCTAACTTTGGGTAATTCCCACAGGTGAGCGTCGCCCGGGCGCCACCCGATCGGCCGACGGGTGGGGCAGATCTTGCCGACACCGGTGCCCCTTCGTTACTGTCCCCGGGTCCCCATTACAGTCAGGTCACGAAGTAGGACACCGAGCAAACCGCCCCCGAGGTTGGCTCACCGGGTTCCCCCGCCCGCAGTCCTCGACCCGGCTCCCCGACGATGGAAGGCCCTGTCTTGGCTTCACACCGCTCCCCCGGCGGCCAAGCTCCTTCCCCGGCATTGAAGGACGCACTGGAAGGTGCGGTCGTTCGTGTCCGGGGTGCGCACCGCATCGCCCCGCCCTCCTCGGCCCTTCGTGGCCGGGTCGTGGTTGCCGCGGTTGCGGCCGGAGCGTTCGCTGCCGCAGCGGCAGGGCAGACCCTCAAGACCGTCACCGACTCCGACGCGGCCGTGACGCCGCTGGCCAACAGCCAGGACGCCAGCGCTTCCCTGACCGCGGGAGGTGCGGGCACCGGGGGCGCCCCGGAGCTCCTGCCGACCGGCCACGCCGTCGACGCTTCCGCCGAAGCCGCGAAGATCGCGGACTCCGCCTCCATCACGCAGGCCCGTGAGCAGCGCGAAGCCGACGCCGCCCGCAAGGCCGCCGAGGAAGCCGCTCGCCCCAAGACCTGCCTGCCCGCGCACGGCACCTTCACCTCGGGCTTCGGTGCCCGGTGGGGCACGAGCCACCTCGGCATCGACATCGCCAACTCGATCGGCACCCCGATCTACGCCGCCTCCGACGGCACCGTGATCGAGGCCGGCCCGGCCAGCGGCTTCGGCCTCTGGGTCCGCGTCCAGCTCGACGACGGCACGATCCAGGTCTACGGCCACATGAACAGCTTCTCCGTCAAGGAGGGGCAGAAGGTCAAGTGCGGCCAGCAGATCGCCGAGATCGGCAACCGCGGTCAGAGCACCGGCCCGCACCTGCACTTCGAGGTGTGGCAGAACGGCACCAAGAAGATCGACCCCCGGCCGTGGCTGGCCGCGCGCGGCATCGTTCTCTGATCCGAGCACTCCACCCCGGCCGTCCGGCAGGACAGCCGGGAACACGGGAAATCCCGCCGTCGAACCAGGTTCCGCCGTCGGGGGCCCGCTGAAACACGGCGGAGCCGCGGCGTGAACGAGTGAGCAGCGCACTCCGGTCGTCCGGGCACGCGCAATGGTCCGGACCTCATCGGGCGCGGAGCCGGCCACAGGAGCGCCGGAACCCACCGGGACACCCGGAACCACGCCGAGGCCGCGAAAAACCCGCCACAGGCCCCTCAGCGCCCTCAACGCACTAGCGGCGCTCACCCGGCAACCGGCGGATGAAGTACGCCACCGCGACCTGCCACACCGAGCACAGCTCCGCCGGCCGCCGCACGGGCAGCCAGCCCCAGGGCGCGACTCCCCCTGCGCCCCCCGCGGAGCGGACACGCGCGGCACTCCGGGCCCTGGTCGTCCAGCGGCGTCCCCGGCCGCAGGTGACGCAGTGCCCGTCCGCGCCCAGCTCGTGCTGCCTGAGCAGCGCTCGCCAGGCGGCGGCCAGCCGGCACGCCTCCGCTCCCGCACGCGGGGCGGTTCCTGAGGCCCCCGATGGCTCCCGACCCCGATCGGAAACCGTCGTCCGCAGGACTCCCCGCAGGTATTTTTGTACCCCTTCGGCCAACAGGTGAAACAGCACCGCGTCCACACCACACTACCCCCTCCGTCGAACCTTTGTTCGATCGCAGGGTCAGTTGTACCGGGTGGGTACGACGATTCCGGCGGCGATCGCGGGGATCGACGCCGGATTCACTCGTCCGGGTTGTGCTAGAGCTTCACCATCGGGACGCTGCCGATCAGCATCAGGCGGACCTTGCCCGCCGCGCCGAAGTCGATCGTCGCCGTCGCGCGCGGGCCGACGCCGTCGCACGAGATCACCGTGCCCAGGCCGTACTTGTCGTGGCTGACCCGGTCGCCGACGTCGAGCTTCAGCGCCACCGTGTCCTTCCAGCCCTTGCCGAACGACGGCGTGCCGGACGAAGACGACGGAGAAGAAGTCCGCCTGCCGCCCCAGGTGGTCGCCGCTCGCGGGGTACCCCGCGAGCCGCCGCCGAAGCCGAAGCCCGGGCTGGAGGGCTCGAGGCGCCGCCAGTCGACGAGGTCCGGCGGCAGCTCGTCGAGGAACCGCGAAGCCGGGTTCATCGACGGCTGGCCCCACGCCGAGCGCGTGATCGCGCGCGAGACGTACAACCGCTTCCTCGCCCGCGTGATCGCGACGTACGCGAGCCGGCGTTCCTCGGCCAGCTCCGTCGGGTCGCCCAGCGCCCGCATGTGCGGGAAAACGCCGTCCTCCCAACCGGTGCAGAACACCACCGGGTACTCCAGGCCCTTCGCGGTGTGCACGGTCATCAGCGTGACCACGCCCGCGCCGCCGTCGCCTTCCTCGCCACCGTCCGGCGAAGGCACCGAGTCGGCGTCCGCCACCAGCGAAACGCGCTCCAGGAACGCGGGCAGCGAACCGGGCGCCGGGACGCCGTCGTCCACGACCAGCTCGGCGTTCTCGTCCGCGACGATCTCGGCGGTGATCTCGGTGAACTCGCGGGCCACGGTGATGAGCTCGTCCAGGTTCTCGACGCGCGTGTGGTCCTGGGGGTCCTCGGACTCCTCCAGCTCGATGCGGTAGCCGGTCTTCTCCAGCACGGCTTCCAGGACGTCGTGCACCTCGGCGCCTTCGGAGATCAGCACGCCCAGCTCGTCGAGCATCGCGACGAACCCCTTGATCGCCTTGACCGAGCGCGGGTTCAGCAGGGGGACCTTGTCTTCGGTGGCGTCCCGCAGCGCCGCGGCGAACGAGATCCGCTCGCGCTCGGCGTGCGTCGCCACGACGGCTTCCGCGCGGTCGCCGATGCCGCGCTTGGGCACGTTCAGCACGCGCCGCAGGCTGACCGTGTCCTCCGGGTTCGCCAGCACGCGCAGGTACGCGATCATGTCGCGGACTTCGCGCCGCTCGTAGAACCGCACGCCGCCGACGACCTTGTACGGCAGGCCGAGCCGGATGAAGATCTCTTCGAAGACGCGCGACTGGTTGTTGGTGCGGTAGAAGACGGCGACGTCGGAGTAGTCCGCCTCGCCCCGCTCCGCCAGCGCGTCGATTTCGCCCGCCACGAACGCGGCTTCGTCGTGGTCGTTGTCCGAGACGTAGCCGACGATCTTCTCGCCGTCGCCCGAATCCGTCCACAGCCGCTTCGCCCGCCGATTCGGGTTGCGCTCGATGACGGCGTTGGCCGCGGACAGGATCGTCTGCGTGGAGCGGTAGTTCTGCTCCAGCAGGATGGTGTGCGCGTTCGGGAAGTCCCGCTCGAACTCCTCGATGTTGCGGATCGTCGCGCCGCGGAAGGCGTAGATCGACTGGTCCGCGTCACCGACCACGACCAGCTCGGCCGGCTCGACGCCCGCTTCGTTCGGCGCGGTCCCGGCCAGCTCGCGGACCAGCGTGTACTGCGCGTGGTTGGTGTCCTGGTACTCGTCGACGAGCACGTGGCGGAACCGGCGCCGGTAGTACTCGGCGACGTCCGGGAACGCCTGCAGCAGCGAGACCGTGCGCATGATGAGGTCGTCGAAGTCGAAGGCGTTGGCCTGGTTGAGCCGCCGCTGGTACTCGGCGTAGACCTCGGCGACGCGGCGCTCGAGGTCGTTGCCCGCGTTCGCCGCCGCCGTCTCCGGGTCGGTGAGCTCGTTCTTGAGGTTCGAGATGTGCACGGCGAGCGTGCGCGCGGCGTACCGCTTCGGGTCGATGTCGAGGTCCCGCGCCACCAGGGTGATCAGCCGCTTGGTGTCGTCGGAGTCGTAGATGGAGAAGCTCGAGGACATGTCGAGCGTTTTGGCTTCGCGGCGCAGGATCCGCACGCACATCGAGTGGAACGTCGACACCCACATCGCGTTCGCCCGGCGCCCGACGAGCGCGGCGACGCGCTCGCGCATTTCGGCGGCCGCCTTGTTGGTGAACGTGATCGCCATGATTTCGCCCGGGTGCACGCGGCGTTGCCCGAGCAGGTAGGCGATCCGGCGGGTCAGCACCCGGGTCTTGCCCGATCCCGCACCCGCCACCACCAGCAGCGGGCCACCGGCGTGGGTGACGGCTTCGCGCTGGGCGGGGTTCAGGTCGTCGAGCAGATCGGCCTGCCCGCCGGAAGCGGGCTTGCGCGCGGGGGTCTCGGCGGGGAGATCGAAGAGGGTGTCCATCGTCCGTCCACGCTACCCCGGGTGGGTGGGAGGGCGGCAGAGCGTGCCCACGCGGCGGGTCTCGCGCGCGGACGGGCGGACGTGCGTCCGCCCGCGAGGGCGCCGCACCCCGGGGGTGGTCCGGCGCCGAACGCCGTGAACGACTCGTTCACGGCCTCCGACGACATGAAAGAGTCGTTCACGGCATCGCGGGCCGCCCGGGTACCGCGACGGGCGTAGCGGGGAGTGTCGCCTGGGGCCCGACGCGCCGGGGCCGCGGCGCGCGGAGCATCGGTGGACATGAACGAACCGAACCCCGCCCGCCTCCGGGCCGCCGACGCCGATCGTGAGCGCGTCGCGAAGACCGTCCAGTCCGCCGGTTCCGAAGGCCGGCTCACCCTCGAAGAGGTGGAAGAGCGCCTCGCCCGCGTCTACGCCGCGCGGTTCACCGACGAACTGGCCTCGCTCACCACCGACCTGCCGCGGCCCGTGCCGCCGCGGCCGGGGTTCCCGCTCACCCGGGACGCGCTGCGGCGGCACCCGGCGCTGCGGTTCCACCTCGCCGTCGTGGTCGCGATCTCGGTGCTGGCCGTCGTCCGGTGGGCGGTGCTCGGCGCCGGCTTCTTCTGGCCGGCCTTCCCGATGTTCTGGCTCACCGTGAGCCTCGTGGTCCACGCGGGCGCGCGGTCGTTCCGGGAGCGCGCCGGTGCCGCTGTGCCATACTGAGCGTGTGCGGCACCACGCAGAGCGATTTTTTTACGGGACCCGGACTCCGGCTCCCGTGATCGCGTAGTGCCACCACCGCCATCACAGCCAGCCCCGGAGTCCACGGACCCGGGGCTGCCGCCTTCCCTGGGGCCGGGCGGGTCCGGGATTCGAGGAAGAGGTCCCGATGAACGCACATGCCACGAACGCCGACGGCCAGCCCGCCGAGCACACCCCCGCCGGCGACGACATCTCGGCGCTCCGTGAAGAGATCGACTGGCTGGACAAGGAGATCCTCCGGCTGGTGAAGCGCCGGGTGGAGGTGTCCAAGACGATCGGGGCCGCGCGGATGGCCGCCGGTGGCACGCGCATCGTCTACAACCGCGAGATGGACGTGCTCGCACGCTACCGCGAACTCGGCCCGGACGGCCGCCAGCTCGCCATGGCGCTGCTGAACCTCGGCCGGGGCAGGCTCGGCCGGTAACGGTTGGCCGAATTCGGGGACTTCCCGGAGGCACCGGCGGCCCGGGCACGGGCAGACTGGGGTCATGGACTGGCTCGTGAACCTCATCGCCGTCATCGTCGCGCTCGCGAGCGTGCTGGCCGCGCTGGGCCATGTGGGGTATCTGGCGCTGCTGAACAGCGCGGCGGGCAAACGCGGTGCCAGCGGCGCTCCGGTCGGGCAGTACGTCCGCAGCCGGTGGGCCGTCGCCGGGGGCACCACCGCGGCTTCGCTGTTCGCCTGGTTGCTCACGGCCGGGGGAACGACGCTCGACGTCGTGGCGATCCTGATCGCTGCGGGTAGCGGTGCGGTGGCCACGAAGGCCCTGCAATCCACTCGGGATCGTTACCGCACCGGAGGCTGAATCCCCTGAGCTGGCTTGATGGCGCTGCGTGAAACTTCGCAGCGTCACCTTCGCCCGATCGGTCGCGCCCGACCGAGTGAAACCTCTGCAACTTGCAGGTTTGGGGGCGACTTTCGCCGCCGGATGCTTTTAGGGTTGACGCCGTGAGGACCCTTGCGTCTGGGTCGGGCGGTGCCCGTGAGACGCGCGGGGGCACTGGCCCCGCGCGTCCGCTGTCGCGTGCGCGTGCATCTGCGCAGGATTCCGAACGCGATTCCGCGCGTGAGGGTGCTCCTTTCGGGTCGTCCCGCCGCCGGATGGCGTCAGGACCGCTCCGCCGGGTGGTCGAGCCCACATGAGCAACGGCACGGAGTTCCACGGACGCGGCGCCGCTCCCGCGCACCCCGGACGGCACCGGCCCGGCGGCGCGGACAACTGGACGCCGCCGCTGCCGCCGCACCGTCCGGTGCGGCACCACGCGACCCCGGTCGACCCGCCGGCGTCCGGCTCGCTCCCCCTTCGCCAGCCGGGGGCGCCCGCCCCGGCACCGGGTTCCGGCGCACGCCCCTTTCGCCGGCAAGGCGGACCAGGCACCCTTTCCGCCACCCCGATGCCCGGCTCGCTCCCGCCGCTCCCGCAGCCGGGCGGCGGCTCGGTCTCCGGGTCGCTCCCGCTGCCCCAGCCGCGGGACGGGCGGCCGCTGTTCCCGCCCGCGCACGGCAGCCTCCCCGTCGGCACCGGCCACGACGATTACGACGACGATTACGACGACTTCGAGCCGGAACCGGCCGAGGCGCCGCCCGCCGAGTCCCGCGCCGACCTGGCCGCGCGCCGCACCCGCGTTTCGCTGACCGCGCCGAAGCCGCGCGGGGTCGACCTGGACGAAGACGACGTCCGCATCTACAGCGCGCCGCCGCTCGACGGGCTGGGCGGCTTCACCATCGGCTCGGTGCCCGCGTCCGTGACGCCGCCGAAGACGTGGCGGAAAGCCGCGTGGTTCGCCACCGGCGCGTCCGGCGCCGTCGTCGTCGGGCTGCTGTGCGCCGGGTCCTTCCTGGTCGGGAAGCCGCCGGTGGACCAGGCCGTCCAGGGCTCATGGCCCGGTTACCAGGGCGTGCCGACGGTCATCGACCCGACCGGGGAGCACCAGCCGCCTTCGGAAGGCGGTTCCGCGCCCGGCCCGGAGAGCTCGTCCCGGCCGGACAACGACAACGCCGGCGACAAGAAGACCAGTGGCAACGGCGGCTCCGGGCCGGTCGACGACTCGGCCGCCATCCCGGGCAGCAGCACGTCCGGCCCCGCGGAGCCGACGCCCGGCACGGCCACGCCGAGCAGCGCGCCGCAGAAGCCGCCGGTCACGCCCGCGCAGCGCGAGACCCCGGTCAAACCGCCGTGGTGGTACTCCTTCCCGCCGGACGCCCAGACCATGGGCGACAACTCGGAGAAGTTCTTCAACACGGTCACCACCGACCCCGCCTCGGCGTCGGCGGTGACCACCGGCGAGCTGCACGACCAGGGGCCGCAGGCGCTCGCGGAGCGGTACGCCGACATCGCCTACTTCGAGGTCAGGAAGGTCAGCATCGACCAGCAACGCGGCGTCACCGTGAACACCGTCGAGGTCACCCACAAGGACGGGACCAAGACGATCGAACAGCGCACGCTGACGTTCGGCGATGGCGACAAGATCGCGGCTGACGGCCAGTAACCGGTCCTGCACGTGCGGTTCGCCCGTTCTGATGCACGTGCGGATCGCCGAGCGGTAATGCCTGGTCCGGGTGGGTGACATAAGCTGCCGCTCGTCGTATCGCGACGGCATTCCGGCGACAGAGCCTGGTGGTCGCCGTCCGCACAGGGTTACCTGACGACAGCGGATCCGGAACCGGCCACGAGTCGGCCATCCGGACCAACGGAAGCTCGGCCGAACGGCCAGGCGACCGTCCCCGGAACCCAGAGCGAGGACTTTCGTGCTTGATCGGCAGCGCACACGGCGTGAGACACCCCACGCCGTCCGCGTCGAGGACGTCATCCCGGCCGAGATTCTCGACGGCGTCGGTGACGCCGACCGCGACTATCTCGAGCAGGTCTTCCGCGACCCGCAGAAGTTCCTGCCGCCGCGGCCCGAACCGGTGCGCGAACCGGAGCAGGCCGAGGACTCCGGCGAGCCCGAAAGCAGGTTCGCCCGCCGCGCCAAGCTGACCGGTCTCGTCGCCGCGGGCGCGCTCGTCGCCGGCGCGGTCATCGCCGCGCCGATGCTGACCAGCTCGCACCGCGCGGTGTCCGCCGGCGGCCAGTCCACCCCGGCCGGCTTCAGCGGGGCCGCGGAGCTCGGCGGCCTCGCCGTCCCGCAGCACCAGGCCGGCGGCGGCACCCCGGCGCGACCCGGGCAGTCGACGGAGGACTCGCCCGCCGACGCCGGCTCGCCGGTCGCCCAGACCACCGAGGGCTCGCGGCGGGAGACGACGCCGAGCACCGCCGAGCCGATTCCGGACAAGGCGGCCGACGCGCGCAGCGCGAGCCGGAAGATCCAGGCGGTCAAGGACTTCTACGCCGCCATCGCGCGGGACTCGTCGGGCGCGCTCGCGCTGCTGAGCCCCGACCTGGCGGGTGGCGCGGCCGGTGAACTCGTCCGCACCTGGAGCGCGATGGACGCCATCGACGTGCAGGAAGCCGACACGCAGATCAAGCCGGACGGCTCGATCCTCGCGGTCGCGACGCTGCACCGGCCGGACGGCGCGCTCGTGCGCGTCACCCAGCTGTTCCGGGTCGCCGACACCGGCGGATTGATCACCGAGGCCGAGCTCGTCTCGGCCCAGTACATGTAGCCCTCGGCGATCATCCCTTCACCCCTGGTTCAAGTGCCCGTGCCGGATTCGTGTGCGCAGAGTGAGCGCCTAGCCTTGTCACGGGCCGGTCTCGGAAAAGCCGGCACAGAGCCCACGACATGTGCATACGCTCCAGCGACGCGGCGTGCTCGTGGCCGCGTCACCAGGCACCTATCCTCACGCCCTGGTGAAGTCGGAGCCCAAAGGGAGGTCGCGTGAGCGACGAGGGTCGTCTGGTCGCCGATCGGTACCGCATCGTCGGCCGGATCGGCACGGGCGCGATGGGGGCCGTCTGGCAGGCGCACGACGAGGTCCTGGGCCGCACGGTGGCGATCAAGCAGCTCCTGCTCCAGCCGCACCTGGACGAGCACGACAAGGAAGACGCCCGGCAGCGCACCATGCGCGAGGGCCGGATCGCGGCGCGGCTGCACCACCCGAACGCGATCTCCGTCTTCGACGTCGTCACCGACGACAACGGCCAGCCCTGCCTGATCATGGAGTACCTCAACTCCACCAGCCTGGCCGCCGTGCTGCAGGAACGCCGCACGCTGCCGCCGACCGAGGTGGCGCGCATCGGCGCCCAGGTCGCCGCGGCGCTGCGCGAGGCGCACGCGGTCGGCATCGTCCACCGCGACATCAAGCCGGGCAACATCCTGCTCGCCGGCAACGGCACCGTGAAGATCACCGACTTCGGCATCTCGCGCGCCAAGGACGACGTCACGGTCACCAAGACCGGGATGATCGCCGGCACGCCCGCCTACCTGGCCCCCGAGGTCGCCATCGGCGGCGATCCCGGCCCGGAGTCCGACGTCTTCTCGCTCGGCTCCACGCTGTACGCCGCGTGCGAGGGCCAGCCGCCGTTCGGGCTGTCCGAGAACACGCTGAGCCTGCTGCACGCGGTCGCGGCCGGGCAGATCAACCCGCCGCGCCAGTCCGGGCCGCTGGCCAGCGTGCTGGCCGTGCTGCTGCACCCGGACGTCGAGCACCGGCCGACCGCCGAGGAGTGCGAGGAGCTGCTCGCGGCCGTCGCGCGCGGCGAGACGCCGCTCGGCGGCCCGGCGGAGGAGACCATGCTGGCGCCGGCCGCCGGCGTGCTCGGCGCGGCCGCCCTCGCCGACCCGAACGCGACCCAGATGTTCGACGAGGTCCCCGCGGGGCACTCGGGCAGCCTGCTCGACGGGCAGGCGCCGACCCAGGCCGTCCCGTACTACGACGAGGACGACTACCCGGAGGGCACCGGCTACCCGGAAGACGACTACGACGGGTACGACCACTACCCCGAGGACAACCGCCACGGGGGCGTGCCGCCCGGGCTGGCCGCGACCCGCGCGGTGCCGGTGCCGCCGCACGGCCAGGACCCGTACGCGGACGACCAGTACGACGACTACGACGACGAGCCGGCCCCGCCGCCCCCGCCGCGGCCCCGCCCGCAGGCGAGGCCCGACGATGACGACGAGAAGCCCGGCGCGTGGAAGCGCCCGGCGATCATCGGCGGCGTCGTGGTGGTGGGCCTGGTCGCCCTCGTCGTCTGGCTGCTGAGCCCGAACAACCCGGAGGCGCCGGCCGCGCCGGTGTCGAGCAGCAAGCCGACGCCCGCCGCGACGTCGGAGTCGCTGCCGTCGACGACGGACCTGCCGACCAGCACGGTCGACCTGCCGTCGAGCACGGAGGAAGCGACGTCTTCGTCGAAGAAGACGACCTCGCGGGCCAGCGAACCGGAGCGGACCACGACGCCGAAGACGACGACTCCGAAGCCCACGACTTCGGAGCCGACCACGACTCCACCGCCTGACACGACAACGCCCGGCGGGACGACCACACCTCCGGCTGGCGGATGACCGAGGATCCGACTTGAGTTCTGAAGGCACCATCGTCGGCGGCCGGTTCCGGCTGGACCAGCCGATCGGCCGCGGCCGCGCGGGCATCGTGTGGCTGGCGTTCGACACGCGGCTGTTCCGCACCGTCGCGATGAAGCGGATGTACCTGCCGGTCGGCGGCGGTGACCGCGCCGAGCAGGCGCGCGCGGCCGCCATGCAGGAGGGCAAGGACGCGGCCCGGATCGAGCACCCGTGCGCGATCAAGGTGTTCGACGTGCTGCCGGAGGGCCAGGACGTCTGGCTCGTGATGGAGTACATCCCCTCGCGCAGCATGGCGACGTTCCTCGCCGAGCACGGCAGGCTCACCTCGGACCAGGCGGCGGCGCTGGGCATCCAGCTCGGGAACGCGCTGGCCGCGATCCACACCGCCGGGTTCGTCCACCGCACCCTCGAACCGGGCACGGTGCTGCTGGCCGACGACGGCGGCGTGAAGCTGACCGACATCGGCATCAGCGGCGGCGGGCCCCACGCGGCGTACGTGGCGCCTGAGGTCGTGCGGGGACTGCCGCCGACGCCGGCCGCGGACGTCTTCTCCCTCGGCGCGACGCTGTACACCGCCGTCGAGGGCGTGCCGCCGTTCGGTGACGACGGCCAGTCGTCCGAGCGCCCGCCGCAGAACGCGGGCGTCCTCACCGAGGCGCTGCGCAAGATGCTGCGCTCGGACCCGACCACGCGCCCGACGATGGCGGACACCGTCCGCTCGCTGAAGGCGATCACCGAGGGCCGCGAGACGGCGTTCATCCCGCCGACCGCGCCCGGGTTGCCGCCGCCACCGCCCCCGCCGTTCAACCCTGGCCTGGCGCCCGCCGCGCCGCCGATGCCGCCGTCGGGGCCGCAGTTCCAGCAGCAGATCCCGGTGGCACCCGGCTACTCCCCCGCGGAAGAGACGCAGCGGATGCAGCCGGTTCCGCCGCACGCGACGCAGTACGCACCGCCGCCCGCCGCTCCGGTGCAGCAGGCCGAGGCGTGGAACCTGCCGGTGTCGAAGAAGACGCTGATCACCGTGGCCGCGATCCTCGCGGCGGTGCTGGTCGGCATCCTCGTTTCGGAGCTGTTCTTCGTCTAAGCCACCTTGGCGGTCGCCGCGCGCATGGCTTCGAGCAGCGTGCGGACGGCCGGGTGGCCCGCCGCCCGGGACGCGACCGCGGCGTGGATCGCGCGGACCGGCTCCGGGTTCCGGATCCGGCGGACGACCACGCCGGGGTGCTGCGCGCCGAGGCCGAGCTCCGGGATCAGGCCGACGCCGATGCCGGCGGCGACGAATCCCTGCGCCGTCTGGTAGTCCTCGGACTCGACGACGACGTTCGGCGCGAACCCGGCGGACGCGCACGCGCTGTCCAGGATGTCGCGGCAGATGCCGGGCAGGCCGTCGACGCCGACCCACGGCTCGTCGGCGAACTCCGTCAGGTCCAGCACGCGCTTGCGGGCCAGCGGGTGGGCCTTCGGCAGCACCGCCCGGTACGGGTCGTCGAGCAGGTGCACCAGCTCGACGCCCTTGCCGGGCGGGGTCTTGCGCGGGAAGACGGTGATCGCGACGTCGGCGCGGCCCGCCTCGACGTCCGTCATCGGGTCGTCGGGCTCGACGAGCTTGAGGTCGAGGTGCACGCCGGGGTGCTCGCGGCGGACCGCGGCGATCGCGGGCGGCACCAGCGACGCGCCCGCCGTGGCGAAGTAGCGGATCGAGACGCGGCCGGTGCGGCCCTCCTTGAGCTCGGCCAGCGCCGCCTCGGCCTTGGCGAGCTCGGTGCTCAGCGTCTCGGCGTGCTCGGACAGCAGCGCCCCCGCCGGGGTCGGCCGGACGCCGCGCCCGACGCGTTCGAGGAGTTCGGTGCCGGCTTCGCGTTCGAGCGCGGACAGCTGCTGGCTGATCGCGGACGGCGTGTAGCCCAGGTTGCGGGCGGCGGCGGTGATCGACCCGCTGGTGATCACGGCGCGGAGGACCTGCATGCGGCGGACGTCGAGCATGACCGGATCTTACAGCTGGGCTTAAGTGTTTCTGCAGTTATTTTCGCTTGTCCTTACGTCTGGCTCGGGCGAAGCTGACGCTTGATCGGCTGAGGAGGCCTGGGGTGGGCGAGACGAAGACCCTGCTGAGGATCGGCGCGCTGGCGTTGATGTGGGGCTCGAGTTTCTTCTGGATCAAGCTGGGGCTGGGGATGTTCTCGCCGGTCCAGCTGGTGCTGGCGCGGCTCGTGCTCGGCGCGGCGATGCTGCTGGTGCTGTGCCGGCTGCAGCGGGCGCGGCTGCCGCGCGACCGCCGGATGTGGGGGCACCTGGCGGTGGCGGCGTTCTTCCACAACGCGCTGCCGTTCCTGCTGTTCGCCATCGGCGAGACGACGGTCGATTCGGGGATCACCGGCGTGCTGAACTCGACGACGCCGCTGTGGGTGCTGCTGGCGGCGCCGCTGATGGGGACGTCGTCGCGGATGACCGGGGCGCGGCTGGCGGGCCTGCTGATCGGGCTCGGCGGGATCCTGCTGATCTTCGCGCCGTGGCAGGCGTCGGGCCTGCTGAGCTGGGGCGCGCTGGCGTGCCTCGCGGCGGCGGCCAGCTACGGCTTCGCGTTCGTCTACGAGGGCAAGTACCTCTCGGACTCGTCGTTGTCGCCGTACGCGACCGCGGCGGGCCAGATGCTGCTGGCGAGCGGCTTCCTGGTCTTGGCGCTGCCGGTCGGCGGGCTCACGCCGGTGCACGTGTCCCCCGGGCCCTTGCTGGCGATCCTGGTGCTGGGGATCGGGTCGACGGGCTTCGCGTTCGCGCTCAACTACCAGCTGCTGGCGAGCGAAGGCGCGGTCGCGGCTTCGGTGGTGGGTTACCTGCTGCCGGTCGTGTCGGTGCTGCTGGGGGCGCTGTTCCTGGGCGAGCAGCTGCACCTGCGGGTGATCGCGGGCATGGTGGTCGTGCTCGGCGGGGTCGCGTTGACGCGGCTGCCGAAACGGGCGCCGGTGGAGCCGGTGCTGGAACGGGTCTAGACGAGCCGGCGGTCGGAAGCCCAGCGGGAGAGCTCGTAGCGGTTCGAAAGCTGGGTCTTCCGCAGCACGCTCGAGACGTGCGTCTCGACCGTCTTCACCGAGATGAACAGCTCCGACGCGATTTCCTTGTACGCGTAGCCGCGGGCCAGCAGGCGCAGGACGTCGCGCTCGCGGGGCGTGAGCAGGTCGAGCTCGGGGTCGTTGATCGGGGCCGAGCCGGGGCGGTCGGCGAACGCGTCCAGTACGAAGCCGGCCAGGCGCGGGGAGAACACCGCGTCGCCGTCCGAGACGCGGACCACCGCGCGGACCAGTTCCTTCGACGAGATCGTCTTCGTCACGTAGCCGCGGGCGCCGGCGCGGATGACGGCGATGACGTCCTCGGCGGCATCGGAGACCGAAAGCGCCAGGAAGACGACGTCCGGCAGCTCCGGGCGGACGCGGCGCAGCACTTCGGCGCCGCCGCCGTCGGGCATGTGCACGTCGAGCAGGACGACCTGGGGCTTCGTCCGCGCGATGCCGGCGACGGCTTCGGCGACCGAACCGGCCTCGCCGACGACGCGGACTTCGTCGGTGATCGAGTCGAGTTCGGTGCGCACGCCCGCGCGGAACAGCGCGTGGTCGTCGACGAGGAACACCTTGACCGGTTCACGCTGGCTGTCCGTCACGTCGTCGAGCATAGCCGCCTCACGCCGCTCCCTTGCCCGCTTTCACCGGCATGGCGAGCTGCACCTCGGTGCCCTCGCCCGGCGCGGTCCGCACCTTGCACGTGCCGCCGTGCCGGGTCATCCGGCCGCGGATCGAGTCGGCGAGGCCGTGGCGGTCGTCCGGGACGAGGTCGGGGTCGAAGCCCTTGCCGCGGTCGCGGACGAACACGGTCACCGCGGTCGGCTCGACCTCGGCGTAGACGCTGACCTCGTCGACCCCGGCGTGCTTGGCGGCGTTGACGATGGCCTCGCGGGCGGCCTGGACGAGCGCGACCAGCGCCTCGTCGAGTTCCGCGTCGCCGACGACGACCTGGCCGACCGAGATCGCGAAGGTGTCCTCGACCTCGCCGCACGCCGTCGCGAGCGCTTCGGACAGCTGGCCGGTTTCCTCCTCGACCTTCTCGGCGGGCTTGCCGTAGCCGTTGGGGCCGTAGAGCCAGCCGCGCAGCTCGCGTTCCTGGCTGCGGGCCAGGCGCGCGACCTCGCGGGGCTGCTCGCTCTGCTTCTGGATGAGCGCGAGGGTCTGCAGTACGGAGTCGTGCAGGTGGGCGGCGATCTCGGCGCGTTCGTCGGTGCGGATGCGGGCCTTGCGCTCGTCGGAGAGGTCGCGGACCAGCCGCAGCCAGAACGGCACGGTCAGCACGGCGACGCCGATCAGCGTGGCGAGCACCGCGATGAGCGCGAACTGGACCTGGTCGAGGGTGCCGCTGCGCAGCACGACGACGGTGATGCCGGTGATCACCAGCGCGACGCCGGCGACGATCCGGATGGCGGCCGACCAGCCACCCCCGCCGAGGAAGGCGCCCGCGAAGCCGTCCTTCGCCCCGACCCGCCAGCGGCGGCGCTGCGACTCGTCGGCCTCCCGCCAGACGACCGCGAGACCGATCATGGCGACGGCGAGCGGCACGGCGACCCAGCCGCTGATTAAGCCGGTGAGCGTCCCGCTGGCGACGGCGAGGCCGACACCCAGCGCGATCAGGCCGAACGCCTGTTGCCGTTCCTTCGGCGTGGGCGAGCCCGCGGCCTCCTGGGACTGCTGCTGCACGAACACCCAGAGCAGCCCGTAGGCGAGCAACCCGGCACCGTTGAGCGCGGCGAGCAGCGCGAACGCCGTGCGCACCCAGAGCACCGGCACACCGAGGTGATCGGCGAGCCCACCGGCGACCCCGGCGATCGCCCGCCCGGAGCGCCGCCGGAACATCTTGGGCTTTTCCGGGACGACGACCGCCTGGTCGGTGGCTACGAGGTCGAGGGAGTCCTGCACGCCGTCCATGGTCACACGCAGGGGCTTGGGGTTCCATCGGGGAAACCCCTGATCCACTGGTCCAGGCCCGGGTTCCGGGACCGGGGAAACCTCAGGGACCATCCCGGATGTCCCGCCGGCGCCGGTGCCGCATGCTTCTCGGTATGAGTGGTGCGAGCGAGAAGCCGGGGGTCCTGAACGGCTTCGAGGAGACCGTCAAGGACTTCTGGGCCAGCCGGCCGAGGCGGCCGCAGGCGGGGCGGAAGGTGGCCGGGGTGGCCGCCGGGATCGGGTACCGGTACGGGGTGGATCCCGTCGTCGTGCGGATCGCGCTGGTGGTCGCCACGATCTTCGGGGGCTTCGGCCTGACCTTCTACCTGCTGGCGTGGCTGTTCCTGCCGGGCGAAAACGACGAGGTTTCCGGCTTCGAGGGCCTCATCGGGCGTGGCCGGTCGTCGGTGTCGCCCGCCTTCGCCGTCGTGCTGGCCGTGCTCACCGTCGTCAGTGCCGGCGGGATGTTCAGCTCCACCTGGTTCGACGGTGGCGGCCTGATCGGCTTCGCGCTCATCGCCACCGCCCTCTACCTGCTGCACCGCAGCCGCGGGCACCTGAACCGGCCGGCGCCGGTCGTGCTGCGGCCGCGGACCGAGGCCTTCACCGGGAACGGAGCCTTCACCATGACCGACACCGCCGAGGCGCAGTCGCCGGCGCAGGGGTTCGATCCCCTCGCCGCCGACCCGGCCGGCTGGGACCTGCCCGACGCGCCGGCCGAGCCGCCGCAGCCGACCCCGCCGCCGTCGTACCGCGCAATCGAGCGGCGGCCGCACTCCAAGGTGGGTTCGGTGACCTTCGCGCTCGCCGTGCTGACCGCCGGCGCCGGGGTGTTGCTGAACCTCAACGACGTGACCTGGTTCTCCGCGCAGCACATCATCGGGCTGGTGCTCGGCGTGACCGGGATCGGCCTCGTCTCCGGCGCGTTCGCCCGCGGCGGGCGCGGCCTGATCGGGCTCGCGGTGCCGCTGGCGATCGTCGGGATGATCCTGACGACGGCGCCGTTCGAGAACCTCGACTTCCGCGGCGGTGTCGGCGACATCAAGCAGACCCCGGCCACCATCGCCGACGTGCAGCCGCTCTACCAGCACGCGGCCGGCGACATCGACCTCGACCTGAGCAAGGTGCCGGCCGGGGACCCGTACTCGACGACCGTCTCCAACGGCGCGGGCGACACCAAGGTCATCGTGCCGGAGAACGCGGACGTCACCTACGAGTGCCACACCGGCGCCGGCTCGACGGAGTGCTTCGACCGCTCGACCGACGGCATCAGCCAGGCCGCGCTGAAGGGCACGGACAACGGCCCCGACGGCGTCGGCGGCCAGAAGATCACCCTGAAGGTGGACAACAGCGTGGGCAGCGTGGAGGTGCGACGTGGCTGAGCAGAACCCTTACCTCTACGACGAACCGGCGGACACCCAGCCCGCCAAGCGCGGCGGCTTCGACGTCTTCACCCTGATCGTCGGGATCGCGACCCTGCTGGTGTCGGCCTACGTCCTCTCGGACGGCGCCAGCTGGCTGCCTTCGTTCGACTTCCGCTGGGTGATCGCCGGCGGCGCGGTGTTCGTGGGGCTGCTGCTCCTCGGCGCGTCCTTCGGCGGCAAACGCCGCCGCTGAACCGGCCGCGCCGAACCGAAAACCCTCGAGGCCCCGGATCCCACGCCGGGGCCTCGAGCCTTGTCTACAGCGGACTCATTCCCACTCGATGGTGCCCGGCGGCTTGGACGTCACGTCCAGGACGACCCGGTTGACCTCCGCCACCTCGTTGGTGATGCGCGTGGAGATCCGCTCCAGGACGTCGTAGGGCAGGCGCGTCCAGTCCGCGGTCATCGCGTCCTCGGACGACACCGGCCGCAGCACCACCGGGTGCCCGTAGGTCCGGCCGTCGCCCTGGACGCCGACGCTGCGGACGTCCGCGAGCAGCACCACCGGGCACTGCCAGATGCTGCGGTCCAGCCCGGCCGCCGTCAGCTCCTCGCGGGCGATCAGGTCGGCCGCGCGCAGGGTGTCCAGGCGCTCCTGGTCGACCGCGCCGATGATGCGGATGCCCAGGCCGGGGCCGGGGAACGGCTGGCGCTGCACGATCGTCTCGGGCAGGCCCAGCTCCGTGCCGACCTTGCGGACTTCGTCCTTGAACAGCAGCCGCAGCGGCTCGACCAGCTCGAACTCCAGGTCGTCCGGCAGGCCGCCGACGTTGTGGTGGCTCTTGATGTTGGCCGTGCCCTCGCCGCCGCCGGACTCGACGACGTCCGGGTACAGCGTGCCCTGGACCAGGAACTTGTAGTCGCCCTGGGCCTTGAGGTCGCGCTCGGCCTGCTCGAAGACGCGGATGAACTCGCGGCCGATGATCTTGCGCTTCTGCTCCGGGTCGGTGACGCCGGCGAGCGCGTCGAGGAAGCGCTCGCGCGCGTCCACGGTCACCAGGTTGACGCCGGTGGCGGCGACGAAGTCGCGCTCGACCTGGGTGCGCTCCCCCGCGCGCAGCAGGCCGTGGTCGACGAACACGCACGTCAGCCGGTCGCCGATGGCCCGCTGGACCAGCGCGGCCGCGACGGCGGAGTCGACGCCGCCGGACAGGCCGCAGATCGCGCGGCCGTCGCCGATCTGGTCGCTGATCCGCTGGATCTGCTCTTCGACGATCGACGACGTCGTCCACTGCGGCTTGATGCCCGCGATGTCGTGCAGGAACCGGCGCAGCACCTCCTGGCCGTGCGGCGAGTGCGCGACCTCCGGGTGGTACTGGACGCCGGCGAAGCGGCGCTCGACGTCTTCGAAGCCGGCGACCTCGGCGCCGTCGGAGGACGCGGTGACGACCGAGCCTTCCGGGGCCTTGGTGACGCTGTCGTTGTGGCTCATCCACGCGGGCTGGTGCGCGGGCAGGCCGGCGTGCAGGACACCGCCGTCGCCGGTCACGCGGACCTCGGTGCGGCCGAACTCGCGGACGCCGGTCGGCTCGACGACGCCGCCGAGCGCGCTGGCGAGCAGCTGGTGGCCGTAGCAGATGCCGAAGATCGGGACGCCCGCTTCGGTGAGCTTCGGGTCCATGCCCGGGGCGCCTTCGGCGTACACGCTCGACGGGCCGCCGGAGAGGATGATGGCCGCGGGGTTCTTCGCGAGGATCTCTTCGGTGGACGCGCTGTGCGGCACGACCTCCGAGTAGATCTGCGCCTCGCGGACGCGCCGGGCGATCAGCTGCGCGTACTGCGCCCCGAAGTCCACGACGAGAACCGGACCGGTGGGGTTGGGCACCTGACGACCTCCTGGCGAGAAGCGGGAATCGAGGTCCATCGTCCCAGGTGGGCTGGGTCACCCGGGATTCAGGGCCGCCCCTGTCCGCGATCCGGCCTACGGTCCGCGTATGGCTGTGAACTGGACCAAGGAACTGACCGACCAGCTCGACTTCCACTGGAACGTCCACACGCGCCCGAAGCTCGAGGGGCTCACCGACGACGAGTACTTCTGGGAGCCGGTCGCGGGCTGCTGGACCGTGCGGCCGCGGAAGTCGGACGACGAGCCCGGCACGGGCCCGTTCACCATCGACTTCGCCTTCCCCGAGCCGACCCCGCCGCCGGTCACGACGATCGCGTGGCGGCTCAACCACATCCTGGTCGGCGTCCTGGGCATGCGGGTGGCGTCGCACTTCGGCGGCCCGGCGATGACCTACGACGACTACCCGTACCCGGGGACGGCCGCGGAAGTGCTGGCGCTGCTGGACGAGTACTACGCCCGGTGGGTTTCCGGCGTCCGGTCACTCGACGAAGCGGCGCTCGCGCGGCCGTGCGGCCCCGCCGAAGGCCCGTACGCGGAGTACCCGATGGCGACGCTGGTGCTGCACATCCACCGCGAGATGATCCACCACTGCGCCGAAGTCCTGCTGCTGCGCGACCTGTACCGCAATCGGTGAGCTGTAACGGGGAGTCACCGTCGGCCCGATTCACCGGGTATCGAGGACGGCTCCGAGGGGGACCTGCGCATGCTGTACCGACTCCGCCCGAAAGGCGCTCTGACCTGGTGTGACGTGCCCGGGTACGTGGTCTGCCGCGCCGACGACCAGCCCCCGCCCGACTGGGAACGGCTGTCGTGGGTGCCCGCCGAGACCCGCGCGTTCAGCACCGACCTGCTGCGGATCGCCCTGCGCTACGGCGCTCGATCGGGCAGCGGGATCGTCCTGGACGCCCGGCACACCGAAGACCTGGGCCGCGCCGACGAGCTGCGGTGCGAGCGGATCGCCGCCGCGCAGTCCCGCGCGGAGCGGGGCGAAAGCGTGGACGAGGACCTGGAGTGGGACCGCAGCGAGCGGGCGGCCCGCCAGGCCGAACTGGACCTCGCCGAGCTCCTGGCGGTACCGCCGCAACCGCACCTGGTCGCCCACTGGTGCCGGCTCGGCGGCTGCTACCCCGACTGAGCCCTCGTGAGTGTGGAACAGGGTTCTAACCCTGTTCCACACTCACGACCGGGCGGCGGGGCAGGAGCAGGAAGCCCAGGGCCAGGCCGAGCAGGGCCGGGAGGCCGTGGTTGTCGTGCACCAGCGTGTCGACCACGGCCAGCACCGGCACCGCGTACGCCAGGACCCGGAACTGCACCGGCAGCACCACGCCGTATCGGCGCGAAGCCACCATCACCACCGCCGCCAGGGCACCGATCAGGCCCGCGACGCACATCGAGTTGCCCGCCCCGACCGGGTTCAGCCACACGTAGCTCGTGAACTGGCCGAACAGGCCGCAGCCGAAGTAGAGGACCAGCCAGCGGGCGCGGCCGAACACGCGCTCGGCGACGGTGCCGAAGACCGCCAGCCAGATCAGGTTCGACACCAGGCCGAACACCTGCCCGTCCTGGAAGAACATCCCCGTGACCAGGCGGTACCACTCGCCCGCGTCGATGCGGGCGGCGTCGCGGACGACGTGGTCGTACAGCCCGCCGTCCGCCAGCTGCGCGATCCCGCACGCCAGCGTCACCGCGAACACCGCGACCGTCAGGTACGGGCGGCGGGCGGCTACGGCGAGGGCCGCCGGCGGGTTGCGGGATGCGGTGCGCGTGCTCATGGACGAAAATCTAGGCGCGTCCCCGCCGCCGCACCCCCGACGTTTGTCACGTTCAGCCCAGGGAAGGCCCCCAGTATGCGAGCGACAGTCATCTACGGCGCCGGTGATGTCCGGGTCGAGACCGTGCCGGACCCGAAGCTGGCCGAACCCACCGACGTCGTCCTGCGGGTCGTGCGGTCCTGCATCTGCGGCAGCGACCTCTGGCCGTACGCCGACATGCCGCCGCGCGAGGACGGGCGCCGGATCGGCCACGAGTTCCTCGGCGTCGTCGAAGAGACCGGCGCCGACGTCACCACCCTCAAGAAGGGCGACCTCGCCGTCGCGCCGTTCGTGTGGTCCGACAACACCTGCGAGTTCTGCCGCGAAGGCCTCCAAACGTCCTGCCTGCACGGCGGCGGCTGGGGCGCGAAGGGCGTCGACGGCGGCCAAGGCGAGGCCGTGCGCGTGCCGCAGGCGGACGGCACCCTGGTCAAGCTGCCCCACACCGAGGACGACGACCTGCTCGCGTCCCTGCTGACGCTCTCGGACGTCTTCTCCACCGGCCACCACGCCGCCGTGAAGGCACGGGTGAGCGAAGGCCAGAACGTCACCGTGATCGGCGACGGCGCGGTCGGGCTGTCCGCCGTCCTCGCGGCGAAGCGCCTGGGCGCCGACCGGATCGTCCTGATGGGACGGCACCGGGCGCGCACCGACCTCGGCCGCGAGTTCGGCGCGACCGAGGTCGTCGCCGAGCGCGGGGACGAGGGCATCGAGAAGGTGCGCGAGCTCACGAACGGCCAGGGCACCCACGCCGTGCTCGAGTGCGTCGGCACGAAGGGCGCGTTCGAGATGGGCGTCGGGGTCGTGCGCGCGGGCGGCGCGGTCAGCCGCGTCGGCCTGCCGCAGTACGAAGACGCGCCCGCCGGCGTCGGGGTGTTCCGCCGCAACGTCACGATCACCGGCGGGGTCGCCCCCGCCCGGCACTACATCCCCGAGCTGCTGCCGGACGTCCTCGAGGGCAAGTACCGGCCGGGTCGCGTCTTCGACCGGACCATCGACGTCGAGGGCGTGCCGGACGGCTACCGCGCGATGGCGGACCGCGAAGCGCTGAAGGTGCTCATCAAGCCGTGACCCGTCCGGGTGGGGGTCCCACGCCCGGTCCGCCACCCGGATTACGTTGGTACGCATGGACATGATCACCCCCGAGCCGCGCCCCGCCTGGATCGCCGGCCGCCCCGAGGCGGGCGCCACCACCCTCGTCGTGCACCACCCGTACGACGGCAGCGAGGTCGCCACGGTCGCCGTGCCCGGGCCGGAGCAGGTCGAGCGCGCGGTCGCGGCCGCGGCGTCGGTCGCCCGCGAGTTCCGCGGTACACCGGCGCACGTCCGCGCCGGCGCGCTCGAACACGTCTCGCGCGTGCTCGCCGCGCGTGCCGAGGAGATCGCCGAGGTGATCACGGCGGAGAACGGCAAGCCGCTCAAGTGGGCCGAGGCCGAGGTCAAGCGCGCGGTGTCGGTGTTCCGCATCGCCGCCGAGGAGGCCCGCCGGTTCACCGGCGAAGTCCAGCGCCTCGACACCGATCCCGCGGGCGAAGCGCGGCTGGCGCTGACCCGCCGCGTCCCGCGCGGGCCGGTGCTCGGCATCGCGCCGTTCAACTTCCCGCTGAACCTGGTGGCGCACAAGGTCGCGCCGTCGCTGGCGATCGGCGCGCCGATCATCGTCAAGCCCGCGCCGCGGACGCCGTTGTCGGCGCTGATCCTCGGCGAGATCCTGGCCGAGACGGACCTGCCGGAAGGCGCGTTTTCGGTGCTGCCGCTGGGGAACGAGGAGACGCAGCGGCTCGTCGCGGACCCGCGGCTGCCCGTCGTGTCGTTCACCGGCTCGGGCCCGGTCGGCTGGTCGTTGAAGGACGCGGCGCCGCGCAAGCACGTCGTGCTCGAACTCGGCGGCAACGCGGCGGCCGTCGTGCTGCGCGACTGGCCCGACCCCGAAGGCGCCGCGCACCGCATCGCCACCTTCGGCAACTACCAGGCCGGCCAGTCCTGCATCGCGGTACAGCGGGTGATCGTGGACGCCGCCGTGGCCGAAGAGTTCGTGCCCGCGCTGCGGGAAGCCGTCGAGGCGCAGCGGACGGGCGACCCTTACGACCGCAACACCGACGTGGGCCCGGTCGTCGACGAAGCCTCCGCCGAACGGATCGTCGCGTGGGTCGACGAGGCCGTCGCGGCGGGCGCGAAGGTGCTCACCGGCGGCACTCGCGACGGCGCGACCGTCGCCCCGACCCTGCTCACCGACGTCCCGCCGGGCACGAAGGCGTGGGCCGAGGAGATCTTCGGGCCGGTGCTCGCGGTGTCCGTTGTGGACGGTGTCGACGACGCCTTCCGGTCGGTCAACGACTCCGCGTACGGCCTGCAAGCCGGCGTCTTCACCACCGACGTCCAGCTGGCGTTCCACGCGGCGGCGGAACTCGAAGTGGGCGGCGTGATCATCGGCGACGTGCCGTCCTACCGCGCGGACCAGATGCCCTACGGCGGGGTGAAGGGCTCCGGCGTCGGCCGCGAAGGCGTGCTCGCGGCGATGCACGACCTGACCGAAGAACGCGTCACGGTCTTCACCGGCATCGACCTCTAAGCCACCACGCCCTGCCCGAACCGGAAGACGTTGTCGGGGTCGTACTTCTTCGCGACGTCCTGCAGCCGCTTCGCGTTGTCGCCGTAGTAGGCGGACTTCCAGTCGGGCAGGGCCGGGTCGATGTAGTTGACGTACCCGCCGCCCGCACCGGCCGCGGCCAGGCCGGCGGCGACCTCCCCCACCGACGCCGCGACCTTCTGCTGGGTCTTCGCGGTCGCGGGCGCGTAGATCTGGACGCTGGCCAGCGCATCGCGGTGCCAGAACGCGGTCGCGTTCTTCGCCGGCTCGCCGACCTTGCCGCCGAGGCCGTCGATGAGCAGGTCGGTGCCGGTGCGGCCGTCGGCGAGCGCGACGACCTTCGCGGCGTCCACCGGGCTGGTGATGATCCGCGACGACGCCACGAACGACTGCCGGTTCGAGCTGCCGGAGAAGTAGTTCATCGCGCCGAGGTAGTCGAGGCTCTTCACGGTGCGCTGGGCCGGCCGCGCGCCGGCGTTGGTGGTCAGGTTGTTGAGCAGCGTGTTCAGCCCGGCCGCCCCGCCGACGTAGCAGCCGCCGACGCGGACCTGGACCGGCGAACCGCCCGAAATGACGCAGTTCGCCCAGAGCTCCGGCGGCATCGCGGCGATCCACTGCTGCCACGCGCCCAGCACGTCGGCCGCGGACCCGGCCGGGAAGTGCAGCGAGAAGACCGTCAGGTCCGGCGCCGGGTCGGTGTCGAAGGTGAACTCGGTGACGATGCCGAAGTTGCCGCCGCCCCCGCCGCGCAGCCCCCAGAACAGGTCCGGCTCGGAGTCCGCGGACGCCTTGAGCACCCGGCCGTCGGCCGTGACGACCTGCGCGGAACCGAGGTGGTCGCAGGTCAGGCCGTACTTGCGGGAGAGCACGCCGATGCCGCCGCCCAGCGTCAGCCCGGCGATCCCGACCGTCGGGCAGGACCCGGCGGGCAGTGCGCGCCCCGCCCGCGCGAGCGCGGCGTAGACGTCCTTGAGCTTCGCGCCCGCGCCGATGACGGCCTGGCTGCCCTGTACGTCGATCTTGTTCAGCCCGGCGACGTCGACGACCAGCCCGCCGTCGGGCACCGAGTAGCCGGCGTAGCTGTGGCCGCCGCTGCGCGCGGCGATGGACGCCCGCCCGGCCACGGCCTGGACGCTCGCCTGGACGTCCTCGGCGGTCGACGCCGTCACGACCGCGACCGGGTTCTTGGTGTCGAAGAGCTGGTTGAACGCGCGCTTGGCGGTGTCGTAGCCGTCGGCGCCCGGGCGCAGCAGGTTCCCGGTCAGCTTGCCGCGCAGGTCGTCCCAGTTCGGCGGCCCGGTCGGCAGCCGCGAGGTGGGCGGCGCGGAGGTCGTGGGCGCCGGCGAGCTCGAGGCGACGGGCGACGGCGAGCCGCCCGGCCCGCACGCGGCGGCGACGGCACCGGCGGCCGACACCCCCGCCACCCGCAGGAACGTCCTTCTGTCCACACGGTGGTGGACGCGCGGCCGTCCGGCGGGTTGCGCCTGGTCGTGCTCACTGTCCACAGCGGACTCCTCGGGGCCGGGGACGCCCAGTCTAGGTCGGCGGGCGGACGTCAACACCTCGACGGCCCACCGGGTACACGCGCCGCGGCGGCGCCGCGTTCACGACCAGGCCGGGATCCGCGGCACGGCGCCGTCCAGGGCCGAGCCGTCGGAGCGCCCGCTCAGCCAGGCCAGCAGCTGCCCGGCGGTGCCGGAGACGGTCTCGCCCGGCGCGGCGCCCATCGTCCACTCGAACCCGCCGGCGACCAGGCGCAGCGCGGGGAGGTGCGCGCTGCGGGAGCTGATGGCGTGCTGCACGACGTCCTCGGTGAGCGGGCCGAGCAGCCCGAGCACGCGGTCGAGGTCGTAGCCGCGGTCGAGGTCGGCGAGGTGGATGGTCAGCTCGGACAGCCGCATCCGCGCGACGACGGCCCCGGTGACCGGCGCGCCCTGCCGGTTGCGGGCCTCGCGCGCCCAGGCGTCGTCCGGCATCGCCGCGGCGTACTGCTCGAAGCGCCCGGCGGACGCGACGAAGTCGGCCAGGATGTCGGCGGCCGAGTGCTGCGCGCTGGCCTCGATGTCGGCTTCGCGCGCTTCGGCACTGGGGTACATCGGCGCCTCGACCCCGGTGTCCGCCCAGCTCAGCAGGTTTTTGAGACCATCGGCGTTGCGGGCGAGGTGGGCGAGCACGTGCGCCCGCGACCAGCCGGGCAACGCGCTGGGCGCGCGCAGCTCGGGTTCGCCGAGGCCACCGATGACCCTGGCCCATTCGTCGTCGAGCTTCCGCACCCCGCCGAGGAGCTCGCGTGCCTTTTCCGATGCCGTCGTCACGGCCTCGAGTCTAGGAGGATCGGCGCAGCGCGGCGGGCGCTTCCGCCGGGACGGCCGGGTTCTTCGGCGCGACCGGCTCCAGCCGCGCGTACGGCGCGTCCTGCGCGGGCCGGGCGTCCGGTTCGCCCTTGTTCGGCCAGAACGAGAACGCCCGCTCGGCTTGCGCCGTGATCGTCAGTGACGGGTTCACGCCGAGGTTGGCCGTGATCGCCGCGCCGTCGACCACCGACAGGCCCGGGTAGCCGAACACGCGGTGGTACGGGTCGATGACGCCCTCGTCGGCGGTGGCGCCGATCGGGACGCCACCGATGAAGTGGGCCGTCAGCGGGATGTCGAAGATCTCGCCCCAGGTGCCGCCCGCGATGCCGCCGATGTGGTCGGCCGTGCGCTCGTTCGCTTCGTGGCCGGCCGGGATGAAGCTCGGGTTCGGCTCGCCGTGGCCCTGCTTCGACGTGTACTTGCGGCGGCCGAACAGCCCGCGCCGCGTGTACGTCGTGATCGAGTTGTCGAGGCTCTGCATCACCAGCAGGATCACCGTGCGCTCCGACCAGCGGTAGCCGTTGAGCAGCTTCGCCGTCTGGAGCGGGTGCTTGACCATGAAGCTGACGGCCTGCCGCCAGCGCGGCACCGGCGAACCGCCGTCGGTCGCGATCGTCTGCAGCAGGCTCATCGCGTTGCTGCCCTTGCCGTAGCGGACCGGCTCGATGTGGGTGTTCTCGTCCGGGTGGATGGACGACGTGATCGCGACCCCGCGGCTGAAGTTCCGGCTCTCGTCGACGTCGGTCCGGGCGGCGCCGATGATGGCCTCGGAGTTCGTCCGGGTCAGCTCGCCGAGCCGGCGCGACAGCTTCGGCAGCGTGCCGGTGTCCTTCATCTTGTGCAGCAGGTTCTGCGTGCCCCAGGTGCCCGCGGCGAAGACGACCTTCTCGGCCGTGATCGTGGTGCGGAACTTCTTCGAGGTCGTGCCGGTCTTCTTCAGGTCGACCTCGTACCCGCCCTCGACCGGGCGCACGGACGTCACGGTCGTCAGCGGGATGACCTTCGCGCCGTCCTGCTCGGCGAGGTAGAGGTAGTTCTTGACCAGGGTGTTCTTCGCCCCGACGCGGCAGCCGGTCATGCACGAGCCGCACTCGGTGCAGCCGACGCGCTCGGGTCCGGCACCGCCGAAGTACGGGTCCTTCGCGCGCTCCCCCGGCTTGCCGAAGTACACACCGACCGGCGTCGGGTGGTACGAATCGGCGACGCCCATGTCCTTCGCGACGGCGCGCATCACGACGTCCGACGGGGTGGTCGTCGGGTTCGTGACGACACCCAGCATCCGGCTCGCCTGGTCGTAGTGCGGCGCGAGCTCGGCCTCCCAGTCGGTGATGTGGGACCACTGCCGGTCGCGGTAGAACGGCTTGAGCGGCCGGTACAGCGTGTTCGCGTAGACGAGCGACCCGCCGCCGACGCCGGCGCCCGCGAGCACCATGACGTCGTTGAGCATGTGGATGCGCTGGATCCCGTAGCAGCCGACCTGCGGCGCCCAGAGGTAGCGCTTGAGGTCCCACGACGTCTTGGCGAACTCGTCGTCGGCGAACCTCCGCCCGGCCTCGACGACGGCTACCCGGTAGCCCTTCTCGGTGAGCCGCAGCGCCGCGACGCTGCCGCCGAACCCCGACCCCACCACGACGACGTCGTAGTCGGGGCCACCCGCACTGGTGGTGGTGTTACTGGCAGTCACACCTGGGAGCGTAACCCGGGGTCCAGGTTCTGACCAGAGGTAAGTTACTCGTCAGTCACCCTTCTGGACGCTTACACGAGCGCCGCGGGTGGGTACTTATCAGAGAGCTCGATGTCCACGTCGGCGATTCACCGCCGAGCGGGACACGATCCCAGGAGGCACCACGATGAGCCCACGAAAGCTCACCGGTTGGCGCAAGTCGAGCCACAGCCACTTCGAGGAGAACGCGTGCGTCGAGGTCGGCACCGGCCCAGGCGTCGTCGGCGTACGGGACACCAAGCAGGCGGCACTGGCCGCCCGCCCGGTGCTCGTGTATTCGACGACGGCTTTCCGCGCGTTCCTCGACCACCTCACCGACGGACGGTGAGGCCCATCTCGAGGTCCGAGTAACCCCGAAGGCGAGTTGACCGCCCCACCTGCGTGAAGGTGGGGCGGCCGCTAGTTCGCGCGCGCGTTGCCCAAGACCATCGCCGTGACTTCGCGGGCGGCCTCGCAGGGGTCGCTCTTGCCGATGTTCTTCTCCGACTGGTTGACGCTGATGTCGATGGTCTGCGTGTCACTGGTCCCGACGGCGACCGTGCACTCCCCCTCGGCCCGCCGGTCCCCCAGCCCGTCGTACGCGGCCAGCGGATAGCCGCCAACCGGCTCCAAGGGCTCGACGAAGGGATAGGCCTTGCCCTTCTCGGCATACACCCTGGTCAGGCCGCGCTTGTCCAGCTTGCCGAAGATGATGCCGATGCCGGCCCGGCCGGGCGCCTCCCAGTTGCAAACAGGACCTACGCCTGCTCCAGGCTCTGGCTTCGTCTCCACTCCCGAACCGAGCAGCCCGGCAACTTGGGTCGGCGTCAACGCATTGCACGGCGACTGCTCAAGCGTCGTGAGGTCGACGGGGTTCGCCACCTTCGGCACCCCCGGACCGGGTACCTCGTCCGAAGCCGTGGCGGAAGGCGAAACACTCGGCGCCGACGAAACCGGAACCGGCGTCCCGCCGCTGGTGGTGCTACAAGCCGCCAGCATGAGCAACGCGGCGCCCAGCGAAACGATCATGCGGCGCGTCACAGACTGCCTCCGGCTTGGTCGATTTCGGTCCGATGCGCTTCTTCGGCCGCAGCCTGCTCACCCAGTGCAGCCCGGAACCTCGCCGCCATCGCCCGGCAGTACTTCTCCCGCCCGGCCAGCGTCTCCAGCAACGCTTCACCAGATGCCCGCACCAGCTCGGCATTGCCTTGGCTGGCGTACTCCAGTCCCGGCCCCTGAGCGCCGACGACGTAGTACGCCTTCTGGCGGTCTGCCCTGAACTCGTCGGCCAGGTCGTCCCAGTCCTTGGCCAGCTCCCGCAGCGTCGCCTCGTCGTAGGCGAAGCCGGAACCCCCCGAGCAAGCCGGCACACCGTAGGAACCCGGCGCCGGCACACCGTTCGGCTCCGGCATCGACCACGTCCGGCTGGGGTCGTATGCGGGCGACTGGGCATCAGGCACCATCGCTCCACCCTCCCCTGACTACGCTGTGCGCCACCACGGACACTATGCGCTGTCGGACGAGGAGAACACCAGCGAGGTTCCCTCCGGCGCTAACTCCTTCGGGGGACGCCGCCCCTCACCGACGGACGGTGAGGCCCACCCGCTGGAACTCCTTCAGGTCCGAGTAGCCCGTCTTCGCCATCGCGCGGCGGAGGGCGCCGAAGAGGTTCACCACGCCCTCCGCGTCGGAGGACGGGCCGAACAGCAGGGTCTTGAGGTCGACCGCGTAGTCCGGGCCCGCCGCCACGCGTGAGCGGGGCAGGGACGGGTGCGCGGCCGCCGCGGTCCAGTACAGGCCCTGGCCCGGGGCGTCCTGGGCGGCGGCCAGCGGGGAGCCGAGCATGACGGCGTCCGCGCCGCACGCGATGGCCTTCGCGATGTCGCCCGATGTCGTCATGCCGCCGTCCGCCAGCACGTGGACGTAGCGGCCGCCGGTCTCGTCGAGGTAGTCGCGGCGGGCGGCCGCGGCGTCGATGATCGCCGTGGCCATCGGGACGCCGATGCCGAGGACGCGGTCGGTGCTGGTGACGCCCGGCGTGTAGCCGTGGCCGACGATGACGCCGGCCGCGCCGGTGCGCATCAGGTGCATCGCCGTGCGGTAGTCGCTGACGCCGCCGGCGATCACCGGGACGTCGAGGCGGCCGATGAACTCCTTGAGGTTCAGCGGCTCGGCGTCGCGCTGGACGTGCTCGGCGGAGATGATCGTGCCCTGCACGACCAGGATCTCGACGCCGGCCGCGATGAGGTCGGGGGTCAGCTCGGCGGCGTGCTGCGGGCTGACCCGCGCGGCCACGGTGACGCCGGACTCGCGGACCGTCTTGATGGCCTCGCTCAGCAGGTCCAGCCGGATCGGCGCGGCGTGCAGCTCCTGCAGCACGCGGCCGACCGCGGTCGGGTCCTCGAGGTCCTCGGCCGCGCGGACCAGCTGGAAGATGGCGTCCTCGACGTTCGCGTGCCGAGCCCAGAGGCCCTCGGCGTTCAGCACGCCCAGGCCGCCCAGCTCGCCGACGGCGACCGCGGTGCCGGGCGAGACGATCGCGTCCGTCGGGTGCGTGACGAGCGGCAGGTCGAAGCGGTAGGCGTCGATCTGCCAGGAGGTGGACACCACCGAAGACGACCGGGTCCGCCGCGACGGCACGATCTCGACGTCGTCGAGGTCATACGCCCGCCGCGCGGTGCGGCCCATCCCGATCTCGACCAGGTCCCGCACGTGAAGCCTCCTCCGACGACGACAATCTGCCGTGCCCCATTGTCGCTAGTCCGCGTGGGTGACCTGCGCACGGGGGTGGCACTACAGCCGGACGAAGACCGCGATCGGCGCCAGCGTCGCCCCCAGCGCCAAGGCCAGCCAGGTCGCCACCGGTGGATAGACGTTGAGCCGGACCGCGCCGAAGTACACCGCGCCGAGCGCGAGCAGGGCCGCGGCGATCAGCAGGACCGGCCGGACGACGCCCGGGCGCAGGTCGACCACGCCGCCGCCCGCGCGGAGGTAGGCGATGCTGCCGTCCGCCGTGGAGACGTCGAGCACCACTGACTGGCCGGCCGGCAGGTCGAGGCCGGAGTCGACGGCGGTGACGCGGTACTGCCGCCCGCCCGCGACGACCGAGAGCGTGTGGCTGAGCCCGCCCTCCCCGCCGACCGGGAGCGCGCCGCGCTCGTGGGACACCACGAACCCCTCGACGCGGAACGTGGGGGCGTCCCGGCCCGCCAGCACCTGGCACATCAGGCAGACGATGCCGCCGAGCAACAACGACACCAGCGCGACGGCCGTGAAGAACACCGTGCGCAGCACCCGCGTCAAGCGGCCGACCGTCATGCCCCTCAGTGCACACTACGACCGCCACGCAAGGCGATAGGCCGATTACCGTAAGCACGCTAGGTCACGGTAACTCAGAATGAGACCCGCTCCACGGAGTCCGAACGCAGTACCGACTCCTGCTCGAACTGCTTCCGGTAGTCGGCGCGGATCTCTTCGATCTCCCGTTCGGCCGCACGATCGGCGAACGGGTACAGCAGCACGATCACGTGGGTGTGCTCGCGCACGATCGAGCCGGACCCGCCGCGCCACTGGCCGCTGCCGTCGAGGCGCGTGAAGCCGTCCGGGAACGCCGGGGTGATCTCCCGGTCGGAGAACGCGGCGAACTCCTTGTCGGTCACCTCGGTGCCGTCCGGCTTGCCGGTGCCGAAGAACAGCTCCGTGCGCTTCCAGAGCTCGCCCGGCGACTGCGCCTGGGCCGGCGGGGCCTCCGGAGTGGCCGCCGCGGACGCGGTGATGCCACCGCCGAGCCCGATGAGCGCCGCCACCGCCGCCGTCACCACAGTCCGTCGTGGCATCGCCATGCGTCCCTCCTCGGTCGCCGCGGCCGAGTTTTCCGGCCGCGGCGGCCGGGGGGAATGATCGAAGGGGCGGACTAGCGGGTCGTGTAGTTCGGCGCCTCGACCGTCATCGTGATGTCGTGCGGGTGGCTCTCCTTGAGCCCGGCCGCGGTGATCCGGACCAGCTGCGCGTCCTGCAGCTGCGCGATCGTCTCGGCACCGGCGTAGCCCATGCCGGCGCGCAGGCCGCCGACCAGCTGGTGCACGACGTTCGCCAGCGGCCCGCGGAACGGGATCCGGCCTTCGATGCCCTCCGGGACCAGCTTGTCCTCGTTGAGCACGTCGTCCTGGGCGTAGCGGTCCTTCGAGTAGGACTTGCCCTGGCCGCGGGACTGCATCGCGCCCAGCGAGCCCATGCCGCGGTAGACCTTGAACTGCTTGCCGTTGACCAGGATCAGGTCGCCGGGCGACTCGGCGGTGCCGGCGAGCAGGCTGCCCAGCATCACCGTGGACGCGCCGGCCGCGATGGCCTTGGCGATGTCGCCCGAGTACTGGATGCCGCCGTCGCCGATGACCGGGATGCCCGCCGGGCGCGCGGCCTGGTCGGCTTCGTAGATGGCCGAGATCTGCGGCACGCCGACGCCGGCCACGATCCGGGTGGTGCAGATGGAGCCCGGGCCCACGCCGACCTTGATGCCGTCCGCGCCCGCGTCGACCAGCGCCTGCGCGCCCGCCCGCGTCGCGACGTTGCCGCCGACGATGTCGACCGAGTCGCCCAGCTCCTTCTTCAGCAGCGAGACGGTCTCGACGACCGCGCGGGAGTGCCCGTGCGCGGTGTCGACCATCAGCACGTCGACCCCGGCGTCGGCCAGCGCCATCGCGCGCTGGTGCCCGTCCGGGCCGACGCCGACCGCGGCGCCGACGATGAGCCGGCCGTCCGGGTCCTTCGTCGCCTTCGGGTACTGCTCGGTCTTCACGAAGTCCTTGACGGTGATCAGGCCGCGCAGCTTGCCCGCGCCGTCGACGATCGGCAGCTTCTCGATCTTGTGGCGGCGCAGCAGCCCGAGCGCCGCGTCCGCCGAGACCCCGACCTGCGCCGTGACCAGCGGCGGCTTCGTCATCACCTCGGACACCGGGCGGGAGTGGTCGACCTCGAACCGCATGTCGCGGTTGGTGATGATGCCCACCAGCGTCCCGGCCGCGTCGGTCACCGGCACGCCGGAGATGCGGAACTTCGCGCACAGGGCGTCGACCTCGGCCAGTGTCGCGTCCGGCGAACAGGTGACCGGGTCGGTCACCATCCCCGCCTCGGAGCGCTTCACGACCTCGACCGCGGCGGCCTGCTCGTCGATCGGCAGGTTGCGCTGCAGGACGCCGATGCCGCCCTGCCGGGCCATGGCGATCGCCATGCGCGCTTCGGTGACGGTGTCCATCGCGGCGGACACCAGGGGGACGCCGAGGGTGATGTTCCGGGTCAGCCGGGAGCTCGTGTCGACGGCGCTGGGGACGACGTCCGATTCGGCCGGCAGCAGCAGCACGTCGTCGAAGGTCAGGCCGAGCATGGCGAACTTGGCCGGAACGGGGGCGGTGGTGCCGTCGCTGGTCATAGCGGGTGAAGGGCCTTCCTGGCGCGGGATGAGCGGGGTCGCTGTGGCGACTCGGAGCCTTCTCCTCATGATATCGGGGCGCCACGCCCGCCCCGGGCGGTGGGCGAGCCGCCGCGACCGCCGGGTACCGTGCAGGCCGTGGCGCACGATGTCCTGCCCCCAGACCCGTTCGCGGACGATCCGGACGACCCGGCCCGCGCCTTCGGTGACGACGAGGACCGGCTGGACGAGCCGATCAGCGACTCCGAACGCACCGAACTGCTGGCCGACCTCTCGGATCTCGCCGTCTACCAGGCGCTCCTCGAACCCCGCGGGGTCCGCGGGATCGTCGTGGACTGCGGTGAATGCGACGAACCGCACTACCACGACTGGCACCTGCTGCGGGCCAGTCTCGAGCAGCTGCTGGCCGACGGGCGGATGCGCCCGCACGAGCCGGCCTACGACCCGAACCCCGGCGACTACGTCAGCTGGGACTACTGCCGCGGCTTCGCCGACGGCGTGACGGCCAACGAAAGCGCCTACTGAGCGCCTCCGCACCGACGAAAAAAGCCCTGGTGAGTTTGCTCACCAGGGCTTTTTCGTAGCCGTTATTCGCCGCTGACGCTCTGCTGCCCGCCCGCGGTCTCGCTGCGCGGGGTGCCCGGCTCGTTACCCGTCGCCCCCGTGGTGGTCGGCGGCGGGGTGGGCGTCGGGGTCGGGGTCTCGGTGGTCGGCGGCGGGGGCGTCGGGGTCGGCGTCCCGCTGCCGGGCAGGCTGGTGGTGCCGCTGCCGCTGCCGGGGATGGACGTCGCCGAGCCCGCCGGCGGCACCTGCGTCGACGACGCGCCGGGCGGCACCGTCGGCACCGTCGTCTGGATCGGACCCTGGACCGGTGCTTCCGGGTTCTGCAGCTGCGCGGCGAGCTGCCGGTGCTGCTCCATCAGCTGGTCGCGGTTGTCCTCGTCGCTGACCTGGGACAGCGCGGCCTGGGCGGCGTCGAGGGCTTCGCGGGCGGCGTCGAGGTTGCCGCCGGCGATGGCGAGGTTCGCCTTCTCGAGGTCGAGCTTCGCGTTCGCGGCGGCCTCGACCGAGCGGGTGTGGTCGGAGTACAGGACCTTCGCGAGGCCCCAGAGGGTGTCGCCCGGTTCCGCGGAGCGCGCGGCCAGCCCGGTCCCGGTGAACGCGATCGCCAGCACGGCGGCGGCGACGGCGACGGGGACGAGCAGCCTGCGGCGGCGTCCGCTCGAGGCGTGCCGCTTCGCGAGAGCGGCGGTGCTGACGGTGCGCACGGCGGTGTCGACGTCGACGAGCTCGGCCAGCGGCTCGCTGTCGATGTCTCTTCGCCACGCCACCAGCAACGCGTTGAGCTCCTGGTCGCCGAGGCCGTCGGCCAGCGCCGGGTCGGAACCCCCGAGCGCGTCGAGCAGCGCGTCATCCGCCTGCACGGCCGACAAGTCGGCGGCGAACTCCGCCTCCGACGCCGTCAGGCCACTGGCGAAGACGTCATCCGGCTCGAAACCTCTCTCGTGACCGGTCACTCAGATCACCTCCTCCGCGGCCAGGACCTTTCTCAGCCGCGCGAGGGCGCGGTGCTGGGCGACGCGGACGGCACCCGGGGTGGAGCCGACCGCGTCCGCGGTCTCCTCCGCCGACAGGCCGACGACCACGCGAAGCACCACGATCTCCCGCTGCTTGTCCGGCAGCACCTGCAACAACTGGGACATCCGCTCGTTCAGCTCACCTTGCAGCGCGCGCTGCTCGGGGCCGACCCCGCCTTCGACCTCGTCGGGGATCTCGGCCACCGGCTCGGCCCGGTTGCGCGCCGCCGCGCGGTGCGCGTCGGCCACCTTGTGCTGAGCGATTCCGTAGACGAACGCCAGGAATGGGCGGCCTTGGTCACGGTACGAGGGCAATGCCGTCAACACCGCGAGACACACCTCCTGCGCAACGTCGTCCGCCGAAGCGAACGATCGCTCCTGCCTGCCAACCCGGGCGCGGCAATACCGCACTACCAGTGGACGGATAGCAGCCAGCAGCCGCTCCACTGCCTGGGGATCTCCCTCGACAGCAGCGGCGACCGGTTCATCCAGTCCATCCCCCACATTGGCCATCGCAGACAACAGTCCCAGTGTTACGCGTAGGTGTGCAAAGAACCCGGCCCGTGGTCGCCTCCACCTCGAACCGGTGACCGCTACCGTACCTTCGGCCCGCACCGGACCGACGCGCGCGGTGTTCCCCGGCGCGCCGTGCTCGCCGGAGCCGCGAAAATACGGTTCTTCCTGCAGACCCGCGGCCGGATCCGACGATTCAACGAGCGAACGGGGCCACGGGTACGAGATCCGTCGGAGGGACGGGTGCCGCGGCGGCGAACCGTCGCGGGGGCTGCCTCATCGGGCGCCGGAGTGTGATGGGGACCACACAGGTACGGGCCAGGGCGGTGCGCCCTGGCCCGTCGTCACCTGTATTCCGGCCGTGTCAGGATCGGGGAGAACTGCCGCGGGGACGGGTCAGCTGACCAGGCCGCGGCGGAAGCCGTGCGCCACGGCCTGCGCGCGGTCGCGCACGCCGAGCTTCCGGAACAGCCGCCGGGCGTGGGTCTTCACCGTGTCCTCGGACAGGTACAGCTCGCGGCCGATCTGGCCGTTGCTCTTGCCCTGGCTCATCCCGCGGAGCACCTGGAGCTCGCGCTCCGTCAGCTGGACGCCCGGGTCGGACGGCTGACGGGGCGCGGGCACCGAAGTGCTCGCGAGGGTGTGGGCGAGGGCGGCGACCAGCTCCGGCCGGGACGCGTCCCAGCGGAGGTAGCCGCGCGCACCGCCGGCGATCGCGGCGGCGATGCTGCCCGCGTCGTCCGGGGCGCCGAAGACGATGACGTTCGCCTGGGGGTTGGCCGAGACGAGCCGCCGGGTGGCTTCGACACCTGTCGGGACCGCGCGCTGCGTTCCGACCAGCACGACGTCGACGGGCTGACGGGAGTACCGGGCCAGCAGCTCGTCACCGTGCGCTACGCAGTCGATGCGACTGACCCCAGGGACCGCGGACATCACTCGGGTGAGCCCTTCACGGACACTGCGTCGGTCATCGCAGATCAAGACCGTCGTCACGGGGTTTCCTTCCTGCAGCCGGGTGACATTCCTCTTCCCCTATCGGACGCTTTAGCCCGAACCTTGACACGATCCGGTGGCTTTTTTTGAAGTTTCTTAGCCCGGATGCCGGAACACCCCATTCCGACGGCTCAACCACCCGGGTCGGGCACCCATGGCGATTCCCCCGCGATCCTCCTCCCGCAAGGATCTGCGCTTCGTAACACTGCGTGCAACACCTGGGCGACTCTGAATCGATACTCCTCGGCGTGTCCTGGGCGCAGGTCGGCCGCGACGAGGGCGGCGGGCCACAAAAGTGAAAGCAGTTCGCATTCCTCGGCGGTCGCCAACGCATTTCCGACAAGACCGTCCGAAATCTCCCGGTGATCGGGACGCCCGGCCGCCCGCACGGCGACAGCCAGCACAATCCCGGATTTCACCGCGTGCCGCCGCGCACCCCGCGCGAGCGCCGTTTCGAATGCGCGCTCGGCGTGCGGGACGGCGGCAGCGCCCTGACCTGCGGCGAGCTCGATCTCGGCCCCGACCCAGCCCCCGCGGACGCAGGCCCGCCACCCGGCGTGCTGTTCGGCGGCCCGAGCGGCGAGCCGCCGGGCGGCGCGGAGCCGGCCGAGGGCGAGGTTGTCGGCGGCGAGACCGAGGAGGGCGTCTGCTCTCGCGCCGGCCGCGTCGAGACCGTCGGGGTCGGGGCCGGACTCGGGGTGGGCGGCGTTGGGGAGGGTTTTGGCGCCGGGTTGGCCGGGAGCGGTGGGCGCGGGACCGGTTCCGGGCGTGGCAGCCTCCGCAGCGGCCACTCCGGAGCGGCCGGAGCCGGGACTCAGCTCGGGTGCTGCGGCCCTCGCGCGGGCCGCGGCGGACCCCTCGGGGTCGGGGGCGGTTCCGGACGGGGCAACCTTGGCACCGGACGTGGCGAGGCCGCCGGAGTCGGGACCGGGTTCGGACGCCGCGGCTTTCACGCGGGCCGCGGCGAGCCACTCGGAGTCGGGGCCGGTTCCGGGCGGGGCGACCTTGGCGCCGGACGCATCGAGACCGCCGGGGCCGGGACCAGCCGCGGTCCTCGTGCGGGCCGCGGTGAGACCCTCGGGGCCGGTTTCGCGCGCGGCAGACCCCGCACCGAGACCCTCGGGGTCGGGATCGCCTTCGAGCGCGGCGACCCTGGCGAAGGCCTCGCCGCCGAGACCGCGACCGCCGGCACCGGTGCCGAGACCGACCTCCAACGCTGCGGCCCTCACCCCCGCCACGCCGAGGCCGCCGGCACCAGCGCCCGATTCGAGCGCGGCCACCTTCGCGAAGGCCTCGCCGTCGAGGGCGCGGGCCTGCCGGTGGCCGCCCAGCTGGCGGCGGTGGGCGCCGAGGGTGCTGGCGGCCAGGGAGGCCGTCACCGGGTCGGGGTCGTGGCGGAGGACGTCCAGGAGGGCCGCCGCGGCGGCGTAGCGGCCCTGGGCGCCGAGCACGATGGCGGCGAGCAGTCGCTCGCGCGGGCTTCCGGCCCCGCGCAGGACGGCGGGATCGGGCAGCGGGTCGCTCCCGAACGCGGCGGCCCTCAGGGCGGGTTCGTGCACCCGTCCTTTCTAGCGGTTCCCACCGACGGAAACATGATCGAACTGCCGTCCCGCGCGCCCGGACGTCAGGAACAGGGCTACTCCCGCCCGCCCACCAAGACGTGCTCGATGCGGTCCGCCGCCGCCGGGAGGTCCGTCAGCAGCTCCACCTTGTCCGGCAGCGTCGCCGGGTCCCACCCCGGTCCGCACGCGAACAGCCGGCTCCGCTGCCGCCCCCGCGAGACGCGCGCGAACAGCCTCGTGTCGGCCACGCCCCGCCGGTGCGCCCAGAGCACCACCGCGGCCGGCGCGCTCCGGCGGACCGCCACCGCCAGTACCTCCGCCGGCAGCGGGACGCCGAAGAGCTGGGCGCCGATCCGCCGGCCGGCGAGCGAGGCCGCCAGCGCGTACATCGGCATGCTGTCGCGTTCCTCCGGGACGCAGCCGAGCAGCACCGGGCGGGTGTTGCGCGGCTCGTCCAGCACCGGGGTGGCGCGCACCAGCGCCGCGAACACGCACTCCGCGAGCAGGTACTCGACCTCCGCCCCCGCGCTCGCGCCGCGCCAGCGGGCACCCAGCGCCGACAGCACCGGCTCGATCACCCCCGCCCACGCCGGGAGCACGCCGAGCTCGTCGATCGTGTCCGCGAGCATGCGCTGGACCGCGCCGACGTCCATCGCCAGCGCCGCCGTGCTCAGGCGGCGGGCCAGGCGGGACCGCACCTCGAGGCCGTCGTCGGGACCCGGGACCCCCGGAGGCTCGTCGGGCTCCTCCGGCTGCGGCGGCCCGGAGCGCGGCATCTGCTCGAGGGCGTACTTCGCGGCTTCGGCCGTCGAAGCGCCGCTGAGGAGCGCGCGCTGCATCAGTTCGAGCCTGCCGATGTCGGAGCTGCCGTAGCGGCGGTGGCGGCCGTCCGTGTGGCGGCTGGGCCCCAGCCCGTAGCGGCGGTCCCAGGTTCGGAGGGTGGACGGGGCGACCCCGAGCCGGCGGGCGACCGAGGCCACCGGCAGGGTGGGTTCTTCGGTGCCCGACCCAGCTCCCACGAGCCTCAATATCCAGGCACCCGGCGTCGTCGGCAACCGGAGGCGAAACCCCTGCTCACACATCCGGGGGATGCCTAACGGCTGAATCGAACCGAATCGCTTGAACAACTATTGGCGCGCTTCTAACGTTACCGCCGTTGCACCGAATGGAGTATCGGCACCACAGCAGAGCAGCTAGCGGCATCGACCGGATGACGGAGGCGGTCAGGATGGCAGACACGCGCAGGCTCCCAGGACCCAACGCCGACATGTGGGACTGGCAGCTCGAAGGGTCGTGCCGGGGGATGGACAGCGCGTCCTTCTTTCACCCGGACGGCGAGCGCGGCCCGGCGCGAGCACGACGGGAGGCCAGGGCGAAGGCGGTCTGCCTGAGCTGCCCGGTCTTGGAGATGTGCCGCAGCCACGCGCTGGCGGTGCACGAGCCGTACGGCATTTGGGGCGGGCTCTCGGAGTCCGAACGCGAGCACCTCATCAAGGCGGACAAACGCGCGCTCAGCATGTCGGGCGGCTGAGCGGACACCGGACATCGGAGGGCGGCACCGGGTGGGGTGCCGCCCTCCGTGCTTCTCCGGGCACGGAAACGGGGCGGTACTCCCTGGGAGTACCGCCCCGTTTTCGTCGGACTCAGTGCGAGTGGCCGTGGCCCGCCGCGGCGGGCTCTTCCTCGGCCGGCTTCTCGACGACAGACGACTCCGTCGTCAGCACGAGACGCGCGATCGAGGCGGCGTTCGCCACCGCGGACCGGGTCACCTTGACCGGGTCGACGATGCCGGCGGCCAGCAGGTCGGTGAGCTCGCCGGTGGCGGCGTTGAAGCCGTGGCCCCAGCTCTGCTCCCGCACCTTGTTGACGATGACCGCGCCCTCGTGGCCCGCGTTGGTCGCGATCCAGAACAGCGGGGCGGACAGCGCGTCGCGCACGATGCGGACGCCGGTCGCCTCGTCGCCCTCGAGGCCGAGGCCGCCGTCGAGCTCCTTGACCGCGTGCACCAGCGCCGAACCGCCGCCGGGCAGGATGCCCTCCTCGACGGCCGCCTTGGTCGAAGCCACGGCGTCCTCGATGCGGTGCTTGCGCTCGTTCAGCTCGGTCTCGGTGGCCGCGCCGACCTTGATGACCGCGACGCCGCCGCCGAGCTTCGCGAGCCGCTCCTGCAGCTTCTCGCGGTCCCAGTCGGAGTCGGTCGTCTCGATCTCCTTGCGGATCTGCGCGACCCGCCCGGCGATGGCGTCCTTGGTGCCGTCACCGTCGACGATCGTGGTGTCGTCCTTGGTGACGACGATCCGGCGGGCCTTGCCCAGCGCGCCGAGGTCGACGTCGGCCAGCTTGCGGCCGATCTCCGCGGAGATGACCTCGCCGCCGGTGACGACCGCGAGGTCGTCCAGGAACGCCTTGCGGCGGTCGCCGAAGAACGGCGCCTTGACCGCGACGGCGGTGATCGTCTTGCGCAGCGAGTTCACCACGAGGGTGGACAGCGCTTCGCCGTCGACGTCCTCGGCGATGATGAGCAGCGGCTTCTTGGCCTCGACGACCTTCTCGAGCACCGGCAGCAGCTCGGCCAGCGACGAGACCTTCTCGCGGACGAGCAGGATGTAGGCGTCCTCGAGGATCGCCTTCTGCTCCTCCGGGTTGGTCGCGAAGTGCGCCGAGAGGAAGCCCTTGTCGAACTGGACGCCCTCGGTGATCACCAGCTCGGTCGCCAGGGTCGACGACTCCTCGATGGTGATGACGCCGTCCTCGCCGACCTTCTCGACGGCTTCGCCGAGCAGGGCGCCGATGTTGGCGTCGCGGGAGGTCACGGTGCCGACCTGGGCGATGTTCTCGCGGCCCTTGACCGGGGTGGCCTTGGCCTTGAGGACCTCGATGACCTTCTCCGCGGCGGCCTCGATGCCGCGGCCGATCGAGGTCGGGTTGGCGCCGGCCGCGACGTTGCGCAGGCCGACCTTCACCAGCGACTGCGCGAGCACGGTCGCGGTGGTGGTGCCGTCGCCGGCGACGTCGTTGGTCTTGGTGGCGACGCTCTTGGCGAGCTGCGCGCCGAGGTTCTCGAACGGGTCGTCGAGCTCGATCTCACGGGCGACGGTCACGCCGTCGAGGGTGATGGTCGGGCCGCCGAACTTCTTGTCGAGCACGACGTGGCGACCGCGCGGGCCGAGGGTGACCTTGACCGCGTCGGCGAGCTTGTTCACCCCGCGCTCCAGCGCGCGACGAGCGTCCTCGTCGAAACTGATCTGCTTGGGCATAGCGTGTTCCGCTTACCTTTCGGTGGGTCTGGACGCAAAAACGCCCCGCTCCCCGGCGTTGTGCGGGGCCCGGGGCGTCATGCGCTGCGAGCGGACGTCAGTTGATGACGGCCAGCACGTCGCGGGCGGACAGGATGAGGTAGTCCTCACCGTTGTACTTGACCTCGGTGCCGCCGTACTTCGAGTAGATGACGACGTCGCCGACGTTCACGTCCAGCGGGACGCGGTTGCCCTTGTCGTCGATCCGGCCCGGGCCCACGGCCAGAACCTTGCCCTCCTGGGGCTTCTCCTTGGCGGTGTCGGGGATGACGAGGCCGGAAGCGGTCGTCTCCTCGGCCTCGCTCGTCTGGACAACGATCTTGTCCTCGAGCGGCTTGATGTTCACGCTCACCGGGTTGACCTCCACGGTCGTCGAAAGCGTTGGCAGGATGTGGTTACGGCTCTACCACCCCCGCCGTCGCGGGTGCCGGGGCTGTCGGGCCGTGCGATTAGCACTCTAGCCACGGGAGTGCCAGCTTCGCAAGGAGGGTCCACCCGGCGTGCCGAAATGCCGGCCACGCTCGCCTGACCGGCCGTTTCGGGTCAGGAGCAGCAGCCTTCGGGCTGGGCGGCCTTGTCGACCTGGCCGGTTTCGGCGTCGGGCGTGCAGCACGTGGCCGGGGTCACGAGCGCGGCACTGTCGGTGCCGAAGGTCTGCGAGTCGGCCTTGACGGTGTAGACCTCCCAGGGCTCCTGGCCGGGGCCGTGCACCCACACCTTGTCCTGGACCGCGTAGCAGCAGGTGGTGTCGTCTTCGGTCAGCGTCTCCAGCCCTTCGCCGGTCAGGCGCTTGCTGGCTTCGCTGACCTGGTCGGTGGATTCGACCTCGACGCCGAGGTGGTCCATGACGGTCGCCTGACCGGGCTCGCCCGCCAGGAGCACGAGCTTGAGGGCCGGTTCGGCGATGGCGAAGTTGGCGTAGCCGGGCCGGAGCTTGGCCGGCTCCGTGCCGAACAGCTTCGAGTAGAAGTCGATCGAGCCTTCGAGGTCTCCGACCCGCAGTGCGAGCTGCACCCGTGACATCCCGTCCTCCTTGGATAGACGTTCATCAAAACAGCGACGGGACTTAGATTGCTCTCTATATAGACGTGTGTCAACATAGACGTATGCCGAACCAGCTGCCCATCGTCGCGATGGACGCCTGCTGCTCCCCGCTGGCACGCGAGCCGTTGACCGAACCGCAGGCCGTCGAATTGTCGAAGCTGTTCAAGGCGATGGCCGACCCGGTGCGCCTGCGCCTGCTGTCGCTGATCGCCTCCCACGCCGGGGGCGAGGCGTGCGTGTGCGACCTGACCGACGCGTTCGACCTGACCGGCCCGACGATCTCCCACCACCTCAAGGTGCTGCGCGAGTCCGGCCTGATCACCGGCGAGCGCCGCGGGACCTGGGTGTACTACCGCGTCCACCCCGAGGTGCTGGCCCGCCTGTCGGCCGTCCTGGTCACCGGCGACACCCCGGTCCTGACGTGAGGGTCGTCGGCAAGCTGTCCACATTGGACCGGTTCCTGCCCGGCTGGATCGCGGCCGCGATGGTCGCCGGGCTGCTCGCCGGCCGCTGGATCCCCGGCCTGGACACCGGGCTCTCGGCGGTGCGGGTGGACGGGATCTCGCTGCCGATCGCGCTCGGGCTGCTCGTGATGATGTACCCGGTCCTGGCGAAGGTCCGCTACGACCGGCTCGGCGCGGTCACCCGGGACCGCCGGCTGCTCTGGCCGTCGCTGGTGCTGAACTGGCTGATCGGCCCCGCGCTGATGTTCGCGCTGGCCTGGCTGCTGCTGCCGGACCTGCCCGAGTACCGGACCGGGCTGATCGTCGTCGGGCTGGCCCGCTGCATCGCCATGGTGATCATCTGGAACGACCTCGCCTGCGGTGACCGCGAAGCCGCCGCGGTGCTGGTCGCGCTGAACTCGGTGTTCCAGGTGCTCGCGTTCGGCCTGCTCGGCTGGTTCTACCTCGCGTTCCTGCCCGGCCGGCTCGGCCTCCCCCAGGCCGATCTCGCGGTGTCCGGGTGGCAGATCGCCAAGAGCGTGCTGATCTTCCTCGGCATCCCGCTCGTGGCCGGCTACCTGACCCGCCGGCTCGGCGAACGCGCCAAGGGCCGGACCTGGTACGAGTCGGAGTTCCTGCCGAAGATCGGCCCGGCGGCGCTCTACGGGCTGCTGTTCACCATCGTGGTCCTCTTCGCGCTGCAAGGCGATCGGATCACCGCGCGGCCGTGGGACGTGGTCCGGATCGCGGTGCCGCTGCTGGTCTACTTCGGACTGATGTGGGCCGGGTCCTACGCGTTCGGCAAAGCCGTCGGGCTGTCCTACGAGCGCACCACGACGCTGGCGTTCACCGCGGCGGGCAACAACTTCGAACTCGCCATCGCCGTGGCCATCGCGACGTTCGGGGCGACCAGCGGGCAGGCGCTGGCCGGGGTCGTCGGGCCGCTGATCGAAGTACCCGTGCTCGTCGCGCTCGTCTACGTGTCACTGGCGCTGCGCCGCCGCCGCTTCACCCCGGCTCCCGTGGAGGTCACCCCGTGAACACCCCCGAAGTGCTGTTCGTCTGCGTCCACAACGCCGGCCGCTCGCAGATGGCCGCGGCCCTGCTGGACCACCACGCCGCCGGGCGCGTCACCGTCCGCTCCGCCGGGTCGGCTCCCGCGAGCGCGGTCAACCCGGCCGTGGTCGCGGTGATGGCCGAGCTCGGGATCGACGTCTCCCGCGAGTTCCCCAAGCGCCTGACCACCGGCGCGGTCGAAGCCGCCGACGTCGTGATCACCATGGGCTGCGGCGACGCCTGCCCGGTCTTCCCCGGCAAGCGCTACCTCGACTGGCAGCTCGACGACCCCGCCGGCCGCCCGGTGGAGCAGGTCCGCCCGATCCGCGACGAGATCGACCGCCGCGTCCGGGCCCTGCTCGCCGAGCTGGTGCCGGCCGCGCCCTGAGGCTTCCGCACGACCCCTTCCATCGTTTATCGTCGATGGACGATGGAAGGGAGACCGCCGTGCTGGACCGTGCGACCGCGGAGACCTACGCCGGCTGGTTCCGGGCGCTGGCCGACCCGACCCGGGTGCAGATCCTCAACCTGCTGGCGTCCACCGGCTCCCCGCTGACGGTCGGGCAGATCGTCGACCGGGTCGCGGTCGGGCAGTCGACCGTGTCCGCCCACCTGAAGGTCCTCACCGAAGCCCGGTTCGTGCTCGCCGAACCGCGCGGCACGGCCCGGCTCTACCGGGTCAACCAGCGCTGCGTGTCCTGCTTCCCGACCGCCGCCGACGTGGTCATGGGCCACGCCGCCGTCGAGTTCTCGGAGGTCTGCCGGTGAACCCCGACCGCGAAGCCGTCCGCGAGCGCTACGCCGCCGCCGCCCGTCGCGCACTGGCCGGCGGGGGAACCGGCCTGCGCACCGACGCCGATCGGCTCGGGACCGGCCACTACGCCGGGGCGGGGATCCCGGCCGAGGTGGCCGCCACCAGCCTCGGGTGCGGCAACCCGCTCGCCGTCGCGGACCTGCGGCCCGGGGAGACCGTGCTCGACCTCGGCTCCGGCGGCGGGCTCGACGTCCTGCTCTCCGCTCGCCGGGTCGGTCCCACCGGCCGCGCCATCGGCCTGGACATGACCGACGACATGCTCACCCTCGCCCGCCGCCACGCGGAGCGGGCCGACGTCACCAACGCCGAGTTCATCCGAGGGGAGATCGAACGGATCCCGTTGCCGGACGCCTCCGTCGACGTCGTCATCTCCAACTGCGTCATCGCGCTCTCCGCCGACAAGCCGGCGGTGTTCGCCGAGATCGCCCGCGTCCTGCGACCCGGTGGCCGGCTCGGGATCACCGACGTCGTCGCCGACGACGCGGTCACCGACGCCGACCGCGCGGCCCGAGCGGCCGAATGCCTGGGCGGTGCCTTGACCGCCGGCCGCTACCGGGCCCTGCTCCGCGACGCGGGGTTCGCCGGCATCGACGTCCGGATCACCCACGAAGCCGGCGAGAAACTGCACTCCGCGATCATCCGGGCCGGCCGCGCCCCGGCGGGAACGCGGCCGGCGCCGGACACCGCCTAGAACGCCGGGACGATCCGGACGTCGTCCGCCTTGACGAACGCGATCCGGTGCCCGAACTGGATCTGGACGTACTTCAGCTTGCCCTTCACGACCACGTGGTCGGCGAGGTCGAAGGTCACCGCGTAGTAGTACTCCGACCCGACCGTGCCTGCCGACGAGTACTTCTGCCCGGCGGCCAGGGTGTACGGCAACGGCGTGATGGCCTGCACCGGCACGTTCGCCGGGTAGGCCTCCGGCTCGGGGTAGGCGCGGCCGTAGACCGGCACCGTCGCGAGACCCGGCTTCGGCGTCGCGACCCAGCCGATCGCCGGCTTCGCGACCTTCGCTCCGCGCGGGTTGTGGAACCAGCCCTTCTGGCCGAGGTACCAGATCGCCGTCCAGTCGCCGCTGACGTCCGCGACCGCGTACCGCTGGCCGGTCGCCGCGCGGCTGCCGACGTCGGAGACGTCCATCGTCGACGGCGAGCCGTCGGTGTGGAGGCCGGCGTCCTTCAGCAGCGGCGAGGACTCACTCGGCTCCGAGTGCAGCACGACCGCTTCCGACCCGCGCGGCGCGCACGGGGTCCCGGGGCTGTCGCAGCCGGTGAACGCGGGCTGGTTCTTCGCGAAGTCCGGGTCGATGGTGACCAGCGACGAGCCGGGCAGGCCGAACCCGCCGAGCGGCGCGCCCAGCAGGTCGAAGTAGTGCGACCAGTCCCAGTAGGGGCCCGGGTCCCAGTGCATGCCCTTGATCGTCGACGGGACCGTGCCCGGCACGTTGTCGTGGCCGATGATGTGCGCCCGGTCGAGCGGGATGCCGTACTTGCGCGCGAGGTAGCCGACGAGCTTCGCGCTCGAGCGGTACATCGCCTCGGTGTACCAGGTGCCCTTCGCGGCGAAGCCCTCGTGCTCGATGCCGATGGACTTCGCGTTGACGTACCAGTTGCCGGCGTGCCAGGCGACGTCCTTGGTCGGGACGTGCTGCGCGATCAGGCCGTCGTTGGAGCGGATGGTGTAGTGCCAGCTCACGTACGTCGGGTCCTGGGCGAGGTCGAGGACGTTGTCCCAGTAGCCCTCGGTGTCGTGGATGACGATGTGGTCGATCTTCTGGCTCTCCGGCCGGTCGGCGAGGTCGTGGTTGCCGTAGTCGTCGTTCGGCAGCTCCTGGTAGGGCGCCGGGACGGACTCGCAGGCGACGGTCCGGGGGCACTCGACGCCGGCGGGGTTCCCGGCGGGCGCCGGCACCTGCACGTCCGGCGTCGCGGCGAGGGTGACCTGTTGGCCGTCGTCGGTGGTCCGGGCCACGCCGCTCTTGACGGTCTCGAAGACCTCGTCTGCGAAGGACCGGGCGGCGGCCTGGTCGGACCCGCTGTAGCGGGCGACCGCGTCGTACCACCCGGTCTGGCCGGCGTGGTACTTCGCGAGCAGGGCGGCGCCGCCCCGGATGTTCTGGGCCGGGTCGGTGCGAAGGGTCTTCGCGTCCGTTTTGAGCAGCTGCGCGGCCTCGTCGACGGTCTGCAGCCCGGCCGGCGGCGCGGCGGGCCCGGCCTGCGGGTGCAGTGCGGGCCGCGCGTCGTCGCCGCGCGGGTCTTCGGTGCCTTCGTCGTGGTGGCTGGTCGCCACCCCGGCCTCGCGCACGTCGGTGAGGTGCATCGGGCCGTAGCCGGCCGACGTGCTGGGCGTGCCGGCGTTGAAGTCCCACCGGGACTCCAGGTAGGAGACGCCGAGCAGGACGTTCTCCGGGACGCCGAACTCGGCGGCGGCGGCCGCGAAGTCGCGTTGCCGCTGACCGGCGGTATCGGCTCGGGCCGGCGCGGCGGCCAGCCCGGAGAGGAGGGCGACGGCGGCGGCGAGGGCCGCCGCTCTGGGAACGGACCGAGCGGACATGGGCATAAACCCCCAGGGTTCAGGTGCCAGACCGTGAGAACCTAACCAGAAACTCACGGCGGGGGTAAGAGGCATCGCGGCCCGGCCCCCGCTCAGGCGTCCAGCGCGACCTTCGCCCCCGCCGCCTGTTCGGTGTTGCGGCGCGTCTTCGCCCAGCCGTTGCGGCCGCGGACCAGGCGGAACAGCGCCCGCCACGACGTCACGTAGAACGTGTAGATGTAGGCCGCGTACGCGAACCCGAGGCCGATGCCGCGCAGGATGTTCTTGCTGCGCAAGCACTTCAGCTGGTAGATCGGGCCCCAGACGAGGAACGGCAGCAGCCCGAACGAGCCGTAGATGGCGAACAGGATCCACGCGCCGCCGGTGAACCACGTCCACATCTGCGCCGGGTCGCCCGCGGTGCTCGCCACCAGCAGGATGAACGGGATCGGGTACAGCAGTGAGCCGAGCAGCTGCAGCCACGGCTGGGCGAGGTAGTACATCATCTCCGCCGCGCCGAGCGTGCTGACGTGCGGCGAGTCCCAGATCCGGCGCAGGTACCGCGCGCACTGCATGGTGCCCTGGCCCCACCGGGTGCGCTGCACGAGGAAGCGCCGCAGGCTGTAGAGGCCTTCCTGCGCCACGTGCGAATCCGGCGTGAACCCGGTGCGCCAGCCGGCCGTGAGCAAGTGGACGCCGAGCTCGAAGTCCTCCAGCAGCGAGCCGCGCCACGGCTGTGCGTCGGTGCCCGCGATGGAGTCCAGCGCGGTGAGCCGGGTGAACTGGCCGTTGCCGCCCATGGAGATCGTGCCGGTGAAGCCGCGGGACGTCTGGATCGCCGCGATGGCCGTCCGGAACTCCAGGTCCTGCAGCTGCGCGAGCTTGAGGCCGAACCAGCGCCCGACCGGGTTGCCCGTCGGCGGTGGTGTCCCGACGTTGCTCATCCAGACGTCCAGCTGCACCGCGCCGACGTCCGGGTCGCCGAAGAGGTGGCCGGCCGCGCACACCTCGAGGCAGTTCGGCGCCGGGCGGCCGTCGGCGTCGACGACCACCACGACGACGTCGTCCCGCGAGGCGTCCGGGCCCATCCAGTCGTTCAGCGCGCGGTAGGCCGCGTTGAGGGCGTCCCCCTTGCCGGTCCGGGCCTCGGGCCGCGTGCGCGGCACCAGGTGCAGGTACGGGTCGTACCCGCCGTGGCGGCGCCACAGCATCCGGACGACGCGGGCGGTGCGGTCCTCCGAGTCGTCGTCGACGACCCAGACGTGCGCCTTGCGGAACGTCGTGCGCAGGTAGCGGATCGTCTCGCGGATGACCGTCTGCTCGTCGCGGCACGGGACGAAGAAGTGCCAGGTGAACTCGGCCGGGTCGCCGACCGGGGCCGGCTTGCGGCGCAGGTAGGGCACCACGATCACGACGACGTAGACCAGGAACGCCACGCTCATCGTGAGCGCGAACGCCTGCGTGATCGCCAGCAGGACCTTGACGCTCATGCCTTCTTCTTCCGCGTGGCCAGCCAGACGAACAGGACGAGCGAGACGGCGCCGCCGAACACGCTGACCATCGAGCCGAGCAGCGTGTGGCCCCAGTAGTAGCCCTCGTCCGTGCCGAACCCGTTGACGAGCCCGACGATCGTGAGAATGCGCAGCTGGTTCACCAGCACGACGACGAGCGCGGAAATGCCGAGCGAAAAGAAGAGCCGCTTCGCATTCGCGGGACGGAAGTACACCATGACCATGGTCACAACGAGCAGTGGCAGCAAAAGGAACGCCGATGAACATTCCGGCGTCATTCTCAACCCGAACGGAGTAGCGCTCGTCAACCCAAAGTAAACGGACTCCCGATCCGGGGCCACATAAACACCCGATGTAGTGATCACGTCGAGGATCGCGCCCGCGAGCCGCACTTCCAGCTCGCGGTAGAACCGCTCGGCCAGCACCACCACGGCACCCGCGGCCGCCAGCGCGCTCAGCGCGATGACCAGCGGAAACCGTGCCATACCTGCGTTCGGAGCGCTCGCTACGGCCACGACGTTCCTCTCGGTGTCGATTCTCGGATCAAGCTGCGGACCCCGGGCGAGCGTAAAACACGACCGGCCCCGGCTTCCACCCGGAGGTGTGGTTTAGCCGCCCATTCGGCAGATCGGGTCGCGAACTTGCTAGGCCATCCGAGTGATGCGAAAACGACCTGCGGAAACTTCCCCATGTCATACCCGATCCGGTGATTCGGGAAATTTCGTGTGCTATTCGGGCCGCTCTTCGCGATAGTCGATTCGCGTGCCGACTCGAGGCAAGCCGGTATCGATCCGCGCCGCCGTCACGCGAAACCCCCGGAAAAATCCAGCGAATTCGGAGGACAGTTGATGAAGAGCTCCCTCGTGCGCCGCGGCGGTCTGCTCGCCGCGGTCGTGGCGAGCGTCGTGCTCGCCGGCGCGGCCCCCGCGTCGGCCGCTCCCGGTGACGGGTCGGCGTACGGCGTGAACGTCGACGTGACGCTGCTCGGGCAGCCGGCGGTGAAGGCGGGGCCCCTCGCGGCCGCGAACACCGCGGGCCCGACCAGCAACAGCACGGCGACGGTGAACCTGCCCGGGATCCTGACCACCGGCGTGATCAACACCGAAGCCAAGCGCGACGACAACTCCGGCGCGGTGACGGCCAAGGCGAGCACCGCCGACGTCGGGCTGCCGCTGCTCAAGGCCCTCGGGAACAACGTCGGCGCCAAGGCCGTCGAAGCGGTCTGCACGGCGACCCAGGAAGGCGTCAAGGGCAGCACCACGCTGGTCGGCGCGAACCTCGGCAGCGCGGGCGCGGTCGACGCGACCCCGGCGCCGAACACCCAGGTCAAGGTCGCGATCGCCGGGATCAACGTCGCGACGGTCATCCTCAACGAGCAGATCCAGAACAAGGACGGCAGCCTCACGGTCAACGCCATCCACGTGAAGCTGCTCGGCGGGGTCGTCGGCGCGCTCGGCTCGGGCGACGTCGTCGTGTCGTCGGCGACCTGCGGACCGGCCGCACCGCCGATGCCGCTGGCGTCCGGTGCGGGGCTGTGGATCGGGCTCGGCCTGCTCGGCGCCGTCGCGGTGCCGGTCGGGACGCGCATCTTCCGCCGCCGCTCCGCGCAGGCCTGAGCGAGGCCCGCATGTACAAGATGCCGGGCGCCGGCGTCGGCGTGGCCGGTGGCGGGGTGGGCACCCTCGCCGCCACCGGCGCCGACATCGGGTGGTGGCTGGCCGTCGGCGTGCTCCTGGTCCTGCTCGGGACCACCGCGCTGATCGCCGTCCACCGCCGCAACCGCCGTCTCTCCCAGGCGCGGGATTGAGAAAAGGGCCGTCGGCGTGCGCCCCTCGCACGCCGGCGGCCCCTACGGTGGCAATTCCCAAGCCGGCCAAAAGTAGGCCGACCGCCCGCACGGTAGGTAACCGTTGGCACGAAGCCATTCGGCCGTGACTGTGGTCGGGTTGGGAATGATCAGCACAGTCAGGGAAACTGGACGATGTGGAGAAGGGGCACCGCGGGGTGGACGTGATGTTGCTGGCCGGGACGCGGCCGGAAGCGCTCAAGCTCGCTCCGCTGGCGCTGGCGCTCGACGCGCACCCGGCGCTGCGGCCGGTCCTGGTCCACAGCGGCCAGCACCCGGGCATGGTCGAGCAGGCGCTGGAACCGTTCGGGCTGGCCGTCGACGCGTGGCTGGACGTGCCGCCGCGGGTCACCGGCGGCCAGGCGGAGCTGGTGGCCGGCCTGCTCCCCGCGCTCGACGACCTCCTGCGCCGGCACGCCCCCGCCGCGCTGGTGGTCCAGGGCGACACCACGACGACGCTCGCGGGCGCGCTGGCCGCGTTCTGGCTGGGCATCCCGGTGGTGCACCTGGAAGCCGGGCTGCGCACGCACGACCTCGCGGCGCCGTTCCCGGAGGAGGGCGCTCGCCAGATGGTGTCGCGACTCGCGGCGCTGCACCTGGCTCCCACCCTCGGCGCGGCGGCGGAGCTGCGCGCGGAAGGCGTTGCGCGGCAACGCATCGCGGTCACCGGCAACACGGTCGTCGACGCCGTCCTGGAGATCGCGGCCCGCGACCTGCCGGCCCGCGACACGGCGCTGGCGTTGCTGGAGATGGAGATCGCCGAGGCCGGCGAGCGGCTGGTGCTGGTGACGTCGCACCGCCGCGAGTCCTGGGGCGAGCCCCTGGAACGGACGCTGGCCGCGGTGCAGCTGATCGTCGCCGAGCACCCGGACGTGCAGGTGCTGTTCCCGGCGCACCCCAACCCGCAGGTCCGCGCCCAGGTGGAGGCGGCGCTCGACGGCCTGCCGCGGGTGACGGTCACGGACCCGCTGGAGTACCCGGACCTGGTCCGCGCCCTGCGGCTGGCGTCGCTGGTGCTGACGGACTCGGGCGGCATCCAGGAGGAGGCGCCGACGTTCGGCACCCCGGTGCTGGTGCTGCGCGACGTGACCGAGCGCGCCGAGGTCGTCGAGGCGGGCTGCGCGTGGCTGGTCGGCACGGACACCGAGCGCATCGCCGACACGGCAGCCCGGCTGTTGAGCGGCGACCTGCGGCCGGCCCAGGTCGGAAACCCGTACGGCGAAGGCAATGCGGCCACGCTGGCGGTGGCGGCGATCGAGGAACTCCTCGGCGTGCGAACGGCGGCCCCCCGCCACGCCGCGGCGTCCTGAAGGGGACGTTGCTCGCATCTGATGCGAGGAAAGTCCCCTTCAGCTCACCAGATGCCAGGAACGTCCCCTTCAGTGCGCTAGAGCGAGACCACGTTCACCGGGAGGGCCGGGTTCGCGCTGAAGTCCAGCTTCGCCGTCGGGCGCTTCGCCGCCACGACGTGCGCGCCCAGTGCCGCGATCATCGCGCCGTTGTCCGTGCACAGGCGGGGGCGCGGGACGCGCAGCTCGATGCCTGCCGCCGCGCAGCGTTCGGCGGCCAGGGCCGACAGCCGTGAGTTCGCCGCGACGCCGCCGGAGATCACGATGGTGCCGATCCCCTGCTCCTTCGCCGCGCGGACCGCCTTCATCGTCAGCACGTCCGCGACGGCCTCCTGGAACGACGCCGCGACGTCGTCCACCGGGATCTCCTCGCCGCGGCGGGACGCGCCTTCGACCCAGCGGGCCACCGCGGTCTTCAGGCCGGAGAAGGAGAAGTCGTTCTTGGCGTCGCGCGGGCCGGTCATGCCGCGGGGGAACGCGATCGCCGCCGGGTCGCCGTTCTTCGCCGCCTTGTCGATCGGCGGGCCGCCCGGGTACGGGAGGCCGAGCACGCGCGCGACCTTGTCGTACGCCTCGCCCGCCGCGTCGTCCACAGTGGACCCCAGCTCGGTGATCGACGACGCGATGTCGTCGACGCGCAGCAGCTGCGTGTGCCCGCCGGAAACCAGCAGCGCCAGGCACGGCGTCGGCAGCGGCCCGTGCTGCAGCGTGTCCACCGCGATGTGCCCGGCCAGGTGGTTGACGCCGTAGAGCGGCACGTCCAGCGCCGTCGCGTACGCCTTCGCCGCCGAGACGCCGACGAGCAGCGCGCCCGCCAGGCCGGGCCCGGCCGTCACGGCGATCGCGTCCACATCGGACAGTGCGAGCCCGGCTTTCTCGAAGGCCCGCGAAGTCGTCGGGACCATCGCCTCCAGGTGCGCGCGGCTCGCGACCTCCGGCACCACGCCGCCGAAGCGGGCGTGCTGCTCGACGCTGGACGCCACCTCGTCGGCGAGCAGCTCGACCGTGCCGTCGTCGTGCAGGCGGACCAGGCCGACGCCCGTCTCGTCGCACGAGCTCTCGATGCCCATGATGATGCGTGCCATCAGCCCGCCACCCCGTCTCGCGTCCGCGCCGGGCGGACCATCGTGTACGCGTCGGCGCCGGAAGGCTGGTAGTAGCGCTTCCGGATGCCGAGCCGTTCGAAACCGTGGCTCTCGTACAGGCCGAGCGCCGTCGTGTTGTCCGTGCGGACCTCGAGGAAGACCGGCGCTTCGAACTCGTCGGCCCGCTCCAGCAGCGCGCGCAGCAGCGCCTTGCCGATCCCCTTGCCCTGGTACTCCGGGGCGACGCCGATCGTGTGCACGGTCGCCTCGTATTCGCCGCGGCGGCGCCCGACGACGGCCAGCCCGGCGTAGCCGAGCAGCTCGGCGCCCTCGTCCGGGCGCGCGGCGAGGTAGAAGTGGCCCGCGTCCAGCTCGGAGTGGAACGCGCGGGAGCTCCACGGGTCGTCGCCCGGGAAGAGGATCTGCTCGATCTCGACGCACCGGGCGATGTCCCGGCGGCGCAGCGGCTCGAGTCTCACCTCGCGGTCACCCGTTTCGGCGCGGTGGGCTCGGCGGCGTCCGGGCGGCGCAGGTAGAGCGGTGTCAGCGGCGCCGGATCCGCCTTCGCCAGCAACGCGCTCCGGGCGGCCTTCACCAGCCCGGCGGGCGACGGGAAGCGCGGCTCGATCGGCTGGACGCCCAGCGCCGCCGAATACAGCACGGCACCGTCCCCGGCCGCGACCTTGACGTCGGTCGCCAGCTCGGCCGGGCGCTGGACGTGCGGGCCGTCGGTGCGGTTCCCGGCGCCGTCGTAGGCGGCCCAGTAGACCTCGCGGCGGCGCGCGTCGGTGCAGACCAGGAAGGGATCGGCCGAGGTGACGTCGGCGGCCAGCGCGTCGAGGCTGCAGACCGGGTACACCGGGATGCCGAGGGCGTGCCCGAGCGCGGCCGCGGTCGCCATCCCGGCGCGCAGGCCGGTGAACGGACCGGGGCCGACGCCGGCGACGATCGCGTCGAGGTCCTTGAGCGCGACCCCCGCGGTTTCGGCGGCGGCCAGCGCGTGCGGCGTGATCAGCTCGCCGTGGGCGCGCGGGTCGACCGTCACGCGGTCACCGCGCGTCTCGACCCCGTCGCCGTCCACCTCGACGACGCCCGCGGTGACCGCCGGGGTCGAGGTATCGATCGCCAGTACCAACACGGTGTCCCAGCCTACGACCAGCGTCTTCGACACCTCGCTGCAGGGGAAGGATCCGCACGGTAACGTGCGGTTCGAGTCCGACACTGGGAGGTCCCCGCGGTGCCCGACCCCTTGTTCCCCACCCTCGCCGCCGGTTCGGGCCGGGAGGCCCTGCGCTTCGGCGACCACGTGCTGACCTACGACGACCTCGCGGCCGTCGCCGGCGGGCTCGCCCGCGAGCTGCCGCGCGGCCGGGTCGCGGTGTGGGCGACCCCGACCGTGCACACGAGCGTCGCGGTCGTCGCCGCCCTGCTCGCCGGGGTGCCCGCCGTGCCGCTCAACCCGAAGATCGGCGAGCGCGAACTCGCGCACATCCTGGCCGACAGCGAACCGCAGCTGGTGCTCGCCGAACCGGGCGCCGAGCTGCCTGCCGCGCTCGGCGGGCTGCCGCGGCGGGACATCCCGCTGACCGGCGGGGAAGCGCTCGACGCCGAAGAGCCGGATCCGGAGACACCCGCGCTGATCGTCTACACGTCGGGGACCACCGGGCCGCCCAAGGGCGTCGTCCTCCCCCGCCGCGCGATCGCGACCACGCTCGACGCCCTCGAAGACGCCTGGGGCTGGACGGCCGGCGACGTCCTCGTGCACGGGCTCCCGCTGTTCCACGTGCACGGCCTGATCCTCGGCATCCTCGGGCCGCTGCGGCGCGGCGGCTCGGTGCGCCACCTCGGCCGGTTCTCGACCGAAGGCGTCGCGCGCGAACTCGCGGCCGGCGCCACCATGCTGTTCGGCGTCCCGACGATGTACCACCGCATCGCGGGCGAGGTCGGCGCGGACGCCGCGCTGGCGGACGCGCTCAAGGGGGCGCGGCTGCTCGTGTCCGGGTCGGCGGCCCTGCCGGTGCACGACCACCAGCGGATCGCCGCGGCGACCGGCCAGCAGGTCGTCGAGCGCTACGGGATGACCGAAACCCTGATGAACACGAGCGTCCGCGCCGGCGGCGAGCGCAAGCCCGGCACGGTCGGCGTCCCGCTGGGCGGGGTCGACCTGCGGCTGGTCGGCGACGCCGGCGAGGTGGTCGACGACCTCGAGACCGTCGGCGAGATCCAGGTGCGCGGGCCGAACCTGTTCACCGAGTACCTCAACCGCCCGGACGCCACCGCGGCCGCCTTCGACGACGGCTGGTTCCGCACCGGCGACATGGCGACGCGCGACGCCGACGGCTACGTCAAGATCGTCGGGCGCAAGGCGACCGACCTGATCAAGAGCGGTGGCTACAAGATCGGCGCGGGCGAGATCGAGAACGCGCTGCTCGAACACCCCGGGGTCGCCGAAGCCGCCGTCACCGGCGAGCCGGACGACGACCTCGGCGAGCGGATCGTCGCGTGGATCGTGCCCGACGGCCCGCCGCCTCCGGCCCACGAGCTGGCCGACCACGTCGCGAAGCTGCTCGCGCCGCACAAGCGCCCGCGGGTCGTCCGGTACCTGGAAGCGTTGCCGCGCAACGACATGGGCAAGGTCATGAAGCGGGCGCTCGGTGTCTAGGCTGCCGGCACGCGAAGTCGTCGGCGCGATCGCGAACGGCTTCACGGAGTTCCCGACGCCGCTGCGCGACGAGCCGGCCGACGGGCCGATCGGCTGGCCGGGTTACCGCGAAGCCCGCTCCGCGGCGGAGACGCGCACCGGCGAGAAGGAGTCGGTCGTCTGCGGGACGGCGAAGATCGGCGACGTCGAGGCGGTGCTGATCGCGTTCGAGTTCGGGTTCCTCGGCGGGTCGCTCGGGCAGCGCACCGGCGACCGGATCGAGGCGGCGTTCGCGCACGCCCGCGACGCGCGGCTGCCGGTGGTTTCGCTGATCGCGACCGGCGGCAGCCGGATGCAGCAGGGCATGCGGGCGCTGATGCAGCTGCAGCGCGTGGCGCGGGCGGCGGCGCTGACCCGCGCGGCGGGCATCCCGCAGATCTCGGTGCTGCGCGACCCGACGACCGGCGGCGGCTGGGCGACCCTCGGCGCGGGCGCCGACGTCGTGCTCGCCCTGCCGGAAGCGCAGGTCGGGTTCGCGGGCTCGCGGGTGCGGCCGCCGGAAGCTCCGGAGGCGTACACCGCGGAGGCGAAGCTCGAGTGGGGTCAGGCCGACGCCGTCGTCACCCCGGACGAACTCGGCGCGACGCTGGAACGGTGGCTGCGGCTGCTGACCGCGCGTTCGTCGGCGGCCGCTCCGCCACCTTCCGCGCTTCGGGCCGCTTCGCTGCCTTCGACGGGCTGGGAAGCGGTTCAGGCAGCGCGGTCACCTTCGCGAGCCCGGGCCGCGGAGTACCTGGACGCGTACTTCGACTGGCGGGAGGACATCAGCGGCGACCGCGCGGGCGGCGTCGACCCGGGCGTGGCGTGCGGCTTCGGCTGGCGCGACGGCCGGACGATCGCGTACGCGGCCCAGTGCGGCACACCGACGTCCCCGGCGGGCTTCCGCACGGCCGCGCGGCTGGTGCGACTGGCGTCCCGGCTGGGTTTCCCGGTGCTGACGCTGGTCGACACCCCGGGCGCGGCCAACGACGCGGCCGCCGAGCAAGCGGGCGCGGGCGCGGCGATCGCGGCGATGTTCGAGGCGGTCGCGACGGCCTCGATCCCGGTGACGACGCTGGTGATCGGCGAAGGCGGCTCGGGCGGCGCTCTGGCGTTCGCCGCGGCGGAGTCGACGTGGGTGACGCCGGACGCGTACTTCTCGGTGACGTCCCCGGAAGCCGCGGCGGCGATCCTCAAACGGCCGGCGGCGGAGGTGCCGGACATCGCGAACCGGCTGCACCTGCGCCCCCAGGACCTGGTGGACCTGGGCGTGGCACGAGCGGTCGTGAGTCCGGCTCGATGATCGACGTCCGACCAGGCCCGCCGGCGGGTCCATCCGTGGTTGGATCTTGCGATGGGGTATCGACTCAACAGGCGAGCGGCGTTCGGTTTGGGGACCGCTGTCGTCGCTGGAAGCGTTCTGACCGGCTCTCCCGCGTTCGCGCAGGAAGCAGACATCGAGGCCAGCCCGGCCACACCGGACCGGGCCAGGCAGAAGGTGAAGCGCGTCTACGACGACGCGGCCGCTGAAGCGGGCGGCATCTGGAACTCCTACATCAGCGTGGCCGACCAGGTGGCCGTCGACGTGGCGTCCGACGAGATCGTCGAGGCGTACAGCGTCAACAAGGTGGCCGTCGCGGTCACCTTGATGGACAAGATCGACCGTGGCCTGCTTACGCTGGACCAGCAGGTCCAGGTGCCCGAGAGCATCGTCGTGCCGGGTGGTGACGGCATCATCATCCTGGACAAGGCGTACCCGAGCGCTTTCACGCTGGGCCACGTCCTGTCGCTGTTCCTCACTGTTTCGGACGACACGTGCGTCCGGCTGGTGGGGCTCGTGGTTCCGGCGGCCGAGATCAACCAGATCCTGGTGACCAAGGGCTTCCCCAAGACCCAGGTCACGCCGGTGGCCAACCCGAACCGCTACTTCCTCGGCCAGACCACTCCGCGCGAGACCCACGACCTGCTGAAGGCGCTGGTCGCGGGCACCTTGCTGAGCCCGGCGTCGACGGATTACCTCCTGTCCATCCTGCGGTCGCAGGTGGCGTTCACCGACGGCATCCGCCGTGAGATGTCGTCCGCCGATCGGGCGAGGATCGCCACGAAGGCGGGCTGGCTGAACGACGGCCGCAACGAGGCGGGGATCATGTTCGACGCCGCGGGCAAGCCGGTGGTGATCTACTCGATGTTCGCGCACGGCCAAGCGAACCCGGAGGACTTCGGGGCCACGCACCCGGTCCGGCAGGCCGGCGCGAAGATGGGGCCGAAGTTCCTGCGCGCGGTCGACAAGATCGCGGGCGCCGGCACCAGGGCGTTCCGGGCACCGGCCTACCAGCCGTCCAACGGCGGCTGAGCAGCCGACGGCAGTCCCGGAGCTGGTGTGGACTTACGCCCGCACCAGCTCCGGGACCCGCTCGGTCCACGTGCCGTGCGGCTCGAGGGTGATCTCGCGGACGTCGTCCTCGCGCCGGTCCAGCCGGACGACCAGGTAGTCGTCGGAAAGCCGTTCCGCCGAGCCCTCGCCCCACTCGACCACGATCGCCGAGCGCTCCAGGTCCGTGTCCAGGTCCAGGTCGTCGAGCTGGGAGAGGTCGCCGCCGAGGCGGTACGCGTCCACGTGCACCAAGGGCACGCCCGAAGCGCCCGCCGGATGCACGCGGGCCAGCACGAACGTCGGTGAGCTCACCCGGCCGCCGACGCCGAGGCCGTCGGCGATGCCGCGGGTCAGCGTCGTCTTGCCCGCGCCGAGCGGACCCGCGAGCAGCACGAGGTCGCCCGCGCGCAGCGCCCGGCCGAGCGCGCGCCCGAAGTCCATGGTCTCTTCGGGCGTGGGAAACACCATGCTCAACGCTGCCACCACCAGGTTCGCCGGGACGAGTTTTCGCCGTCCGCACCGGAACAGCGTTGCAGGAGATCGATCAGATGACTGTTGACCAGCTCGGGCTGTTCGAGCTGGACCATGTGGCCGGCGCCGCGGACGCGCACCAGCTCCGCGTCGGGCAGCTCGGCCGCGATCCGCTCGGCGTGCGCGAACGGCGTGAACCGGTCCGAGTCGCCGCCGATGACCAGCACTTCCGCGTGCTTCAGCCCGGCGAGCGCCGCGTACCGGTTGTGGCTGCCGAGCGTGTCGACGAAGTTGACGAGCCCGCGCACCGGCGTCACCTCGAGCATCTCGAGCATGAAGTCGACGAGCCGCGGCGCGACGTCGCGGCTGCCGAACGCCAGCCGGCGCACGGCCTGCCGCGTCAGCTGCCCGCCCGCGGCGCGGACGAACTCCACCAGTCCCGGCTGCCAGCCGGCGAGACCACCGGCGGCGCGCGTCAGCGGGTTGTACTTCGAGAGCAGCGAGCGCGGCAACCCGCGTGCGCCCACTTCGCCCGCCGCGGTCGCGATGAACGCGACGCCCTCGACGCGGTCTTCGAAGATCTCGGGGAACTCGGCGGCCAGCTCCATGATCACCATGCCGCCCATCGAGTGCCCCATCAGCACGATGGGCCCGTCCGGGACCACGGACCGCAGCACGACGTCGAGGTCGCGCGCCAGCTGCTCGATCGTCGAGTTCTCCGCCGACGCCGCGCCGGACAGGCCGTGGCCGCGGTGGTCGTAGTACACCTGGCGCACGCGAGGCAGCCGAAGCGACTCGAGGTCGCGACGCTGGAAGTGCCAGCACCGCTTCGAAAGCGCGAAGCCGTGCACCCCCACGACCGTCAGTTCGGGCTTTCCGCCGTCCCCCGGGTCGATCTCCTCGACCGAAAGCGGCGTACCGTCCTCGGCCGCGACCGTGGACGTGCGGTCCGGCTTCAGCTCCCCCAGCGGCTCGTCCACGTACGGATCCTCACTGTGCCGCCGCTGCTGCGCGGCGACGGCGATAGCGGCGGCGGCGGTCCCCGTGGCCACGGCCCCGACCCCGCCGGCGATGGCCAGCAGTCGACGTGAAGGTGTCACGAGCGCTCCCCCAGATACCGGCGCCGGACCCGCGGGCGGTACATCGAGGTGACGATCTCGTAGTCGATGGTGCCCAGCTTGTCGGCCCATTCGCGGGCGGTCGGCTCGCCGTGCGCCCCCTGGCCGAACAGGACGACCTCGTCGCCGACGGACGGCTCGTCGTCACCGCAGTCGACGACCAGCTGGTCCATGCAGACGCGTCCGGCCACCGGCCGTCGCCGCCCGCCGAGGAGTACGTCCATCCGCCCGGACAGCGACCGCGGGACGCCGTCGGCGTACCCGGCCGGGACGAGCGCGAGGTTCGTGTCGCGCGGCGTGGTCCAGGTGTGCCCGTAGGACACCGATTCGCCGGCTTCGACGCGCTTGACCAGCGCGACCGCGGACCGGAACGTCATGGCCGGGCGCAGGTCTTCGGCCTGCGGCACGGGGTTGAGCCCGTACATCGCGATGCCCGGCCGGACGACGTCGAAGTGCAGGTCGGGCCGGGTGAGCAGGGCCGCGGAGTTCGCCAGGTGCCGCTTCGGGTCCAGGCCGGCGGCGCGGGCGGCGTCGTAGGCCTCGGCGAACCGCTTGGCCTGCATGTCGATCGAGGGGTGCTCGGGTTCGTCCGCGCACGCGAGGTGGGACCAGATCGCGACGACGTCGACCCGCGGTTCGGCGGCCGCCGCTTCGACCAGCTCGGCCCACGCGGCGGGCGGGCAGCCGTTGCGCGAGAGCCCGGTGTCGATCTTGAGGTGCACACGGGCCCGGGTACCCACTGGCGTGGCGGCCGCGATGCGGCGTAGCTCACCCAGCGAGCTGGCGGCGAGGTCGATGCCGGCCTCGATGCCCGGCGCGAAGTCGACGTCGGGGGTGTCCAGCCAGCTGAACAGCCGGGTCGTGATCCCGGCTTCGCGCAGGGCGAGGGCTTCGCCGAGCGAGCAGGTGCCGAGCCAGCTCGCGCCGGCCTCGACCGCGGCGCGCGCCACCGGCAGCGCGCCGTGGCCGTAGGCGTCGGCCTTCACCACGGCCATCACCTCGGCGCCGGGCGCGCGGGCGCCCAGCAGGGTGAGGTTGTGGCGGATCGCGTCGAGGTCGATGTCGACCTGGGCGCGGGGGCTGTGTTCATGGAAAAAACTGGAGGTCATGACGCCCTCCAGTTTCCCATGACCCGAGGTCAGGGCAGGCGCAGCCCGGACGTGGCGGAGAACACGTGCAGCTCGTCGGGGCGGATCCGCAGGTGGAGCGTGTCGCCCATGGCCGGCGGCGTGCGCGGGTCGACCCGGACGACGACGTTGGGCCGGGTGTCGTCGGCGTCGGTCTGGGCGAGCTTGCCGTAGACGAACGCGTCCGAGCCGAGCTCCTCGACCAGGTCCACCTTGATCGGCAGGGCGCCGTCCTCGTTCGTCACGACCTCGAGGGCCTCGGGGCGGAAGCCCAGGGTCACGGTGTCGCCGTCGGCCGCGGCGATCGTCTCGCGGGTCAGCGGCACGCGCGCGCCACCCACCTCGGCGCCGTCGGCGGTGAGCTTCGCGGTGGCGAGGTTCATCGCCGGAGAGCCGATGAACCCGGCGACGAAAGCGTTTGCGGGCCGGTCGTACAGCGCACGCGGGGTGTCGCACTGCTGCAGCAGGCCGTCCGACAGCACCGCGACGCGGTCACCCATCGTCATGGCCTCGACCTGGTCGTGCGTGACGTACACCGTCGTGACGCCGAGGCGGCGCTGGAGCGCGGCGATCTGCGTACGCGTCGACACGCGCAGCTTCGCGTCGAGGTTCGACAGCGGCTCGTCCATCAGGAAGACCTGCGGCTCGCGGACGATCGCGCGGCCCATCGCGACGCGCTGGCGCTGACCGCCGGAGAGCGCCTTCGGCTTGCGGTCGAGGTACTGCTCGATGTCCAGCAGCTTCGCGGCCTCAAGGACCTTCTGCTTGATCTCGGACGCGGGGCGGCCGGCGATCTTCAGCGCGAAGCCCATGTTCTGCGCGACCGTCATGTGCGGGTACAGCGCGTAGTTCTGGAACACCATCGCGATGTCGCGCGAGCGCGGCGGCAGCTGCGTGACGTCGCGGTCGCCGATCCAGACCGCGCCGTCGTCGATGTCCTCGAGGCCGGCGAGCATGCGCAGGCTGGTCGACTTGCCGCAGCCGGACGGGCCGACCAGCACCAGGAACTCGCCATCGGCGATCTCCAGGTCCAGCGCGTCGACCGCGGGGCGCTCCGAACCGGCGTAACGCCGCGTCGCCTTGTCGTAGGTGATGGAAGCCATCGGTCAGTCCTCTCCGAGATTCCGCCGGACCCCGTACGCCGCTTCGCGGGCTTCGAGGTGGCGCTGCTGGATCCGGTGGCCCTCGGCGCGCTGCGCCTCGGTCGGCTCGTCCAGCTCGAGCCGAAGTTTCTGGTTCCGCTGCCAGGACGGCGGTTCCGCACCGGCGGCCAGCGCCCACGCCGCCTGCCGCGCCGCGCCGATGGCGACGTACTCGGCGACTTCGGGCAGCTGCACCGGCACGCCGAACACGAGCGGCGCGACCGCGCGGACGGCGGCCGACTGCGCGCCCCCGCCGATCAGCAGCACGCGGCGGACGTCGAGGCCGTGCGCGCGGACCGCGTCGAGCCCGGCGGCGAGGCCGCAGAGCATGCCCTCGACGGCGCTGCGCGCGAGGTTCTGCGGGGTCATGTTGGCCCGGGTCAGTCCGGTCAGCGAGCCGGTGGCGTCCGGCAGGTTCGGCGTGCGCTCGCCGTCCAGGTACGGCAGGAACGTGAGGCCCTCGGCGCCGGGCTCGCCGGCCAGCGCGAGCCGGTCGAACTCGCTCAGCGTCGCGCCGAGCATCGACGCCGTCGCGGTGAGGACGCGGGCGGCGTTGAGAGTGCAGGCCAGCGGCAGGAACCGGCCGGTGGCGTCGGCGAACCCGGCGACCTCGCCGGTGGCGTCGGCCGCGCCGGTCTCGGCGACGCCGAACACCGTGCCGCTGGTGCCGAGCGAAACGACGACGTCGCCCGGCTGCAGTTCGAGCCCGAGCGCGGCGGCCATGTTGTCGCCGGTGCCGGCCGAGACGAGCACGCCGCCGTCGGTGTGGCCGGCGGCCTGGGCCGGGCCGAGCACGGCCGGCAGCTCCGGCGTCCGGCCGCCGAAGGCGTGGCTCAGGACGTCGAGGCGGTAGGCGTTGTCGGACGGCGAGAAGTAGCCGGTGCCCGACGCGTCGCCGCGGTCGGTGACCGGGTCGCCGCCGGTGAGCTTCCAGGTCAGCCAGTCGTGCGGGAGCAGCACGCGCGTGACGCGGTCGGCCAGCTCCGGCTCGTGGTCGGCCAGCCAGCGCAGCTTCGTCACGGTGAAGCTGGCGACCGGCACCGAGCCGACGGACTTCGCCCAGACCGACGGCCCGCCGAGCTCCTCGATGAGGTCGAGCGCCGACTGCGCGGAGCGCGTGTCGTTCCACAGCAGCGCGGGCCGGACCACCTCGCCGTCCTCGTCGAGGGCGACCATCCCGTGCTGCTGACCGCCGACGCCGATGGCCCTGACGTCGTCGAGCAGACCCTTCGTGGCCTCTTGGAAGGCGTCCCACCAGGCGGCGGGGTCGACCTCGGTGCCTTCGGGGTGCGGCGCGCGGCCGGTGCGGACGATCTCCCCGGTTTCGGCGTCGCACACGACGACCTTGGTCGACTGCGTGGACGAGTCGATGCCGGCGACCAGCTCAGCTGTCATAGGGCTGCCCCTCTGCGACGTGTTCGACGATCTCGATCGCGGTGCCCGCGTTGAGCGCGGCCTCGATCTCCTCGGTCGGCGTGGCTTCGCCGGTGATCAGCAGGTCGTAGTCGCCGACGTCGCCGTGGGCGTAGGTGGCCGTGCGGCCGAACTTCGAGTGGTCGACGACCAGGACGTTGTGGTTCGCGACCTTGAGCGCCGCCTTCTTGAGCTCGGCGTAGTCGCGGTCCGGGTGGAAGAGCCGCCCGACGGCGACCGCGGTGACCGAGACGAAGGAGACGTCGGCGCGGATCGAGTCGAGCAGGTCGAGCACCTCGGGGCCGGCGCAGGAGTCGTACTCGCGGGAGTAGCGGCCACCGGCGAGCACCACGTCGGCTCCGCCGTCGCCGAGCACCCGCGCGGCCCGCAGGGAGTTGGTGACGACGGTGAGGCCGTCGATCTCCGCGAGCCGCTTGACCAGCGGGAGGAGGGTGGTCGAGTCGTCGACGAAGACGGTCTGGCCGGGGTGGACGTGCTTCGCGGCGGCCTCGCCGAGAGCGTCCTTCTCGCCGTGGTGGAGGGTGTCGCCGAAGCGGGCGGCGGACTCGATGGTGAGCGCCGGGTAGGCCTCGACCTTGCCGCGGAGCTTGCGCAGGAGCCGGCGTTCGGCCAGGTCGTCGAGGTCGCGGTGCATGGTCATGAGGCTGACCTTGAAGCGCGCGGTCAGATCGTCGATCCGCACTTCGCCCTGCTCGATGACGTGGTCGAGGATCTCCTGCCGCCGCTGCTCGACGGCAGCGTCGGACGGCCGGGTCTTCCGGTCTCCGGGTGCTGTGCCGCCGCTCACACGGCATTCTTACCAGATTTGCCGCCCGGAGTTAACAGAGAACTCGATAACTCTTCTCAAGCCCCCACGCCGGCACTTTCACGTGAAAGTGACCCGGAGTGCTCACTCCGGTTCACTTTCACGTGAAAGTGCGGGTCAGGTGGTGAGGGAGCGGATCGACCGCAGGGTCTCCGGGATCGCGTGGACCAGCGCGGACGACGACGTCGGGGCGTTCTGGGCGGCGATCGCGCCCGCCAGCGAGTGGACGTGCGCCGCGGCGGCCGCGGCCAGCCACGGTTCGAGGCCCGCCGCCAGCAGGGCGCCGATCAGGCCGGACAGGACGTCACCCGAGCCCGGCGTCGCCAGCCAGGCGCCGCGCGGGGTGTTGACCGCCGCACGGCCGTCCGGAGCCGCCACCACCGTCACGTGCCCCTTGAGCAGCACCACCGCGTCGTACTTCTTCGCCGCTTCACGCGCGGCCGTCACGCGGTCGGCGCCCGGCTTGCGGCCCATCAGGCGTTCGTACTCGCCCGCGTGCGGGGTCAGCATCAGCGGCGTGTCCGGGTCGCGGGCGTCGAGGACGTCCGGCGACTTCGCGATGATCGTCGTCGCGTCCGCGTCCGCGCAGACCGGCAGGCCCTGGCCGAGGACGTACCGCAGCACGTCGCGGCCCTCCGAGCCGGTGCCGATGCCCGGGCCGACCGCCCACGCCTGGACCCGCCCGGCGTCCGCGACCGTGCCGGTCGCGATGACCTCCGGCCACCGCGCCCGGACGACGTCAGCCGCGTGCCCCGCGTACCGGACCATGCCGGCCGTCGCGCGCACCGCCGCGCCCGCGGTCAGCACCGCCGCACCCGGGTACGTCGCCGAGCCCGCCGCGACGCCGACGACCCCCTGGCTGTACTTGTCGTCCTCCGGGCCGGGCACCGGCCACGCGGCGGCGACGTCCACGATGTCGAGCCGCCGCAGGTCGGGGTCGGCCAGCTCGAGGCCGATGTCGACGAGCACGACCTCGCCGCACTGGGCGGGCGCGAGCGCGTGCACCGGCTTGAGCGCGCCGAACGTCACCGTGCGGGCCGCCTTCACCGCGGGGCCGTCGACCGCGCCGGTGTCCGGGTCGACGCCGCTGGGCAGGTCGACCGCGACGATCGGCGCCTCGACCAGCGCCACCAGGCGGGCCGCGTCCGGGCGCAGCGAGCCCTTGCCCGAGATCCCGATGATGCCGTCCACGACGACGTCGGCCTTGGCGATCCACTGTGGACCGTCCGCGGCGGGCACCACCCGGCCGCCGGCGCGCTTGAGCGCGTCGAGTCCTTTGGTGTGCGCCTTCTCGGGCTTGAGCAGGACGGCCGTGACGGCGACTCCGCGGCGGCGCAGGAAGGCGCCCGCCCAGAGCGCGTCGCCGCCGTTGTCCCCCGAGCCGACCAGGAGCACGGCCCGGCGTCCGGAGACACCGCCGGTGTGGTCTTCGAGCAGGTCGGCGACCTGCACCGCCAAGCCGAACGACGCCCGCCGCATCAGCTCGCCTTCCGGCGTGACGGCGAACGCCCGCCCCTCCGCCTCGCGAATCCGTTCCGTGGTCCAGATTCCCTGCACGGCGGGGCCTCCCGCGATTACTCGACTGTGACGGACTTCGCCAGGTTACGCGGCTTGTCGACGTCGTACCCGCGGGTGCGGGCGATCTCCGCGGCCAGCACCTGCAGCGGCACCGTGGACACCAGCGGCTGCAGCAGCGTCGGCACCGCGGGGACCTCGATGAGCTCGTCGGCGAAGGGCCGGACGGTCTCGTCGCCCTCTTCGGCGATCACGATCGTGCGGGCGCCGCGGGCCTGGATCTCGCTGATGTTCGACACGAGCTTCGAGTGCAGCACCGCGCGGCCCTTGGGCGACGGCATCACGACGACGACCGGGAGGCCGTCCTCGATCAGCGCGATCGGGCCGTGCTTGAGCTCGCCGGCCGCGAAGCCCTCGGCGTGCATGTACGCGAGTTCCTTGAGCTTGAGCGCACCTTCGAGGGCGACCGGGAACCCGACGTGGCGGCCGAGGAACAGCACCGCCTTGGAGTCGGCGATCCGGCGGCCGAGGTCGCGCACCTGGTCCACAGTGGACAGTACCTTCTGGACGGCCGCGGGCATGGCCTCGAGCTCGGCGAACTCGCGCGCGACCTCGTCCGGGTACTTCGTGCCGCGGGCCTGCGCGAGCGCCAGGCCGACGAGGTAGTTCGCCGCGATCTGGGCGAGGAACGCCTTGGTCGACGCGACGCCGATCTCGGGCCCGGCGTGGGTGTAGAGCACGGCGTCGGACTCGCGCGGGATCTGCGCGCCGTTGGTGTTGCAGACGGCGAGGACGCGCGCCTTCTGCTCCCGCGCGTGCCGGACGGCTTCGAGCGTGTCCGCCGTTTCGCCGGACTGGGACACGGCGACGACCAGCGTGTCGCGGTCGAGGACCGGGTCGCGGTAGCGGAACTCGGACGCCAGCTCGACCTCGACCGGCAGCCGCGTCCAGTGTTCGATGGCGTACTTCGCGACCAGGCCGGAGTGGTAGGCCGACCCGCAGGCGACGACGAAGACCTTGTCGACGTCGCGGAGGTCCTGGTCGGAGATGCGCTGCTCGTCGAGGATGATCCGGCCGGACTCGAAGTGCCCGCGCAGCGTGTTGGCCAGCGCTTCGGGCTGTTCCTCGATCTCCTTGAGCATGAAGTACTCGTGGCCGCCCTTCTCGGCGGCGGACAGGTCCCAGTCCACGGTGAACGGCTTGGCCTGGGCGGCGTCGCCGTGGAAGTCCCGGACGTCGTAGCCCTCGCGCGTGATGACGACGAGCTGGTCCTGCCCGAGCTCGACGGCCTCGCGGGTGTGCTCGATGAAGGCGGCGACGTCGGAAGCCACGAAGTGCTCCCCGTCCCCGACCCCGACGACCAGCGGCGACGACCGCCGCGCGGCCACGATCGTGTCGGGCTCGTCGGCGTGCGTCACGACCAGCGTGAAGGCGCCTTCCAGCCGGCGGCAGACGGCGGCGACGCTGGCGGCGAGGTCACCCTGGGTGTCCCCGTCGGCGTAGGCGCGGGCGACGAGGTGCGCGGCGGTTTCGCTGTCGGTGTCACTGGTCATCTCGACCCCGACGGCTTCGAGCTCGGCCCGGAGGGCGGCGAAGTTCTCGATGATGCCGTTGTGCACGACGGCGACGCGCTGCGAGGCGTCCCGGTGCGGGTGCGAGTTGCGGTCGACGGGCGCGCCGTGGGTGGCCCAGCGGGTGTGCCCCATGCCGGCGGTCCCGGCGAAAGCGTCCCGCCCGACCTTGTCGAGCTCGGCTTCCAGGTTCGCCAGCCGGCCCGCCTTGCGCTCGACGGTCAGCGCACCGGCCCCGTCGAGGACCGCGACCCCGGCCGAGTCGTAACCGCGGTACTCCATGCGCCGGAGCCCGCCGAGGACGACGTCCAGAGCCGGGCGGTGCCCGACATATCCCACGATTCCACACACGCGCACCAGCCTAACGAGGGACATTCAGCGGGCTGACTGGGTCCGGAAAGGCCTCTTGACCTGCACGGATTGGCTTACCCGTGGTCCGGACCAATGCGAGGTCACCCACTCGGGTGCCGCACGGCCGGGGCGAGCGCCCCAATGTGGCGTTGGTTGCGCTGGACGCACCGAACGCCACATTGGGTGCGCTGGACGCACCGAACGCCACATTGGGGCGCTTGAGGTGGGCGAAGCGGGCGGCGGCGTTCCCGAGGCTTGCCGGGGCGGCGGCGCGCCACTCGCGACCGGGCACAGTAGGGTTCGGCCATGGCCAGCAAGCCCAAGCAGCTGCTCGCGGAGTTGACGCACCCGGGTCCGCACGAGGTCCTGCGGGGCAACCTCGCCCTGGTCGGACTGCCCGGTGTGGTGTTCACCCCCCGCGCCGGTCTCGGTCTCCCCGCCGTCGCCTTCGGGCACGGGTGGCTGCAGCCGCCCGATCGGTACCGGCAGTTGCTGCGGCACCTCGCCAGCTGGGGCATCGTCGCCGCCGCGCCGGCCACGCAACGGGGGCCGCTGCCGTCGCACCGGTTGCTCGCCGCCGATCTGCTGACCACCCTCGACGTCGTCACCACCGTGCGGCTCGGGCCGGACGGCATCAGCGTCGATCCCGCCAAGCTCGGGCTCGCCGGGCACTCGACCGGGGGTGGCTCCGCCGTGCTCGCCGCGGCGCAGGACGCCCAGGCCGAGCACCCGCGGATCCGCGCGGTCGCCACCATCACCGCCGCCCAGACGCTGCCGCCGGCGCACGAGGCCGCTCAGGCCATCACCGTGCCCGGGATGCACCTCGCCGCGGACGGGGACCTGGTCGCGCCCGCCGTCGGGCACGCCGAAGCCATCGCGAACGGCTGGGGTGGCGACGACGTCCAGCTGCGGCTGCTCGGCAAGGCGTCGCACCTGGGCGTCACCGAGGGCAGGCACTGGTCGCAGCTGATCATGCACGGCAAGCCGCACCGCGGGACGCAGCAGCTGGTCCGCGCGCTGTTCACCGCCTTCTTCCTGACGCACCTGACCGGCACCGACAAGTACCGGCCGCTGCTCGAAGCGGACGTCAAGCGCGCCCCCATCGAGCGCGAGGAAGAACCCGCGCACTGACGCGGAAAGGGCCCGGCCGGAGCCGGGCCCTTTCTCACACCAGCCAGCTGGTGCTGGAGAAATCGTCTTCGTCGTCCGGCTGCCGGGCGTGCCTGCCCCGCCGGGGCGGCTCCGGTGCCGCGGGTTCCGGTACCGGCTCGGGACGCGGGGCGACCGCGGCCGGGGCGGGCGCCGGCGTCCCGTAGCTCGGCGTCGGGTACGCCGTGTAGCCCGTGTCCGCCTCTTCGTCCTGGACGCCGAACTCCATCAGCGACTCGCGGGACTTGTCGGCCAGCGTCTTCTCCGTCGCCCAGCCGCCCGCGCTCTGCTTGCGCTTGTTGAGCTCGTCCATGTGCTCGGCGTACTTCTGCGCGGCACCCATCTCCCGCTGCAGCCCTTCGCGCGCCTCCGCGGTGGCCTCGGCGACCCGGCGTTCGCGCAGCCCCCGCTGCTCGTCCTGCTCCCGCGCCGCGGCCTCCATCGTCGAGATCGCCGCGCGATACCGGTCTTCGGCGCTGCTCATCGGCCCTCCTCAGCCCTCGTCACCGGTCGTACCGGATCGAACGGTCACCCTCGTCGTCGAGCGAGCCGCTGATCCGGCCCTTCGCGCCGCTCGTTTCGAACACGCCACCCTCGATGCGGTACTGGCTGGGCCCGCGCTGCTGGTCGCCGCCGCCACCGCCGCCCGGGGCACCGCCCATGCCGCCCATCATCCCGCCCATGCCGCTCATCCCGCTCATGCCGGACGAGCTGCTCGCCGCGGCCTGGTGCGCGCCGGCGTCGACCGGGGTCGCGCCCAGCCCGCCGCCGTCGGACATCGGCATCGACGCGTCGCTGCCCGTCTGGGCGCCCGGGTCGAGCGAGACCGCGCCGGCGAAGTCCGCCGTCGCCCCGCCGCCGGTGACGGCGGAGCCGAAGTCGCTCGCCCCGGCCGTCGTCGTCGCGTCGCCGCCGGCACCCGCGCCCGCGTCGGCCGTCGCCACGGCGGGCTCGGCCCCGACGCTGCTGCCGCCGCCGAAGTCACCGCTGACGTCGACACCGCCCGGGGCGCTGAACCCGCTCGCCCCGCCACCGGCCGCTTCGCTGCGCGTGAAGCCCGGGTCCGGGTTGGGCGGCGCCGGGTCCTTCGTCAGCGGGGACTCGGCCTTCGGGTCGTGCTTGACGTCCGAGCCCGCCGGGTCGGTCTTGCCGTCCGCCTTGAGGTCGTCCGCCTTGGGGTCGTCCTTCTCGTCCAGCGTGTAGGTGGTCGGCTCGCCCTTGCCGTCGTCGACGGTCACGATCGTCGGGCCGTCGGGGCCCTCCGGCCGCTCGGCCGTGATCTTGAGGTTGCCGTCCTGGATGTGGATCTTGCCGTCCGGGCCGGGCTTGTAGCTGCCGTCAGCCGAGGGCTGCCCCTCCTTGACCGCCTGCTGGCTGCCCTGCGGGCCGAAGCTGCCGTCGGCCTTGGCGCCGTCCTTGCCGGCTTCGGCCTTGTCGTCGTCACCCCAGTCGAGGTGGTAGTCCTTCTTGTTGCCGTGGCCGTCGTCCACGGAGATGTCCTGCTTGCCCTCCTTGTCGGGCTCGGACATCTCGATCGTGTTGTCGCCCTTCTTGACCGACACCGTGTCCGTGTCGTCCATGTCCTTGATGGCTTCGCCGGTCTTCGGGTCGATCGGGTACGGCTCGCCGGTCGCCGGGTCGACTTCGAGGGGCTTGCCGGTGATCGGGTTCTTGCCCTCCTCCGGCTTCGCGGGGTCCTCGGTCTTCGGCGGCTCGGTCGCCGACGGCGTCGTGCCGCCACCGCCGGTGCCGCCACCGGTGCCCCCGCCGGTCCCGCCGCCCGTGCCACCGCCGGTGTTGCCGCCCTTGTCGCCGCCACCGGTGTTGCCACCCTTGTCGCCGCCGCCGTCGTCGGGCTTGCCCTCGTTCTTCGCCTCGGTCAGCTGGTTGCGGTAGCCGTCCATGTACCGCGCGAGCGCGCCGAACTGCTGGTCGATGGTTTCCTTGGCGGTCTTGCAGGAGCCCTCGAAGGCGTTGATCAGGCCCTTGTACTCCTTCGAGAAAGCACCGTCGCGCCAGTAGCGGGTGACCTGGCGGCCGTATGTGATGTTCTCGTCGTTGAAGCAGCCGTCGTCGTTCTGCAGGCGCTCGGCGAGGTTCGACGGGTTGTTGTTCTTCGCGTTGACCGAGTCGATCCAGCCGGCGACCTTCATGAAGTCGTCGAATTCTTCGGTTTCCCCGTTGGCGATCTTGAGGACGTCCTTCGCCATCGGGATGTCGGCCTCGGCGATCACCGGGCGGTGCAGCTGCAGGACCTCGTCGACCTTCTTCTTGACGGCGTCGTAGACGTGCGTCACGGTCTGCGGGATCAGCTTCGCCGCGCCGTCGATCTGCTGCGAAAGCTCTTTGGCGTGCGGCTTGATCGTCTCGTCGTACTTGATCTCCGCCGCGTTGGCGCCCTTGCCCTTCCACTCCCCGAAGAGGGTCTGGAGCTCGGTGTCGCTCTTGCCGAGCGCGTCTTCGACGACCTTGTGCGCCTTCGTCAGGTCGTCGGCGTCGGAGAGGAACTTCTGGTACTGGATCCCGCGGTTCTCGTGGAACTTGTCCTTGAGGTCCGTCTGGGAATTCTTCTTTTCGCTCTCGGCGCCCTTGATCTGGTTCCAGACCTCGTCGGTCCACTTCGCGAGCATGTCGACCGCGACGTTGCCTTGGTCGAGCTGCTCGTCGGAACTCTTCGCGCCGGCTCCGAGCGTCGGCGGTGCGATCCCGTCCAGGTTCTTCTTCGCCTGGTCGCGCTCGTCGGTCTGGCGCTGGTGCTCCTGGTTCTTGGCCGCCGCTTCCTGCTGGGCTTCCTTCAGCGCCTCGTCGACGTCGGAGGACGAACCCGGGAGCCAGTCGTCGTTGAAGCTCCAGGTGTCCGAGTAGTTTTCGATGTACTTCTTCGCGTACTCTTCTTCTTCGTCGTTGAAGTTGACCGTGTCCTCGCTGTATTCCTCCATCAGCTTGGACTTGGCTTCCATCGACACGTTCGGGTCGTCGAGGACCTTCTTGATTTCGGCCCATTCAGCCATCAGCGGTTACCCCCGGCCTGGTTCGCCTGCGCGCCGGCGTTCGCTTCCTGCGCGGTGTACTTGGAGCCGGCCGTCCCGATCCCGCTGCCGAGGTTCATGAGGGCGTTCGACAGCCCCGTCATGCCCGCGCCGATCTCGTCGATCCCGGACTTGTACTTGCCGAAACCCTCCTGGTGCACGCGGCCGAAGTCGGCGGCGGCGATCTCGGTCGGCGCGACCTTCTTCGCTTCGGCCGCCGGGTCGTCGGCGGCGTCCGCGAGGCGGATCTGCGCCCGCGTCATCGCTTCCGAACTCGCTGCATACCCGTCTGGCATGGTCGCTGCCCCCTTCGATCCCACAGTCCCTGGCTCGGGTTTCCGGACTGTGACGCGCCCGGCCGCCGTTCGGTGCCGTCGCAGATGCACACAGAGTCTAGCGGTCGGTCCCGCGGTCTACCTGGGCTTCAACCGAACTGCCCTCACCCGGTCGGGCGTTGCGCGTCGACCGCCTCGGAGATCACCTCGGCGACGCCGCGGACGTCCACCAGCCGGTCGAGCTCGTCGAGGTCGACCGAAACGCCGTACGTCACTTCGACGCGGGCGAGCAGCTGGATCCGCTGCCGGGACGTCATGCCGAGCTCGTCGAACGGCGTCGAGTCCGTCAGCCGCTCCGGCGGGATCTCGAGCGCGAAGCAGATGGTCCGCTTGATCTCGTCGACGTAGGTACCCGGGTCAGCCATGCCGCCCATTCTCGCCCCACCAGCGGTCGCGGGCCGCGGCCCGGGCCACCTTGCCGCTGGAGGTGCGCGGCACCGCGCCCGGGGGAACCAGCCACAGCGCGCGCAGCGGCAGGTCGTGCCCCGCCGAGACGGCCCGCCGCACGGCCTTCGCCACGGATTCGTCCGGCGCCGTGCAGCCGGCCACGACCGCGACCCCTTCGCCGCCCGCCTCCTGGACGGCGAACGCGGCGACCCGGCCGGACCGGACGGCCGGGTGCGCGGCCTCGACCGTGGCTTCGATGTCCTGCGGGTAGTGGTTGCGGCCGTCGACGATGATCAGGTCCTTGAGCCGGCCGGTGACGTACAGCAGCCCTTCGCGGACGAAGCCGAGGTCGCCGGTGGCCAGCCAGCCGCCGGTCGCCAAGGGACCGTCCTGGCCCCAGTAGCGGTCGGCGACGTTCGGGCCGGACACCTGGATCTCGCCGACCTCCCCGTCCGCTCGGAGCGCACCGGTCCCCTGGTCGACGATGCGGATCCGCTGGCCGTACGGGCGCCCCGCGGACACCAGGCCGGACGTCGACACGGTCGGGCCCTCGGCACCGGTGCTCGTGACGAAGACCGTGGCCTCGGCCAGCCCGTAGCACGGCTTGTGCGCCGCGCGCGGCAGCCCGAACGGCGCGAACGCCCGCTCGAACGCCGCGACGGTGGCCGCGCGGACCGGCTCGCTGCCGTTGAGCACCGAGTTCACGTGCGAGAGGTCGACGGGTTCCAGGTCCCCCGCCGCCTCGGCGGCCAGGTCGAAGGCGAAGTTCGGCGCGGCCGTCACCGCACCCGGGTGCTCGGCCAGCAGGCGGATCCAGCGCAGCGGGTCGCGCACGAACTCCATCGGCGTGAAGAACACCGACCGCGAACCGAGGAAGACCGGCGTGCCGATGAGCAGGACCAGCCCCATGTCGTGGAAGAACGGGACCCAGCCGGCCAGCGGGGTCGACGCGTCGGCGTGGTAGCAACGGGTGGTCTGCCAGCAGCTGGCCACCAGCGCGCGGTGCGAGATCACCGCACCGGCCGGGCGGCGCGTCGAGCCCGACGTGTACTGCAGGTAGGCCGGGTCGGACATCGCCACCGCGGCGGGCGGCTCGGCGTCGTCGGGCCCGATGTCCTCGATCGCGAGCACGACGTCGGGCCGTCCGGCCAGCGAGGCGGTCTTCTCCAGCAGGTTCTTCGAGGTCAGGCACACCGACGGCCGGGCGTCGGCGAAGGCCGACTCGATCCGGGCGCCGTGGGTGCGGCCGGTCGGGACCGACAGCGGCATCGCGACGAGCCCCGCGTAGAGCGTGCCGAGGAAGGCGACGACGTACTCGAGGTCCTGGCGGGCGACGATCGCCACGCGATCACCCGGCCGGGTGTGGCGCCGCAACTCGCGGGCGACACCGCGGACGCGCGCGAGCACCTGGGGCCAGCTCAGCGTGTGCTCGGCCGGGCCGGGGAAGGTCAGGCACGTGAAGGCCGGGCGGTCTTCGGCGGCGTTGCGGAGCAGGTAGTCCGTGAACGGCGTGGCCAGGACCTCGTCCGGGACGGCTGCGGGCGGCACGGCCCCATCCTGCCCTACCGTGGGCGGGCGATGGACCAGTTCGAAGAGCACGGGATCGGCGTCGTCACCGGACGCGACGCGAGCGCGCGGGCACTGCGCTCACCGGACCTCACGTCGGATCCGGGTGGCGGCTCGCCCAGCGTGCTGCTGCGCGACGGCGAGGACCACACCCGGCTGCGCGGGGTGCTGCGGGAGATCATCGCCGGGCTGGAGCCGCTGCCGGCGCCGGTGCTCGCCCGGATCGAGGCCGTGGTGGCCGGGCTGGGCCCGGCGTTCGACCTGGTGCGCGACTTCGCGCGGCCGGTCGCGGGCGCGGTGACGTCGGCGGTGCTGGGCATCGCTCTCGACGACGGCTTCCTGGACCGGCTGGCGGCGACGACGGCGAACCTCGACGTCTTCGGCGGCACGGACCGGGCCGGGCAGGCGGCCGCGTTCCGGCTCGCGGTGCAGCTCGGCCGCGCCCCGGCCGGGCCCGGCGGGCTGACGGCGCTGCGGGACGCGCACGCGGCCGGGCGGCTGGACGAGGACGAGCTGGCGTTCACCCCGGTCGTGCTCGCGCACGCCGCCTACGAGAACTCGCTCAACTTCCTGGCCTGCGCCGGGCTGGCGCTGGCCACTTCGGGACCCAAGTCCGTGCGCGAGCTGGTGGCGGCGATCTGCCCGGCCCGGTACGTCCTGCGCTTCGGCGCCGGCGGCCCGGTCGCGATCTCGCTGGCCGACGGCCTGCCGTTCGGGCTCGGGCGCCACGCGTGCCCGGGTTCGGCCGTCGCGCTGGCCGAGGGCGAGGCCGCGCTGGGAGCGCTGGCGAAGCTGCTCACCGCCGGCTGCGAAGTCACCGACGTGGTCTGGAAGACCCACCCGGTGTTCCACGGCCTGGCCTCGGCGCACGTGGTCGTGAGTGGGAAACAGGGTTAGAACGCTGTTTCCCGCTCCCGACCGGTTACGAGACCGCGGAGACCACGCCGGCCAGCCGGTCGGCCGCCGCCTGGGCGGTGGCCTGGGCCGGGGCCTCGACCATCACGCGGACCAGCTGCTCGGTACCGGACGGGCGCAGCAGCACCCGGCCCTCCTCGCCCAGCTCGGCTTCGACCGCGCCGACGGCGTCGCGGACCTCGGTGGAGCCGGCGACCGCCGCCTTGTCCGCGACCGGGACGTTCACCAGCACCTGCGGCAGCCGGTTCATCACGGCCGCGAGGTCGGCGAGGGACTTGCCCGTCTCGGCCATGCGGCTCATCAGGCGCAACGCGGTCAGCAGGCCGTCGCCGGTGGTGGCGTGGGCCGGGAGCACGACGTGGCCGGACTGCTCGCCGCCGAGGGCGAGACCGCTGGCGCGGAGCTCCTCGAGGACGTACCGGTCGCCGACCGCCGTCGTCACGACGTTGACGCCGTTGGCCTTCATCGCCAGGTGCAGGCCCAGGTTGCTCATCACGGTCGCGACCAGGGTGTCCTTGGTCAGCTCACCGGCGTCGGCCAGCGCGAGCGCCAGCACCGCCATGATCTGGTCGCCGTCGACGAGCTCGCCGGCGGAGTCGACGGCCACGCAGCGGTCGGCGTCGCCGTCGTGCGCGATGCCGAGGTCGGCGGCGTGCGCGACGACCGCCTCGCGCAGCTTCTCGGGGTGGTTGGAGCCGCAGTGCTCGTTGATGTTGACGCCGTCCGGGTCGGCGTGCAGCGCCACGACCTCGGCGCCCGCCCGGCGGTAGACCTCGGGCGCGGCGCCCGACGACGCACCGTTCGCGCAGTCGACGACGACCTTCAGCCCGGCGAGCGAGTGCGGGGTCGCGCTCAGCAGGTGGGCGGCGTAGCGGTCGAGCGCGTCCTCGACGGCGGTGACGCGCCCGACGCCGATGCCGGTCGGGCGGACCGCGCCGGCGGAGAGGCCGGCCTCGATCTCGTCCTCGATGCCGTCGGGGAGCTTGTGCCCGCCCGCGGCGAAGAGCTTGATGCCGTTGTCCGGCATCGGGTTGTGCGACGCGGAGATCATCACGCCGAGGTCGGCTTCGAGCGCGCCGACCAGGTACGCGACCGCGGGCGTGGGAAGGACGCCGACGAGGCGGACGTCGGCCCCGGCGGACGTGAGGCCCGCCACCACCGCGGCTTCGAGCATCTCGCCGCTGGCGCGCGGGTCGCGGCCGACGACGGCGACCGGCCGGTGCGAGCGGTCGTGCGCGGCGAGCACCCGGGCGGCGCTGGCCGCCAGCGCGAGCGCCAGCTCCGGCGTCAGCTCGGCGTTGGCCAGGCCACGTACCCCGTCGGTACCGAACAGGCGTGCCATCGATCGACCTCCTTGTGGACCTACCACGACAACCTAGCGATCCTGACGGACCGCGTAACCCCACCCCCGAGTGTCGCTCCGAAGACCGGAAACGACACATCCACCAAAAAACGCCGGAGCGCCCATCCGATGGACGGATGGGCGCTCCGGTGGGTTGCGCCTGAGGGCGCGATCAGCGCTTGCTGTACTGCGGGGCCTTGCGGGCCTTCTTGAGGCCGTACTTCTTCCGCTCCGTGGCGCGCGCGTCACGGGTCAGGAAGCCGGCCTTCTTGAGGGCCGGGCGGTCGTCGGCGTCGACCTCGATGAGCGCACGGGCGATCGCGAGGCGCAGCGCGCCCGCCTGGCCCGAAACGCCGCCACCGTGCAGGTTGGCGAAGATGTCGAACGAGTCCGGCTTCTCGACCAGGACCAGCGGGTCCTTGATGAGCTGCTGGTGCACCTTGTTCGGGAAGTACTCCTCGAGGGTGCGGCCGTTGAGCTTGAACTGCCCGGTGCCGGGCACGACCCGCACGCGGACGACGGCTTCCTTGCGGCGGCCGACGGTCTGCGCGTTGCCGCCGGCGGCACGCGACGGCCGCGGCGCGGCCTCCGACTCGCTGGTGGCGACCGGGGTCTCGCTGGTGGCCACGGCGCCGGTCTCGGTCGCCTCGGTGGCCTCAACGACCTCGGGGGTCTCGGTCTCGGTGCTGGTCACAGACTGTTCCTCACTCACTGCGCGACCTGCGCGATCTTGGTGATCTCGCGCACCTGCGGCTGCTGCGCGGTGTGCGGGTGCTGCGGGCCTGCGTACACCTTGAGCTTCTTCGCCTGGGCGCGGCCGAGCTTGTTCTTCGGCAGCATGCCCTTGACGACCTTTTCGACAAGGTGCTCGGGCTTGGTGTCCAGCAGCTCGCCGAACGAGCGCTTCCGCAGACCGCCCGGGTAACCGCTGTGCCGGTACGCGAACTTCTGCTCGCGCTTGTTTCCGGTGAGCGCGACCTTCTCGGCGTTGACGATGATGACGAAGTCACCGGTGTCCACGTGCGGGGCGTAGGTCGGCTTGTGCTTACCGCGCAGCAGCGTGGCGACCTCGGTCGCGAGCCGGCCGAGCACGACATCCTCGGCGTCGATCACGTGCCAGGCACGAGTGACGTCGCCGGGCTTGGGGCTGTACGTGGGCAAGGGTCTACCTCGTCGTCAACATTGCGTGTGGGTTCTGTGCGGGCCTAGCGCTGATGCGCCGCAACGCACAACGACATATGAAGATACCCCCACGTCCACCGCGCCCGTGCATCGGGGGTGGGTGGGAGTGCCCATACTAGGCTTCCACCGGCCCGGGCGCAGCCGGACTCTACCCGGTTTTCCGGCCGAACCGCCTGCACGCGTCGCCACGACACGCGAGGATGGGACCATCCGGGCGGCACACGCGAGCAGGGGACGGCATGAGGAAACGACCGACGGCGACCTTCGTCCTGGGTGCCCTCCTGGCCCTGGTCAGCGCCTGCGGCCAGGCGAAGGCGGGCACCGCGCTGGCGAAGGGCGACGACGCCGCGGACTACGTCGGCGGCAAGTTCGAGCAGGTGATCGGCAAGCTGAGCGACGCCATCACCGACACGCGCGACGTCACCAACTCGCTGGACGCCTACTTCAAGTTCGACGACAAGTGGATCCACAGCACGGTGACGTCGGCCCGCACCGGCAGCCCGGAGAGCCGCGCGGTGCGGCACCGCTCGCAGAAGAACCCCGACGAGATCATCGACACCTACACGCCGGCGGACGGCACGGTCGAGTACACCTACCTCGGCCCGATGTACGTCCAGAAGGGCGTCTCGCCGACGGCGTGGGTGTCGATGCCGAAGCCGGAGGCCGGGCTGGTCCAGCCGTGCGTCTGGGGCGGCGTGCTGACGCCGTGCCGGATGGCTGACTCGACCATCGCCGCCTACCAGGCCGACAAGCGGGCCGTGCGCGGCGCCAAGAGCCTCGGCGACGGCAAGACCGCGCTGACGGTCACCGTGCCGTTCGAGGTCTTCGTCAAGAACCGGGTCGAGATCCTGCCGAAGAGCATCACCGACCAGATCGGGCCGGAGCTCAAGAAGGCGCCGGTCCCCGCGACGATCACGCTGAACCCGGACGGCAGCCTGGTCTCGTTCGGGATGGAAGCCAAGTTCTCCGGCGACGGGCACAACCTCGAGCTCAAGTACGACTTCCGGTTCACCGGCAAGGCGAGCCTCCAGGACATGCCGAAGCTGCCGGACGCGTCCCAGATCACCGTGCTGCCCGACCGAGCGGCCATGAACGAGTTCTACCGCAAGCTCGGCGAAGCCCAAGGCAGCTGAAGCGTGACCACGACCCGAGGTGAGCTCCGATGACCCAGCCGCCGGACCAGCAGCAGCCGCAGTGGTGGCAACCGCAGCCACAGCCGAACCAGCAGGCCGGCCAGCCCGCCTGGCAGCCCGAGCAGCAGGCGACCGGCCCGCACGCCGGGCAGTGGCAGCAGCAGAACGCCGACCCGGGCACGGGGTCCTACACGGGCCAGTGGAACCAGGGGCAGCAGCCCGGCACGAGCGGGTCGTTCTCGGGGCCGTGGCAGCCCGGGGCGCCGGGCAGCGGCCCGTGGCAGCCGCCGTCCCAGCCGACGCCGCAGCAGCCGGGCACGCCCGGCGGTGGCTGGCCGGCGCAACCCGCGCCGGGGCAGCCGGGTCAGCCAGGGCAGCAGTACGGCGGCGGGTTCCAGCCGACGCAGTACGGCGGGCTCGGCGCGTTCGCCGCGGAGCCCGAGAAGAAGCCGAAGTCCAAGAAGCCGGCGCTGATCGCGGGCGCGGCCGTCCTGGTGCTCGTCGTCGGCGGCGGAACGGCGTGGCTGCTCGGCGCGTTCCGCGGGGACGTCCTCGAGCAACAGTCCCTTCAGGACGGTGTGGTCAAGGTCCTCAACGAGAACTACGGCGAGCCGGACGTGAAGGACGCGCAGTGCCCGGCGAACGAAGCCGCCCGGAACGGGACGACCTTCGACTGCACCGTCACGATCGGCGGGCAGGCGAAGAAGGTGACCGTGCGGGTGCTCAACGACCGGCCGGAGTACGAGGTCGGCGCCCCGCACTGAGTTTTCCCCGCCGCACAACGGAAAACGGCGGGCCCCGCACCGGAGTGCGGGCCCGCCGTGGTTTCCGGGGCTAGCGGCTCAGAACAGGCCCTCGACGGCCTTGTCCGTGCTCTGGTAGCCGTCGGCGATCTGCGGCAGGGCGGCGGCGATCTGCGCCAGAACCTGCTTCAGGTCTTCGAACTTCTGGTCCCAGTTGCGCTGGGCCTGGTCGTACTGGTCCTTCGCGGCACCGGTCCAGGTGGTGACCAGCGGCTTGAGGTCGTCCTTCAGGCGGTCGAAGGCCTGCTGCAGCTCGTTGCCGGTGGTGCTGCAGTCTTCGGCGGCCGCGTGGATGGTGGCGTAATTGACGACAATGCCGGCGCCATCAGGCATGGTGTGCTCCTTTTGAGAATGCGGAAGTCAGGTGGTCTTTGGGTGAACGGGGTGGGTCAGCCGAGCCGGTCGAAGCCGCGGTTGACGGCCTGCATGATCTCCTGCTGCTGCTGCTCGGAGCGCTCGTATTTCGAGCCGGCTTCCTTGAGCAGCTCCGCGATCTTCTGCAGGGCCTGGTTCATGCCGCGGGCGTCCTCGTCGAAGCGCTGCATGACGTGGTCGAACGCCTTCTGCGCCTCGCCCTGCCAGCCGGCGCGGGTGGCCTCGATGCGGTCGCGCAGCGTCGAGAGGTTGGCGTCCATGCTGGCGCGCACCTCGGTGACGCGGCCTTCGGCCTCGGTGAACTGAGCCGGTGTTCCCTGGAATCCGACAGTCATGCCGGAACCCCCTTCGCAAGATTGATGGTCGTCCGTACCAGGCTTGTTCGTTTGTACGGCCCTACGACGCAGACATTGCCATGCCCGGTTCCCCCTTGTCGTGGTTTGCCGGCAAGTAGTTGCTTGCGTTAACGCTCCCCGCGGGAACCGCTCGCCGCGGGTATTCGGCCGGCGCACCGGCCCGGCGAAGCGTCACCCGAAAATGTGTTCTCTACCAGCGGGGTTAGCACACGCACAGCGACCGCCGGGCGCGCTCACTGATCGCGTTTCATGATTCGCATCTGGGAAAAGTCTTCGTCTTCGTCACCCGATCGAGGGGTCCGGGCCGGGGGTTGCGAAAGCGAAGGAACCGGATCGGGAACCGCCGGGACGGCCAGGCCGCGGGCGCGGCGGAACCGTTCGGCGGCGGCGCGCAGCGCACCGGGCGTCGGGTCGCCGGACTTCGCGTCCCGGCCGCTGCGCTTCAGCAGCTCGGCGTTTTCGCTCCGGCGCCGCTGGTTGCGCGCCTTCGCGTTCCCCGCGACGCGACGGGCGTGCGTCACCGCGTCCTGCCCGGTCCGCTTGAAGGACGCCGCGGCGCTTTCGAATTCTTCGGACGGCACCGCGTGCTCTCTCAGTTGAGGATTTCGACCGTGGACACGGCTTGCGTGCACGCGACGGCCACCCGGTCCCGCAGCTGGGCCGTGGCGTACTGGCAGCCGATGTGCACCCGCACCTTGCCCTTCGCCACGACGTACCAGTCGACCTGGAGATCCGGCCGGTCCGGTTTGCTTTCGTGGTAACCGATCACGGTCCGGCCGGCGTAGGTCAGGTTCGGCGTGAACGCGCTCCAGCGCTCGGTGTCGGCGTCCGCGCTGCGCTTGAGCTCGTCGACCAGCTTCTGCGGATCGGCGGTCGCGTCGTAGTCCATCACGTATTCCTGCGCGACGAGCAGGTCGTTGCCGTCGCGGGACTCCTGCGGGTGGATCACCACCTGCCGGTCGGCGACCCGGTCGTCGGTCTGGACCCAGTCCCCCGGCGAAACGAACTTGAAGTCGTACTGCGAAAGCGTGCGGCCGGTCGCGGCGTCGTTCCCGGAGCTCTTGAAAACGAAGATGCCGGCGACGACGAGCGCGGCCACGACGACCACCGCGATCCCGACGACGCCCCACAGCTTCCGCTTGCTCTTCCCCGCCGGTTCCGGCGTGGACCGCACCGGCGGCGGGCCCGGCTGGGCGGGCTGCCCGGCGGGCGGGGTCCACGGGCGGGCCGCGGGCTGCCCGTGAGGCGGCGACGGCGGCGGCCCCTGGCGGTTCGGGAACCCGCCCGGCGCGGGCGGCGTGCGCGGCGGGACCGGTGCCTGGCGCGGGGCGACGTCGCCGGGCCGGACGACCTCCGTGCGCTGCGCCGCCGGGCTGTGGGCGCCGCCCGGCACCGCGCCGAGCCGCGCCATCGTTTCGCCGGGGAGGGCGCCGGTGCGGTCCGGGTCCACCAGCACCGCCCGCAGCGCACCGCGCGCCACGACCGTTTCGGGCTGGTCGAGGCTCGTCGGCACGACGCCGGTGCGCTCGTGCACCAGCCGCGAGATCATCGGGATCCGGCTGGACCCGCCGACCAGGAAGATCGCCGTGAGCTGCTTCGGCCGCAACCCCGCGTCGCCGATGGCCGCGACGGTCAGCTCCACCGCGCGGCCCAGCGGCGCGGCGATCAGCCGCTCCAGGTCCTCGCGGGTGACGTGGGCGTCGGCGAACGGCGGCGGCATCGGCACGTCCGTGTAGGCGTGCCGCGAAAGCGTCTCCTTCGCACCCCGGACGTCCTGGCGCAGCACGCGCCGGCGGCGCCGGTCGACCAGCTCGCGTCCCTCGACGAGCTGGCGCCACGCGTCCGGGTCCGCGGCGGCCACCAGCGAGCCGACGTGCTCCAGCAGCGCCTGGTCGATGTCCGCGCCGCCGAACCCGGGGTCGCCCCGGGTGGCGAGGACCTGGAACCCGCCGCGCTGCGGCCGGCCGGCGCGGTCCCGCGCGGTCTCCGGCGGCAGCCGCCGGACCACGCTGACGTCGACCGTGCCGCCGCCGAGGTCCAGCACCGCGAGCGCGTCGCCGGGGCGGCCGCTGAACTCGACGGTGCGATCGTTCGTGACGTCCTGCGGTGCGAACGTCGCCGCGTGGTAGACCGCCGCCGCGACCGGCTCGGGCACCAGCGCGACCTCGCGCGCCAGCCCGCCCGCCGCCTGCCGCAGCAGCCGGGTGCGGATCGCGCCCCAGTCCGCGGGGTGGGTCAGCACCAGCAGGTCGATCTCGGCGTCCCCGGCGAGGCGGCGCGCCTCGGCCACCGCGCGACCCAGGACGGCGTGCACGACGTCGGTCACCCGCAGGACGCTATCCCCGAGGAGCAGCTCGCCTTCGTCGATCCGCCGCTTCGGGTTGGGCTCGTACCGCGACGGGTCGACGGCCGCCTGCCGCTCGGCCTCCTGGCCGACGAACAGGGTGCCGTCCGCGGCCGCGAACACCGCCGACGACATCAGCGGCTGGCCGTCGATCACCACGACCTGCGGCTCGCGCCCGTTCACCGAGGCGACGACGCAGGTGCTCGATGTCCCGAAGTCCACCGCAACCCGGACCGTCACCAGCAGCTCCCGCACATTTCGTCGCGATCCCCCACACCCCGCCGGCGGGGCGCCTCCACGGGGAGGAACCTACCTCCCGCCGCGAGGCGTCCCGCCGCCGTCCTCAGTCGGGCTGGATCCACGACACCTGGATGAGCTGCTTGCCGTTCTTCCGGGTGAGCAGGTTGCCCCGGCCCGGCGGCATCGCGCTCGGCTTGATGTTGCCGACCAGCGCGCCCTCGTCGCGGGAACCGTTCATCACCATGCCCGGCGCCGCGATCTCCTTGAGCTTGCCGATGATCGGGTCGTACATCGCCTTGCTCGCACCACCGGTGCGCCGCACGACCACCAGGTGCAGGCCGACGTCCTTCGCCTGGGGCAGGAAGTCGGAGATCTTCCGCAGCGGGTTGGTCGTCGACGTGGCCACCAGGTCGTAGTCGTCGACCAGGATGAACAGCTCCGGGCCCTTCCACCAGGACCGCGTCTTCAGCTGCTCCTGGGTGACGTCCGGGCCCGGCAGGCGCCGCGTCATCGAGTTGAAGACGTCGCCGACCATGCTCTCCAGCTGGTTCGCCGACACCGCGTACCCGAGCAGCGCGTCGCCCTGGACGAAGCCGAGCATCGTGCGCCGGTAGTCGACGAGCAGGATGAGCGCTTCCTGCGACGTGTACCGCTCCGAGATGCCCCGGGCGATCTGCCGCAGCAGGTTCGTCTTGCCCGACTCGCCGTCCGCGAACGCGTAGAAGTGCGGCTCGGCGTTGAAGTCGAGGTAGATCGGCTGCAGGTCTTCCTCGTTGACGCCGATCGGGACCAGCTTCGAGTCCCGCGCGCTGTCGAGCTTGAGCACCTCTTCGTAGGTGATCATCTCCGGCAGCAGGCGGACCTGCGGCGCGACGCGGCCGCGCCAGGCGCCCTTGATCTTCGCCACCGCGTCGGCCACGCCCGCCGCGATCGTCTCCGGGTCGCTGGAGCCGTCGATCCGCGGGAGGCCGCCCAGCATGTGCAGCTTCTCGCGGGTCAGGCCGCGGCCCGGCCGCCCGGCCGGGATGTTGACCGCGACGCGGCGGTCGATGTCCGACTCGGTCGGGTCACCGAGGCGCAGCTCGAACCGGGTGCCCAGCATGTCCTTGATCGCCGGCCGGATGTCCGCCCACCGGTTGGCGGCCACGATGACGTGCACGCCGTAGGACAGCCCCTGCGTGGCCAGCCGGGTGATCGTCGTTTCCAGCTCTTCGAAGTCGTCGCGCAGGGCCCGCCAGTTGTCGACGACGAGGAAGGCGTCGCCGAACGGGTCCTGGTCCGGCCGGATCTCGCCGCGGCGCTTCCGGTTGCGGAACTCGGTCATCGAGTCGATGCCCATCGCGCCGAACCGGCCTTCCCGCTCGGTGAGCAGGGTGGTCAGCTCGGCGACGATCCGGCGGGCCTTGTCCGGCTCGCGCCGCGCCACCGCGACCCCGCCGACGTGCGGCAGGTCGGCCAGCCCGGTCAGCGTGCCACCACCGAGGTCGAGGCAGTAGAACTGCGCTTCCTCGGGGGTGTGCGTGAGCGCCATCGACATGATCAGCGTCCGCAGCATGGTCGACTTGCCCGACTGCGGGCCGCCGACGATCACGCCGTGGCCGGACGCACCGGAGAAGTCCGCCCACAGCGGGTCGCGCCGCTGCTCGTACGGCCGGTCGATGATGCCGAGCGGCACCTGCAGCCGCCCGTTGCCGAAGAAGCCGACCGGGGACAGGCCGCGGTCGTCGGTCGGGTTCAGGTTCGGCAGCAGCGTGTCGAGCGAGTTCGGGTCCTTCAGCGGCGGCAGCCACACCTCGTGCGCCGGCGGGCCCTGCCCGACCAGCCGCGAGACGATGACGTCCAGCTCGCTGGGTTCGACCGCCTCTTCGGACTGCCGCTGCTCTTCCTTCGGGGCTTCCTCGATGAACTGCGGCTCCGGCTCCTTCGGCAGTTCGACGAAGTCCGGGACGAACAGCTGCGGCCGCTTGTCCGCGCGGACCACGGTCGCCGCCGGGCCGGCCGCCTTGAGACCGGCGGGGCGGTACGGGCCCGAGACGTAGGACGCCTTGAACCGCACCAGCGTCGAGGTGTCGTACTTCAGGTAGCCACCACCGGGGACCGACGGCAGCTCGAACGCGTCCGGCACGCCGATCGCGGCGCGGGACTCCGCCGCCGAGAACGTCTTGAGGCCGATCCGGTACGACAGGTGCGAGTCGAGGCCGCGCAGCTTGCCTTCCTCGAGGCGCTGCGAGGCGAGCAGCATGTGCATCTGCAGCGACCGGCCCAGCCGGCCGATGGCGACGAACAGGTCGATGAAGTCCGGCTTCGCCGACAGCAGCTCGGAGAACTCGTCGCAGACGATGAAGAGCGCGGGCAGCGGGTCGAGGTCCGCGCCGTTCTCGCGGGCCTTCTCGTACTCCCAGACGTTCTTGAAGTTGCCGCCGTTCTTCAGCGCTTCCTGGCGCCGGTTCATCTCGCCGGCCAGCGCGTCCTTCATGCGGTCGACCAGCGTGACCTCGTCCGCGAGGTTGGTGATGACCGCGGAGACGTGCGGGGCCTTGTCCAGGCCCATGAACGTCGCGCCACCCTTGAAGTCGACGAGGACGAAGTTGAGCGTGCTCGACGAGTGCGTGGCCAGCAGGCCCAGCACCAGGGTGCGGAGGAACTCGGACTTGCCGGAACCGGTGGCGCCGATGCACAGGCCGTGCGGGCCCATGCCCTCGGCGGCGGCTTCCTTGATGTCCAGCTCGACCGGCTGGCCGTACTCGCCGACGCCGAACGGGACGCGGTAGCGGTCGCGGATCGGCCGCGGCCGCCACGCCTGCTGGACGTCGAAGGTCATCGGGTCGCCCGGGATGCCGAGCAGTTCGAGCAGCGACGGGTTGGACAGCAGCGGCTCTTCGTCGCCGACGTCCTGGCCCGCCGCCCCGCCGACGCGGTACGGCGAGATGAGCCGGGCCAGCGACTCGGTCTCCACCAGGCTCAACGTGTCGGGGCGGCCGAACCACTCGACACCGCCGGCGCTGCGGGCGCCGAGCCGGTCGGCCTCCACGACGAGCCGGAGGCCGCGGCGGGCGGCGAGGTTGCCCAGCGAGTCGGACAGGTCGATCAGCGTGACGCCGACCAGGCCCTCCTCGAGGACGATCTGCTCTTCGCGGGTGACCTCGGCGTCGTCGATGATGATGACGACGTGCGGCTGGTCCGGCGCCGGCGTGGCGTTGCGGGAGAACCGCTGGCGGTCACGGAGTTCTTCGTCGAGCCAGTTTTCGATCTGGGCCAGCGAACCGGCCATCATGCGGAGCTGGCCGATGCCGTCCGACAGCGTGGGGTGCTGGGCGTGCGGCAGCCACTTCGCCCACTCCCACTCCTCCTTCGCGCGGCCCGCGGTGGCGACCGCGACCAGCACGTCGTCGGGGCTGTGGAAGGTGACCATCTGCGCGAGCATCGCGCGGGTGAGGCCGCGGGTCAGCGCCCGGTCGCCCTGCATGCTCACCGCGGCGAACCCGCGGAGGGTGATCTGGGTCGGCAGGTCCGGCACGATCGAGTGCGCGCGCACGAACCGGCGCAGCGCGAGGGTGGCGATCGGCTCCAGCTCGTCGACCGGCCCGGTCTGCGGCGGGACCAGCCGCGTCGCGAGGCGGTGCGAGCTGCGCCCGACGCGCAGGTGCAGGAAGTCCTGGTCGTTCTGGCGGCGCTCCCACATCCGGCGGCTCGCGGCCAGCGACCACAGCGACTGCGGGTCGGGGTGCACCCACTCGAGCGCGGCGCGCTGGTCGACCATCGCCTCACGGGCGCGGTCGCGCATCTGGCCCAGGTAGCGGAGGTAGTCCTTGCGGTCTTCGTCCATCTCGGCGCGCTTGGCGCCGCCGCCCTTGCCACCGCCGCCGGCCATCATCCCGAGCGTCCCGACGACCATCATGCCGCCCATGGCCATCATCATCGGGTTCCGGTTGCTGGCCTGGAACATGAAGACCATCATCCCGAGCGACGCGACGATCATGACGACCGGAAGCGCCTTCATCACGATGTTCCCGGGGATGACCCGGGGCACCTCGGGCGGCGGCTCGAGGTGCACCTCACCGCCCGGTGGGCGCGGTGCCGCCAGCCGCGGCGACTTCTTGAACTGCAGCGTGCTCATCGAAGGACCCCTCATTCAAACTCGACGATGGCTGCCACCGCTTTGGTGCGCAAGGTGCGCGGATCAACCTATCGAACGCCGCGGCGGAATTCCGGCGGATGCCGTAACGCCCTCGTGAACCCGGTCCGACCTCGCCAGGCGAGTGTACGGCGCGGCACCGACAGTAACGCCGCCGTCCGGTCGCCGACCTGCGTTCGCCGGACGCCCGGATGCCGGCGGCACTCGGAGCCGCTGCTCGGCGCCGCGACCGCTCCCGTCGGACGCGGTGAACGACCCTTTCACCGCACCGGACGTCATGAACGACCCGTTCATGACGTCCGCGGCCCGGACCACCGGTGACCTGAGCTGGGCCCGGCGGTGAATTTCGGACGTTCGGTGATGCGGGCACCGCGGTCCGGTATAAGTTCCCCCGGGAGCAGTCTCAACCGAGCGGGGGCAGTGCAGTGGCTACGGGCACGACAGTTTTCAGCAGGGTGACGGTCGTCGCGCCCTCCACGCGGATCGACGTGGCGCTGCCCGCCGACGTCGCGGTGGCCGACCTCCTGCCGATGCTGCTGGACATGGCCAAGGAGACGTCGCCCGACGGCGGGGCCCGCCACGGGGGCTGGGCGCTCGCCAAGCTCGGGGACGCGCCGCTCGACCCGAGCCGGACGCTGGCCTCGCTCGGCGTCGTCGACGGTGAGCTGCTGCAGCTGCGCAAGCGCAACGAGAACCCGCCGCCACCGCTGTACGACGACGTCGTCGACGCGATCGCCGAGTCCTCCCCCGACAGCTTCCGGCCGTGGACCAAGGAGACGGCGAACCGCTTCGGGCACGTCGCGGGCGGGCTGGCGCTGGTCGTCGCCGCCGTCGCGCTGTTCATGAGCGGCTCCTTCTACGGCGGCAGCGCGCTCGGCGCGGCCATCGCGGGCGGCATCGGCGCGATCGCGTGCGTCGCGGTCGGCGCCACGCTCGCCAAGGGCTACCAGGCGGAAGCGACCGGCGTGCTGATCGCCGCGGCCGGCGGCCTCCCACTGGCCTTCGTCAGCGGCTTCTACATCGTGCCCGGCCTGTCCCTGCGGGCGAACCTGCTGCTCGGCGCGGTCCTCGTGATCATCGTCGCGTCCGTCTGCATCATGGTCATCGGCGCCGGCATCACGACGTTCATCGCGGCGGCCACCGCCGGCACCTTCGGGGCGCTGGCGTTCCTCTTCGGCACGCTCATCGCGCACCCGGCGGCCGGCATCGCGGCCGGCACCGTCGCGGTCGCCCTCGCCTGCATCTCCATCCTGCCGCGCGCCACGATCTGGCTCGCGAAGCTGCCGCTGCCGCACGTCCCGAGCAACGCGGAAGAGCTGAAGGAAGACTCCGGCTTCCCCGACTACCGGGCGATCGAACGCCGCACGGCGGTCGCGCACAACTACATGACCGGCCTGATGGTCGGCTGCGGCGCCACGGTCGCCATCTCCGCGGTGATCGCCGCGAGCGCGCCCGGCGCGTTCGGGATCATCCTCGGCGTCGTCGCGACGCTCGTCCTGCTGCTGCGCGCCCGCGCGTACGCCAACGGCAGCCAGGCCATCGCCCTGCTCACCACCGGCCTGGTCTCGGCGACCGGGATCGGCATCGGCTGGCTGGTCTCGGCGAGCGCCCAGAACCGCCTGCTCTACGTCTTCGGCGCGCTGATCCTGCTCGCCGCGGGCGCGCTCGTGGTCGGCGTGATCTTCCCGAACCAGCGCTTCTCGCCGCCGCTGCGCCGGACCGTGGAGATCATCGAGGCGCTCTGCATCGCGTCGGTGCTCCCGCTCGCCCTGGGTGTGATGGACCTCTACACCACCCTGCGGCACCTGAACTTCAAGTGACCGGATCGGGTGAATCTCGGATGTCAGTGGCACGGCGGACCACGACGGCTTTGCTGGCCGGCACGATCGGCGTCCTGTCGCCACTGGCGATCGCGGTGCCGGGGTGGGCGCAGACGGCGGCCGACGGCTACTTCGCGACCCCGCCGCCGGTCGACCCGGGCAAGCTGATCCCGGACGAGCGCAAGCCGGACAAGAGCTACAAGCAGTCGAAGGGCTGCGTGCAGCGCAGCCTCGGCGAGAACATCGTGCTCAAGAACCGGCCGTGGGGCCAGGAGTACCTGCAGATCTCCAAGGCGCAGGACATCGTCAAGGCGGCCACCGGCGGCGGCGCGGGCAAGGGCGTCCGGGTCGCGGTGGTCGACACCGGCGTGACGCGGCACCCCTGGCTGCCCAACCTCCTGCCCGGCGGTGACTACGTCGCCCCGACGACGAAGAACCAGCCGCCGGGGCTCGAGGACTGCGACGGCCACGGCACCGAGGTCGCCGGGATCATCGCGGGCAAGCCGGACAACCCCGAGGTCGGGTTCGTCGGCGTCGCCCCGGACGCGACGATCGTGTCCTACCGCCAGCTGAGCGAGAACTACGAGCCCAACACCGAGACGGCGGCACCGCCGCCGTCGTCCAGCACCGGGGGCACGCCCTCGTCGAGCACCAACCCGCCGTCCGGGTCGGAATCGTCGCTGCCGCCCAGCGGCGGTGGTGGCGGGAGCAGCGAAGGCGATCAGACCTCGCCCGGGCAGTCCAACGGCGGGCGCCAGCTGGAGAAGGCCGGCACCGCGGGCACGCTGAAGACGCTGGCCGAGATCATCCGCGGCATCGCCGAGCGCAACGAAGCCGACATCATCAACATGTCGGTCGACAACTGCCGTCCGGCGACCGGGTCGATCACCGAAGGCGAGCAGCAGGTCCAGGCCGCCGTGCACTTCGCGGCGGAGAAGGGCGTCGTGATCATCGCCGCCGCGGGCAACGCGACGGACACCTGCCCGCAGAACGACCAGCCCGACGCGAAGAAGCCGAAGACGATCGTGACGCCGCCGTGGTTCGCCGACGACGTCCTGTCGGTGGGCGCGATCGACGAAACCGGCGGCGTGGCCGCGTTCAGCGTGCACGGCCCGTGGGTCGGGGTCGCGGCACCCGGCACGAAGATCATTTCGCTCGACCCCGCCGAAGGCTCCAACGGCCTGGCGAACCTGACGTTCGAAAGCGGCGACAAGGCCAGCGAGATCCAGGGCACCAGCTTCGCGGCGCCGTACGTCGCCGGCCTGGCGGCGCTGGTCAAGGCGAAGTTCCCGAACCTCGACGGGCGGGGCATCGTCAACCGCATCAAGGAGACGGCGCAGCACCCGGCCGCACCGGGCGGGCGGGACAACTTCGTCGGCTTCGGCGTGATCGACCCGGTGGCCGCGCTGACGGCGACCCTCCCCTCCGAGGTCGGCGGCATGGCCCCGATCCCGTCCCAGCAGATGGCCCAGCTGCCCCCGGCGAACGACCGCAGCTCGACCCCGGTGATCGTGGCGCTGGCGGGGACCGGCGGTGGTGTGGTGGCGCTGCTGATCACGCTGTTCGTGATGCACACGATCCGCCGCAACCGCCCGGCCGAAACCGGGCCGGCCCGCCGCTGACGACGGCCCGTGGCCCGCGCTTCCCGCGCGGGCCACGGGAAATCACTGCGCCGGCGGCTTCTTCTGGTCCTGCGCCGGCTTCTCGTCTTCGCCGATCACCGGCGGGGCGACCAGCCCGGGCTCGCCCAGCAGCTCCGACGGCTTCGTCACCGGCCGCGTCTTCGGCTGACGCCGGCCCTGGCCACCGCCGCCGAACGCGCCGAAGCCCATCATCGGCATCATCGGGACACCCGACGTCGTCTGGTTCGCCGCGTGCTCCGGGGCGGGCGCGGGCGGCGGGGCGTCGGCGGGCTGCGCGGTGTCCGGGGTGCCCGCGCCGGTGTGCTTCGGCTCGGCCGAAGACGGCGACGTGACCTCGTCCGAAGCCCCGGCCGACGACGGCGTCGTCGCTTCCTCGGCCGCGGCGTCGTTCAGCGCGCCGTCGTGCAGCTTGAACCGCTCCTGCGGGTACCGGTGCCGGATCTCGATGCTCCGCGAAGCCGCGTCGGGGTCGTCGACGCCGTCGCAGAGCCGGTCGAACGCCTCCATCACGTCCCGCGCGGTCTCGTACAGCGCCTTCGCCGACTCCTGCGTCTCCGCCAGCTGGGCCCGCGCCCGCCGGGCGCCGCCGCTCGGGAGGAGCATCGTCTCCGACGTCAGGTCCGCCGTGTCCACCAGGACTTCGACGAGGTCGACGACGACGTGGCGGACCGACTCGACCAGCTCGTCGAGCGCGCCCGCCAGGACGTTCAGCGCTTCCTCGAGGTCGCCGCCCGCAGCGCCGATTTCGCGGATGTAGGCCACGAACGAGTCCGCGTCGCGCCCCTCCCAGCCCGCGTCGAGGCGGCCCAGCTGGTCGTCGAGCCGCGAGGAGACCTCGGCCGCGACGGACGCCGCCTGGCGCAGGCGGTCCGCTTCGGCGCCGAGGTCGGCCCAGCGGCCGATCAGCGGGCGGAAGTACGTCTCGACGGGATCGAGGACACCCAGCTGCCGGGCGAGGTCGGTGAGGTAGCCCAGGTACGGCTCGGCCGCCGCGGTGATGTCCTCGCCCTGCGGCACGGCCACCGCGACCGGCTGCTGCTTCGCCAAGGGGTGCGGGATGGACTCGGTCGAGCTCTCGGCGATCATCCTTCGAGCCTCCCGGCCCGCTTGATCAGCTCGGCGGCGTCGGCGTCCTGGCCGTCGTGGCGCACCGTGACCTGCCGCAGCGCCTCCGCGGCCGAGCGCAGCGCTTCCGCGCCGTCGGTCAGCTGCCGCCGCAGCGCCCCGGCCGCGCGCCCGTACGACGCGCCGAGGCCGATCCCGGCCCCCAGCGGCCCGTAGGACTCCGCGGAAACGCCTTCGCCCCCGATCTCGCCCGCCGCCGCGTCCAAGTCGCCTGCGGCCGCCTCGGCCGTCTTGGCGTACTCGGCGACGACGACGCCGTCCATCCTCAAGCCGGCCACGGCACCTCCGCTCAGCTGTTGCGTGTGGGCGTGTGACGCCCGCGGCGGACCGGCGGTTCCGGTCAGTTCCCCGCCGGGGCGGTCGGCGTCGCGAACGAGCCGGCGTTCGGGTCGATCGGCACGGAGTCGAACTGCTTGCGCACGTCCTGGGTGTTCAGCGACGCCCCGGTCGGCAGCAGCCCGATGACCGACTCGGGCGCGGGCTGCCGGTTGTTCAGGCCGATCGCGTCCGCCGTCGCCGCGTCCGGGACGCTGTAGCGGATCCCCCGGTCGGAGATCAGCTGGATGGCGCCCTTGCCGAAGCTGTCCTTGCCGGTCGCGGACTGGACCACCGCGGCGAAGCCCGGCTTGAGGTAGAAGCCGTTGATCGGCACGCGGTTCGGGCCCGGCGTGGTCACCGTCATCGGGGTGAACTTGTCGCCGGTGCCCTTCTGGCCCGGCAGCTGCGTGTCGACGTACACCGAGGTGTGCGCGTCCCGGTCGGTGCCGGACCCGACCAGGGACCAGCCCAGGCAGGCGACCGACGAGTTCTTCGTCGCGTCGAGGACCGTCGGGACCGACCGCGGGAAGTCGTCGACCGCGATGTAGTCCTTGTCGGTGGGCTGCAGCACGCGCACACCGGCCAGCTTGTCCAGGCCGAGGACCTGGATCCGGCCCGCGCTGCCGTTCTTCGCGACGCGGATGATGTCGGCGACCGCGTTGGACACCTTCTGGATGCCGGTGGTCGTGATCGCCCAGTAGTCCGGCTGCGCGCCGGTCGGCTGCGTGGAGAAGACGTCGCCGGCGGTCAGGCCGTCGAAGTCGGCCGGGGCCTGGCCGCTCGGGATCTGCGGCGGCGACAGCTTCGCGACCTCCGGGATCGCGTTCAGCAGGCCCGGCGTGATCTTCCGCGCCGTCGGCGGCAGCTGCAGCGCCGTCCGGACGGCGTCGTTGGCGTTGTCGACGTCGATCTCCGCGCGCACGGTGTTGGCGTTCGGCCGGTTCCGCGAGCTCGGCAGGCGGTAGACGAGGTAGGTCTTGCCGTTGTCGGCCTTCGCCAGCAACGCCTCGTTCTCACCCAGTTCGGTGCCGAGCCCGGACGGCGCGATGCCGCCGAAGACGTAGGTGTTGGTCCTGCCGGTGTCGGGGTTCGGCAGTGACGTGTCGAGCTGGACCTGGTCGCACACCGCCCAATTCGGGGAAATGCGCTGCGAATCCGACGGGATCAGCTGCGGGCCGTCCGGAATTCCGGTGAGTTTGTCGCGCGGAATGGACTCCAGCTGCGCGTCCGAAACGACCGTGGGGTTCTTCACACTCGCCGGGCTCGCCGCCGCGGGCGCGGCCGGTGCCGCGGTCGCGCCGCCGCTGCCCGCGCTCGACTGCTTCTGCTGCGCCAGCAGCAGGAGGCGCGCGGACGCGAGGTTGAACGTGGGGATGAGCCTCTTCGGGTTGCCCGTCACGACGTACACCGTGCCGGACTGCTCGCCGATCACGATGTTCCCGGCCTCGGGCACCGAAGGCGCCGGGCTGAGCAGGCCCCAGACGACGAACACGATCATGCCCAGCGCGCCCAGCACGACCCCCACGATGGTGGCCCTCGTGTGGGTGCGCATCGGGTCGTGCAGCATCACGGCGTCCCGCCGGACCAGCGCCGACTGCATCCTCCGTAGGACGAACTGATACGCCTGAACCTGAGACTTAGTCGTGGGTGTTGATGGCATTCTCGACCTACAGCTCTCCCCGTCGCGGTACGGTTCCGCAGGATAGCCGTACGGGGACCGTCTGGTGTGGGGTTTCTACCAACTCAAGCTAGTGTCGGACACCCCGGGACCCGGCTTCCGGGTACGCAGCAAGCACGAGGGGAAGAGAAAGCGCGGATGTCCGTCACCAACCCTCCACGTCCGCCTGGCCCGCCCGGGCCCCCGCCGCCCGGCCGCCAGCCGGGCCCGCCGCCGCGTCCGGTGAGACCCGGTGGTCCCGGTGGCCCCGGAGGCGTCCCCGGTGGACCTGGCGGACCCGGTGGGCCCGGTGGGCCCGGTGGCGGTCCCGGTGGCCCGGGCGGTCCCGGCATGCCCCCGCGTGGTCCTGGTGGTCCCGGTCCCGGTGGTCCCGGCCCCGGTCCCGGTGGGCGGCCCGGCGGCCCCGGTCCTGGTGGCCCTGGTGGGCCTGGCGGCCCGGGTGGTCCCGGTGGCGGCGGTCCCGGTGGCCCGGGTGGTCCCGGTGGCGGCGGTCCCGGTGGCCCCGGCGGTCCTGGTGGGCCTGGCGGCCCGAGCGGCCCGCAGGGACCCGAAGACAGCGGCAGCCCCGCTCCCCCGTCCGGCGCGACGCGGCTGGCCCCGCCGGCGCGGCGCCGCTCGTCCGGCGTCAACCTCGGCCCGCTCCCGGTGGCGAACCTCGTCGTGCTCGAGGTCGGCCTCGCGATCGGGCTGGTGCTGCTCGCGATCGACATGTCGCTCAAGTACGTCGGGATCGGCATCGTCGGCTTCGCCCTGATCGTCGCGCTGCTGCGCTGGCGCGGCCGCTGGTTCACCCAGTGGATCGGCCTCACGATGCGCTACTCGTTCCGGTCCCACGACCGGACCGCGAACCCGCTGCCGCCGAGCACCGTCGAGGAGCTGGCGGCCGAAGAGACCACGGTGACCGGCCCGGACGACGCCCGCGTGAACCTGCTCCGCATCGCGGTGCCGGACCTCGTCGTGGCGCACGGCGTCGACCACGAGCGCCAGCAGGTCGGCCTCGCCTGGAACGACGGCACGTGGACGGCGGTGCTGCTCGTCGAGCCGACGCCGGCGCTGATCACCCAGGCCGGCGGCGCGCCCAGCCTGCCGCTGTCGGCGCTCGCCCCGTGCCTCGAAGACCGCGGCGTCGTGCTCGACTCCATCCAGATGATCTGGCACTGCTACCCGGGCAGCGCGGCGCTGCCGTCGGACTCGCCGGCGCTCAGCTCCTACATGGAGGTGCTGGGGCCGCTGCCCGCGGCGGCGCGGCGGACGACGTGGGTCGCGATCCGGCTGGACCCGAAGCGCTGCCCGGCGGCGATCCGGGAGCGCGGCGGCGGCGTCGTCGGCGCCCACCGCGCGCTGATCGGCGCGCTTTCGCGGGTGCGCAACGCGCTCGAGTCGCAGGGCGTGCCGACGCGGCCGCTCGACCCGGACGAGCTACTGCGGGCCGGCATCTCGGCCGCCGAGCTCACCGCCGTCGCCGGTTCGCCGAACAAGGTCACGCTGCAGGAACGCTGGTCCGGCGTGACCGCGGCCGGCATCGGCCACGCGAGCTACGCGATCACCGGCTGGCCGAAGGGCAAGATCTCCGGCAGCCTCGACGCGCTGACGAGCGTCCGCGCGCTGTCGGCGACGCTCGCCATGTCGATTTCCCCGGCGTCCGACGAAGGCAAGATCGGGCTGCGCGGCGTGGTCCGGGTGAGCGCGCGCAACCCGCGTGAGCTCGACGCCGCCGACCAGCGGCTGAACGCGCTGTCCGAGCGGCTGGGCGTGGACCTGACGCCGTTGCGCGGGCTGCAGGTTTCCGCGTTCGCCGCGACGCTGCCGATCGGAGGTACGGCATGACTTCCCGCGTCCGTGACGCCGGGCAGAACACCGGGGTCTCGCCGGAGTTCACCGTGGACCCCGCGATGCTCGACGCGATCAGCCCCTCGGGCGACCGCGGCGGCATCGTGCTCGGCTCGGGCCTCAAGGGCGAGCCGCTGACGATCTCGGCGCTGCGCTCGACCCCGACCCGGATCGTGCTCGTGGGCGGGCTCTACCTGGCCCGCCAGGTGGCGATGCGCGCGATGGCGGTCGGCGCGTGGGTCGTGGTGGCGACGGGCCGCCCGACGGAGTGGCAGGTGCTGTCCCGCGCGGCCGGCAGCCGTGACGGACGGCCGTCGCCGCTCGTGCAGATCCGCCGCCTGTCCCCGGTCGAGCTCCCCCGCCCCTCGGAGGACGCACCGCTGCTGGTCGTCACCGACGGCGGCCCGACCCCGCAGGACCTGTTCCCCCCGCGGTCGCCGTGGCAGACGACGATCTACGTCCTCCCGTACCTGCACCCGCAGGCGGGCGCGACGGCCAACGCGGCGGACCTGGTGCTGATGCAGCGCCTCCCGGCGGGCCAGGCCGAGCTGGCGGCCCGCATCTGGCGCCTCCCGCCGCAGATGATGCGGCAGCTGACGACGTTGAAGGACGACCAGGTGGTGGCACTGGGCCGCAACCTGTGGCGCCCCCTGCGCCTGGTCACGACGGGCAAGGAGCAGCAGCTCCTGGGCCCGGTCCGCCGCGGCGACTGAAGTCCTTTCCGGACAGCCGAAAGCGGGTGGCTTCCCCTCGGGGAGCCACCCGCTTTTCGTTGGTCAGAGTGAGGTGCGGACGTTCCTCGTCTGCTCAGCCCGTGCAGCGAGTTCCTCGTCCGGCGGGTAATCCACGCCCAGGAGCGTCAAGCCGTGGGCCGGGGCCACCGCGCTGTCGCGGATGCCGCTCTCCAGCACCTTCGACGGCCATGCGTCGGTCCGGCGGCCGTCGCCGACCAGCAGGAGCACGCCCACCAGGCTGCGGACCATCGAGTGGCAGAACGCGTCCGCCGAGACCTCGACCTCCAGCAGGTGCTCGTCCACCCGCTTCCACTCCAGGCGCTGCAGTTCGCGGATCGTCGTGCCCGTGTCGCGCTGCTTGCAGTACGCCGCGAAGTCGTTGAGCCCCAGCAGGCCGGCGGCCGCCGCGTTCATCGCGTCCGTCGACAGTGGACGGTTCCAGGCCAGGGTGTCGTGGCGGCGCAACGGGTCGACGCCCCACGGTGCGTCGGAGACCCGGTAGCGGTAGTGCCGCCGGATCGCCGAGAAGCGCGCGTCGAAGCCCGCCGGGGCGACGCGGGCGCCCAGCACCCGGACGTCGCCGGGCAGGAGGCGGTTCCAGCGGCCCGCCATGCGGGTCAGGTCCGGGATGCCTTCGGGGGACACGGGAATCCGGCCCGCGGCGCCCGGGGCGAGCGGCACGACGTCGACGTGCACCACCTGCCCGGTCGCGTGCACTCCGGCGTCCGTGCGGCCCGCCACGACCACGGACTTCGGCACGGACGCCCCTGGCGGCTGGCGTTGCAGCGCGTCCTCCAGCAGCCCCTGGACAGTCCGGCGGCCCGGCTGGCGAGCCCAGCCCGAGAAGTCCGTGCCGTCGTAGGAGACGTCCAGGCGCAGACGAACGAGCCCGCCCTCCCCAGCGGGAGTGGCGGGCTCGTCCGGTGTCGAATCGGCCGTCAGGACGTCAGTCCTTCTTGGCGTCCGCGTCCGCGTCGTCCGAAGCCGGAGCCTCGGTCTCGGCGGCGGTGTCCTCGGCCTTGGCCTCCTCGGCAGCCGGAGCCTCCTCGGCGGCGGGCGCCTCGGTGGTCTCCTCGGCGACCGGAGCGGCGGCCTTCTCGTCCTTGGCGAACTTCGTCTTGCGAGCGCGCTCGGCTTCCGAAGTCACCGTCTTCTCGGCCACCAGCTCGATGACGGCCATGGCGGCGTTGTCGCCCTTGCGCGGCATCGTCTTGGTGATCCGGGTGTAGCCGCCCGCCCGCTCCGCGAAGTGCGGACCGATCTCGGCGAACAGCTTGTGCACGACGTCCTTGTCACGGACGACCTTCTGCACCTGACGGCGGTTGTGCAGGTCGCCCCGCTTCGCCTTCGTGATCAGCTTCTCGGCCAGCGGGCGGACCCGCTTCGCCTTCGCCTCGGTCGTCGTGATCTTGCCGTGCTCGAACAGCTGCGTGGCCAAGTTGGCCAGGATCAGCCGCTCGTGCGCGGACGACCCGCCGAGCCGGGCTCCCTTGGTAGGGGTGGGCATTGGTTCTCCTAGTTCAGCTCACAGCGTCCAGGCTCAGCGCCTCAGAGCTGCTCGGTCTCTGCGTAGTCCTGGCCATCGTCGTGGCCGTCCGAAATCCCGTCGGCGATGCCACCGACACCCTCCGACCAGCCTTCACCGTCGTAGCTGGCGGCCGCCGCGGTCGGGTCGAACCCGGGCGGGCTGTCCTTCAGCGCGAGGCCGAGGCCGACGAGCTTGAGCTTGACCTCGTCGATCGACTTGGCGCCGAAGTTGCGGATGTCGAGCAGGTCCGCCTCGCTGCGCGAGACGAGCTCGCCCACCGTGTGGATGCCCTCGCGCTTGAGGCAGTTGTACGACCGGACGGTGAGGTCCAGGTCCTCGATCGGCATCGCGTAGGCGGCGATGGTGTCCGCCTCCTGCGGCGACGGGCCGATCTCGATGCCCTCGGCGTCGACGTTCAGCTCGCGGGCGAGACCGAACAGCTCCACCAGCGTCTTGCCGGCCGACGCGACCGCATCGCGCGGCGTGATCGACGGTTTGGTCTCGACGTCCAGGATCAGCTTGTCGAAGTCGGTGCGCTGCTCGACACGGGTGGCCTCGACCTTGTAGGTCACCTTGAGCACCGGCGAGTAGATCGAGTCGACCGGGATCCGGCCGATCTCCGCGCCCGCCTGCTTGTTCTGCAGGGCCGGAACGTAACCGCGGCCGCGCTCGACGACGAGCTCGATCTCGAGCTTGCCCTTGCCGTTCAGCGACGCGATGTGCAGATCCGGGTTGTGCACGGTGACACCCGCCGGCGGCACGATGTCGGCCGCCGTGACCTCACCCGGGCCCTGCTTGCGCAGGTACATGGTGACCGGCTCGTCCTCTTCCGAGGACACCACGAGCTCCTTGAGGTTCAGGATGATGTCGGTGACGTCTTCCTTCACCCCGGGAACGGTGGTGAATTCGTGCAGCACGCCGTCGATGCGGATGCTCGTCACGGCCGCGCCCGGGATGGACGACAGCAGCGTACGACGCAGCGAGTTGCCGAGCGTGTAGCCGAAGCCGGGCTCCAGCGGTTCGATGGTGAACCGGGAGCGGGTCTCGTTGACCGTCTCTTCGCCGAGAGCCGGCCGCTGGGAAATCAGCATTCTTCCAAATTCCTTTCCAGACGACGCCCGCCATATGACGTCGAAGGGATGGCGCGGCGGCGGCGCACCTGTTGCGCCGCCGCCCGTATTCCGACCGGGGCCGGACTACTTCGAGTAGAGCTCGACGATCAGCTGTTCCTGAACCGGAACGTCGATCTGCGCACGCTCCGGCAGCTGGTGGACCAGCACGCGGAGGTTGGACTGGACGACCTGCAGCCACGCCGGGATGGGGCGCTCGCCGAAGGACTCCTTGGCCACGACGAAGGGCAGCATCGCGAACGACTTCGGCCGCACGTCGATGATGTCCCACTTGGTGACCTGGTAGGACGGGACGTTGACCTTGACGCCGTTGACCAGGAAGTGGCCGTGGCTCACCAGCTGACGCGCCTGACGGCGGGTGCGGGCGATGCCGGCGCGGTAGATCACGTTGTCCAGGCGGGACTCGAGGATCTGCAGCAGGTTCTCACCGGTCTTACCGGGACGCCGGACGGCTTCCTTGTAGTACCGGACGAACTGGCGCTCGAGAACGCCGTAGGTGTAGCGAGCCTTCTGCTTCTCCTGCGACTGCAGGAGGTACTCGGACTCCTTGATGCGCCCGCGGCCGTGCTGGCCCGGCGGGTAGGGGCGACGCTCGAAAGCCTGGTCGCCGCCGATGAGGTCAACCTTGAGGCGACGCGAAATACGCGTCGCGGGGCCGGTGTAACGAGCCATTTCTTCTTACTCCTCCCCGTTCCTCAGACCCGGCGCCGCTTGGGCGGGCGGCAGCCGTTGTGAGGCTGCGGGGTCACGTCCTGGATGGTGCCGACCTCGAGGCCGGCCGCCTGCAGCGAGCGGATCGCCGTCTCGCGGCCCGAACCCGGGCCCTTCACGAAGACGTCGACCTTCTTCATGCCGTGCTCGGCGGCCTTGCGGGCAGCGTTCTCGGCGGCCATCTGCGCGGCGAACGGGGTGGACTTGCGCGAGCCCTTGAAGCCCACGTGACCACTCGACGCCCACGCGATCACGGCACCGGTCGGGTCCGTGATCGAGACGATGGTGTTGTTGAAGGTGCTCTTGATGTGCGCGTGACCGTGCGCGACATTCTTCTTTTCCTTGCGGCGGACCTTCTTGGCCCCGGCCGCAGTACGAGACTTCGGTGGCATGTTCTGAGGGTTCTCCTGTTAGCGCGCGTTCTCTTGGTGAGCGGCGACCGCTTCGGCCTGGCCGCGCCGGATGATCGAACCGGCGTCGGTGTACAGGTTGCGGAGCGCCATCGGGCGGGCGTAGAGCGCCTTGGGCGAAACGCAAGCCGTGCCACGGCGCTGGGCGCCGCCCATCTGCACGACCTTCTTGCCCTGGACGCTCACTTCTTGCCAGCCTTCTTCTTGCCGGCGACCGTCTTCTTCGGACCCTTGCGGGTACGGGCGTTGGTCTTCGTGCGCTGACCACGGACGGGAAGTCCGCGGCGCCAGCGAAGGCCCTCGTAGCACCCGATCTCGATCTTCCGACGGATGTCGGCGTTCACCTCGCGGCGAAGGTCACCCTCGACCTTGAAGTTCTCTTCGATGTACGTACGCAGCTTCGCGAGGTCGTCATCGCTGAGGTCTTTGACGCGGGTGTCCGCGTTCAGCTCGGCAGCCTTGATGAGCTGCTTCGAGCGGGTACGGCCGATGCCGTAGATGTACGTAAGCGCGATCTCCAACCGCTTCTCGCGGGGGAGGTCTACGCCAGCGAGTCGTGCCATTGGCGCTGATGCTCCTTCGTAGGTTTCCTCTTCAGGTCTGCTCCCCGTCCGGTTCCGGGACCGACTCGCCTGTCGTGCCCTCGGCTTGCGCTTCGGGTGTCCCGGCCCCGGCCTGAAGTCCGGGGGTGAACCGGGCCACTCGCGTGGCCCGGCAGGTGCGGGGAGGTTGTGTAGCCGTCAATCCACTCTGGTCGAGTGCTGGGCGATCAGCCCTGCCGCTGCTTGTGCCGCAGGTTCTCGCAGATCACCATGATCCGGCCGTGACGGCGGATCACCTTGCACTTGTCGCAGATCTTCTTGACGCTCGGCTGGACCTTCACGTCTTCTGCTCTCCTGCTTCTGAGCTGCTCTTCGTGATCACTTGTAGCGGTAGACGATGCGACCACGAGAGAGGTCGTAGGGCGAGAGCTCCACGACAACCCTGTCCTCCGGCAGGATGCGGATGTAGTGCTGCCGCATCTTGCCGCTGATGTGTGCCAGGACCTTGTGACCGTTCTCCAACTCGACGCGGAACATCGCGTTGGGGAGCGGCTCGACTACGCGGCCTTCGACCTCGATGGCCCCGTCTTTCTTCGCCATGTCCTCCGCATTTCCTTGTCAACAGCGTCTGTCGCCACACCTGATCAACTCGAGCACAGTGCTGGGTTGGGTGTTGCGTGGCACACTGGTGCCCGGCTCCCAAGATCGTGAGTTCACGAGCGCGCAGGATCCGGGCGCGATAAGTGCGCCGACTTGACAGTGTACGCATGTCGTGTCGCGACCCCCAAACCGGGGGTGACCATGCTAAAGGACCGTGCAGGTGGACGTGATCGCGATCACCCCTTGTGGGTGAATGCGCAGGTCAGGCGTCTTCCGGGGCGGTGAGCACCCAGGGGTCTTCTTCGGTGATCGCGACGGTGTGCTCCCAGTGGGCCGCGCGGGAGCCGTCGGCCGTGACGACCGTCCAGCCGTCGTCCAGCTCGCGGGTCTCGCCGCCGCCGCCGGTCAGCATCGGCTCGATCGCCAGCGCCATGCCGGGCTTGAGCCGCGGGCCCTTGCCGGGCTTGCCGACGTTCGGCAGGAACGGGTCCATGTGCATCTGGCGGCCGATGCCGTGGCCGCCGTACTCGAGGATCATCCCGTACTCGATGCCGTCGTCGCGGCCCGCGCGTTCGGCGGCCGACTGGACGGCGTAGGAGATGTCGGTCAACCGGCCGCCGGCGCTGACCGCCTCGATGCCGGCCCACATCGCCGCTTCGGTCGCCGCGGACAGCGCCAGGTCGGCGTCGGAGACGTCGCCGATGGCCAGCGTCACCGCGGAGTCGCCGTGCCAGCCGTCGAGGATCGCCCCGCAGTCGACGGAGATGATGTCGCCGTCGGCCAGCACCTGCGTCTTCGCCGGGATGCCGTGGACGATCTGTTCGTTCACCGAGGCGCAGATCGACGCCGGGAAACCGTGGTAGCCCAGGAACGACGGCACCGCGCCGGCGTCCCGGATCGTCTGCTCCGCCAGCTCGTCGAGCTCGGCGGTGCTAACGCCCGGTTTCGCCGCGGCGCGGACGGCCGCCAGCGTGCGGGCCACGACGAGACCCGCCGCCCGCATCGCCTGCAGCTCGTCCGGGGTCTTGACCTCGATCATGCGCCCACGCCGGAGCACTTGCAGAACACGCAACCCTCCGAGATTCACGTGCGGTCGCGCAGCGCTTCCAGGACCCGGCCGGAGATCTCCTCGACGCTGCCGACGCCGTCGACGGTCACGAGGATGTCGGCGTAGTACTCCAGCAGCGGCGCGGTGTCCGACACGTAGATCTGCTGACGGCGTCGGATGACCTCTTCGGTGTCGTCCGCGCGGCCGCGCGACATGAGCCGGCCGACGACGACGTCCTCCGGCACCTGCAGCTGGATCACCGCGTCGAGCGAGACGTCCGTGTCGCCCAGGATCTCCCCGAGGACCTCGGCCTGCTTGGTGTTGCGGGGGAAGCCGTCGAGCAGGAAGCCGACCTTGGCGTCCGGCTCGGCGAGCCGCTCGCGGACCATTTCGTTCGTCACCGAGTCGGGCACGAGCTCGCCCGAGTCCAGGTAGCGCTTCGCTTCCTGGCCGAGCGGGGTCTCCTGGCCGACGTGCGCGCGGAAGAGGTCGCCGGTCGAGATGTGCGGGATCCGCAGCTGCTCGGACAGGGCCACCGCCTGCGTGCCTTTGCCCGCGCCGGGCGGACCCACGAGAACCAGCCGCGTCACTTCAAGAACCCTTCGTAGTTGCGCTGCATCAGCTGGCTTTCGATCTGCTTCACGGTGTCGAGCCCGACACCGACCATGATCAGCACAGCCGTGCCGCCGAACGGGAAGTTCTGGTTGTTCCCGCTACCGGTCAACGACAGGAAGAAGTTCGGGAGGATCGCGATGATGCCCAGGTACAGCGAGCCCGGCAGGGTGATCCGGCCGAGCACGAAGCTCAGGTACTCCGCGGTCGGGCGGCCGGGGCGGATGCCCGGGATGAACCCGCCGAACTTCTTCATCTCTTCCGCACGCTCGTCCACGTTGAACGTGATCGTGATGTAGAAGTACGTGAAGAAGATGATCAGCGCGAAGTACAGCGCGATGTGCACCCAGCTGGACTGGTTCACGATGTAGTTCTTGATGAAGACCTGCCAGCCGGAGTTGGCGTTCTGGTCGCCGACGAGGCGGCTGATCAGGTCCGGCAGGTACAGCAGGGAAGACGCGAAGATGACCGGGATGACACCGGCCTGGTTCACCTTGATCGGCAGGTAGGTCGACGTGCCGCCGTACATCCGGCGGCCGATCATGCGCTTGGCGTACTGCACCGGGATCCGGCGCTGGCCCTGCTCGACGAAGATGACGCTGGCGATGATGATCAGCCCGAAGACGCAGACGACCGCCAGGCCGACACCACCGGCGTTGCTGAGGATGTTGCCGCCCTCGGCCGGGATGCGCGCCGCGATGTTCAGGAAGATCAGGACGGACATGCCGTTGCCGATGCCGCGCTCGGTGATCAGCTCGCCCAGCCACATCATCACGGCGGTGCCCGCGGTCATCGTGATGACGATGAGGGACAGCGAGTAGATGCTGTTGTCCGGGATGATCGGCTGGTCGCAGTCCGGGAAGAGCTGCTTGCGGTCCGCGAGCGCGACCACGCCGGTGGCCTGCAGGATCGCCAGCGCGATCGTCAGGTACCGGGTGTACTGGGTCAGCTTGCCCTGGCCGGACTGGCCTTCCTTCTTCAGCTCCTCGAACCGCGGGATGACCACGGTGAGCAGCTGGATGATGATGCTCGCCGTGATGTACGGCATGATCCCGGTCGAGAAGAGCGACAGCTGCAGCAGCGCACCGCCGCTGAACAGGTTCAGCAGCTGGTAGACGCCTTCCTGGCCGCCCTGGGAGCTACAGGCCTGCACGGCTCCGTACGAGATCCCGGGTGCCGGAATGGTCGCACCGATTCGGTAGACCGCGACGATGGCTAGCGTGAACAGGATCTTCTTGCGTAGATCCGGCGTCGCGAGAGCCGAGCGGAAGGCGCTGAACACGCGGGGGACCTCCTCGGCGTCGTCGGCCGTCCTCAACCGACGATCGGCTTGGCCGGCACGGTGGCCGGCGGGAACACACAGCACTACTGGCACGCAAGCCAGGAACGCTTCGGGGCACACTCGTCCCGAAGCGTGTCGCCGACTCTAACAGCTTCACAGGGCGTGTCCGCAGTCCGTGTGCGTTTTCCGTACCAAGGTTGCTCCGGCGGGTTGATCCACATCGCCGTCTTGGCGGAATTCCTTGACAGATTGTGGATCAAGCGTTCGCCGACGCCAGCACGCCGGCCAGCCCGACGAGGACCACGCCGGTGCCGCGGTCGACGTTGCGCCGGGCCCGGCGCGAGAGCCTGGCCGACCGCGCGGCGGCGCCGACGCCGACGTAGACCGAGCCGGCCAGGAACTCGGCCAGCAGGTACACCGCGCCGAGGAGCGCGATCTGCCCCGGAACCGGCCCGCGACCTGCGTCGATGAACTGCGGGACGAACGCGGTGAAGATCAGGATCGCCTTCGGGTTGGTGATCGCGACGCCGAACTCCTTGCGGGCGGCGCGCCACGGGCCGGCGGGCTGGGTGTCCGGTTCGCGCGGTTCGGCGGTGCCCCGGAAAGTGGACCAAAGCAGGCGCACGCCGAGGTACAGCAGGTAGGCGACACCGGCCCACTTGATGATCGTGAGCGCGGTCTCGGAGGCGGCCAGCAGCTGCCCCAGCCCGGCGGCGACGGCCGTGATCAACAGGGTGAACGCGGCCAGCCGGCCGCCCAATCCGGCGAGGGCGGGACGAACACCGTGCGTCATGCCGTGGTGGAGCCCCAGCAGGTTGTTCGCCCCTGGCGTAAGCGCGATGAGCAGCGATGCCCCGAAGAAGACCAGTAGCCACGACACGTCTTCACGGTAACGCCGTCGGTCAACCGGGTTGCTGGGGTTCTTCGGGCGGGAGCACGGTGATGGCGACCCCGCTCGGCGGCGTCGGGGTGTCGGCGTAGGCGACGGCCGGATCGGCCCAGTCGCGGTTCCGCAGGGGCAGGTACGCGACGACCGCGGCGGCGACGGCCACGGCGGTGGCCAGGATCAGCAGCCACATGCCGGCCGCGGTGACGACTTCGAGGTCGACGTCGCCGACGAGGGCGCTCAGCTCGAACCGGTTCATCCCGACGGTGGTGACCACGCCGGCGATGAAGACGGCACCCGCCCCGATGAGCCACCGCCCGCGGTCCCGTCGCGAAAAGGCGACGAAGGCGGCGGCGAACAGCAGGACGGCGGCGAGGACCAGCGGCACGCCCAGGGGTGCGCCGGCGCGGTCGGTGGCGTCCTGGCCGGGGATTTCGATGCTGGTGCCCCAGGCGGTCTCGGTGATGACCAGGCGGGTTTCGAAGGCCCGCTGGCGGATGCTGAGCTGCTCCTGGACGCGGAACAGCGGCAACAGCGTCCCGGCGACGGTCAGGAGGGCCGCGAGGAGGGTGAGGGCGGGCGGGAGGAAGCGCAGGACACCGGCGGCGGGGGCCGGTGCGGGGGCTTCGACGGGGGGTTGCGGGGACGGTGGTGGCGGTTGGGCTGGCAGGCCGGGCAGCTGCGCGACGGGGAACGGCGCTGGTACCGAAGGCTGTGGCGGCTCACCGAGGGGGTGCACCGCGTCCACCGGGCCACCGAACGACGCCGGCGGCGGCCCGGCCGCGTCCGGCGGCTGCGGGTCCGCGCCGGGGAAGCTCGGCGGCGCGGCTGCACCCGCAACATCCGACGGCCGCGGAGCCTCCACCGGGAACTGCAGCGGCGCGGCTGCACCCGCAACATCCGGCGACCTCGGAGCCTCCACCGGGAACTGCAGCGGCGCGGCTGCACCCGCAACATCCGACGGCCGCGGAGCCTCCACCGGGAACTGCAGCGGCGCGGCTGCACCCGCAACATCCGACGGCCGCGGAGCCTCCACCGGGAACTGCAGCGGCTCGAGGGGCGACTCCCCCGCCGGTGCGCCCGCGCCTGGCTCCAGCCCGGCCGGGCGGGGTGCCTCGACCGGGAAGCTCAACGGCGATCCGGGCGGTTCCGGCGGCCCTGCCGGGTCAGGGGGCTCCTGCGGTGATCTGTCCACTCCCCGATCCTCCGTCCGGATCCGCCTCCCGGCAAGGAACCCGGGTACGCCGAAGGCCCGCCTGGCGCGAGCCAGACGGGCCTTCGAAAGCGTGGAACCGCTCAGTTGGTGGTGGCCGAACCGCCGGCCGCCTCGAGCTTCTCCTTGGCGGAGCCGGAGAAGGCGTCCGCCGTGATGTCCAGCTTGACGCCGTTGAGGTCGCCGTTGCCGAGGACCTTCACCAGCTTGCCCTTGCGGACCAGGCCGCCCTGCACGAGCTCCTCGGCGCCGATCTTGCCGCCGTCCGGGAAGACGCGGGCGATGTCGCCCACGTTCACCGGCTGGTACTCGGTGCGGAAGCGGTTCTTGAACCCACGCAGCTTCGGGAGCCGCATGTGGATGGGCATCTGCCCACCCTCGAACCCGGCGGGCACGTTCTTCCGGGCCTTGGTGCCCTTCGTACCGCGACCGGCCGTCTTGCCCTTCGAACCCTCACCACGACCGACGCGCATCTTGTCGCGCTTGGCGCCCGGAGCCGGACGCAGGTGGTGGATCTTGATGGCCGTCATGCCTTGACCTCCTCGACCTCCACCAGGTGGCGGACGGTGTGGATCAGGCCGCGCACCTGGGGGGTGTCTTCACGCACGACGCTCTGGCGGATCTTGCGCAGCCCGAGGGTGCGCAGCGACTCGCGGTGAGCGTGCTTCGTGCCGATCTTGCTCTTGACCTGCGTGACCTTGAGCTGAGCCATGTCAGACCCCCTGGCCGGCACGCTGGCGCAGCATCCGGGCCGGGGCGACGTCCTCGAGCGGCAGGCCACGGCGGGCCGCCACCTCTTCGGGACGCTGCAGGCCCTTGAGGGCCGCCACGGTCGCGTGCACGATGTTGATCGCGTTGTCGGAGCCGAGCGACTTCGACAGCACGTCGTGGACACCCGCGCACTCCAGCACCGCGCGCACCGGGCCACCGGCGATGACGCCGGTACCGGCGGACGCCGGACGGAGCAGCACGACACCGGCGGCTTCCTCACCCTGGATCGGGTGCGGGATGGTGCCGCCGACGCGCGGGACGCGGAAGAAGTTCTTCTTCGCTTCCTCGACGCCCTTGGCGATGGCCGCGGGAACTTCCTTGGCCTTGCCGTAGCCGACGCCGACCTGACCGTCGCCGTCACCGACGACCACCAGGGCGGTGAAGCTGAAGCGACGACCACCCTTGACGACCTTGGCGACGCGGTTGATCGTCACGACCTTCTCGAGGTGCGGGGTCTTGTCCTGGGCCGCCCCGCCACGACCGCTGTCGCGCCGGTCACGGCGGTCGCGACGGTCACCGCGGTCGTTGCCGCCCTGCCCGCCGGGTCCACCCTGGCCGCCGCCGAATTGCCGTGTACGTCCCGGCATCAGGCTTTCCTTCCGTTAACAAGCTTCTGCATCGTCAGAACTCCAACCCCGCCTCGCGGGCGGCGTCGGCGAGCGCGGCGATGCGGCCGTGGTAGGCGTTGCCCCCACGGTCGAACACCACAGCCGAGATCCCGGCGTTCTTGGCGCGCGCGGCGACGAGCTCCCCGACCTTGGCGGCCTTGGCCTTCTTGTCGCCGTCGAGCGTCCGGACGTCCGCCTCGAGGGTGGACGCCGACACCAGCGTGCGGCCGGCCAGGTCGTCGATGACCTGCACGGCGATGTGCCGCGAGGACCGCTTGACGACCAGGCGCGGACGCTGGTCCGTGCCCGACACCTTCTTGCGGAGGCGGAAGTGCCGACGGGCCTTCGCGACGCGGCGGCGGGTCGAGATGTCCTTGCCCACCGGCTTGCGCTTCGTAGTCGTGTCGCTCATGATCACTTACCCGTCTTTCCGACCTTGCGGCGGATCTTCTCGCCCTCGTACCGCAGGCCCTTGCCCTTGTACGGGTCCGGGCGCCGCAGCCGGCGGATGACCGCCGAGATCTGGCCGACCTTCTGCTTGTCGATGCCGGAGACCGAGAACCGGGTCGGGGTCTCCACCTTGAAGGTGATGCCCTCCGGGGCCTCGATCTTCACCGGGTGCGAGTAGCCGAGGGCGAACTCGAGGTCCGAGCCCTTGGCCTGCACGCGGTAACCCACGCCGTGGATTTCCATCTTCTTCTCGTAGCCGGCGGTGACGCCGACGACGAGGTTGTTCACCAGCGTGCGGGTGAGCCCGTGCAGCGCCTTGGAGTTGCGCTCGTCGTCCGGGCGCTTGACCAGCAGCGTGCCGTCTTCGTCGCGTTCGACGACGATCGGCTCGGCGACCGTGTGCTCCAGGGTGCCCTTGGGCCCCTTGACCTTGATGTGCTGGCCGTCGATGGTCACCTCGACCCCGGAGGGGACGGCGACCGGCAGCTTTCCGATGCGTGACATGTCTGTGCCCCCTTCCTTACCAGACGTAGGCGAGGACTTCGCCGCCCACGCTGTTGCGCTTGGCCTGCCGGTCGGTCTGGAGGCCACCGGACGTCGAGATGATCGCGATGCCCAGGCCGCCGAGAACGGACGGCAGTTCGGTCGATTTTGCGTAGACCCGCAGACCGGGCTTGGAGACGCGCCGCAGGCCGGCGATGCTCCGCTCGCGGTTGGGGCCGTACTTGAGTTCGACGACGAGGTTCTTGTGCTTTTCGCCCGGCTCGTCGTGGTAGCCCGCGATGTAACCCTCGCGCTTGAGGATCTCGGCGATGTTCGCCTTGAGCTTCGAGTGCGGGAGCTTGACCTCGTCGTGGTACGCCGAGTTCGCGTTACGCAGACGCGTCAAGAAGTCTGCGATGGGGTCGGTCATCGTCATGGTGACCTGTCAACCTTTCTCGCCCTGGTTCCCCGCCGCCCGGTACACGGGCGGCAGGGCCTGTGGCGAAGTGGGAGTTAAAAAGAAGCTCTTACCAGCTGGACTTGCGGACGCCGGGCAGTTCGCCCGCGTGTGCCATCTCGCGAAGGCAGATCCGGCAGAGCCCGAACTTGCGGAACACGGCGTGCGGGCGGCCGCACCGCTGGCAGCGGGTGTAGGCGCGCACGGCGAACTTCGGCTTCTTCGCGGCCTTGTGGACCAGTGCTTTCTTGGCCATCGGCTCAGTTCTCCTTGAACGGGAAGCCGAGCTTGCGCAGCAGCGCCCGGCCCTCGTCGTCGTTCGTGGCGGTCGTGACGACGGTGACGTCCATGCCGCGCGGGCGGTCGATGGAGTCGGGGTCGATCTCGTGGAACATCGACTGCTCGTTGAGACCGAACGTGTAGTTGCCGTGGCCGTCGAACTGCTTCGGCGAAAGCCCGCGGAAGTCGCGGATACGCGGCAGCGCGATGGTCAGCAGCCGGTCGAGGAACTCCCACATCCGGTCGCCGCGCAGCGTGACGCGCGCGCCGATCGGCTGGCCCTCGCGCAGCTTGAACTGCGCGATGGACTTGCGGGCCTTCCGGACCTCGGGCTTCTGACCGGTGATCAGGGCGAGGTCCTTGACCGCGCCCTCGATCAGCTTGCTGTCACGGGCGGCGTCACCGACACCCATGTTCACGACGACCTTCACCACGCCCGGGATCTGGTGGACGTTGGCGAAGGAGAACTCCGCCTGCAGCTGGCCCTTGATCTCGTCGCGGTAGCGCACCTTGAGGCGCGGCGCGACCTTCTCTGCGGTGGTCATCAGATGTCCTTACCGTTCCGGCGCGAGATCCGGACCTTCTTGCCGTCCTCGCCGATGCGGTAACCCACCCGGGACGGCTTGCCGTCCGAGTCGACGACCATCACGTTCGAGACGTGGATGGGCGCCTCCTGCGTGACGATGCCGCCGGACTGCGCGCCGCGCTGGGTCTGGCTGATCCGCGTGTGCTTCTTGATCCGGTTCACGCCCTCGACCAGCACGCGGTCGCGCTCGGGGTAAGCCTGGATGACCTTGCCCTTGGCGCCCTTGTCCTTGCCGGCGATGACGACGACCGTGTCGCCCTTCTTCACCTTCATCACAGCACCTCCGGCGCGAGCGAAATGATCTTCATGAACTTTCGGTCGCGCAGCTCGCGGCCCACCGGGCCGAAGATGCGGGTGCCGCGGGGCTCGTTGTCGTTCTTGATGAGCACGGCGGCGTTCTCGTCGAACCGGATGTAGGAACCGTCCGGACGACGACGCTCCTTGACCGTGCGGACGATGACAGCCTTGACGACGTCGCCCTTCTTCACCCCGGCAGCCGGGATGGCGTCCTTCACGGTGGCGACGATGATGTCGCCGATGCCGGCGTAGCGCCGCCCGGAACCACCGAGAACCCGGATGCAGAGGATTTCCTTCGCACCCGTGTTGTCGGCTACCCGAAGCCGCGACTCCTGCTGGATCACGTCAACTCCTGTATGTCGCGCCGGTTCTCGCCCGACGAGCGAGCCTTGCGGAACTAAGAACTCTCGAAAGAGCCCTGCTTACTTGGCCTTCTCCACGATCTGCACCAGGCGCCACCGCTTCGATGCCGACAGCGGGCGGGTCTCCATCAGGGTGACCCGGTCGCCCACGCCCGCCTCGTTGTTCTCGTCGTGCACCTTCACTTTGGAGGTGGTGCGGACGACCTTCGAGTAACGGGGGTGCTTCTTGCGGTCCTCGAGCTCGACCACGATCGTCTTGTTCATCTTGTCCGAGACGACGTAGCCCTCGCGGACCTTGCGGTCGTTCCGGGCCGGCGTCTCGGTGGTGGGCTCGCTCATGCGGCACCTTCACTCTCGGCGTCGGGGGCAACGGACAGGCCGAGTTCGCGCTCGCGCATGACCGTGTAGATCCGCGCGATGTCCGTGCGGACGGTGCGCAGACGGCGGTTGTTGTCGAGCTGCCCGGTCGCCATCTGGAAGCGGAGGTTGAAGAGCTCCTCCTTGTATTCCTTCAGACGCAGGACGAGCTCTTCCGCGGTGAGCTCACGCAGCTCCGATGCCAGAGCACCAGCGTTCGCCATCAGAACTCACCACCTTCACGGGTCACGATGCGGCACTTCATGGGCAGCTTGTGGATCGCGCGGCGGAGCGCCTCACGGGCGGTCTCCTCGTTCGGGAACGAGATCTCGAACATCACGCGGCCCGGCTTCACGTTGGCGATCCACCACTCGGGCGAACCCTTACCGGAACCCATGCGGGTTTCGGCCGGCTTCTTGGTCAGCGGGCGGTCCGGGTAGATGGTCGTCCACACCTTGCCACCACGCTTGATGTGACGGGTCATGGCGATACGAGCGGACTCGATCTGCCGGTTCGTCACGTAGCTGTGCTCAAGCGCCTGGATGCCGTACTCGCCGAAGCTGACCTTCGTGCCACCCTTGGCGGCGCCGTGGCGCTTCGGGGAGTGCTGCTTCCGGTGCTTGACCCTGCGCGGGATGAGCACGTCTCAGCCCTCCGTCTTTTCTGCGGTCTCGGTGGCCGGGGCCGCCGGGGCCTCGGTCGTGGCGGCAGCGGCCGCCCGACCGGCTTCGGTCGAGGTGGCCGTGGTGCCCGACGCGCCGGAACGACGCGGGCGGGACGGCCGGTCGCTGCGCTCGCGACGCGGCGCGCGCTCGGCGGCGTCACGGGCCTCGCGGGCCTTCAGGCCACCGACGAGCTCACCCTTGTAGATCCACACCTTGACGCCGATGCGACCGAACGTCGTCTTGGCCTCGAAGAAGCCGTAGTCGATGTCGGCGCGCAGCGTGTGCAGCGGGACGCGGCCATCGCGGTAGTGCTCGGAGCGGGACATCTCGGCACCGCCGAGACGACCGCCGCACTGCACGCGGATGCCCTTGACCTGCGGCGAGCGCATGGAGGTCTGGATCGCCTTCCGCATCGCGCGGCGGAACGCCACGCGGTTGGAGAGCTGCTCCGCGACCGCCTGGGCGACCAGCTGGGCGTCGGCCTCGGGGTTCTTGACCTCGAGGATGTTCAGCTGGACCTGCTTCTTGGTCAGCTTCTCCAGCGCGCCGCGGATCCGGTCGGCCTCCGCGCCGCGGCGGCCGATGACGATGCCCGGCCGGGCGGTGTGGATGTCCACGCGGACGCGGTCACGGGTGCGCTCGATCTCGACCTTGGAGATGCCGGCGCGCTCCATGCCCGTGGCGAGGAGCTTGCGGATCTTGACGTCCTCGGCCACGTACTCGGCGTACTGCTTGTCGGCGTACCAGCGCGACTTCCAGTCCGTGGTGATACCCAGGCGGAAACCGTGCGGGTTGATCTTCTGGCCCACTACCGGCCACCTGCCTTCTTCTTGCTCTGCGCCTTCTGCGTGACGGCCGGACGCGACTCCACCTCGACGGTGATGTGGCTGGTCCGCTTGCGGATCCGGTACGCACGGCCCTGGGCCCGCGGCCGGATGCGCTTGAGGGTGGGGCCCTCGTCGGCGTACGCGTTCTTGACCCAGAGCGTCTCCGGGTCCAGCTGAAGGTTGTTCTCGGCGTTGGCCACGGCGCTGGCGAGCACCTTCGCGACCGGCTCGCTGGCCGCCTGCGGGGCGAACCGGAGCACGGCCAAGGCGTCGGCGGCGCTACGTCCCTTGATGAGCTCGATCACCCGGCGCACCTTGGTCGGCGAGTCCCGGACGAAGCGAGCCCGCGCGTAAGCCGTAGGCAGGGCCTCGACCGTCGCGTCGTTCTGGGCGTTCATCGCTACTTCCCTTGTCTGGTTTCGTGCCCGCTCAGCGGCGGCGCGACTTGCGGTCGTCCTTGATGTGGCCCTTGAAGGTCCGCGTCGGGGCGAACTCGCCCAGCTTGTGACCCACCATGGCCTCGGTGACGAACACCGGGACGTGCTTGCGGCCGTCGTGCACGGCGATCGTGTGACCCAGGAAGTCCGGGATGATCGTCGAGCGGCGCGACCAGGTCTTGATGACCGTCTTCTTGCCCGATTCGTTCAGCGCGTCCACCTTCTTGAGCAGGTGGTCGTCCACGAACGGGCCCTTCTTAAGGCTGCGTGGCATTGCTTCTACCTCCCTGCTCAGCGCTTGTTCTTGCCGGTGCGACGGCGGCGGACGATGAGGGCGTCGGACGGCTTGCGCCGGCGCGTGCGGCCCTCGGGCTTACCGTTCGGGTTGACCGGGTGGCGACCACCGGAGGTCTTGCCCTCACCACCACCGTGCGGGTGGTCGACCGGGTTCATGACGACACCGCGGACCGTGGGGCGCTTGCCGCGCCAGCGGTTGCGGCCGGCCTTGCCCCAGTTGATGTTGGCGTGCTCGGAGTTGCCGACCTCGCCGACCGTGGCGCGGTTGCGCACGTCCACGTTGCGGATCTCGCCCGAGGGGAGACGCAGCTGGGCGTACGGACCGTCCTTGGCGACGAGCTGCACCTTCGCGCCCGCGGACCGCGCCATCTTCGCGCCGCCGCCGGGGCGGAGCTCGATCGCGTGGATCACGGTGCCGACCGGGATGTTGCGCAGCGGCAGGTTGTTGCCCGGCTTGATGTCGGCCCGGGGGCCGTTCTCGACGGTGTCGCCCTGCTTCAGCTTCTCCGGCGCGATGATGTAGCGCTTCTCGCCGTCGGCGTAGTGCAGCAGCGCGATGCGAGCGGACCGGTTGGGGTCGTACTCGATGTGCGCGACCTTGGCGGGGATGCCGTCCTTGTCGTTGCGACGGAAGTCGATGACTCGGTACGCGCGCTTGTGGCCGCCACCCTTGTGCCGGGTGGTGATCTTGCCGGACGAGTTGCGACCGCCCGAACCGCTCAGCGGACGAAGCAGCGACTTCTCCGGGGTGGAGCGGGTGATCTCGGCGAAGTCCGAGACGCTCGAACCGCGACGACCCGGGGTCGTCGGCTTGTACTTGCGGATGCCCATTGTCAGCTCAGTCCTTTACGCGGTGGGTCCGCCGAAGATCTCGATCGCCTTGCTCTCGGGCGAAAGAGTCACGATGGCGCGCTTGGTGTCCTTGCGCTTGCCGAAGCCCGCGCGAGTCCGCTTCCGCTTGCCCTGGCGGTTGGCCGTGTTGACGCTGACCACCTTGACGCCGAACACCTTCTCGACCGCGATCTTGATCTGGGTCTTGTTGGCGTCCGGGCGGACGATGAACGTGTACTTGTGGTCCTCGAGCAGCCCGTAGGACTTCTCGGAGATGACCGGCGCGAGCAGGATGTCGCGGGGGTCCGGAATGGCGACCGAACTCACTTCTCGTCACTCCCTTCCGTGACCTCGCCCGACCGCGCGGAAGCCTTGACGGCCTTGCCGCGGACGGGGCCGGCGACGAACGCGTCGTACGCGGCCTTGGTGAACACGACGTCGTCGTTGACCAGCACGTCGTAGGTGTTGAGCTGGTCCGCCCAGAGGATGTGCACCTCGGGCAGGTTCCGCAGGGAAACCCAGCTCAGCTCGTCGTCCCGGTGCAGCACCACGAGCACGCGCTTCGCGGCCGTGACGGCGGCGAGAGCGGCCTTGGCGGCCTTGGTGGACGGCTTCTCGCCGGTCACCAGCTCGGTGACGACGTGCAGCTGGCCGGCGCGGGCCCGGTCGGAGAGGGCGCCACGCAGAGCGGCAGCCTTCATCTTCTTCGGGGTCCGCTGCGAGTAGTCACGCGGCGTGGGGCCGTGAACGACGCCACCGCCGACGAACTGCGGCGCGCGGGTCGAACCCTGGCGGGCACGGCCGGTGCCCTTCTGCCGGTACGGCTTCTTGCCGCCACCGGAGACCTCACCACGGGTCTTCGTGTCGTGCGTGCCCTGGCGCGCGGCGGCCTGCTGGGCCACCACCACCTGGTGCATCAGCGCGACATTGGCCTGCACGTCGAAGATCTCCTCGGGGAGGTCCACGGTGCCGTCGGCTTTACCGGCCGGGGTCTTCAGCTCGACGCTTGTCATTCGGAGTTACCACCCTTCGCGGCGCTGCGCACGAACAGCAGGCCGCCCTTGGGACCGGGCACGGCGCCCTTGATCAGCAGCAGGCCGTCCTCGGCACGCACGGCGTGCACGGTCAGGTTCTGCGTGGTGACCCGGTCGTTGCCCATCCGGCCCGCCATGCGCAGGCCCTTGAAGACGCGGCCGGGGGTGGCGCAGCCACCGATGGAACCCGGCTTGCGGTGCACGGCCTGGGCACCGTGGCTCGCGCCCTGGCCCTTGAAGCCGTGGCGCTTCATGACGCCCGCGTAGCCCTTGCCCTTGCTGGTACCGGTCACGTCGACCTCGACGCCGGCGGCGAACACCTCGGCGGTGATCTCCTGGCCGACCTCGTAGGTCTCGGCGTCGGTGGTGCGCAGCTCGGCGAGGAACCGGCGCGGCGTCACGCCCGCCTTGTCGTAGTGGCCGGTGCGCGGCTTGTTCACCTTGCGCGGGTCGACCGCGCCGAACGCCAGCTGCACGGCCTTGTAGCCGTCCTTCTCCTGGGTCCGAACCTGGGTCACCACGTTCGGGCCGGCCTTCACGACGGTGACCGGGACAACCCGGTTCTGCTCGTCGAAGACCTGGGTCATGCCGAGCTTGGTGCCCAGGATGCCCTTCATCTGCCTGTCAGACATGAGTCTCTTACTCTCCGCCGCTCGCCCGCCGCTACTACTGGATGTTGACGTCGACGCTCGCCGGCAGGTCGATGCGCATGAGCGCGTCGACCGTCTTCGGCGTCGGGTCGAGGATGTCGATCAGACGCTTGTGCGTGCGCATCTCGAAGTGCTCGCGCGAGTCCTTGTACTTGTGCGGCGAGCGGATGACGCAGTAAACGTTCTTCTCGGTGGGCAGCGGCACCGGCCCGACAACCCGGGCGCCGGTGCGCGTGACCGTCTCCACGATCTTGCGCGCCGAGGTGTCGATCGCCTCGTGGTCGTAGGCCTTGAGCCGGATGCGGATCTTCTGTCCCGCCATGGTGGCTGCTCGTTCCTTGTCGTCTCGTGCCGCTATCTCACAAACCCCGCTGGGTGTTGCCACCCTGAGCCTGGGTTTCCGCAGTTCAACGGCCCTGTCCCCGGTCCACGCGGTCGGGCGTGTCGCGCCCGACGCACAGACGGATCCCGCGGGATCGTCGTCTTGCCTGGTCTTCCTCAACGTGAGGAGGCTATGAGCCGGCTGGCCGTCTCACCGCCTTTGCCCGCTCGCCTACCCGAAGGAAGAGGCTCGGCGGACCGTGGCCACTCGCGCCAGGGCGGCCGGACCCCCGCGGGGAAAACCCCGACGAGGATCGGCCGCCCCAGGACGAGCAACCTGAATAGTGTCGCACACGTGATTTGACGCCCTTGAGCCGGGGGTGTATTACCCCCCGGCCGGGGCGTGAAATCACTTGTTGATCTTGGTGACCTGACCCGCGCCGACGGTCCGGCCACCCTCGCGGATGGCGAAGCGCAGACCCTCGTCCATCGCGACCGGCTGGATCAGCTGGACCGAGATGTCGGTGTTGTCGCCCGGCATGACCATCTCGGTGCCCTCGGGGAGGGTCACGACGCCGGTCACGTCGGTGGTGCGGAAGTAGAACTGCGGGCGGTAGTTGTTGAAGAACGGGGTGTGACGGCCACCCTCGTCCTTCGACAGGATGTAGACCCGGCCCTCGAAGTCGGTGTGCGGGGTGGTGGTGCCCGGCTTCACGACGACCTGGCCGCGCTCGACGTCCTCGCGCTTGATGCCGCGGACCAGCAGGCCGACGTTGTCGCCCGCCTGGCCCGAGTCGAGCAGCTTGCGGAACATCTCGACACCGGTGACGGTGGTCTTGGTCGACTTCTCGCGGATACCCACGATCTCGACCTCTTCGTTGACGTTGATCTGGCCGCGCTCGACGCGACCGGTCACCACGGTGCCACGACCGGTGATGGTGAAGACGTCCTCGATCGGCATCAGGAACGGCTTGTCGAGCTCGCGCACCGGGTCCGGCACGTTGTTGTCGACGGCGGTCATCAGCTCGAGAACGGCGTCGGCCCACTTCTCGTCGCCCTCGAGCGCCTTGAGGCCCGAAACGCGCACGACGGGGGCGTCGTCGCCGGGGAACTCCTGCGAGGACAGCAGCTCGCGGACCTCGAGCTCGACGAGCTCCAGGATCTCCTCGTCGTCGACCATGTCGGCCTTGTTCAGCGCGACCACGATGTAGGGCACGCCGACCTGGCGGGCGAGCAGCACGTGCTCACGGGTCTGCGGCATCGGGCCGTCGGTCGCCGCGACCACGAGGATCGCGCCGTCCATCTGCGCCGCACCGGTGATCATGTTCTTGATGTAGTCCGCGTGACCGGGGGCGTCGACGTGCGCGTAGTGACGCTTCTCGGTCTGGTACTCGACGTGCGAGATGTTGATCGTGATGCCGCGCTGCTTCTCTTCCGGCGCGTTGTCGATCTGGTCGAACGCCCGCGACTCGTTCAGCTCCGGGTACTTGTCGTGCAGCACCTTGGTGATCGCCGCGGTCAGAGTCGTCTTGCCGTGGTCAACGTGGCCGATGGTGCCGATGTTGACGTGCGGCTTGGTCCGCTCGAATTTCGCCTTCGCCACTGGAATGTCCTCCTGGACTGATTTGCTTCGTGCTCACGGGGCGGCGTGGCTGCCGCCCCGTGAATGTTCCTTCGTCGGTGCTGCGGACGTTCAGGAGAGTCCCTTAATGCCCGCGAGCGCTCGGGGGAGTTACTCCCCTGTCGCCTTCGCGATGATTTCCTTCGCGACGTTCGCGGGAACCTCGGCGTAGGAGTCGAACACCATGGAGTAGTTCGCCCGGCCCTGGGTGCGGGACCGCAGGTCGCCGACGTAGCCGAACATCTCCGACAGCGGGACCAGCGCCTTCACGACGCGGGTGCCCGACCGCTCCTCCATGGCCTGGATCTGACCACGGCGGGAGTTGAGGTCACCGATGACGTCACCCATGTAGTCCTCGGGCGTGGTCACCTCGACCGCCATCATCGGCTCCAGGATCACCGGGCCGGCCTTCTTCGCGGCTTCCTTCATCGCCATGGAACCGGCGATCTTGAACGCCATCTCCGAAGAGTCGACCTCGTGGTAAGCACCGTCCAACAGGGTGAACTTCAACCCGACGAGCGGGTAGCCGGCCAGGACGCCGTACTGCATCGCGTCCTGCGCGCCCGCGTCCACCGACGGGATGTACTCCCGCGGCACGCGACCACCGGTCACCTTGTTGTCGAACTCGTAGAGCGCGCCGTCGGTGCGCTCGAGCGGCTCCAGCTTCACGATGACCTTCGCGAACTGGCCGGAACCACCGGTCTGCTTCTTGTGGACGTAGTCGAGCTTGTCGACCGTCTTCTTGATCGTCTCGCGGTAGGCGACCTGCGGCTTGCCGATGTTCGCCTCGACCTTGTAGTCGGACTTCATCCGGTTCACCAGCACCTCGAGGTGCAGCTCACCCATGCCCGCGATGATCGTCTGGCCGGTGTCCTCGTCCAGCTTGACCTGGAACGTCGGGTCCTCTTCGGCCAGCTTCTGGATCGCCAGGGACAGCTTCTCCTGGTCGGCCTTCGTCTTCGGTTCGATCGCGACCCGGATGACCGGCTCGGGGAACGTCATCGACTCCAGCACGATCGGGTTCTGCGGGTCCGCCAGGGTGTCACCCGTGGTGGTGTCCTTCAGCCCGATGACCGCGTAGATGTGGCCGACCTGGGCGTCGTCGACCGGGTTCTCCTTGTTGGAGTGCATCTGGAAGATCTTCCCGATGCGCTCCTTGCGCTCCTTGGTCGCGTTGATGACCTGCGCGCCGGCGGCGACCTTGCCCGAGTACACCCGGATGTAGGTCAGCTTGCCGAAGAACGGGTGCGCGGCGATCTTGAACGCGAGCGCGGCGAACGGCTCGTCCACGGAGGCCTTGCGGGTCACCACGGTCTCGCCGTCGGGCAGCAGGCCCTCGACGGCCGGGACGTCCAGCGGCGACGGCAGGTAGTCGATCACCGCGTCGAGCATGGGCTGCACGCCCTTGTTCTTGAAGGCGGAGCCGGCCAGGACCGGGAACGCCTCGCGGGTGATGACCAGCTTGCGGATACCGGACTTGATCTCGTCCGTCGACAGCTCTTCGCCCTCGAGGAACTTCTCCATCAGCGCGTCGTCGGTCTCGGCGACGGCCTCGATCAGCTTCTCGCGGTACTCCGCCGCACGGTCGGCCAGGTCGGCCGGGATGTCCTCGACCGAGTAGTCCTCGCCCTTCTGGACCTCGCCGCGCCAGGTCAGCGCCTTCATGCGGACCAGGTCGATGACGCCTTCGAAGTCGTTCTCGGCGCCGATCGGCAGCTGGATCGCCAGCGGCTTGACGCCGAGGCGGTCCGTGATGGTCTTCAGGGTGTAGTAGAAGTCCGCACCCAGCTTGTCCATCTTGTTGACGAAGCAGATGCGCGGGACGTCGTACTTGTCCGCCTGCCGCCAGACCTGCTCGGACTGCGGCTCGACGCCTTCCTTGCCGTCGAAGACCGCGACCGCGCCGTCGAGCACCCGGAGGTTGCGCTCCACCTCGACGGTGAAGTCGACGTGCCCGGGGGTGTCGATCAGGTTGATCTGGTGGTCGGCCCAGAAGGTGGTGGTGGCAGCCGAGGTGATGGTGATACCCCGCTTCTGCTCCTCCTCCATCCAGTCCATGGTGGCGGCGCCGTCGTGGACTTCACCGATCTTGTAGTTGACCCCGGTGTAGAACAGGATCCGCTCGGTGGTCGTCGTCTTGCCGGCGTCGATGTGGGCCATGATGCCGATGTTGCGGACCTTGTTCAGGTCGGTCAGCACTTCACGTGCCACGAGAGTGTTCCCCTGTTCTCAAGCTTGGGGCCCGGCATGGCTTGGTCGACAGCCGGGCGGTCATCACCAGCGGTAGTGCGCGAAGGCCCGGTTGGACTCGGCCATCTTGTGCGTGTCTTCGCGACGCTTCACGGAGGCACCGAGGCCGTTGGAAGCGTCCAGGAGCTCGTTCTGCAGGCGCTCGATCATCGTCTTCTCGCGGCGAGCCTGCGAGAAGGAGACCAGCCAGCGCAGCGCCAGGGTCGTGGAGCGGCCCGGCTTGACCTCGATCGGCACCTGGTAGGTGGCACCACCGACGCGGCGGCTCTTCACCTCGATGGTGGGCTTCACGTTGTCGAGAGCGCGCTTCAGCGTGACGACCGGGTCGGTGCCCGTCTTCTCGCGAGCGCCTTCGAGCGCGCCGTACACGATGCGCTCGGCCAGGGACCGCTTCCCGTCCTTCAGCACCTTGTTCACCAGCTGGGTGACCAGCGGGGAGGCGTAGACGGGGTCGGAGATCAGCGGCCGCTTCGGGGCCGGACCCTTGCGGGGCATTAGCTCTTCTCCTTCTTCGCGCCGTACCGGCTGCGCGCCTGCTTGCGGTTCTTGACACCCTGCGTGTCGAGCGAACCGCGGATGATCTTGTAACGGACACCCGGAAGGTCCTTCACACGACCACCACGCACGAGCACCATCGAGTGCTCCTGCAGGTTGTGGCCCTCACCGGGGATGTAGGCGGTGACCTCGATGCCGCTGGTCAGCTTCACACGCGCGACCTTGCGCAGCGCCGAGTTCGGCTTCTTGGGGGTGGTCGTGTACACGCGGGTGCACACGCCGCGCCGCTGCGGGCTCCCCTTGAGGGCCGCGGTCTTCTGCTTGGCAGCCTTGTCCTGGCGGCCCTTGCGGACCAGCTGCTGGATCGTGGGCAATGGACCAGCTTCCTGTCGTGATCTGCTTCTTCGTGTCTTCACCGGCCCCCGCGGTCGGGCGTGTCGACCCGCGTCACGGTCTGACGACCGGTAACTTCCCGGAGGGATTTCCGTCGGAACCCCGACCTGCCGAAGCCGGTGACCGGGTGCCTGAGCACCCCGCCCATGCCGCACGGCACGCGGAGCGGCCCGACGCATGCCGGGCACGGTCTCCAAAGATACCCGCCCGGATCCGGACGGAACGCGGCGGGGGGTCTGAAGGTCGGCGAACGACCAGCCTACCTCTCGGCACCGCCCGGCCGGGGAATGTTCCGCAGTACGGTCGCCCCGGTGTGGCGGCCGCACTTCCCGGCTCGCGCTTCTCCCCCGACGGTGTTCTCAACGCACGCGGACCGCGGGATGTTCCGGCGGTCCCGCGGCGCCGGTCCGGCGGTCTTGAACGACTCATCCAGGACCTCCGAAGACCTGGATGAGTCATTCAAGACGGCAGACCGCGCGGCCGGACGGCGGGTGGCGCGTCAGTCCTCTTCGGGCTTCGCGTGGTCGGGCTTGCCCGGGTTCGGGTCGCGCGAGAGGTCGATCAGCGGGTGCACGCCGGCCCCCTCGGGCGCCGCGTGGCTCCCCGTCGACTTCGGCTCCTCGTCGGGCCGGTCGGCCCCTTCGCTGCTGGTCATCACACACTCCTAGCGTTCTTCCCTGCTTCCCCTTGCGGCCGGAAACCTACCCATTACCCGACCGGGTGATGCAGTGGGATCGGATCGGCCGTTCCGTGCGTCACACCGCCGTCGAAGGGTCACGATGGGCAGACACGCGATCGGGAGGGGACGAGCGGCATGGCGGCCGAGTTCGAGCAGCTGGTGACCGAGTTCGAGCGGTTCCAGTCGAGCATCCGGAACGTCGACGACCGGTTCGCCGGTCTCGGCGCGATGCAGCAGCAGCTGTCCGAGCTGCGGGCGGGCGCGTCGTCGCCGGACGGCGGGGTGACCGTGGTCACCGGGCCGGGCGGCGCGGTCCTCGACGTCAAGTTCACCGACGCCGCGCTGGCGAAGGGCCCGCAGGCGCTGTCCGCGGCCCTGATGGCGACGCTGCGGGAGGCGGTCGGCGAGGCGGCCCGGCGGCAGGCCGTGCTCGTCCAGGAGCACCTCGGCGACGACCTCGGCCTGGTCGACCAGGTCCTGGAGACGCAGGCGGAAGCGTTCGGAACCACCGTCGAAGAAATGCGGTCGAAGCTGGCGGACGAGACGCCGGCCCGCGAGCGGCCGGCCGCGCCGGAGGACTTCTCGGAGGAGCGGGTGCTGCGGCCGTCCGACAGCGCCACTGACCCCACGCCGCCCCCGGCACCGCCGGCGGCCGGTGGGTCCGCGGGCGACACCTTCCTGCGGAACCTGTTCGATGAGGAGGACTGATGCCCGACGGGACCGGCGGCTACCAGGTCGAGGTCGACGCGCTGCGGAAGTACGTCGGCGTGCTCGGCAAGTACAAGGACCAAGGCGCGAAGTTCACCGAGAAGGTCGGCCAGGCCGATGTCGGCGACAAGTCGTGGGGCGTGGTGGGCCTGTTCACCAAGCACGGGTACGACGAAACGCTGCACGAGCTGCGCGACCTGCTGGCGTCGATGGCCGAGGGCCTGACGTCGGCGCAGGGCAAGTTCACCGACGCGGCGAACGTCTACCAGGGCACCGAAGACGACCACAAGGCCTTCTTCGGGCAGGTCGAGGTCCTGCTCGACGGCCCGAAGAAGCCCTGAGGGGGCCACGAGGATGGCGGAGTTCCAGGACGTCGCGAGCGGCGTCAGCGTCAAGAGCGACGACCCGAACACGGTGCTGGGGGTGAACGTCGACAACGCGGTCAAGGCGACCCCGTTCGTCGGCAGCGCCGTCACCGTGGGCAAGGACGTCGTCTCGGTGGCCAAGGCCGCCACCGCGCCGCACCCGGACGGCGTCGACATCGCCCTCGGGCTGGGCACGATCGCGACCGACACGGCGTCCTTCATCCAGTCGAGCGCGAGCACCATCACCGACATCGCCACCGACCCGCTCGGCTGGCTCGTCGGGCAGGGGCTGAACTTCCTGATCGGCGCCGTCCAGCCGATCCAGGACGCGATCCACTTCGTCAGCGGCGACGGGCCGGCGCTCGGGATCGCGGCCGACAACTTCAACGCCATCGCGACCGGGCTGGACCAGCTGGCGAAGAACTTCGCCGAGGTCGCCGACACGTCGCTGGCGGACTGGAAGGGCGACGCCGGCGACGCGGCGCGCAAGTCGCTGGGCGAGTTCGCCCACGGCATCGGCGGCGTCTCCGCGAAGTCCGGCGACATGGCGCAGATGCTGCAGCTGAGCAGCATGCTGATGAGCTTCATCGAGGACCTGATCAAGGCGATCCTCACCGAGCTGGTCACCTGGCTGATCATGATCTGGATCCCGGCGCTGGCGGCCGCGGTGCCCAGCTGCGGGGCGTCGGTCGCGACCGCCGGCACGGCATCGGAGGTCAAGCTCGGCACGACCGCCGCGAAGACGACGAAGAAGGTCTCGAAGGTCCGCGAGCTGCTGCAGAAGATCCTCGACTGGCTGCAGAAGATGAAGGCCAAGCTGGCGGCGACGAAGCTCGGCAAGGTGTTCACCGAGGGCAAGACCGCGAAGAAGCTGGCCGAGATCGGGCAGCGCGACGCGGGCATGGGCCTGGTCGACAAGCTCAAGGGCGCCGAGGGCATGATCGGCAAGCGGGCCGGGAAGAACGCCCTGTCCGAGATCGCGCAGAAGGGCGGGGAGGCGGCCGCCAAGGGCGTCTTCGGGTTCAACCCGGCCAAGCCCGGCGACAACCCGGCGAAGACGCTCAACGACCACCTCGGCAAGCTCAACAGCCACGTCAAGAACGCCAAGAAGGCGAGCGACTACGGCGAGACCGGCCGGAACCAATCCGACGACGAGACCCGCGAGGACCTGGACTTCTGATGCTCTTGGTGGTGGTGATCGTCCTGATCGCCGCGGTGTTCGCGGCGGCGGGGGCGATCTGGTGGCGCTCGCACACGAAGTTCGTCGAAAGCCGCAAGGAGCACTGGTTCAAGGCCTTCGCGGCCGAGCGCGGCGGCACCTTCGACAGCGGCGTCCCCAGTGACGCGCGGGCGGTGCCGACCTTCGGGGTGCTCCACCCGAGCGGCCGCCCGCTGGCCGGGAGCACCCACACGACGTGGGTCGAGTTCCGCCACCGCGACCGGGCGGTGATCGCCGTCGACGCCCAGGAGCCGTACCGGCACTTCGACGACCACACGTACTTCCGCGACATCCACGTCACGCAGGTGCAGGTGCCCCCGAGCCCGGAGGTGCGCATCACCGCGGGGCAGGGCGTGGCGGTGCCGTCGGCCCCGCGGCTGGCGGCCGAGCTGTCCCGGTGGCTGGCCGCGAACCCGCGCTTCGCCGGGCGCGACGTCGTCGTGGCGCACGGCTCGGCGCGGACCTGGGCGCAGGGCTGCGCGACGCGGCAGAACGTCGTCGCCGAGGCCGGCTACCTCGCCGACCTGGCCGACCGGCTGCCCGAAGGGCTGTGGGGCGTCAGCGACGGCGCGTCGTGAGGTGGGTCAAGCCCGCCGACAACGCGAACACCAGGCCCAGTCCCACCACGTAGGGGCCGGCCAGCAGGGCGAACCCCGCGCCGATGTTGGCGTCGGGCTGGTCGGACGTCGCCCGGAAGCCGATCGCGCCCACCGACAGCAGGACCGCGCCCACCGTGATCAGCAGGACGGCCACCACCGCTAGGCGCTTCGTGACAGTCGTCATGTCCCCATGGTGCCGGTGGCCGGGCGAATTCGCTGGACAGCGTCCCCAGGATGGGTACGTGAACTGGACGATCACCCGGATCGACGTGGCCCACCCCGACGCCGTCGCGATCATGCGCGAGTACATGGACGAAGTCGCTTCGCGCTACTTCGGGCGCCCGGTCACCGAAGCCGAGCTCACGCACTACGTCGCCGAGGCGCCCGGCACCGATCTGGTGCCGCCCACCGGGGCGTTCTTCGTCGGCAGGCGGGACGGCGAAGTCGCGGGGTGCGCCGGGACGCGCGTCGTCGAGCCCGGGATCACCGAGCTGACGAAGGTCTTCATCAAGCCGGCCCACCGCGGCACCGGCGGCGGCCCCGCGCTGGTGGCGGCCGCCGAGGAAGCCGCCCGCGGGCTCGGCTCGGCGCTCATGCGGCTCGACACCCGCCACGACCTCGTCGAAGCCCGCGCGCTCTACGCGAAGATCGGCTACGACGAGGTCGCCCCCTTCAACGACGGGCAGTTCGCCGAGCACTGGTTCGCGAAGGCCCTCAGCTGAGCCGTCCGGTGCACGCGGCGACCTCGCCGGGCGCCGCCTTCTGGGCCGTCACCACGCGGCCGCCGAGGGAGATGCGGCACTCCACCGCGCCACTCCCCTGCCCGAGCAGCTGCACCGACCCGGCCGAAGCCCAGCTGAGCTCCTTCCGCCACGGCAACGGGACTTCGAGCTCCTGGTGGACCAGGCCGAGGCCGTTCGAGTCGTAGACGACCGTCGCCGTGCCGGTGCCCGCCAGCTCGTAGGTCACCTGGTAGCCGGACGGCGCCGGCGGGGTCGAGGTGTACGTCGCCGTCGCCATGACCGTGCGCGGCGGGACGGACGACAGCGACGGCTCCCCCACCACGGCGACCGCCGGGGCCGGCGGGGACGAGCCGTCGTCGCCGAGGATGAAGATGCCGGCGGTCACCGCCGCGATCGCGATCACCGCGATGCCGAGCCTGCCGATCAGCTGCCGGTTCATGGGGACTCCGAGGGAAGGGGGCGGCCCCCGGGGTGCGGGGGCCGCCCGCGGGTCAGAAGGAGGGCAGGAGCTTGCCGGGGACGCCGTTGACCGACTGGATGAGGCCGAGCACCGGGACGCCGAGCGGGGCGAACGTCCAGATGTTGTTCAGGCCGCTGGTGTCCGGCTCGTCGACCACGACGACGCCGGGGGCGTCGGCCGCGAGCGCCGGGCCGGCCGCGGCGAACAGGGCGGCACCGGCGAGGACCGCGGCACCGGCCGCGCGAGCGAGGGTCTTCTTCATGGGTTTTCTGCCTTTCAGGAAACAGCGGTGATCAGGTCGAAGACGGGGGCGAGCAGGTCGACCGGCTGGCCGATCGGCCCGAGCACGCTGCCGAGGTCGACGCCGGGCACGAGCCAGACGGAACCGTCGGTCGGGTCGGCACTGGCGACGCCCGCGGCCAGGCCCGTGAACGCCGTCGCCGCGACGAGCGGCAGCAGCACGCGGGCAGCAAGACGCTTCATGCGTTTTTCCTTTCCTTGCAGGGTTTTCAGCGGAGAACCGACGTGATCGGCACGATGGTTCCGTCGGGGACCCACTGGCCCGCGTAGTCGCGGTCCATCACCATTCCGGTGGCGTGGGGTTCGGTGGGGTACATCGGCATGGCGTTGACCTGGGCGGCGGCGAAGATCTGGACGTCGCCCGCGGCGGCACCGCCGGCACCGAGCCAGTTCCGGAAGCCGCCGAGGGTCGGGCTTTCGCCGCCGAAGCGGTTGCCGACCGCCACGGCGTACCCGACCGCGGTCGCCTCCCGCGGGTCGAACCGCAGCGGCAGCGAAGCGCTCGCCACGGCGTTGACGATCGGCCCGTTCAGCAGCCACGGGGCCAGGTACAGCCCGTACTGGTGGGTGGGTTCGAGGCGTTGCAGCTCGGCGGCCCGCGTCATCGCCGTGTACCCGGCGGCCCAGCCGGAGACGACGACGAGGGCGGTGTCGGGCCCGGCATCCGGCCGCACGGCGAGTCCCGTGCGCGCCGCGGTTTCCCGCACCAGCTTCGCGGCCGCGACTCCGCGCGGTGAGTCGTCCTCGACCAGCGTGAGCGCGGCCGGCTTGCGCCCGGCGAGGAACTCGACCAGCTTGACCAGCGCTTCCCCGTCTTCCGGCGTCAGCGCGTCGGACGGGCAGGCGCTCAGCACGTCGGCGCGGCCGGCGACCAGGCCGCCGAGCGCGGCCGAAGCGCACTCCGGCGCGTCGGCGTCGGTGATCGCCGGGCCGGCCGCGGTCCCCGCGTCGACCTCGACGACCGTGGTGCGGTCGCCGCGGCGGATCTCGAGGTCGCTGCGGCCGGGCGGCAGCTCGACCTCGGCCCACGTGCCCTCGGCCCCGGGCCGCGCGACGGCCGGGGAGACCAGGCCGCCGCGCACGCCGGCGGACAGGTCGCCGCCCGCGCTCGCCGGGAAGTGGACGACGTTGCGCCCCGGCCGCTGCGGGCTGACCAGCACCGGGAACCCGGCGTCGTCGGCGAGCAGCGGCACGCCCGGCACGGGCAGCGGCGGGGGTGCCGGGATCGCGCCGAGCGCGCTCCACGCGAGGAACCCGAGCGCGACGCCGAGCACGCCCAACCGGTAAGCGCGAGCGTTGAAGACCCCGGCCAGCACGCTCACCACGACCGGAAGCACCACGACGGCGACCACCGCGAGCCCGAAGAGCGTCGAGTAGAGCCGCCGGTCGAAGCCGAGGCCGGACAGCCCGAACCGGACGGCGCCGGCCAGGACCAGCAGACCGCCGAGGGTGAGCGCGAGGGGCCCGGGCCGGACGGCTGCCGTCGTCGCCGGTCCGAGCAGCGCGAAGCCGAACCACACGGCCGCCCCGGCGACGAACACCGTGTCGATCGCGAACTCGACGCCGGTGCCGCCGAGCGACGTCTCCAGCACGACGAGCGCCAGCAGCGCGGCCGACGTCCAGCGGGTGGCCCGCGGGAGGAGCGGCACCGCCACCGCCAGCACGACGTGGATCGCCAGCGCGACCACGTTGACGTCGACGGCGAAGGCCGACACCACGGCGAGCAGCGCCGAAACCCCGCCGAGGACGTACAGCGTGCGCGGCGGCCGCTGCCCCGGCGGCCGCAGGAGGCCACCGCCGGCGAGGAACGCCGTGGACAGCAACAGGGCCAGCCGGAGCACCAGCGCCAAGATGTCCACAGTGGACGAACCGGTGGACGCGGAGTGGTCGTGTTCCATCGGGACCTTCCGAGGAGAAGCGGGCGGGGTCGCGGACGACCCCGCCCGCGGTCGGCTACTTGATGTCGGCGTCCGCGACCACGAACAGCTCGGAGTGCGGCTTGGCGTTGCCGAAGTCCCCGTGCGGCCACGACTTGCGGTTGAAGTTGATGCCGACCTGCCCGGTGAACTCGTCCCGGAAGTTCTGGTCGACCGCGACCTTCCCGTCCGGCCCCAGGTTCAGCAGGTTGACCTTGTGGTCACCGTCCAAACCGGACCGCGCGACGAAGTAGTTCGACACCGCGAGGTGCTGCGGCGTGTCGGTTTCGTGGTAGAAACCGTCGCTGCCGAGCGCCCAGTTGTCGTAGGCGCCCCAGTGCGGGCCCGCGCCCGGCGTGCCGGGGTTGATCGGTGCCGCGCCGACGACGGTCGGCAGGTCGCCGCCCCCGCCCTGCTGCGCCTTCGCCTTGGTGTCGACCCGGCCCTGGATGTCCTCGACCTTGTCGCCGGCGGCGAGCAGCTTCTGGATGTCGAGGACGTAGACGCCACCGGTGGTGCCGGGGTCGTCGGCCGAGAGGGTGCCCTTCTGCCGCCCGACGATCGCGCGGTAGAGGTACTTGTCGTCCGGGCTCGTCTGGATCCAGCCGCCGTTGGAGCTGGCGCCGTTCGAGTCGTTGTTGGCGTAGATGGACTTGTTCGCGGCGCCGTCGTCGAACACCTCGATCCAGTGCGGCTCGGCCGCGGTGATGTCCGGCGTGTAGAACACCGCGCCGCCCTGCATGGTCTGGGCGAACGCGCCCTTGTGCCCCGGCAGGTTCGTCACCGTGGTCTCCATGACCGCGCGGCTCTCGGCGTGCAGCGGGTCGGCGGGATCGGCACGCGGGCCGTCCTGCAGGTACGACACCGACTTCAGCTTCGGGTGGTTGCGGTCGGAGATGTCCCAGGTCCGCACGGTCGGCCGCCGCAGGTACGGCGACGGCTGCTTCACCGGGTCGAGGATGATGTTGCGCGGCTCGGCGTAGTCGGACGTGACGAGCGTGTTCAGGTCCTCGCGGGCCTGGATCCCGTGCGGGTTGGCGCAGGTCGGCTTGCCCAGCTGCGGCAGGTTGTCGCAGAGCTTCTGGTTGTCACCCTGCGGGGTCGCCGCCGGGGACTCGGAAAGCACTTCGGCGTTCTGTCCGAAGTGGACGACCTCGCCGGGGCTGCCCGCGAAGCCGTTGCCGATCTGCGTGGAACCGTCCGCGTAGGCGTGCGGGCCGGGGACAACCGGGCCGCCCATGTAGGTGCCGTACGCCGTGCCGTCCTTGAGCACCCAGTAGGCGTCCGGGACCGACCCGCCGAGCGTGTTCGTCGGCAGGCTGACGCCCTTGAGCTTCAGCTGCGGCAGCGCGCTGACGTCGAAGGCGTACGTCGCCGCGGCGAACAGCGCGCCGGCGTAGATGGTGTCGCCCTTGTGCCACACGTACTGCATGTGGTGCGGCTCGTTCTCGACGAGCGGCCCGACGGTGGCGGTGTTGACGACCTTGCCGTAGGTCGGCGAACCCTGCGTCGCGTCGATCACGGCGAGGAAGTCCGGCCCCGGCAGGGCGTTCTTGATCTTGTTGAGCCCGCCGCCGAGCGTGCCCGGCAGGTTCTTGACGTCCTTGACGAGCGTGTCGGCGATGTTCTCGTCACCGGCCCAGACGAGCAGCCACTTCTTGGGCGTGCCACCCGCCGAACGCGCTTGGGCGGCGAGGCCCTTGGTGACCAGGTGGTTCTGCACCCAGTACTGCTTGCCGTCGGCCGCGGTCTTCGCGTCGGTGATGGTCTGGACGTCGGCGTACGCGCCGGTGGACGAACCGGTGTACGTGACCGCACCGACCGCGAGGGCGAGTGCCGCGGCGCCGGTCACCACCTTTCGCCACCGGCCCGGACGCAACGGACTTGATCGCATGGTTCTCCCTGTTCTCGCGCGAAAATGGGCGCGTTGAATCGCCGGTTCACCACGGAACCGTTGGGACACAACGGAAAGCGCTGCCCACCGACCCTCGGCGGGCACGGGCGAAATGTTCGCGTCAAGCGGGCGGAGCGTCCAGCCGTGATCAAAGAATGAGACCCGACCCGATCGGGTGAAACTCCCACGAGGTGGGCCGAGTTGACGAGTTCCGCTAGGCCGAATGGGTGAGCAGAACGTCTAGACCAACCGGAGGTGTCACGGTTGGTCACAATGGCGCAGCCCCGGCGCCTGAACGCCGGGGCTGCTCGTTATGGATTCGTTGTGAAGTGCCGGGAACTTCGGTCAGAGTTTGCTGCCGCAGTCCGAGCAGAACAGCGCTCCCGGCTTGTTGCCCTCGCTCCCGCAGCCGCCGCAGCGGACCTTCAGGGCCAGGGAAGTGCCGCAGGACGAGCAGAACTTGCCGCCGTCGGCCTTGAGGCCGCAGCCGGGGCAGGTGACCTTGGCGCGGGTGTCGAGGTCGAGGCCGGAGGTCCAGTCCTTTTCGCGGGCCTTGTCCCAGATCTGGTCGCGCTGGGCCGACGCCTGGGCGCGCGAGATCTCCTCCGCGACGCTCGGCGAGCAGCGCAGGCACTGGCCGATCTCCTCGTTCCAGCACTGGTCGTGGCACATCCAGTCGCCGCAGCCGCGGCACTGGCGGAAGCTGGGGGTGATTTCCTGGACGGCGGCGGCCAGCGCCTTGTCCTTGGCCGGCGAGTTCGTCGCGCGGTCGTAGCGCCACTGGTCGGCCGAGTTGCTCAGGTCGCGGAGCGTACCGCCGAAGAACGAGCCGACGGCGCGAAGCACGCTTCGCCCGGTCTCGACGTTGTCGCGCTGGAACGCGGAGCGGAAGCCGTTCCCGCAGCGCTCGCAGCGGAACTCGAACTGGTACCCCTGCGTGTTGGAGAGGTCCGAGAAGTTGTCCGTGAAGGGCACAGAGTCAGCCACGGCCCATCTTCGCCACCCGGCCGCGGCGCCGGGGACGAGAGATTTGCCGACAACGGCGCGGCTACCGGCCGTTACGGATCCCGAAGTGCTGCCCGAAAGGCGGCTGAATGTCCGGCGTCGGAGGTGCTAAACGAGAGGCATGCCGATCTTCCGGGCGCTCGCCGCCGTCACCCTCGCCGCCGCCGCGGCCCTCGCCGTCCCCAGCGCGGCCCAAGCCACGTCCACGAGCTTCGTCGCGCTGTCCGACGCCGCTCCTTCCATCCTGCAGGACATCCGCTACGCCACGCAGCACGACTTCGTCGGCCGGCGCGTCGACGGTTACCTCGCCCCCAGCTGCATCGTGACCCGCCAGGCCGCCGACGGCCTGCGGAAGGCCCAGCAGCGGCTGCGGAAGCAGGGCTACACCCTCAAGGTCTACGACTGCTACCGGCCGCAGCGCGCGGTCGACCGCTTCGTCCGGTGGGCGAAGGACCTCGCCGACGAGAAGATGAAGGCCGAGTTCTACCCGAACGTCGCCAAGGACCGGCTCTTCGCCGACGGCTACATCGCGGAGAAGTCCGGGCACAGCCGCGGCAGCACGATCGACCTGACGATCGTGCGGCTCCCGGCGCGGTTCCAGCGGCCGTACGTCCCGGGCGAGCCGCTCGAGCCGTGCTTCGCCCCGCGCGACCAGCGCTTCCCGGACAACACGGTCGACATGGGCACGGGCTACGACTGCTTCGACCCCTTGGCCCACACCGACAACCCGGCGATCACGGGCGTCGCGAGGGAGCACCGCGACCTGCTGCGGACCACGATGGCCGCGGCGGGGTTCCGGAACCTGCCCGAGGAGTGGTGGCACTACACGCTGAACGACGAGCCGTTCCCGGACACGTACTTCGACTTCCCGGTGACCCGCCACGCGCCGCGCTGAGCCCGGGAACGAGAAAGGCCCCCGCCGGAAACCCGGCAGGGGCCTTTCTCGTGACTCAGCTTCAGCGGAAGTCGCGGCCGAAGTCGTAGTCGTCCAGCGGGACCGCGGCACCGGTGCCCGTACCGAACACGTCCGGGGTGTAGTAGCCGTCGTCGTAGGACGGGATCGCGTACGCCGCGACCCGGGCCTCTTCCGTCGGCTGCACCTGGATGTTGCGGTACTTGTTGATGCCCGTACCGGCCGGGATCAGCTTACCGATGATCACGTTCTCCTTGAGGCCGACGAGCTTGTCCGAGCGGCCGTTGATGGCCGCGTCGGTCAGGACTCGCGTGGTCTCCTGGAACGAGGCCGCCGACAGCCACGAGTCCGTGGTCAGCGACGCCTTCGTGATCCCCATCAGCACCGGGCGGCCCGAAGCCGGCTCGCCGCCTTCGGCGACCGCGGCGCGGTTCGTCGCCTCGAACTTGGTCCGCTCGGGCAGCTCGCCCGGGAGGAAGTCCGTCGCACCGGAGTCGATGATCGTCACGCGGCGCAGCATCTGCCGCACGATGACCTCGATGTGCTTGTCGTGAATCGACACACCCTGCGCCCGGTACACCTTCTGGACCTCGTCCGTCAGGTGCATCTGCGCCTCGCGCGGCCCCATGACCCGCAGGACCTCGTGCGGGTCCGGCGTGCCCTCGAGCAGCTGCTGGCCGACGTTGACGTGGTCGCCGTCGCCCAGCGGGCCGTTCGGGGTGTTCGCGAGCCGCTGACGCTTGGACAGCTTGTCGAAGACGATCTCTTCGCCGCCGTCGTCCGGGATCAGCGTGATCTTCCAGAACCGCTCGCTCTCCTCGATGCGCACGCGGCCATCGACGTCGGCGATCGGCGCCTTGCCCTTCGGGACCCGAGCTTCGAAGAGCTCCTGGACACGGGGCAGACCGGTCGTGATGTCGTCACCGGCGACACCACCCTGGTGGAACGTACGCATCGTCAGCTGCGTACCCGGCTCACCGATCGACTGGGCCGCGACGATACCCACGGCCTCGCCGACGTCGACGAGCTGACCGGTCGCCATCGAGCGGCCGTAGCAGGTCGCGCAGATGCCGACGGCCGACTCGCAGGTCAGCACCGAGCGGACCTTGACCTTCGAGATGCCGCTGGAGAGCAGCTTCTCGATGGCCGGGTCGCCGATGTCGTCACCCGCGTTCAGCACGACGTTGCCCTTGGCGTCCACCGCGTCCGTCGCGAGGTTCCGCGCGTACACGGAGGTCTCGACGTGCTGGTCGCGCAGCACCTTGCCGTCGCCGATGTCCTCGCCGATCGGCATCATGATGCCGCGGGTCGTGCCGCAGTCGATCTCGCGGACGATGACGTCCTGCGAGACGTCCACCAGACGCCGGGTCAGGTAACCCGAGTCGGCGGTCCGGAGCGCCGTGTCCGCCAGACCCTTCCGGGCACCGTGCGTCGCGATGAAGTACTCCGCCACCGACAGGCCTTCACGGAAGTTGGCCTTGATCGGACGCGGGATGTACTCACCCTTCGGGTTCGACACCAGGCCACGCATGCCGGCCAGCGACCGGACCTGCGTCATGTTGCCCGCCGCGCCCGACTTCACGATCATGGCGATCGGGTTGTCGTCCGGCAGCGCCGTCTCCATGATCTTGTGGACCTCTTCGGTGGCCTGCGTCCACACCTTGACGAGCTCGTTGTTGCGCTCGGTGTGCGACAGCTGACCGCGCTGGTAGCGCTTCTCCACCTGGGAGGCCTTGCCCTCGTACTCGTCGAGGATGGCCTTCTTGCCCACCGGGGTGAGCACGTCCGAGATGGCGACGGTGACGCCCGAGCGGGTCGCCCAGTAGAACCCGGCGTCCTTCAGGCGGTCCAGGGTCTGCGCGACCTGGGTCATCGAGTACCGCTCGGCGAGGTCGTTCACGATCGCGGCCTGACGCTTCTTCGGCATCGGCTCGTTGATGAACGGGTAGTCCGCCGGCAGCAGCTCGTTGAACAGCACGCGGCCCAGGGTCGTCTCGGCCAGCCACGCCTTGCCCGGCTCCCAGCCCTTTTCCGCGAGCCGCGCCTCGTCGGCCTTCGCCGGCTGACGGTCGGTGACGCGGATCTTGATCGGGGCGTGCAGGCCCAGCGCCTTGCGGTCGAACGCCATGATGGCCTCGGCCGGCGACGAGTACGCGTTGCCCGCGCCCTCGGCCTTCTCGTTGAGGCGGGTCAGGTGGAACAGACCCGTCACCATGTCCAGACGCGGCATGGCGAGCGGGCGGCCCGACGCCGGCGAGAGGATGTTGTTCGCCGACAGCATCAGGATCCGGGCCTCGGCCTGCGCCTCGGCCGACAGCGGCAGGTGCACCGCCATCTGGTCACCGTCGAAGTCCGCGTTGAACGCCTCGCAGACCAGCGGGTGCAGCTGGATGGCCTTGCCCTCGACCAGCTGCGGCTCGAAGGCCTGGATGCCGAGGCGGTGCAGCGTCGGCGCGCGGTTCAGCATCACCGGGTGGCCGGTGATGACCTCTTCCAGCACGTCCCACACCTGCGGCCGCGAGCGCTCCACCATCCGCTTGGCGGACTTGATGTTCTGCGCGTGGTTCAGGTCGACCAGCCGCTTCATGACGAACGGCTTGAACAGCTCGAGCGCCATGTCCTTCGGCAGGCCGCACTGGTGCAGCTTCAGCTGCGGGCCGACGATGATGACCGAACGGCCCGAGTAGTCGACGCGCTTGCCGAGCAGGTTCTGGCGGAACCGGCCCTGCTTGCCCTTGAGGAGGTCGGACAGCGACTTCAGCGGCCGGTTGCCCGGGCCGGTGACCGGACGCCCGCGGCGGCCGTTGTCGAACAGCGCGTCGACGGCCTCCTGCAGCATCCGCTTCTCGTTGTTGACGATGATCTCGGGCGCGCCGAGGTCGATCAGCCGCTTGAGGCGGTTGTTCCGGTTGATCACCCGGCGGTACAGGTCGTTCAGGTCGGAGGTCGCGAAGCGGCCACCGTCCAGCTGCACCATCGGGCGCAGGTCCGGCGGGATCACCGGGACGGCGTCGAGCACCATGCCGCGCGGGTCGTTGCCGGTGGCCTGGAACGCCGCGACGACCTTGAGCCGCTTCAGCGCGCGGAGCTTCTTCTGCCCCTTGCCGTTGCGGATCGTGTCGCGCAGGCTCTCGGCCTCCGCGGCGACGTCGAACTCGGTGGCCAGCTTCTGGATGGCCTCCGCGCCCATGCCGCCGGTGAAGTACTCGCCGTAGCGGTCGACGAGCTCGCGGTAGAGCAGCTCGTCGGCGATCAGCTGGCGGGTGTCGAGCTTCGTGAAGGTCGTCCAGACCTCCTCGAGGCGGTCCAGCTCGCGACCGGCGCGGTCACGCAGCTGGCGCATCTCGCGCTCGCCGCCCTCCTTGACCTTGCGGCGGACGTCGGACTTGGCGCCCTCCGCCTCCAGCTCGGCCAGGTCGGCTTCCAGCTTCTGCGCGCGGGCCTCGATGTCCGCGTCGCGCTTGGTCTCGAGGTTCTTGCGCTCGACGCCGATCTCGTTCTCGAGGGTCGGCAGGTCGTTGTGGCGCAGCTCCGTGTTCACGCCCGTGATGACGTAAGCAGCGAAGTAGATGATCTTCTCGAGGTCCTTCGGCGCCAGGTCCAGCAGGTAGCCCAGGCGGGACGGAACACCCTTGAAGTACCAGATGTGGGTGACCGGGGCGGCCAGCTCGATGTGGCCCATCCGCTCGCGGCGCACCTTGGCGCGGGTCACCTCGACGCCGCAGCGCTCACAGATGATGCCCTTGAAGCGGACGCGCTTGTACTTGCCGCAGTAGCACTCCCAGTCCCGGGTCGGACCGAAGATCTTCTCGCAGAAGAGGCCGTCCTTCTCGGGCTTGAGCGTCCGGTAGTTGATGGTCTCCGGCTTCTTGACCTCGCCGTACGACCACTGACGGATGTCGTCGGCCGTGGCGAGACCAATGCGGAGCTCATCGAAGAAGTTGACGTCCAGCACGTCTAAGTCCCCTTGGGGTTGTATCGGCTAGAAGAGGGGTCGGCGGGCGAGCTGGGCCCCGCGGGAGGCCGGGCCCAGCTCAGCTCGCGATCAGTGCACGACGTCGTCCACCGAGGGCGACTCGTTGCGGGACAGGTTGATGCCGAGGTTGGCCGCGGCGCGCTCGAGGTCCTCGTCGTCGGAGTCGCGCATCTCGATCGCCGCGCCGTCGCTGGAGAGCACCTCGACGTTGAGGCACAGCGACTGGAGCTCCTTGAGGAGCACCTTGAACGACTCCGGGATGCCCGGCTCGGGGATGTTCTCCCCCTTGACGATGGCCTCGTACACCTTCACGCGGCCGACCACGTCGTCCGACTTGATCGTCAGCAGCTCCTGCAGCGTGTAGGCGGCGCCGTACGCCTGCATCGCCCAGCACTCCATCTCACCGAAGCGCTGGCCACCGAACTGCGCCTTACCACCCAGCGGCTGCTGCGTGATCATCGAGTACGGACCGGTGGAGCGGGCGTGGATCTTGTCGTCGACCAGGTGGTGCAGCTTCAGGATGTACATGTAGCCGACGGACACCGGGTACGGGTACGGCTCGCCGGAGCGGCCGTCGAACAGCGTGGCCTTGCCGTTCTCCTTGACCATGCGCTCGCCGTCGCGGTTCGGCTTGGTCGCGCCGAGCAGCCCGGTGAGCTCCTCTTCCTTCGCGCCGTCGAACACCGGGGTCGCGGTGTTCGTGTTCGGCGCGACGTCGTAGAGCTCCTCGGACAGGTTGGCGGCCCAGTCGGGGTTGCCCTCGATCGTCCAGCCCTGCGAGGCCAGCCAGCCCAGGTGCAGCTCGAGGATCTGGCCGATGTTCATCCGTCGCGGCACACCGTGCGTGTTCAGGATGATGTCGACCGGGGTGCCGTCCTCCATGAACGGCATGTCCTCGACCGGCAGGATCTTGCCGATGACACCCTTGTTGCCGTGCCGGCCGGCGAGCTTGTCGCCCGGCTGGATCTTGCGCTTCTGGGCCACGTAGACGCGGACCAGCTCGTTGACGCCCGGGGGCAGCTCGTCGTCGTCCTCGCGCGAGAACACGCGGATGCCGATGACCTTGCCGGTCTCGCCGTGCGGCACCTTCAGCGAGGTGTCGCGGACTTCGCGGGCCTTCTCGCCGAAGATCGCACGGAGCAGGCGCTCCTCCGGGGTCAGCTCGGTCTCGCCCTTCGGCGTGACCTTGCCGACCAGGATGTCGCCGTCGCGGACCTCGGCACCGATCCGGATGATGCCGCGCTCGTCGAGGTCGGCCAGTACCTCCTCCGAGACGTTCGGGATGTCCCGGGTGATCTCCTCGGCGCCCAGCTTGGTGTCGCGGGCGTCGATCTCGTGCTCCTCGATGTGGATCGACGTCAAGACGTCGTCCTGCACCAGGCGCTCCGAGAGGATGATCGCGTCCTCGTAGTTGTGGCCCTCCCACGGCATGACCGCGACGAGCAGGTTCTTGCCGAGCGCCATCTCACCGTTCTCGGTGGACGGGCCGTCGGCGATGACCTGACCCTGCTCGACCCGGTCGCCCTCGTTGACGATCGGGCGGTGGTTGAAGCAGGTGCCGTGGTTCGAGCGGCGGAACTTGTACAGTCCGTAGCTCTTCCGCGTGCCGTCGTCGTGCATGATCGTGATCAGGTCCGCCGAGAGCTCCTCGACGATGCCGGCCTGCTCGGCGACGAGCACGTCACCGGCGTCGACCGCGGCGCGCAGCTCCACACCCGTGCCCACGTACGGGGCCTGGTTGCGCAGCAGCGGCACGGCCTGGCGCTGCATGTTCGCACCCATCAGGGCGCGGTTCGCGTCGTCGTGCTCGAGGAACGGGATCATCGCCGTCGCGACCGAGACCATCTGCCGCGGCGAGACGTCCATGTAGTCGATGTCGAGCGGGTCGATCAGCTCGACCTCGCCACCCTTGCGGCGGGCCATGACGCGGTCTTCGACGAAGGTGCCGTCGTCCGAGATCGGCGCGTTGGCCTGGGCCTTGACGTACCGGTCCTCTTCGTCCGCGGTCAGGTAGTCGACCTGGTCGGTGACCCGGCCCTCGACGACCTTGCGGTACGGCGTCTCGATGAAGCCGAACGGGTTGACCCGCGCGTACGAGCAGAGCGAGCCGATCAGGCCGATGTTCGGGCCTTCCGGCGTCTCGATCGGGCACATGCGGCCGTAGTGCGACGGGTGGACGTCCCGGACCTCCATGCCGGCGCGCTCACGGGACAGACCACCCGGGCCGAGGGCCGACAGACGACGCTTGTGCGTCAGGCCCGACAGCGGGTTGTTCTGGTCCATGAACTGCGACAGCTGCGAGGTGCCGAAGAACTCCTTGATCGCCGCGCCGATCGGGCGGATGTTGATCAGGGTCTGCGGCGTGATCGCCTCGACGTCCTGCGTGGTCATGCGCTCGCGCACGACGCGCTCGGTGCGGGAGAGACCGACCCGGATCTGGTTCTGGATCAGCTCGCCGACGGTGCGCAGGCGGCGGTTGCCGAAGTGGTCGATGTCGTCGGTCTCGACCGGGATCTCGGTGCCGTTCGCCGCGTCCATCTTGTCCTCGCCGGCGTGCAGCCGGACCAGGTACTCGATGGTGGTGACGATGTCCTCTTCGGTCAGCGTCCCGGTGTCGTACGGCGTCTCGAGGCCCAGCTTCTTGTTGACCTTGTACCGGCCGACCTTGGCCAGGTCGTAGCGCTTCGCCTTGAAGAACAGGTTCTCCAGCAGGGTCTGCGCGCTCTCCTTCGTGGGCGGTTCGCCCGGGCGCAGCTTGCGGTAGATGTCGAGCAGCGCCTCGTCGGTGCCGGCGGTGTGGTCCTTCTCGAGGGTGGCCAGCAGCGTCTCCGAGAAGGAGAAGCGCTCGCGGATCGCCTCGGTGGTCCAGCCCAGCGCCTTCAGCAGCACGGTGACCGGCTGGCGGCGCTTGCGGTCGATGCGGACGCCGACGGTGTCGCGCTTGTCGACGTCGAACTCGAGCCAGGCACCCCGGCTCGGGATCACGCGGACGCTGAAGACGTCCTTGTCGGTCGTCTTGTCGACGTCCTTCGAGTAGTAGACGCCCGGCGAGCGGACCAGCTGGGACACGACGACACGCTCGGTGCCGTTGATGATGAAGGTGCCCTTGTCGGTCATCACCGGGAAGTCGCCCAGGAAGACCGTCTGGCTCTTGATCTCGCCCGTGTTGTTGTTGACGAACTCGGCCGTGACGAACAGCGGCGCGGCGTACGTCATGTCCTTGTCCTTGCACTCCTCGATCGAGGCCTTGACCTCGTCGAAGCGCGGGGCGGAGAAGGACAGGGACATCGAACCGGAGAAGTCCTCGATCGGGGAGATCTCGTTCAGGACCTCTTCGAGGCCGCCGATCGGGTTTTCTTCACCTTCTTCGACACGGCGTTCGAACCACGCTTCGTCCCCGGTGAACCACTGGAACGACTGGATCTGGACGTCGAGCAGGTTGGGGGTGCTGAGCGGTTCGCGAATCTTTGCGAAGGAAACCCGCTTGGGCGCGCCGGGGATTCCCGTGGACTCCGAGCGAGATTCAGCCGAGGTGGTCGCAGCAGTGGCCTGGTTCGCGGGAGAGACTGCCAAGATGCGTCCTTCCGGGGACAATGAGCGGTGACGGCCGCCATAGCAACAGCTATGAGCGACTGTCAAGGGTGCCGTGTGCCCACTATCCTAACTACCGGCTCCGGGCAGCCTGAAAGAGGGCAGCGCAAAGAGGCAGTCTAGCCCGAACGGCGCGGTCTGTCCAGGGGGCGCTCCCGATGGGGCCCAGCCTGCCTCGCGACGTCTTCAGGTATGCCTCCAGGCGAGCCGGTTGTCCCTCCCGCAAGGGCCGCCGGTTTCGCCGTCGGGAGTAAGCGTGAACCCAGCGGCGCCGAGAGTCAAGATGCCACACGGGGGTCCCGCCGGTTGGCGCAGCGTTGAAGAGGTTCAGCGGAGCGTAAGCGACCGAATATCATGCAGGTTACCGGCTGGTAGCGCCAGTAAAGCGGTTCGACCTGCGGTTTTTCCACGGATTCCGTCGCCGGGCCTGTGCCGCACACCACCTCGGCACGGCCGGAGAAGTTCTCCCGGAGGTGCGCTGAGGGGTGTCGCGGAGGGCCGTTCGGAGGCCCGCGCGGCCGAGTCACAGCGGTCACTCGTGCCCCAGGCGCCACGGCGGCGGAGAGGGGTCCGAGAGGCCGCGACGGACCCCTCGGCGGCCTCGGATGGCACCGGCGGTTCCACGAGCCCCTGAACGCCGTACAAGAGCGCTCCGGGCCGCCCGGGGTGCCCGGCCCGGGCCCGCCGGGCACCGCACGGCCCACCTTCTCGCGCGAAGCCGCTTCGCTGCCGAAGCGGCTTCGGCCACCGGCAGCGCAGCCGTGCCCCGCCGAGCGGCCGGCCCGGGGAGCCCGCTCGCGAAGCTACTTCGTCGGGGAGGGGGACGCCGGCGGTGCCGACGAAGCCGGGGCCTGGGTGGCCGCCGGGACCTTCGGCGCGTTGTACGTGTCCATGTCCGTGATCTTCCACTTGTCGCCCTGGAGCTGGGCGTTCAAGTGGAGCTGGGCCGTGCCCGCGGTCGTCTTCTTCGTGTCCGTGCGGGTCGAGGTCTGGTCGACGAAGACCATCACCTTCGCCAGGTCGCCGTTGAGCATGATCACCGCCGACCGCGTCACCTTGCAGGTCACGACCATCTTCTGCTCCGGCGCGAGCCGCTTGACCTCGCCCATCAGGGAGTTGTACTTGGCGCGGACGTCGTCGTTGGCCAGCAGGTCGTTGGCCGCGTCCTCGGTCTTCTTGATGTTGTTGAAGTCGTAGGAGAACAGCGCCTCGGCCGCCTTGGACACCGAGTCCTTGACCTGCGCCGTCTTCGCGACGTCCAGCAGCGCGGTGTTGCTGGTCGCCGAGGAGACCTGGACCTCTTCGTACTTGAACCAGAACGCCAGCCCGCCCAGGACCAGCGCCACCAGCACCAGCGCGCCCGCGACCACGTACGGCTTCCGCGCCGGCGACGCCGCGGGCTTCGCCGGTTCCGCCGGGGCCACCGGGACCTCGGACTCTTCCGTCGGCTTCGCGATGCCCGTGTCGCGCTTCTTCCGGCGCGGCGCGGGGCGGGCGGGGGCCGCTTCGTCCTCGACCGCGGCCGGCTCACCGGTGAGCGCGTCGACCTCGGGCTCCTCCTCGGTGCCGACGGCGGCGAACACCGCGGTGTCCTCGGCGGAGGGCGCCGTGTCGAGCTGCCCGCTGGTCGCTTCGAACGACTCGGGCTTGGCGGCCGGCCGCGGCACCGGGCGCGGGGCCGGCCGGGGGCGCGGCTTGCGCGGCTCGGCGGGCACGGCGGGGAGCTGGCCGGTCCGCTCGGCGGCGGACTCGTCCGTCGGCGGCTTGCGCAGACCGGCCACGCGCGGCCGGCGCGACGGCGGGGTGCTGCTGCTGCGAGGCGGCTGGCGGCGGGAGGGGGGCACTACGGGCTCCTTCTGGGTGACGCTACTGGCCGGCCGCGACGAGCGGGACGCTGTCGATGCCGGACAGCTTCCACGCGTCGCCCACGCGGGTCATCGACACTTCGAGGCGCAACGGCTTCGCGCTGCTCTTGTCACCCTGGGTGACGGTCGTGGCGATGGCAGCGAGAAAGCTGGCCTTGCCTTCGTGGTCGTCCAGCTCCTCGACGGCGATGTCCTGGACGTCCGTGGTGACCTTCGTCTTGGCGTCGGCGAGCGCCTTGCGGAACGTCGGCGCCGACTGGTCGATCTGCTGGGCCATCTTGTCGTCCGACACGGACTTCTGCCGGGCGAAGAAGCCGTCGAGGTCGGTGTAGTCGACCTCGGTGTAGGCCTTCAGCGCGTTGCTGCCCGCCTTGACGACGGCCTCGCGCGAAGCCGCCAGCTCGGCGTTGTCGTCGGCCGCGGCCGCCCACCACTGGATCCCGAAGAACGCGGCGGCGATCAGCGCGGCCAGTGCCAGCGCGCCGGCGCCGAGCACCAGGGTCCGCGAGGAAGACGGCTCCTCGGCCGGCGTCGGGGTGACGCCGGTGTCCTCGACGGCGGCCGGCTCGTCCGTACTCATGGCACTCCAGGGTAGGTGGCGGTCATCAAATCCACGTCAGGCCAGTCCGAGCAGCGCACCCAGGCTGTTCAGGCTGACGCCGGGGCTGCCGACGATGCCCGGCACGCCGCGGCTGTTGCGCTCCTCCGCCAGCTCCTCGGCCGGCCGGTTCGCGTTGGCCGAGACGTCGGCGTCGGACGGCGCGACCGGGACACCGCCGTACGGCGCGTTCTGCGCGCCGCGGACGTTGATCGGGCTGCCCTTCGGTTCGGCACAGTACGCGTTGTCGTCCGCGGGCCGAGGCGACAGGTTGTTCCCGGTCCGGTACTGCGAATACGGCATGTAGCCCTTGGTGCAGGCCGGCGGGTTGAACAGGTTGAGCACCAGGCCCAGGTGGGCGGTCCCGTCGCCGGGCGCGACGCTGCTCGCCGCGCCGGCCAGCGCCGGGTAGGTGACCAGGCCCTGCTCGATGCCGTCGAGCCGGGTCACGGTCAGGTTGGCCGTGGTGAGCAGGTTCGCCGTCAGCGCGCCCAGGCCCGGCCCGGACTCCTTCAGCACCTGGCTGACCTGGGCGGCCACCTGCGGCGTGATGCCGATGAGCTTGCGCAGGTCGCCGTCGGAGTTCTTCAGCGTGCCGGTGAGCTCGTTGAGGCTCTTGCTGAACGACGCGAAGTTCGCCGCCTCGTCGTTCTGCGTGTCCAGCACCTTCCCGCCCTGGTCCAGCAGCTGGATCGTCTGCGGCAGGTACTCCTGCGCGGTCGTGGTGAAGCTGCGCGCGGTGTCCAGGAGCTTCTGGAGGTCCCCACCGGTGCCGCGGAAGGCGTCGTAGGACTCGTCGACGACCGTGCGCAGCGAGTCGACCGGGACCGACGCCGCGAGCGAGTCGAGGTCGCCGATCAGCCGGTCGGTGCTGACCGGGGTGGTCGTCTTGGCCGCCGGGATCACCGAACCCGCGGCCAGGTACGGGCCCTTGTCGGCCTTCGGCTTCAGGTCGACGTACTGCTCGCCGACCGCCGACCGGTTGGCGACGACCGCGTCGAGGTCCGCCGGCACCTGGGGCGCGGACGGGTCGATGTTCAGGTCGGCCTCGAGCCCGGTCGGGGTGAGCCGCATTTCGCCGACCCGGCCGATGTTGTAGCCGCGGTAGGTGACTTCGGCGTTGGTGAAGATGCCGCCCGACTCGTTGAGCTGCAGCTTCACCGTGTAGCCGTCGTTGCCGAACACGGTGCCGAGCCCGGCGAACCGGATCAGCGCGTACACGATCGCGACGACCGAAATGACCGCGAACGCGATCAGCTGGATCTTCGTCCGGCGCACCAGCATCAGCCCGCACCTCCCGACAGGAGCCCGAAGAGATTGCCGAGGCCCGGCTGCGACTGCCCGGACCGCTGCCCGCTCTCGCCCGGGATCGGCAGTGGCGGCGGCTGGTTGGCGGGGGTGCCCTCGACGCCGCCGGTGAGCCCCGGCAGCGGGAGCTGCCCGGCGAGCGCGTTCTGGCGGCTGTTGCCGAGGTTTTCGACGACGGTCTTCAGGTTCAGGTCCACCTTCGCGAACAGGTTGAAGTAGTCGCCCTTGACGTCGTTGACGGCCTGGTCGCTGAACGGGAACGTCAGCAGGATCTGCAGGGCCTTCGGCAGGTCGTTGCCCGCCTCGCCGAGCTTCTGCAACGTCGGCGTCAGCGCCTTGAGGTCGGCGACGAGGTCCTTCTGCGACCGGTTCACGGTGTCGGTGGCGACCCCGGAGAGGTTGTCGAGCGCCTGCAGCATCGTGACCAGCTGGCCGCGCTGCGACTCCAGCACGCCGAGGCCCGGTGCGAGGTTGTCGACCGCGCCGACCAGCTTGTCCTTCTGGCCGTTCAGGGTCGAGGACAGCCGGTTCAGCCCGTCGAGCGCGCGGGTGATGTTGCGCGACTGCTGGTCGAGGTTCGTGACCAGCTGGTTCGCGTTGTCCAGCAGCGCCTTGATGTCCGGCTCGCGGCCGGACGTGGCGTTGTTGAGCTCCTTGGTGATGGTGTTGAGCTGGTCGACGCCACCGCCGTTGAGCAGCAGCGACAGCGCCCCGAGCAGCTCTTCGACCTCGACGCTGCGGTTCGTCCTGGCCAGCGGGATGGTCGCGTTGTCGGCCAGCTTGCCCTGGGCCTGGTCGTCGCCCGGCGAAGCCAGTTCGACGTACTTCTCCCCGAGCAGGCTCGACTGCTTGACGTTGGCCAGCGCGTTGGCCGGCAGCTTGACGTCGCCGTTGACCTTCAGCGTGACCAGCGCGTGCCAGCCGTCCTTGGTCAGGCCGACGTTCTCGACCCGGCCGATCGGCACCTCGTTGACCTTCACCCCGGCCTGCGGGGTCAGGTCGAGCACGTCCCGGAACTCGACGTTCACCGTGTACGGGTGGTCGCCGAGGTCGGCGCCGCCGGGCAGCGGCAGGTCGTAGATGCCCTTGAACGCGCAGCCGGAGAGCACCAGCGCGGACGCCGTGGCGAGCGTCCCGACGGTCAGCAGCTTCCTCACTGGCCACCTCCCGTGCCGTAGAGCTGCCCGGCGATGGGCAGCGGCAGCGGCGGGAGCTTGCCCGCCTGCAACGCCTGGACGGTCTGCGCCACGGAGGGCAGCGGGACCAGCCCGTCGACCACGCCGGCGATGCCCTCGCAGATGTTGCCGAGCGCGTCGAGCGCGTCCGGGGTCTGCTTGAGCAGCCGGCAGATCATCACCAGCGGGGGCTGGGTCAGCTCGTTGAGGTTCGGCCGGGCGTCGAGCGTGCCCGCCGAACCGTTGTAGGTGTTGACCAGGTTGCTCAGACCGACCGGGGCGACGTCGAGGATCTCGGCGAGCGAGCTGCGTTGGTCGACGAGCACCTTGGTGACCCCGGCCAGCTTGTCCACGTTGGACTTGAGCCGGTCGTGGTTGGCGTCGATGAACGACTGCACCGCGGTGAGCGTGGTGCCCAGCTGCTGCACGGTCGCGGCCAGGTTGTCCTTCTCGGAAGCGAGGTAGCCGCTGACGTCGGCGAGCTGGCTCTCGAAGTTGCGGACCGACTTGTCGGAGTCGGCCAGCGTCTGCGAGAACTTGCCGAGGTTCTCCACCGTGGAGAACAGGTCGTCCTTGTTGCCGGCCAGCGTCCCGGCCGCCTGGCCGAGCTTGGTGATCGTGTCGTGCAGCGCCTGGCCGTTGCCGTCGACGTTGGCCGCCGCGGTGTTCAGCAGGTTCGACAGCGACCCGTTCTTGTTGGCGCCGTTCGGGCCGAGGGTCTCGCTGACCCGGGCCAGGCTGGACGCCAGCTGGTCGACTTCGAGGGGCACCTCGGTGCGGTCGAGGCCGATCACCGCGCCGTCGGAGATCCGCGGGCCGCCGGTGTAGGCCGGGGCGAGCTGGACGTAGCGGTCCGACACCAGCGACGGCGCCACGATGAGCGCCTTCGCGTCGGCCGGGACGGCGACCGAGCGGTCGTACTCGAGCTCGACCTTCACCTGGTTGCCCATGGGCTGGATCTTGGTGACCGTGCCCATGTCGACGCCGAGCATCCGCACGCTGTTGCCCTCGTAAAGGCCGACGGCGCCGGCGAAGTACGCGGTCAGGTGGTTGCGGCCGGCGTCCTTCAGGGTCCACCAGATCCCGCCGGCGACGACGAGCGCGAGGACGATCGCGATGGTGAAGCCCCGGGTGAGGGCCTGGCCGAAGCGGGTGTCACTCATTTCGTGTAGCACCCCTCTTCGTTGATCGGGCCGAACGACGGCAGCAGCAGACCGCAGATGTAGTTGTCGAACCAGCGCCCGTTGCCGATGGTGTTGGTGAAGACGCGGATGAACGGCGCGAACTTCTTGATGCCGTCGGCCAGGGAGTCCTGGTTGCGCTGCAACATCGACGTCAGCTGGTCCAGCGAGGTGAGCACCGGGTCGAGCTGCTTGTCGTTGTCGTCGATCAGGCCCTGCAGCTGCGTCGCCAGCTCACGGGAGCCGTTCAGCAGCGACGTGATCGCGTCTTCGCGCTTCGACAGCTCGTCCAGCAGCTTGTTGCCGTCGGTGAGCAGCTTCTGCACCTCGGCGTCGCGGTCGACCAGCGTCTGCGACACCTCGCGGGTGTTCGCCAGCAGGTTGGACAGCTGCTGGTCGCGCGACGCGATGGTGTCCGACAGCTTCGACAGGCCCGACAGCGCGCCCTTCACGTCTTCCGGCGTGTTGGCGAAGGTCTGCGAGATGGTGTCGAAGCTCTGCGCCAGCTGCTTGGTGTCGATGTTGTCGACGGTCTGGGAGAGCCCGCGGAAGGCGTCGAGCACGTCGTAGGGGGCCATCGTGCGGTCCCGCGGGATCGCCGTGGCCGGGTCGAGCGCGCCCTGGCCCTGCGGGTCCAGCGACAGGTACTTCTGGCCGAGCAGGGTCTTGATCTTGATCGCGGCGCTGGTCCGGTCGCCCAGCCAGGCGTCCTTGACCTTGAACGACACCTTGACCGACGCGCCGTCGAGCTCGATGTCGCTGACCTTGCCGACCTTGACGCCGGCGACCCGGACGTCGTTGTCCTTCTGCAGGCCGGAGGCTTCGCTGAACTCGGCGGTGTAGGTGGTGCCGCCGCCGATCACCGGCAGGTCGTCGGAGTTGAGCGCGGCGAGGAAGCCGAGCGCCAGCACGGCGATGCCGACCAGGGCGATCGGGACGGGGTTGCGCTTCTGGAAGGACTTCATCCCTTGCACCTCTCCCGGTTGGCCGGGATCAGGGGCAGGGGCACGTCGTTGATCAGCGGCGGCAAGCTGACGCTCCCGGTGAACTCGCAGGCGTAGAAGTTGAACCAGGACCCGTAGTCCGCGGTGCGGGTCAGCGTGCTCACCTTGGTCGGCAGGAACTGGATGAAGTGCTCCAGCTCCGGCTCGTTCTTGTTGAGCTGGTCCGTGAGGTTGCCGAGCGCGCTGATGTCGTTCTTCAGCGGCTCGCGGACCTCGCCGAGGAGCCCGGACGTCGTCTGGGCCAGGTTGCCGAGGCTCTCGATCGCGTCGCCGATCGGCTTGCGGTCGGCGGCGAGGCCGGAGGTCAGCTGCTGCAGCTTGATGATCAGGTCGTTGAGCTGCGGCGTGTGCGCGTTGACCGTGTCGAGGACCGAGTTGAGGTTGTCGATGACCTCACCGATCACCTGGTCCTTGTTCGCGATCGTGGTGGCCAGCGACGCGGTGTGCGAGAGCAGGCTTTCGACGGTGCCGCCCTCGCCCTGCAGGACCTGGATGACCTCGTACGACAGCTTGTTGACGTCGTCCGGGTTGAGCGCGGTGAACAGCGGCTTGAAGCCGTTGAACAGTTCGGTCAGGTCCAGCGCCGGGGTGGTCCGCTCCAACGGGATGGTGCCGCCGGGGCCGAGCGTCTTGCCGCCGCTGTTCTCGCCTTCGCCGAGGGAGACGTAGCGCTGGCCGACCAGGTTGCGGAACTTGATCTGCGCGGTCACCCCGGCCGGCAGCTGCCGGCCGGCGTCGACCTCGAACTCGACCTCGGCCTGGCGCTTGTCGACGATCTTGACGTCCTTGACCTGCCCGACCCGGACGCCGGCGATGCGGACGTCGTCGTTGGGCAGCAGGAGCGTCGCGTCGGTGAAGCGCGCCTTGTAGGCGTTGGTGCTGGTGGTGTTGATGTTGGCGATGCTGATCCCGAGGATCGTCGTGAACAGCACGGTGACCACGACGAAGATGCCGAGCTTGATCAGCGGCGCGAGCAGGCCCCTCACTTGACCGTCACCTCCGCGCCCCGGTACAGCGGGCCGACGAGCAGGGCGCTCCAGCCCGGGACGTCCGCCGCGTTCATGCCCAGCTGCGGGCCGAGCAGGTCGGCCAGGAAGCCCTGTTCCGCGCTCGAGTAGGCCAGGTCACCGGCGCCCGCGCCGTTGCCGGCCGCGTCCGCCTTGAACTTCGCCGGGTTGAGGCCTTCGCCGACCGTCTTCGGCGCGGCCTGGTGCTTGGTCCCGTCCTGGAACGCGCCGTCCGGCGGCTCGGACGGGAACGGCTTCGGGATGTCCTTCATGTCGTAGCAGCGCGGCCCGCGCTTGTCCTCGAACCGCGGCTCTTCCTTGCCCGCCTCGTACGGCGCGCGCGGCACGATGATCTCGATCGTGGCGTGCAGGCCGGGCTTGTCGGTGCCCTTGCCGAGCGCCTGGTCGATCAGCGGGACGTTGTCGGCCATCTGGGAGATCACGCAGGGGTACTCCGGCGCGTACTTCGCCAGCAGCTCGGCCGTCGGCCGGGCGGTGTCGGCGAGGGAGATGATGTTTTCCTTGTTGTTCTGCAGGAAGGTCTGCAGGTCGATCGAGGCCTGGGTCAGGCTGCCGTAGAGGTTCGACAGGTTCTGCTGCTGGTCGACCACGGTCCGGGTGGTCGTGCTCAGGTTGTCGAGGCTCTGCACCAGGTCCGGCGCGGCGTCCTTCAGGTGGTCGGAGAACTCCGCGAGCGCCTTGAGGTTGTGCTGCAGCTCCGGCTCGTGCGGGTTCAGCTCGCCGATGTAGGTGCCCAGCTGCGTCAGCGTCTCGCCGAGCTGGTCGCCGCGGCCCTGCAGCGCCGTCGAGATCGCGGTGAGCGTCGCCGACAGCTTCTGCGGCTGCACGGCCTGCAGCACCGGCATCAGGTGCTCGAACGCCTGGTCCAGCTCGACCGCGCTCGACGTGCGGTCCTGCGGGATGACGTCGCCGCTGGCCAGCGTCTTGGCCGACGGGTCCTTCGGGATCTCCAGCGAGACGAACCGCTCGCCGAAGAGCGTCTTCGGCAGGAACCGCGCCGAGACGTTCTCCGGAATCAGCTTCGCCGACTCCGGCTTGAGTGCCAGGGTCAGCTCCGCGCCGTCGGCGGTGGCGGTGATGTCCTCGACCGAGCCGACGATCAGCCCGCGCACCTTCACGTCGGACTGCTTGATCAGCTGGTTGCCGATCTTGTCGGCCTGGAGCTTGACCGTGACGACCGGCGTGAACGCCTTGTCGTAGAGCGCGATGGACAGCGCCACCCCGCCGACCATCACGGCGATGAGCAGCAGGCCGAGCAGCCTGCGTCGGAGCGTCCTCATCCCGCGATCCTTACCGTGACGTCGGTTCCCCAGATGGCGAACCCGATGAAGAAGTTCATGATCGACACCGTGACGATGGAGAGGCGCACGGCCTTGCCGACCGCGACGCCGACGCCGGCCGGGCCGCCGGTCGCGCGGTAGCCGAAGTAGCAGTGCGACAGGATGATCAAGACGCTGAAGAGCAGCACCTTGATGAACGAATAGAGCACGTCCTGCGGTGGTAAGAACAGGTCGAAGTAGTGGTCGTAGGTACCGGCGGACTGGTTGTAGATGTAGATGACGACCAGTCGTGACGCGAGGTACGAGCTCAGCAGGCCGATGATGTAGAGCGGGATGACCGCGACGAACCCGGCGATGATCCGCGTGGTCACCAGGTACGGCAGGCTCGGCACACCCATGACTTCCAGCGCGTCGATCTCCTCGGAGATCCGCATCGCACCCAGCTGCGCGGTGAAGCCGGCGCCGACCGTGGCGCTCAGGGCGAGGCCTGCGACCAGCGGCGCGATCTCGCGCGTGTTGAAGAACGCCGTCAGGAAGCCGGTGAAGGCCGACGTCCCGATCGAGTTCAGCGCCGAGTAGCCCTGGAGACCGACGAGGACACCGGTGAACAGCGTCAGGCCGACCATCACGCCGACCGTGCCGCCGATGACCGCGAGCGAGCCGGACCCGAAGCTCACCTCGGCCAGCAGCCGGAGGACCTCTTTGGTGTAACGGCGCAGCGTCCGCGGCGTCCACAGCAGTGCCCGGCCGTAGAACGACATCTGGTCACCGAGGGTGTCCAGCGTCTGCAGGGGTCGGTTGGCGACGCGTTTCGCGCCCTGGAGGAACGTCATGGCGCTAGTCCAGCTTTCCGGGCACGATCTGCAGGTAGATCAGGGTGATCACGAAGTTCACGACGAACAGCATGAGGAACGTGATGACCACCGACTGGTTCACCGCGTCCCCGACGCCCTTCGGGCCGCCGGAAGGGTTGAGACCCCGGTAGGACGCGACGACGGCGGCGATGAACCCGAAGATCAGCGCCTTGAGCTCACCGACCCAGAGGTCGGGCAGCTGGGCGAGGGCGGAGAAGCTCGCCAGGTAGGCACCCGGCGTCCCGCCCTGCAGCACGACGTTGAAGAAGTAGCCGCCCAGCACACCGATGACGCTGACCATGCCGTTGAGCAGCAACGCGACCAGCATCATCGCGAGGGTGCGCGGCACGATCAGCCGCTGCACCGCGGAGACGCCGAGCACCTCCATCGCGGCGATCTCTTCGCGGATGGTCCGGGCGCCGATGTCGGCGCAGACGGCGGAGCCGCCCGCGCCCGCCACCAGCAGCGCGGTGACCAGCGGACTGGCCTGCTGCACGGTGGCGAGCACGGAGCCCGCGCCGGTGTAGGACTGCGCGCCCAGCTGGCGGGCGAGCGAACCGAACTGCAGCGAGATGACCGCGCCGAACGGGATCGCCACCAGGGCCGTCGGCAGGATGGTCACGCTCGCGATGAACCACGACTGCTGGATGAACTCCCGCAGCTGGAACGGGCGCTGGAACAGGCCGCGGACGATGTCCAGGCCGAGTGCGAACAGGTTCCCGGTCTCTCGGAGCATGCCGATCCCGGGGATCTTCGCCTGTGTTGCGGGAGAACTCACCGGCCACCTGGCCCGTTGTCGCGCGGCGGTGGCATCCGGTGCGAGCCGGGTCTCGGCGGCTGGCCGCCGCCCGGGATGCGCGCCACCTGGTCGGCGGGCAGCTGCCCGTGGTGCTGGTTCGGGACGCCGTCACCCTGCGGGCGGGCGCCGGCCGGCACCTGCTGCTGTTGCTGCTGCTGGGCCTGGGCGACGCGGCGGGGGCTGACGCCGTAGTGGCGCTGCTCCTCCGGGCTCAGGGAGGCGATGATGCCCTCCTGCGCGGGCTGCGGCAGCCGGTGCAGGACCTCCATGACCCGGTCCTTGCGGCGGACCGCGCCCATCCGCTGCGGCACGCCCGGCGTCGTCTGCATCTGCGGCGGCACCCCGGAGATGTCCTCGACCCCGCCCGCGTGGTGGCCGGCGTCGAACATCGCCTGCTCGGCGGCCATCTGGGCGGAGTCCTTCTCCTCGGACATGCCGATCGGGCCCTGCATCCGGCCGTTGAGGAACTGCTTGACGACCGGCTCCTCGCTGGTCAGCAGCACCTCGCGCGGGCCGAACATGACCAGTTCCTTGCGGAAGAGCATGCCCAGGTTGTCCGGCACCGTGCGGGCCAGGTTGATGTTGTGCGTGACGATCAGGAACGTCGCGTCGATCTGCGCGTTCACGTCGAGGAACAGCTGCGAGATGTAGGTCGTGCGGACCGGGTCGAGACCCGAGTCCGGCTCGTCGACCAGGATGATCTCGGGGTCGAGCACCAGGGCGCGGGCGAGGCCGGCGCGCTTGCGCATACCGCCGGAGATCTCGCCGGGGAGCTTCTTGTCGGCGCCGTTCAGACCCGTCATGTCGAGCTTTTCGAGGACGATCCGGCGGATTTCCGTCTCGGACTTCTTCGTGTGCTCGCGCAGCGGGAAAGCGACGTTGTCGTAGAGGTTCATCGAGCCGAACAGCGCGCCGTCCTGGAAGAGGACGCCGAAGAGCTTCCGGATCTCGTAGAGCTTGTGTTCGGAGCAGGTGACGATGTCGACGCCGTTGATCACGCAGCGCCCGCGGTCGGGCTTGAGCAGGCCGATCATCGACTTGAGGAACACCGACTTGCCGGTTCCGGACGGTCCGAGCATCGCCGACACCTCGCCCGGGGGCAGGGTCAACGTGACGTCCCGCCAGATGGCCTGCTTACCGAAGGACTTGGTCAGACCTTCGATGACCACCTCGGCACCCATCGCACCTCCAGGAGCTGTTCCGCGTCATTGCGCCCGCTGCCACACCCTGCCACCCACGCCGGCGGCGGGTGCGGGCCTGTGGCGCCCACGAACCCGCGTCAACCAGGTGCAACGAGCTGAGTGCGAACAGGTTACTCACCAGTTTTATTTTCTGGCCAGACCCGGACCCATCGTCACCCCGCCGTGATCGGCAACTGGCAGCACGGTAGTCCATTCGGGGCATCGGTGCAGATTCACGCAGCCCGGAACCCACGATTTAGGGACCCGGGGCTATTCGGACACCACCCCTAGGGGGATCGGTGCCCGGGTACGACGAAAGGGGCGGGCATCCAGGTGGATGCCCGCCCCTTCACGAGGTGGTGCTCAGGCGCTCGCGCGCCCGGGATCACTTGATGGAGATCTTGGCGCCCGCGGCCTCGAGCTTCTCCTTGGCGGCCTCGGCGGCCTCCTTGTCGACCTTCTCCAGGAGGGCCTTGGGAGCGGCCTCGACCAGCTCCTTGGCCTCCTTCAGGCCCAGGCCCGAGACGACCTCGCGGACGACCTTGATGACCTGGATCTTCTTGTCGCCGGCGCCCTCGAGGACGACGTCGAACTCGTCCTGCTCCTCGGCGGCGGCGGCCGGAGCGGCACCCGGGGCGGCGGCCACGACGGCGGCCGGCGCGGCGGCGGTGACGTCGAAGGTCTCCTCGAACTCCTTCACGAACTCGGACAGCTCGAGGAGGGTGAGCTCCTTGAAGGCGTCGATCAGCTCGGCGGTGCTCAGCTTCGCCATGATGGCTTCCTCTCAGAAAAACGAACTAGACGTTCGGGGTGGGGGTGGTTCAGCTCTCGGCGGGTGCTTCGGCTGCTTCGGTACCGGCGGCGTTGCGCTGCTTCTCCTCCAGCGCGGCAGCCAGGCGGGCGACCTGGGACGCCGGCGCCTGGAACAGCGCGGCGGCCTGGGACAGCTTCGCCTTGAACGCGCCCGCTGCCTTGGAGAGCAGGACCTCACGGCTGTCGAGATCGGCGATCTTGTTGATCTCGTCCACGGACAGCGCTTTGCCGTCCATGTAGCCGCCCTTGATCACAAGCGCGTTGTTGTCCTTCGCGAAGTCGCGAAGCGCCTTGGCGGCGTCGACCGCTTCACCCTCGACGAAGGCGATGGCGGTGGCACCGACGAACAGGTCCTCGAGCCCCGTGACGCCCGCGTCTTCCGCGGCACGCTTGACGAGGGTGTTCTTCGCGACCCGGTACTTGGCACTGGTGCCGAGAGCGCGGCGCAGCTGGGACAGCTGGGACACGGAGAGGCCGGTGTACTGGGTAACGACGGTGGCCGAGCTGTTGCGGAAGCTCTCCGCGATCTCGGCGACGGCCGCCACCTTGTCGGGCTTCGCCATGGTCGCCTCCTCTCTTGGCTAGTGTTTCCACTGGCGTCGAGGAGCCCCCCAAACGACGAAACGCCCACGCGCGAGCAGGCGCGGGGCGTCATTCCGGCACACGTGCCGGAGCCTCGTTCCTCCTGCGCGGGCCGCCCGGCGAGTGCGGGACCTTCGTTCCCCACGGAAGCGGGGAAAACCAGCGGTCTTCGGTAGAACCGTCGTCAACTATACCGGGTGGTTCGCGCAGGCTTCTCCCGGGGGCCGCTCTGACCTGCGTTTAGGGCGGCTGAGGGTTCCCCGCGTCGCCCCGGAGGGCATCATGGTGACGTGGCGGAGCAGCGCGATGACGGAAAGCCGGGCTCGGAACTCGAACCGGCGGGCTCGAACGCACCCACCCCGGCGGGCGGCCTCCCGGCACTCCCCCAGCCATCGGGCGCGCCCGCTTCCCCGGAGCAGCCGCCGATGGATCCGGCACAGCTGGAGCAGTTCCGCCAGTTCCAGCAGTTCCAGGACTACCTGCGCTTCACCCAGTCCCAGCAGGGCAACCAGCCGGCCCCGCCGCCGGACGCGGGTCTGGTCCAGGCCCCGCCGTCCCAGCCGGCTCCGCAGCAGGGCGGCGCCCAGCCGCCGATGATCCCGCCGGGGTACCAGCTGGTGCCCGCTGAGCGCCGCCGCGCGCCGAAGTGGGTGAGCTGGCTCGGGAAGAAGGTCATCGCGTGGGTTCTGGCGCTGGTGATCCTGGGTGTCGCGGGCACGTGGCTGTACAACCACTTCTTCCCGAACGACTCGGGGAAGACGTCGGCCCAGCTCGCCCAGGAGGGCGGCGGGAAGTACCAGACTAACCACATCCTTTCGACCAGCCCGTACGAAGCCGTTCGAGAGGTCTACGACGCCGTCGCGCAGAACCTCGTCCCGCAGGCTTGCGGGCGGATGGACGAGCCGATCCAGCAGAAGTTCGCCCAGGACCTGGGTTACGCGGACTGCCAGGTCGCGGTCCACGAGCTGAACCGCAAGGTCACCAACAAGAACAAGTACGCCGAGTCGATGCCGTCGTACGTCTCGGAACCCGTTCCGGGCGACCGCTTCACGATCAGCTCGTGCCAGTTCGGCATCGAGGGCGGCCCCGCGCTCGGCGCGTTCACCGTGCAGAAGGTCGAAAAGGGCCAGTGGCTCATCACGGCGCACACGAACGAGCCGACCCCGTGCCCGGCGCCGACGCCGACGACCCGCTGAGCCGTCAGCGCGGGTGGGGTGCCGACAGGAACGCCACCAGTGCCTCCGAGAACGCCGGCGACATCACCGCCGTCATGTGGTCGCCCGGGATGCGGACCAGCCGCGCCCCCGCGATCGCTGCCGCCAGCCTTTCCGGCTCCGCGGCCAGCTGGTCCTGGTCGCCCGCCAGCACCAACGTCGGCACTCCGATCGAGGACAGGTCCAGGTGGCTTTCCTTCGACGCCAGCGCCACCGCGGCCAACGCACGCCGGTCGCCGCCGGTCGCGTCGGCCAGCAACCGGAATGGGACGCCTGATGGCGGGACCGTCGACGGGTCCTCCGCCAGCAGGGCCGAAGCGATGTCCGCCGGCTTCACCACCCGGAGGTCGACGCCGCCGAAGTCGACGATGCCCGAGCCGACGCCGCCGGTGGCCAGGCAGCGGATGCGCTTGTCCGCCGCCGTTGCGGTCAGGGCGATGATCGCGCCCATCGAGTAGCCGACCATCGCGACCTCGTCGAGGGCCAGTTCGTCCAGCAGGGCCGAGACGTCGCGGGCCATTGAGTCATCGGTGTAGCAGGCCTCGTCGTGCGGCTTCTCCGAACGGCCGTGGCCGCGCGCGTCCAGGGAAATCACGGTCAAACCGGCGGAGCGCAACGCCGCCACGACGCCGGTGGAGATCCAGTTCGCGTTCGTGTCGGCCGCGAAGCCGTGCTGGAGCAGCACCGGGCGGTGGGCGGCGTCGCCCTCCCACACGGTGTAGTTCAACCGGAGCCCGTCGAACGACGCGAAAGTCGGCATGGCGTCCATCAGACACGAAGAAAGGGCGCCCCCGCAGCAAGCGGGGACGCCCTTTCTGGTGATGTCCGACTCAGAACCTTATTCAGCCGTCGGCCGGCGCAAAGCTCGCCTGAAGCGAACTGGTTGCGGTCCGCAGCGCCGACCTGACCAGAATAAGGTTCTCAGATGGCAGCTTCCTCGGTGAGGAGGTTGCGGGTCCGCAGCGGGTCGACCGGGATGCCCGGGCCCATCGTCGTGGTGAAGGTGACCTTCTTCAGGTAGCGGCCCTTCGCCGAGGACGGCTTGGCGCGGAGGATCTCGTCCAGCGCGGCGGCGTAGTTCTCGACCAGCTTCTCCGTGTCGAAGGAAGCCTTGCCGATCACCAGGTGCAGGTTGGCCTGCTTGTCGACGCGGAAGTTGATCTTGCCGCCCTTGATGTCCTTCACGGCCTTCTCGACCGCGGGGGTCACCGTGCCGGTCTTCGGGTTCGGCATCAGGCCACGCGGGCCGAGGATGCGGGCGATGCGGCCCACCTTGGCCATCTGGTCCGGCGTCGCGATCGCGGCGTCGAAGTCGAGCCAGCCACCCTGGATGCGCTCGATCAGCTCGTCGGTGCCGACCGCGTCCGCGCCGGCGGCTTCGGCCTCGGCGGCCTTGTCGCCGACGGCGAAGACGATGACGCGGGCGGTCTTACCGGTGCCGTGCGGCAGGTTCACGGTGCCGCGGACCATCTGGTCGGCCTTGCGGGGGTCCACACCGAGACGCATCGCGACCTCGACGGTCGCGTCCATCTTGGTCTTGGAGGTCTCCTTCGCCAGCTTCGCGGCCTCGAGCGGCGCGTACAGGCGCGCCTTGTCGATGAGCTCCGCAGCCTGGCGGTAAGCCTTGCTGTGCTTGGTCATGCTTCTGTCCTTACTTCAAAAACGGATCAGTGTGGTGTCAGAGCCAGCACTCGGCTCTCCCACGTACTGCTGAAAAACTCAGGCGTCGACGACCGTGATGCCCATCGACCGGGCGGTGCCGGCGATGATCTTCGCGGCCTGGTCGATGTCGTGCGCGTTGAGGTCGGTCTCCTTGGTCTTGGCGATCTCGCGGACCTGGTCCCAGGTGACCTTGGCGACCTTGGTCTTGTGCGGCTCGCCGGAGCCCTTCTCCACGCCCGCGGCCTTCAGCAGCAGCTTGGCGGCCGGCGGCGTCTTCAGCTTGAAGTCGAACGACCGGTCTTCGTAGACGGAGATCTCGACCGGGACGACGTCCCCGCGCTGCGACTCGGTCGCGGCGTTGTAGGCCTTGCAGAACTCCATGATGTTGACGCCGTGCTGACCCAGCGCCGGGCCGACCGGCGGCGCGGGGTTGGCCGCACCCGCCTTGATCTGCAGCTTGATGATCGCCGCAAGCTTCTTCTTCTTGGGTGGCATTTCTTTTCCTGTCCTGTACTACGTTCCCCGCGTACCTGCCGTGGACGTGGGGACTGCGGCCGAGAAGGCCGGCCGTCAGATCTTGGAGACCTGCGTGAACGACAGCTCGACCGGGGTCTCCCGGCCGAAGATCGACACCAGGACCTTCAGCTTCTGCCCGTCGACGTTGACCTCGGAGATCGTCGCCGGCAGCGTCGCGAACGGGCCGTCCATGACCGTGACCGACTCGCCGACCTCGAAGTCGACCTCGACGGCCGGGGCGCCCAGCGGCGTGGCCGAGGCGGACTCGCCCTTGCTGGCCTTGGCCGGGGCTTCCTTCTCGACCTGCGGGGCGAGGAACTTCAGCACCTCGTCCACGGTCAGCGGCGACGGCCGCGAGGTGGCGCCGACGAACCCGGTGACACCCGGCGTGTTGCGCACCGCGCTCCACGAGGCGTCGTTCAGGTCCATCCGGACCAGGATGTAGCCGGGCAGCACCTTGCGCTGCACCTGCTTGCGCTGGCCGTTCTTGATCTCGGTGACCTCTTCGGTCGGGACCTCGATCTGGAAGATGTAGTCCTCGACGTCCAGGGTCTGCGTCCGGGTCTCGAGGTTGGTCTTCACCTTGTTCTCGTAACCGGCGTACGAGTGCACGACGTACCACTCGCCGGGCGCGGCGAGGAGCTCGGCGCGCAGCTTGGCGACCGGGTCTTCGTCGTCGGCTTCGGGCTCCGCGGCCTCGGCCGCGTCGTCGCCCTCGTCAACGGAAGCGGCTTCGTCGACCTCGTCGGACACCTCGACGGGCTCCAGGTGCTCGGACTCCTCGTCACCGAGTGCCGCGTGCACCTGCTCGTCGGAAAGCTCGGTCAGGTCGTGACCGGCTGATGTGCCGTTGTCGGAGGTCACGTTCCGTCCTCTCAGTTGATCATTGCCGGGTCGGTCAGGCCGGCCCGCGCGGCACGGCGGCGGGTCAGCCGAAGATCGCGCCGATGCCCTTCTTGAACGCGAAGTCCAAGACGCTCACCAGTGCCACCATGAACACCACGAAGACCAGCACGACCGCGGTGTAGGTGACCATCTGCTTGCGGTTGGGCCAGATGACCTTGCGCAGCTCCGCCCACACCTCGCGGATGAAACGCACCAGCCGTGCGAACACGGAGGCCTTCTTCGCCTTCTGGTCCCGCTTCGGAGTCGGCGCGCCCTTGGCGTCGGGGGCGGTCTTCTCCCCCGACTTCCCGGCCGGGCGGGTCTTGTCGTCCGCACGTGCCGCGGACTTGCCCGCCGGACGAGCGGTCGCACGGCGCTCACGCCGGGCAGCGGCTGTGACGGGACGGGACTGGCTCTCGGGCTTCTGCCCGTTGCCGTCCTGCTCCTGCTCGCCGCCGCTGGCGTCGCTGTCGCTCACGACCACTCCTCCGCTCCACCAGTTCCGTTACGCAGGGGTGACAGGACTTGAACCTGCAACCTGCGGTTTTGGAGACCGCTGCTCTGCCAATTGAGCTACACCCCTGTGGAGTCCCGATCGCTCGGAGCCCCGGAGGACGCATTCCATCATCCCCACCATCCAGGCGGGGATGACCGTAGTGCGTTCCAAGTCCCGAAGTCTACGGCAAGCCTCGCGAGAGCCCGCAACCGCGCCCCCCGATCGACCGCCGAACCCCGGCCGGCCTGCGGAAAACTCTCCGCCGACCACGTGATCATGCCAGGATGTCCGCCATGACGGACACCCCCGGTCGGATGGCGGTGGACGGGACGCGCCTCGGGCTCGCGCTGCCCCAGTACGGCGCCCTCGCCGACCCCGCCGCCGTCGCCCGCTTCGCGACCGCCGCGGAGGACCTCGGCTTCGGCTCGCTCTGGGTCGGCGACCGGATCCTGACGCCCCGGGAGCCGTCGGACCTGTACCCCGGCGGCGGGACACCGGAGCACCCGTACCCCGAGGAGTTCGAGACCTTCGCCGACCCGTTCACGACGCTGGCCACCGCGGCCGCCGTGACCCGGACGGCCCGCCTCGGGATGAGCGCGCTGACCGGCCCGGTCTATTCCCCCGTGCTGCTCGCCAGGGCCCTGACCTCGCTCGATCTGGCCAGCTCGGGACGGCTCGACGTCGGTTTCGGGCTGGGCTGGCTGCGCGAGGAGTACTTCGCGACAGGCGTCCCCTGGGAGGGCCGCGGCAAGCGGCTCGACGCGGTCCTGGACGCGCTGGAGGCGCTGTGGACCGGCGATCCGGTGGCGCACGAGGGTCCGCAGTGGCGGATCGCGCCGTCGACAGTGGGCCTGCGCCCGGCGCAGCGGCCGCGACCGCCGGTGCTGCTCGGCGGGTTCTCCCCGCCGGCGCTGGCCCGGGTCGGGCGCCGCGCGGACGGCTGGCTGGCGGGGTGGATGCCGGCTCAGTACCTCGACGGCCTGTGGTCGGTCGCCCGCGAAGCCGCCGAACGGGCCGGGCGCGACCCGGACGCGCTGCGCCGGGTGCTGCGGATCAACCCGCGGCGGGGCACCGGCGTCGAGACGGCCGGTGACGTCCCGCCCTGCCTCGACGTGGCCCGCGAGCTGGGCATTTCCGAGGTGCTCGTCGACCTGCACTACGTCGCGCACGACGTCGATCACGCCCTGGACCTCGCCGGGGAGCTCATCGCCAAGGCGAGCTGACCGCCCTCGCGAAAGTGTGACGCAAGTCTCCCTCGGCGCTCGATAGTTCTATTATAGTTAGAACTATGTTCGTCCGGATCGATCCGAGTTCGACCGTCCCGCTCTTCGAGCAGGTCGCGGCGTCGCTCCGCCGTTCCCTGGCCGACGGCAGTCCCGCGCCCGGGGAGCAGCTGCCGCCCGCCCGCGAGCTGGCGGCGTCGCTCGAGATCAACGTCCACACCGTGCTGCGGGCGTACGCGGTCCTCCGCGACGAAGGCCTGATCGACCTGCGGCGACGGCGCGGCGCGGTCGTGCTCGGCGGGGCTTCGGCCCAGGCCCGGCTCGCCGAGCTGGCCGCGGAACTGGTCCGCGAGGCGAAGCGCGCGGGCGTCGGCCTGGACGAACTCACCGGGGTGCTGAAGGAGAAGTACACATGACCAAGCTGATCCGGGTCCTGCTCGCCACCGCCGTGCTGCCGGGCGCCGCGCTCGCCGTGACGGGCGTCTTCGCGGACGCGTGGGCGGGCCGGCTGCCCGATCCCCTCGCGACGCACTGGACCAGCGCGCCGAACGGCTCGACGCCGCTCGGGGTGTTCGTCACCGTGTGCCTGGCGCTCGGCGCGGTCGCGGTAGTCCTCCTCGCGACGACGGCGGTCACCGCGCTGCGCCGGGGACGGCCGCTGCCCCGCCCGACCGTCGGCGTCGGTGCCGCGTTCGCCGCCCTCCCGGCCGCGGTCCTGCTTTCGGTGCTCGTCTCGAACCTCGACGCGCCGGACTGGCACGCGGCCCGCGGCGGCGCCGTCGTCGTGCTGTTCATGCTGGGCGCGGCCGCCCTCGGCGCCGTGGCGGCGGTCGTCGGTGGCCTGCCCTCGCCGGTCCGCGAAACGTCGGCGCACCGGCCCAGCGTCGGGCTCGAGCCCGGGCAGCGCGCGTTCTGGTCGGGCCGCGCGGCGAACCCGGCGATGCTCTGGGTGCTGCTGCTCGTCCCCGGCGCGATCGCGTTCCTGCCGGCCGGGCTCCCGTGGCCGACGGCCGCCTGGATCGCGTTCGTCGGCACCGCGATCGCGGTCCTGACCTACCGGCTGAAGGCGACCGTGGACGCCAAGGGCGTGACGATCCGCTTCGGCCTCCTCGGCTTCCCCTGGCGGCACCTCGAGCTGGCGGACATCCGCGAAGCCACCGCGCGCGAGCTGGCGACGTTCGGCGACGGCGGCCTCGGCCTGCGCTTCAACCCGGTGACCGGCACGACGGCGTACAAGGTGCGCGGCGGGCCCGGGCTGTCGCTGGCGCTCGAGAACGGCCGGACCGTGCTGGTCAGCGTGGACGATCCGGAGACCGGCGCCGGGCTGGTGAACGACCTCGTCGCGCAGCGGATCACCCGGATTGGCTAGCTCGCCGGACGCGCTCCTTCGGTAGAAACGAAGAAGTGGCGAAGAAAAGCGGTGGGGGCGGCTGTCTCGTCGTCGTACTCGTGCTCGCGCTCCTGGGCTTCGGGTACTACAAGTGGCAGCACGGCTCGTCGTCGGCACCACCGGACGGCGCGGACACCGGCGGCGGCAGCGGCCGCTACGTGGCGCTGGGCGACTCGTACACGTCCTCGCCGCGCACCGGGCGGCAGGCGGGCACCCCGGCGGGCTGCCAGCGCTCGGACGACAACTACCCGCACCTGGTCTCGGCGAAGCTGAAGCCGGCCCAGTTCGCCGACGTCAGCTGCGGCGGCGCGACGACCGCGCACCTGACCGCCCCGCAGAAGACGGACGACGGCACGAACCCGGCGCAGCTCGACGCCGTCACCAAGGACACCACGCTGGTGACCATCGGCATCGGCGGCAACGACGTCGGCTTCTTCGCGTACGCGGCGGGCTGCGCGACGGCGCACTCGACCGCGTCGCCGTGCAGGGACAAGCTGACCGCGGGCGGCCACGACCAGCTCGCGGAGCGGATCGACGCGGCCGCCCCGAAGGTCGGCGCGATCCTCGACCGCATCCACACGAAGGCCCCGAAGGCGAAGGTCGTGGTCGTCGGCTACCCGACGGTCCTCCCGGACGGCGACGGCTGCTGGCCGGTGCTGCCCTTCGGCAGCGGCGACATCGCGTACTTCCGCGAAGCGCTGGGCAAGCTGAACAAGATGCTCGAGGACCAGGCGGACAACCACCGCGCGGGCTACGCGGACACGGCGACGCCGGGCAAGGGCCACGACGTCTGCTCGGCATCCGACACGCGGTGGGTGGAGGGCCTGCTGCCCGCGTCGCCGGCCGCCCCGCTGCACCCGAACGCGCGGGGTGAGCAGGGCATGGCCGACGCCGTGCTGGCGGTCCTGAAGCTGCCTTAGGCCCGGACGAGCGCCTGCGGCTTGCCGAGCACGGTCTTGCCGTCGAACTTCACCACGAGGTCGATGCGGGCGGTGCCGTCGCCGGAGACTTCGCCGACCTTGCCGGTGATCTCCACGAGCGCGCCCTCGGGCGTGTTCGGGACGACGACCGGGCGGGTGAAGCGGGCGCTGAAGTCGACCAGGCGGCCCGGGTCGCCGAGCCAGTCGGTCACGACGCGGCCGGCCACGGCCATCGTCAGCATGCCGTGCGCGATGACGTCCGGGAGGCCCACGTCCTTGGCGAAGGACTCGTTCCAGTGGATCGGGTTGAAGTCCAGCGCCGCGCCGGCGTAGCGCACCAGCTGTTCGCGGGTGATCCGGACCTCGAGGGCGGGCAGTTCGTCGCCGGTGTTCACGCGTCCTCCCCCCGCACCACGAGCTGAGCGCGCGTGGTGGCGATGTGCGCGCCGTCGCCGTCGGTGATTTCGGCGCGCAGGTTGATGAAGTCGTTGCCGGCCCTGGCCATGATCCGGTCGATGTGGGTCGTCAGCAGCAGCGTGTCACCGGCGTGGGCCGGGCGGCTGTAGGTGAACTGCTGGTCGCCGTGGACCATCCGCGAGTAGTCGAGGCCGAGCTCGGGGTCCGTGACGATCGAGTTGATCGACGCGAGGTTGATGATCGTGAGGAACGTCGGCGGCGCGATCACGTCCGGGTGGCCGGCGGCTTTCGCGGCTTCGGGATCCCGGTAGAGCGGGTTCGCGTCCCCGATCGCGTCGGCGAACTCCCGGATCTTCTCCCGGCTCACTTCGTAGCTGGTCTGCGGCGGGTAGACCCGCCCGGTGAACGACTCGTCCAAAGGCACGCCGGCCAGGCTACCAACAGCAAAGAGCCGCCCCGGTGGTCCAGGGCGGCTCTTCGAAGCTGGTGTGAACGCGCTACGTCAGCGGGTTTCCTTGTGCGTCCGGTGCGTACCGCAGTTCGGGCAGAACTTCTTCATCTCCAGGCGATCCGGGTTGTTGCGCCGGTTCTTCTTGGTGATGTAGTTGCGGTGCTTGCACTCTTCGCACGCCAGCGTGATCTTGGGTCGCACGTCGGTGGCAGCCACAGCGTTTCCTTCTCTCTCAGGTCCGGGGGCCAGCCCCGTCGTTACCGCGTAGCGGTGGCCGGACTTGAACCGGCGACACAGCGATTATGAGCCGCTTGCTCTGCCAACTGAGCTACACCGCCCTGTCGTGCCCACCCCGGGGGTCCAGGGGGCTTGCCCCTGGCGGGGCCTGGGGGCTTGGCCCCCAGACGGACACCGCGAAGCGAGCTAGGCGCGGGTTTTCCCCGCGCATAGCTCGCCCACTCGCGGAGCCCCTTTACGGAATCGAACCGTAGACCTTCTCCTTACCATGGAGACGCTCTGCCGACTGAGCTAAAGGGGCCTGGCCTCTCGCGAGGACTTGGAAAGATTAGCAAGGCCCGTCACCCGGCCGTGCAACCGGGGTCCCCTTAGCACAAAACCTCAGGTCAGCAGGGTCAGCACGGTCTCGGAGTGCCGGCCCGGCGAGCGCGCGGTGCGGGCCTGCAGCCACGCCTCCAGGCGGTCCTCCGGCAGCGGCCGCGAGATCAGGTAGCCCTGGGCGACGTCGCAGCCCATCGCCTCCAGCTGGTCTCGGGCGACGTCCTCCTCGACGCCTTCCGCCACCACCGTGAGCCCGAGCGAATGGCCCAGTTCGACGATCGACCGCACCACGGCGAGGTCGCCGAGGTCGGTGCCCATGCCGAGGACGAAGCTCTTGTCGATCTTGACCTGGTCGACCGGCAGCTGCCGCAGATAGGCCAGCGACGAGTAGCCGGTGCCGAAGTCGTCGACCGCCAGCACGATGCCCAGCGAGTGCAGCTCGCGCAGGATCGGCAGCGCTTTCTGCGGGTCGGACATCACGCCGGACTCGGTGAGCTCGAACGTCAGCAGCTCGGGCGGGATGCCGTGGTGCTCCAGCGCGCGGGCGACCTTGTTCGGGAAGTCCTCGTCGGCCAGGTTGCGCACCGACAGGTTGACCGCCACCGAGATCCGCAGGCCTTCGTCGAGCCACTTGCGGCAGCGCTTGAGCGCCTCGCCGAGCACGAACGACGTCAGGACGCCGATCAGGCCCGCCGCTTCGATGGCCGGGACGAACTCGTCCGGGCCGAGCCGCCCGAACTCCGGGTGCACCCAGCGGACGAGCGCCTCGACGCCGGCCACCTGCCGGTTCGGCAGCGTGATCTTCGGCTGGTAGTGGACGCTGACCTGGCCGTCCTCGAGGGACTGCCGGAACTGCGTGACCATCTGGAAGCGGCGCAGGAAGATCTGGCCCATGCTCGGCACGTAGCCGCGGACCTCTTCGCCGCCCTTCGTGGCGCGGACGGCGACGTCGGCGCGCTGCAGCAGGCCTTCGATGTCGACGACGTCGCCCGACTCCTCGGGGGTCGTCGTCGCGTAGCCGATCATCGCGTTCGCCTCGACCGACAGCCGGTCGACCGGGTACGGCGCGGAAAGCCCTTCGCGCAGCCGTTCCGCCGCGTGGTGGGCGTCCTCCGGCGGGCAGCCGACGAGCAGGGCCGCGAAGGACGCGCCTTCGAGCCGGGCGAGCGGGACGTCGGGGCCGAGCGCGTCGCGGATGCGGCGGGCGGCGGCGATCACCATCCGGTCCGCCCAGGCGTAGCCCAGCGCGTCGCTGACCGTGGAGAAGACGTCGAGGTCGATGCGGAGCACCACGGCGTTGGTGGCGAAGTCACGCAGCGGTTCCTTCGCCACCTGCCGGAAGCCCAGCCGGTTGAGGTGCCCGGTGAGCGGGTCGTGGTAGGCGTCGTGGCGCAGCGTCGCCAGCAGCCGCCGGTTGTCCAGCGACGTCGCGAGGTGGCTGGCCATCGTGCCGAGCAGCTGGACGTCGTACTTGCCGAACCCGCGCCAGCGCGACAGCCGGTCGTGCGCCTCGACGACGCCGAGCAGCTGGTTCGCGCTGCGCAGCGGGACGACGAGCGCCTCCTGCGCGCCGCGGTCGAGCAGCGCCGCGCGGACGTCGGGGTTGGCCTCGGTGATCCGGAAGTGGCGGACGTGCGCGCCGGGCAGCCGCAGCAGCGGGTCGTCGGCGGCGGGGTCGGCGGGCGGCAGGTCGTCGCCCGCGACGACGACGCGCAGCGGGTCCTTCGCCTCGAGCCGCAGCCGGAGCACGACGCGGCCCGCGGCGAGCTGGTCCTTGATGCGCTCGGCGATCGTCGCCCACTCGCGGACGTCGACGCCGCCGACGAGCTCGTCGGCGCGACCGGCCGGGCGGGCCGCGGCCAGCTGGCCGGAGCGGGCCACCATCAGGCTGACGTCGGAGAGCGCTTCCATGTCCCGCTGCTCGCGCAGCAGGTCCGAATAGGCCCAGTACAGCGCGGTCAGGCCGAGGAAGACGGCGAGCACCAGCGGCCACGCCTTGGGCGTGTTCGAAATGACGAGGTAGCCGGAGAGGCCGACGGACGCGTTGACGAACCCGACGACCAGGATCCGCGCGGTGAGCCGGACCGCGGTGCTGACCCGCATCCGGCGCCGCAGCACGCGGACCGCGGCCAGCGCGAGCAGGGTGCTCACGAGCGGCGCGGTCAGGGTGCCCGCCAGCGCGGCGACCCACGGGAACTTGTCGCCGGTGCCGGCCCCGACGGCGTACTTGACGAGCCCGGCGACGGCGAACGCGCCGGTGATCTCGAGCAGGAACGCGCCCGCGTTGTAGAGGACGCGGCCGGCGACCTTCCGCGCGAGCAGCGTGCCGATCCCGGCGACCAGGTGCGCGGCCAGCACGACTTCGAACGGCGCGACGAAGAACCCGATGACGAGCGGGATCTCGGTGAAGGAGATGGTCCACGAGATACCGCTGCGGACGTCGACGTTGATGCCCAGCTGCTCGGCGAGCAGGAACGCGACCGCGAGCACCGGCCCGATCCACAGCAGCTTGCTGTCCCAGTGGAACGGTTGCCACGAGCCGACGGCGAACGCGGCGACGAGCCCGAGGCTCAGTACGGCGAAGGTGTAGGCGCGGAACCGGCGTTCGTCCGTGCGGGCTTCGGCGGAGGCGGCGGGTTGCGGTGGTGTCCCGGAAGCGGCTCCCGGCCCGGGCTGCGCCTGCGCGACGGCGTCGCCGTGGGCGTTGGTGTCCGGCATCCGACCTTCCCTCCCGGCTTGTCCACCGGTGCTGATCCGTGACTTCGGGTGTGGACAAGGGCCATACCGTACCCCGTAGGGCGTACCCGTGTCCCTTTCGAGACAGTAGGAGATCACCCCAGGGTTAACAATGCCTCGACGGCGCTGACCTGCGTGGACCAAGGGGTGAAACAGCAGGTGTGCGACGCTCGGGTGGTTCCTGGCGCATCGAGGCCCGGGTAGCGCTTGAATGTGCCCCATGCACAGCGATGCGATCGCCACCGAACACGCGGCACGGCTCGCGGCGGTGGACTCCCTGCTCCCCGGCTCGACCCCGTTCGAAGCGGCCGAAAACGCCGTGGTCCTGGAGGTGGCGACGGGTGACTCCGCCGCTTCCGGGCTCGCTTCCCGCGTCCAGGTCGACCGCGACGCCCCCAACGCGCCCTGGCGCGCGCTGACCGAGCACCGCCTCGACCTCCAGCTGGCCGGCCCCCAGCCGGCCGGGGCCCTGGACGCCCTCCTCACTCGATGGGATGAACATCTGCGCGCGGTCGCCGAGCACGGCGACACCGAGACCGCGGCGGTCGTCCCCCGCGCGAGCCGGGACGCCGCCGGCGCGCGCGAAATGCTGCACCACGGGTTCGCGCCGCTGCGGGTGGTCGCCGTGCGGCCGTCCCAGCGGATGGTCCCGGCGACCCCGCTCGGCACGCCGGGCGTCAAGATCCGCCGCGCGGAGCCCGGCGACCTCGAAACCGCGGTCGAGCTCGGCATGGAGCTGCACTCCTACGACGCCCAGTACGGCACGGTGAACTGGCGCACCGGTGTCGAGGACATCCTCGCCAAGGACCTGGCCGAGCAGCTGAACCGGCCGGAACCGCCACTGTGGATCGCCGAGCTGTACGGCCGCCCGCTCGGCATGGTGAGCATCCAGCACCCCGGCGAGACCGGGTGGATCAGCGACCGCGTCGCCGCGGCCCGCGTCGGCTACCTGTCGTGGCTGGCCGTCGCGGAGGCGGCGCGCTCGTCCGGCGTCGGCACCGCGCTGGCCACCCACGCCCACCACGTCCTGGACGAAGGGGGCGCCGACGTCGTCCTGCTGCACCACGCGGCGGCGAACCCGCTGTCGACGCCGTTCTGGTACGCCCAGGGGTACCGGCCGCTGTGGACGTACTGGCAGCGCCGCCCGGCCGTGCGCTGAACAAACGGAGGATTACCGGCGGCGCGCGGTCCTTATAGGCTGGCTCCCGCAGAGCGAGGGGAGCCGGGAGTGAGCGACCAGCGGGATTCCGCGCCGAGAGCGCCCGAGGGCGTCGACACCGAAAAGCCGTCCGCGGCCCGGATCTACGACTGGTACCTGGGCGGCACCCAGAACTGGGCCGTGGACCGCGAATTCGGCAGGCGCATGGAGCAGCAGTGGCCGCTGGTGCGGCCCGGCTCGAAGCAGAACCGCGAGTTCATGAACCGCGCGGTGCGGGCGGCCCTGCGGGCGGGGATCCGGCAGTTCATCGACCTCGGCTCCGGCGTCCCGACCGCCGGGAACGTGCACGAGGTCGTCGAGGCCGAGCTGCCCGACGAGCACGACGCCAGGGTCGTCTACGTCGACTACGAGCCGGTCGCCGTGGCGCACGCGACGCTGATCCTCGAAGAGGAGGCGGCGACCGACTGGGCCGGCATCGTGCAGGCGGACATGCGGGACGCGAAGGCCGTCCTGCGCGCCGAGGAGACGAAGCGGCTCATCGACTTTTCGCAGCCGGTCTGCCTGATGATGATGGCGGTGCTGCACTTCGTCGGCCCGGACGACGACCCGGAGGGGCTGCTGGCCCGGTACCGCGACGCGCTCGCGCCCGGCAGCTGGCTGGCCATCTCGCAGATGAGCGAGGGCGACGGCAGCGGCGAGACGCTCGAAGGGCTGCGCTGGTTCGTCGAGCAGTACCGCAAGACGAGCAACCCGGTCTGGCTGCGCGACCGCGAAGAGATCGCGCCGCTGTTCGGCGACTGGCCGCTGCTGGAACCCGGCATCGTGCACCTGCCGGACTGGCGGCCCGACCGGAAGCTGAACGCGCTGGAGGCGGAAGCCCGCCCGTACGCGTGGTGCGGCATCGCGGCACGACCAGGCGGCTGACCTGCGGTTTTCTTGATCGCTGTGGGCGAACGCACCATCGGAAACAAACACACCCATCGGAGAGTTGAGCTAGGCAGACTCAACTAACCGAGGAGTGCACATGTCCGACACCCGCCTCCTGCCCGTGCTCCCGCTCGATGACGACGTCGTGCTGCCGGGCATGGTCGTCCCGCTCGACCTGAGCGACACCGAGACGCGGGCCGCGGTGGAGTCCGCCCAGGCCAAGACCCCGGCCCAGGCGTCCTTCCCCGGCATCCGGTCGACCGGCGCCGCCAAGGCCGAGGTCCTCATCGTCCCGCGCGTCCACGGCGAGTACGCCGAGTTCGGCACCGTCGCCACGGTCGAGCGCATCGGCCGCGTGCCCGGCGGCAAGGCCGCCGTGCTGCTGCGCGGCACGTCCCGCGCGCTCGTCGGCCGGATCGCCGACGGCCCCGGCGCCGCCCGCTGGGTGCACGCCGAGGACGCCCCCGAAACCACCGACGACCAGACCGCGAAGCTCGCGGCCGAGTACAAGGCCGTCGTCATCTCGATCCTCCAGCAGCGCGGCGGCTGGCAGCTGATCGACGCCGTCCAGCAGGTCGAAGACGCGTCCGCGATCGCCGACCTCTCCGGCAACGCGCCGTACCTCGACACCGACCGGAAGGTCGAGCTGCTGACCACGCTCGACGTCAGCGCGCGCCTGGAGAAGGCGCTCGAGTGGAGCAAGGAGCACCTGGCCGAGCTCGAGGTCACCGACACGATCCGCAAGGACGTCGCCGAGGGCATGGAGAAGCAGCAGAAGGAGTTCCTGCTGCGCCGCCAGCTCGAAGCCATCCGCAAGGAGCTCGGCGAGCTCGACGGCACCGCCGAGGACGACGACTACCGCGCCCGCGTCGAGGCCGCCGAACTGCCCGACGCCGTCAAGAAGGCCGCACTGGCCGAAGTGGACAAGCTGGACCGCACGTCCGAGCAGTCCCCCGAGGGCGGCTGGATCCGCACGTGGCTGGACACCGTCCTGGAGCTGCCCTGGAACGAGCGCACCGAGGACGTCTACGACATCGCCGCCGCCCGGGCGGTGCTCGACGCCGACCACGCCGGCCTCGACGACGTGAAGGAACGCATCATCGAGTACCTGGCCGTGCGCAAGCGCCGCGCGGAATCGGGTCTCGCCCCGGTCGGCGGGCGTCGTTCCGGCGCCGTGCTCGCCCTCGCGGGCCCTCCCGGGGTCGGCAAGACGTCGCTGGGTGAGTCCGTCGCGAAGGCCATGGGCCGCAAGTTCGTCCGCGTCGCACTGGGCGGCATCCGCGACGAGGCGGAGATCCGCGGCCACCGCCGCACGTACGTCGGCGCGCTGCCCGGCCGGATCGTCCGCGCCATCAAGGAAGCCGGCTCGATGAACCCGGTCGTGCTGCTCGACGAGATCGACAAGGTCGGCGCCGACTACCGCGGCGACCCGACCGCGGCGTTGCTCGAAGTGCTGGACCCGGAGCAGAACCACACGTTCCGCGACCACTACCTCGAGGTCGAGCTGGACCTGTCCGACGTCGTGTTCCTGGCCACGGCCAACGCGCTCGAGACCATCCCCGGCCCGCTGCTGGACCGCATGGAGCTCGTCACGCTGGACGGCTACACCGAGCACGAGAAGGTCACCATCGCCCGCGACCACCTGCTCCCCCGCGAGCTGGAGCGCGCCGGCCTGGGCACCGCCGACGTGGTGCTGACCGACGCCGCGTTCAGCCGGATCGCCACCGAGTACACCCGCGAGGCGGGCGTGCGCAACGCGAACCGGACCATCGCGAAGGTGCTGCGGAAGATCACGACCAAGGTGGCGCTGGACGAGGTTTCGCTGCCGCTGACGGTGGACGCGCCCGACCTGGACACCTACCTGGGCCGCCCGCGGCACATCCCGGAGTCGTCGCTGCCGGCCTCGACCCAGCGCACGGCGACCCCGGGCGTGGCGACCGGCCTGGCGGTGACCGGCGCCGGCGGTGACGTCCTCTACATCGAGGCGTCGCTGGCCGACGAGGAGTCCGGCGCGTCCGGGCTGCAGCTGACCGGCCAGCTCGGCGACGTGATGAAGGAGTCGGTGCAGATCGCGCTGTCGTACCTGCGGTCGCACGGCGCGGAGCTGGAGCTGCCGGTGGGCGACCTGAAGAAGCGCGGCATCCACGTCCACGTCCCGGCGGGCGCGGTCCCGAAGGACGGGCCGTCGGCGGGCGTCACGATGACGACGGCGCTGGCGTCGCTGCTCTCGGGCCGCGTGGTCCGCGCGGACGTCGCGATGACCGGCGAGGTGTCGCTGACCGGCCGGGTCCTCCCGATCGGCGGCGTCAAGCAGAAGCTGCTCGCCGCGCACCGGGCGGGGATGAAGACGGTGATCATCCCGCAGCGCAACGAGCCGGACCTCGACGACGTCCCGGCCGAAGTGCTGTCCCAGCTGGACGTCCACGCGGTGGCGAACGTCCGCGAGGTCCTCGACCTCGCACTGACCCCGGCGTCCACGCCGGTTCCCCAGGCGGCGTAACCCCGAGCGCCGCCACCTGACGAACGGCCGGTTTCCCCCTTCCCCCCAGGGAAACCGGCCGTTCGCGCACGCTCAGAGCCGCCGGGCGGCGATCAGGTACCCGGTGCCGAGCCGGCCCGCGATCCCGCGCGCGACCGTCCTCTCCGGACGGTCCGGCCGGCGGACGAGCCGGTCGAACGGCGGCAGCAGCGCGGTGACGTCGTAGAAGAGCGTGTCCTCGGCCTGCAGCCCGGCCCGCCACAGCTCGTGGCGCAGCCGCCGCGGCGCGTAAGCCCGGATCCCGGTGCGGCGCGCCCCGTGCCGCCGCGGGACGTGGAAAGCTTCTTCGAGCCCGCCGAGCATCCGGCGCGCCGGCCAGTACAACCCCCATTCGACGAGCCGGTACGGACTGCGCGGGTTGAGCATGGTGACGGCCACGAGCCCGCCGGGCCGGACCACGCGGGCGATTTCGTGCAGTGCGGGCCCGATGTCCACGTATTCGAGCACGCCCATCGCGAGCGCGATGTCGAAAGCGCCGTCGGCGAACGGCATTTCCCGGATGTCACCGACGGAGAAATCCGCACCTTTTCCGGCGCGCCGCCGGGCGGCGTCGACCATCGCGGCGGACCGGTCGCACCCGGTCACGGCGAAGTCCCCCGGCCGGTCGTCGAGCAGGTGCCGCACCATCATCCCCGGCCCGCACCCGACGTCGAGGAGCGCGCCACCCGGGTGTTCCCGCAGCACCCGGTCGACGGCGTGGAGCCGCGAACGGTGGTACCGCGCGGCCGGCCCCCACCCGGAGTAGGCATCGGCGTAGTCGGCGACGAGCTCGGCATCGGCGTACTGGACCCGCACGAGCTGCTCGCGCGTCGGGTCTTCGAGCGTCCCGCGTACCGGCATGCGCACCTCCACTGGATTGTCCCCTGCCCCCTGCAGGGGTCGGGAGGATCCCGAAGGCCGTTACCGATTCAAGGAAATACTTCGAAATGCGGGCGAAAGGGCGAATGAATCTTCACCCGTTGCGCGGCACAACGCCCGCCGAATCGTGTGGTCAATCGCAGCACGGCGTTATTCATCGACAATTCACACAATCGCGGCATAGCTGACGAACGACGAAAAAGCCCCGTGTCACGGCTCACATCGTGACACGGGGCTTTCCCGGGGTGGCGGGTGAGGGATTCGAACCCCCGTAGGCGTAAGCCAACTGGTTTACAGCCAGTCCCCTTTGGCCACTCGGGTAACCCGCCAAGGCCGGGCGAACCGGCCGGGGAGAAGCTTACCCAACGGGTCCGGGCGGGGGTCAACCGGGATACCCATCCCCCGGTGGGGGCTAGGCTGGGTGGCCCCTGACAAGCGAGTACGAGGTGTGAGGACACGTGGCGGATCCCTCTTTCGACGTCGTGAGCAAGGTCGACCGCCAGGAGGTGGACAACGCGCTCAACCAGGCGAGCAAGGAGCTCGGAACGCGGTTCGACTTCCGCGGCACGGGCACGACGATCAACTGGTCCGGCGAGGAGGCGATCGCGATCGAGTCCGAGACCGAGGAGCGCGCCCTGGCCGCGGTCGAGGTGTTCAAGGAGAAGCTGATCAAGCGCAGCATCTCCCTGAAGGCGTTCGAAGCGGGCGAGCCGGCCCTCTCGGGCAAGATCTACAAGATCGGCGGCAAGATCCTCCAGGGCATCGCTTCGGACAAGGCGAAGCAGATCGCGAAGTTCATCCGCGACGAAGGCCCGAAGGGCGTCCAGGCCCAGATCCAGGGCGACCAGCTGCGGGTGTCGGGCAAGAAGAAGGACCAGCTGCAGGACGTGATCGCGTTGCTGAAGGGCAAGGACTTCGAGATCGCGCTGCAGTTCACGAACTACCGCTGACGTCGGCGCGGGCACCCGGCCACCGGGTGCCCGCTCAGGACGGCGTCAGCGTCCAGCTCGCCTCGTACCCGTTCACCTTCAGGTACCCCGGCCCCCGGACGTCCCGCTCCACCTGCACGTCCCCGATCTGGTTCAGCAGCAGATCGCGGAAGTCGCCCGCGTTGATCCACAGCGCGATGTTCCCCCGCGTCTTGGCCGCGAACTTCACTTTCGACACCCCGGCCGGCAGCCGCAGGACCGCCTCGCCCCTGCCTTTCGACTCCTGCCCCGCCACCGCCGTCGGCAGGCTCCGGAAGTCCGAGATCGTCGCCGTCCACGCCGCGTTCGCGTGGACCGTCACCCGCTTCGTCGGCCGGTCCTCGTACGTGTTCAGCCACGTCGTGCCCTTGTACGCGCCGATCGCGTTGACCAGGCCGTGCTCGCCGCCGTCGGAGTCGATGATCACGTTCGACGTGCACTTCGGGCAGTCGAACGTGAAGAACCCCATCTGGTCGGCCGGCCAGCTGGTCTCGAACTCGCCGCTGCCCTTGCCCGTGTGCGTCTCCGCCGGCACCTCGCGCGGGGCCGGGGGCGCCGTCGACGTCGGCAGCTGCGCCGAAGCGGCGGGCGAGGCCGTCTCGATCGTCCCGTAGCCGCCGCCGGGTGCGCAGCCCGCCGCGAAGACCACAACGAGCACGCCGAACAGCCGTAGTTTCATCGTTCCCCCTCGGGGCCACCACTCGGCCCTCCGGTGATCTTTCGACGTTCTCCGCCGCCGCGTTACCGTCACCCAGCGCAATTGATCACCCGATGGCGCACAGCAAACCCCCCGAACGCGCGAATGGGCCGTGTGACTGTCCACGGCGGACCCGATCAGCGTGTTGTAATCGCGCGGTCACCGCGTGGAAGAGGGTCAGGATGCGCCGTTTTCTCGTCTTCGTGCTGCCGCTGACGCTCCTCGCGACGCTGCTCACCCCCGCGAGCGCGGCCGAGCGCAAGCAGCTCGTGCCCGGGTACGGCTCGTACGCGCGGCTCATCCGGCTCGACCACTCGATCATCGGCCGCGGGCGCATCATCGCCACGCTGACCAGCGAGGACGCCGGCGGCAAGTTCACCCCCGTCATGGAGAGCACGGACGAGGGCGAGTCGTTCCACAAGATCGGCGAGATCCACGACCCCGACGGCCGCTACGGGATGTGCTGCGGCACCGTCTACGAGCTGCCGCAGCGGGTCGGCAAGCTCCGCGCCGGCACGCTGCTGTGGGCCGCGTCCTACCGGCAGGACGCCGGTCCGCAGCGCCGCGTCGGGATCCGGATCTGGGCCAGCAAGGACGGCGGCCGCGCGTGGAGCTTCCTGGCCGAGGCCGCGCGGTCGCACAACATCGACGGCATCTGGGAGCCCGAGTTCACGGTCGACGCCGGCGGCACGCTCTGGCTGCACTACGCCGACGAGACGCAGGCGCCGAAGTACGCGCAGGTGCTGAACCGGGTCGCCTCGACCGACGGTGTGACCTGGGGCACCAAGCAGCTCACCATGGCGATCCCGCCGGACCGCGTCCGCCCCGGCATGCCGATCATCCGGCGGCTGCCCGACGGCCGCTACTACTTCGCCTACGAGATCTGCAACTACCGCGACCGCTACTGCGACCCGTACTTCAAGATCTCGGCCGACGGCGCCAACTGGGGCGACCCCGCCGACCCCGGCACCCGGGTGAACACCGCGAACGGCAACTACTTCCAGCACGCGCAGACCATCACGCTGTTCCCCGGCGGCCCGAACGGTGTGCGGATCGTCATGGTCGGGCAGATCTACACCAACGCCAAGGGGAAGCCGCAGCCGAACAACGGGCAGGTCCTGCTGGCGAACGACAACTTCGGCACCGGTCACTGGTACGAGCTGCCCGCTCCCGTGCACATCACCGGCATCTACAACAACTTCTGCCCCAACTACTCCTCGACGCTGCTGCCGGTCGACGGCGGCAAGAACGTGCTGGAGGTCGCCACCGAGTACAACCTGGGCTGCAAGGCCTACTTCGGCAAAGGACCGGCCTTCTAGCGCTTCTCGATCGGCCGCACCGGCCCAGCCCGTAGGGTGGGGACGCAGTCGTGGCCGAGGAAAGGGAGGCAGTTCATGAAGGGCATCGTGCTGGCCGGAGGCAGCGGGACCCGCCTGCACCCGATCACGCAGGCGGTGTCGAAGCAGCTGCTGCCGGTCTACGACAAGCCGATGGTCTACTACCCGATCTCGGTGCTGATGCTGGCCGGGATCCGCGAGATCCTCATCATCTCCACCCCCACCGACCTGCCGATGTTCCGGCGGCTGCTGGGCAGCGGCGACCAGTTCGGCGTCTCGTTCTCCTACGCCGAGCAGCCCAGCCCGAACGGGCTGGCCGAGGCGTTCGTGATCGGCGCGGACTTCATCGGCGACGACGACGTGGCGCTCGTGCTCGGCGACAACATCTTCTACGGCCAGGGCTTCTCCAGCCGCCTGCAGCAGGCCGTGCGCGAGCTCGACGGCTGCGTCCTGTTCGGCTACCCGGTGAAGGACCCCGAGCGCTACGGCGTCGGCGAGGTCGGCCCGGACGGCAAGCTGCGCACGATCGAAGAAAAGCCCGAGAAGCCGCGCTCGAACAAGGCGATCACCGGGCTGTACTTCTATCAGAACGACGTCGTCGACATCGCGCGCTCGCTGAAGCCGTCGAAGCGCGGCGAGCTGGAGATCACCGACGTCAACCTGACCTACCTGCGCCAGGACCGCGCGACGCTGGTCGAGCTCAGCCGCGGGTTCGCCTGGCTCGACACCGGCACGCACGACTCGCTGCTCGAGGCCGGCCAGTTCGTGCAGGTGCTGGAGCACCGCACCGGCGTGCGCATCGCGTGCCTGGAGGAGATCGCGCTGCGGATGGGCTTCATCGACGCCGACGAGTGCTACGCGCTGGGCGCGAAGCTGGCGAAGTCCGGCTACGGCGACTACGTGAAGGCGGTCGCCGTCGCGGCGGGGGCGTCGGCCTAGAGCCCGCCCGGCCCGCGGCGGGCCATCTCCTCGAGCCGCCGGATCCGGTCGGCGATCGGCGGGTGGGTCGAGAACAGCTTGCTCAGGCCCTCGCCGGGCCGGAACGGGTTCGCGATCATCAGGTGCGACTGCGACACCAGCTGCGGTTCGGCGACCAGCGGCCGCGCCCGCGTGCCCGCGTCGAGCTTCCGCAGCGCCGAGGCCAGGCCCAGCGGGTCGCCGGTGAGCTCCGCGCCGGACGCGTCGGCCTGGTACTCCCGCGACCGGCTCACGCCCATCCGGATGACCGCGGCCGCGATCGGCCCCACGAAGATCAACATGAGGCTGACCAGCGGGCTGCCGTCGCGGTTGTTGCCGCCGAAGAACAGCGCGATGTTCGCGAGCACGCTGATCACGCTGGCCAGCGCGCCGGCGACGCACGAGATCAGGATGTCGCGGTTGTAGACGTGGGACAGCTCGTGCCCGAGCACGGCCCGCAGCTCGCGCTCGTCGAGCAGGTCGAGGATGCCGGTGGTGCAGCAGACGGCCGCGTGCCGGGGGCTGCGGCCGGTCGCGAACGCGTTCGGCGCGACCGTCGGGCTCAGGTAGAGCTGCGGCATCGGCTGGCGGGCGACGTGCGCCAGCTCGCGCACGATCCGGTACATCGCGGGCTGCTCGACCTCGGACACCGGCCGCGCCCGCATCGCGCGCAGCGCCAGCTTGTCCGAGTTGAAGTAGGCGTACGCGTTCATCCCGAGCGCGATGACCAGGCCGATGACCAGGGCGCCGCGCCCGAACAGCCCGCTGATCGCGACGATGATCGCCGACAGCAGGCCGAGCAGCAACGCCGTCTTGAGTCCGTTCTGGTGCCCGTGCACGCGCGCTCGCCTCCGTCCGCTCTGGAAGTGGGTTACCCATCGGAAACAACGCGATCGGGCGACGCGAAGTTCCTTCACATGAGGATCGCGCGGGTTACCCTCGGGAGGCGAGTTGATCACGAGCGGAGGCGCCGATGCGAGGTCGCCCGATAGGCCGGAGGACCCTGTTCGCGCTGGTCACGGCGGGTGCCGGGGCACTGGTCCTGCCCGGGGTGGCACGCGCGGAGGAGGTCCGCTCGATCGACGTCGGCGGCACGCCGACCGGGGTGGCGGTGAATCCCGTCACGGGGCTCGCCTACGTCGCCGATCCCGAGTCGGGCGCGGTGTCCGTCGTCGACCCGAGGAGCGCCTCGGTGGTCGCGCTGGTCCACGTCGGCGGCGAGCCGGGTGACGTCGCCGTCGACGCGAAGGCCGGGCGGATCTACGTCGCGAACCCGCCGGCGGGCACCGTGGTGGTGCTGGACGCCCGCACGCACGACCTGGTGAGCGTGGTCGGCGCCGGGACGGGCGCGTCGGCGCTGGCGGTGGACGAGCAGGCCAACCGCGTCTACGCGGCGAGCGCCGGTACCGGCACGCTCGCCGTGCTCGACGGCGTCAGCTGCACGCTGGCGGCCCTGGTGCCGGGCCCGAAGCCGAGCCTCGCCGGGATCGCCGTCGACCCCGGCCGCAAGCTGGCCTACTGCGCCAGCACGGCGACGGATTCGGTCGAGGTGTTTTCGATCGACAGCGGCAAGTTCGTCGCCAGCGTGAAGGTCGGGGCGCGGCCGACGGCCGTCGCGGTGCACGCGGCGAGCGGCACGGTGTACGTCGCCAACTCCGGCATCCACCACATGTCCATTGTGGACGCGGCCACCCACGCCGAGCGCAAGACCGTGTTGCTGCGCAGCGAATCCTCCGCGCTGGCCGTGCACCAGGGCACGAACACGGTGTACACCAACGGCGGCCAGAACGGCCTCAGCCGGGTCGACGGTGCGACGGGCACGCTGACCGGCGAGCTGTCGCTGGGCGTCAACCCCGGCGACGTCGCGGTCGACCAGCGCACGCGCGCGGTGTGGGTCACCGATCCCCTGAACGGACGGGTTTCGGTCGTCGGCGATTTCTGAGCCCGCAGCTGGGGCGACTCCAGGTATACGGTCGGAAAGCATGAAACTCGGACTGCAGATCCCCGACTTCACCTGGCCGAACGGGGCGTCCGCGCTGGGCGCCGACCTGGCCGCCGTCGTCCGCACCGCCGACAGCGCGGGCTTCGACTCCATCGCCGTGATGGACCATTTCTTCCAGATCGGCGGGGTCGGCCCCGTCGAGAACGACATGCTCGAGGCGTACACGACCCTCGGCTTCATCGCGGCGCACACCGAGCGCGCCAAGCTCCTGACGGTGGTCACCGGCGTCCTCTACCGCCACCCGGGCCTGCTGGCCAAGGCGATCACGACCCTGGACGTCCTCTCGGGCGGCCGCGCGATCCTCGGCATCGGCGCGGGCTGGAACGAGGACGAATCCCGCGGCCTCGGCTTCCCGTTCCCGCCGGTCGCGGAGCGCTTCGAGCTGCTGGAGGAGAACCTCCAGTACGTGCTCCAGATGTGGGCGGACGGCGACGAGCCGTTCAAGAGCAAGCACTTCGACGCGTCGAGGCTGCTGAACGTCCCGCAGGCCCTGTCGGACCCCCGCCCCCCGATCATGATCGGCGGCGGCGGCGAGAAGAAGACGCTGCGGCTGGTCGCGAAGTACGCCGACCAGTGCAACCTGTTCAACAGCCCGGAGCTGGAGCACAAGCTCGACGTCCTCAAGCAGCACTGCGAGAACGAGGGCCGCGACTACGACTCGATCACCAAGACCGTCTACCACATCCTGGACATCGGCGAGGACGGTTCGAAGTCCGGAGAGTTGCTGGCGGAGCTGGAGCGCCTGCACGGGCTGGGCATCGACGTGGCCCTGGGCATGGTCCCGCACGTCCACAACCCGGCGGTGCTGGAGAAGTTCGGCACGGACGTGATCCCGGCGGCGGAAAAGATCTGAGCCGCGGGTTCGCTGAGGCCTCCGCGGTGCGGCGCGGGGGCCTCAGCGCGTTCTGCTTCAGAACCGGATCAGCTCGGCGAGCGCGTCATGTGCCTGTCCGCGGAGCAGCTCAGCCACCCTCGCCCGCTCCTCCGGGCTTTCGTCGGGATCGTCGAAGTATTCGTCCACATCACCGAAAAGCCGTTGGAGGACGTCGTAGGCGGCTTGGTCCCGAATCGTTTCGTCCGCTTTGGCGAGTGCCAGATAGCGCGTCTCGAACTCGGGAGCGCCGATGGCACCTGAAACGAAGAGGTCGATCACCTCGACGTACGGCCGCAGATCGGTCCGGACCTTCGCCGGATCCACGTGCTGCGTCATTTCAGAGCGACCCCCGTTTCACGACGTTCTCGAGCTGCTGCGGGTTCAGCTTCCAGCCGGTCCAATACGTGCCGTCGGGTCGCAGGACCTCACACACCCGCGAAGACCGGTTGTAGATCAGAATAGCGGGATCGCCGCGATAGGTGCCGGCGAGGTTCACCTCGTTCGCCGGATCTTCGGCGAACCGCCGGAGCGCTTGCTCGTACTCTTTCGCGGCCGCGCGGCTCCAATTGGAGTCCACTCCGAAGTCCTTCGCGTGTTTGAAATGACTTTGCAGCTGCTTTTCGGGGTACTTCGGCTCCGGCTTCCGCGAGGGCTGCTCACCGAGCTCGTCCCCGAGCTTCGCGGTGTCCGCCTGCTCGATGTTCGGCTCCGGGGTGTTCTCGATCGCCATCGCCATGGCCGTCAGCCCGCCCGCGACCGCGCCGAGGACTTCCGCGCCTTCGAGCGTTGCCACCGCGCCGGCCGACAGCTCCGCGATCGGGGCCGCCAGCACGCCGATGACGTCGATCCCCAGTAGTTCGGCCGCGCCCGCGAGGACGTCGAACGCGCCCTCGGTGAGGATGCTGACGATGCCGGCGATCGCGAGCCCGAGCCCGGCGCCGTCGACCACGTCGCGGACCGAGTCTTCGATGCGCTGGCGGGTGTCGACGACCCAGACGCGGAAGTCCGCGAAAGCCGTCGACAGTTTTTCGAGAAATTGCGGGAGCACGAAGAAGATCGCGGAATCATGGCCGCCCGCCAACCGATCCCAGAAGGCGTTGAGCGCATCCACGTCCGCGGAGTCGTTGTTCTCCACCAGCGTGAACATGCGGTTCTTGAGGTCGGCCACCAGCGCTCGGACGGCGTCGCCGGCTTGCTCGAACGCCATCTGGATGTTCGTCAGCCTGCCCGTGTCGGCGTTCGGCACGTACCGCGCGATCTCGTGCGGCAGCCACCACTGCTCCGCGCCCAGCAGGCTCGGCCACGCCGGGTCACCGCCTGCTTTCGGCGGAACGAGCGGCGTCCACGGCGGCTCGCCCGGCCGGGGGTGGGACCGGTTGTCCGCGGTCCAGTGGTTCAGACCGGCCTGATCGATCCCCGCGGCGACCGAGCCGAGCACGTCGTAGGCGCGGAAGAACGCCGCGACCGCCGTTCGCATCGCGCTCCGGTACCCGCGGTCGAAGGCCTCCGCTCCGTCACCCGCACCCGCCGCGCCGGCGTTTCCGTCCAGCGCCGCGAACAGGTCCAGCCGGATCCGGTGCAGCCGCTCCTGCCCGTCGGCCAAGTCCAGCGCGACGGCGTGGAAGTCCTCGGGGGTGACGTCGACGACGCCCTGCGGCGCCCCGCCGTCATCGATCCGCGCCACGCCAGATGTCCAGGTTCGCCGACAGCGCGGCACCGTGGTTGTCGTGCGCGGTCAGCACGAGGTCCCGCATTCGCGGCAGATCGGCGTGCAGTTCGCGCGCCGCGGCCACCCAGTCGGCGTACCGCCGCGCGAAGGCGGACTGCCCGTCGCCGAGCCACTCGCCGAGCGCGTCCCTCAATTCCTGTTCGAGCCGCGTGAGCAGCTCTTCCGCCTGGTCGAAGGCGGTGTCGAGCGCCTGTGCCTGGTCCCGCAGCGCCGAAAAATCCACCCGCAGCGTGCCCACCTCACCCTCCCCGGTGACGGAACGCTTTCTGTTCATCACGCTAACGGCAGAGCGGCGGGTAATCGAACAGTAAAATCAACCGTCCTTCGCGACGACGCGGGTCAGCGCCGCGACGCCGATGCCGACCACCGCCAGCGCGATCCCCGCGACCACCCACCCGACCAGCGCCAGCACCACGCCGGTGCCCGCGAACAGGGCGAACTCCACCAGGAAGCGGGCCGGTTCCGGGAGCCGGCGGCGGGCGCGCGGAGCGATGAACAGACCCCAGAGCGCGGCGGCCACCAGCGGCAGCAGGACGGCGTCGACGATCGCCAGCGCCACGCCGCTGCCGAGCTGGGTGCCCGCCAGCGCCAGGCCGCCGAGCAGGGCCAGCTCGGTGAGGAAGCGGATCGTCAGCACCACACCCGCGACCGCGCTCAGGCGGGGACCCGTCTCCGAAGTCATCCGACCAGCCTAGGACCGGTCCACTGTGGACGTTACGGGTCCGGACGGGTACCCTCGGTGATCTCCGCCACAGTTTGCCGCTCCAGGTTGCGGTTCCGAATCGGTCCACCAGGCCCACACGCGTCGCTGTAACGGCGATCCGTTCCTGCTCGACGTGTTAAGCGCACATCGCGACCGCGAGCCAAGGAGCCTGGTAGATGACCACATGTCGACTCTGCGGTTCGACAAACACGGCCAGCGTCGTCGACCTCGGCGCGACTCCCCCGTGTGAGCGATTCTTGACCGCCGAACAGCTCGACGAGGCGGAAGCCACCTTCCCGCTCCACCTGAAGGTGTGCACCGACTGCTGGCTCGCCCAGATCCCCCCGCTGATCGACCCCGACGAAACCTTCACCGAGTACGCCTACTTCTCGTCCTTCTCGACGTCGTGGGTCGAGCACGCGAAGCGGTTCGTCGACGGCGCGGTCGAGCGGCTCGGGCTCGGCGAAAAGTCCTTCGTCGTCGAGGTCGCGAGCAACGACGGTTACCTGCTCAAGCACGTAGTCGGCCACGGTGTCCGGTGTCTGGGCGTGGAACCTTCGGTGAACGTCGGGCAAGCCGCGCGCGACGCCGGCGTGCCCACCCTGACCGCGTTCCTCTCCGAAGAAACCGGCCTGCAGGTCCGCGAGGAGCACGGGCCCGCGGACCTCGTCGCCGCGAACAACGTCTACGCGCACATCCCCGACGTCCTCGGCTTCACGAAGGGCCTGCGGGCGCTGGTCGCCGACGACGGCTGGGTCTCCATCGAGGTCCAGCACCTGCTCACGCTGATCGAAAAGAACCAGTACGACACGATCTACCACGAGCACTTCCAGTACTACACGGTCGAATCCGCGCGGCGCGCCCTCGCGACCGGCGGCCTGACCGTGGTCGACGTCGAACTCGTGCCGACGCACGGCGGGTCGATCCGGCTGTGGGCGCGGCCGGCCGAGGTGGCGGGCGAGCCCAGCGAGCGGATGACCGACGTGCTGGAGCGCGAGAAGGCGGCCGGGCTGCACGAGCTGTCCGGGTACACCGAGTTCGCCGAGCGCGTCACCCGCGTGCGGCTGGACCTGCTGAAGTTCCTCATCGAGGCGCGCAACGACGGGAAGACCGTCGTCGGCTACGGCGCCCCCGGCAAGGGCAACACCCTGCTGAACCACTGCGGCATCCGGACGGACCTGCTGCAGTACACGGTCGACCGCAACCCGTACAAGCACGGCCGGTTCACCCCGGGTACGCGCATTCCGGTGCTGCCGCCGGAGCGGATCGAAGCCGATCGGCCCGACTACGTGCTCGTCCTCCCGTGGAACCTCCGGGAGGAACTGACCGAACAACTCTCCTACATCGGGGCCTGGGGCGGAAAGCTCGTGTTCCCGATCCCCCACTTGGAAATCGTCGAGGTGCAGTGACGTGAAGGTCGTTCTCTTCTGCGGTGGCTACGGGATGCGGATGCGCAACGGCGCGGCCGACGACGTCCCGAAGCCGATGGCGATGGTCGGGCCGAGACCGCTCATCTGGCACGTGATGCGCTACTACGCGCATTTCGGCCACACCGAATTCATCCTGTGCCTCGGCTACGGCGCGGCGCACATCAAGAACTTCTTCCTGAACTACCAGGAAACCATTTCCAACGATTTCATCCTGCGCAACGGGCAGGCGGAGCTGCTGTCGACCGACATCGCCGACTGGACGATCACCTTCGTGCAGACCGGTATCGAGTCGCCGATCGGTGAGCGCCTGCGCCGCGTCCGCGACTACCTCGACGGCGACGAAATGTTCCTCGCGAACTACGCCGACGTCCTGTCCGACGTCCCGCTGCCCGACATGATCGAGCGGTTCTCGAACACCGACGCGGGCGCGTCGATGATGGTCGTCCCGCCGCAGTCGTCGTTCCACTGCGTGGAGATGGACGAAGGCGGCATGGTCGGCTCGATCACCGCGGTCAGCGAAATGCCGCTGTGGGAGAACGGCGGGTACTTCGTGCTGCGCCAGGAGGTCTTCGACCACATCCCGGAGAACGGCGACCTGGTCGCCGACGGCTGCGGCGAGCTGGCCAAGCGCGGCCGGCTGCTGGCCTACCCGTACCGCGGGTTCTGGAAGCCGACCGACACGGTCAAGGAGCGCGCGGCGCTCGACGACGCGTACACGCGCGGCAAGAAGCCCTGGGCGCTCTGGGAGCAGCCCGTCGCGAGCACCGCGTGATCGGGCTGCGGCCGGGACGGCTCGGCGGCGTCGTCGCACTCGGCGCGCACTGCGACGACATCGCGATCGGCGCCGGCGGCACGCTGCTGACGCTGTGCGCGTCCCGGCCGGGCCTGCGCGTCGACGCCCTGGTCCTCTCCGGCGGCGGTACGCCCCGCGAGGACGAGGAGCGGGCGGCCCTGGCTGCGTTCTGCCCGGGCGCGCAGGTCGACGTCACGGTGCTGAAGCTGCCGGACGGGCGCTTCCCGGCGCATTGGGAAGAGGCCAAGAACGCGCTGGAGGAGCTGCGGCGGCGGACCGACCCGGACGTCATCCTGGCGCCGCGGACCGACGACGCGCACCAGGACCACCGCGGGCTCGCGAAGCTGGTGCCGACGGCGTTCCGCGACCACCTGGCGCTGGGCTACGAGATCGTCAAGTGGGACGGCGACCTCGGCGCTCCCTCGGTCTACCAGCCGCTCGACGACGACGTCGCCGAGGAGAAGGTCCGGCTGCTGCAGACGCACTACGCGTCGCAGCGGCACCGGCCCTGGTACGACCGCGAGGCCTTCCTCGGGCTCGCCCGGATCCGCGGCATCGAAGCGGCCGCGAAGTACGCCGAAGCGTTTTTCGTCAAGAAACTCACTCTCGACCTGAAGGGCTGAATCCGATGCGGGTGTTGCTGACGGGGCACAAGGGCTACCTGGGGACGGTGATGGCCCCGGTGCTCGCCGCCGCCGGCCACGAGGTCGTCGGCCTCGACTCCGGGCTGTTCGAGTCCTGCCTGCTCGGTCCGGTCCCGGCCGACCCGGCCGGCCACGTCGTCGACCTGCGGGACGTCACCGCGGAGCACGTCACCGGCTTCGACGCGGTGATCCACCTGGCCGCGCTGTCGAACGACCCGCTCGGCTCGCTCGCGCCGGAGCTGACCTACGACATCAACCACCACGCGTCGGTGAAGCTCGCGAAGCTGGCGAAGGAAGCCGGCGTCCAGCGGTACATCTACGCGTCGACCTGCTCGGTGTACGGCGCCGGCGGCGACAACCTCGTCGACGAGGACGCCCCGCTGAAGCCGGTGACGCCCTACGCCGAGTCGAAGGTGCGCGTCGAGGCCGACGTCCACGAGCTCGCCGACGACGACTTCACCCCGGTCTACATGCGCAACGCGACGGCGTTCGGCTACTCGCCCCGGCTGCGCGGCGACATCGTGCTGAACAACCTGACCGCGCACGCTCACCTGTCCGGCGAGGTGCTGGTGCTGTCGGACGGCACGCCGTGGCGGCCGCTGGTGCACGCCCAGGACATCGCGCGCGCGTTCACCGCCGCGCTGACGGCGCCGAAGGAGGCCGTGCACAACAAGGCCTTCAACATCGGCACCGAGGACAACAACGTCACCGTCGCCGAGATCGCCCAGGAGGTCGTCGAGGCCGTGCCGGGCTCGACGCTGAACATCACCGGTGAGGCCGGCTCCGACCCGCGCTCCTACCGCGTCGACTTCTCGCGCTTCCGCGCGGCCATCCCCGGCTTCGCCTGCGAGTGGTCGGTCAAGGACGGCGCCGTCGAGCTGATCGAGGCCTACCGGAAGTTCGGGCTCACCCGCGAGTCGTTCCAGCAGCTGTTCACCCGGCTCGCCTGGCTGAAGAGCGAGGGCGAAGCCGGCCGCATCGACGACACCATGCGGCGACGCTGATGGCGGGCTCGCAGCTGCGGACGGGCGCGGAGCTGCATGCCCTGGTCGAGCGACTGTACCCGATCTGCCGCAGCATCACCGGCGACGGCGTGCGGCAGACCCTGGACGTCATCGGCGAGCACATCGCGCTGGAGCGGCACGAGGTCCCGACCGGCACGGCGGTGCTGGACTGGACGATCCCGCAGGAGTGGAACATCCGCGACGCCTACGTCGCGGCTCCCTCTGGTGAGCGCGTGATCGACTTCCAGGAGTCGAACCTGCACGTCGTCGGGTACAGCGTCCCAGTGCGGCAGCGGATGCCGCTCAGCGAGCTGCGAGAGCACCTGCACACGCTGCCGGACCAGCCGTCGTGGGTGCCCTACCGGACCAGCTACTACGCCCCGGCCTGGGGTTTCTGCCTCGCGCAGGAGAAGCTCGACGCGCTGCCCGACGGCGAGTACGACGTCGTCATCGACTCGACCCTGGAAGACGGCTCGCTGACCTACGGCGAGCACGTCGTGCCAGGGCGCGTCACCGACGAGGTCATCGTGTCCTGCCACGTCTGCCACCCGTCGCTGGCGAACGACAACCTGGCCGGCATCGCGGTGGCGGTCTCGCTGGCGCAGCAGCTGGCTCTCACCCAGCCGCACTACACCTACCGGTTCCTGTTCATGCCGGGCACGATCGGCTCGATCACCTGGCTGGCCCGCAACGCCTCGCGGATCGAGAAGGTCCGTCACGGGCTGGTGCTGGCCTGCGCGGGCGACCCGGGACCGCTGACGTACAAGAAGTCCCGCCGCGACGACGCCGAGATCGACCGCGTGCTGCAGCACGTGCTGCGTTCGCGCGAACACCGCGTCGTCGACTTCTCGCCGTACGGCTACGACGAGCGCCAGTTCTGCTCGCCGGGCTTCAACCTCGGCGTCGGCTCCCTGACGCGGACGCCGTACGCGGGCTACCCCGAGTACCACACCTCCGCCGACAACCCGGGTTTCGTCTCGCCCGCGGCCATGGAGGACACGCTCGGCGCACTGCGGGACGCCGTCGGCGTCCTGGACCGCAACCGCCGGTACGTCAACCTCAGCCCGTACGGCGAGCCGCAGCTCGGCAAGCGTGGGCTGTACGACTCGCTCGGCGGCCGCAGCGACGCCAAGCAGGCCCAGATGGCGATGCTGTGGGTGCTCAACCTCTCCGACGGCGAGCACAGCCTCCTGGACATCGCCGAGCGCGCCGGGCTGCCCTTCGACATCGTCGACGTCGCCGCCCGCGCCCTGCACGACGCCGGTCTGGTCAAGGAGTGAGCGACGTGGCCAACCACCGCCGTGCACCGCGCTCGATCTTCCGATCGGGCGCGGTGCGCGCGATGGCCGGGCGGTTGAGCTGGGGCCTCGGCGACCAGGCGGTGTCCAGCCTGACCAACTTCGCCGTCGGGCTGTACGTGGCCCGCGAGCTCGGCACGTTCGCGTTCGGCATCTTCAGCCTCGCCTGGGTGACCTACGGCGTGGTGCTGAACGTGTCGCGCGGCCTGGCCACCGACCCGCTGATGGTGCGGTTCAGCGCGGTGCCCGAAGACCGCTGGCGCCTGGGGGTCGCCAGCGCGTCGGGCACCGCCATCGGCGTCGGCTGCGTGACGGGCCTGATCAGCCTGGTCGCCGGGCTGGCCGCGGGCGGCCCGCTCGGCAACGCGTTCGTCGCGCTCGCCGTGGTCCTGCCGGGCCTGCTGCTGCAGGACGCCTGGCGGTTCGCGTTCTTCGCCCGCGGCCAGGGGAAGAAGGCGTTCTTCAACGACCTCGTGTGCGGCGTCGCGCTGCTCCCGGCGCTGTTCATCGCCGGCCGGGTCGGCACGGTCGTCGCGTTCGTCCTGGCCTGGGGCATCGCGGCCGCGATCGCCGCGGTCTACGGCTGGTTCCAGACCGGGATCCTCCCGCACCCGCGCGAGCTGGCCGGCTGGCTCCGGAACCAACGCGACCTCAGCGTCCGGTACCTGGTCGAGAACGTCAGCAACAGCGGCGCGTCCCAGCTCCGCGCGTACGGCCTCGGCGCCATCACCGGCATCACCGCGGTCGGCGCGGTCCGCGGCGCCGAACAGCTCCTCGGCCCGTTCCTGGCCCTGCTCATGGGCCTCTCCCTGGTCACCGTCGCCGAGGGCGCGCGGGTGCTTCAGCGGGCGCCGCACCGGCTGAAGCACTTCTGCATGATCCTCGGCGGCGGGCAGGCCGCCGCCGCCCTGTGCTGGGGCCTCGGCCTGCTGCTCCTGCTGCCCGACCGCGCCGGCCGCTGGGTGATGGGCTCGGTGTGGGACTCGTCGTCCCCGCTGATCCTCCCGGTCACCCTGGCCGTGGTCGGCGCGAGCTTCGCCACCGGCGCGGCCGCCGGCCTCCGCGCACTGGGCGCGGCCAAGCGGAGCCTGCGTTCGCAACTGATCGCCTCCCTGTTCTACGTCACGTTCGGCATCGCCGGCGCCTTCCTCGGCGGTGCGGCCGGGTCCGCGTGGGGCGTCGCGACCGCGACGCTCACCGGCTCCGTCGTCTGGTGGCTGCAGCTGCGGCTCGGGCTGCGCGACTACGTCCCGCCGGGCGCCGACGAGCCCACCGTCGTCTTCGAGCCGATCAAAGAGCCCATCAAGGAATGAGGACTCCATGACCACCGTCCCGCGGCTGAGCCTCGGCCTCCCGGTGTACAACGGCGAGGAGTACCTCGCCGAGTCGCTGGACGCCCTGCTCGGCCAGACCTACGAAGACTTCGAGCTGGTCATCTCGGACAACGCCTCCACCGACGGCACGGACGAGATCTGCCGCCGCTACGCCGAGAAGGACTCGCGCATCCGCTACGTCCGCCAGCCGAAGAACATCGGCGCGACGCCGAACCACAACTTCGTGTTCGACGTCTCCCGCACCGAGCTCTTCAAGTGGGTCTCGCACGACGACCTGTACGCCCGCGACCTGCTCAAGCGGTGCGTCGACGCCCTCGACGAGCGCCCGGACGTCATCCTCGCCCACTGCGACCAGGCCATCATCGACGGCGACGGCCGCATCGTCCAGCCGCTCCAGTACACGTTGGACACCGCGTCCCCGCACGCGCCGGACCGGTTCCGCAGCATCCTGTTCGAGCCCGGCGGCGACGACTTCTACGGCGTCATCCGCGCCGACGTCCTCCGCCGCGTCAAGCCGCTCGACAGCTACCACCACGCCGACCGGACGTACTCGGCCGAGATGGCCCTGCACGGCCCGTTCCACCAGGTGCCCGAGCTGCTCTACTTCCGCCGCGACCACCCGGGCCGCGCGGAACGGGCCAACCCGACCATCCGGAGCCGGTGCGCGAATCTGGACCCGCGGCGCGCGAACCGGCTCCGGAATCCCACCGTCCGCCTGCTCGGCGAGTACGTCTACGGGTTCGCGGACCTCATCCGGCGCGCGCCGATCTCGGCCGCCGACAAGCGCGAGTGCTTCGGGCACCTCGGCGCCTGGCTGACCAACCGGGCGCGCTCCGGCCACGGCGAGCGCGTCGAGGACCGCGCCCCGACTGCCTCCGACGTCACCACGGTCAACGAGATCGTGGCCGGCCGGGAAAGCAGGCTCGCGTGAAGCGTGCCCCGCGCGTCGGCGTCTTCGGCCTGCTCGGCTCGGGGAACCTCGGCAACGACGGTTCCCTCGAAGCCGTGCTCGGCTACCTGCGCGCCGAACACCCGGACGCCGTCCTGACCGGCCTGGTGGGCGGCCCGGACATCGTCCGCGAGCGGTACGGCGTCGACACCACGCCCCTGCACTGGAACCAGGCCGAGTACGAGACGGCGTCCGGCCTCCGGTCGATCGTCCTCAAGGGACTCGGCAAGCTGGTCGACATCGGCCGCACGGCCGCCTGGGTCCGCGAGCAGGACGTCGTCATCGTGCCCGGCATGGGCGTCCTCGAAGCGACGCTTCCGCTGCGTCCGTGGGGTTTCCCGTATTCGCTCTTCCTCCTTTCCGCCACCGGGCGACTCTTCGGTACCAAGATCGCACTGGTCAGCGTCGGCGCGAACCACATCAGCGCGCGGGCCACCCGGACGCTCGTCCGCTGGGCCGGCCGCCTGGCCGCCTACCGCTCCTACCGGGACGACATCTCCCGCGACGCCATGCGCGCCATGGGTGTCGACACCAGCCGCGACGAGGTCTACCCCGACCTCGCGTTCTCCCTCCCCACTCCGGCCGCCGACGGCCCGCCGGGCACCGTCGGCGTCGGCGTGATGGCCTACTACGGCGGCAACGACGACCGCGCCGACGGCGACCGCATCTACCGCCACTACGTGGACACGATGAACCGGTTCGTCGCCTGGCTCGTTGACCAGGACAGACCCGTCCGGCTGTTCATCGGTGACCAGATCGACCGGCAGGTCGTCGACGAGATCCTCGAGAAGACCGCTTCCCCGCTGGTGACGGCGGCTCCGGCGGAGACCCTGGACGAGCTGATGCACGAGATGGCGGCGGTGGACAGCGTGGTGGCCACGCGCTACCACAACGTGCTCTGCGCGCTGAAGGTCGCGAAACCGACCGTCGCGATCGGGTACGCGCCGAAGAACGACGTGCTCATGGCGGAGATGGGCCTCGACGGCTTCACCCAGCGGGCGAAGACCGTCGACTTCGACCGGCTCGTCGAGCAGTTCACCGAACTCGAAAACCGTTCACCGGAACTGCGCCAAATCCTGGCGGAACGGAACGAGAACAACGTTCAACGACTCAAGGACCAGTTCGCCGCCCTTTCGGCGGCCCTCTTCGGGGGTGCGCGATGAAGGCCATTCCGGTGCCCGAGATCGAGGGCGCGTACCTGTTCGAGCCGACTCCGCACGCGGACCAGCGCGGCTTCTTCAGCCGGACGTTCGACCGCGAGGTCGTCGCGTCGGTGGGGATCGATCCGGACGGCTTCGCCCAGGACAGCCTTTCCCGCTCCCGCAAGGGAGTCGTCCGCGGGATGCACCTGCGCGGCGGGGCCGGCGAGGCGAAGCTGGTGCGGTGCTCGTACGGCGCGATCTTCGACGTCGTGGTGGATCTCCGACCGGATTCGCCCACGTTCCGCAATGTCAAAACGTTCGAACTTTCCGGTGAGACGCAGGTTTCCGTGTACATCCCGGCGGGCTGCGCGCACGGATTCCAGTCACTCACCGAAGTCTCTGACGTGTCGTACCGTATCGATCGGCCCCACGACCCGTCGGAAGACATCACAATTTCGTACAAAGACCCAGAATTGGACATTTCGTGGCCACTGTCGGTCACAATGGTCAGTGACCGGGATGAGCTCGCGCCGTCTCTCGGAGAGGCGTTGAAACCAACGAGGTGACCCCCATGGGAACGAACTTGCCCCGCTCCACGGAGGCGAACGAGCGGCTGCACCGGGTCATCCCGGGCGGTGCGCACACTTACGCCAAGGGCTCGGACCAGTATCCCGAAGGGATGGCTCCGGTCATCTCCCACGGCCGCGGCGGCCACGTCTGGGACGTCGACGGCAACGAGTACATCGAGTACGGCGCGGGCCTGCGAGCGGTCATCCTCGGCCACGCCCACCCGAGGGTCCTCGAAGCGGTCCGCGGCGAGCTCGACAAGGGCAGCAACTTCATCCGCCCGTCGATCATCGAAGCCGAGGCCGCCGAGCGGTTCCTCGAGAACGTGCCGACCGCCGACATGGTGAAGTTCACCAAGAACGGCTCCGACGCCACGACCGCCGCCGTCCGGCTGGCCCGCGCCGCCACCGGCCGCAAGCTCGTCGCCAAGTGCGCCGACCACGCCTTCTTCTCCACCGACGACTGGTTCATCGGCACCACGCCGATGAACGCCGGCATCCCGGACGAGACGACCGAGGCGACGGTGTCCTTCCCGTACGGCGACCTGCAGGCCACGGAGGAACTGCTGCAGCGCCACGACGGCGAGATCGCGTGCCTGATCCTGGAGGCGGCCGCGGCGGTGGAGCCGCCGCCGGGGTACCTGCGGGGCCTGCGCGAACTGACCACCAAGTACGGCGTCGTGCTGGTCTTCGACGAGATGATCACCGGCTTCCGGTGGTCCGCCCACGGCGCGCAGGGCCTCTACGGCGTCACGCCCGACCTCTCGACGTTCGGCAAGGCGCTCGGCAACGGCTTCGCCGTCTCGGCGCTGGCCGGCAAGCGGGACCTGATGGAGATCGGCGGCCTGCGCACCGACCGCGAGCGGGTGTTCCTGCTGTCCACCACTCACGGCGCCGAGACCCACTCGCTCGCCGCCGCGATGGCGGTGATGGACGTCTACCGCGACGAGGACGTCGTCGGCAGGCTCCACGCCCTCGGCGACCGGCTCGCCGAAGGCGTCCGCGAGGTGGCGGCCGGGATCGGCGTCGAGGACCACGTCGTCGTCCGCGGCCGGGCCAGCAACCTCGTCTTCGGCACGCTCGACGAGCAGGGCAGGCCGTCGCAGCCCTACCGGACGCTGTTCCTGCGCGAGCTGATCAGCGGCGGCGTGCTCGGACCGTCCTTCGTGGTCAGTGCCGCGCTCACCGAGGCCGACATCGACAAGACGATCGACGTGGTCGCCCAGGCCTGCACGGTGTACCGGAAGGCGCTCGACGCCCAGGACCCGACGCCGTGGATGGGCGGGCGCCCGGTGCAGCCCGTGTTCCGCAAGCACGCCTGACCCGGCACCGCCGGAGGCCGGCCGGGGAACCCGCCTCGCGGACTCCCCGGCGGGCATCGCCGACCGCGCCGCCGGGCCGGATTCACCCCCTGGGTCCGATGAGGACACCGGAGGGGGACTGCTTTCCGGCCCGTTCGTGCGTAGCTTCCTGCCATGGGCAGATCTCGTGCGGTTCTCGTCGCTGCTTGCTCGCTCCTGATCGCCGTGGCCTGCCCGGCGATCGCGCGGGCCGCCGACCGGCCCGGGCCGGTGTGCGACCACCAGCCCGCGGAGCACGAGGAAGCGCCTTCCGGGGCCGTCTCCGTCGATCCGGGCGTCGACGGAGACCTCTCCGCCCAGACGGCGGCGCACCCGCCCGGCACGACGTTCTGGCTCCGCCCCGGCACCCACACGCTCGGCACGGACGAGTTCGGCCAGGTCGCCCCGAAGGACGGCGACGTCTACCTCGGCGCCCCGGGCGCGGTCGTCGACGGCCGGGGCGTCAACCTCGCGGCCTTCACCCAGCGGGCGCGGGACGTCGAAATCCGCGGGCTCACCATCCGCGGCTTCGCCGCCCGCCAGGACCAGGGCGTGGTCAACCACGACTCCGGCGACGGCTGGCTCATCGAGAACACCACCATCGAGAACAACGCCGGCGCGGGGCTGATGGCCGGCGCGCGCCAGGTCGTCCGGCACACCTGCCTGCGCGACAACGGCCAGTACGGGCTCAACGCCTACCAGGCAGGCGACGGCATCACCGGGCTCGTCCTGGAGGGCAACGAGATCACCGGCAACAACACCGGCGACTGGGAGACCAAGGTGCCGGGCTGCGGGTGCAGCGGCGGGGCCAAGTTCTGGGCTGTGAACGGGGCCGACGTCCGCGGCAACTGGGTGCACGGCAACCACGGCGCCGGCCTGTGGGCCGACACGAACAACAACGACTTCCTCGTCGAGGACAACCTGTTCGAGGCGAACGCGGCCGAGGCGCTGTTCTACGAGACCAGCTACAACCTCGTGCTGCGCGGCAACACGTTCCGCGGCAACACGCTGGTGCAGGGCCGCGCGTTCGCCGCCCGCGGCGACAACTTCCCGGTGGGGACGGTGTACCTGTCGGAATCCGGCGGTGAACCACGCGTGCCGGCGCGGACCTCGGCCGTCGACATCAGCGGGAACACCTTCGAAGACAACTGGTCCGGGATCACGGTGTGGGAGAACGCCGACCGCTTCTGCAACAGCCCGGCGAACACGTCTTCGGGCTACTGCACCGAGGTCGCGCAGAAGTCGTCGTGCGCCGCGGGCACGATCGAGAAACCGCCCGCCTACGACGACTGCCGCTGGAAGACGCAGCTGGTCGAAGTCCACGGGAACACCTTCCGGTTCGACCCCGGCCGGGTCGGCTGCACGAGCCTGTGCGGGCGGATGGCGCTGCTTTCGAACTACGGGACCTTCCCGGATTGGTCCCCCTACAAGGGAACCGTCGTCGAGGACGCGATCACGTTCCACCAGGGAAACCGGTGGCACGGCAACTCCTACACCGGGCCGTGGGCCTTCGTCGTGCATGACACCTCCAGGACGGTCGACGCTGCGGGCTGGCGGGCGGAGCCCTACTCGCAGGACGAATGCTCTTCGTTCGACGGTGGGTCCGCCGGCTGCTGATCACGAGCTTGCCGACCGGGTCCGACAGTTTCCAGTGACACCTCGCTTCAACCATCGCTCTTTCCCCTGTCACACAAGGGAAAAGTCGCGAGCGGAGAATTTCGGACAGCGTTCGCTTCACCCGATCAAGCGATGGCGGTCGCACGTGTGTTCGGTACCGTCGAAGACATGGCTCCTTCGACCACCGTTCCCCCGGCCCGCGACCGTGACGCGATCGACGTCGTCGCGTTCGACGCCATGGGCGTGCTCTACTCGTGTGCCGACGATGTCGCGGGCCTGCTGGTGCCGTACCTCCGCAGCCACGGCTGCGTGCTGGACCGGGCCGGAATCGCTCAGCTGTACCGGGAATGCAGCCTCGGCAAGATGTCTTCCGCGGACTTCTGGGCGGCAGCGGGCACGCCCCGGGCATCGGACGAGGAATACTGCCTGAACCACCGCCTCACCGAAGGCGCGGTCGCCCTGCTCGCCGAACTCGAACCCACCGGCGTGCGGCTCGCCTGCCTGAGCAACGACGTCAGCGAGTGGTCGAAGCTGCTGCGCGAGCGGTTCGGGCTCGGCGAGTACCTCACCAACTGGTTCGTCAGCGGGGACATCGGCGTGCGCAAGCCCGATCCGGAAGCCTTCGCCACGCTGTGCCACCGGCTCGACGTGGTGCCCGAACGGGTCTTGCTCATCGACGACCGCGAAGAAAACGTCACCGCCGCCCGTGACGCCGGTTTCCAGGCGTTGCGCTTCGGCGCACCCAATTTGTCCACAATGGACCAGCTGCGGAAGGAACTCAGACCGTGGTGAAGCGCGCGCTCGGCTCCCCTCGAAGACGTCCGGCGGGCAACCGCCGATTACACAGCACGAGCAGCAGGTCCTGGGCCGCCCCGGTGAGCGGAGTGCCGGAGCCGTACGACCAGTCGAGGTCGTCGGCGCGCAGGGCGACGCCGTCCAGGTCGGTTCCGAAGTACTTGACCTGCTTCGGCTTCATCGCAGCGAAAATCACTTCGAGGCGCTCCCGCGGAACACGGCGCTCCAGGCCGAGGGCGGTCGTGATGTCCAGCCCGTGGATCACGTCGTGGCTCAAGGCGCCTTCCGGACCACCGCCCGGCGGCCGCCACGGGTGGTCGGCGTTGTCGCGCAGCGAGGCGACCAGCGCTTCCCGGGACAGTTCGGCCGCGTCCCGGCGGGCCACGCGGTCGGCCATGGCGTTGAAGCGGCCGCCGGACTTCAGCAGCTCACGCACGAACCGCCCGCCCGAGAACCGGAACGGCATGGTCATGTGCGCGACGACCTCGGGCACCCGCCAGCCCGCACACAAGGTCGGCGCCGGCCAGTCGGCCGCCGAAAGCCCGTCCAGCACGGCAGCCAGCTCCCGCCGTTCGGCGGCGATCAGCTCTTCGATCATGGGGATCTCCTTCACGAGTCGGACACCCCACCGACGAACGAAACCCACGCGGACCGACAGCGCCGCCGGACCGATCAGCGCGGTCCGCGGGCCCGGTCCCGCCGGTCGACAGGCTGAGCCGGTCGCCGACGTCCTCCCGCTGCCGGAACCGTCCACTGGCCAACCGTCAGAGTGGCTCCGCTACCAAGCGGCCGCCACCTCAACCTCAGAGCCGGTCGGCGACCCGATCCACCACCCAGCCGGTCGCCGGGACGGCCGCCAGCGCGGCGCAGAACCCCCCGACGGCATCCGTCGGGTAGTGCGCCCCCAACGCCACCTCGGCCCACCCCATCGCGATCCCGGCGACCAACGCCAAGCCGAGGACCAACGGCACCGCGGTTCCGCGGCCGAGTCCCAGCCGGTCGACCAGCAGCAGGCCGATGACCAGCGCGAGCGCCGTCGCCAAGGCCGTGTGCCCGCTCGGGTACGACAGGAACTCGCCGTGGATGGTGCGCCCGACGATCGGCTTCAGGACCGTCGTCACCGCCACCGTGACCAGGACGCCCAGCACCGTCAGCACGGCGGTCCGGGCACGGCGGGCCAGGAAACACACCGCTGCGATCAGGGCGACCAGCACGACCGACCCCACGGGCTCGCCACCGAAGTCGATGACCAGCGCGACGTACCGCCACGGCGGCTCGACCCCGTCGAGCGACGGCAGGACGGCGGCGTCGATCCCCGTCAACCCGGAGTCGTGGAAGTGGAGGATGCCGAGGGCGACGAGCACCGCGGTCGCCAGCGCTCCCGACATCGCCAGCGGGGTGCGCAGCGCGGCCGGCAGGACCGCGGGTGCCGTCCGGACCAGCTGCTTCACGCCTCGATCGCCGCCTTGTACCCGGCGATCAGCCGGTCCAGGCCGACCGCCGGGGTGAAGTCCTTCTCGTACCGGACGCGGGCCGCGTCGCCCATCTCGCGGTTGCGGTCGCCGACGATCTCGCGCAGCCGTTCCGCGAGCGACACCTCGTCGCCCGGCTGGTGCAGGAGGCCGGTGATGCCGTCCTCGACGAGCTCCGGGAACGCCCCGTGGGCGGCCGCGACCGTGGGCACGCCCGCCGCCATCGCCTCGACCACCACGAGGCCGAACGCTTCCAGCCACGTCGACGGGGCTACCACCGCGACCGCGTCGGCCGTGAGCGCGCGGCACTCGGCCTTGTTGCGGAGACCCACGTACGAGACGTCGGAACGTCCGGCCGCCCAGGTCGCGACCTCGTCCTGCATCGGTCCCGTGCCGGCGATGACCAGCGGCACACCCAGGGCGCCGCCGAGGCGGTCCCAGGCCCGCATCAGCAGGCCGACCCCCTTCTCCTCGGTGACCCGGCCGAGGAACAGGACGTGCGACCCGTCGCCGGTGCGGCGGACGCCGGGGTCGGTGACGAAGTTGTGTTTCACCGCCATCCGCTCGCCGGGCATCCCGGCCGACACCAGGAGGTCGCGTTGCGCCGCCGAAATGCAGAAGAACCGCGAAACGCCCGTCCACCACCGGCGCCGGTTCGCGACCATGCTCGCCGCCATCGGGAGCGTGGCCGCGCTCGAACCGCGGTAGCAGCCGTGCTTCACCGCCGGCAACGGCGAGCCGCCGACGCACTCGGTGCAGATGCGGCCGTCGCGGTGGAGCGTGCCGGGCGGGCAGACCATCGTGTAGTTGTGCAGTGTCGCGACCGCGGGCACCCCCGCGTCCGCGCAGGCGGCGACCACCGAGGGCGACAGCAGCGGGAACGTGTTGTGGATGTGCACGACGTCCGGGCGCTTCGCGCGCAGCCGGGCGGCGAGCTCCTTCCGCACGGCCGGGTTCCACGGCACCATCAGCGGCACCGCGGCCTTGCGGGGCAGCGGCATCGCCGCGATGTCGTCGCTGCGGCGTTCGAACAGCGACACCTCGTGACCGCCCTCGGCCAGCAGCGAGACTTCGGCGTCGACGACGTTGTTCTCGCCGCTCGGCTGCTCGGACCGGTACCGGTTGTGCACCACGAGCACCCTCACGCGCTTGCCCCCTTCGCCGGGATGAATGCTTGTTCGTCGGACTGCGGCACCCCGCGGACCAGCAGTGACGCGGCCACGGCCAGGTGCAGCAGATACGGCGACGCGTCGCCGAGACCAGCTTCGGTATAGGAGGCCGAAACGCAGTAGGTGATCAGGAAGATCGCGCACGCCCGCGCCAGCGAAGGCGGTCGCAGGAGCGCGACGACGATCAGCGTCAGGAGGAACGCGGCGACGAGGGCGATTCCGACGAAGCCCTGCTCGTGGTAGACCGCGAGCCAGCTGTTGTCGATCGGGAGGCCGTCGTAGGACTTGTCGGTCAGGCCCACGCCGAAGATGTATTCGGCGGTCGTCCGCGGGGCCTCCAGCAGGGCGTCCCACACCTTCGCCCGGCCGGTGAGGCTGGAGAAGTTGTCCGCGCTCTGCCCGCGGAGGAACCACGTCTGGAGCGCGCCCGCGAGCACCAGGCCGGCGACCCCGCCGACGCCGACCGTCCACGCGAACACTTTCCGCGCGCGGGCGCTGGTCAGCAGCATCGAAAGGAAGGCCACCGAGAGCCCGGCGACGAGGCCGAGCGTTGCCGTACGGGTGTGCGTGAGCATCAGCAGCCCCACCACCGGCACCACGATGAACACCGCGCTGCGCCACGTCGTGCGGCGCCCGAACCAGAGGAGGAGCGTGAGCCCGGCGATGACCGCCGCGTACTGGCCGATCTGTGGCGGGGTCAGCGGCCAGATCGCCCCCGAAAGCCGGCCACCGTAGATGTCCGGCATCGCGTTGCCCGGGGAGATCACCAGGCCGATCGCCACGGACGCGAGCACGACGGCGTAGGTGCGGATGTGGTAGCGGACGAACGCGAAGCCACCGTCCCACCAGCGGGTCAGCAGCCAGAGCGTGGTCACGAAGATCGTCAGCCGGAAGCACCGGAACAGCGCGCCGGCGCCTTCTTTCAGATCGGCGCTGGAGAGGATGCTCGACATCAGCAGCAGCGTCAGCAGGAGCAGGTAGGCGCTCGGGCGGATCCGCAGGTGCTTGTTCAGCACCAGCGCGATCACGAAGGCCGTCATCAGCGCGCCCATCGTGACCAGCTGGCTGACCGAGCGGGGCAGCGGGATGACCGTCTTCGCGCCGGTCGAGCCGAGCGTGTTGAGGATCAGCAGGGCCCAGGCCAGCCCCGCCCACTTCGGCGTCGCGGACGTCGGTTCGGCCGCGGCCTCGCCGCGGATGCCCGCCACCGATGCGGTGTGCGCCGTCATGTCAGCCCCCGCCCTGTGCGGTGTACGTGCTCCCGGTGTCCTGCGAGTACGGCGAACCTTCCCACTCGCCGATCTCGAGGATGCGGTCGGTCGTGTACGCGATGAACGTCCACGGGCCGGCGTAGCTGTTGTCGTGCCAGCGGTTGTCCTGCTTGAACGTGATCGATTCCTGGACCGCCTCGCCCTTGTACGGCGACCAGTCCGGGTAGGTGCCGAAGTTCGACAGCAGGCCCATCCGGCCGCACGCGGCCTGGCAGCCGACGACCGCCGGGTCGAGGATGAACTTGTTGTCGTGGATGTCGACGTGCTGGGTCTTCCAGCGGCAGTCGGCCAGCAGCGGGCCGGTCGTGATGGCCGGGGCCGCGCACTGCTTCACGTTCGGCACCAGCCGGGTGCAGTCGCCGGAGGAGGTGTTGGCCGGGCTGTTGCAGAAGCGGTCGGCGTTCTCCCACAACGTGATCCCGGACCAGTTGTTCTCCAGGTAGTTGCGCGAGATCTCGATCTTCGCGGTGCGTGCCTTGATCCGCGGCTCGCCGCCCGACTCGGAGATGTAGATCGTCGGTGTCGGGAAGTTGTCGCCGCGGTCGGCGTACCGGCGGCCGTCGGCCCAGTTGTTCTTGCGGATCGTGTTGTCCCGGATGACGGCGTTGTAGCTGATCTCGTAGATCAGCGCGGCACCGTCGTTGCCCTCGATGAGGTTGCCCTCGATGAGGAAGTCGTTGTTGTTCGTGTCGGCCCAGAGCCCGGTGCCACGGTTGTCGTGCACCCAGTTGCCGCGCACGTCGGCGCCGTTCACGTCCCAGAACTTGATCCCGCCGCTGCAGCCGCAGCCCTCGATCTTCGTCTCCCAGTCGCCGGTGTTGTTGCCGGCGATCTCGTTGCCCTCCACGACGAGCGCGGTGAGCGGGGTGCTGCCGGAGTAGGCGTTGATCCCGTATTGGCCGTTGCGGCGCAGGCAGTTGCCGCGCACCTGCTGGCGCGCACCCGCCATCAGGCCGGCGCCGTCGTTGTCCTGGATGGTCGAGTGCTCGATCACCCAGCCGTCGCCGGAGTCGTGGTTGACGACGCCTTCGTCGTGCGGTGCCGCGAAGCCCTGCACCGTCACGTAGGTGATCTTGACGTTCACCGCGTGCCCGGTGAAGGCGTACTGGTTGATCTTGCGGCCGTCGACGATCGCGCCCGGTGCGCCGATGTAGACGTCGCCGTCCTTGGGGGACACCTGGTCGTACTTGTCGTCGCCGAGGACGTGCTTGCCCGGCTTGAGCCAGAACGTCGTGCCCGGCCCGGCCGAGCGCGTCTTCGCCGCGAGGTCACCCGGCACCCCCGGGTCGACGATGACGGCTCCCGCCGGCGCGGCCGTCGGACCGGCGGGCTCCTTGTCGCACACGGCGGCGACCGAACCGCTGGGCGCGGGAGTGGCCTGTGCCGGTCCCCCGTCGGTATCCGGGCCGCCCGAGCACGCCGCGACCGTGAGCAGGACACCGAGCAGCGGAGCGGCACGGCGGAGTCGGAGGCGGCGGGCTGTCACGGGAGGTCCTAACTGAAGCGGAGCAGGGTGGTGAGCTGTCCGGGAGTCCCGGAACCGATGAGGGTGGTCGATGGTTCCTTCCGGCCGAAGCCCGCGGAGTACCAGCCGAGCGGCGGCTCGACCTCACCGCGGTGCACGCTCCACGACAACTCGGGCGGCAACTCGAGCACCGCGGTCCGCACGCCCCCACCGGCCCCGGCGAGCGAACCGGACACCCGGCCGACGAGCGGATCGGCCGCGCCCGCCCGACCGGCGGCAGGAGCACCGAGCTGGGAATCGGGCCCGGCCGCACTGCTGGAGGCGGATTGGGCCGCGCCCTCTTGGCCCGCGGTCGCGACACCGTCCACGCCACCGGGCGCGGATTCGGACCCGGCCTCGCTGACGACACCCGACGCCCGGCCGGCGAGCGGCTCAAGCTCGCCACCGGCGCCAGTGCTGGTCGCGGATCCGGGCTGGCTCGGCCCGCCCGGCGCGGACCCGGGCCGGCTCGGCTGGTCGGCCGCAGCCGTGACCCCGCCAGGGGCGGAACCAGGCCGCCCCGCCCCACCTGCGGCGACCGCAGCAGCCACCCCGTCAGGGGCAGGCCAGCGGAGGTGGGCCGTTGTTCCGTCGAGCATGACCGTCACCTCCGGGCCCAGGTGGAACGCCAGACGGCCCGCCGAACCCGCTTCGCCCAGTACCTCGTCGAGGATCGTCACCACCTCTCCGTCCAGCTCCACCGTGCGGCGGTGGATCGCCGGGGCGTAGCCGTCGTGGGCCGCTGACCAGTGGCTGGGGCCGTCGGGTGGGGTGCGGATGTCCAGGACCTTCGTCACCGCGTGGCGGGTCCACAAGAACGGGCCGCCCGAGGTGGACTGGTCGCGGCCGTTCAGCTCGAGGGTGTTGTGGCCGAGGGTCGAGCGGAAGTACGACCGCCACTGGGGCTCGCCGTGGTAGCAGAACGTGCCCGGGTCGGCCAGGATCTCCACGCCGTCGTGGCGGATCTCCACTGACAGCGCGTCCGCGTGGGCGTGGGCCGCGATCGACAGGAAGCCGTGGGGGCCGCCGTCGCAGCGGGCCCACACCGGGCCTGAGCGCAAGATCGTCATGCCCGCGTCGCGCAGGTGCGACGGGCGGCGGGCCGGCCGGGTGCCCGATGCCCGGGGGGTGCGCGTGGCCATGGCCGCCAGCAGCGGCGTGCGGACGTCGTCGCCCGGGATCGCCGGCCACCAAGCCAGGCGGCCGAACAGGACCTCGCCGGTGGCCAGCAGCGACGCCCAGCGATCGGTCGAGACGCCGTCGACGATCAGGCCGAAGCCGTCGTCGGCGTCGCCCTGGCGAGGGGGGTGCAGCTTGTTGTCCACAATGGACGCCAGGGCGTCGGTCATCCGGAGCAGGACGTCCCACGTCGAGTCCGGCACCGGTGCGCCCGCCGCGTCGGCCTCGAGCGCGGCCGCGAGGCCCAGCTCCAGGACCAGGCCGTGGTACTCCGACGCGAGTTCGGCGTTCAGCCCCGACGGGAACGTGTTGCGGCCGAGCTGGACGTCCAGCGAACGCGTCGCCGAAGCCCGCCAGGCCGCCGACTCCGGGAACCAGCCGAACGCGCACGCCGCCGCCAGCAGGCCCGCGTCCTCGGCGATCACGTGGTTGTTGGCCGACGAGCCGTGGCTGCGCAGGGTCGCGAGCCAGTTCTGGTGGTGCCACAGCTGGAGCTGGAAGTCCGGATTGTCCTCGAACAGCTCGGGCGCCCCCGCCCAGCCGTCGAGCAGGCGGCGCGTCCAGACCCACGACAGCAGGCGGATGCCCAGCTCGATGCCGCTCACCCAGTGCGGGCCCCGCAGCGGCGGGTTCTCCGCCCACCACGAACGCAGGTGGGCGGCCACGCGCGTGGCGTACGCCGGGGTGCCGGTCAGGGCGTACGCCGCGGCCAGCACGGTCAGGTGCTGGTGGCGCGACGGCTCCCAGATCTGCTTGATGTCGCCGACCGCGTCCTCCGACCGGTACGGGACGTCGAACGCGTACACGTCCGAGGGCGCGCGGCGGCCGGTCTTCGGGTCGAGGAACCAGTCCGGTGACACCAGGTCCGTGCGGACCACGCCGAAGTACTCGGCGCGGCCGGCCATCAGCTCGTCGGCGGTCGTCAGGAGCCGTGAAACCGCCTCGGCGGACACCTTGCCCAGCACGCCGGCCGGCAGCGCCGCGGTGAACCGGGGGTGCGACGGCCAGTCCGGCGCCGCCGGCAAGGCCGACCGCCACTGCCGCTGGACGACGGCGTGCCGCGCGCGGCCGACGACCTCCGCCGGCCCCATCCGGGACAGCCGGCGCAGGTACCAGCCGGGACCCATCATGCCGGGGCACCCGCCTTCTGCGGCAGCTCGATCCGCACCGGGGCCGCGTTCGCGACGCTCGCCTGCGCGGCCAGCGTGGCCAACGTCGTCGCGGCGAGGGAGGCGACCGAGATCGGCATCGGCGCGCCCGTGCGGACCGCCGTCAGGAAGGCGTCGACCTCGGCGGCCTGGCCCTTGTCGCGGCCCTTCGGGATGCGGGAGCTGGCCCACTTCTTGCGCGAATACACCGAGGCGCGGACGAAGTCGTCGAACTTCAGGACCTTGCCGTCGGCCGTCAGGTCCAGGGTTTCCTTCGGGAAGCCCGACGAGCCCGTCTCGGCGTAGGTGATCACCGCCGTCGAGCCGTCGGCGTAGCCGAGGGTCACCTGGAGGTCTCCGGTCGCGTACACCGACACCGGGTCGGCGTCGAGCAGCCAGCTCACCGTGTCGATGAAGTGGCCTCCCTCGCCCGCGAACCGGGAGCCCTCGGTGTCGGTCTGGTTGTACCAGCTGCCGTGGTCGAGGCGGCCTGCGTTGACCAGGTAGCGGACCGTCGCCGGGCCGACGCGGGGGCCGAACTGGGCCCTGGCCTCGCTCAGGAGCGGGGCGAACCGGCGGTTGAAGCCGACCTGGAGGCGGTCGTTGCCGGACTCCTCGATCGCGTCGAGCACCTTCTGCAGCTCCGGCTCCGAAAGCGCCAGCGGCTTCTCGACGAACACCGTCTTGCCGGCCAGCAGCGCCTGGCGGGTCAGCTCGGCGTGCGAGCTGTGCCGCGTCACCACGAAGACCGCGTCGATCGAGGAGTCGCCCAGGACGTTGTCGATGTCGGTGGACGCCTCGGCGAAGCCGAACTTGCGGCGGGCGTTGGCGCCGGACAGCGCCGACGTCGTCGCGACGTGCTTGAGCTGCACGTCCGAGCGCTCGACCAGGTGCGGCAGCAGCATCGACGACGCGTAGTTGCCCGCGCCGATGAAGCCGAGGCGCACGGGCTGTCCCGCGGGGAGCGCGGCGGCCGTCCGTGCAGCCACGCCGACGCGCGCCGACGTCACGACCGGCTCCGTCCGGGCGACCGCGTCCTGGTAGCGGAACAGCACCGCGACGGCCTTCAGCTCGCCCTCGTTCAGCGACTTGTACGTCTCGACCGCCGACGAGAAGTCCGAGACGTGCGTGATCAGCGGCTCGACGTCCAGGCGATCGCGCGCGATCAGGTCGAGGACGCACTCGAGGTTGCGGCGCTCGGTCCAGCGGACCTGGCCGATCGGGTAGTCGCGGCCTTCGAGCTCGTACGACGGGTCGTAGCGGCCCGGGCCGTACGAGCGGGAGAACCGGACGTCCAGTTCCTTCTCGTAGTAGGCGTTCCACGGCAGGTCGAGCTTGCACTTGCCGATGTCGATCACGCGGCCGCGGTCGCGGGACAGCTTCGCGGCCAGCTCCACCGGGTCGTTCGTGTTGCCACCGGCCGCGAGGTACGTCTGGTCGACGCCCGCGCCGTGGGTCAGCTCGGCCACGGCGTTGTCGACGATGCCGGACGCCGGGTGCGCGCAGGTCAGCGCGCCGAGGCTCTCGGCGAGCTTGCAGCGCTCCGGGTCGGGGTCGACGCCGACGACACGCACGCCGGACGACGTCAGCAGCTGGACGACGAGCTGGCCGATCAGGCCGAGCCCGATGACCAGGGCGACGTCGCCGATCTGCGGTTCGCCGCGGCGGACGCCCTGCATGGCGATGGACCCGACGGTGCCGAACGCCGCGTGCCGCGGGTCGACGCCGGCGGGCACCGGCGAGTAGAGGTTCTTGGGCACCCAGTTCAGCTCGGCGTGCAGGGCGTGCTCGTTGCCCGCGCAGGCGACGAGGTCGCCGACCTTGACGTCGGTGATGCCGTCGCCGACCTGCTCGACGACGCCGCAGAGCGAGTAGCCGAGCGGGGTGTAGGAGTCCAGTTTGGACGTCACCTTGCGGTAGGTCGCCGAAAGCCCGTTGGTGGCGACGCTCTGCATGACCTTGGCGACCTGGTCCGGCCGGGCCTTCGCCTTGCCCACCAGCGACATGCTGGCCTCGGACACCTTCATCATCTCGGTGCCGGTCGAGATCAGCGAGTACACCGTGCGCACCAGCACCCCGCCTGGCTTGCAGGCGGGTTCGGGGACCTCGAGGAGCGCCAGTTCCCCGCTCTTGTAGTTCTGGACTACCTGCTTCACTTCGCTCCCGCTCCAGACATCGCGTTCCGGTACCAGTACTCAAGGGTCAAGACGTGCCAGAGGTGCTTGCCGCGGTCTTCCTGACCGGCGGCGTCCTCGGCGACCATGCGCTGCAACGCCTCCCGCTGCAGGAACCCGGACGAGACGAGCACGCCGTCGTTGACGACTTCGCGCACGAGCGGCGCCAGGTCGCGGCTCATCCACGCCCGCAGCGGTGCGCTGAACAGGCCCTTCGGCCGGTGCACGATCTCGCTGGGCAGGATGTTCAGCGCCGCGTTCTTCAGTGCGACCTTGCCGGCGCGGCCGACGATCTTCTTGTTCCCCGGGATCTTGAACGCCGCCCGCACGACCTCGACGTCGACGAACGGCGTGCGCACTTCGGTGGACGCCGCCATCGTCGAGCGGTCGGTGTAGGTCAGGTTCAGCCCGGGCAGGAACAATCGCGAGTCGGCCAGGCACATCCGGTTGACGAAGTCGTCGAGCGCCTGGTCGTGGTAGGTGTCCGAGTGCTCGGTGAGGACGTCGTCGACGACCGGCGCGAGGTCCGGGTTGACCAGGGACAGCAGCTCCGCGCGGTCGTACATCGTGTAGCTGCGCCGGAACGCCGTCTCCTCGGGCAGCCCTGCGAAGGACAGGAACCGCTTGGCGAACCGCACCGACCGGTACCCGCGCTTGGCCGACGCCACCGGCAGCCGGTCCACAATGGACTCGACCGGGCGCCGGACCGCGCCCGGCACCTTGTGGTAGCGCAGCGCGATCAGGTTCGCGAGGTGCTTGCGGTAGCCGGCGAACAGCTCGTCGGCGCCCATCCCGGACAGCATCACCTTGACGCCGGCCTCGCGCGCGGCCGAGCAGATCAGGAACGAGTTGATCGCCGCCGGGTCGCCGATCGGCTCGTCGAGGTGGTAGGTCATCTTCGGCAGCAGGTCGAGCACCTGCGGCGCGATCTCGATCTCGTGCAGGTCGACACCGAACTTCTCGGCCACGATCCGGGCGTACTTGAGGTCGTCCGGCATCGCCTCGAACTTGGCGTCCTCGGCGCGGAACCCGATGGTGTAGGCCGAAATGCCCGGCTGCGAACGCGCGGCCAGCGCCGTCAGGTAGCTGGAGTCCAGGCCGCCCGAAAGGAACGTCGCGACCGGGACGTCGGAGAGCAGGTGCTTGGCGGTCGATTCCGCGATGACGGAATGCAGGTCGACCTCGCCGTCGAAGGCGGCGCCCTCCTCGGCGACCTCCCGCAGCGACCAGAACCGGCCGCGGTCGACCTGGCCGTCCGGGCGGCAGCGCAGCCACGTGCCCGGCTGCAGCTTCTCCGCGCCCTGGTAGGCGCAGCGGCTGTCCGGCACCCAGTAGTAGAGCAGCGACGCGATCAGCGCGCCGCTGTCGACCTGCAGCGAGCCGCCGAGCTCACCGGCGAGGGCCTTGAGCTCCGAGGCGAACGCGATCCCGCCGCCCCGCTGCACGAAGAACAGCGGCTTGATGCCCAGCTGGTCGCGGACCAGGAACAGCTCGCCGGTGCCCTCTTCGAACATGGCGAAGGCGAACATCCCGCGCAGCTTGGGCAGGCAGCCGGTGCCCCAGCGCCGCCACGCCTGCAGCAGCACCTCGGTGTCCGACGTGCCGCGGAAGCGCACGCCGGCGGCTTCCAGCTCGGCCCGCAGCTCGGGCGCGTTGTACAGCTCGCCGTTGTAGCTCAGCGCGAGACCGTCGTGGACCATCGGCTGGGCCCCGGTCTCGGACAGGTCCACGATCGACAGCCGCCGGTGGCCGAGGTGGACTTCCCCGGGGCCGGCGCGGTGCTCGTAGCGGCCGGAGCCGTCCGGCCCGCGGTGGGCCAGCGTCTTGGTCAGCCGGTCGGTCAGCGGCCCACCGTCCGGCCAGAGGTAGGTGCCTGCGATGCCGCACATCTCGAGTGGGCTCCCCTTCGGTCGCGGCGCGGGTCAGGAGACCTCCGCGCTCTTTTCTGGCTCGAGTCCGGCGTTCAGTTCGCCCGTGTGGGCGGGCTCGCCGTGGTCGCGCTTGAACGGCGTCGGCCGCTTCGGGGGCTTGACCGGGGCGAACTTCTTCGTCGGGGCGTCCAGGTGGTCCGGGACGCTGACGGAGCCGGGGGCCGGCAGCGGTGCCGCCGGCGGTTTGGGCGTGGCTAGCGCCGGCGGCAGCACCGGCCGGACCGGCGCGAACCGGCGCGTCGGCGGCTCGGCCTTGGCGACGCGCTCGGCGATCCGGGCGGCCAGCTCGTCCAGGCGTTCTTCCTGTTCCGCCACGACCGGCGGGGCGGCCGGCGCCTGTCCGGCGCGGCCGCGCAACGCCGTGTGCAGGCCGTCCCACAGGGTGCCGTCGGACTTGTCCCGCGGGTCCGGGTCGACCAGCACCACGCCGATGATCGGGATGCGCTGGTCGGCGAGCTGCCGCGCGACGGTGTGCAGCCAGAGCGTGTTGGCGTGCCCGGCCTTGACGACCAGCACGGTCTCCTTGCCGAGGTGCTCCAGGTCGGTCCACGCCGTGCCGGGCGCGACCGTGCCGACGCCGATGCGGCGCTCGCCCGGTTCGCCGTCCGCTTCCGCGGCGCCGACCACCGGGACGTCGGACTTGGTCTCCGCCGCCAGCTTGCGGACGTCCTCGCCGGGCAGGTCGTCCACGACGCTCGCGCGGCCGCCGTCCGCCAGCTGCCCGGCGATGTCGAGGGCGAGCGCGGCGGCGATCTTCGGCGCGCCGAGTTCGAGGACCGACACCCCGCGCGGGTCCTTCTTGATCACGCGGGCCAGCGTCGTGGCGACGCGCTCGCGTTCGGACACCACCCGCGAGCGCTTCCACACCCTGGCCAGGCCCCGGCGCTTGGACGGCAGCTGGGCGAGCACGGACGCGCCGAGGTGCGCGGAGATTTCGCGGCGCAGCACCGGCCGGTCGCGCGACACCGCGCCGACCGCGACGAGCGCCAGCCCGAGGGCGAGGCCGAGCGCGAACCCGATGCCGGAGTTGGTCGCGGTGGTCTTGAGGAACGCCTTCGGGAGCGCGCGGGGCGCGTCGACGATCTGCGTACCCGCGGCGACCTGCGGGCTGCCGATGCCGGCCTGCTGGGCGCGGGAGTCGAAGTCGGAGACCTGCGAGGCGAGCGCGGCCCGGCGGCCGTACATGCCTTCCAGGGTGCTGGCGTTGGCGTTGCGGCCCTTGCCGGTCTCGTCGGCGATCTGCTGGTCGACCTTGGCCAGCTCGTCCTGGGCGTTCTTGCGCTGGTCGAGGATGGCCTTGGACTGCGCGGCCGCCGCGGCCTGGCTGCGCTGGACGTGGTCGGCGATGAACGTGTCGGCCAGCGCCTGTGCCTGCGCCACGGCCTCTTCGTTGCTCTTGGCCTTGACGGTGATCTGCAGGACGTTGTTCGTCACGCCCAGGCCCGCGTAGTTCTTCATGAACTCTTCGGGCGCTTCGGTGCTGTTGAGCTTCTTCAGCGCGCCTTCGGCGATCTGCGTGGTCTGCAGCACGGCGACGTCGGTGCGCATGAGCGTGCCGCTGTCGGTCGGCGAGTCGTCCTGGTGGACGACGATCACCTTGGCGACCGCGGTCGGCGGGGCCGGCAGCACGATCCCGACCGCCGCGCCGGCGACCAGCCCGAGCAGTGCGGTGGCGAGCCAGAAGCGCTTGCGGCGGCGGATCGCGACGAAGAGGCGCTGGAGGTCGACCAGCGGCGCGGCCGGGGTTTCGGAGGGAGTCGTCACGCCGAACCTGCCAGGGCTTTCTCGGGGGCTTCCGCCGCGGGTTCGGGTTTCTTCGCCGGCTCGGCCGGTCGGACGGGGTGGGTGAGGACGGCTCCGACGATCTCCTGGCCGGCGTCGGCGCAGGCCTCGGCGAGCCGGACGAGCTCCCACGCGGTGCGGGTGCCGGCGCCGAGGACCACCAGGACGCCGGAGTCGGGACCGGCGTCCGGCACGGTCGGCCGCTCGGCCGAGTACTCGAAGACGCGCAGCGGCACGGACAGCCGGTCGGCCAGCCCGGCGAGCTGCTCGGCGGCCAGGCGACCGGTCTCGTCGTCGTCGCCGACCAGGAGCAGGACGTCGGCGGGGCCGGTGGACAGCCGGGCCAGCACCCGCCGGTAGCGGATGTCCCGGTTGACCTCGTCGGCCGAGGTCGCCACCGGCGGCAGCACCCACGGCCGGTCGCCGCCGAGCAGCCGCCGCACTTTGCCGGCGAAGCCGGTCGCCGGCAGCTGGTCGCCCTGCGGTGTCGTGACGTCGACGCCGGCGAGGATCGGCGCGCCGAGCGCGGACGCGATCTGCGGTTCGCCGCGCAGCCGCCGGTCGGCGCGGGCGGTGAACAGGTGGCCGAACACGCCGGCGAGGAAGAACAGCACCGCGCCGCCGACGGCGAGCTGCGTCAGCGTCGGCGCGGCCGCCCCGTCCGGGCGTTCGGCGCTGCCCATCACGACGGTGTTGCCGACACCGGTGGCGAGGTCGGCCTGGTTCAGGTCGTTGATGGCCTGCTCCAGCGACGTCCGCAGCCCTTCGAGCTGGGTGCGGACCTGGACGCTTTCGACGGTGAGGTCCCCGCCGACGTTCTTGGCGATGTCACTGATCTTCTCGGTGGTCAGCTTGACCTGGTTGCGCAGCGTCTCGCGCTGTTCCTGGGCCAGCTGGACCGAGGCGTCGGCGGAGTTGCTCGCCAGCTGCCCGGAGTACTTGACGAACTGCTGCGCGACCTGGTCGGCGAGCTGCTGGGCGTGCTCGGCGGTGTCGGCCGAGACGGTGATCGTCACGACGTTGCCGTTCGCCACCGACGTCTTGACCTGCTTCTTCAGGTCGGCGCCGGAGGGGTGCCAGGCCAGCTGCGCGGCGGCGCGGTCGAGGACGACCGAGCTGGTCGCGACCTCGGCCTGGGTCAGCAGCTCGTCGGCCTGCCGCGGTCCTTGCAGCAGCACGCTCGACGACGTCTGGTAGCCCGGCGAGAGCAGGAACGACGCCGCGGCGCCGACGGCCGCGCCCAGGACGGCGAGGGCGACCAGCAGCCGCCATCGTCGCCGGACGACCTGCCCGATCAGGGCCAGGCGCACCGTGTCTTCAGTCAACGGCGGTATCTCCATTCCTGAGACGGGTACGCCGAACGGGGTCAGTGGATCGGCCGGTTACCCGAACCGTCGTCGGACCGGGAGCATTGGTTACAGGTCTGGTGAGTTCTTGACCTAACGGCGATCAGGACTTCACGGCGTGCTCATACGCGGCGAGCAGGTTCTTCGCCGAGTTCTCCCACGAGAGGGCGCCGGCGACCCTGGCCTGCCCGAGCTTGCCCATCCGGACCCGCTCTTCGGGGTCGTCGAGCAGCTGGGAGACGAGCTTCGCGAACGCCGACTCGTCGTTGGCCGGGGCGTAGACCGCCGCGTCGCCGGCCGAGACGCGCGCTTCGCGCAGCTCGAACGAGACGATCGGCTTGCTCATCGCCATGTACTCCATGACCTTGTTCATCGTGGAGACGTCGTTGAGCGGGTTGAGCGGGTCCGGCGACAGGCAGACGTCGGCAGTCGAGAGGTAGCGGACCAGGTCCTCGTCGGAGATCCGGCCGGTGAACTCGACCTGGTTGGCCAGCCCGAGCTTCGCCGAGAGCGCGACCATGTCGTCGAAGGCGTCGCCGGAGCCGACGAACACCGCGTGCCAGTCGGTGCGGCCGACCTCGTCGCGCAGCTTCGCGAGCGCGCGCAAGGCGTAGTCGACGCCGTCCTGCGGGCCCATCACGCCGAGGTAAGCGAGCATGAAGGGCTTGCCCTTCTTCAGCTCGGGTTCGGCCGGGACCTCGTGGAACCGCTCGACGACCGGGGCGCTGCGCACCACGAAGACGTCCTCGGGCCGCTTGCCACCGCGGATCCGGGCGACCTGCTTGTAGCTCTCGTTCGTCGAGATGACGACGTCGGCGGCGCGGTAGGTGGCGCGCTCGAGCGCGCACACCCCGCGGTAGAGCAGGTCCTGCCCGCGGTCGAAGCGCGAGAGGTACAGCTCGGGGCAGAGGTCGTGCTGGTCGAAGACGAACTTCGCGCCGTGGCGCTTCAGCACCTTCGCGACCACGTACAGCAGGTCCGGCGGGTTGCAGGCGTGCACGACGTCGACCGGGCCGACCTTCCGCGCCAGCCGCAGCGTGTGCCACAGCGCGCTGCCGTACTCCTGCAGGTAGCCGGCCGGGCCGCCGGTCGCCGCCTTGAGCGGGTAGCGGTGGATGTGGACGCCGTCGACGACGGCTTCGGCCTCGGTGTCGCGTTTCGTGCCCTGCGGGCAGATCACGTGGACTTCCCACCCGGCGTCGCGCAGGGTCGTGGACTCCTGCCAGACCCGCCGGTCGAAGGGAACGGAGAGGTTTTCGACGAGGATGAGCGCTTTACCAGGCAAGGCCGGCATATCCCTCTTCAAGGCGACGCGTCGCCGCGTCGGGCAGGCGGACGAGGTCGACGAGCACCCGGTCGCCGCCGTGCGGCAAGGCCGCCAGCACGTCCGGGTCCTTGCAGCCGACGACGAGGACGTCGGCGTGGTCCATGACTTCTTCGACGGTCCCGGCGAGCAGCTGGCCGAGGTGCGGCAGCCGGCCCTCGATGTATTCGCGGTTCGCGCCCATGAGCCGCGAGAGGCTGACGTTCGCGTCGTAGATCTTCAGGTCGTAGCCCTTGCCGAGCAGCTTCTCGGCCAGCTCGACCAGCGGGGACTCGCGCAGGTCGTCGGTGCCCGGCTTGAAGGAGAGGCCGAACAGCCCGACCTTGCGCTTGCCGGTGCGCGCGACCAGGTCGAACGCGCGCTGCAGGTGCTCGTCGTTGGACGCGAGCACGTGCGACAGGATCGGCACGCTGACGTCGGCGCGGTGCGCGGCGTAGACCAGCCCGCGCAGGTCCTTCGGCAGGCACGAGCCGCCGAACGCGAACCCGGGCTTGAGGTAGGCCGGGCTGACGTTGAGCTTGGTGTCGGCGAGGAAGACGTCGATCACCTGGTGCGAGTCGAGGCCGAGCGCCCGGCAGATCGAGCCGAGCTCGTTCGCGAAGCCGATCTTCAGGCCGTGGAAGGAGTTGTCGGCGTACTTCGTCATTTCCGCGACCGGGATCGGCACGCGGAAGACGGGCCCGGGCAGGCCCTCGTACAGCGCCGCGACGGCGTCGCCGCTGGCCTCGTCGATCTCGCCGATCACGGTCTTCGGCGGGTCGAAGAAGTCGCGGACGCTGGTGCCCTCGCGCAGGAACTCGGGGTTCACCGCGACGCCGAAGTCGACGCCCGCGGTGCGGCCCGAAGCCTTCTCCAGGATCGGGATCAGCAGGTCCAGGCAGGTGCCCGGCAGCATCGTGCTGCGGAAGACGACGGTGTGCCGCTCGCTCTTCTGCGCGATCGCCTCGCCGATTTCCTCGGCGACGCGCTCGAGGTAGACCGTCGAGAGGCTGCCGTTCGGCGCCGACGGCGTGCCGACGCAGACCAGCGAGATCTCGCTGTCGGCGACGGCTTCCGCGACGTCGGTCGTGGCTCTCAGCGCGCCGCTCGCGACGACTTCGGCGGTCAGCTCGCCGATCCGCTCCTCGACCACCGGCGCCTTGCCGGCGGTGATGAGGTCGATCTTGACCGGGTTGACGTCCACGCCGACCACCCGGTGCCCCTGCCCCGCCAGGCACGCGGCGGAAACACAACCGACGTAACCGAGCCCGAAGACACTGATCTTCACGCCAAACCTCCGCTTTTCCCGCGCGACCCATCCCTTGGTCGGCGGGCACCCCTGGATCGTTACCGCGGGGGTGGCGAACGGGGTAATGCGTGAGACGGCCGTCAGGCGTAACGGTTTTCGCGTAAAAATCGGGTCTCGAATTGCAAGGTGCACGTGGGTGATCAACCCGGTGGCCGCGGTTTCGGTCAGCGGCTGCCGAGCAGGCGCTTCCGTTCCGGGGTGTAGGTCCACCACGGCCGCGGCGGCGCGCCGCCTGCTTGGTCGACCGCCGACATGAAGGTGTCGAGCACGCAGGGGTCGTGCCGGACGCCGTCGGTCTCGCAGAGGCGTTCGTACAGCTCGACGGCGTCGCGCCCGGCGAGCTGCGCGGGCTCGGTGATGCCGAGCCGGGCGAGGTCGCGGACCATCGCGGGACCGATGTTGGCCAGCTTCAGCAGTTCCTTGCTCATCGGCCCAGCACAGCAGCCGGGGGCCGATCCGTCTTGAACGGATCGGCCCCCGGGAATGCGCTGGTTCAGTTGTTGTTCACGAAGGTGGTGGCGAGGCTCTCGCCCTTGCTCACCGCGTTGGCGTGGTTCTCGATCGGCGAGACGGCCGAGTTCTTGAAGCAGATGTAGGTGACGCCGGAGTCGGTGCCGCCGTTGGACGGGTCGGGGTTGATGCCGAGGTCCTTCGCCGTCGCGTAGGACGCTTCGCCGATGATCTGCGACGGGCCGGTGTCGCCGATGACGGCGTACTCGACCTTGCCGTTGTAGATCACCGCGCAGGACCCGCCGCCCTTCAGCTGCGAGGACGTGTACTTCCAGATGCTGCTGGAGCTCGGCACGACGATGTAGGGCAGCTTCGCGGCGTTGAGCGCCTTGCCGTCGGACTGGTGGAACGCGGTGTCGTCCTGGAAGCAGCAGTCGGTGTCTTCGTTGCACTGCGTGGTGCGCTGACCGTCGCAGTCGATGTCCATGTCGGCTTTCCAGAACACGGCGCCGGTGGCGTCGCAGACGGCGACCGTCTTGCCCGAGACGTCTTCGTCGGTCTTGTACTTGCCGTTCGAAATCTGGCGGCAGCTGGTCGTCTTCGCCAGCAGCTGGGCCGCGGTCGGGCCGGCTTCGACGGTGGCCGGTGCCGCCGGCGCGATGGGCGCGGCGGTGGCGAGCGTGGCGGGCATCATGGCCGAGGCCAGCGCCAGGGTCGCGAGCAGGATCAGTTTCCGCATTTCCTGGTGCTCCCTTTAGTTAGGAAACTTTCCTTACGGCGGCGGGGCACCAGGATGCACCGCCGGCGGCGCCGGGTTCAAGACCTCCGGGTGCGGGAATTTCCCATCGTGCGGCCGGATTTGACGAAAACGCTGCTCATCGCGCGGAGGCTCGGGAAATTGGTCTGGACCGTGTGCCGGTCACCGGCAAAGCGGCTGGTCGGACGACCGGACAAAACCGGCGCTAGCCGCGGCGGAACAGCCGCGTCACCCAGTTCGGCCGCCGGTACCCGCCTTCGAGCACGCCCTCCAGCCAGGTGACGTCGAGCTCGTGGTGGAGCTCCGTGCGCGCCTGCAGCCAGCCGTCGCGCCGAGCCGCTCCGCCGTCGCTCGTGTAGACCCGCGTCGCGCCGGCCTGGCGCAGCCGCTCCAGCACGCGCTTGTCGTAGGCGCCGAACGGCAGCGAGTACCGCCGCACCGGCTTCCCGCACAGGTCGCCGAGGAGCTTCGGCGCGTCGGTCAGCTCGCGACGGGCGTGGCGGTCGTCGAGCCGCCGCCAGTCGCGCGGCTCCCAGCCGTGTGAGCCGATCTCCATCCCGGCGCGCACGAGCTCGCGCAGGCCGTCGCGGTCGAGGTAGCCGCGCTGCCCGAGGCGGCCGGCCAGCGGGAAGAACTCCGCCGTGAGCCCGCGGTCGACCAGCCTCGGCAGCGCGATCTCGACGTCGGACTCGTTGCCGTCGTCGAAGGTCAGGTGAACGTCGTCCCGCTCGGCGACGTCGAGCACGTCGTCGAACTGCTCGACAGTCAGCCAGCGCTCGTCCTCGCCCGGGTCGAGCTGGCGAGCCGGCCGGCCTATCCCGTGCACAGCGAGGACCACCGCCACCACTTCCACCGCCTGCCACCGCGAGTAGTCGATTTGTTACGTCGATTAATCGCCGTGGCAAACGGGTGAGTTACAGGTTCCGGACGGATTCACCCCTTGCGAATCTCCAGCGTGCAGCATTTCGGCCCGCCACCGGCTTTCCGCAGCTCGGAGATGTCGACGTAGACCGGCTCGTAACCACGCTCCGCAAGCAGATCACCCAATCGAGTGGCCTCCACCGGGAGGACGACATTGCGTCCGTCGGAGACGCCGTTGAGGCCGAAACATTCGGCGTCTTCCTTCGTCGCGTGCACGGCGTCCGGGAACAACCGCTCCAGCACGCGGCGCGAGCCGGCCGAGAAGGCCTCCGGGTAGTAGACGATCTGGGCGCGCGTCGTGTCGGTGGCCTCCGCGAGCACGAACAGGGCCGTGTCGAGGTGGTAGTAACGCGGGTCGACCAGGTGCAGCGAGACGACCGGGACCCCGAGCACCTCCTGCGCCTCGGCGTGCGCGGCCGGGTCGGTGCGGAACCCGGTGCCGGCGAGGAGCAGCGTGCCCGTCCAGGCGAAGTCGCCCTCGGCCTCGTTGATCTTCTCGGGCATGGTGATGTCGCGGTAGCCGTGTTCGACGAACCAGCGGCGGAAGTGCTCGGCCTCGGCGGCCCGCTGCGGCGCGCGGAACCGCGAGCCGAGCACGCGGCCGTCGACGACGGTGCCGGAGTTGGCGGCGAAGACCATGTCGGGCAGGCCGGGCTGGGCGTCGATCTCCTCGACGGTGTGGCCGAGCCGGCGGTAGGTGTCGCGCAGCTCGGTCCACTGCGCGACGGCGACGTCGGCGCTGACCGGCTGGGTCGGGTCCATCCAGGGGTTGATCACGTAGTCCACCGCGAAGAAGCGCGGCGGGCACATCAGGTATCGACGGGTGGTCGGTACGCGCATCGGCGATGTTCCCTGCATGATTGCAGGGTAAGGTCTGCCTAATATCGCAATCAATCGCTGTTCCATGCGCACATCTGTGCTAAGTGTTGCGTGTGAACACCATCGACCAGCGAATCGTTTCGTGCCTCGTGGCGAACGCGCGCTCCAGCTACGCGGAGATCGGCAAGGTGGTCGGCCTGTCCGCCCCGGCGGTCAAGCGGCGGGTCGACCGGCTCCTCGAAACGGGCATCCTCCGCGGGTTCACGGCGGTGGTCGACCCGGAGGCCCTCGGCTGGGGCACGGAGGCGTTCGTCGAGGTCACGTGCCAGGGCAACATCACGCCGGCGCGGATCCGGGCGCGGCTCGAGCCGTTGCCGGAGGTGGTGGCCGCGTACACGGTGTCGGGCGCGGCGGACGCGATCGTGCACCTCCGGGCGGCGGACATCCACCACCTGGAGACAGCGCTGGAGCGGCTGCGGGGGCTGGAGATCGTGGACCGGACGGTGTCGACGGTGGTGCTTTCGCGGCTGCTGGAGCGGCCGCCGACGCCGGAGGAGTGAGGCGGGCGATCCACTCGGCCGACTCGTGCCCCGGGCGCGTGTGCCTTTCCCCTGCCACCGGTAGGGGAAACCTCGCCACGGGCCCCCAAGCGCTCGTTCGCGAGTTCTCGCGCCGACCGCGTGCGCCTTTCCCTGCCACCGGTAGGGGCCCTCGCCTCGGGCGGCTGTCACCGCGCCTCGAGTGCTCATTCGCGAGTTCTCGCGTCGGCCGCGCGCTCCCGCGACGATGCCCGGCGGCTTCGCGGGGCGTGCCTCCGGCCCCCGTCTTCCAGCTTATCGGCGGGGGCCGACAGTTCCGGCCGCTCAGCCCGCCAGGGCCCGCAGCACCAGCGGGGCCTCGTCCGGGTGCAGCCGCAGCTCCGTGCGGCCGCCCGCCGCGTGGAACGTGACCGACTGCTGGTCGACCGCCTGCATGGTCAGCTCGCCCGGGTCGAACGGTGCCGGCTCCGCGCCCGGCGTCCGCCACGTCGCCGGGCCCTCGCCGACCGCGATCCAGCCGCGGCGTTCGCGGCCCTCCGTCAGCTCCCCGGAGCGCAGCACGGCCGGGACCGAGACCCGCTCACCACGTGCGAAGGACGCGGCCCTGGCCCGGCGGCGGCGGGCGCCGAACAGCTCCGACATGTCGATCATCGTGAGCAGGTTGCCCACCAGCACCACCAGCAGTTCCCCCATGCCTCCACTAATACCCTGACCCGATGACCGACAGCATCGTCAGCGAGCACGCCGGCGGCGTCGCGCTCCTCACCGTCGACGCGCCCGGGAGCCGCAACGCGCTGACCCTCGAGCTCTCCGCCCAGCTCGCCGCCGCCGTCGAGGCCGCCGAGCGGGACGAATCCGTGCACGCGGTCGTCGTCACCGGGGCGCCGCCGGCCTTCTGCGCCGGTGCCGACCTCGCCGCGCTCACCCACGCCGACGAAGCCGGCCTGCGGGCCATCTACGGCGGCTTCCTCGCCGTCGCGCGCTGCGCGCTGCCGACCATCGCCGCCGTCGGCGGGGCGGCTGTCGGGGCCGGGCTGAACCTCGCGCTCGCCGCCGACGTGCGGCTCGCCGGGCCGCGGGCGAAGTTCGTCGCCCGGTTCCTCGAGCTCGGGCTGCACCCGGGCGGCGGGATGACCTGGATGACGCAGCGCCTCGCCGGGCCGCAGCAGGCCGCCGCGATGACGTTGTTCGGGCAGCCGCTCGACGCCGAGGGCGCGGTTCGCGCCGGGCTGGCGCTGCGCGTGGTCGACGGCGAGCACGAAGACCTCCTCTCCGCCGCCCGCGAGCTCGCCGCCCCAGCGGTCGCCGCGCCGCGCGAAGCCCTCCTGGCCACCAAGCGCAGCCTGCGGACGACCGCGTCGCTGGCCGCCCACGCGGACGCCGTGGACGTCGAGCTCGAGCCGCAGCTGGCGTCGCTGGCGTCCCCGGAGTTCGCCGAACGGGTCGAGGCGATGCGGGCACGGATCCGGTCCCGCTCCTGAATCCCACCAGGTGGACGCGGCGCCGCGAGACGCGCATCACAGCAGGGCCCCTAAGTTAACCGTTACCATCGGTTACAGGTATTTGTCGGACCAGCACAGAGGACCGACAGCGCATGACAGAGGTCGCCAGCGACCCCGGACGCGCGGAAACATGGGCGCCGGGCGCGAGCTAACCTCGTGGTAGTGCCTGGTGATCCGCCTGTCGCGACACCGGGCAGGCGATCGACGGCCGCAACGTCGGGAGAGAGGGATTCCCTGACTCATGAGCACGAGTGCGAACGGCAACGGCGCTGGTCACGGCTCGCTCGCCGCGACCAGGACGACCGAGGTCAGCAAGCTCGACCGGGTGGTCATCCGGTTCGCGGGCGACTCCGGTGACGGTATGCAGCTGACCGGTGACCGCTTCACCTCCGAAGCCGCCGCCTTCGGCAACGACCTGTCGACGATGCCGAACTTCCCCGCCGAGATCCGCGCCCCGCAGGGCACCATCCCGGGCGTCTCTTCGTTCCAGGTGCACTTCGCCGACTACGACATCCTCACCCCCGGCGACCGGCCGGACGTCCTGGTGGCGATGAACCCGGCCGCGCTGAAGGCGAATCTCAGCGACGTCCCGCAGGGCGGGACGATCATCTTGAACACCGACGACTTCATCAAGCGCAACCTGACCAAGGTCGGCTACGCGACCGACCCGCTGGACGACGACACCCTCGCCGCCTACCAGGTGCACCGGGTCGCCATGTCGACCCTGACCCAGGGCGCCCTCGCGGACACCGGCCTCGGCAAGAAGGACGCCGAGCGCTGCAAGAACATGTTCGCGCTCGGCCTGCTGTCCTGGATGTACCACCGGCCCACTGAGGGCACCGAGCGGTTCCTGCGCGAGAAGTTCGCGAAGAAGCCGGACATCGCCGAGGCGAACATCCTCGCCTTCCGCGCGGGCTGGAACTACGGCGAAACGACCGAGTCCTTCGCGACGACGTTCGAGGTCGCCCCGGCGAAACTGGCGCAGGGCACCTACCGGCAGATCACCGGCAACACGGCGCTGGCCTACGGGATCGTCGCGGCCGGGCAGCGCTCCGGCCTGCAGATCCTGCTCGGCACGTACCCGATCACGCCGGCGTCGGACATCCTCCACGAGCTGTCCAAGCACAAGAACTTCGGCATCATCACCTTCCAGGCCGAGGACGAGATCGCCGGCATCGGCGCGGCGCTCGGCGCGTCCTACGGCGGCGCGCTCGGCGTCACCTCGACGTCCGGCCCGGGTGTCGCGCTCAAGTCCGAAGCCGTCGGCCTCGGCGTGATGGTGGAGCTGCCGCTGGTCGTCATCGACGTCCAGCGCGGCGGCCCGTCCACCGGCCTGCCGACCAAGACCGAGCAGGCCGACCTGCTGCAGGCGATGTTCGGCCGCAACGGCGAGTCGCCGGTCCCGATCGTCGCGCCGCTGTCCCCCGCGGACTGCTTCGACGCGGCCGTCGAGGCCACCCGCATCGCGCTGAAGTACCGCACGCCGGTGCTGCTGCTCTCGGACGGCGCCATCGCGAACGGCTCCGAGCCGTGGCTGATCCCGGACGTCGAGACGCTGCCCGACCTGCGCGTCGAGTTCGCGTCCGAGCCCAACGCGGACAACGACTCCGGCGAGTTCTGGCCGTACGTCCGCGACCCCGAGACGCTCGCCCGCGCCTGGGCGATCCCCGGCACCCCGGGCCTGCAGCACCGCATCGGCGGGCTGGAGAAGGCCGACAAGACCGGTCACATCTCCTACGACCCGGCCAACCACGAGAAGATGGTCCGGCTGCGGCAGGCGAAGGTCGACGGCATCGACGTCCCGAACGTCGTGGTCGACGACCCGTCCGGCGGCAAGGCGCGCGTGCTGGCCTTGGGCTGGGGCTCCTCCTACGGCCCGATCGGAGCCGCGTGCCGGCGCGTGCGCAAGCTCGGGATGCCGATCGCGCAGGCGCACCTGCGCCACCTCAACCCGCTGCCGGCCAACCTCGGCGACGTCCTGCGCAGCTACGACAAGGTCGTGGTGCCGGAGATGAACCTGGGCCAGCTCGCGCTGCTGCTGCGTGCGAAGTACCTGGTGGACGTGCACAGCCACACCAAGGTCGCCGGCATGGCGTTCAAGGCCGAGGAGCTGCAGGACCTGTTCTCGGAGATCATCACCGGCGTTACTACGGAGGCGGCGAAGTGACCGCGATCGATCTGGGGCTGCCGACTCTCGGGGGTCTGGACCTCGTCCCGACCACCGAAGAGCCGCAAAAAGCGAAGGACTACAAGTCGGACCAGGAAGTCCGCTGGTGCCCGGGGTGCGGCGACTACGTCGTGCTCAACGCGGTCCAGTCGTTCCTGCCGACGCTGGGGCTCAAGCGCGAGAACATCGTGTTCATCTCGGGCATCGGCTGCTCGTCGCGCTTCCCGTACTACCTCAACACCTACGGCATGCACTCGATCCACGGCCGCGCGCCGTCGATCGCGACCGGCCTCGCGACCACGCGCGAAGACCTGTCGGTGTGGGTCGTCACCGGCGACGGCGACGCGCTGTCCATCGGCGGCAACCACCTGATCCACGCGCTGCGCCGCAACGTGAACATCAAGATCCTGCTGTTCAACAACCGCATCTACGGCCTGACCAAGGGCCAGTACTCGCCGACGTCGGGCCAGGGCATGGTCACGAAGTCGACGCCGATGGGTTCGGTGGACACGCCGTTCAACCCGCTGTCGCTGGCGATCGGCGCGGAGGCGTCGTTCGTGGGCCGGGCGATGGACTCCGACCGCAAGGGCCTCACTGAGGTCCTCGAGGCGGCGGCGAAGCACCGCGGGTCGGCGCTGGTGGAGATCTACCAGAACTGCCCGATCTTCAACGACGGCGCGTTCGACGTCCTCAAGGACGCCGACGAGGCCGCCACGCGCCTGATCCCGCTGCGCGCGGGCGAGCCGATCCGCTTCGGCCCGAACCAGGAGTTCGGCGTCAAGCGGGGCGACTGGGGCGGCCTGGACGTCGCGAAGGTCGCCGACATCGGCGAGGACAACGTCGTGGTGCACGACCCGTCGATCCACGACACGTCGTACGCGTTCGCGCTGTCGCGCCTGGGCGACCAGAGCCTCAACCACGTGCCGACGGGCATCCTCCGCCAGGTCGAGCGCCCGACGTACGACGACGGCGCCCGCGCCCAGGTCGAGCAGGCCCGCGCGGCCCGCAAGCCGGACCTGCAGGGTCTGCTGCGCGGCAAGGACACCTGGACGGTCGCCTAGTTTTTCGCTCTTCCGAAGGCCGCCACGCCCAGCGCGTGGCGGCCTTCCTCGTCGCTGGGGTTGCCTCCATTGGGACAGGTGTCCTAAGTTTCAGGTCATGCGACCTGATTCACCTTTCGTGTTCTTCGACGTCCGCACCGCCGACGCCGACGGCAGCAAGCGCTTCTTCGCCGAGTTGCTGGGCTGGGAGGCGACCGGCCCCCTGCTGACGTCGGACGGCGCACCGTGGGGCGGCCTCACCGAACTGGCCCCCGGTGACGACCGGGCCCCGCAGTGGCTGCCCTACGCGCCGGTGCCCGATGTGGACGCCGCGGCCGCGAAAGCGGTGGCACTGGGCGGAACCCTCGTGCGCGAGCGCACCGACCTGCCGGTCGGCTCCCTGGTGGTCGTCACCGACCCCGGCGGCGCCGCCCTGGTCCTGTTCCAGGCGGCCGAAACGGAACTCAGGTGAGCGGGCGGAACCCGACGCGCTCGGCGTCCTCGGCGGTCCGGAACCAGACCTCGGCGACCATCTTCGGGAACTGCGCCGACTCCTCCGTGCAGTACCGCAACGCCGTGACGCTCGCCTTCACCGCGAAGCTGTCGCTGGGCGCGCCGCCGCCGGGCCGGGGCATCGCCGAGCCGGGGCCGAACGGGCCGGGCGGGACCGCGTCGCCGGCCGCCTGCCGCGCGGGCGGCGGCTCGGGCGCGGAGACCGCGGCCTGGTTCGGCTGCACCGAGGGCTCGAACAGCGAGCCGCTGTGCCCGCCGGACAGGTCGGGGTCGCGCCGCTCGACCGTGCGCATCGACGGCTGGATCGGCTGGGGCGCGTCGAAGCCACCCCGGACCGTCGCCTCGCGCGGCTGCCGCTTCGGCAGGACCTGGGTCGCCTCGGCCGGGGTCTCCGGCGGCACGTCCAGCTCGCCGCCGGTCGCCTCGTCACCGCCGAACGCGTACTGCGGCGGCTCGGCTTCCTCGGCCTCTTCGACCTCTTCCTCCGCCGAACCGACGGGTGCGCTGAGGTACCGCGTGCGCTCCATCGGCTCCTCGAACGCCGACCGCTCGGCGGGCGGCTCGTGGTCGAACCAGTCCGGATCCGGGGAGTGCTGCTCCGCGGACGGCGACTGGAACAGCGAGCCCGCCGTCGAGTCCGGGTCGAGCTGCTGCTCCAGGCGCGAAAGCGCCGGGGTGGCGGGCTCGGGTTCGTCGTCGGGGACCAGGTACTCCGTCGCGGTGGAGCGGTACGGGTCCGCTTCCGGCTCGGGCTCGGGGACCGGCGTCAGGAACTGCGTCGCCGCGGTCCGGTACGGGTCGTCGTCGTCCGCGGGCTCCGGCTCCGGCTCGTAGGTCTCCTCGCGCTCGGGCTCCGGCGGCGTCCGCGACGGCACCTGCGAGTCGAGCTCGGCGAAGTCCTGGTCGATGTCGTCGTGGACGTCGTCGCGGTGGATCGGCGGCGTCGAGACCAGCGTGCCCGGGTAGGAGGTCTCCTGGCGGGACGGCTCCGGCTCGGGCCGCGGCTCCGGCCGCGAGAACACCTGGGTGCCCGCCGCGCCGGCGTTCGCGGGCGTGCGCGCGGCGTCGGCGTGGGCCTGGGCCAGCGCGCTTTCGAGCTTGCGGACGCTCTTGCGGAGCGGCAGCACCAGCACCAGCCAGGTGAGGAACACCCCGACGAAGAACGCCGCCAGGCTCCACAGCCAAACCTGTCCGAAAATGGACATCTATCTCTGCCCCTAGTTCAGTGCGTGCGCGCGACCAGGTAGTCGGCAACCGATTCGCACGCGTCCCGGGCGGGGGACGCGGGCAGCGCGGTGAGCTCGGCTCGCGCGCGCTGAGCGTAGTCGGAAAGGGTGACGCGCGCGCGTTCGAGTCCGCTACTGGCGCGCAGCAGCTCCAGCGCCTCCCGGACGAGGGCGTCGTCGCCGATCGGGCCGGACAGCAGCTCGAACAGCCGGGGGTCGGTCCCGGGGTCGGCCAGCGCGTAGAGCATGGGCAGCGTCCGGACGCCTTCGCGCAGGTCGGTGCCCTGCGCCTTGCCGAGCTCGGCCGACGGCGACGCGATGTCGATGATGTCGTCGGAGATCTGGAACGCGGTGCCGATGATGTCGCCGAACCGGCGCAGCGCCTCGATGTGCTCCTCGGCGGCGCCGGACATCATCCCGCCGAACCGGCCGGACGTGGCGATCAGCGAGCCGGTCTTCTGCGCGATCACGGTGAGGTAGTGCGCGACGGCGTCGTCACCCGGTCCGGGGCCGACGGTCTCGCGCATCTGCCCGGTGACCAGCTCGCCGAAGGTCTCGGCGATGATCCGCGCGGCGTCCGTGCCCAGGTCGGCGACCAGGCGCGAGGCGTGGGCGAAGAGGAAGTCGCCGGTCAGGATGGCGATGGTGTTGTCCCAGCGGGCGTTGACGCTCTCGGCGCCGCGCCGCATGTCGGCCTCGTCCATGACGTCGTCGTGGTAGAGCGTGGCCAGGTGCACCAGCTCGACCGCGGCGGCGGCGATCACGACGTGGTCGTCCTGCTTGGGGCCGAACTGCGCGGACAGCAGCGTGAACAGCGGACGGAAGCGTTTGCCCCCCGCCTCGACCAGGTGCAACGCGGCGTCGTTGACGGCCTGGACGTCGCTGCGGACGACCTCGCGCAGCAGCTTCTCGACGTCGGCCAGCCCGCCGGCGATCGCACGGAGCAGGGCTTCGTCGGCGATGCGCAAGCCGACCGACGCCCGCAGGTCCTCGAGGGCGCCACCCGGCGCAGCGGGGAGGGATCCCGCCCCGGGGGCTGGGGAAGGCACAGACACGTCGGCTCCGCTTCTACTCGTGCACCGGTCGGGTTGTCCCTTGAGCGTAGTGGCTACCCCGCGCGGTCGTTTACCCGCTGTCCTGCGGAAACGGTGACGAACATGACACCCGCCCGGGTCACCGGAGGGGGTGGTTCATGATCCACGAACGGGTGGTTGACGATTTCGGGCGCAACGGACGTCTCCGGCGAGCGGATATTCAGCCTTGAGGACCGGCGGCTCTCCCGGTCGGCAAGGAGGACAGCGACATGCGCACCACCACCGCTCTCGCCGGAACGCTGCTGTTGTTGGCCGGACTCGCGGCGCCGGCCCAGGCCAGCCCGCAACCGGGCGTGGCCAACATCGGCTCGGCGGAGTTCACGAAAGCGGGCTCGACGATCAAGGTCCCGACCCAGGGCCACTGCTCGATCGACGGCCCCACCAGCGCAACGGCCCAGGTCGTTTCGAAAACGGGCATCACCTTCGGCGGCGGCACCTCGTCCTGCACGACCACGGTGACGGACCCGGAAACGGACGCGACATCGACCATGTCCACGGCAACGGGCAAGAACTTCGAACTCTCGGCCCTGGTGAGCACGGGCGGCCCGCGCGTCAAGCTGTCGACGTTCACGGTGAAGTGCGCGGCCACCCAGACCCAGACGAACGCGAGCTGGTCGTTCGGCGGGATGTCGGGCATCGCGAACCCGCCGAGCCCGGTACCGGTGGGGTACGTGTCCCCGATCAAGAAGTCCAACGGAACGGTACTGGCGAACGCGGTGTTCAACATCCAGAACCTCCCGGGCGACGGAAGCATCGGGTTGACGATGCTGCGGATCGATTTCCTCCCGGCTTCGGGGATCAGCGGCCAGGTGGTGCTGGGACACACTTCCTGTTCTCCCACACCGTGACGTTTCCGGGGGCCGCGACGGTTTCGCGGCCCCCGTTTCGCGCCCGGGTTCGGGGTTTGGGAACCCTGGTAAGGTGCGGTGCGTCGGATACGCAGGGTGCTCGGGGTGGAGCACGCTGTTGGCTAGGGGAGAGCTGATGACGACGTTTTCGGTGGTGGGGTGTGTCTGAGCCGCCGGTTTACGCACCGGGTGAGGATTGGGAGTTGCCGGGCCCGAACGGGGTACGGCGGGCCGGGTCCTATGGGCCGGCGGGTGGGGATGGTTCTGGTGGGGCGGGGTTTCGGTATGACGAGGCCACGCTGCATGAGCTGGTGCGTGAGTGGAACGAGCTGGCGAACGAGTTCAAGCATGACCAGGAGCAAGCCGTCACACTCACGCGCGTCGAGGGCCCTGGCCTCGAGTACGCGAGTGGCGGCAACGCGGAGAAGATCCAGCAGTCCGGAAACGCACTGCTGTCGACCCTCGCCGACCGGGAAGAGTACTGCCGCAGCATGGCCGCCAAGCTCAAGGCCGCGTTGGGCAAATACGCACGGGCCGAAGATGACCACTCCACAGAGATCACGCAGACCGGAGGCAGCCTCTGATGCGCCGCACCGTCCCGATGCTCAGCGCATTGTTGTTCGCGGCGGCCGCGTGCTCGACAACAAACCCAGGAACGCCGTCGGCTTCCAGCCCTACGCCCAGCGCGAGCCACTCATCCGGGAGCAGCAGCGCAGTACCGGGCCCGGGGGTTCCCAAGGTGGAGCATCCGATCGACGTGACCCGGTTCAAACAGGCTCCGTGCGACGCATTGACTGACTCTCAAATAGCCGAGCTCCTGGGTTCCAATGTGTCAGGGAAGCCTGACTTACAGGCTCCCGCCGGACCAACTTGCTCGTGGGATTCGGCGGACGTTTCCCAAGCCGGCGTCGGAGTCATCTTCATGAGCGCAGACCAACTGGGGCTGACGAGCGTCTACGAGGCTAAGGACAAGCAGTATCAGTTCTTCCAACCTTTGGAAGCGATCAATGGATTTCCCCTCGTCGCCTACGGTGTCAACGACGAGCGGACGTCTCGTGGCCGATGTGCCGTCGCGGTCGGGGTGAGCGACATCCAGGCTGTTGACATCCACGTCGCGCAATCCGAAAGCAATATCGGCAAAAAAGATCCTTGTGTGGCCGCTCACGACATCGCCACTCAGGTACTTGGCAACCTTCGCGGGGTGAAATAATGGTCGCCGAAGGGCCGCTCACTGCGGCGCAGATCTATGAGCAGATCACGGGTGGCAAAGGCATCGACTCGCTGGGCGACGCCCATGACAGTGCCGATCAGCTGGCCAATCGGATGGTCGAGCGGACTCAGCGGATCAGTGCCCTCCGCGCCAAGACCATGTCCGGCTGGCAGGGCGGTGCCGGTGACGCGGCCGCCGACGCCACGCTCCCCCTTGTTCGCGCCGCTGCCGACGACGCTGTTCACCTCAAGACCGCGCAGACCGCTGTCGGGGCTCAAATGGGGTCCTTCGGGACCGCCAAGAACTCCGTCAAGCCCGTGGCTCCTCAACCGCCCGAACTCAGCGCCGACGACGTCATCAACGCGCTCAACGGCGGAGGCTGGGACTCCTACAACACCAAAGTCACCAAGTGGCAGGCCGACAGCCAGGCCAACATCGACGCCTTCAGTGCCTACCACTCCGCCAGCACCGCCAACGGGGGGCAGATGCCCGCCCAGTACGCGCAGCTCGCTGACTCCGGGGCGCCCGTCTCCATGGACGATGGCACGCAACCCAAAACCAACCAGACCGACACCGGTGAGTGGGCGCGGAAGCCCGCGGTGCCCGCGCAACAGGACCGGCGAACCCAACAGGACCAGCGGACCCAGCAGGACCAGCGGCCGAATCAGACGCAGGTTCAAGCCCAGGACCGGAACCACGTCCAGCAACCCGGGATCGGCGGCGACACGCACGCGAACCGCCCCGGGACCGCGGACCAGACGCACGCCGACAGCTACGTTCCCAAGCCCGTCATGCCCCCCGCTGCACAGACCGGCTATGAGTTCGGGCCCATCGGGCAGCCCATCAGCAACCTCGGTGGGAACGCCGGATTCGGGCCGGGCACCGGCCCGTACAGCACCGGCGGGTACAGCACCGGCGGGTACGGCACCGGCGGCAACGGCACCGGCGGCTACAACTCCGGTGGCACCAACCAGCCCGGCCAACGAAACCCCGCAGGCGTACGCAACCCCGGCGCCGGAACCGGAGCCCGGCTTCCCGAGGAACGCCTCCCCGGCGCCCCCGCGCGAGGCGCCGCCGGGGCTCGCGGGGCCAACGGCATGCCCATCGGCGCTCCCGTAGCAGGCGGCCGCGGCAAGGAAGAAGACCGGGAAAAGAAGAAGAACACCTACCTCCAAAACCCCGACCCCGACGAAACCTTCGGCGGCTTCACCGAAAAACCGATGCCCCCGGTGATCGGCGAAAACCGGATCAAGAAGTAATGCTCAAGGCCGCTTTCTCGCTCGACACCCTCCTCACCGCCCTGCGCAACACCGGTGGTGGCGACCCGCACCCCGTCTTCGCCGGCGGTCTCCGCTACATCCCGCCGTCCGCGAAGAACCACGTGAATCGCGCGGCTTTCGAAGAACTCAGCGAATACGGCTTCACCCAAGGCAACGGCTTCACGCCCGAGTTCGAGGACGTCCTCCACCTCATCGACCGGCCCGCGACGGAGCTCCACGCCTACGCCCGCGACCTGACCGAGCAGATCGGCATTCTCGCCGTCGCCACCGGACGGACCGCGGTCACCGTCGTCTGCCGGGGGAACCGGGTCGAACTCGATGGAGTATCGCCCGACACCCACCTCGCCGACGCGCTCGTCGCGAAACTGCCGCCCGGTGAACCCGCGGCGATCAAGCCGTTCACCTTGCCGCAGGCGGACTTTCGGCCGGACCAGCCCGTCAGTGACGTCTTCGACGACGCCCCCGCTCGCAGCCGCGAGGCTCAGGAGCTCGACGCTCTCCTCCAGCAGCCCCACTTCGGCGTCGGGCAGCTCCGGACCGACGGGAAGACCGTCAGCTACCTCGACCTCGAAGCCGGCCGCGTGGGCATCGCGCTCGCTGACGGCTTCATCAGCGTCGTGCCCGGTGCGCCGAAACAGCTGAGCGGCAAACTGCGCTGAAAAAGCCGCCACCCCCGCACCGGAGCGCGGGGGTGGCGGCCTGAAAACCTCAGAGCGCGAAACCGCCCGAACCGGCCCAGCCCAGTGCGAACGCGGGCACCAGGCCCAGCACCAGGGTGACCGCCGTGCCGAGGAAGATCGCCGTTCCCGTGCCGAAGCCCGGGACCGTCACCGAGGGGCCGTCGGCCGCCGGCTCCGAGAAGTACATCAGCACGATCACTCGCAGGTAGAAGAACGCCGCCACCGCGCTGAACACCAGGGCCACCACCACCAGCGGGGCCATTCCGTCCGAGAGGGCCGCCGAGAACACCACGAACTTGCCGACGAAGCCCGACGTCAGCGGAATCCCGGCCAGGGCCAGCAGCAAGAACGTGAACACCGCCGCCACCAAGGGCGACCGCTTCGCCAGCCCGGCCCACGCCGAGAGGTGCGTTGCCTCGCCCGAGGAATCGCGGACCAGGCTGATCACGCCGAACGCCGCCAGCGTCGTGAAGCCGTACGCCAGCAGGTAGAACAGCGTGCTCGACAGGCCGTCCTTCGTCATCGCGATCGCGCCGATGAGGAGGAAGCCCGCGTGGGCGATCGACGAGTACGCGATCATGCGCTTGACGTCGGTCTGGGTCAGGCCCAGCACCGCGCCGATCACCATCGAGATGATCGCCACGCCCCACAGAACCCCGCGCCACTCCCACGAAGTCGACGAGAACGCCACCGACAGGACCCGCAAGATCCCGCCGAACGCCGCGACCTTCGTGCACGCCGCCATGAACGCCGTCACCGGCGTCGGGGCTCCTTGGTACACGTCCGGGGTCCACGTGTGGAACGGGCCGACCGAACCCTTGAACAGCAGGCCGACCACCAGCAGACCGAGACCCGCGAACAGGAGCGTGTCCGAGCGGTCCGAACCGGCCGCCGCGGCGGCGATGTCGCCCAGCTTCACCGAGTTCGCGTAGCCGTAGAGCAGCGCCAGCCCGTAGAGGAAGAACGCCGAGGAGAACGCGCCCAGCAGGAAGTACTTGACCGCCGACTCCTGCGACAGCAGGCGGCGACGACGGGCGAGGCCGCACATCAGGTACAGCGGGAGCGAAAGCACTTCCAGCGCGATGAACATCGTCAGCAGGTCGTTCGCCGCGCAGAACGCCATCATGCCGCCGAGGGCGAACAGCGTCAGCGGGAACACCTCGGTCTGCATGACCGTCGCCGTCTGGGCGCGGTCCTGGACGGTGCCCGGGCGGATGCCGGCCTGCGCGACCAGCGCGCCGCCCGGCTCGACCACGCGGTCCGAAATCAGCAGGACCGCGCCGAGGGCCAGCGCGAGCAACGTGCCCCAGAGGAACAGCGCCGGGCGGTCGATCGAGATCGCGCGGCTGAACGTCGTGACGCCGCCCGCCGGGGCGGACCCGGTCGCGTAGAGGACCAGTGCGACGCCGGCGCCGACGATCGCCAGCAGGCTCAGGATCACCTGCGAGCGGAACCGCGAGCCCTTCGGGAAGAACGCCTCGACCAGCACGCTCACGCACGCCGCGCCGAAGACGATCAGCACCGGCAGCACGGCCGGGTAGTCGACCGACGGCACCTGCACCGGCTCCGGTGCCTGGGTCAGGAGGATGTCGAGCACGGTTACTTGCCTCCCTGGACCGCGGACAGCGTCTGCTGCACCGTCGGGGTGACTGTGTCGAGCACCGGCTTCGGGTAGAAGCCGAGGACGAGGATCAGCACGACCAGCGGAGCGAGGATCGCGATCTCGCGGCCGTTCAGGTCGGTGATCGCCTTCTTCGCGCCCAGCTCCGGCGCCATCGCGGTGCCCGGGCCCCCGCCGACGCCGATCAGGGCGTCACCGCGGACCGGGCCCTGCATGACCCGCTGGTAGAGCCACAGCACGTAGGCCGCGGCGAGGACCATGCCGACCGTCGCGAGGATCGTGTAGACCGGCTGGTCCACATAGGACCCGATGAGCACCAGGAACTCCGAGACGAAGGAGTTGGTGCCCGGCAGGGAAAGCGTCGACAGACCGGCCAGGAGGAACATCCCCGCCAGCAGCGGCGTCACCTTGGCCATGCCGCCGTAGTCCGAGATCTTCGACGACCCGCCGCGCGCGATGACCAGGCCGATCACCACGATCAGCATGCCGGTCGCGAGGCTGTGGTTGAGCATGTACGTCGCCGAGCCGACCATCGCCTGCTCGTTGAACGCGAAGATGCCCAGCGAGATGAAGCCGAAGTGCGCGATGGACACGTAGGCGATGAACCGCTTCATGTCCCGCTGGCCCGCGGCGAGGATGGATCCGTAAAGGACACCGACCACCGAGAGCACCAGCACCAGCGGCGCCAGCGTCTTGCTCGCGTCCGGGAACATCGGCAGGCAGTAGCGCAGGAACCCGAACGTGCCGACCTTGTCCAGCACGCCGACCAGCAGGACGGCGACGCCGATCGGCGCCTCCCCCGCCGCGTCCGGCAGCCAGGTGTGGAACGGCACCAGCGGCGCCTTGATCGCGAAGGCCAGGAAGAACCCGAGGAACAGCCAGATCTGCGTGGACAGCGGCGCGTCGCGCACCACCGTCACCAGCGTGGCCCAGTCGAACGTGCCGTGCCCGAGCTTGTCCGCCGCCAGCGAGTACGCCCCGATCGCCGACGCCAGCATGATCAGGCCGCCGAGGAACGAGTAGAGGAAGAACTTCACCGCCGCGTACTGCCGGTTCGCGCCGCCGTAGCCGCCGATCAGGAAGTACATCGGGATCAGCATGATCTCGAACAGCACGTAGAACAGGAAGACGTCGGTCGCGGCGAACACGCCGATCGTGAGCGCTTCCTGCAGCAGGATCAGCGAGAGGAACCCGCCCGCGCTGCGGCCCGCCGGCAGCTTGTCCAGCGTGCCGAGCCCGCCGACGACGATCGGCACCAGCAGCGCGATCACCGCGATCATGATCAGCGAGATGCCGTCGGTGCCGAACGCGATGTGCACGCCGAAGCTGGGGATCCAGTCGAAGCTCGACGTCATCTGCAGCCGCGCGCCCGAAGGCGAGTAGCTGAGCCAGAACGGGATGATCAGCAGGAACTCGAGGATCGAGAACGCCAGCGCGGCCAGCACCGCGGCGCGGTCGTTCCCCTTGAGGAACGCCAGCACCAGGGAGCCGGCGAGCGGCACCAGGATGAGGATGAGCAACCAGGTCATCAGGAGAACCTCACCAGCAGGAGAGCCGCCAGAAGCAGGAACGTGCCGCCGAGCATCGACAGCGCGTAGGACCGGACGAACCCGGTCTGGAGCCGCCTCAGCCGGCCGGAGCCGCCGCCGAGGGAGGCGGCGAGACCGTTGACCGCGCCGTCGACGCCGCGGTTGTCGACGAACACCAGCGCCCGCGAGAGCCAGGTGCCCGGGCGGGCGACCAGCGTCTCGTTGAGGGCGTTGCCGTAGAGGTCCTTGCGCGCGGCGCGGGTGACGAACGAGACCCGCTGCGGCTGTTCGACCGGGATCTCGCGGCGGAAGATCAGGTACGCCAGCGCGACGCCGAGCAGCGACAGCACGACCGCCGCCACCGAGATCACCCAGGCGTCGAACGGCGCGTGGTGCGCTTCCTCCAGCTCGCCGACCGACGGGGTCAGCCAGTGGGCGAAGCGCTCACCCTGGGCGAAGAAGAAGCCGGCGCCGACCGAGCCGACGGCCAGGACGGCCATCGGGACCCACATGATCGGCTTGGACTCGTGCGGGTGGAAGTCGCGGCCGTCGGTGGACTTGATGTCCTTCCAGCGCTCCTTGCCGAAGAACGTCATCACCATCAGGCGCGTCATGTAGAACGCGGTGAGCCCGGCGCCGAGCAGCGCCGCGCCGCCCATCACCCAGCCGCGCCAGCCGCCCTGGCCGAACGCCGCTTCGATGATGGCGTCCTTGGTGAAGAAGCCCGACAGCGGCGGGATGCCGATCAGGGCCAGGTAGCCGAGGCCGAAGGTGATGAAGGTGATCGGCATCTTCTTGCGCAGGCCGCCGAACTTCCGCATGTCGACCTCGTCGTTCATGCCGTGCATGACCGACCCGGCCCCGAGGAAGAGCCCGGCCTTGAAGAAGCCGTGCGCGACCAGGTGCATGATGCCGAGCGCGTACGCGATGGGCCCGAGCCCGACCGCCAGCATCATGTAGCCGATCTGGCTGACCGTCGAGTACGCGAGGACCTTCTTGATGTCGTCGTACGCGCAGCCGATGATGCACCCGAGCAGCAGCGTCACCGTGCCGACCAGCGTCACGATCAGGCGGCCGTCTTCGGTGGCGTTGAAGATGTCCTTCGAGCGGGCCACCAGGTAGACACCGGCGGTGACCATGGTCGCCGCGTGGATCAGGGCCGAGACCGGGGTCGGGCCCTCCATCGCGTCCGGGAGCCAGGCCTGCAGCGGGAACTGGCCGGACTTACCGCAGGCGCCCAGCAGGAGCAGGATCGCCATCGCGGTGATCGCCGCCGGCGAGAACTTGCCGTCGCCGACCGCCTGGAAGACCTGCGCGTAGCCGGTCGAGCCCGCGTACTTGAACATGATGAAGATCGCCAGCGCGAGCCCGACGTCACCGACGCGGTTCATCAGGAACGCCTTCTTCGCCGCGGTCGCGGCGGACGGGCGGCCCTGGTACCAGCCGATGAGCAGGTAGGACGCGAGACCCACGCCCTCCCAGCCGAGGTAGAGCGTCACGAAGCTGTTGCCCAGCACCAGGACCAGCATCGAGGCGACGAAGAGGTTGAGGTACGCGAAGAAGCGGTACCGGCCCTCGTCGTCGGCCATGTAGCCGATCGAGTAGTAGTGGATCAGCATGCCGACGCCGGTGATGAGCAGCACGAACGTCAGCGACAGCGCGTCGATCCGCAGCCCGAAGTCCACCTGCAGCTGGCCGACCGGGATCCACGAGTACACCTTGGTGTCCGTCGTGGTTCCCGTGTCGGCGGTGAAGAACAGGATCAGCCCGTAGACGAAGGCGAGGGTGACGGTGGCACAGCCGAGCAGATGCCCCCAGGCCTTCGCGCGCTTCCCGGCCAGCAGGAGGATCAGGGCGCCGAGGCCAGGCAGGGCCACCAGCAGCCACGATGATGCGGTCACTCGGGGGTCTCCTAGTACTTCAGCAGGTTGGTGTCGTCGACCGAGGCCGAGCGCCGGGTGCGGAAGATGGCCATGATGATCGCCAGGCCGACCACGACCTCGGCGGCCGCGACGACCATGACGAAGAACGCCATGATCTGGCCGTCGAGCCCGCCGTTGATCCGGGCGAACGTGACCAGCGACAGGTTCACGGCGTTGAGCATCAGCTCGATGCACATGAACACGACGATCGCGTTGCGCCGCACCAGCACGCCGACCGCGCCCAGCGCGAACAGCAGCGCCGACAGCAGCAGGTAGTACGTCGGGGTCATGCCTTCTCCCCTTCGGATTCCGAGCTGTCCGAGCCGACCAGCGCGTGCGCGTCCGGGTGCTCGACGTCGTCGGCGACGAGCTTGCGTTCCTTCGCCAGCTCGATCGCCGAGGTGGACTCGATGATCGCCGAGAGCGACTCCGGGGCGACCGAGCCGTCCGGCAGCAGGGCCGGCGTCGCCACCGAGTTGGCGGTGGCGAAGACGCCCGGGCCGGGCAGCGGCGACGGCCGGTCGTGCTCGCCGCGGAAGCGGGCGACGACCAGTTCCTTCTGGGTGCGCTTCCCGCCCTTGGCGTGCCGGTCGGTGAAGGCCAGCACCATCGCGCCGATGGCGGCGGTGATGAGCAGCGCCGACGTCAGCTCGAACGGGAAAAGGTAGTCGGTGAAGATCAGCTTGCCGAGGCCCTTGGGACCGCCGCCGGCCGGCGTCGCCGAGTCGAGCGGCGTCGCCGGGGTGACGTTCTCCATCGCCCGGTAGATGCCGGTGGCCAGCAGCGCGGCCATCCCGATGCCGAGGACGGTGGCGGCCAGCCGCTGTCCACGGAGGACTTCGACGACCGAGTCGGAGCTCTCGCGGCCGACCAGCATCAGCACGAACAGGAACAGCATCATGATCGCGCCGGTGTAGACGATGATCTGCGTGAAGCCCAGGAACGGCGCCGACTGGATCATGTACAGCGCGCCCAGGCTCAGCATCGTCAGGACCAGCCACAGCGCCGAGTGCACGGCGTTGCGGGAGAAGATCATGCCGAGCGCGCCGAGCAGGCAGAGCGGGCCGAGGATCCAGAACGCGATGGCCTCGCCGGTGGAGACGCCGGCCGCGGCGCCCGTCGGGGCTTGGGCCAGCAGTGCGGAGATCACTTCGCGGCCTCCCCACGAGCCAGCTCCGGACCGTTCACGTAGTAGTCCTGCTCGTTCTCGCCGAGCCGCATCGGGTGCGGCGGCTGCTCCATGCCGGGCAGCAGCGGGGCGAGCAGGTCTTCCTTCGTGTAGATCAGCCGCTGGCGGTCGTCGTCGGCCAGCTCGTAGAAGTTGATCATCGTCAGCGACCGCGTCGGGCAGGCCTCGATGCAGAGGCCGCAGCCGATGCAGCGCAGGTAGTTGATCTGGTAGTCCGCGCCGTACCGCTCGCCAGGGGAGAACCGGGCTTCCTCGGTGTTGTCACCGCCCTCGACGAAGATCGCGTCCGCCGGGCACGCCCACGCGCACAGCTCGCAGCCGACGCACTTCTCGAGGCCGTCCGGGTGGCGGTTCAGCTGGTGCCGGCCGTGGTACCGCGGGGCGGCGGGGGCGCCGGCCTCGGGGTACTCCTCGGTGGCGACCTTCTTGAACATCATCCCGAAGGTGACGCCGAAGCCCTTGACGGGATCAAGAAACCCCATCTTGCGCTCCTTCCTTTGCGGTACCGACGGCGGCCGGCTTGCGCCGGGCCGCCTTCGCCTCGGCCTTGGCCAAAGCCTTCTGACGCGGGGTGGTCTGCGGGACCTTGAGGTCCAGCGGCGGGACCGGGAAACCGCCGCCGGTCACCGGAACGGTCTCGCTCTCCTCTTCGCGGCCCGACGCGCGGACGTAGAAGAACAGGGCGACGACGATGAAGATCGCGACCGCGGCGATGATGATCGACGCGGTGTTCCAGGCGATGACCTTCGCGAAGGTCACCATGATGATCCACACCAGGTTCAGCGGGACCAGGACCTTCCAGCCCAGGCGCATGAACTGGTCGTAGCGCAGGCGGGGCAGCGTGCCGCGCAGCCAGATGAACCCGAACAGCAGGACGAACATCTTGGCGAAGAACCACAGCACCGGCCACCAGCCGGTGTTGAGGACGTTGTTCCCGATCAGCGACAGCGGCCACGGGGCCATCCAACCGCCGAGGAACAGCGTCGTCGCGAACGCCGAGACGATCACCATGTTGACGTACTCGGCGAGGAAGAACATCGCGAACTTCATCGAGCTGTACTCGGTGTGGAAGCCGCCGACCAGCTCCGACTCGGCCTCGGGGAGGTCGAACGGGGCGCGGTTGGTCTCGCCGACCATCGAGATCAGGTAGATCACGAAGCTCGGGACCAGGTACAGGAACCACGCCGGCTGCTGTTTGCCGACGATGTCGGCCAGGTCGAGCGAGCCGGCCTGCAGGATCACCGCGACGATCGAGAGCCCCATCGCGATCTCGTAGGAGATCACCTGCGCCGCGCTGCGCATGCCGCCGAGCAGCGGGTACGGCGAGCCGGACGCCCAGCCGGCGAGCACGATGCCGTACACGCCGATCGAGGAGCAGGCCAGGATCACCAGCGCGCTGACCGGCAGGTCGAGCAGCTGCAGCACGGTCCGCTCGCCGAAGATCGACACCACCGGGCCGAACGGGATGGCCGACAGCGCGATCAGCGAAGGCACCACGCACATGACCGGCGCGAGGAAGTACACCTTGCGGTCGGCCGTGTCCGGGATGATCTGTTCCTTGAACGGCAGCTTGATCGCGTCCGCGAGGGACTGCAGGTAGCCGCCCGGACCGACGCGGTTGGGGCCGGGCCGGTTCTGCATCCGGCCGACGGCCTTGCGCTCCCAGACGATCAGGAAGATCGTGAAGATCGGCCCGATCAGCAGGATGACCACGCACTTCAGCAGGATCAGCCACAACGGGTCGTCCGCCAGCAGCGCCGCCCGCGTCGCCGCGTCCGGGACGCTCCCGACAGCGGCCTCGGTAAGCAACGGTGTCACTGTTCACCCCCAGCGAGGTCCACCAGGGCGCCGTGGCCGGCACCGAGGGTCTTGAACACGGCGGAGCCGTCGGAGTTGCCCGGCAGCCACACGACGCCGTCGGGCAGGTCCGCGATCTCCACCGGCAGCGTGATCGCACCGCGTTCGGTGCTCACCCGCACGGTGGTGCCCAGGCCTTCCGCGGTCTTCGCGGACAGCCGCGCGACCGGGGTGCGCTGGGTGCCCTTCAGGTGCGGCTCGCCGTCCTGCAGCGACCCGTTGTCGATGAGCTGGCGCCAGGTCGACAGCACGGCCTGCCCGGCGGCCGGCGTCGCCGGAGCCGGCACCTCGACGGCGACGTGCGCCCAGTTCAGCGCCGAAGCCTTGCCGAGCTTCTCGAAGTCACCGCGAGCCGCGGCCGGGGTCTGCGTGAACAGGTCGGCGTCCATCTCGACGGCGAGGGTGTCGAGCACCCGGCAGTCCGGCAGGGCGCCGGTGCCTTCGATGGTGACGTCGAACGGGCGGGTGCGGCCCTCCCAGTTGAGGTAGCTGCCGGCCTTCTCGTCCGACGTCGCCACCGGGAGCACGACGTCCGCGCGCTCGGTCACCGCGCTGTGGCGGAGTTCGAGGCTGACGACGAAGCCGGCGGTGTCCAGCGCGCGCAGCGCGAGGTCCGGGTCCGGCAGGTCGTACGGGTCGACGCCGCCGACGACCAGGCCGCCGAGCTCGCGGCCCGAAGCGGCCTTGAGGATGCCGGTGGTGTCGCGGCCCGGCGTGGCCGGAACCGGCACGCCCCAAGCGTTTTCGACGGCGACGCGAGCGGCGTCGTCGGTGACGCGGCGGCCGCCCGGCAGCAGCGTCGGGACGCAGCCGGCCTGCAGCGCACCGCGGTCGCCGGCCCGGCGCGGGATCCACGCGAGCCGGACACCGGTGCGCTCCACCAGGTCCTGCAGCGCGGAGAAGAGGCCGGGCACCTGGGCGGCGCGCTCGCCGACCAGGACGACCGAGCCGTCGCCGCGGAGGGCCTCGTCGAGGTCCGGCGCGTGCTTGGCGATGCCGTCGATGGCCGCGGCCTCCTGGCCGGGGACGCAGGCGAGCAGCTCGCCGAACGTCTTGCGCACCGACGAGGTCGTCCACTGTCCCAAGTGGACGACGCGGGTGCGGTTCTTGCGGGCCGCCTTGCGCAGCCGCAGGAACACGATCGGCGCTTCGTCCTCGGGCTCGAAGGCGACGCACAGGACCGTGCGGGCCCGCTCGATCTCCCCGAAGGTGACGCCGGACTCCGCCGTCACGCCGACGACGCGGGAGGTGAGGAACGCGAGCTCCTCGGCCGAGTGCGGGCGGGCGCGGAAGTCGACGTCGTTGGTGTGCAGGGCGACCCGGGCGAACTTCGAGTACGCGTAGGCGTCCTCGACGGTCAGCCGGCCGCCGGTCAGGACGCCGACGCCGCCTCCCGCGCGGGCTTCGGTGAGGCCGGCGGCCGCGATGCGCAGCGCGTCGGTCCAGGAGGCCTCTTCCAGCTCACCGGTTTCGCGGTTGCGGACCAGCGGACGGCGGATGCGGTCGTCGGCCGAGGTGTAGCGGAAGGCGAAGCGGCCCTTGTCGCAGATCCACTCTTCGTTGACCTCGGGGTCGTCGCCGGCCAGCTTGCGCTGGACCTTGCCGCGCCGGAAGTCGGTGCGCTCGGCGCAGCCGGACGAGCAGTGCTCGCACACGCTCGGCGCGGACACGAGGTCGAACGGCCGGGAGCGGAACCGGTAGGCCGCGCTCGTGAGGGCCCCGACCGGGCAGATCTGGATGACGTTGCCGGAGAAGTAGCTCTGGAACGGCTGGCCGGACGTCGTCCGCGAGGCCAGGTCCAGGACGTCCGCCGTCTCCGCGGTGCCGATCTGCTGGTGGGCGCCGCGTTCGAGGAGCTCGATGAACGGGTCGCCGGCGATCTCGCGGGAGAACCGGGTGCAGCGCTGGCAGAGCACGCAGCGCTCGCGGTCCAGCAGCACCTGCGTCGAGATCGGCAGGGGCTTCGGGAACGTCCGCTTGGTGTCGACGAACCGCGACTCCGCGCGGCCGTGCGCCAGCGCCTGGTTCTGCAGCGGGCACTCACCGCCCTTGTCGCAGATCGGGCAGTCCAGCGGGTGGTTGATGAGCAGCAGCTCCATCACGCCCTGCTGGGCCTTGTCCGCGACCGGCGACGTCAGCTGCGTCTTGACGACCATGCCGTCGGCGACGGTCATCGTGCAGGACGCCTGCGGCTTCGGCATCGGCCGGCCGCCCATCTCGACCTCGACCAGGCACTGGCGGCAGGCGCCCGCCGGGTCGAGGAGCGGGTGGTCGCAGAACCGCGGGATGACCGTGCCGAGGCGCTCGGCCGTGCGGATGAGGAGCTCGCCCTTGGGGGCGATGACCTCTTCGCCGTCGATGACCAGCTTGACGTGGCCTTCGGGGACCGGCGTCGCGGCCGTGTCGGGCTTGTCGGGGGCGATCGTCATGCCTGCGCTCCCACCAGTTCGCGCTTGTTGCTCTCACACAGAGCCAGGAATTCGTCGCGGAAGTACTTGATGCCGCTCTGGATCGGCGACACCGCGCCGTCGCCGAGGGCGCAGAACGACCGGCCGAGGATGTTGTCGCAGACGTCGAGGAGGGTGTCGATGTCCTCCTCGGTGCCGTGGCCCTCGACCATGCGCTCGAGGATCTGCGCCAGCCAGTACGTGCCTTCGCGGCACGGCGTGCACTTGCCGCAGGACTCGTGCTCGTAGAACTGCGTCCACTTCATCACGGCCCAGGGCACCGACACCGTCTCGTTGAAGACCTGCACGGCGGTCGTGCCCAGCATCGACCCGGCTTCCGCCGCGCCTTCGAAGTCCAGCGGAACGTCGAGGTGCTCCGCGGTGAACATCGGGGTGGACGAGCCGCCCGGGGTCCAGAACTTGAGCGGGATGCCGTCCTTCATGCCGCCCGCCATGTCGAGCAGCTCGCGCAGCGTGGTGCCGAGCGGGCACTCGTACTGGCCGGGCTTCTCGACGTGGCCGGAGATCGAGTAGATCTTCGGGCCGGGCGACTTCTCGCGGCCCATCTCGCGGAACCAGCTCGAACCGCCGTTGATGATGAAGGGTGCACTCGCGATGGTCTCGACGTTGTTGACCGTGGTCGGCGCGGCGTAGAGCCCCGCGGCGGCCGGGAACGGCGGCTTGAGCCGCGGCTGGCCGCGACGGCCTTCCAGCGAGTCGAGCAGCGCCGTCTCCTCGCCGCAGATGTACGCGCCCGCACCGGCGTGCACGGTGATCTTGAGGTCGAAGCCCGAGCCGAGGATGTTCTCGCCGAGGTAGCCCGCCGCTTCGGCTTCGCGCACGGCCGCGTTGAGGCGGCGGATGCAGTGCAGCGCCTCGCCGCGGACGTAGATGAAGCAGTGGTTGGACCGCATCGCGTACGAGGCGATGATGCAGCCCTCGATCAGCGAGTGCGGGTCCGCCATCATCAGCGGGATGTCCTTGCAGGTCCCCGGTTCGCCCTCGTCGGCGTTGATCACCAGGTAGTGCGGCTTGTCGAAGTTCGGCGGCATGAAGGACCACTTGATGCCGGCCGGGAAGCCCGCGCCGCCGCGGCCGCGCAGGCCGGAGTCCTTGACCACCTGGACGAGCTGCTCGGGCGTCCCGGCCAGTGCCTTGCGGACGGCGGTGTAGCCCTCGAGCGCCTCGTACGTCCCGATCTGCCAGGAGTTCGGCGACAGCCAGCGCTTCGTGAGGACCGGAGTGATGGGGTCGGCCATTACTTCTTCTCCACTTCTGGGAGTGGGACATCGGAAGCCACCGGGGCGACCCAGCCACGGTCCTGCGCGAGCTTCGCGCCCCGCAACGTCTCGACGGCCTGCGACGGTCCGTCGACGTCCCGGCGGTAGGCCGCCTCGTCCTCCGGGAAGAACCCGGCCAGCTGCAGCTCGGCGCCCTTGAACGTGGACAGCGGCGCGCCGCGCGTCGGCGCCGGCTTCTTGCCCGCCTGCAGCGCGTCGACCAGCGCGACCGCCTTGTCCTCGGTCTGGTTGTCGAAGTACTCGTAGTTGACCTGGATGACCGGCGCGAGGTCGCAGGCCGCGAGGCACTCGGCGTGCTCGAGGGTGATCGAGCCCGGCTCGTTCGGCGTGCCCGCGGTCTCGTTGTGCCCCAGCGGTTCTTCCTCCGACCCGAGGTGCGTCTGGAGCCGCTTGTAGATCGCGTCGCCGCCCATGGCCGCGCACAGCGTGTTGGTGCAGACGCTCACGAGGTGCTCGCCGCACGGCTTGCGCTTGTACATCGTGTAGAACGTCGCGACCGCGCTGACCTCGGCGTCGGACAGGTCGAGCTGCTTCGCGCAGAACGCGATGCCCTCCTGGCTGACGTAGCCCTGCACGGACTGCACGAGGTGCAGCATCGGCAGCAGCGCCGAGCGGGACATCGGGTAGCGGGAGATGATCTCCTGCGCCTGGGCCGTGGTGCCGGCGTCGAAGACGTCCTCGAGCGGCGTCTCGGTGATGATCCCGGCTGCGACATCGGGGTCCGGCGCGATGGCGACCACGTCGACGTCCGGCCCGGCCGCGGCGTGCGTCGTCACGGCGTCCTTCGGGCCGGGTTCGGGAACTGCTGTGCTCATCGGTCCACTCCCCCCATGACGGGGTCGATCGAGGCGATCGCGGCGATCACGTCCGCGACCAGGCCGCCTTCGGCCATTGCGGGCATCGACTGCAGGTTCACGAAGCTCGGTTCGCGCACGTGGACCCGCAGCGGCCGCGTGCCGCCGTCGGAGACCAGGTGCGCGCTCAGCTCGCCGCGCGGCGACTCGACCGAGGTGTAGACCTGGCCGGCCGGCACCTTGAAGCCCTCGGTCACCAGCTTGAAGTGGTGGATCAGGGACTCCATCGACTGGCCCATGATCTTCTTGACGTGCTCGAGCGAGTTGCCCATGCCGTCGCTGCCGATCGACAGCTGCGCGGGCCAGGCGACCTTCTTGTCCTCGACCATGACCGGGCCCGGCTCGAGCTTCTCGAGGCACTGCTCGATGATCTTGAGGCTCTCGTGCATCTCGTGCACCCGGATCAGGTAGCGCGACCAGCAGTCGGCGCCGTTGTCCACGGGCACGTCGAAGTCGAACTCGTCGTAGCAGGAGTACGGCTCGGTCTTGCGCAGGTCCCACGGGAGGCCGGCGGACCGCAGCACCGGGCCGGTGACGCCGAGCGCGAGGCACGCGTCGACCGGCAGGTAGCCCACGCCCTTGAGCCGGTTGCGCCAGATCGGCTGCCCGGTGAACAGCTTGTCGTACAGCGGAAGGCGCTTCTTCATCGTCTTGACGAAGTCGGTGACCTTCTCGTGGTAGTCGGCCGGCATGTCCTGCGCGAGGCCGCCGGGGCGGATGAACGCGTGGTTCATCCGCAGGCCGGTCAGGTGCTCCAGCAGGTGCAGCACCTCTTCGCGCTCGCGGAAGCCGAGCGTCATCGCGGTGGTGGCGCCGAGCTCCATGCCGCCGGTCGCGATGTAGACGAGGTGCGAGCCGATCCGGTTGATCTCCAGCAGCATCACGCGCAGCAGCTGCGCGCGGCGCGGGGCTTCGATCTGCAGCAGCTTCTCGACGCCGAGGCAGTAGGCCATCTCCGTCGAAAGCGGGGCCAGGTAGTCCATGCGCGTCACGAAGGTGACGCCCTGGGTCCAGGTCCGGTACTCGCAGTTCTTCTCGATGCCGGTGTGGAGGTAGCCGATGACCGACCGCAGCTGCGTGACGGTCTCGCCCTCCATCTCCAGCACGAGCCGGAGCACGCCGTGCGTCGACGGGTGCTGCGGGCCCATGTTGATGACCATGCGCTCGTCGTGCGCCGCGTCGGCGATGACGTCGTCCCAGTCGCCGCCGGAGACCGAGTAGACGCGGCCCTCGGTGGTGTCGCGGGAGTCGGCTTCGGGGACTTCGGTGGTTTCGTCGTTGATGGTCACGAGTACGACCTCCGCTGGTCCGGCGGCGGGATCTCCGCGCCCTTGTATTCGACCGGGATCCCGCCGAGCGGGTAGTCCTTGCGCTGGGGGTGGCCGTCCCAGTCGTCCGGCATGAGGATCCGGGTGAGCGCCGGGTGGCCGTCGAAGACGATGCCGAACATGTCCCAGGCCTCGCGCTCCTGCCAGTCGGCGGTCGGGTAGAGCCCGACCAGCGACGGCACGTGCGCGTCGTCGACGTCGAGGGTGACCTCGAGGCGGATCCGGCGGCGGTAGGTCAGCGACGTGAAGTGGTAGACCGCGTGCAGCCGCTGCGGAACGTCGACGCCGTAGTCCACACCGGACACCGAGGACAGCAGTTCGAAGCGGAGACCGCCGTCGTCGCGCAGCACCTTGGCGATCGCGGGCAGCTGCTCGCGGGCGACGTAGAAGGTGATCTCGCCGCGGTCGACCGTCGTCTGCAGGATCGCTTCGGCGGGGATCTTGTTGTCCGACAGGGCGGCGTAGAACTCGTCGGCGAACTGGTCGAACCAGCCGCCGTACGGGCGCTCGGCCGGCGCGGGGCTGTAGGCCGGGAGCCGGACGCCGCCGTAGCCGGAGGTGTCGCCGGTGCCGTGGACGCCGAACATGCCCTGGCGTTCGCGGCCGGTGACGACGGGTTCGGCGGGCCGGACGCCCCGGGGTTCGAGGCCGCCTTCGGGACGGTCGGCGCTGGACTGCTCGCCGCCGGTCTCAGGAGTTTCAGTCATCGCTTACTTCTTCGCGTACTTGATCGACGACGCGACGAGCTCGGTGCGGGCCCCGCTGGCGGCGCGGATGGCGGCGCGGCGGGCGTTGATCGGCTCGTCCTGGATCTTGGCGTGCAGCTTGAGGATCGCGTCCAGCAGCATCTCCGGCCGCGGCGGGCAGCCGGGCAGGTACATGTCGACCGGCACGATGTGGTCGACGCCCTGGACCACGGCGTAGTTGTTGAACATGCCGCCGGAGGAGGCGCAGACACCCATGGCGAGCACCCACTTGGGCTCGGCCATCTGGTCGTAGATCTGGCGCAGGACCGGCGCCATCTTCTGCGTGACCCGGCCGGCGACGATCATCAGGTCGGCCTGCCGCGGCGTCGCGCTGAAGCGCTCCATGCCGAAGCGGGCGATGTCGTAGCGGGAACCGCCGACCGTCATCATCTCGATCGCGCAGCAGGCGAGCCCGAAGGTGGCCGGCCACATCGAGTTCTTCCGCGACCAGTTGACGAGACCTTCGAGACTGGCCAGCAGGATGCCGTTGGGGAGTTTCTCTTCGAGGCCCATGGGTCTAGTTCCAATCCAGGCCGCCGCGCCGCCACACGTAGGCGTACGCGAAGCCGACCGTCGCGATGAACAGCAGGATCTCCACCAGGCCGAACGTGCCCAGCGCGTCCGCCTGCACGGCGAACGGGTAGAGGAAGACCATCTCGATGTCGAACAGGATGAACAGCATCGCGGTGATGTAGTACGCGACCGGCATCCGGCCACCGCCGACGAGCGGCTGCGGGGACGGCTCGATGCCGCACTCGTACGCCTCGAGCTTCGCCTTGTTGTACCGGCTGGGGCCGACGAGCGGGCCCAGCAGCACCGACAGCACGGCGAAGCCGAGCGCCAGGACGAACAGGATCACGATGGGCAGGTAGGGCTTCAGACTGGGAGCCTCTTGCGCCAGCTGCACCGTGTCGGTTCGGGTCAGCAACGTCAGCACGGGGTCTTCGCCATCCTTTCCGCGCCGATGCGGTTGTGCTTGTGGTGGGGAACCGCTTGGCCTCGTCGGCACCCTAAGGGACCTGGGTCACACCGCCGAGGGTCAGGGTCTCCTTACGGCCCGTGGCTGGACCTCAAGGTGCTTGTGAAATAGTTCACAAGCCACTCGTCGTGGATGTGAAGCGATTCACAAAGCATGGGGGGAGTCTAGGACGCGACTCACACTCTTGTCCCTAGGCCCCCGTGTTATAAGGGTGCCCTAAGTTTCGGCGCCATCGTTGTCACGAGGTGATGACGGCGGCCGCGCGACCTGCGCGAAGGTGTCGCAAGATCGTTCCCCGACCGGACAAAACAGACATCGCGGTGTGAGCTATCCCACTGACCGCACGGCCAACTTGTTAGTCCACCCGAGTGTCCGCGCGCGCAAAGGTCGGCACTTTCACGTGAAAGTGCCGACCTGGGGGCCGCACTTTCACGTGAAAGTGCGGGGTTGGCCGGGGTCAGCGCGGGGAGGGAGCAGCCTTCGCGAGGGCCGAGATCAGGCGGTCGACGCCGTCGCCGCCCTTGGCGTCGTAGCAGCCGGACAGGCCCTTGTAGACCAGCGGCAGCAGCTTGTTGATGCGGAGCCCGTACTTGGTGCAGGCGTGCATGATCTTCGGTTTGCCGATGATCTTCGCGAACACGTTCCCCAGCTGGTAGTAGCCGCCCATCAGCTCACGGACCGCGCGCGGGTACGCCTCCAGCGCCCGCTCGCGGGAAGGGCCTTCGCGCCGCGCAAGCGCTTGCACGACGACCTCCGCCGCGATCTGGGCCGACTCCATCGCCGCCGAGATGCCCTCGCCGTTGAACGGGCTGACCATGCCGCCCGCGTCGCCGAGCAGCAGGAGGCCGTCGCGGTAGTGCGGGGTGCGGTTGAAGCCCATCGGGAGGCCGGCGCCGCCGACCTTGCCGATCGCGTTCTCCTCGCGGTAGCCCCACTCCTCCGGCGTCCCGTCGAGCCACTGGCGCAGCAGCGCGCGGTAGTCGGTGTTCCGGAACGACGCCGACGTCGAGAGCATGCCGAGGCCGACGTTCACCGTGCCGTCGCCGAGCGGGAACGCCCAGCCGTAGCCCGGCAGCAGCTTCGGGTCGCGCGGGTCGGACTTGTCCCACAGCTCGAGGTGGCCCTCGATGAACGGGTCGTCGTGGCGCGGGCTCTTGTAGTACTGGCGCACCGCCACGCCCATCGGGCGCTTCTCGTTCTTCTGGATGCCGACGCTCAGCGCGAGCCGCGCGGAGACGCCGTCGCAGGCCAGGACGAGCGGCGCGCGGTAGTGCACCGGCGTCCTCTCCGGACCGACCTTCGCCTCGACGCCGACCACGCGCCCGCTCGCGTTCGTGATCGCGCTCGTGACGGTCGTGCGCTCGTAGAGCCGCGCGCCCGCCTTCACCGCGAGCTTCGCCAGCAGGTCGTCGAAGTCGTGGCGGGTGCGGGAAACGCCGTACGGCGGGTAGCTCGTGAGGTCCGGCCAGTCGAGCTCCAGCGTCAGGTCGCCGGTGAGGATCCGCAGGCCGCGGCTGTGCACCCAGCCGGCGTCCTCGCTGGTGTCGATGCCCAGGTCGATGAGCTGCTTGACACCGCGCGGGGTCAGGCCGTCGCCGCAGACCTTCTCGCGCGGGAACTCGGTCTTCTCCAGCAGCAGGACGTCGACGCCCGACCGGGCGAGGTAGGTCGCGACGGTGGACCCGGCCGGTCCGGCGCCGACGACGATGACTTCGGCGTCCTGGTCAGGGCTACGACGGCTCATACCGCGAGTTTAGGCAGGCTTGCGCGCGCGGTGGATCGCCACGACGCCGAATGTGAGGTTCAACCACTCGACGTCGGCCCAGCCCGCGCTCGCGATGATCTCGCCGAGCGTGCGCTGGTCCGGCCAGGCCAGCATCGATTCGGCCAGGTAGGAGTACGCCTCGGGGTTGGACGACGTCCGCTTGCCGACCCACGTGAGCAGCTTCAGCATGAACCGCCGGTGGATGAACCGGATCGGGGCGAACGGCGGCGTCGAGACCTCGCAGATCACCAGCCGGCCGCCGGGCTTGACCACCCGGGCGATCTCGGTGAGCGCCGCCTTCGTGTCGACGAAGTTGCGCAGCGCCAGCGAGATCGTCACGGCGTCGAAGCTCTCGTCGGCGAACGGCAGGTTGAGCGCGTCGGCCGCGACCATCGGGACCTTGCGGTGCAGCCCGGCGCGCAGCATGCCGAACGAGAAGTCCGCGGCCAGGCACCAGGCGCCACCGCGGGCGTACTCGACGGTGGACACCCCGGTGCCGGCGGCCAGGTCCAGGACCTTCTCGCCGCGGCGGGCGTCGAGCACGCGGGCGGTGGTGGTGCGCCAGCGCCGGTCGAAGCCGAAGGTCATGAACGAGTTCGCCCGGTCGTACCCGGACGCGACGCCGTCGAACATCGCGGCGACTTCGTGCGGGTCCTTGTCCAGGCTTGCGCGTGACATGACTTGAGATTAGTCGCGGGGCTTGACGAAGGTTGCGAGCACCAGCCAGACGAGCCCGCCGAAGCGCGCCACCGGGACCAACGGGTAGAGCACCTCGGTCAGCATGCCGAACGCCGAGAGCCCGGCCAGCGCGGCGACGACGTAGCCGGTGACCGCGAGCCACTTCCGCTCGGAGCGCGCCACGTCCGCGATGAGCAGCGCGAGGGGCACGGCGAACCCGAAGGCGCCTGCCGCGAAGGCCAGCGACGTGAACGGGCGGCCGAAGTCCGGGTTCTGCGCGGCCGTCCAGGTGGCGAGGCCGCTCAGCAGGAGCGAGCCGGACGCGAGCAAGCCGCCGGCGTAGCCGAGCTTCGGTGGTCTCGCGGCCGCCGTCCAGGTCGCGAGGGACAGCCCGGCGCCGAAGACGACGAGGGCCAGCAACTGGACGAGCCCCTGGTGGGCGGCGTCGTAGGCGGCGATCTCGGCCGCGGACGAATCCGGGCGGGTGCCGGTGGCGCCGAGGACTCCCCCGGCGACGGTGAACAGGCCGTAGGCGATGACTGCGATTCGTTTCATGGTATAAACGATTACACTGGTGTAATCGATTGTCAACGGCTACGGTTCCGGTCATGAACGGTTTCGGCAGCGCGTTCCTGCTGGCCCAGGTGGGCGCGCACGCGGCGCAGCGGTTCACCGAGCGGATCGGCGAGCTGGACCTGACGCCGCCGCAGGTCGGGCTGCTGCGGCTGGTCGCGACGCGGCCGGGGCAGAGCCAGCAGGCGATCGCGGCCCAGCTCGGCACCCCGCCCACCAGGCTGGTCGCGCTGGTCGACGGCCTGGAGAAGCGCGGCCTGATCGAGCGCCACCGCAACCCGGAAGACCGGCGGCTCTACGCGCTGGAGCTCAGCGAGGACGGCCGGGCGTTCATGGGCCGCGTCGCCCAGGCCGCGGCCGCCCACGACCGCACGCTCACCGCGGCGTTGTCGGACGACGAGCGCGCGACCCTGCACGCCCTCCTGACCAAGATCGCCGCCGACCAGGACCTCACCCCGGGCGTCCACCCCGGCTACGCGCGTCCGTGAGGGGTCAGCGGAAGGCGGCCAGCATCCCGGCCACCGCGGCGGGCCAGGTGAACTGCTCCGCCCGGGCGCGGGCCGCCGCGCGGCGCAGGTCTTCGGGGCTGTCGAGCAGGTTCGTCACGGCGGAGGCGAACGCGGGCGCGTGGTCGTCGACCGCCGCGCCGCACCCCGGGCCGACGATCTCCCGCAGCGCCGAGGACGCCGACACCACCACCGGCGTCCCGGACGCCAGCGCCTCCAGCGCCGCGAGCCCGAACGTCTCGTGCGGGCCGGGCGCCAGCGAGACGTCCGCGCTGGCCAGCAGGCGTGCGACGTCGCCGCGGCCGGACAGGAACCCCAGGAACGTCACCGGCAGGCCGCGCGCCCGGCGTTCCAGCGCCCGGCGGCGGGGGCCGTCGCCCGCCACCACCAGCCGCACCTTCACGCCGGCCTCGGTCAGCGAAGCGACGGTGTCCACGCTGCGCTCCACGTGCTTCTCCGGCGACAGCCGTCCACAGTGGACGAGCAGGGCGTCCGCTCCCCCGGCGAGATCGGTGCGCCAGCCGTCGTCGCGCATGGCCGGCCGGAACGTCGCCAGGTCGACGCCGAGCGGTACCCGGTGGACGTTCGGGGCGGCGATCCGGTCGAACTCCGCCCGGGCGAACGCCGTCGTGCAGACGACCGTGTCGTAGCTCTCGGCCATCCGCCGGTTCGCGACGTCGGCGACGCGGCGCGCCACCGGCTCCGGCAGCAGGAACTGCTCCAGCAGCCGGTCGAGGCGCTCGTGCGAGATGACCGTGCTGGGGACGCCGTGGCGCCGCGCCCAGCCACCCATCCCGCGCAGCGTCAGCCGGTCCGACACCTCCAGCCGGTCCGGTTCGAGTCTTCGCAGCACCGCGCGGACGCGGTGCGGGTCGACCGCGCGGTACCCGCCGGTGCCCGGGATCTTGGGCGCCGGCAAGGAAAACCGCCGCACGCCCGTGGGCAGGACTTCGTCGGCGTACCGGGTGCCGGGCACCACGAGCGTCACCCGGTGGCCGCTCGCGACGTAGCCGGCGCCCAGGTGGTGCAGCGCGGTCCGGAGCCCGCCCGAGCGCGGCCCGTAGAAGTTCGCGAGCTGGACGATGTGCATGTCAGGCCGCGCGGACGGCCCGGCCCCGCACGGCTTCGTAGTGCCCCACGAGCTCGTGGCAGACGGCCGGCCAGGTCCGGCCGAGCACCACCTTGCGCGCCTTCTCGCCCAGCCGCTCCCGCAGGGCCGCGTCGCGCAGGGCGTCGACCTTCTCGACCAGCGCCGGGCCGAACTCCGCGCGGCCGGCGGGCAGCAGGTAGCCGGTGCGGCCGGGCAGGACGAGGTCCTTGGGGCCGCCCGCGTCCGGGGCGAGCACGGGCAGCCCGGACGCCATCGCCTCCTGCACCGCCTGGCAGAACGTCTCGTGCGGTCCGGTGTGGACGAAGACGTCGAAGCTCGCGTACGCCTTGGAGAGCTCGTCGCCGTACTTCGCGCCGAGGAAGGCGGCGCCGGGCAGCTGCTCCCGGAGGTTTTCGAGTTCGGGGCCGTCGCCGACGACGACCACGCGGATCCCCGGCGCCCCGGCCAGCGCGGCCAGCCGGTCGACTTCCTTTTCCGGCGCCAGCCTGCCGACGAACCCGACGAGCAGCTCGCCGTCCGGGGCCAGTTCCGCCCGCAGCGCCGGGTCGGCGTGCGACGGCGAGAAGCGGTCGATGTCGACACCCCGCGCCCACCGGTGCACCCGCGGGACGCCGTGCAGCTCCAGCTGGGCGACCGAGTCACTGGACGGCGCGAGGGTCCGGTCGGCGCGCGAGTGCAGCCGCCGCACCCACCGCCAGGCGGCGCGCGCGGCGATGCCGAAGCCGTACGCGGCGGCGAACCCGGCGATGTCGGTCTGGTAGACGGCGATCGACGGCACGCGCAGCCGTCGCGCCGCCGCGAGCCCTCTCGCGCCGACGACGAACGGCGAGGCGAGGTGCACGACGTCCGGGCCGAACGCGCTGAGGGCGTTGAGCACCGTCCGCGTCGGCACGCCGATCGGCAGGGAGTTCACGCCGGGGAAGTCCAGCGCGGGGATCCGGACGACCGGGGCGCCGCGGTAGGAGTCCGGGCCCGGGCCGGGGGCGATGATCAGCACGTCGTGGGCGCGTTCGCGCAGGTGCTCGACGACCCGCAGGACGGAGTTGGTCACGCCGTTCACCTGGGGCAGGAAACTTTCGGTGACTATGGCGACTCGCACGTCTTGGACGATCGCACCCGATGCTGGCGACCGCGTGACACGGCGGCCAACGCTGCCGGAACAGATCGGCTACGACATGTCATCTCAAGGTCGTGTCCTGGAAACCACGGGGGCCCAGACTAAGCAGGCATGACCCTCTTGTCCTCCCGGCCGCCGCGGCCCGTCGAGCCCGGCCTGCTGTCGAGGGCGCTCGAAGTGGCCGGACGGCTGGCCAACGACGCCACCGACGTGATCACCGCGACCGCCGGCCGCGGCGCCCACCCGTCGACGCTGGACTCGCCCTTCGACTGGGTCACCGACACCGACCGCATCCTGGAGCGGCACACGCGGCGCGTGCTGACCGCGGAGTTCCCCGGCATCCCGGTGGTCGGCCACGAGTTCGGCGCGGACCACGGCGCGGACGTCGCCGAGTACCGCTGGGTGGTCGACTCGGTGGACGGGACGGCGAACTACGTGGCCGGGGTGCCGTGGTGCGCGTACAGCCTGGCGCTGGTGGACGAGGCGGGACCGGTGGTGGGGGTGGTCGCGGACCCGTACCGCGCCCAGATCTACGCCGCGGCGCGCGGACGAGGGGCCCGCGCGAACGGCAAACCGGTCCGCCTCACCGACCGCTGCGTGACGGCGGGCGCGCTGGTCTGCACGGAGTTCGCCCGCCGGGGCCCGTGGCCGGGCATGGGCGGCTTCATCGAGCGCGCCGCGGCGGCGCACGCGGGGGTCCGGGTGCTGGGCTCGGCGGCGCTGTCGATCGCCCAGGTCGCGCTGGGCCACGCGGCGGCGGCGGTGCTGCACAGCTACCACGAGTGGGACGTGGCCGGCTCCGTGGCGATGGCGATCGAGGCGGGCGCGGTGGTGCTGGACCGGCACGGCGAGGACACAGCCCTGCCGACGGACGGGCTCCTGGTGGCGGCCCCGGGGGTGGCCGACGAGGTGCTGGGCTGGTGGCAGGAGACGGCCCACGCGGGCTGAGCGCACTTTCACGTGAAAGTGCGCTCAGGGCCCGGTCGGGCGGTCGGCGGCGGAGGTCGTGAACGGGTCGTTCGGGGCGTCGGCCCAGCCACGCCGGTCGGTCAGGCCGCCGCTGCGAGTGGCTGGGAAGGTCGCGAATGACTCATTCGGGACGTCGGAGGTCGCGAATGAGTCATTCGCGACCTTCGGCTACGTGCCCGCCGCCGCTTTCACGTGAAAGCGGTCGGTCAGGCGGCTGCCGGGGCCGGGACGGCTCGCTTGTCCACCCGGCGGATCCACCACAGCAGCGGCCCCGCCACCAGCCACGTGAAGAACACGAAGCTCCCCAGCGGCAGCAGCGTCAACGTCGCCGAGCGGCCGGCCACCCTGGCCAGTTCCGGGTCGGACGCGTCGTACTCGATGCGGACCAGCTGGCCCGCCGCCAGGCCGTCCGGGTAGAGGACGCCGTTCGCCGGGCTGTGGACGATGCCGTCCGGGGTTTCGAAGTGGATGATCGTGCGGTCGAACGCCACCGAGTCGACCGTCGCCGTGGCGGTGCCGAGCTGGGCGGAGATCGCGCCGTCGTTGCGGATCGCCGCGAAGAGCAAGCAGACGCACATCACGGTGAGGAGCGAGGCGACGCCGAGGGTGGCCCACCACCCGACGCGCCTCGCCCGCTCACCTCTCGTGCTCACGCCGCGAGCGTAGCGGTCTTGCTCAGTGCGCGTGTTCCGTGGCGAGGAACCGGTGGTTCGCCTGGATCTGGTCGAACGACTTGGGCTTCGCCGGGGCAGCGAAGCGGGAAACCGCCGCCGCGCCGTTCGGGCCCACCGCGGGCTTGCCCGCCGTGTACAGCCAGGTCTGGAACAGGTCGTGCAGCGGCTTGCCCGAGATCTTCTCCGCCAGCGCGATGAACTCCAGGATCCGGCCGTCCTTGCCGCCCTTCTGCACCTGCCACGTCTGCAGGATCTTGAAGAACGCCTCGTCGCCGACCGCGGTCCGCAGCGCCTGCAGCGTCAGCGCGCCGCGGTCGTACACGGCGTTGTCGAACTGGTTGTCCGCGCCCGGGTCGGCCGGGACGAGCTTCCACAGGTCGGCGTCGGCCGCGTTGGAGTCGTAGGTGTACTGCGCCAGCTCGGCGACCGTGCCCTCGCCCTCGTGCTCCGACCACAGCCACTCCGCGTAGGACGCGAAGCCCTCGTTCAGCCAGATGTCGCTCCAGCGGCCGAGGGAGACGTTGTCGCCGAACCACTGGTGCGCGTTCTCGTGCGCGATCAGCGTCGTGTTCGAGCCCGCGCGGAAGTTGCGGGCACCGTAGGTCGGCCGGGTCTGGTTCTCCAGGGAGAACGTGATGCCGCTGGTGACGACGCCGCCCTCCGCCTCGAACGGGTACGGGCCGAACTGGGTGGCCAGGAACTCGTTGATCTCCGGCGTCCGCTCGACGCTCGCCTTCGCCGCGTACAGCGAGTCGCCGAGGTCGGCGCCGTACGCCGTGACGAACGGCTTGCCGTCCGGCGTCGTGGACTGGACCAGCTCGTACTTGCCGACGATGAACGACGTCAGGTAGGTGGCCTGCGGCTTGGTGCTGCGCCACTGCCAGCGGGTCCAGCCGGCGCGGCTCTTCGTCGTGCGCACGAGCGAGCCGTTGGAGATGGCAACGTTGTCGTCCGGGGCTTCGATCGTGACGTCGTAGGTCGCCTTGTCGGTCGGGTGGTCGTTGGCCGGGAACCACCAGGCCGAGCTCTGCGGCTCGTCGATGCCGAGCGCGCCGAACGACCCCTTCTTCCACGCGTTGAGGCCGTCCACCTTCTCCGTCGACGGCGTGTCCGAGTAGGCGACGACGACGGTCGCGGTCTGGCCCTTGAGCAGCGGCTGCGCCGGGGTGACGACGAGCTCGCCGTTGCCGGTCTGGTTCGTGAACTGCGCCGGGCGGTTGTTCACGCGCACGCTCGACGCCTTCAGCGCGAAGTCGAGGTCGAACCGCGAGAGGTCCTGCGTCGCGGTGAGCAGCAGCGTGGTGGTGCCGGCCAGCACGTCGGTCGCGGGCTGGTAGCTCAGGCGGATGTCGTAGTGCAGCACGTCCGTGCCGCCGTTGCCGGCGTTCGGGTAGTACGAGTCACCGGCGCCGGGTGCACCCGGCGCCGGGGCCGCACTGGCGGTACCGGCGAGCAGCACCGAGGCGACCCCGGCCGCGAGCACACCGAGGCCGGTGCGAGTTCTTGCACGCATTCGAATCCCTCCAACGGGTGAGGTTCAGCGCGCTCGAACGTAGCCAGCCAGGAAGCACCCAGGAACAGCCGAAGGGAGGATCTTGCCTGCTGGGATCCCACCCGGAAAGCGGTTGACCAACGCCGTCAGGCCGAGGACACGGCCGCGCTGACCGCGGAGCGCAGCCGGGCGTGCAGGTCGCGGTGGCGCGAGCGGTCCACCCGCACCTCGACGACCCGCAGCCCCGGGGCCGGCGCCAGCGCGGCCCGGAACTCCGTCAGCGTCTCCGCCACGACGTGCGGGACGCGGTAGCCGGCGCACAGCGCGCCCAGGTCGGCGCCGTGCGGGGTGCCGAAGACGCGCTCGAAGCTCGCCGCGTGCTCCGGTGCGCCCTGCTCCAACAGCGAGAAGATGCCGCCGCCGTCGTCGTTCAGCACCACGATCGTCAGGTCCGGGCGCTGCTCGGCCGGGCCGGTCAGCAGGCCCGACGCGTCGTGCAGGAACGTCAGGTCGCCCAGCAGCGCGTACGACGGGCCGCGGTGGACGTACGCGGCCCCGATCGCCGTCGACACCGTGCCGTCGATGCCCGCGACGCCGCGGTTGCGGTGCACGAGGACGTCCGGGCGCAGCCGCCCGGCCAGCGCCACGTCCCGGGTCGGGTTGGACGAGCCCACGACCAGCAGCGAGTCCGGCGGCAGCACGTCCACCAGCTCGGTCGCCACGCGCAGCCCGCTGGGCCACGGCTCTTCGGCCAGCGTCGCGGCGACGGCGGACGCGGCCGCCGCGTCGGCGCGGCGCCAGCTCGCCAGCCACTCCGGGTCGGCGGGCTTGGTCGGCTCGTCGAACCACTGCCCGACCTGCCGGACGTTGTGCGCCGGCGCCGGCCAGTCCGAGTCCGGCCGGACCAGCAGGACCTCGACCGAGGCGTCCGACAGCACCTTCTGGATCTGGCGGAACACCGTCGGCCGCCCGAGGCAGAGCACCTGCTCCGGCTTGTGCCGCGAGATGAACTCCTCGACGCCCAGCAGCCACGCGCCGGACGAGATCGCCGTGCCGCCGGACAGCCCGATCCCGCCGGTCTCCGAGATCACCGGCCAGCCGTGCTGCTCGGCCCACTCGCTGGCCGCCTGGACGCCGGTGTCGCACGCGATCACCAGGCCGTGGCGCGCCGAAGGCACCACGAAGGAGGGCAGCGCGCCGAAGTCCGGCAGCTCGGTCCAGCGGGACCCGTCAGGACGGCCGTCGAGCGACTCGTACCACTCGCCGTCGTCGTCCACGTCGGGCACGAGCGGCTCGCGGAACGGGATGTTCAGGTGCACCGGCCCGCAGCGCCACTCGCCGTAGGCGGCGTTCCAGGCGCGGCAGATCTGGCTGCGCCAGTACGAGTTCTGCCCGGCCCGCCGCTCGGCGACGGCCAGCTCGTCGAAGTACCGGATGGCGTCGCCGTAGAGCTGGTGCTGGTCGATGACCTGCGACGCACCCGCGGCCCGCAGCTCGGGCGGCCGGTCGGCGGTCAGCACGATCAACGGGACACCCGCCCGGTCGGCCTCCAGGACGGCCGGGTGGAAGTTCGCGGCCGCGGTCCCGGACGTGCAGAGCACGGCCACCGGGCGGCCGGTGCGCGCGGCGATGCCGAGCGCGAGGAACGCGGCCCCGCGCTCGTCGATGCGGACGTGGAGCTGGAGCTTCCCGGCCGCCGCCGCGTCGTACAGCGCGATCGACAGCGGCGCGTTGCGGGAGCCCGGGCAGAGGACGACGTGCGAAACGGTGTTGCGGACGAGTTCGTCGACGATCACCCTGGCCTGCGCGGTGGAAGGGTTCACCGGCAGGCTCCAAGCAGATCAGAGATGTCCACAGGTCCTATTCTCCCAAACGTGGATGACGCCCGAGTTTCCGAGCTGTTCGATCCGGCCGCGTGGACCGAGGTCGAAGGTTTCGCCTTCACCGACATCACCTACCACCGATCCGCTGAGAACCGCGGCGGCAAACGCGTGGTGCGCGTCGCGTTCGACCGCCCGGAGGTCCGCAACGCCTTCCGGCCGCACACCGTCGACGAGCTCTACCGGGCGCTGGACCACGCCCGGATGAGCTCGGACGTCGGGTGCGTCCTGCTCACCGGCAACGGCCCCTCGCCCAAGGACGGCGGGTGGGCGTTCTGCTCCGGTGGTGACCAGCGTATTCGCGGACGCTCCGGCTATCAGTACGCCAGCGGCGAGACCTCCGACACGGTCGACCCCGCCCAGGCCGGCCGGCTGCACATCCTCGAGGTCCAGCGGCTGATCCGGTTCCTGCCGAAACCGGTGATCGCGGTCGTGCCGGGCTGGGCCGCGGGCGGCGGGCACTCCCTGCACGTCGTGTGCGATCTCACCCTCGCCTCGGCCGAGCACGCCAAGTTCAAGCAGACCGACGCCGACGTCGGCTCGTTCGACGCCGGCTACGGCTCGGCCTACCTGGCGAAGATGGTCGGCCAGAAGTTCGCCCGCGAAATCTTCTTCCTCGGCCGCGAGTACTCCGCCGAGCAGATGCACCACATGGGTGCGGTCAACGCCGTCGTCCCGCACGCCGACCTCGAAAAAGAGGCGCTGGACTGGGCGTGGACCATCGTCGGCAAGTCGCCGACGGCGCAGCGGATGCTCAAGTACGCGTTCAACCTCACCGACGACGGCATGGTCGGCCAGCAGCTGTTCGCCGGCGAGACCACCCGCCTGGCCTACATGCAGGACGAAGCCGTCGAAGGCCGCGACGCCTTCCTCCAGAAGCGCGACCCCGACTTCAAGGACGTCCCCTATTACTACTGAGCTGCTCCCGATCGGCCTCGACGGCTCCCCCGAGTCGCTCGAGGCGGTGAAGCGGGCCGTCGCGGCCGCCCTGGACGGCGGCCCGGCGGTGCTGCCGTTCACCGACCCCGCGCTGCGGGACGCGATGGCGCCGGACCAGCCCGCCGAGCCGGGCACCGCCGTGGTCATCGCCACGTCCGGCTCGACCGGCGCCCCGAAGGGCGTGCTGCTCTCGGCCCGCGCGCTGACCGCGTCCGCCGAGGCCACGCACGCCCGCCTCGGCGGCCCCGGCCACTGGCTCCTCGCGACCCCCGCGCAGTACATCGGCGGGCTGCAGGTGCTGGTCCGCTCCCTGCTCGCGGGCACCGAGCCCGCGTTCCTGACCGGTACCGGCTTCCGCCCGGACGACTTCGCGGCCGCGGCGGCGACGCTGACCGGCGGCCCCCGCTACACGGCCCTGGTGCCGACCCAGCTGGTCCGGCTGCTCGACGACGGCGGCGCGGGACTGGCCGCGGCGAAGACGTTCGACGCGATCGTGCTCGGCGCCGCCGCGACCACCCCCGCCCTGCGCGAACGCGCGGCCGACGCCGGGGTCCGGATCGTGCCCGCCTACGGGATGAGCGAGACCGCGAGCGGCTGCGTCTACGACGGCTTCCCGCTCGACGGCGTCCGGATCGACCTCGCCGACGGCCGGATCCGCATCGCCGGCGACGTCCTCGCCCACGGCTACCGGCTCCGCCCGGACCTGACCGCCGACGCGTTCTCCGACGGCTGGTTCACCACCTCCGACCGCGGTGTCCGCCACGAAGACGGCCGCCTGGAGGTGCTGGGGCGCGCGGACGACATGATCAACACCGGCGGGGTGAAGGTGTCGGCGAACGCGATCGAACGCGTCCTGTGCGCGCAGCCCGGCGTGCGGGACGCCTGCGTCGTCGGCCTGCCCGACCCGGAATGGGGCGAGGCGGTGGTGGCGCTGGTCGTCCCGGCGGGTGACCCGGGCGAGCTGCGCGCGGCGGTCCGCGCGGAGCTGGGCCCGGCGTCGGCGCCGAAGCGCATCGAGTTCGGCACCGAACTGCCCCTGCGCGGACCGGGCAAGATCGACCGGGCGGCGGTGAAGACCCGACTCCAGTCGGGTTTGCGCGGCTGAATGGTGGCACTTCGTTGACATTCACGGCGTGCGCACGCTTGGCTACCCACCATGACGCGCTGGCTTCGCACCGCTCTGATCAGCACCGCCGTCGCTCTGGGGGTTCTCCTTCCGGTGGGCACGGCGCTGGCCGACGGCCCCGCCGTGGACCCCAACAGCGGCCAGCTCACCTGGCAGCTGCCGCCGACCGACTGAGCCCCCGGTCCGCCCGGCGGGAACCGTGCCAACCCCTCGATGGCACGGGCCCCGGCCGGACGCCCGGTGTTCCCCCACCGTGCCCCCGGCACCTTGCGCGTACCTTGCAGACCGCTTGAACGAGCTGGTCGAATGCGGGGGCGAGGGGAGGCGCGGTGGTGGAGTTCCGGTTGCTGGGCACGATCGAAGCCCGGGTGGACGGCGAGCCGGTCGAGCTCGGGCCCGCGCGGCAGCGGGCCGTGCTGGCGGCGCTGCTGGCCGACGCGAACCACCTGGTGCCGGTCGACCGGCTGATCGACCGGGTGTGGGCGGACCACCCGCCGTTGCGCGCGCGGGAGTCGTTGCACAGCTACCTGTCCCGCCTGCGGCACTCACCGGCCGGCGCGGGGCTGGAGATCCGGCGGCTCCCCGGCGGCTACCTCCCGCGCGTCGACCCCGACGCCGTGGACCTGCACCGGTTCCGGCGGCTCGTAGCCGAGGCGCGCGAAGCCGAAGACGACGAGGCCGAGGCGCTGTTCGAGCGGGCGCTCGCGCTCTGGCGCGGTGACGCCCTCGCCGACCTGGACACGCCGTGGGCCGGTGACCTGCGCCGGGCCCTGCGCGCCGAACAGTGGTCGGCGCGGCTCGACCACACCGACGTGCGGCTGCGCCGGGGACGGCACGCCGAGCTGCTCGCCGACCTGACGGCGTGGACCCGCGAACACCCGCTGGACGAGCGGCTCGCCGGTCAGGTCCTGCTGGCGCGGTACCGCAGCGGCCGGCAAGCCGAGGCCCTCGAGCACTTCGAGCAGCTCCGGCACCGGCTCGCCGAGGAGCTGGGCGCCGATCCGAGCCCGCCGCTGCGGGAGCTGCACCAGCGGATCCTGCGCGGTGATCCGGAGCTGACCGGCGCCGCCCCGGACACCGGCGCGGTCCCGGACCGGTTCCCCGCGGCGCCGCCGTCGTTCATCGGCCGCGAGGACGAACTCGCCGCGCTCACCCGCGACGCGGACGAAGGGCCCGTGGTGCAGATCTCCGCGCTCGCCGGCGCCGGCGGGGTCGGCAAGACCTGGCTGGTGCTGCACTGGGCGGCCGCCCACCGCGACCGGTTCCCGGACGGCCGGCTGTTCGCCGACCTGCACGGCTTCTCCTCCGCGAGTGCCCCGCTGGAACCGTCGGTCGTGGTGCGGGGGTTCCTCGGCGCGCTGGGCGTCGCCCCCGGCCGGATCCCGAGCGACCCGGAAGCCCGGACCGCGTTGTACCGGAAGCTCGTCGACGGCAAGCGGATGCTGGTGGTGCTGGACAACGCGGCCGACGCGGACCAGGTGATCCCGCTGCTGCCGGGCAGCGCCACGTGCACGACCGTCGTGACCAGCCGCCGCCACCTGGCGCCGTTGATCACGCGCCACGGCGCCCGGCACCTCCAGTTGGACATCCTCAGCCACGGCGAAGCCCGGGCACTGCTGACCGGGCGCCTGGGCCCGGCCCGCCTGGCGGCCGAACCGGACGCGGTCGAGGAGCTGATCGGGCTGTGCGGGCGCTACCCGCTGGCGCTGGCGATCGTGGGCCGCCACGCGCAGACGCGCCCGCGGATCCCGCTCGCGGAGTTCGCCACCGAACTGCGGGACACCGGCCTCGACGCCTTCGACCACGAAGATCCGACCGTCAGCCTGCCCGCGGTCCTTTCGTGGTCGCTGCGGGCCCTCACGAGCGAGCAGCGGACGGTGTTCGCCCTGCTCGGCACCGCACCCGGGCCCGACATCGGGCTGCCGGCCGCGGCCGCGCTCGCCGGTTCGTCCCCGCAGCGGACCGCGAAGGTGCTGACCACGCTGGAGGAGGTGTCGCTGCTCAGCCGGCGGCCGGGCGGGCGCTTCACCATGCACGACCTGATCCGCGACTACGCCGCGGTGACCGCCGAGCAGGAGCTCCGCCCGGCCGAGCGGGAAGCGGCCTTGCGGCGCGTGCTCGACTGCTACCTCCACACGTCCCACGCCGCCGACCACCACCTGGACCCGCACCGCCAGGCGGTCCCGCTCGCCGAGCCCGCCCCCGGCGCCGGACCGCACCCGCTGCGCGACGACTCGGCCGCGCTGGACTGGTTCGACAGCGAGCACGCCAACCTCCTGGCGGCCCAGCACGCCGCCGCGGCCGCCGGGTGGCACGACGTGGTGTGGCAGCTCGCGTGGGGCCTGCACACCTTCCAGAACCGGCGGGGCATGCTGCCCGACCGGCTCGCGGTGTGGCGGACCGCACTGGACTCCACCGCGCACCTGGCCGATCCGGTCGCGACGTGCCGCGCGCACCGGCTGCTCGCCGACGTCCAGGCGAACCTCGGCCGGCACGACGAAGCCGTCGAGCACCTGCAGGAAGCCGTCTCGCTCGCCGGGCGCACCGACGAGCGGGACGAACAGGGCCTCGCCCAGCACGGGCTTTCCTGGGTCTGGCAGCTGCGCGGCGACGACCGGCGGGCGCTGGACCACGCCACCCGCGCGCTGGCGCTCTTCCGCACCCTCGGCAAGCCGGTGTGGGAGGCGCGCGAGCTCAACCAGGTGGGCTGGCTGGCCGCCCAGGTCGGCGACCACGAGACCGCGCGGAGCCACTGCGAGGCCGCGCTGGCCCTGCATCGCCGCCACGGCGACGCGCACGCCGAGGCGGACACCTTGGACAGCCTCGGCTACATCGAGTCCCGGAGCGGCCACCACGAGCCCGCTGTCGAGTACTTCCGGCGCGCGCTCACGCTGTACCGCGACCGCGGCAACACCTTCCAGGTGGCCGACACCCTGGACCGCCTCGGCGGGCCCCTCGCCGCCCTCGGCCGGCCGGACCAGGCCCGCACGGCGTGGCGGGAAGCGCTCGAGCTGTACCGGCAGCAGGACCGGCCCCGCGACGCCGACCGCGTCCGGCGGCAGCTCGGCGCGATGGACGGCGAGCACGCGGCGGCCCGGGTTCCCGCCGGGCACTGATCGACATGGCGTTGAATGGCGCCATGGCTTCAATGAGCGAGTGGATCGAGGGGGCCCGGCCCCGGACGCTGCCGAACGCGGTGGCGCCGGTGGTGGCGGGGGTCGGCGCGGCGATCGCGCTGGACGCGTTTTCCTGGTGGCGTTCGGTGCTGGCGCTGCTGGTCTCCCTCTCGCTGATCGTCGGCGTCAACTACGCCAACGACTACTCCGACGGCATCCGCGGCACGGACGAGAACCGCGTCGGGCCGCTGCGCCTGGTCGGCTCGGGGGTCGCCGCGCCGAAGGCCGTGCTGACCGCCGCACTGGTTTCGCTGGGGCTGGCCGGGGTGCTGGGGCTGGTGCTGGTGGTCACCAGCGGGCACTGGTGGCTGCTGGTGATGGGCGCGCTGTGCATCCTCGGCGCGTGGTTCTACACCGGCGGCAAGAAGCCCTACGGCTACTACGGCTTCGGCGAGATCGCCGTGTTCGTCTTCTTCGGGCTGGCCGGCGTGCTCGGCACGGTCTACGTCCAGGCGGGCCGGGTCAGCTGGGCCGCGCTGGCGTGCGCGGTCGCGGTCGGCTCGTTCTCGACGGCGGTCCTGACGGCCAACAACCTGCGGGACATCCCGACGGACATCGAGTCCGGCAAGCGCACGTTGGCCACCCGCCTCGGCGACGGCGGCACGCGGCGGCTGTACCTGGTGCTGATCGCGGTGCCCTACGTGCTCAGCGTGGTCCTGGCGGTCACCGGCCACCCGCTGGCCTTCCTGCCCGTGATCAGCATCGCCCTGCTGCTGCCCGCGGTGGGCGCCGTCCACGGCGGGAAGACCGGGCGCGAGCTGATCCCCGCGCTGCGGGACACCGGCTTGGCGATGCTCCTGTGGGCGGTGGTCACGGCGATCACCGTGAACCTCTAGCCCTCCGGGACGAAGAACTTCCCGGTCGTCAGGAACTCCTCGAACAACGCCGTGTGCGGCGCCAGGTCGAGCCCCTGCTGGGCCAGCCAGTCGTCGTTGTAGTACGTGTGCGCGTACCGCTCGCCGCCGTCGCAGAGCAGCGTCACGACGCTGCCCGCCTGGCCGTCCTCGACCATGCGGGAGATCAGCCGGAACGCGCCGTAGAGGTTGGTGCCGGTCGAGCCGCCCGCCCAGTGGCCGGTGCGCTCGCGCAGCAGGCGGATGGCCGCCAGCGAACCCGCGTCGGGGATCCGGAACATCTCGTCGATGACGCCCGGCACGAACGACGGCTCGCAGCGCGGGCGCCCGATGCCTTCGATCCGCGACGGCATGCCGGTGGCGTAGTCGAGCGCGCCGGTTTCCCAGGCGCCGTAGAACGACGAGTTCTCCGGGTCGACCACGCAGATCTTCGTGGTGTGCCGCTTGTAGCGGACGTACCGGCCGAAGGTCGCGCTCGTGCCGCCGGTGCCCGCGCCGACGACGATCCAGCTGGGCACCGGGTGGCGCTCCGAGCGCATCTGCGCGAACACCGACTCGGCGATGTTGTTGTTGCCGCGCCAGTCGGTCGCGCGCTCGGCGTAGGTGAACTGGTCGAGGTAGTGCCCGCCGCACTCGGCCGCGAGCCGCTCGGCCTCCGGGTACATCGCCGGGGCTTCGTCGACGTAGTGGCACTCGCCGCCGTAGAACTCGATGAGGGCGATCTTCTCCCTCGACGTCTTGCGCGGCACGACGGTGACGAAGCGCAGCCCGAGCATGCGGGCGAAGTAGGCCTCGGACACCGCGGTCGAACCGCTGGACGCCTCGACGAGCACGGTGTCCGGCCCGATGTGGCCGTTGACGAGCCCGTAGAGGAGCAGCGACCGGGCCAGGCGGTGCTTGAGCGAGCCGGTCGGGTGGACGGACTCGTCCTTGAGGTAGAGGTCGATGCCCCACTCCGGGGGCAGCGGGAAGACGTGCAGGTGCGTGTCGGCGCTGCGGTTGGCGTCGGCCTCGATGATGCGGACGGCCTCGCGGACCCAGCTGCGGCTGTGCGGGCGGCTCACTCCGGCTGCCCGGCTGAGTCGCCGCGGAGCTGGGCGCGCAGCTGGGCACGGGCCCGGGCACGCTTCTCGTTGCGCTTCGCCAGGCCGGCCGTCACCCGGGCGTTGAGGCCGCGGAACAGCAGCAGGCCCAGCGGGAGGCCGACGACCAGGCCGATGAGCAGTGCCACCAGCAGCGGCACGCCGGCCAGGGACAGGCCCCAGGCGATCGCCCCGACCAGCACGAACCGCGCCAGCAGGTACAGCGTCAGGTCACGCGGCAGGTTTCCGGCCTTCTCGTCGCTCACACCAACGCAGGCTACGCCCCGCCCGACCGGTCCTTCTGCAGGCCCGCGTTGTTCGGGCGGCCCTCGAACCGCGTCGAGAGCACGACCGTGGTGTTCGTCCGCCCGACGCCGGGGATGCGGCGGAGCCGGGCCAGGGTCCGCTCCAGCTCGTCGACGGTCGGCACGCGCACCTTGACGACGAACGCCTCGTCGCCCGCCACGGCGTAGCAGCTCTCGACCTCGTCGAGCTCGCCGAGCGCTTGGGCGACGTCGTCCTCGGTCGCGGTGTCGGTGGGATGGATGCCGACGAGGGCGGTGACGCCGAGCCCGACCGAGCTCGGGTCCACGACCGCGTGGTAGCCGGTGATCACGCCGGCGGCTTCCAGCTTGCCGACCCGCTCGTGCACCGATGACGCGGACAGGCCGACGGCCCGCCCGAGGTCGGCGTAGGTGGCCCGTCCGTTGATGCGCAACGCCGCGATGATCTTCCGGTCCAACTGATCCACGGGGATCACTCTATGCGGTTGGACAATCCCCCATTGGCACCACACCTCGCGGCCGGTGACCCGCTGGAACGGCGTTCCCGCACTTCACGTCACGAAATGATAGTTGCAGACCGTAAACAAACTGTCCGTTTTGACCTTTAAGGGCTCTTTACTCTTGGACAACCGTTCGAGTACCCGACGGGTGAAGTGCAACGATTGCCGTGTTGGCTACCCCGGCGCGACGGGCAGAAGGGCCCGGATGCCTCCGGTATAGCAGTGAGTTCGTTAAGGAGGCGGAAAATGACCGCGACGATGGGCGGACGCCTGCTCACCCCAGGCGAGGTGGCAGCGCTGTTCCGGGTGGACCCCAAGACGGTGACGCGGTGGGCGACGGCGGGCCGCATCGGCTCCATCCGGACCCCGGGCGGACACCGGCGGTTCCGGGAGTCCGAGGTGAACGAGCTCCTGGCCGAGCTGACCACCGACGCCAGCGAACCGGCGCGCAACGCCTGAACCAGCTCCGGCGCGGGGCCGTGTCGGGTACGGGGAACCACCCCGTCCCGCGCGGCCCCTTTTCGTTCGCCGCGTCACCCGCCTGACGCGGCAGGAGCCGAAACCCGGCCGAAGAGGCTAACCTCGGGGGACCCACACGGAAGGATCCGGCATGCTCGCTCTGCTCGCGGCGGTCGGCGCGCTGGTCGTCGCCCTGCTCCTGTGGCGGTCGTTCGCCGGCCAGCGGATGGTGCCCTCGACCCCGCGCCGCGCCCCGCTCGCCCCGGACGACGACCCCGACTTCCTGCGCCAGCTGGCCGAACAGCAGCGCAAGCGCCGGGACGAAGAGGGCTGAGCCGCCCGAGCTTCACGGCTTTACTTCCCGCTGACTCGCGCCTCGTCGCCCCGGCTGCGCGGCGAGTTCCAGCGTCGCGAATGACTCATTCGCGACCTTGGCGGTCCCGAATGAGTCATTCGCGACCTTCGCGTACCCCCGGCATCGGCGCGGCGGGCCTGGCCTACCGGTAGCCCTGCGAGAGCGGGGTCGCGAAACCGTCGGCGACGGTGGCCGCCAGTTCCAGCAGTGCCAGCCGGGTGTCGCCGGTGAGGCGGTCCAGCTCGATCTCCGCGCCTTCCTCCAGGTGCGGGTCGAAGGGCACCTTGCAGACCGCCCGGACCTTCGCGCCGAAGTGGGCCGAAAGCTTGTCGAGGTCGACCGAGCCGCCCTTGGGGCGGACCGAGTTGATCACCGCGACCGAGCGCTTGACCAGCTCGCCGTAGCCGTGGGCCTCGAGCCAGTCCAGCGTCGCCGAGGCGCTGCGGGCGCCGTCGACCGAGCCGGACGAGACCACCACCAGCGCGTCCGCGACGTCCAGGACACCCTTCATCGCCGAGTGCATCAGGCCGGTGCCGCAGTCGGTGAGCACGATGTTGTAGAAGTGCTCCAGCAGGTTGACCGTGCGCCGGTAGTCGTCCTCGGAGAAGGCCTCCGACACGGCCGGGTCCTGCTCGCTGGCGAGGATTTCCAGCCGGCTGGAGCCCTGGGACGTGTAGGACCGGACGTCGCTGTAGCGCGTGATGCGGGCCGCGTCGCGCAGCAGGTGGCGGACCGTCGCGGTGGTCTCCAGCGGGAGCTTCTGCGAGAGCGTGCCGCGGTCCGGGTTGGCGTCGACGGCGACGACCCGGTCACCGCGCAGCGAAGCGAACGTCGCACCCAGCGTCGTCGTCACCGTGGTCTTGCCGACGCCGCCCTTCAGCGACAGCATCGCGATCTTGTAGCAGCCGCGCAGGGGCTGGTTGACCCGCGCGATGAGCTCGCGGCGGCGGGTGTCCGCCGGGCTCTCCCCCGGGTTGACCAGCTTGCCGCTGCCCACGTAGAGCGCCTTGCGCCAGCCGGACTGCGGGGGCCGCTTGACCTGCTTGACCAGGTGCGCCGTCGACAGGTCGTGGCCGTGGCCCGGCTGCTGCGGCGGCGCCGCGTGCCGCCCGCCCTGGGGCTGCGGCAGGCCCGAAGGCTGCTGGGGCTGCTGCGGGTACTGGGCCTGCGCCTGGGCGTACTGCTGCGCCGGGTCGCCGTACTGCGGCTGCAGCGGCGGCAGGTTCTGGTCGTAGCCGTACTGCGGCCCCGGGGGCACCTGGTGCGGCCCGGACACCGCCGGGTTCACCTGGTGCGGGCCCGAAACGGCCGGGTTGACCTGGTGCGGGCCGGACACCGCCGGGTTGGGCGGCGGGACCGCCTGCGTGGGCTGCACGTCGTAGGCCCCGGACGTCTCCGGGTGCGGGTGGGAGTCCGTCCGGTCGTCGGCGAACAGGCCCGGGTGCTGCGGGGCAGCGGCCGGGTCGGCCTGTTCGGGGTGGCCAGGAGCCGATTCTTCGCTGGGTCCGGTCACCGGTGTAAACCTCCGCGCACTCGCCCCGACATCGCTCTCCCCCGGTCACGACGGTAGTCGGAGTCCTCGCGGGACGCTCAGCCCACCCCGGCGTAGGAGTGCAGGCCCGCGGTGACGAGGTTCACGAAGAACAGGTTGAAGATGATCGCGGCGAACCCGACGATGTTGATGGCCGCGGCCCGGGCGCCGCGCCAGCCCGCCGTCGCCCGCGAGTGCAGGTAGGCCGCGTAGACCACCCAGGCGATGAACGCGACGGTCTCCTTGGGGTCCCAGCCCCAGAACCGGCCCCACGCCGACTCGGCCCACACGGCGCCGCAGAGCACGCCGAAGGTGAACACCGGGAAGGCGAAGATCGTCGTCCGGTAGGCGATCCGGTCGAGGACGTCGGCCGCGGGCAGCTTCGAGGCGAACCGGGCGAACTTCGTCTCGTCCTTCTCGTAGGCCGAGCGGAACAGGTACAGCACGCTGGCGACACCCGGAACCAGGAAGACGCCGGAGCCGATGATGGCCGCGGAGACGTGGATGACCAGCCAGTACGACTGCAGCGCGGGCTGCACCGGCGCCGCGATCGTGTACAGCAGCGTGCCGTTGATGAACATCAGGATCACGACGGGCAGCAGCAGGAAGCCGGTCAGGTGGCGGACCGGGAACTTCCACATCACGAGGATCCACGTGACCACCGTGATGAAGGTGACCGCCATGCCGTACTCGTACATGTTGCCCCACGGCGCGCGGTGCACGGCGAGCCCGCGCAGCACGATCGCCGAGAGCTGCAGCACCGCGCCGAGCACGAGCAGCGACGCGCCCATGCGGCCGATCCGCTCGGGGCGGCCGACCTCGCGCTGCGCGGCCGGGAGCTCCTCGACCGGCGGGCCGCCGGCCCCGACGAGCTCGCGCGAACGGCGCTGGGCGCGCTCCATGGCGAGCCGGCCCTTGGCGCCGAAGCCCTGCTCGATCAGCGTCATCATCAGCGCGACGACGTAGATCGCCGCGGCGGTGGTGTACAGCCAGTCGCTGTACTGCGACAGCGTCTCGTTGATCGGCATTGCCTCAGCCCTTCTGCCCACTGATCAGGCGTTCGCTGATCCGGTGGAACTCTTCGCCGTAGCCGGCCTGGTCGGTGCGGGCCAGCCCGGCGACCTCGATCACGGTACCCGGGTGGTCCTCGGTCCCCGGCTTCACCCGCACCCACAGCCGTCGCCGCTTGACCAGCAGTGACGCGCCGAGGCCGAGGAACATCGCGATGGCGAAGCCGAGCACGAACCCCTGCGTCGGGTCGTGGGACACCTGCAGGGAAACCCAGTGGTTGACGCCGTCGAAGCGGACCTTCGTGCCGTCGTCGAGCTTGATCTCCTGGCCGACCTTGAGGTTCTCGCGGGCGACCTTCTTCAGCCTGCCGTCGTCCACGAGCGACTGGTCGATCTCGAACACCGACTGGCCGCGCCCGGCATCGAGGCCGAGGTCGCCGCGCATGATGTCGACGGCCACGGACGGGTCATTCAGCTCCGGCGCGGACGACGTCAGGACGTTGCCGTGCAGGAACGCCGTCGGCGCGAAGAGGCCGGTGATGGCGAGCTGGCGGGTCCGCCGCTGCACCTCGTCGGTGACGCCCGGCTGGTCGAACTTCGTCGCGCCCTCGGCGAGCATCGTGGTCGGGTCGACCGTGCGCCACTGGGTGTTCTGGGTGCGCTTGTCGCCGTTGGGGAAGGTGACGGTGAACTGCGGCGAGTAGCCCTGGCCGAGCAGGTAGACGCGGTCACCCGCGGTCCGCAGCGGCGAGTTGACCTCGAGGCCGTAGGGGCGCCAGGTGTTCGTTTCGAGGTCTTCGCCGGACTGGTACTGGATGTTCGCGTGGTAGTACTCCGGCTCACCGGCCGGGGTGTAGCGCACGGTGAAGTCGTTGACCTTCACGCAGAACGGGTCGAGGTCGGTGCCGTCGACGCGCAGGCCGGCGTTGAAGGAGTCGTAGTTGTAGATGCCGGAGTTGCAGAAGCTGTCCCCGTCGGCCTGGACGATGACCTGGCCCTCGTAGCCGAACATCTTGCCCAGCGCGAAGAACACGATGAGGCCGAGCATGCTGAAGTGGAAGACGAGGTTGCCGGTCTCGCGCAGGAACCCGCGTTCGGCGGAGATCGTGCGGACGCCGTCGGCTTCCTCGCGCTCGATCCGGCGCCAGCCCGAGAGGTGCTTGTGGACGGCGGCGACTTCGGCGGTGACGTCGGCCTTGCCGCGGCCGAGCCGGTAGTGCGGCATCCGGGCCAGGTTGCGCGGGGTCAGCACCGGCTTGGCGCGCATCGCCCTGACGTACTCGAAGCTGCGCGGGGTCAGGCAGCCGACCAGCGAGATCATCAGCAGCAGGTAGATGGCCGAGAACCAGATGCTGGAGTAGACGTCGTAGAACTCGAGCTTGTCGAGCAGGGTGCCCCACCAGCCGTGCGCGCCGATGTACTCGTCGACCTTCGGGGCGTTGAGCTTCCGCTGCGGCAGGAGCGCACCCGGCAGGGCGGCCAGCGCGAGCAGGAACAGCAGGACGAGCGCGGTGCGCATCGACGTCAGGCCGCGCCAGGTGTTGCGCACGAAGGCGAAGGTGCGCTTCGCGGGCGTCGGGCCCTTCGGGGCGGCGGGCGGTGCCTCGGTGGTCGTCACAGCGGCAGCTCCAGGCTGCCCGCGAGCTCGTTGCGGAGCCAGCCCATCAGATCTCCCCACACCCCGGTGACCAGCAGGACGCCGACGATCAGCAGCAGCACGCCGCCGAAGATCTGCACCTGGCGGCCGTGGCGGCGCACCCAGTCGGTGGCGCGCACGGCCCAGCGGGCGCCGAGCGCGATCAGCAGGAACGGCAGCCCGAGGCCGAGGCAGTAGACGGCGATCAGCAGGTAGCCGCGGGCTTCGGCCCCGCCGGTGGCACTGGCCAGCGTGGTGACGGCCGACAGCGTCGGGCCGATGCAGGGCGTCCAGCCGAGCCCGAAGATCGCGCCGAGCAGCGGAGCTCCCCAGACGCCGCCGCGCGGGACGTGGTGCGAGCGGACCTCGCGCTGCAGGCCGGGGATCCAGCCGAGGAACACCAGCGCCATGGCGATGGTCAGGACCCCGCCGATGCGCTGGAGGAGGTCCTGGTTGAGGACGAGCGTGTCCGCGATCCAGACGAGCGTGCCCAGCGTGGCGACGAAGACGACGGTGAACCCGAGCACGAACAGCAGCGCGGCGCCCAGGACGGCCCAGCGGCCCTTCTTGCGCTCCTCATCGGCACTGACCGCGGGCGCGTCCGCACCGACGAGCGCGGCGAGGTACGCGAGGTACCCCGGCACGAGCGGCACCACGCACGGCGACGCGAACGAGATGGTTCCGGCCAGCAGCGCGACGCCCGCGGCGAGCAGCAGCGGTCCGGAGATCGCCAGCTCGGTAACGGAGTTCACCCCGTTGAGGGTAGGCAGTGAGGTCCGGGTGAGAACTCCGGGGCCGCTTCACAGGACCTCGGTCACAGCAGTTCAGGACCTTGGTCCCGCCCGTCCGCCCCGAGCCGGAGCACCCCAATGTGGCGTTCGGTGCGTCAGACGCACCCAATGTGGCGTTCGGTGCGTTGGACGCAACCAACGCCACATTGGGGCGCTTGCGGTGCCGCGGGTCAGGCGGGCTCGGACTCCAGGCGCCGGGTCACCGGGAGGAGGTCCTGGGCCAGCACCGGCCGCAGGAAGACCGCCGCCACGCGGTGCTGCTTGTCCAGGACGATCGTCGACGGGATGATGTTGCGCGGGTAGCCGCTCAGCTTGAGCAGCACCCGGCCGTCCGGGTCGTAGATCGACGGGTACGTCAGCTGCCGGTCGCGGACGAAGTCCTGGGCCACCTCGCGGGCCGGGTCGCGGACGTCGATGCCCACCACCTGTACGCCCGGCGCCTGCTTCGCGAGCGACTCCAGCTCCGGCACCTCCGTGCGGCACGGCCCGCACCACTGGCCCCACAGGTTGAGCACCACGACCTTGCCGGGGAAGTCCGCCAGCGACAGCTGCTTGCCCTCGTGCATCAGGTCGTCGCCCGCCAGGACCGGCGCGGTCTGGCGCTGGGCGACGTCGTAGGTGATGTCGACCTGGCCGCCCGGGGAGACGAAGCTGAAGCTGCTCCCCTGCACGACGGCGTCCTTGCCCGCGCTGCAGCCGGCCAGCGCCAGCACCGCCACGACCCCGATGACCAGCCGTTTCATGCCCCGGTCACCTTCGGGTCGGTCGTGCCGGCCGGCTCGCTGTAGACGATCTCCCGCAGCGCGTCGCCGTCGAAGACCAGCGACGTCAGCGACGCCAGCGAGCACTGGCGGCGGCGGGGGTCGTGCCACAGCTTCTTGCCCTCGAGGAACCGCCGGAGCGTCCAGATCGGCAGCTGGTGCGACACGCAGAGGGCTTCGTGCCCGTCCGCCGCCTCGCGGGCGCGGTGGACCGCGCCGAGCATCCGGTGCGCGATCTCGAGGTACGGCTCGCCCCACGACGGCTTGAACGGGTTGACCAGCTTCGGCCAGTGCTTCGGCTCCCGCAGCGCGCCGTCGCCGACCGCCACGTGCAGGCCCTCGAACTGGTTGCCCGCCTCGATCAGGTCCGCGTCGGTCGCGATGTCGAGCCGGTGCGCCGCGGCGATCGGGCCCGCCGTCTCCTGCGCGCGCTGCAGCGGCGACGCGACGACGTGCACCAGGTCGTGGCCCGCGACGGCCTCGGCGACCGTCAGGGCCTGGCGCTGCCCGCGCTCGGACAGCCGGTAGCCCGGCAGCCGGCCGTACAGGATCTTCTCGGGGTTGTGCACTTCCCCGTGGCGCAGCAGGTGGACGACGGTGGTCACTGGACGGCTCCGGCCGCCGCGCGCGCCGCCGCGGGCAGGGCCGCTTCGATCACCGAGAACGCTTCGTCGTCCATGGCCGCGTTGACGAACCAGGCCTCGTACGCGCTCGGGGGCGCGTACACGCCGCCGTCGAGCAGCGCGTGGAAGAACGGCGGGAACCGCCACGTTTCGGACGCCTGCGCGCCGGCGTAGTCGCGGACCGGCCGGTCGCCGAAGAACACGCTCACCAGGTTGCCCGCGTACTGGACGTGGTGCGCGACCCCGGCTTCGGCCAGCGCCGCTTCGAAGAGCGAGCCGAGGCGCTTCGCGTTGGCGTCGAGAGCCGCGTACACGGCGTCGTCGGCCGCGCGCAGCGTCGCGAGGCCCGTGGCGACCGCGACCGGGTTCCCGGACAGCGTCCCGGCCTGGTAGACCGGCCCGCCCGGGGCGAGCTTGGCCATCACGTCCGCGCGGCCACCGAAGGCCGCCGCCGGCAGGCCGCCGGACATCACCTTGCCGAACGTGTAGAGGTCGCCGGCCACGCCTTCGAGGCCGAACCAGCCCGCGCGCGAGACGCGGAACCCGGTCATCACCTCGTCCATGACCAGCAGCGCGCCGTGCTCGTGGGCGATGTCGCGCAGGCCCGCGTTGAAGCCTTCGTCCGGCGCGACCGCACCCATGTTGCCGGCCGCGGCCTCGGTGATCACCGCGGCGATCTCGCCGGGGTTGTCCGCAAAGGACTTCCGGACGGCGTCGAGGTCGTTGTAGGGCAGCACCAGCGTGTCCCCGGCCTGGGCGCCGGTGACGCCCGGCGACGTCGGCAGCCCCAGCGTGGCGACGCCGGAGCCGGCCTGCGCGAGCAGCGCGTCGACGTGACCGTGGTAACATCCGGCGAACTTCACGATCTTCGAGCGGCCGGTGAACCCGCGGGCCAGCCGGATCGCGCTCATCGTGGCTTCGGTGCCCGAGTTGACCAGGCGCACCTGTTCGACGGGCCCGACCCGGCCGATGATCTCCTCGGCCAGCTCGACCTCACCGATCGTCGGGGTGCCGAACGACAGGCCGGACGTCGCCGCCGCGCGCGCCGCCTCGACGACCGCCGGGTGCGCGTGACCAAGGATCATCGGGCCCCACGAGGAGACCAGGTCGACGTAGCGGTTGCCGTCGGCGTCCCACAGGTGCGGGCCCTCGCCGCGGACCATGAACCGCGGGGTGCCGCCGACGGAGTTGAACGCCCGGACCGGCGAATTCACCCCGCCCGGGATGGCCGCCTTCGCCCGTTCGAACCATGCCTTGGACTGCTCGGTTCCAGTGCTCACCCCGCCAGTCTCCCAAACGTCAGCGGGCCGCCTCCTGGGTGATGGCCTGCGCGGTCACCGTGCCGTCTTCGCCCGCCTGGCCCTGGACGACGACGGTCGAACCCGGCTTGAGGTCGGCCAGCTTGCCCGGCTGGGTCACCCCGACCGTGGTCGAGTCCGATGTGGACACCTTGACGTCGGTGCCCTGCGCGGTCTTGACGTACACCGTGGTGCCCTCGACGCGGTCGACCGTGCCGGTGGTGCCGCGGCCGCCGGCCCCGCGGAAGCCGCCGCCCTGCTGCCCGGTGCCGGCCTGCTGGCCGCCCTGGGTGCCGCCGGCCGGGCGGGTGGGCGTCGAGGAGGACGACGAGCCGAACGCCGCGTGCGTCCAGGCGCCGCCGCCGAACGCGATCGCGAGGACGACGAGCCCGGCCAGCACCAGCGTCGTGCGGGAGAACGGCTTGGCCGCCCGGCGCATCTCGGCGTTCAGGTCACCGTCGACCGCCGGGGTGGCGACGATCTCCTCCGCGCTCGACGGGTTCGTGGTGGAGGAAGACATGCGGAGTTCTCCTTATTCGTGACGCAGGGCGTCGATGGGCCGCAGCTTGGCGGCCCGGTTCGCCGGGAAGCTGCCGAAGAACAGCCCGATCAGGGCGGACACCGCGAAGGCGAGCAGGATCGACGAGGGCACCACGACGGGCTTGATCCCGGAGATGGTGAACCGGCTGCCGATCACCCCGATCGCGACGCCGAGCAGGCCGCCGAACAGGCTGAGCATGGTCGCTTCGGCGAGGAACTGGCCGAGGATGGCGGCGCGCGGGGCGCCGATGGCCTTGCGGATGCCGATCTCGCGGATCCGCTCGGTCACCGTGACGAGCATGATGTTCGTGACACCGATGCCGCCGACCAGCAGCGAGATCGCCGCGACCGCCGCCAGCAGCACGGTGAACGTCTCGGTCGCCGACGTCCGGGTCGCCAGGAGCTGCTCGGAGTTCTGGATCTGGTAGTCGGCGGTGCCGCCGAGCCGGATGCCGTGGCGCGCGTTGAGGATCGCGGTGATCTCCGACTGGGCCAGCGAGACGGAGTCCGCGCTGGTGGCCTGGACGGCGATCTGGCTGAGGCTGCCGTACCCGGCCAGGGAGTTCTGGACGGCCGAGATCGGCGCGATGGCGACGTCGTCGGCGTTCTGCAGCCCGGTGCTGCCCTTCGCCTGCAGCACCCCGACCACGGTGAACTGGATGCTGTTCAGCAGGACGTTCTTGCCGACCGCGGCCGAAGCGGTGCCGAAGATCGACTCCGCGGTCGTCGGGCCGAGCACCACGACCTTCCGTGCGGCCGTGACGTCTTCGGCGGTGAACAGCTGGCCCTGGGCGAGTTCGCGGTTGGTGGTCGTGAAGTACGCCGGTTCGGTGCCGGCGACGGTGGAGATGTCGTACGACGTCTGCCCGTAGGTCGCGGTCGCCGTGGTGTTCACCACCGGCGACGCGGCCTTGACGTCGGGCGCGCCGACCGGGTCGACGAGCGCGTGGGCGTCCTGGACGGTCAGCGGCCGCGCCGACGCGCCCTGCCCGCCGCCGCGCGCCGGGGAGACGTTGACCACGTTGGTGCCGAGGCCCTGGATGCTGGCCGCGATGGCCGCGGACGCGCCGTTGCCGACCGCGATGAGCAGGATCACCGCGGCGACGCCGATGGTGATGCCGAGCGTGGTGAGCGCCGAGCGCAGCTTGTTCGCGGTGAGCCCGCGGACGGCGAAGCGCAGGATTTCGAGGATGTTCACGAGACCGCTCCGACCGCGCGGGTCACTTCGTCCGACACGATGAGCCCGTCGTCGACCCGCACGACGCGGTGCGCGTGCGCGGCGACCTCGTCCTCGTGCGTGATGACGACGATGGTGCGGCCGAGCCGGTTGAGCCGGTCGAACACGCCGAGGACGTCTTCGGTGCTGCGCCGGTCGAGGTTGCCGGTCGGCTCGTCGGCCAGCAGCATCGCCGGGCCGGTGACCAGCGCCCGCGCCACGGCGACGCGCTGGATCTGCCCGCCGGACAGCTCGCTGGGCAGGTGCTTGGCCCGGTCGGACAGGCCGACCATCTCCAGCGCCGCCAGCGCGCGCCGCCGCCGTTCCGACCGTTTCAGTCCACTGTAGACGAGCGGAAGCTCTACATTGGACAAAGCGGACGTCCGCGGCACGAGGTTGAACGACTGGAAGATGAAACCGATCTTCCGGTTGCGCAGCAACGCCAATTGCCGTTCGTTCAGCTTGCCGACACCGAAGCCGTCGAGCAGGTACTGGCCGGACGTCGGGACGTCGAGGCAGCCGAGCATGTTCAGCAGCGTCGACTTCCCCGAGCCGGAAGCCCCCATGATGGCGACGTACTCGCCCGGCCAGACGGTGAGTTCGACGCCGCGCAGCGCGTGCACCGCCGTTTCGCCGGCGCCGTAGGTCTTGCGCAGCGCGGAGACCGCGATCACCGGCTTCACCCGCGGCCGCCGAATCCACCGCCGGCGCCCGTGCCCGTGCCCCCCGTGCCCGTGCCGCGCTGGCCGCCGCCCGGGAACCCGCCGGTCCCGCCACCGGGGAACCCGCCGGTGCCGCCGGTCCCGGTGCCGGTCCGGCCGGTGCCCGTGGTGCCGGTCGAAGCCCCGGTGAGCACGACGTTCTCGCCCTCGGTCAGCCCGGAGGTGATCTGCACGGTCGACTCGCCGCGGATGCCGACCTGCACCTGGCGCGTCACGTTCTGGCCGTTCTCCTGCACGGTGACGACGTTGGTGCCGCCGGCGGTCGTCACGGCCGCGGCCGGCACGCTCAGCGCGTTGTCGGCGGAGGCGACGGTGATCACGACGCTCGCGGACTGGCCGGGCCGCAGCCCGTCCGGCGGGTCGGTCAGCGCGAGCTGGGCGCCGTAGGAGACGACGCTTCCGCTCGTGGTCGGGGTCAGGTTGACGCTCGACACGGTGGCCTGGACCGGCTTGTCCGGCAGCGCGTTGAGCGTCACCGTGGCCTTCTGGCCGGCCTTGACCTTGCTGACGTCGATCTCGGCGACCGAGGTGTTCACGACCAGGCCGGTCATGTTCGTGATGGTGATGAAGCCGCTGCTGCCGGAGCTCGAGCTGCTCGACGCGGTGCTGTTCGACGAACCCTGGCCGCCCTGACCGCTGCCGCTGCTCGACGACTGGGAACTGGTGCTGCTGCTCGCCGAGCCGCTGGCGGACTGCTGCCCGACGGTGCCGTTGACGGCGGTGACCGTGCCGGCGCCGGGCGCGTACAGCGTCGTGTTGTCGAGGGTCTCCTGCGCGGTCTGGACGTCCAGCTGGGCCTGGTCGAGCTTGGCCTGCGCCGAGGTGACGCTGTTCGCCGCCGATTGCGTGCTGTTCTGGCCGTTCTGGCTGTTCTGCCCGGTCGCCGGGGTGTCCTCGGCGTCTTCGGCGGCGTCCAGGCTGTCCTGCGCGACCGCGAGGTTCGCCTTCGCGACCTGGAGCTGTTTCGCCGCCTGCGTGCTGTCGACCGTCGCGAGCTTCTGGCCCGCGCTCACGACGTCCCCGACCTTCACGTCGATCGAGGTGACCTTGCCGGCCGTGGCGAAGTTCGCGGCGCCGGTGTAGCTGCTGGCGAGCGTCCCGGCGGCGGAGATCGTCTCGGTGACCGTCGCGCGGCGCACCGGGGTGCTGCGCGACTGCGCCTGCGCCGTGCTCGGTTCGGGGCTGAATGCCTGGTATATCCCGAAACCCGCCCCGGCCAGCAGTACGACCAGAGCACCGTTGATCACCCATGCCTTCGAGGCACGCACGCGCGTCATGCGGCAACCTTGGGACCGCCGCTTAGCAATTGACTGGGGGTTCCCTGTGCGGGAGCTGTGTATCAGTCCTTGCGCTTGAGCTGCCGGGCACGCACCGCGAGCAGCAGCTGACGCACCGCGTCGACCAGCAGCAACGCGGCCACCGTGCCGAGCCCGATGCCGGCGGCGAGCGACCCGCCGAAGTACCGGTGCGATTCGAGCACCGCGCCGTCGTCGGTCCGGGTGACGACGGTGGCCACCCCCGCGTGCCAGCAGGCGTAGGCCCCCCACCCGGCGGCAACGGCCAGCACGACTTCCACGACGGCGACGAGCAGCCGCCACGGCTTGTTCAGCCGCGCCTGCGGGCCGGCTTCTTCCGGCGGCCAGAGCTCGGCCCCGGTGGGCTGCGGAAGGTCGATCACAGCGGCGATTTTCTCATGCTTCCCCCGGCGTCGCCCGGACGAGCCGGTCGAGCGCGCCCTGCAGGGCTTCGACGTCCTTCGCCCACGCCAGGACCACCGTGCCATCCGTGAGCTCCACCGGGAGCGAGTCGTACTTCCGCGGCACCGACCAGCCCCCACCGAGCACGCGCGCGCCGACCGGGGCGCCGACGTCGGTCACCGAGGCGAGCTGGTCCGCCGGGACCTTCTCGCGGCCCTGGCGCAGCTGCTCCGTCGTCACCTCGAGCGAAAGGAACCGCCGCCGCGCGTACACCCACGGCGCGGTGATCGCGCACAGCCCGGCGCCGACCAGCAGCCAGCCCACGACGTGCACCGGGCCGCCGGTCACCAGCTCGAACAGCGCGCCGAACACCGCGAACACCGGGCCCCACGCGACGGCGCCCCAGCTCACGCCGGACTCGGCGTAGAGCCGGTCGCTCACGGCTTGCGGCCGGCCTTCGGGAAGTAGCCCGCCACCGACGGCAGGTACATCAGGACCAGCGCGATCACGAACAGCAGCACCGAGACCAGGGTCAGGTAGTTGATGATCGGCGCGATCGTCATGATCAGCAGCAGCATCACGATCGGCAGGATGGTCAGCACCGTCCGGGCCGAGCGCGTGCCTTCGCGGGCCTTGTACGCGAAGAGCAGGAACAGCAGCGTGAACACGACCGCGCCGCCGAGCAGGTACCACAGCAGCGTCGTGACGCCGTCCGCGATCATCTGCGGCGTGTACTTCGGGTCGGTGGTCGCCTTCACGAACTGGTCGATGACGGCCGACTTGCTGCTCAGCAGCTGGACGTAGCTGAGGATGAGCACCACGCCACCGGCGAGCCACAGCCAGAACGACACGGCCACCGGACGCGGCGGGGTCGCCTTGGGCGCCTGCTGCCCCGGCAGCACCGGATCCGGCGAGCGGCCCTTCTTGCGGCGTTCGTCGTCGGTCAGACCGGTGAGGTCCTCTTTGTCTTCCACGGCGTGGACTCTAACGGGTCAGTCCAGCCAGGCAGCGGCTTCCGCGGCCCAGTAGGTCAGGATCATGTCCGCGCCCGCCCGCCGGATCGACGTGAGCACCTCGAGCACGGTCCGTTCGCGGTCCAGCCAGCCGTTCGCCGCGGCGGCTTCGACCATCGCGTACTCGCCCGAGATGTTGTACGCCGCCACCGGCACCGGCGAGATGTCCGCCGCCGCCTTGATCACGTCCAGGTAGGCCAGCGCCGGCTTGACCATGACCATGTCCGCGCCCTCGGCGAGGTCCAGCTCGATCTCGCGCAGCGCCTCGCGGCCGTTGCCCGGGTCCTGCTGGTAGGTCTTGCGGTCGCCCTTGAGCTGCGAATCGACGGCCTCGCGGAAGGGGCCGTAGAACGCGCTGGCGTACTTCGCGGAGTAGGCGAGGATCGCCTTGTCGCTGTGCCCGACCTCGTCGAGCGCGCGGCGGATGACGCCGATCTGGCCGTCCATCATCCCGGACGGCCCGAGCACGTGCGCCCCGGCTTCGGCCTGCGCGACGGCCATCTCGGCGTACAGCCGCAGGGTGGCGTCGTTGTCGACCCCGCCGTCGGCGTCCAGGACACCGCAGTGGCCGTGGTCGGTGAACTCGTCGAGGCAGGTGTCGGCCATCAGCACGGTGGCGTCACCGAGCTCGTGGCGCAGGTCGCGCAGCGCGACGTTGAGGATGCCGTGTTCGTCGACGGCCCCGGAGCCTTCGGCGTCCCGGGTCTTCGGGATGCCGAACAGCATCAGCCCACCGACCCCGGCGTTGACCGCGTCGACGGCGGCCTTCCGCAGCGTGTCACGGGTGTGCTGGACGACGCCCGGCATGCTCGAGATCGGCCGCGGCGCGTCGAGGCCCTCGGCGACGAACATCGGGAGGATCAGCTGGCGTGGCCGCAGCGTCGTTTCGCCCACCAGCCTGCGCATGGCCGGGGTGGTGCGAAGCCTGCGGGGACGATGCTCGGGGAACACTCCAGCCAGGTTACTCCGCTGGTCGCGCCCACCCTTCCGCAAGGGTGCCCGGACCGCCGGGCGGCCGTCTCCCGTCGGTGAACGCACTTCCCGCCGACTGGCTCGGCCGAAGCGCCCCAATGTGGCGTTGGTTGCGTCCAGCGCACCCAATGTGGCGTTCGGTGCGTCTGACGCACCGAACGCCACATCGGGGCGCAGGGGCCGGGCCGGAAACGGCGCGCTGCCACGGAAAGCCGTGAAGGCCACCTTGAGGACTCTGAGTCCCTCAAGGTGGCCTTCACGGACCAACGAACCTCAGGAGCGGCGGGCCCGCTTCGCCTTGCGCGGCGGCGGCAGCGCACCCTCGGCGCGAAGCCGCGCCGCGTGCTCGGCCAGCGCGTCCACCAGGTGCGGCACGTCGGCCTTCTCCGGCTGGACGTCGACCCGGAGCCCGAACTCCACGGCGGTCTCCGCGGTCTTCGGGCCGATGCACGCGACCAGCGTGCGGGTGTGCGGCTTGCCGGCGATGCCGACCAGGTTGCGCACGGTCGAAGACGAGGTGAAGCAGACCGCGTCGAAACCGCCGGTCTTGATCATCTCGCGGGTCTCGGCGGGCGGCGGCGCCGCCCGGACGGTCCGGTAGGCCGTTACGTCGTCGATCTCCCAGCCCCGCTCGCGCAGGCCGGCCGACAGGGTCTCGGTGGCGATGTCCGCCCGCGGCAGCAGCACGCGGTCGACCGGGTCGAGGACGTCGTCGTACGGCGGGAACTCGGCCAGCAGGCCCTCGGACGACTGCTCGCCCGACGGGACCAGCTCCGGGATGATGCCGAACGAGCGCACCTTCGCCGCGGTCGATTCGCCGACGCAGGCGATCTTCACGCCGGAGAACGCGCGAGCGTCGAGCCCGAACTCCTCGAACTTCTCCCACACCGCGCGGACCGCGTTGGTGGAGGTGAAGACGATCCACTGGTAGCGGCCGTCGACCAGGCCCTTGACCGAGCGCTCCATCTGCGCCGGGCTGCGGGGCGGCTCGACCGAAATCGTGGGCACCTCGTGCGACGTCGCGCCGTGGCCGCGCAGGCGCTCGGCCATCTCGCCGGCCTGCTCCTTGGTGCGCGGCACCAGGACCTTCCAGCCGTAGAGCGCGCGCGATTCCCACCACGACAGCTTCGAGCGGTGCCCGGCGGCCTGGCCGATCGTGACGATCAGCGGGCCGACGAGCTCGCCCGCGTCGTTGGCGACCTTCTCGAGCGTGGTGTCGAGGGTGCGCTGGGTGTTGATGGTGCCGTTCGCGGTGACCGCGACCGGGGTCGACGCCGGGACGCCGTTGCCGGTCAGCGCCGACGCGGCCTCGGCCAGGTGCGCCGACGTCGCGTGCAGCACCAGCGGGCCGGGCGCGGCGGCCAGTGCCGCCCAGTCGACGTCGCCGCGGACGTCGACCTCGACGTGCGTGCCGCCCAGCGCGACGCCCGCGTACGCCGGGACGGCCGCGCCCGGGGAAACACCCGGGATGACGTCGAACACGGCGCTCGTGCGCGCGACCGCCTGGACCTCGGCCACCACGGCCGGGGTGGTCAGCGGGTCGCCCGCGACCAGCCGCAGCACCAGCCGGCCGGCCTTCGCTTCGGCGGTCAGGTCCTTGGCGACCTCGGCGGCCTCGCCGACGGCGGGCCGGACCTCGGCGCCCTCGGCGGCCATGGCCAGCACGGCCTGGGGCACGTCGGGGTCGGTCACCACGACCTCGGCCTTGGTCAGCAGCTCCTGGGCACGGACCGTGAGCAGGCCGGCGTCGCCGGGCCCGGAGCCCACGAACGCTACGCGCCCGGTGGTCTTTCGCGCGGGGGTCATCTGTGCGTTTCTCCTCTTGCGGCGGCCGTGCTGGGTCGCACGGACGCAGGTCTCCTACGTCTTGAGAAGCGCTCGCGAGAGCGCTACTGAGCGGGACCGGAGAGGGCTCCGGCTCCGAGGTCCAGCAGCTCGGCGGCCAGGTCCTTGCCCAGCTGGGCGGCCTGGTCCTTGTCGGCCAGCGCGGAAGCCCGGACCATGTCCACCGCGCCGTTCTCGCCCTCGGCCGCGGCGGTGCCGCGCAGCGAGATCCGTTCCACGACCTTGCCCTCGGCGTCGAGATCTTCGACGATCTCGGCGAGCGCGCCCACCGGCGCGCTGCACCCCGCCTCGAGCGCGGCCAGCAGGGCCCGCTCGGCCGTCACCGCGGCCCGCGTGCCCTCGTCGTCCAATGTGGATGCGAGCAGGTGCTCCAGGTCCACGTCGGCGGACCGGCACTCCACCGCCAGCGCGCCCTGTGCGGGCGCGGGCAGCATCTGGATCGGGTCGAGGGTCTCGGTGATCGCCTCGGCCAGTCCGACCCTGGCCAGTCCGGCACGCGCGAGCACCACGGCGTCGAGCTCGCCGTCGGTCACCTTGCGCATGCGAGTGTCGATATTGCCGCGAATCGGCACGATTTCCAAACCGAGGCCCAGCGCACGCAGCTGAGCGGTGCGCCGCGGCGAGCCGGTGCCCACTGTGGACCCGGGCAGCAGCTCGCCCAGCGTGAGCCCGTCGCGCGCGATGAGCGCGTCCCGCGGGTCCTCGCGCGGCGGCACGGCGGCGAGCGTGATGCCCGCCTCCGGCGCGGTCGGCAGGTCCTTGTAGGAGTGGACGATGACGTCGACCTCGTTGCGCAGCAACGCTTCCCGCAGCGCCGACGTGAAGACGCCGACCCCGATCGTGGGAATCGGCGCGGACGACTGGTCACCGGGCGTGGTCACCTTGACGATCTCGACCTCGGCGCCGGTGGCGCGCAGGGCGTCGGCGACGGTCCCGGTCTGGGCGAGCGCGAGCTTGGAGCCGCGCGTGCCCATGCGAATGACTCTGGTCACTACTACTTCTTCTCTGGTGGGGGCTTCGGGCTCGCCACGGCGGCCGGTGCCTGCGGGTCGAGGCAGAACAGTTCTCGCAACGCGTTCGCGTAGTCGGTGTCGGCCGTCTCGGCGGCCAGCTGCTTGACCCGCACCGTCGGCGCGTGGAGCAGCTTGTCGACCACCCGGCGCACCGTGCGGCCGACCTCTTCGCGGACCCCGGCGTCGAGCTCGGGGAGCCGGTTGTCCAGCCGGAGCAGCTCGGCGTCGACGACCTCGGCCGCGCGCTTGCGCAACGCGGTCACGGTCGGGGTCACCTCGGCGCTGCGCTGCCCGGCGAGGTAGTCGCGCACCTCGTCGAGGACGATCCCGGTCGCCTTGGCGGTCTGGCGCTCGGTGGTCGGGGTGCCGGCTTCGCGCATCCGGCGCTGGATGGTGGCGAGGTCGACCACGCGGACACCGGCCAGCTCGCCGACGGCCGGGTCGACGTCGCGGGGCAGGCCGAGGTCGCAGACGACCAGGGCGCGGCCGCCGCGGGGCAGCACGTGCTCCGGCGTGAAGACGGCGTCCTGCGCGCCGGTGCAGCAGATGACGACGTCGGCGTCGCGGACCGCGTCGGCGACGCCGGACAGCGGCACCGCGCGGGCGGGCACGCCCTGCTCGGTGACGTTCGCGGCGAGCCGGCGGGCGCGGGCGTCGGTGCGGTTGGCCACGGTGATCTCGCCGATCCCGGCCTTGCGCAGCTGCGACGCGCTCAGCGCGCCCATCGAGCCGGCGCCGACGATGACGGCGTGCTTGCCGGCGATGTCCCCGGCCGCGGCCAGCGCCTCGGACACGACCGACGCGCCGAGCTGGTCCAGCCCGGTCTCGGTGTGGACGCGCTTGCCGACGCGCAGGGTCGTCTGGATCAGCTCGTGGAGCGTGCGGCCGACCGTGCCGGACTCGCGCGCGGTGGCGTACGCGGACCGGATCTGGCCGAGGATCTGCGTCTCGCCGACGACCATCGAGTCGAGGCCCGAGGTGACCGAGAACAGGTGCTCGACGGCGGCGCCGGCGTAGTGGACGTACAGGCTGTCGTAGAGCTCGGCGGGTTCCATCCCGGCCTGGCGGGCGAGCACGTCGGAGACGTCGTTGAGGCCGCCGTGGAAGGTCTCGACGACGGCGTAGACCTCGATGCGGTTGCACGTCGAGACGAGCATGACCTCGCTGACGTGCTGGGCCTGCTGCAGCTCGTCGAGGACCTTGCCGACCTCCGGCGCGGGGATCGCGACGCGCTCGAGCGTGCTCAGCTCCGCACTGCGATGCGAAAGACCGACCGCCAAGACGCTCATGCGCACACCTCGCTCACGCTCGGCGTGGCCTGAGCGGCAAGCGCTGTGTTGATCGATTCACTCGCGAGCTCGCTCATGAGCGCACCACCATTTCCCGTCCGCCGTCCGGACCCGAACCGTTCCGCCTGCCGTTCCCATTCTCGGACGGCGCACCGGGACCGCGTAATCCGGAATTGCCCTGATCACCGGCGGCGTCGTCCGCGCGGCGGGCTACGTGGAACGAGAGTATCTGCAGCTCGACGGCCAAATCCACTTTGCGGACCTCGATGTGAGCAGGAACCTGCAGCACCACCGGGGCGAAGTTGAGGATGCACTGGACACCGCCCGCGACCAGGCGGTCACACACCGACTGCGCCGCGGTGGGCGGGGTGGCGATCACGCCGATGGAGATGCCGCGCTCGGCGCAGATCCGCGGGATGTCGTCCATGTGCGACACCGGCAGCCCGCCGACCGGCACGCCGATCAGGTCCGCGTCCAGGTCGAACAGCGCTTCGACCGGGAAACCGCGCCCCGGGAAGCCGCCGTAGTTCGCCAGCGCGTGGCCCAGGTTGCCGATGCCGACCACGGCCACCTTGTGCTGCCGGGTCAGGCCGAGGATGCGCTCGATCTGGCTCACCAGGACGCTGACTTCGTAGCCGACGCCCCGGGTGCCGTAGGAGCCGAGGTAGGAGAGGTCTTTGCGCAATTTCGCGGAATTGACGCCCGCGGCTTGGGACAGCTCTTCGCTGGACACCGTCGTGGCGCCCTGGTCACGCATACCGGACAGCACGCGCAGGTAGACGGCGAGCCGCGCGACGGCCGCTTCGGGGATCGACTTCGCCCGGACGGCCTCGGGGGCATCCCCGTTGCGGCCGTCGGCGTCGGCGGGTACGGCGGGCATCTCGGCGGTGGGGGCGTTGTCGGCGTCCGGGGCGGTCGAGCGGCGGGGCCGTCGCGGGGCCCGGCCCGGGGAGTCCGCCGCGTCGCGCCTCCCCCGCTGTGTCACCACGCCCGTCTTCTCCTGCCCGCTGTGCACCCGGCGGCCATCGCCACGGCCGTGCCGAACTGTGTCTTGACCCAGGACTCGGAGTCCGGTTCGATGCCGGACCGCCCGGGGGCGATGGTCCTACGGTAGACCACTTGTGAACGCACGCACAAAGTCACTGGTCGGAGGCGGTTCCCGACGGCCGGGACACCCCCGCGGATCACGACACGGCGTCAGAATCCTTGCCCGCCAGGCACTTCCGGCACTCCACCGTCCGCCGGTCCGACGCCATGAACGAGTCGTTCACCGCGTCCGACGCCATGAACGAGTCGTTCACGGCGTTCGGACCGGCCGTCAGCTCGCGTCCAGGCTCACCGAGTGCCAGCCCGTGGCGCCGTCCGGGACCGGGTCCGCGCGGTTCTCCGTCTGCGTGTACCCGTCCTGGTCCGTCGCCCGGACGAACGCCTGGTGCGTCCCCGGCGGCACGTCGAGCTCGATCCACCACATCCGCCAGGTGTCCTTGCTCACCTCGGCCGACAGCGTCGCCGGGAGCCAACTGCCCTGGTCCAGCCGGACCTCCACCTTCGCGATGCCGGTGTGCTGGGCCCACGCCGTCCCCGCCAGCCGGACCTTGCCCGCGGGCACCCGCGCGAAGCCCGTCGGGGTGTCGATGCGGGACTCCGTCTTGATCGGCGCCTGCTCGCCCCACCCGCGGCTGAGCCAGTACGCCTGCCGGTCGCTCCACTTCGTGAACTCCAGCGACTCGACCCACTTGGTCGCCGACACGTACCCGTACAGCCCGGGGATCACGATCCGCGCCGGGAAGCCGTGCTCGACCGGGAGCGGCTCGCCGTTCATGCCGATCGCCAGCATCGCGCCGCGCTGGGGATCGAGGGCGGCGTTCGCCGGGGTGCCGCAGGTCCAGCCGTCGACGCTGGTGGCGAACATCTGCTCCGCGCCCGCCTGCACGCCCGCCTGGTCGAGCAGGTCCACCAGGTCGACGCCGATCCAGCTGGCGTTCGAGATCAGCGGGCCGCCGACCTCGTTGGACACGCACGTCAGCGTCACCCGGCGCTCGACCAGCGGCCGGCTGCGGATGTCGGCGTAGGAGAACGTCACCTCGCGGTCGACCATCCCGTGGATGCGCAGGCTCCAGTCCTCGGTCCGGATCTGCGGGACGACCAGCGCGGTGTCGATGCGGTAGAAGTCGCCGTTCGGCGTGATGAAGGGCGGCGAGCCGAGCTTCGCGAAGTCCGCGTCCGCGGGCAGCGGCGGCACCGTCCGCGCCGGCACCAGCGGCCCGACGGCGGCCCGCGAGTCCTCGGCGCCCGAGCTGGTCCCGGCCACCTGGCCGACCACCGCCGCGACCCCCGAGCCCGCGACGACGCCGACCCCGGCGCGCAGGAACTTCCGCCGCGAAGCTCCGCAAGCCGCACTTTCACGTGAAAGTGCGGCCCCCTGGTGGTCACTTTCACGTGAAAGTGCGATCCGGTGCAGCCAGGTGAACACCGCGAGCCCGGCGACCAGGGCGGCGACCGGCGCGAGCAGCGCCACCTGCCCGAGGTCCGAGCGCACGTAGACGGCGGCGACGCCGGCGGCGCCGAGGACGAAGACCAGGATCTGCCCGGCGCGCGGGGTCCGGCGCGAAAGCTGCCCGGCGAGCAGCGCGAACAGGACCAGCACCACGGCGAGCCCGAGCTTCAGCACCGGCTTGTCCCAGGTGCCCAGCGTCCGCTCGGCCCACTTCACGATCCCGGTCGGGCTGTGGTCGACGACGTAGTTGGCCACCGCGATGAACGGCGACGCCGTGTAGCCGACGAAGGCCGCGACCAGGTGCCCCACGCCGAGGGCGGCGGCCAGCGCGAGGATCCCGATCAGGGTCGCGACCGGCAGCGAAAGCCGGCGTGCCGCCGGGGGCGCGTCCTGCAGAGTGCTCACGCCTCCATCTTCGGAGCGCGAGCGCCGAGAGGCTGCCCGGAACGGCTTACGGACGTGTTACGGCTCAAGCGAGCGCGCGCCGCAGCCGGTCCTCTTCGACGCGCCAGTAGCCGTGCTCGGCGCCGTCGACCAGGATCACCGGGACGCGGTCGCCGTACTCCGCGCGCCACTCCGGGTCCGTGTCGACGTCCTCGGCCCGCCACGCGACGCCGAGCTCCCCGCAGATCCGCGCGACCTCGGTCTCCGCGACCTCGCAGAGGTGGCAGCCGTCCCGGCCCATGACCGTCACTTCGTGCGCCATGACGTCCTTCATATCCCAGCCTTCCTACCGCAGCCGCAGGCGGCGCAGCTTCCCGGTGGCCGAGTGCGGCAGCGACTCGGCGAACTCCACCAGGTGCGGCACCTTGTACCCGGCCAGGTGGCCCGCGCAGTGGTCGACGACCTGCTGCTCGGACAGCGCCGCCCCGGCCGCCGGCACCACGAACGCCTTCACCGCTTCGCCGCTTCGCTCGTCCACGACCCCGACGACGGCGGCCTCGGCCACCTCGGGCAGCTGCCCGATGACCTCCTCGACCTCGCGCGGGAAGACGTTGAAGCCGTTGACGATGATCAGGTCGTTGGCCCGGTCGACCAGGTGCAGGTCGCCGTCGACGTCGAGGTAGCCGACGTCGCCGGTGCGGAACCAGCCCTCGTCATCCGGCCCGTGCTCGCCGTCGGGCCAGTACCCGGAGAAGAGGTTCGCGCCGCGGATCGACACCAGCCCGGTCTCGCCCTCGGCCTCGAAGACGTCGTCGACGTCGTCCGGGTCGAGCGGCACGGCCTGGTCGGTGCCGTCGCTGTCGACCAGCCGCAGCTCGATCCCGGGCAGCGGACGGCCGACCGAGCCCGGCTTCGGGTAGCCCGTGACCAGCGTCGACGTCACCACCGGCGCGCATTCGGTGAGGCCGTAGCCCTCGTAGACGTCGACCCCGGCGCCCTCGCGGATGGCGGTCAGCACCTTCGGGTGCAGCGGCGCGGCGCCGGACGTCATCCGGCGCACGGTGGCCAGGCCGCGGCGCAGCTCGTCGGCGCCGAGCGCGGCGAACTCGGCGTACATGGTCGGGACGCCGGTGATCGTGGTGACGCCGTGCTCCGCGCAGTCGTCCAGGGTGCGCTGCGCTTCGAAGCGCTCGGACAGGACGGCGGTCGCGCCGACGGCGACGGCGTGCAGCAGGCCGGGCCCCAGGCCGTAGACGTGGAAGAGCGGGATGGTGAGCAGCACGCGGTCGTCGTGGTCCAGGACGCCCTCGACGCGGCCGAGCTGCTCCAGGTTCGCCAGCAGCGCGCGGTGCGACAGCATCACGCCGCGCGGCGGCCCGGTGGTGCCCGAGGTGTACGAAACGACGGCGATGTCCTCGCCCGCGCGGCCCGCGTCGACGAATTCGACTACTCCATCCGGGTCGCTTCGCGGAGTGAGACCGCTCACCCCGGCCGGCAGTTCCGCTTCGGCGTCCCGCTGGATGACAACCTTGGCACCGCTGTGCTCGAGCAGCTTCTCGAGCTCCGGGCCGGGCACCTGCGGCGACAGCGGCACGACGACCGCCCCGGCGCGCAGCGCGCCGAAGAACGCGACCGCGAAATCGACGGAGGTCGGCAGCCGCAGTGCGACCGGGTCGCCGGGCGCGACCCCCGCGTCCGCGAGGGCCTGGGCCTGGACCTGGGCGGCGGCTTCGAGCTGCTGGTGGGTCAGGCCGCGGCCGGAGCCGGTTTCGCGCACGGCCGGGTGGTCCGGCCAGGTCGCCGCGGCCCGCGAGAGCAGCCCGCCGACCCCCGATGTCGTCCCCTCTGGAGCACTCACCCGCGGCCCGCCTTTCTCCGATCCCGGCCAAAGCGTTGCAAGTCTGTCATTCGGAGCGACGTCATGGGTGCTGACCGCGAGCGTCGCTTCTTCGCAACCCCGGAGCCACTACCTACTTCGCGGTAACTACACGTATGCTGCACTGCGTCGCGGGGTGGTGTTGATCACCGCCGCGACCGGAGAGAGGGAGTCGCCGTGACGAACTTGCTTGCCCACGAAGTCGTGGGGCACGCGAGCCGGCAGGCCCCTGCTCGTCCGGGTTCCGGGGGTTCAGTGGCCCGCGAGGCCAGCTTCGCCGCCGGAGGTGCCGCCCGATGACCGTGCCGACCGCCGTGAGCCGCGGGCCCGTCTTCATGTTCGCCGAGCGCGTCTTCGGCCGTTCGTCGGCCGTGCCGGTGAGCAGGCAGGCGTCCGACGACGAGCGCGCCGAAGCCGCGAAGGCCGAGGCGTGGGAGCTCGTGCGCGCCGCGCAGGACGGCGACTCGTCCGCCTTCGGCCGGCTCTACGACCGCTACGTCGACGTCGTCTACCGGTACGTGCTGTTCCGGCTCGGCGACCGCGACCTGGCCGAGGACGTCACCAGCGAGACGTTCCTGCGCGCGCTGCGCCGGATCACGTCGGTGAGCTACCAGGGGCGTGACGTCGGCGCCTGGTTCGTCACCATCGCCCGCAACCTCGTGCTCGACCACGTGAAGTCGAGCCGGTTCAAGCTCGAAGTGGTCACCGACGAGGTGACCGAGCCGGGCTCGGCGCCGTTCAGCGTCGGCGCGACCGCGCAGGCGGGCCCCGAGCAGGAGGCCATCACCCGCGCGACCCGCGCCGAGCTGCTGCGCTGCGTCGCGGAACTGGGCGACGACCAGCGGGAATGCATCATCCTGCGGTTCCTGCAGGGCCTGTCGGTGGCCGAGACGGCCGAGATCATGAACCGCAACGAGGGTGCGATCAAGGCGCTCCAGCACCGCGCGGTACGCCGATTGGCACAACTTCTGCCCACCGGATTGCGCTGATCCCGCGAACTTTCCGGTCCGTCGACCGGAACCGGTAACCCTGGCGGCTTCTGGATCGTTACTCCTGCCAGACCGGTGTCAGGCCGGCCATGGCCGAGATGGAGCAGCGCAGTGAGGTTTGCGCGTGAGCGAGCCGAGAGCGACCGGTTCGCGCGTGCCCTGGAGCCGTCCCCGGTACGCCGGGACGGCGAGTTCGCCGACGAGCTGGCCCTCGTCGGCGCCCTGCGCGACCTCGGTGCGGCCGGGGCCCCGGACCTGGCCACCCGGCAGCGGATCCGCGCGGAGATCGCGGGCCGCCTGGAGACGGCGGCGGCCACCCCGCGTCGGAGGTGGCGGCCGCGGACCGCCGACCTGGTGGCCGCCGCGCTCTTCCTGGTCCTGGTGCTGTCGGGCCTGACGCTCGTGCTGTCCCGGAGCGCGCTGCCCGGTGACGCGCTGTACAGCGTGAAGCGCGCCGGGGAGTCGACGGCGCTGGGCCTGACCTTCGGCGACCAGGCGAAGGCGCAGAAGCACCTGGAGTTCGCCACCAACCGGATCACCGAGCTCGGCGAGCTGGCCGAAGAAGGCGCGAGCCAGGCCGACTACCAGACCGCGTACGACGACTTCGCCGCCGACCTGAAGGCGGGCGTCGCCCAGCTGTCCGCGGTGGCGACGAGCGACAGCGGCGGGGCGCAGGCGCTGGCCGACGTCCGGCTCTGGGCGCGCAACCAGGCGGCGCGGCTGGCGGCCCAGCCCCAACCGGCGGCCGCGGTGCCGGTCTTCGGCGACGTCCGCGACCTGCTGGGCAAGGTCCAGGAGCGCACGAGCGGGCTGGTGGCGCGGCTGAACTGCTACGAGATCACCACCGGCACGTCCGACGAACTGGGGCTGCTCCCGGCGACCGGCGAGTGCACCGCCCGGCCGGCCCCGGCCGCGGGCGAGCGGCCGTCACCCGGGCCGAGTTCGTCGTCGCCGGGGGAAAGCACCGCGCCGCTGGTGACGGGAACGCAGCTGCCGCCTTCGGACGCGGCGGCCACCCCGGGCATCCCGGCGCCGACCGGCGGCGTGACGCCACCGCCGGTGTACGGCCAGCCGCCGACGACCACCCGGCCGCCGTCGACCACCCCGACGACGTCCTCGCCGCCGCTGGTTTCGATCCCGCCGTTGCTGCCGGGTCTGCCGCCGATCGTGATCGGCTGAGGTCCGGGCCACACCTGCGACGAGGCGGTGGGCGGCTCGCTACGCTGTGCGAAGGACCCGGACGTTCGCAGGGACGTCGCCAGACGTGGGCAGACGTGGAGGCGGTGTGCGTGTCAGCTTGGCGTGGCAGGGATAAGAGTCAGGAGCTGGAACGGCTCGCCACGCTCGCGGGCGAGGCGTCGGCCGAGGCCGCGCACGCCCGTGTGGTCGCCGAACCCCCCGCCCCGCCCGCACCGCCGGACCTGACCGCGGCCGCGTTCTTCGACGTCGACAACACGATGATGATGGGCGCGTCGATCTTCTACTTCGCCCGCGGGCTCGCGGCGCGCAAGTTCTTCACCTCCGCCGACCTGGCCGGTTTCGTCTGGGGCCAGATCAAGTTCCGGCTCGGCGGCCGCGAGAACAAGGAAGACATCAAGACCCACCGCGAGCGCGCACTGTCCTTTGTGGCCGGCCGCACGGTGGCGGAGCTGACGTCGATCAGCGAAGAGATCTACGACGAGCTGATGGCGGACAAGATCTGGTCCGGCACGCGCGCGCTGGCCCAGATGCACCTGGACGCGGGCCAGCGCGTCTGGCTGGTGACGGCGACCCCGATCGAGCTGGCGGCGATCATCTCCCGCCGGCTGGGCCTGACCGGCGCACTGGGCACGGTCGCCGAAACCCGTGACGGCGTGTACACCGGACGGCTGGTGGGCGACCTCCTGCACGGCCGCGCGAAGGCCCACGCGGTGCGGGCGCTGGCGTCCCGCGAGGGGCTGAACCTCAAGCGCTGCACGGCGTATTCGGACTCGGCCAACGACATCCCGATGCTGTCCGCGGTGGGCACGGCGGTGGCGGTCAACCCGGACGGCGGCCTGCGCGACGTGGCCCGCGCCCGCGGCTGGGAGATCCGCGACTTCCGCACCGGCCGCAAGGCGGCGAAGATCGGCGTGCCGTCGGTGCTGGGCGCGGGCGCTCTGGCCGGCGCGGTGGCGGCCGGGATGGCCTACCGCCGCCGCTGACCCCGGCCCCGAGCACCCCAATGTGGCGTTCGGTGCGTTGGACGCACCGAACGCCACATTGGGGTGCTTCGGACGGTCAGCCGCGGAAGACCGACTTCCGCTGGGAAAGGCGCTGGTACAGGGTCTGCTGGATCGACTCGCGGACCTGGTCCGTCAGCTGGAACACCAGCATCGGGTCCTCCACCGCGTCGGGCTCGAACTCGTCGGTGCGGATCGGCTCGCCGAACTCGATGCTCCACTTCGTCGGCAGCGGGATCGCGCCCAGCAGGCCGAAGTGCGGGAAGAACGGCGTCACCGGGAAGTACGGCAGGCCCAGCATCCGGGCCAGCACCTTGATGTCGCCGAGCTTCGGGTAGATCTCCTCGGCGCCGATCACCGACACCGGGATGATCGGCACGCCGGCGCGCACCGCGGCCGACACGAAGCCGCCGCGGCCGAAGCGCTGCAGCTTGTAGCGGGAGGAGAACGGCTTGCCGACGCCCTTGAAGCCCTCCGGCCACACGCCGACCAGCTCGCCCTTGCGCAGCAGGCGTTCCGCGTCCGCGTTGCAGGCCAGCGTCTGGCCGGACTTGCGGGCGAACGACCCCACCAGCGGCACCTGGAACACCAGGTCGGCGCCGAGGCCGCGCAGGTGGCGGCCGTCGGTCTCGTCGTGGACCGCGACCGCCGTCATCAGCGAGTCGAGCGGCAACGTGCCCGAGTGGTTGGACACCAGCAGCGCGCCGCCCGAAGCCGGGAGGTTTTCGACGCCGTGGGTCTCGACGCGGAACCAGTTCTTGTACAGCGCGCGCAGCGGCGGCAGGAACACGGCGTCGGTCAGCTCGGCGTCGAAGCCGAACTCGTCGACGGTGTAGTCGCCGGTCAGCCGGTCGCGGATGAAGCCGAGCGCCGAACGCGCGGCGGCCGAAAGGGGCTCCTCGGCGGCCGGCCGGTCCGCGCCCGGGAAGGCGACGACCGGCGCGTCCTCCCGCACGGCCTCGCCCGCGCGGAGGTCGCGCTCGGTTTCCGGCTTTTCCCGGCCCGGTCCGTGCAGCGGGATGACCTGCGCCTCGGCACCGCCCACCGTCTCCGCCTCGCTTCCCAACTCGTCCAAGTCGTGCGGTCTGCTCACCGGTTGGCCTGCCCCGTCGCCGCGGCGATGAGCACCTTGCCGGCCAGGCCGGCCAGCTTGCCGCCGTCGAGCACCGGCCTCAGGCCGCGTCCGACGATGTAGTCGTCGAACGCCTCTCGCGTGGTCCACCGCGGGGTGTACCCGAACTCGTTCTTCAGCTTCGTGATGTCGACGACCCGGCCGAAGTTCAGCAGCCGGACCTGGTCGGCGGAGAAGTCCACCACGCGCGCGCCGCGCAGGACCTTGCCGACCGACGGCACCACGCTCCGCGGCATCGGGAGCTCGACCCGGCCCGCTCGCCGGATCGCCTGTGACAGGGTGAGTACCCCCTCGGAACCGACGTTGAACACGCCGGGCCGGTCGGTCAGGGTCGCGCGTTCGAGCACGGACAGCGCGTCCGACGAGTGCAGCAGCTGGATCCGGGCGTCGTACCCGAAGACCGTCGGCACCACCGGCAGCGCGAAGTAGCGCGAAAGCACGGTGTCGGTGGACGGCCCGATGATGTTGGCGAAGCGGAACAGCGTCGTGGTGATGTCGGGGCGGCGGCGCACGAGGCCGCGCACGTAGCCCTCCATCTCGACGGCGTCCTTCGCGTACCCGCTGGTCGACGTCGGGATGAGCTCGGAGTCCTCGGTGAACACCGCCTGCGAGCGGGCGCCGGCGCCGTAGACCGCCGCCGTCGACTTCACCACCAGCTTGCGGACCAGGGGCGAGCGCTGGCACGCGGCGAGCAGCCGCATCGTGCCGATGACGTTGACTTCCTTGATCGCGGTGCGGCGGCCCGGCCCGGCCGGGTGCGCGGTGCAGGACGCGTGCACCACCGTGTCGACCTTGGCGGTGCTGATCACCTTGGCGATCAGCGGGTTCCGGATGTCCGCGCGGACGAACTCGGCGCGGCCCATGCGCTGCAGGACGGTCTTGTCCGGGGGAACCGTGTCGACACCGATGACCCGCTCGAAATCGGGGTTGTTGCCCAGCCGGGCGAGCAGTTTCCCGCCCAGTTCGCCGGCGACCCCGGTGACGAGCACGATGTTCGACGGCATGCGACTCCCTGCGGCCTGGGGCGTGGTGGTGGTGGACGATCACCCGAAGTGCGCGGGCCTGCACTCACTGGAAGCATCGCGCGGACACCCTTGAGATGTTACCGCTCTTCAGTGGTAGCTCCGGGGTGTCTTACGTGCTATTAACCGCAGTTCCCCCGGAAAGCGACGAAGGCCTCACTCGAACGGGGGGAACCGGCCCACCACATGGACGTGGCCCGTCCAGACACTGGACGGGCCACGGTCACGCTGGGGCAGGATTTACTTGCCGGCCTTACGACGCTGGACGCGCGTACGGCGAAGCAGCTTGCGGTGCTTCTTCTTCGACATGCGCTTGCGGCGCTTCTTGATCACAGAGCCCATGGGCGCTCCTTAGGTCGTCGTCGGTCACGCTGCCCGGCGCAGCGTCCAACGGGTGGAGCGCACAGGCACGAGCGGTTTTCCAGGTTACCCGCCACTCGGTGCGGGCCGGTCGGCGGGCACGTCGTAGGTGACGTGCCGCCGGCCGCGGCGTGGCTCAACCCACGTCGTAGTAAGCGCCCTGGAGGTACTCGTGCACTGCTTTTTCCGGCACCCGGAAGGACTTCCCGACCCTGACGGCGGGCAGCTCACCCGAGTGCACGAGACGGTAGACGGTCATCTTGGAGACCCGCATCAGCGTGGCCACCTCGGCGACCGTCAGGAACTGGACCTGCCCGACTGCCGGCAGATCCTCCTTCTTGTTCGGCGACATGTTTACCGCGTCCTTCGACACGTGTCGCGCCACGAGGCTTCCCCACCTGTGGTATCGACACGCACGTGCTCTATCGAGAGTAGCGGGACTGGTGGGACTAATGCGACGCCTGTCACCGAGATGGGCTCCTACCTGCGCTAACGCACAAGCACCCGCGCGTGCAAGCCCCGGCGAATCGCCCATTACGGCGAATCCGGACCCATCGTGCCCGGTTCGAAGGGCAGCCGGAGCGCCCGGACGGTGAACGAAACGGCGTGGTACCAGCCGCAGACCAGCAGCACGTCGAGCGCGCCGTCCTCGCCGGCGGCGTCGACCAGGCCGGCCCAGGTCGCGTCGGCGAGGTCGGCGGTCGCGTGCAGCTCGTCGACGGCGGCCAGCACCGCGCGGTCCGCCGCGTTCCAGCACCCGTCGGCCGGTCCGCCGCCGGCCAGCGACCGGACCTGCGCGGCGTCGAGACCGGCTTTCTCCGCGAAGTTCGCGATGTGCACGCCCCACTCGTAGCCGGCGCCGCACAACGCCGTCGTCCGGTCGATGACCAGCTCGCGCTGCCGGACGGTCAGCGCCGACTCCCGGGAGAAGTAGTACCGCCCCCAGCCGGCGACCCCCCTGGCCAGCGCCGGGCGGCGGGCCCACACGCGAAACAGCCCGATGGGCGGCCCGAGCTCCCGCACGACGTCCTCGACGCCGGCGTCGAAGGGCGGTTCGAGGGGAGCGATCCGCGGCTGCTTCGATTTCAGAGGCATGTCGGGCACGCTAACATCGGCGCTTCGGAAAGGAAAGCAGATGACCCCACTCCCGGGCCGCCCCGTCCGCGGCTCGACGACCGGGCGCCCGGTGATGGCGCTGCTCGACCTGCTCGGCCGGCGCTGGACGCTGCGCATCCTCTGGGAACTGCGCGACGGCGCGGAACCGACGTTCCGCGAGCTCCAGCAGCGCTGCGACGGGGTGTCGTCGAGTGTGCTGGCGACCCGGCTGCGCGAGCTGGCCGAGGCGGACCTGGCCGACCACGGCGGCGACGGCTACGCGCTCACCGAGCAGGGCCGTTCGCTGTTCGGGACGCTCGTCCGGCTCGACGCGTGGGCGGCGGACTGGCGGCCGCGTCAGCCTTCGTGAGCCTTGCCCAGCTCGACCGAGCGGTCCTTCGCGGCTTCGATGGCGGCCAGCAGCGCCGCGCGCACGCCGTGCTTCTCCAGCTCGCGGATGGCGTTGATGGTCGTGCCCGCGGGCGAGGTCACGGCCTCGCGCAGCAGCACCGGGTGCTCCTCGGACTCGGCGAGCATCTTCGCCGCGCCGACCGCCGACTGGATGATCAGCTGCCCGGCGAGCGCACGCGGCAGGCCCAGCAGGATCCCGGCGTCGATCATGGCCTCGACCAGGAAGAAGAAGTAGGCCGGCCCGGACCCCGACAACGCCGTGACGGCGTCCTGCTGGCCTTCGGGCACCTCGACGACCTGCCCGACGTGCGAGAGCAGGTCCCGCACCACGGCGAGGTGCTCCGCGGTCGCGTACCGGCCGGCGGAGATGGCGCTCATGGCCTCGTTGACCAGCATCGGCGTGTTGGGCATGACCCGCACGACCGGCACGCCGTCGGCGAGGCGCCGCTCGTACAGCGACGTCGGCAGCCCGGCGCACAGCGAGACGACGAGCGACGACGGCCCGAGCAGCGGCGCCAGCTCGTCGAGCACGGGGTCGATGTCCTGCGGCTTCACGGCGACGACCAGGATGTCGGCCTGCTTCGCCGCGTCTTCGACCTCGACACCGCGGATGCCGTAGCGGGTGGTGAGCTCTTCGACGCGCGCCGGGTACCGCTCGGTGAAGAGCAGGTCGCCCGGCTCGTGGCCGCCGTGCAGCAGCCCCGAGAGCAACGCCTCGCCGATCTTGCCCGCACCCAGCACCGCGATGACCGTCATGCGGTCAAGCGTGCCAAACGCGACGCGGCCCCTCGGTGCCGGGGCAAGCGGCCGGTCCCCGGCGCGGTCCGCAAGGTCTTGAATGACTCGTTCAGGACCTCCGACGACCTGAATGACTCATTCAAGACCCCGCCGCGCGCGTGTCCGAACGGCGACTCGCGGGTCAGCCGCCGGGGGCCGGGGCGAGGCCGAGCTGACGGGCCTGGCACACCAGCCGACCCTGGGAGTCCACCACCGTCGCGTCCGAGTCGAACCACGACTCGTGCACCGACCGGGACTCCACCACCACCCGCAGCCAGCCCGGGGCCGGCCGCGTGCGCAGCAGGGCCGTCAGCTGGACCGTCGGGGCCCAGCCGATGCGGCCCAGGTTCATCACCACCGGCGGGTTGACGTCCGACGCCAGCAGCGTGAAGTACGGGTCGACCAGGCTGTGCCGCGGCCGCACCCACAGCCGCATCCGGGGCGGCTCGCCCGTGCGGCCGGCCAGGTAGCCCGCGGTCGCCGGGTCCAGGCGGACCTCGCAGCCCTTGGCCAGGTTGAACGGGCCCTCCGTGCTCTCGGCCATCGCGAGCGCGCCGGGCGGGGGCTCGGCGGGCATCGCCGGGACGTCCGTCCACTCCGGGCGGCGCATCGGGAGCCGGCCGGTCGTCACCCTGGCCTCGACGCAGCTGCGGCCGCGCTGCTCCAGCCGGACCTCGACGACCGTCGCGCGGCGGCCGACCTTGCGGACGTCCGTGCGCAGCAGCACCGGGCCCAGGGCCGGCGCGTGCAGGAACTCCGCGCTGACGACCAGGGGCTCCGCGTGCGGCTCCCCGCGTTCGTGCAGCGCGGCGATCGCCGCCTTGGCCAGCAGGGCCAGCAGGAAACCCCCGTGCGGGTGCGAGCCGATGGCCCATTCCGCGCGCAGCACCGCGGTGAAGGTGCCGTCCCCCAGCGACCGCGCCGCACTCGCCGTGTCGAAGGACGCGGCGGTGCCGTCCGTTCCGCTCACGAACGCTCCGCGCCGATCGGGGAATCCGGGAAGGGGACGATCAACGCGGGCGACGGGTTCACGGTCCGAACTTTACGGGTTGCACCGGCGGAAATGGAGTCGGGAGTAGTCGTGTCCTGTCGGAACGTGCTCGTTCATTGCCCGAGGTGGAAACGCGCGAACAAAAGCGCCTCCGCCAGATCGCGCACCCGCTGGGCCGCGGTGACCGCGTGCCGCGTGTTGATCTCCAGCACGATCTGGCCGGCGAAACCGCTGCTGACCAGCTTCTCGAGGAGTTCGGCGCAAGGCTGGCCACCCCGTCCGGGTACCAGGTGTTCGTCCTTCGGGACGCCGGTGCCGTCCGCCAAGTGGACGTGCGTGAGCCCCTCACCCATCCGCTGCGCGAGCGCGAGCGCGTCCATTCCGGCTGCCGCTGTGTGGGACAGGTCGAGCGTGTAGTGCCGGAACCCGACGTCCGTGGGATCGATCGACGGCCGGAATGCCGACACGCGGGAAGTGCGCGAACCGCCGGGCGGACGCACCTTGAACATGTTTTCCACGGCGATTTCGACGCCGCTCGACTCTTCCAGCTCGTCGACGAGATCACCGAACGCGTCGCCGTAGCGGCGTTGCCAGCGGAACGGCGGGTGCACCACCACCGTGCGGGCCCCGAGTTCGAGCGCGGCGTCGACCGACATCCGCAGCCGGACTACCGGGTCCGGCGACCAGATCCGCTGCGTGATCAGCAGCGACGGCGAGTGGATCGACAGCACGGGCACCCCGGTGCGGCGCGACCAGCGCCGCAGCGCCGAGACGTCCTGGCTGACCGGGTCGGCCCAGACCATCACCTCGACGCCGTCGTAGCCGAGCTCGGCGGCCAGCTCGAAGGCCGCGCCGGCTTTGAGCGGCCACACCGACGCCGTGCTCAGGCCGACCGGCACCGGCTTCTCGTCTGTCACGCGCGCCATCCTGCCTCGTGACCGAGGGTGCGGGTCGGCGGCGCGCGCTGAAGGGGACTTTCGTCTCACCAGACGCGCTGAAGGGGACTTTCGTCGCGTCACATGCGAGGAAAGTCCCCTTCAGCTCACGTCAGCGGCCGACGAGGAGCAACGCGGCCGGGGACACCGTCACCACCAGGCCGACCAGCACGGCCAGCACGGTGGTCTGCAGGTCTTCGGCGCGGCGGATCTTCCGCACGATCCAGACCAGCGCGACGACGACCAGCAGCGCCGCGACCAGCGCGGCGGCCGGGATGTTCACCCACAGCCAGTTGAAGCCGAGCCAGACGGCCGCACCGCCGACCACGCCCATCGCCAGCTGGCCGGCCAGCGCGAGCCACGCCTTGCCCGGCGAAGCCGCGGCCGCGGGTTCCGCGGCGGGCTCGGGCACGTCGTCGTACTCGTCGTCTTCGTAGCCGTCGGCCTGCTCGTAGCCGTAGTCGTCCTGCTCGAAGTCCGGGCCGTCCGCCGGGTAGCCGTCGGCGAACTCGCGCTCGTACGGCTCGAGGTCGTCCGGGATCGGCGCGCGCGAGGCGCGGTCGCCGGGTGCGAACGGCATCGGCGGCGGGTACGCGCCGGTCGGCGGCCCCGCGTCGTAGGCGGCCTGGTAGCCGCTGCTTTCGGGGGCGAACCCTTCGGGCTCGAAGTCGTCCTCGGGGTAGCCGTCGCCGGGAGCGTCGGTGGGCACCGCGGGCATCACGCCGATCTCGGTGTCCTCCATCTGCTCCTTCTGCCGGCGCTTGCGCCAGTTCGCGAGGCCCGCGGGCGAGGAGGGCTCGTCGCCCTTCTTCGGCGGCCCGGGCGGCTCGTCGTCGGGCACCGCCGAGAACTGCTCGGTGTACGCCTCCTGCTGGGGCTGCGGACGGCGGGCCGGAGCGCGGCGCGGCCGGCCCGGCGCGGCGGGCGGCGTGGCGAAGGTGCCGCTGGCCATCGGGCCGGGCGGGACGTCGACATCGGCGTCCGGGGTGCCGTTGAGCCCGTCCAGCCGCGCCGACAGCGGGCCGCCGGCCGGCGGGGGCGTCGGGAGCTGCTGCGACGGCTGCGGCGGGGTGGGCAGCTGCTGGGACGGCTGCGGCGGGCCCGGCCGGCGCCGGACCGGCGGGACGGCCCCGCGGGTCTCTTCGGCGGCGGGCGGCGGGACCGGCAGCTGCTGCGACGGCGGCGGCTGGCGCCGGGGCGCGCGTGGCGGCACGGGCAGCTGCGCGGACTCCTGCGGCCGCGGCGCCGCGGGCGGGGCCGGCGGCTCTTGCGGAGCCGGACGCGTGAACTGGCCGGACTCCTGCGGGGGCCGGGCGAACTGGCCCGACTCCTGCGGCACCGGACGCTGGTACTGGCCGGACTCGGCACCACCGGGCGCGGGCCGCGCGGGGGGCGGCGGGACCGGCCGGGGCAGCGGCTGGGAGTCCTGCGGGACCGCCCGGGGCGCGGGCGGCGGCGGGGGTGGCGGTTCGGCGCGGCGGCGTCCGCCCGGCCGGCCGGGGGCCGGCGGTGGCGGGGCGCCCTCCGAGGCCACGCGGTCGATGATCGCCTGCGGCCCGGTGTCGCTCACGCCCGGGCGCCGGTGCGAGCCGGTCGCGCCCGGCGGGGCTTCGGGAGTGCCGGGTTCGTCGTCGTCATCGGCCGCGCGCCGGCGGCGGCGGCGTCCGCCGTCGACCTGGGCGCCGTGCTGGGCGAGCAGCTCAGCCACGGTCTTCTGCGGCTGGTCGCCTCCGGTCTGGTCCGTCATACCTGGTATTCCCCTGCGCGCTCCGGGTCCTCGGCACCTCGCGGGGAGGTACCCGACGGCATTCCGGCGGCGCAGCGCGCGCTGTACACCGACCTCTGCATGTCCGTCACCTCTCCACCGTGCCCGTTCTCCGTCCGGGAAGTCCAGCCGGGTGCTTTCACCGGTCCTCCTGTGCGGTCAAGCGCCCCGCGAGGGCGGCTCCAGTCTCATCCGCGCCGTTGGAATGGTCCAGCCGCCGCAGGATCACACCCTCTCGCAGAGCCCACGGGCAAATCTCGAGTTCCGGCACACCGAGCGCCCGCATCGCGGCCTGCGCGACGAGCGCGCCCGCCACCAGCTGGTGCGATCGGCTCGAGCTGACGCCCTCGAGGTGGGCCAGATCGGCCGAGGACATCCGCGAAATGAAGGCCAGGAGCTGGCGCAACGCGGTGTCCGTGAGCGTACGTCGCACGCGGGGGCCCGCCGCCGAGGGGGCCGCGCCGGTCAGCCGGGCGAGTGACCGGAAGGTCTTCGACGTCGCCACGACGCGGTCCGGTTCACCCCATTTGGTGACCTTCCGCGCGAGCTCGGTGAGCTGGTCGTCCAGCCACGCCGACGTCGCGACGAGCTCGGAGCGCGTCGGCGGGTCGTGCTTGAAGCGGGTGCGCGTGGTGCGCCCGGCCCCCAGCGGCAGCGATTCGGCCAGCACGGGTTCCTCGTCGCGGCCCATCGCGACCTCCAGCGAGCCGCCGCCGATGTCGAGCACGAGCAACTGCCCGGCGGACCAGCCGTACCACCGGCGGACGGCGAGGAACGTGTGCCGGGCCTCGTCGACCCCGGAGAGGACCTGCAGCTCGACGCCGGTCTTGTCGGCCACGCGGGCCAGCACCTTGGCGGAGTTCTTCGCTTCGCGGACCGCGGAAGTGGCGAAGGCCATCAGCTCTTCGCAGCCCAGCCGCGCGGCGGCGTCCTTGGCGGATTCGACGGCGGTCACCAGCTCGTCGGCCCCGGCCTTGGTGAGCTCCCCGCCGGGGGTGATCTGCTCGGCCAGCCGCAGCACGGACTTCTCGGAATGCATCGGCGTCGGGTGGGCGCCACGGTGGGCGTCGACCACGAGCAGGTGGACGGTGTTGGAACCGACGTCGAGTACCCCTAGGCGCACGGGGGTCCAGGGTACCGGCCCCGGGGCCAGGTCTCGAACTTGTAACCGAAAACACTCGGTGCGGCTTCGTCCCGGCGCGCCTCCCGCCGGGACGAACCCGCCCGAAAGGGACTTACGTCTCGAACTTGTAGCCCAGACCGCGAACCGTCACCAGGTGCCGCGGCGAACCCGGGTCCGGTTCGATCTTCGACCGCAGCCGCTTCACGTGGACGTCGAGCGTCTTCGTGTCGCCGACGTAGTCCGCGCCCCACACCCGGTCGATCAGCTGCCCGCGGGTCAGCACCCGGCCGACGTTGCGCAGCAGGTACTCCAGCAGGTCGAACTCCTTGAGCGGGAGCGAAACCTCGGCGCCGTCGACCGTCACCACGTGCCGCTCGACGTCCATCCGGACCGGGCCGGCCGAGAGCACCAGCGGGGCCAGCTCGCCGTCCGAGCCCGGCTCGCCGCCGCGGCGCAGCACCGCCCGCACCCGCGCGATCAGCTCGCGCGCCGAGTACGGCTTGGTGACGTAGTCGTCCGCGCCCAGTTCCAGGCCGACGACCTTGTCGATCTCGCTGTCGCGCGCGGTCACCATGATCACCGGCACGGCCGAGCGCTGGCGCAGCTGCTTGCAGACGTCGGTGCCGCTCATCCCGGGCAGCATCAGGTCGAGCAGCACGATGTCGGCGCCGTTGCGGTCGAACTCCTCCAGCGCGGCCTGGCCGGTGCCGGCGACGGCCGCGGTGAACCCTTCCTTGCGCAGCAGGAAGGCGAGGGGGTCGGCGAACGACTCCTCGTCCTCGACGATGAGAACCCTGGTCACAGGTTTCCTCCATGATCTGGGCTGTCCTGCCCGGTAACCACGAGCCTCGGGGTGCGCTCGGGGGTCTTCTCCTGCCGCGGTGCCGGCGAGGTCTTCGAGCCCTTGGCCGGCTCCGGGGCCGGTTCGGGGCGGACGTGCGCGGGGATGCGCAGGGTGAACGTCGAGCCGGTGCCCGGCCGGCTCCACAGCCCGACCGAGCCGCCGTGGTTGGCCGCGACGTGCTTGACGATCGCCAGGCCCAGCCCGGTGCCGCCGGTGGCGCGCGAGCGGGCCTTGTCGGCGCGGTAGAACCGCTCGAAGACCCGCTGCTGCTCCTCTTCGGCGATGCCGATGCCGCGGTCGGTGACGGCGATCTCGACCATCCCGTCGGCCAGCCGCCGGGAGATCGACACCGGGCTGCCGGCCGGCGAGTACGCGACCGCGTTCTCCAGCAGGTTCGACAGCGCGGTGACCAGCAGCGTCCGGTCGCCCTCGATGAGCAGGCCGCTGGGGGTGTCGGTGGTGATCCGGATGTCGGCCGACTCGGCCGAGAGCGTGGTGCGGCCGAGCGCCTCGCGGACGACCGCGTCGACCTCGACGACGTTGAGGTCGGGCAGCCGTTCGGCGCCCTGCAGCCGCGACAGCGCGATCAGCTCGGTGACGAGCTGGCCGAGCCGGGTGGACTCGCGGAGGATCTTGCCGCCGAAGCGGCGGACCTCTTCGACGTCCTCGGCGGCGTCGAGCACGGCCTCGGTGAGCAGCGCGATCGCGCCGACCGGGGTCTTGAGCTCGTGGCTGACGTTGGCGACGAAGTCGCGGCGCACGGCCTCCAGGCGGATGGCCTCGGAGTGGTCGACGGCCTCGACGACCGTGAAGCCGTCGCCGAGCGGCCGGACCTGGCCGAGCACCGCTTCCGGCTGGCGGCCGCGCGCTTCCAGCGGCGAAAGGTCGATCTCCACCGGCTCGTCGGTCTCGGCGACCTGCTCAGCGGCCACGCGGGCCCGCGGGTCGGCCTGGTTGACCTTCACCAGGCCCAGCTCGTACGCGCGCGGGTTGTGCAGCACCATGTCGCCGAACCGGTTGAGCACGACGACGCCGTTGTGGGACGACCGGACCAGCCGTTCGAGGAGCTCGGCTACGGTCGGGCCCGGCGGCCGGGCCTCTTCGCGGCGGGTTCGCGCCCGCGCGACGAGGTAACCGACCACCGCACCGGCCACCAGGGCTCCGATGGCCAGTGCGAGTGAAACAGGCGTGGTCACGGGCCGATCGTAAGCTGAGAAGTGGCCCTTCGGCCTAGCGTTGTCCGCCTTGTCGTGAGCACCGCGACACCTGCGGAGGACATGTTCGCCGGGGCTTCAGGCGGCGTTCACCCGATCGATTCCCCGGCGAGACATACCGGGTGAATTCACCCGTTCCCGTCGAGGGTCTTCAGATCGTCCTCGGTGAGCTCCAGCGCGGCCGCCGCGACGTTCTGCTCGAGGTGCGCGACGTCGCCGGTGCCGGGGATGGCGAGCACGTGCGGGCCCTGGTGCAGGGTCCACGCGAGCCGCACCTGCGCCGGGGTGGCGTCGTGCCGGCGCGCGACCTCGGCGACCCGCCGGTCCTCCCCCTGCCCGCTGGCGACGGCGAAGAACGGCACGAAGGCGATCCCGCGCTCGGCGCACATCCGGACGATCTCGTCGTCCTCCCGGCGGGCGGTGAGGCCGTACTGGTTCTGGACGCAGACGACCGGCGCGATCTCGAGGGCCTCGGTGAGGTGCGCCGCCCCGACGTTGGAGATGCCCAGTTCGCGGATCAGACCCTCCTGCCGCAGCTCGGCGAGCGCGCCGAACCCGTCGGCGAGGGAGCCCTCCCCGCGGTCGAGGCCCTCGCCGATCCGGTAGTTGGCGACGTCGAGGTGGTCGAGGCCCAGCTCGCGGAGGTTCTCTTCGACCTGGGCGCGCAGCTGGTCCGGCCGCGCGGTGTAGAACGCGCCGGTGAAGTCGCGGCCCGGGCCGACCTTGGTGGTGATCGTGAGGCCGTCGTAGGGCGCGAGGGCGCGGTTGATCAGCTCGTTCGCCGAGCGCGGGCCGGCGAAGTAGAAGACAGCGGTGTCAATGTGGTTGACGCCGAGCTCGACGGCGCGCCGCAGCACGGCGATCGACGTCTCGCGGGCGCGGATGCCACCGTCCGAAGTGGACATCAGGCGCATCGCGCCGAAGCCGAGCCGGTTGACTTCGAAGGAGCCGAGCTGCCAGGTGCCCGCCGCGGCGGCCGGGGTGGTGGTGTTCGTGGTCATGGCTCCAGCCTTCCGGCGCGGTGCGCGTGACCACCGGGTTTGGCAGTTTGCTGCCACACTGGAATGCGTGGAGAAAGTGACGGATGTCGTCGTGGTGCGGGGCGAGGCCGAACTGTTCGAGCGGACGGCGCACCTCTTCGCGACCGCGACCGAGATCTCGTGCGCGGCCCGCGACCTGCACACGTGGTCGGTGGCGCACCCGACGGCGGCCGAGCGCGAGCAGTCGGTGCGGGCGATGAACGTGCGCAAGATGTACCTGCCCGGCGTGCTGTTCGACCCGGCGCTGGCGGAGCACCTGCGGTTCATGGCCACGCACGGCGCGCGCATCCGGATCACCGAGCGCGAGGTCAACGAGACGATCCTGCTGGACCGCCGGATCGCGATCGTGGCGGGCGACGACGTCGGCGGTGTCCGCAGCTACACCGTCGTCAGCAGCCCGGAGCTGGTCCAGGGCATCCAGTCGCTGTTCGAAGCAGCCTGGGCCGGCGCCACCGACCTCGCGTCCTACCAGGCCCGGTTCACCGAGCTGGGCGCGCGCGAAATCCTCGAGCAGCTCGCGTCCGGCTGCAAGGACGAGACGGCGGCCCGCGCGCTGGGCGTCGGCCTGCGGACCTACCGGCGGCGGGTGGCGGAGCTGATGGAGCTCCTCGGCGCGTCCTCGCGGTTCCAGGCCGGGGCACGGGCTCGCGAAGCCGGACTCCTGTGAAGCGGTTGCTCCTCGCGCTCGTCCTGACGACTTCGGCGTGCTCGTCGGCGATCTCCGGCACCGCGACGCCGCTGACGGGCAACCTCGCGGTGGTCAACGCGCCCGGCACGGCCACCGCGCTCGCCGCCGTGAAGACCGCGGCCGAAGCGGTGTTCAGCTACGACTCGGCGAACCCGGCGGCGTTCGACCAGGCCGTCGCCGCGAACGTGACCGGGGCGGCGAAGGCCCAGCTCACGGCGTTGTTCGAGCAGGTCAAGAAGAGCCCGCAGCCGGTGCGCCTGACCACGACCGTGGCGCGGGCCGCGGCGCTGGAGCTGTCCGGCGGGAAGGTCCGCGAACTGGCGGTGCTGGAGCAGGTCAGCGGCACTACGAAGGGCCTGGCGACGGTGGCGTTCACCGCGCTCGAGGAGAGCGGGCGCTGGCGGCTCTCGGACATCGCGGTGAACCCGGCGCAGCCGTCCCCCGCACCGCACCCGGTCGACGGCAGCCTGCCGGGCCTGCGCGACTCGGCGCTGGCCGGGGCGCGTGGGGCCGCGGGCGCGCTGTTCACGACCGACAGCGGCGACCCGGAAGGCAGCTACACGCGAGCCGAAGCAGTCGCGGCCGAGCCGTTGCTGAGCGACTACCGCGCGAAGAAGGCCACCTACGTCGACGCGATCCGGCGAAGCGGCACGAAGGTGGCGCTCGGCCCGGACCCGGTGGCCGGGGTCACGGTGCTGACCGGCGGCCGCGCGACCGTGTTGTTCTTCACCACGCTCAAGGTGACCGCGGCCACCGGCACCACCGACCGCCCGTTCACCACCGAGCTGGACCTGGTTCGCGAAGGCCCCACCTGGAAGGCGACCGCCGTCCGCCCGATCACCGCCGCCTGAAAGCCGTGAAGGCCGCCTTGAGTGCCTCAAGGCGGCCTTCACGAACTCGGGTCAGCGGCCCTGGTTGGCGACCGCGGCAGCGGCTTCCTTGGCAGCCTCGGGGTCGAGGTACTCGCCGCCCGGCTTCAGCGGCTTGAGGTCGTCGCCGAGGTCGTAGCGCAGCGGGATGCCGGTGGGGATGTTCAGGCCGGCGATGTCGGCGTCGGAGATCCCGTCGAGGTGCTTGACGAGCGCGCGCAGCGAGTTGCCGTGCGCGGCGACCAGCACGGTCTTGCCCGCGCGCAGGTCCGGCACGATCGCGGACTCCCAGTACGGCAGCAGCCGCTCGACGACGTCCTTGAGGCACTCGGTCAGCGGCGCGTCGTCGCCGAGGTTCGCGTACCGGGCGTCGCCGGCCTGGCTCCACTCGTCCTTCGGGTCGATCGCGGGCGGCGGGGTGTCGTAGGAGCGGCGCCAGAGCATGAACTGCTCCTCGCCGAACTCCGCGAGGGTCTGCTTCTTGTCCTTGCCCTGCAGCGCGCCGTAGTGGCGCTCGTTGAGCCGCCAGTCGCGCTTGACCGGGATCCAGTGCCGGTCGGCGGCGTCCAGCGCGATGTTCGCGGTGGCGATCGCGCGGCGCAGCAGCGAGGTGTGCACCACGTCCGGCAGCAGGCCGGCGTCGGCCAGCAGCTGCCCGCCCTGGCGGGCTTCGCCTTCACCCTGCTCCGAAAGCGGCACGTCCACCCAGCCGGTGAACAGGTTTTCCGCGTTCCACGTGCTCTGCCCGTGGCGGAGCAGCACCAACGTCCCGAGTTCAGCCATGCTGTCAGCCTGCCAGAACCGGTCCGTGATTCCACCAGTGACCTCGACCTACACAGAGTGTGTTACTTCGGAGTAACACCTCACTCTTCGACAAGTCCAAGTGCCAACAGCGCGCAAAATCCGGGCAACAAACTGCACACCGTTATCGCTCACCGGTAAATTCACTCGAACGGACTAGTGAGTAGTCTTGTGATTACACGTCGAGATCTGACAGGTTGACTACGTCCCGAGCGGCCGGATTCCACGCACTCCCCGGCCGGTATCGGGCTTTGACCGCGGCTCGTCTCCCCCCTGCCGAGCCGCGGCCCGCCGGCCCCGTTGGCACCCCCCTCGTCACCGGGTCCTGATCGGCGGGAACTTCAGCGGGGCGGCTCGAGATCGCGACTCCCCCCTCCCTCGAGCCGTCCCGCCTGCCCGCTTCACACCTCGGTCGGCTCCGGCCGGGCCGCTCGGCGGCGCCGGTTCAGCCACCAGCCCGCCCATGCCAGCGGGCCCACGACCAGCAGGAACGGCGCGATCGCGCCCAGCACCGTCAGCACGCCCCCGCCGAACGCCAAGAACGCGTCCCAGCCGCCGGCCAGTCCGCCGAGGAAGCCGCTGTGGTCCTCCGCGGGCGGCGGGGGCGCCGCCACGCTGCGGATGCTCATCGCCACCGTCGCCATCGCGACGCTGCCCGCGAGCGAATTCCGCTGCTGCTCCAGCGATTCGAGCGCCGACTCGCGGCTGGTCAGCTCGCTTTCGACCGAAGCGATCTCCGACACCGAAGTCGCCCTCGCGAGCAGCGCGCGGATCCGCTCCACCGAGGCTCGCTGCGTCTGCAGCCGCGCGTCGACGTCGACGACCTGCTCGGTCACGTCCTGGGTGTTCAGCTCGCGCTTCACCAGGCTCGTGCCCAGGTGCGAGAGCTGGTCGAGCGCGCCGTCGAGCTTGTCCGCCGGCACCGCGAGGCTGAGCGTCGCGTAGTCCTCGCCCGTGCTCTCCTGCCCGGTGTAGCCGCCCGCACCCTGCGCGATCCCGCGGGCCTGCGCGACGACGTCGACGACCTTGGTCGCGGTCAGCTCCAGCCGCGCGCTGCGGGACAGCTTCCGGTCGGTGGCGCCGGCCTGCGGCGGGGTCACCTTCGACTCCGGCTTGCCGGCCGTCCCCTGCTTCGGCACGGCGGGCGCAACCCCGGCACTGTCCGCCGTGGACGATGCGCCGTTCTCCCCCGCCGAGCAGCCGGCCAGCGCCAGCGCCGCCGCCGTGATCGCGAGCGCCGCTCTCCATCGAGTCCGCATCCTGCTTCTCCCTCCAGTTTCGACTGGCGGTGAGACGGATGTCCGGTTCAGGGCCGTTGCACGGCTTGGGTCACGACTCGGTCAAGCCCGGTTCGTGCGGCCGCTCGGGGGCGACGAGGTGCTTGAACGCCTGGAGGTTGGCCAGCGACTCGCCGCGGGAGACGCGCCAGTCCCACTCGCGCTTGATCGACGTCGCGAAGCCGATCTCCAGCAGCGTGTTGAAGTCGCCGTCGGCGGCTTCGAGGACCTGGCCGAGCACCTTGTCGAGCTCGTCGGCCGACATCGTTTCCTTGCCGAACCGGCCGACCAGGTAGATGTCCCCGAGACTGTCCACTGTGTAGTGGACGCCGTACAGCTTCGCGTTGCGCTGCAACAGGAACCGGTAAACGTCCTCATGGGACTCGTCGGGACGGCGGCAGACGAAGGCCTCCACCGAAAACGCGTGGTCGCCGTCGACCAGCCACGCGTTCGTCTGCAGCTTCTTCGTCCCCGGCAGGGTGACGAAGTACTTGCCGGGACCGCGTTTGTCGTACTTGAGCTCGGCCGAGTCCAAAGTAGACTGGATCAGCTGGTCCAGGCTCACACCGCCACCTCCGCGCGCAGTTCCAGCGCCTGCCGGAACGCGCTGGTGGCCTGAGCATAGATGTCGAGCAGCGCGTCCGTGGTGCGGCGCCAGGAGAACCGCCGCGCGTGCACGACGGCGTTGGCACCGAGTTCGGCGCGCCGGTCCGGGCGCAGCGCGACCGCGGCCAGCGCGTCCGCCCACTCGTCCGCGCCGTGCCCCGGCACCAGCAGACCGGACACGCCGTGCGGCACCGCCACCGGAAGCCCGCCGACCTCGGCCGCGACCACCGGCGTCCCGCAGGCCTGCGCCTCCAGCGCGACCAGGCCGAACGACTCGTTGTAGCTGGGCACCGCGACGACGTCGGCGGCGCGGAAGACCCGGGCCAGCGCCTCGCCCGGCTGCGGCGGCAGGAACCGCACCTGCGCCTCGATGCCCAGCGAAGCCGCCAGTTCGCGCAGCGCCTGCGGCTGCTCCAGCCCACTCCCGGACGGCCCGCCGACGACGAGCACGACCAGCCGCGAAGCCAGCTCCGGACGGCGCCGCAGCATCGCGGCCGCGGCGTGCAGCAGCACGTCCGGCGCCTTCAGCGGCTGGATGCGGCCGGCGAAAGCGAGCACGACGTCGTCGTCGGCCAGGCCGAGGACGACGCGGGCCGCGTGCCGGGACCCCGGCGTGAAGCGTTCGAGGTCGACGCCCGGCGGCACGGCGTGCACCGCGTGCGGCTCGGCGTCGTAGAGGTCGATGAGCTGGCGCGCCTCGACGGCGGTGTTGGCCACCAGCCGGTCGGCCTCGGCGACCACCTGCTCCTCGCCGATCACGCGGGTGCGCGGCTCGGGCTTGTCGCCATCGGCGAGCGCGGCGTTCTTCACCTTCGCCAGCGTGTGCGCGGTGTGCACCAGCGGCACGGACCAGCGGTCGCGGGCGAGCCAGCCGACCTGGCCGGAGAGCCAGTAGTGCGAGTGGATGAGGTCGTAGTGGCCGGGCTCGTGGAAGGCCTCGGTCCGCAGCACGCCGGAGGTGAACGCGCAGAGCTGCGCCGGCAGCTCGTCGCGGCCCAGCGGCTCGAACGGCCCGGCCTGCACGTGCCGCACGGTCACCCCGGGCGCCAGCTCGGCCACCGGCGGCTGGTCGGACGACGTCGCGCGGGTGAAGACCTCGACCTCGACGCCGCGGCGGGCCATCTCGATCGCGGTCTGGCTGACGTAGACGTTCATCCCGCCGGCGTCGCCGGTACCCGGCTGCTCGAGCGGCGAAGTGTGGACGGACAGCACCGCGATCCGGCGCGGCGCAGCCCGGAACCCCCGGATGGAGCTGGTCACCTGGTCACGTCTCCTGCGTACTTCAGCATTCCTCGGCGAATTGCCGCAGCACCGCGTCGAACTCGGCCGCGGACTCGGCGAAGGGCGCATGCCCCCCGTCAGCGAACCAACGCCCGACGGCACCCGGAATCTTCCCGAGTGCGTGCTCGGCTACCGAGGGTTCGATCACGCGGTCGGCCGTTCCGTGCGCGACCAGAGCCGGTTTGTCCACCGTGACCAGCACTTCTTCGCTGCCGATGTCCCGGCGGAAGAGCGCCGAACGAATTGCGGGCGGCACGCTCAGAGACGCGCCGAGCATGGCCTGCGCCTGCGCGCCGGGCACCGGCCCGGCGGCCATCCCGCGGCAGAACTCCGTGAGCGCCGGGACCGCGGTGTCCGGATCGTCCGAAAGCATCGCCCGCATGTGGTCGCGCATCAGCGGGCCGACGCGCCCGCCCGGCCGGTCGCGGCCGATCTCGGTGATGGCCCCGACGAGCACGATGCCGCCCAGTCGTGCGGTGCCGTGCACCCGGATGTGGTCCACCAGCACCAGGCCGCCGTAGGACCAGGCGACGACGATCGCGTCCGGGCCGGCGAAGTCGAGCACCGCGGCGAGGTCGTCGGCCCAGACGCGCGGGTCGTCGTACCCAGACACGGGGACGTCGGAGGCGCCGTGGCCGCGCAGGTCCACCGCGACCAGCCGGAACCGCTCGGTCAGCGCGGGATCGGCGAGCTGGGCCGCCCAGCAGCCCGCCGACTGGGCCCAGCCGTGCACGAACACGATCGGCTTGCTGCTTTCGGCTCCCTCGACCCGCAGGCCGAGCCGGACCCCGCCGTGCCCGACGACTTCGGTGCGCACGGGTTACTTCGCACCCAGCCCTTGCCAGGCCGCCCAGCTGTAGTTCCAGTCCTTGACGTCGGAGTTCATCGGCGCGCCCAGCTTCGAACCGGTGATCTCGACCGGGTCGCCGACCAGCGCCGAGTCGAAGTAGTCCTTGGCGTCGGCTTCCAGCAGGTTGACGCAGCCGTGGGAGTTGTTGGTCTTCCCGATGTTGGCCGCGTTGTCCTGGTTCTCGTGGATGAACTCGCCGTGGTTGGAGAACCGGCAGGCCCACTTCTTGTTGACGTTCGTGTAGCCGTAGCGCGCGTTGTCGAAGATCGCCGACGGCTCCTTGCTCATCACCATGTAGGTGCCGTTCGGGGTGTTGCGGTCGACCTCGGCGTCCAGGCCGTTCGCGCACGGGTAGCTCTTGACCTGCGAGCCGCCGCGGTAGACGTGCATCTGGTGCTCGGGGGTGTTGATCTTGACGACCTGGTTGCGGCCGATCTTGAACTTCGTGGTGACGTCGGCCTTGCCGTACGCGCCGCCACCGAGCTCGACGCCGTAGAGCTTCGCCTCGACGCTCACGGTGATGTTCTGCGGCCAGTACTCCTTCGGCCGGTAGTCGACCTGACTGTCGGACAGCCAGCCCCAGGCGCCTTCGACGTCCTTGTCCGTCTTCACGGACAGGGCCTTCTCGACGGCCTTGCGGTCCTTGACCGGCGACGCGAACTTGACGCTGATCGGCATGGCCACGCCGACCGTCTGGTTGTCCGAGGGGTTGAGCGTGGCGCGGACCTGCTTGGCCGGGCTGACCGTGGTGAACGTGCCGGTGAACTCGGCAGGCTTGCCGTCGTTGCCGGTGGCCTTGGCCGCGTAGGTGTAGGTCTTGCCGTAGCCGAGCGGCTCGGAGCTGGTCCAGGTGAGCCCGTCGGGTGCGGTGTCGCCCTTGACGGCCTTGCCGCCGTCCGCGGTCACCTTGCACTCGGTGAGCTTGCCGTCGGCGACCTTGATCACGACGGGCTTGAGGACCGAGACGTCCTTCGCGTCGGCCGCGGGCTCGGCCGTGATCTTCGCCACGGGCTGGGCGCTCTCCCCGTCCGCGCCCGCCGCCCCCGTGGGCAGCGCGGTGCCGTCGTTCGTGCTCGAACACGCCGCGGCGACCAGTGCGGCCCCAGCCGCGAGTGCGGCCTTGAAGACCGTGCGCCGTTCGATCACCGAAACCTCCCGAGTTCCCCCGCCGACCAGCGGGTCCAAGCCCTTAGCGCTGGTCACCCGCCCGACGTTACCTGTCGAAAGGTAAAGACCATCCGATCAGGTGGCTACCGCCTTGTCGACAAAGACGTCCTACACACGTACAGGTTGCCCGGTTCGGCTCAAATGCCGCAGTTGATCAAGAGCGGTTCCGGGTGCAGCGTGACGCCGAACCGCCGGTGCACGCCGTCGCGGACCTCCCTGGCCAGCGCCAACAGGTCTTCGGTCGTCGCGCCGCCGCGGTTGGTCAACGCGAGGGTGTGCTTCGTCGAGAGCGAGACGCGGTTCCCCGGTCCGGGGTACCCCTTGGCGAAGCCGGCGCGCTCGATCAGCCAGGCCGCCGACAGCTTGGTGCCGCCGTCGGCCGGGTACTGCGGCACTTCCGAGCCGACGACCGCCGTGATCCGCTCGAGGACCGCCGTCGCTTCGGCGGACGGGACGATCGGGTTGGTGAAGAACGAGCCCGCGCTCCACGTGTCGTGGTCGGCCGGGTCGAGCACCATGCCCTTGCCGCGACGCAGGCCGAGCACGGCTTCACGCGCTTCGGCGGCCGGGACGCGGGCGCCGATCCCGACGCCGAGGGTGCGCGCCAGCTCGGCGTAGCGGATGGGCGCGGAGAGGCCGTCTTCGCGGACCTCGAAGCGGACCGAGAGGACGACGCCGGTGTCGGTGCCCTTGAGGACGCTGGTGCGGTAGGCGAAGCCGAGTTCGTCGGCCTTGAGCGTGCGCACTTCGCGCGTCACGCGGTCGTAGAGGTCGAGGCTGACCAGGGACTCCGCGACCTCGCAGCCGTACGCGCCGACGTTCTGGATCGGTGTCGCGCCGACGCTGCCCGGGATGCCCGAGAGGCACTCGAGCCCGCCCAGCCCGGCCTCGACCAGCGCGGCGACGAAGGCGTCCCAGTTCTGGCCGGCCTGGACCTCGACGACGTCGCCGTCCGGCCGCCAGCCCGTGTTCGCCACCGCCACCAGCGTGCCGTCGAACCCCGCGTCGGCGACGACGAGGTTGGAGCCGCCGCCGAGCAGCAGCACCGGCTCGCCCGCCGCGTCGGCTTCGCGGACGGCCTCGACGAGGTCTTCGCTGGTCACGGCGCTGACGAACCGGCGGGCGGGGCCGCCGAGGCGCAGGGTGGTGTACGCCGAGAGCTGCGGGAGCGCGGGAGTCGGGGCGGTGTTCACCCGCCTGACGGTACTGTCCGGCTCATGGGTTCCCGGATCGAGCACCGCGCTGAGTTCGCCGCCGACGTCGCCGCCGTCTACGCCGCGGTGGCCGGCGAGGACGCGCTGCGGGCCCGGCTGGCGGAGCTCGGCGGGCACGACGCGGCACTGCTGGCGTACGAGGTTTCCGGCACGAACCTGCGGTACGAACTGCGGCAGGGGATCAGCGCGGACAAGCTCCCGCAGGCGGTGCGGACGCTGCACAAGGGCGACCTGCTGGTGACCCGCACGCAGACCTGGCGCGTCAGCAACGACGGCACCGGCCACCAGGGCCAGGCCTCGGTCGAGGTCGGCGGGGTCCCGGGCGAGATCGTCGCGCGGACGGCGGTGCTGGCCGGCGACGGCAAGACGGTGCTGCGGACCAGCGGCGAGGTGACGGTCCGGATCCCGCTGTTCGGCGGGAAGCTGGAGAGCGTGATCGCCGAGCAGGTCACGAAACTGCTGGAGCGCGAGGCCGAATTCACCGCGAAGTGGCTGGCCGGGGCCGCCTGAGCCCGGTCGGCGCGCCGACCCGCGGCACGACCAACCCGAACCGCCTGCGCCGGGTCGACCGGTGGATCGCGTCGGCGCCGGCCACGACCCGGTTGCTGCGCGCGGCCGGGTCGCCGCTGGTCGTCGACCTCGGCTACGGCGCTTCCCCGGTGACGACGGTCGAGCTGGCCCGCTGGCTGCGCCGGGTCCGGCCGGACGTCCGGGTGCTGGGCCTGGAACTGGATCCGGTGCGGGTCGCCGCGGCGTTGCCCGCCGCCGCACCGCCCCTGCTGGACTTCCGCCGCGGCGGGTTCGAGCTGGCCGGGACGCGGCCGGTGCTGGTCCGGGCGTTCAACGTGCTGCGGCAGTACGCGGAGGACGAGGTCGCGGGCGCGTGGGGCCTGGTGCTGGACTCGATGGCGCCGGGCGGCCTGCTGGTCGAAGGCACGTGCGACGAGATCGGGCGGCTGTCGACGTGGGTGCTGGTGGCGGCGGCCGGCCCGGTGTCCCTGACGCTCTCGATGCGGCTGGCGGGGCTGGACCGCCCGTCGACGGTGGCCGAGCGGCTGCCGAAGGCGCTGATCCACCGGAACGTGCCGGGCGAGCGGGTCCACGCGCTGCTGTCGGCGCTGGACACCTGCTGGGCCACGGCGGCGCCGCACCAGGCGTTCGGCGCCCGCTCGCGCTGGCTGGAGACGGTCCGGCTGCTGACCGCCCGCGGCTGGCCGGTGCTGGGCCCACCGTCCCGAGTCCGGCTCGGCGAACTGACGGTCCCCTGGGCTTCGGTCGCCCCCGCCTGAAGCGCCCCAATGTGGCGTTGGTTGCGTCAGACGCACCCAATGTGGCGTTCGGTGCGCTGGACGCACCGAACGCCACATTGGGGCGCTTGTTCACCGGGGCACCCCCGCTGCGTCACCCCGAAGTGACCTGCGGTGATCACCATTGAGCCGTGGAACTCCTGGGGCAGGTCACCGAGCTGCTGCGCGGCGCGCTCGGCTCGCCGTGGCTGTGGGTGGTCGTCTTCGCCGTGTCCGGGTTGGACGCGCTGCTGCCGTTCATGCCCAGCGAGACGACCGTCGTCACGGTCGCGGTGCTGCTCGGGCCGGATCCCGCGCAGCTGACCCTGCTCGCCGCCGTCGCGGCCGGCGGGGCGTGGGCGGGTGACTGCCTCGGCTACGCCGTCGGGCGGTCCGCCGGGCCGCGGGCGATCGCGCGGCTGCAACGCGGCCCCGAGGGGCAACGCCGCTACGCGTGGGCGCGCGACCAGGTGCGGCGCCACGGCGGGTTGCTCATCATCGCCGCCCGCTACCTGCCCGGCGGGCGCGTGGCCAGCTCGCTCGCGAACGGCAGCCTCGGCTACCCGCTGCCGAGGTTCGTCGCGCTCGACTTCGCCGGCGCCGCGATCTGGGCGGTGTACAGCGTGCTGATCGGCCTCGCCGGCGGCGCCGCCTTCGCCGACGAGCCGGGCAAGGGCCTGCTGCTGTCGTTCAGCCTCGGCCTGGGCCTGGTTTTCGCCATCGAGGCCGGGCGACGGCTACGGTCGGCCCATGCTCGAAGCGATCGACGTCCACGCCGACGCGCTGAAGCGGGCGGCGCTGAAAGCCGGTCCGGCGGCGCCGGTGCCGAACTGTCCGAAGTGGACTGTCCATGACCTGGTGACGCACGTCGCGTTCGTGCACTGCTTCGCCATCGGCCTGGCCGTGAACCAGCCGCGGAAACCCGCGCCACCGGCGGACTGGGAGGACGTGCTCGGCTGGTGGGACGGCCAGCGCCTGGCCCTGCGCGAAGCGCTCGGCCGCGCCCCGGAAACCCCGGCGTTCTCGCCGTACCCGGGCTTCGAGGTGACAGTCGGCGACTGGACGCGCCGGATGGCCCACGAGACGGCGATCCACCGCCTCGACGCCGAATCCGCCCTCGGCGAAGCCCCGGAGACGCGCTTCTCCCCCGCGTTCGCGAACGACGGCATCGACGAGTTCCTCACCTACCTGACCCCGCGCCTCGGCAAGAAAGCCGATGTCCGCGTCACGACGCCGGAGCGCACGTGGACCCTCGGCGAGCCGGTCGCCGAGGTCGACGGCGCCGCCGACGACGTCTACCGCGCCCTGTGGGGCCGTCCGCACCGGGCCGCCGTCACGGGTGACCTCGCACCGCTCGCGGCGCCCTGACCTGCGCGGGGGAGAATGCCGTCGTGACCGCTCCCGAACGCCGCTACGTCATCACCTTCGGCTGCCCCGACCGCACCGGCATCATCGCCCGGATCTCCGGGTTCCTCGCCGAACACGGCGGCTGGATCGTCGAAGCGGCCTACCACACCGACCCGGACACCGGCTGGTTCTTCACCCGCCAGGTCGTCCGAGCCGACTCGCTGCCCTTCGACGCCGACGAGCTGCGCACCCGCTTCGGCGCGGTGGCCGCGGACCTGTCCGCCGAGTCGAGCTGGCAGGTCAGCGACACCGGCGAGCGGCGCCGCGCGGTGGTGCTCGTCTCGAAGGCCGGGCACTGCCTCTACGACCTGCTCGGCCGGGTCGCGTCCGGCGAGCTGGACGTCGACATCGCCGCGGTGATCGGCAACCACGAGTCGCTCGCGGACATCACCCGCGCGCACGGCATCCCGTTCCACCACGTGCCGTTCCCGGCCGGTGGCAAGGAAGCCGCGTTCGAGCAGGTGCGGAAGCTGGTCGACGAGCACAACCCGCACGCGGTGGTGCTCGCCCGGTTCATGCAGATCCTGCCCGCGGACCTCTGCCGCGACTGGGCCGGCCGCGCGATCAACATCCACCACAGCTTCCTGCCGTCGTTCATCGGCGCGAAGCCGTACCACCAGGCCCACACCCGCGGGGTGAAGCTGGTCGGCGCGACCTGCCACTACGTGACGGCGGACCTCGACGCGGGCCCGATCATCGACCAGGACGTCATCCGGGTCGACCACGGCGACTCGGTCGAGGACATGGTCCGCAAGGGCCGGGACATCGAGAAGGTGACGCTGGCCCGTGGTCTGCGCTGGCACCTGGAGAACCGGGTGCTGGTGCACGGCAACCGCACCGTGGTGTTCTGACGCGGTTGCCGTGCGACGCGTCAGGCGCCGATCGTCTTGGCGTCGATGACGAACCGGTAGCGCACGTCGGAGTTCTCGACGCGCTCGTAGGCCTCGTTGACCCGGTCGGCCGAGATCGTCTCGATCTCCGCGCCGATGCCGTGCTTCGCGCAGAAGTCCAGCATCTCCTGGGTCTCGGCGATGCCGCCGATCATCGAGCCGGCCAGCACCTTGTTGCCGCCCAGCAGCGAGAACGCGTTGTAGTTCAGCGGCTCGCCGGGCGCGCCGACGTTCACCATCGCCCCGCCGACCCGCAGCAGGCCGAGGTAGGCGTCGACCGGCAGCTTGGCCGACACGGTGTTGAGGATGACGTCGAACTTGCCCCTGAGGACGTCGAACGTCGCTTCGTCGCTGGTCGCGTAGTAGTCGGTCGCACCGAGCTTCAGGCCGTCTTCCTGCTTCTTCAGGCTCTGGCTCAGCACGGTCACCTCGGCGCCCATGGCGGCGGCGATCTTGACGGCCATGTGGCCGAGCCCGCCGAGGCCGATCACGGCGACCTTCTTGCCGGGGCCGGCGCCCCAGTGGTGCAGCGGCGAGTAGGTGGTGATGCCCGCGCACAGCAGCGGCGCGGCGACGTCGAGGTCGATGCCCTCCGGGATGCGGCAGACGAAGGCGTCCTTCACGACGATCTGGTTGCTGTAGCCGCCGTAGGTGTTCTCGCCGTCGAAGCCGACGCCGTTGTAGGTCTGGACGTTGCCCTTGACGCAGAACTGCTCGGTGCCGGCCCGGCAGTATTCGCACTCACCGCAGGAGTCGACCATGCAGCCGACGCCCACCCGGTCGCCGACCTGGTACTTCGTGACGGCCGAGCCGACCGCGGCGACCACGCCGGCGATCTCGTGGCCCGGGACCATCGGGAAGATCGCCTGGCCCCAGTCCTCCTTGGCCTGGTGGATGTCGCTGTGGCAGATACCGGCGTAGGCGATGTCGATCAGGACGTCGTCGGGACGCAGGTCACGGCGCTCGATCGTGGTCGGCGCCAGCGGCGCGCCGGGCGCCGGAGCGGCGATGGCGTTCGTGGTCGTGCTCATGGAACCCTCCGTGTTCAAGTACCGTTGGACCCTGTAAGAGGTCTCTTACATGTTCTACGTAAGAGGGGTCTTACATATTTCGGACGAGAGATGTGATCCAGGTCATGGGCGGCAAGTACCACCACGGCGACCTCCGCGGCGAGCTCGTGCGCGTGTCACTGGACCTCATCGCGGAGCAGGGCCTCGCCGGCTTCTCCGTCGCGGAGGTCGCACGGCGGGCGAAGGTCAGCCCCGGCGCGCCCTACCGCCACTTCCCCACCCGGGAGAGCCTGCTCGCCGAGGTCGCGGCGAACATCGCGTGCCAGCTCGCCGAACGCGTCGCTTCGGCGGCCGCGGAGCACTCGGATCCGGTCGACGCCCTGGCCGCGGCGGCGGGCGCGTACACGCGCTACCTGATCGAGCGCCGGGCCGGCATGAACGTCATCTACGCCGACGGCCTGCACGGTCCGGAGCACCTCGAGCTGCACGAGCAGACCCGGCGCCTGACCGACGAGTTCCTGATGCGCTGCCTGACCGTCGCGCCGGACCCGGCGACGGCGCTCGAGCTGATGGAGCAGCTGTTCACCCAGGCACACGGCTACGGCACGTTCCAGCTCGACGGCGTCTTCGTGAAGCACGGGTATTCGGTGGACCTGGTCGTGAAGAAGTCCACGGAGGCCGCACGGATCGCGATCGCGGGCCGGACTGTCGGTGGTAGGCGCTAGCTTGGGCGCATGGGGATCATCGACTCACACGAGGCCTTGCGGGAAGTCGTCGGCGAGGTCGCCGAGCGGACGCAGAAGAAGATCATCGACCGGATCGACGAGCACGCGCGCACGCTGATCGAGCACTCGCCGTTCGTGCTGCTGGCGACGTCGGCGCCGGACGGCAGCTGCGACGTCTCGCCGCGAGGTGACCCGGCGGGCTCGGTCCTGGTGCTCGACGAGCGGACGCTCGTGCTCGCCGACCGCCCGGGCAACAAGCTGATCGACAGCTTCCGGAACATCGTCGACAACCCGCACGCCGGCCTGCTGTTCCTGGTGCCGGGGATGAACGAGACGCTCCGGGTCAACGGCCGCGCGAAGCTGGTGTCGGACGCGCCGTTCTTCGACGACCTGGTGGTGCAGGGCAAGCGGCCGAAGCTCGCGGTGGTCGTCGAGGTCGAGCAGCTGTACATGCACTGCGCGAAGGCGTTCCTGCGGTCGTCGCTGTGGGATCCGGCGACCTGGCCGGACCGTTCGGCGCTGCCTTCGCTCGGCACGATCCTGCGCGACCAGATGGCGCTCCCGATCTCGGCGGAAGAGCTGGACGCGGACCTCAACGAACGGGCGCTCAACCAGCAATACTGAACCCATGCTGTGCGTCTTCGACGTCAACGAGACCCTGCTCGACCTGGCGGCGATGGACGCCACCATCGGCGGCCCCGAGCTGCGGCGCGAGTGGTTCGGGCTGGCCATCCACACCGTCCTGACCGTGACGGCGACCGGCGGCTACCGCGACTTCGCGGGCATCGCCGGCGACGCCGCGATCGAGGTCGCCGCCCGGCACGGGCGGGAGGTGGACCTCGCCGAGGTCGCCGCGGGCATCCGCGCGCTGCCCGCCCACCCGGACGTCGAACCGGGCCTGGCGAAGCTGCGGGAAAAGGGCCACACCGTCGTCGCGCTGACGAACTCACCGCTCGCGACGGCCGAGGCGCAGCTGCAGAACGCCGGGCTGGCCCCGCTGCTCGACCGGATCTTCTCGGCCGAGCAGGTCGGCAGGCTCAAGCCCGCGCCCGAGCCGTACCGCCAGGTCGTGGCCGCCTACCCCGGGGAACGGGCGGTGCTGATCGCGGCGCACGACTGGGACATCGCGGGCGCCCAGGCGGCGGGTCTCGAGACGGCGTTGCTCACCCGTCCCGGCGTCCACCCGCTGCCCGGCTCGCCCGCGCCCACCTACACCGCGCCGACCCTCCCGGAGCTGGCCGAACTGCTCTAGTCGGCGATGCGGACCAGCATCTTGCCGGTGTTGGCCCCGGACAGCAGGCCGAGGAACGCGTCCGGCGCGTTGCGGATGCCGTCCACGAAGGTCTCGGAGTACTTGATCTGGCCGGACTGGACCAGCGGCGCGATCTCGGAGACGAACTGCTGCTGCAGGCCCCAGTGGTCCAGCACCAGCAGGCCGCGGATGGTGATCCGCTTGGCGATGATCTGCGCGAGGTTGCGCGGCGCGGGGGTCGCCTCGGTGGCGTTGTACTGGGAGATCATCCCGCAGACGGCGATCCGGCCGTGCAGGGTGATCGCGTCGATCGCGGCTTCGAGGTGCTCGCCGCCGACGTTGTCGAAGTAGACGTCGATGCCCTCGGGCGCGGCGGCGTGCAGCTGCTCGGCGACCGGGCCGTCCTTGTAGTTGAAGGCCGCGTCGAAGCCGAGGTCGTCGATCAGGTGGCGGACCTTCTCGGCCGAACCCGCCGAGCCGATGACACGCTTGGCGCCCTTGAGCTTCGCGAGCTGCCCGACGAGCGAGCCGACCGCGCCGGCCGCGCCGGAGACGAACACCGTGTCGCCCGGCTTGAACTCGGCCGACTCCAGCAGGCCCGCGTACGCGGTGAGACCCGGCATGCCGAGCACGCCGAGGTAGGTCGACAGCGGCGCGGCGTCGCCGTCCACCTTGACGAAGCGCTTGGCGTCGAGCACGGCGTGCGTGCGCCAGCCGGACTGGTGGAGCACGTGGTCACCCGGCTTCACGTCGTCGACGTTCGACTCGACGACCTCGCCGACCGCCCCGCCGTACATGACCTCGCCGACCTCGAACGGCGGCGCGTAGGACTTCACGTCCCGCATGCGGCCGCGCATGGCCGGGTCGACGCTCATGATCAGGTTGCGCACCAGGATCTGGCCCTCGCCCGCGGCGGGGATCCCGGTGTCCACGATGTCGAAGTTGTCGTGCGTGGGGACGCCGTGCGGGCGGGAAGCGAGCCGGATCTCGGTCGCCTGGGTGGGTGCGTTCACCGTCGAACTCCTCGAAGTCGTTGAAACGGGGCCGACGCCCCGCATTCCACCCGGGTCAACGAGCTAACCGGGGCGCACATTCCGATTGTGACGCGCTACACGATCTCGGCGAGCTTGCCCAGCACGCCGTCGTAGATCTTCTTGAGCCCACCGGGCGCGAAGGTCTTCTCGAAGAAGCCGCCGATGCCGCCGGCGCCGTCCCAGGAGGTCTCGATCCGAACCAGGCTCTTTTCCCCGGCCTCGGAAACCGTCCAGGTGGTGACCATGCTGGAGTTCGCGTCGGTCTCGACCAGGGTGCCGGGCTTCGGCTCGCTGACCGTGGCCTCGACGTCGCGCACGCGCTTGGACGTCGCCTGCAGCTTCCAGCCCGCCTTGGTCCCGGCGCCGACACCGCCTTCGGTGACCTCGTAGTCGCGGTAGTGCTCGGTGAGCAGCTTCGGGCGCGTTTCGGCGTAGTCGGCGACGAGGGCGCGCACCTTGTCGGCCGGAGCGTCGATCGTGCGCTCCGCGGTGGCCGTGACCTTTCCCATCTCACTCCTTCTGGCGAGCTTCGCGAACAGGCTCCACGATTCCACCGTGACGCGCACCTCCTGCGCGCGGCCCGGGACGTCTCAGGGAGTGAGCGGCGAAGTCCGCGCTCCGGTTAGGCTGCGGTGAGCCAACTGATACGAGGATCATATGAGTTCGGGAGCGCACCGCCGGTCGACCGTGGCGGTGAAGGAGTCGCTGCGGGAGCTGCGCAACCAGCTTTCGCTGCTGAACCACCAGGTCAGCGCCCACCTCGCGCTCAAGGACGTCGACCTGGACTGCCTGGAGCTGATCGCCCGGCACGGTCCGCTGAGCCCGAGTGCCGTGGCCCGGCGGGCCGGCCTGCACCCGGCGACCGTGACCGGCATCCTCGACCGGCTGCAGAAGGGCGGCTGGATCGTCCGCGAACGCGACCCGGAGGCGGCCGACCGCCGCTCGGTGGCGGTGCGCGCGGTGCGCGGCCGCAACGCGGAGCTGTTCCGGCTGTACGCGGGGATGAACACGGCGATGGACGAGCTCTGCGCCGGCTACAGCGAAGCGGAACTGGCGCTGATCGCCGGCTTCCTGCAGCGCGCGACGTCGGCGGGCCACGCCGCGACGGGCGACCTCGCGAAGGGCTGACCAGCACCTTTTGTGCTGTACTCGGGGCATGTGGCAGTCAGGCGACGCTTACGAGGCCTACATCGGACGCTGGAGCCGCCGGATCGCGGAGACGTTCGTCCGGCAGCTCGACGTCCCGGCGAGCCGCCGCTGGCTCGACGTCGGCTGCGGCACCGGCGCGCTGACGTCGGCGGTGCTGACGGCGGCCGATCCGGCGGAGGTCGTCGGGGCCGACCCGTCCGAAGGCTTCTTGAAGACGGCCCGCGCGAGCGTGACCGACCCGCGGGCGTCGTTCTCGGTCGCCGACGCGCAGTCGCTCCCGTTCCCGGACGCCCGCTTCGACGTGGTGGTTTCGGGGCTGGTCCTGAACTTCGTCCCGGACCCGGCCCGCGCGGCGGCCGAGATCGCCCGGGTGACCGCGCCGGGCGGGCTGGCCGCGGCGTACCTGTGGGACCTCGCGGAGGGCATGGAGCTGATCCGCCGCTTCTGGGAGGCGGCCGCCGAGCTCGACCCGGTCGCCGACCTGGACGAAGGTCGCCGCTTCCCGCTGTGCCGCCCGGAACCCCTCGGCAGGCTGTGGCTCGAAGCGGGCTTCACCGGGGTGTCCGTCGGCGAGATCAAGATCCCGACGGTGTTCCGCGACTTCGACGACTACTGGCAGCCGTTCCTCGGCGCACAGGGCCCGGCCCCGGCGTACCTCGCGACGCTCCCCGAGGCCCGCCGGGACCAGATCCGCGAACTCCTGCGCAGCCGCCTGCCCACGAACCCGGACGGCTCGCTCCCCCTCTGGGCGAGCGCCTGGGTCGTGCGCGGGACCGCTTAGAGACCGGCCTGCGCCAGCCAGTCCTTCGCGACGTCCTCGGCCTTCTCGCCGTCGGAGTCGACGCGCTTGTTCAGGTCACGCATGACGTCGGTGGTCAGCTTCGCGCTCACCGCGTTGACGGCGGTCGCGAAGTCGGCGCCGCGCTCGTCGAGCACCTTCTTGTTCACCGCCGGCACGACGTTCTCGGTCGGGACGATGTTCAGGTCGTCCTTGAGCACCGTGTAGTTCGGGTCGCCGGTCAGCGGGCTGACCGAGTCGACCGGGATGACCGTCACCGCGCCGGACTTGAGCTGCTCGACCCGCGGCCCGGCTTCCTGGATGGTCTGGAAGGTCGCGTTCGCCAGCTGGTAGGTCTCCTTGAAGCCGAGGAAGCACGGGAGGCGCTTCTCGCACTCCGGCGGGCCCGCCATGACGACCTTGTCGAGCTTCTTCAGGTCGCTGATGGACGCGATGCCCTTGTCCTTGGCCAGGTCCGACTTGACGATGTAGGTGTTCTTGTCCTCGGCGGCGGCGAAGTTCAGCAGCCCGACGCCGCTGGGCTCAAACAGCTTGGCCAGCTGGTCGTGCTCCTCCTGCGCGGTCTTGCCCGCCTCCTTGCCGAAGCCGGTGGTGATCGCCGCACCCTGGTACTCGGGGATGAACTGGAGTTCGCCGGACTTCAGGGACGGGTAGATCAGCTCCCGCGAGCCCAGGTTCAGCTTCTTCGTCACCGGGTAGCCCTTGGCCTCCAGCGCCTGCGCGTAGATCTCGGCGAGGATCTGGCTGTCGGTGAAGTTGAACGACGCGACGACGATCGGCGCCCCGCCCTTGCTCTGCGCGGCGGGCTTGTCACCGCTGTCGCTGCCACCACCACAGGCGGCCAAACCGAGCGTCGCCGCGACGGCCACCGCCACCACGGACGCGTTCCGGAACCAGCGCACGAATCCCACTCCCTCGTCACTCGAACAGACGAAAGGACCCTAGCCTCGCCCACCGACAACTATCCACATGTTGGGAGAAAACCGCCCGAATTCCCAGCGTTCGGAATTCGAGCGGCCCGATCGGGGTAAGGTCGCCGGGTGCACGTGAGCGCGGTGACGCCGCTGGCCGCCGACAGCGGACCGCCGATCTTCCAGTGGAAGTGGGTGGACCGCAACGCCGACGACATCGTCCAGCGCCTGGTCGAACACATCTCGCTGACCGGTGTCGCGCTCGGCGCCGGACTGGTCGTCTCGATCGGGCTGGCACTGCTGTCCCTGCGCTTCCGCTGGTCGTACGGGTTCATCCTGAGCGCGGCGGGCGCGTTGTACGTCATCCCGAGCCTGGGCGCGTTCGCCGTGCTGGTGCCGTTCTTCGGGCTGTCGTTCGTGTCGGCGGTGATCCCGCTCGCGACGTACACGCTGCTGATCCTCGTCCGCAACATCGTCACCGGCGTCGACCAGGTGCCGAACGAAGTCCGCGAAGCCGCGATCGGCATGGGCTACACGCGCGGCAGGCTGCTGTGGCAGATCGAGCTGCCGCTCGCGCTGCCGGTGGTGATCGCCGGACTGCGGGTCGCGGCCGTGACGACCATCGGCCTGGTCACGGTGACGTCGATGCTGGGCCTCGGCGGCCTGGGCTACTTCATCCGCCACGGCATCCAGACGGCGACGCCGAACCCGACGGAGATCATCGTCGGCGTGGGGCTGTCGGTGGTGCTGGCGGTGGTCGTGGACCTCCTGCTGTGGCTTAGCGAGCGGGTGCTGGCGCCCTGGACCCGGAAGGCGCGATGAGCTTCTTCGACCAGCTGAACGCGTGGCTCGCGGACCCGAACCGCTGGAGCTGGACGGACAAGGCCGGCGTCCCGTACCGGACCCTGGAGCACCTCAGGTTTTCCCTGCTGGCACTGGCGATCGCGGCGCTGCTGACGATCCCGCTGGCGCTGTGGCTGGCCCACTACCGCCGCGGCGCGTTCCTGGCGAGCAGCGCGGTCAACATCGGCCGCGCGATCCCGAGCTTCGGGCTGATCATCCTGTTCTGGTTCCTGGCGAGCCGCTGGGAGCTGGACACGACGTTCTGGCCGCTCCTGCTGGCGCTGGTGGCGCTGGCGATGCCGCCGCTGTTCACCAACACGTACGCGGGCGTGGTGTCCCTGGAGCAGGAGACGGTCGACGCCGCCCGCGGCACGGGCCACCGCGAGTGGCAGATCATGCTCAAGCTGGAGCTCCCCCTGGCCTCCCCGGTGATCCTGGCGGGCGCACGGGTGTCGTTCCTCCAGCTGATCGCGACGGTGGCGATCGGCGCGATCGTCAACGACGGCGGCGGCCTGGGCCGCTACATCGTGGACGGCTTCGCACTGGGCGCCCAGGGCTACGGCCAGATCTTCGCGGGCGGCCTGGCGGCGGTGCTGCTGGCCCTGCTGTGCGACGGCGCGTTCGCGCTGATCACGCGCCTGGCGACCCCGCGCGGCCTGGCCCTGCAGAACGCCCGCCGCTAGAACGCCCCGGCGAGGATCAGCACCCCGAGCCCGACCAGCACCACGGGCAGCACGAGGTGCCCCCGGCGGGCGAGAACCCGCGCGACGGCGGGCCGGGTCGCGAGGAACCGCCCGGCCACACACCAGACGGCGACCCCCACGAGGAAGACGACGACGTAGGAGGCCAGGCTCCCGCTCGCGGCGAAGGCGGGAACGTAGACCCCGACGTTGTCACCGCCGTTGGCGAAGCAGACGAGAGCGATCCCGAGCACCCCGGCGGCCGGCACGGGTTCGTCGTCGCCGGTGTGGAACGCCTGCCAAGCGGCGCGAAGGCCGAGCAGGATCGGGAGCACGCCGAGCCACCGGACGGCACCATCGGGCAGCAGCCCGGCCCCGAGCGCCCCGGCGACGGAGACGGCGAGGATCGCGGCGAAGCCGAGGAACTGCCCGGCGACGACCTTCACCTGGCCCCGGCGCCCGGCAGCTTGCCCGAAGAAGACGGCGAGGAGCACGAGGTCGTCGAGGTTGGTGACGGCGAACATCCCGGCCGCACGCCCGATCAGCCCGACGTCCACCCTCGCCCTCCCAGCGAACAGAAGGCGGATTCCGCCCACGAAGTTGCGCGAAGCAGCTACTTGCCCGAACCAGGCAAGTAACTCTTTCGAGCAACTTTACCCGTGGTGTCCACTTTACCGAACGGGTAAAGTTTTCCATATCGGGCAAGTTTTATTGGTCACCCACTCGCCCGCGTGCCACACTCACCTGGTGAACGAGTGGGACGGCAGCGAGAACGACCTGGTCGAACAGGCCGTGCGGGCTCTGCGATCGCTCTTGGGCGACGACTGGCAGGTCGCCGAAACCACAGCGCCCGGGGCCGGGTCACAACGCTCCTTCTTCGACGCCCGCCTGACGATCACCCCACCCGACCGCGACCGCCTCACCGAGGTCCTGGTGTCCGCGCACCGAAGCATGACACCGAGATCGGCGCAGCGGGATGTCGGCCTCATCCAGGAGATCCTCGGCCAGACGAGCAGCCCGCCCAACCTTCTCGTCGTGGCGCCTTGGCTTTCCCCGCGCACGCAGGACGAGCTGCGCGCGCGAGGAGCCGGCTACCTCGATCTGACCGGCAACGTCGACTGGTCGGTGAGCGTGCCGTCCATCAGGATCTTCACCCGAGGCGCGGCCAAGGCGCCCCGGCAGAGCGCCGCGGGTGTGAAGACTGTGACCCTCGCTGGGCCTCGCGCCGGCCGGATCGTCCGGTTCCTCACCGATTTCGAGCCGCCCTACCGGGCAACGGAAATCGCGGAGGAGACCGGAGCCAGCCTGCCTTGGGTGTCGCGGCTGCTGGGACAGCTGGAGGATCAGCTGCTGATCGGCCGCGACGGGCGCACGATCGTGCGGACCGATTGGGAAGGACTCCTCCGCGCTCGCGCCGAAACGTACAGCCTGCTCCGGCACAACCCGTTCGTCGGCATGGTTTCCCCCACCGGGCCGGAGGCCGTGCTGCGAGCCCTGCGCGAGCTGGGACCCCGGACTTCCGGCATCGCCGTCACCGGTCCGTTCGCCGCCCGTGCGATCGCCCCCTCGACCACCGGCGGGCAACTGATGTTCTACGTCGACGCCGGACCGCACGCGCCGGACGCCTGGGCCGGGAAGCTCGGGCTGCTGCGGGCGGAAGGCGACGCGGACGTGCTGTTCCTGCGCGCTCACGACGACATCGTGTTCAGCCGGGCCCGGCTGGTCGACGGCGTTCCCCACGTCGCCCCGACCCAGCTGGTGATCGACGGGTTGGGAGGCCCCGGGCGGATGCCCGCCGAGGCCGAAGCCGTCCTGAAGTCCCTGGCCGCCGACACCGGCTCCTGGCGGCTGCCGTGGCACAAGGGTTCTCTCGCGTAGCCACGCGGATCTCCCCACTCCGAAACGAATGTGAGACTTCAGTTGTCGGAGGTTCCCGACGGCGTCAGCATCGACGAGGTGGCGCCCGTCGCCCGGCGGGTACTGCTCGACGGGCTGATCGCCCTCGAGGCACACCGCGACGCCGTCACGGTGGTCGGGGCGCAGGCTGTTCACCTCCTCACCGCGGACGTGCCGATCAGCGTGGGCGCCTACACCTCCGACGGCGACCTCGGGTTGGACCCGGCGCTGCTCGCCGACGAGCCACTGAGCCAAAAAGCGCTGCTCGAAGCCGGTTTCGAACGGCTGAACTGCCACCACGCCGGTCTTTGGTCCACCTACCGGGAGATAGCCGGGAAGAGCGTGCCGGTGGAGCTGGACCTGCTCATCGGTACGACGCTCGCCGAGACCGGTCGGCGCAGTGTCCACATCGATCCGCACGACAAGATGGCCGCCCGGGCGGTACCCGGGCTGGAAACCGCCGTCGTCGATCGGCGGCTCATGGTCATCACCGCGCTGGAGGAGACGGACGACCGCGAAGTCGCCGTGCACGTCGCGGGACCCGCGGCGCTGTTCGTGGCGAAGAGCCACAAGCTCCACGACCGGCTCGCCGACAGCGCGACGAACCCCGGTCGCCTGCACGCCAAGGACGCGGGCGACGTCTACCGGCTCATGGCAGGCACCCGCCCGTCCGATGTGGCACTCCGCTTCGAACAACTGCTGGCCGACGACCGGGTCGGCGCGGTCACGGCTGCCGGATTGGCTTACCTGCGCGAACAGTTCGGCGGCCGGGACGCGCCCGGCGTCAGGCTGGCCGTCGCGGCGCTCGCGGGCGCCGTGCCGGAAAGCACGGTCCGCGGCTTCGCCACCGCCTACGTCGCGGCTCTCCCCGAGGCGTGAACCCGGCCGGGCCCGAGGGTCACCCCAGCGCGTCCGGCAGTTCCTCGATCAACCGCCGCACTTCCGGGCCCAGCGCCCGATCCTCCTCGACCACCGGCACCACCGACCGCACCCACTCGTAGGCCTCGGCGAGCCCCGGCACCCCGTCGGTCGCCAGCCACCGCGCCTGAGACGCCGTGACCAGCTCACAAGCCGTGATCGCGTAGAGGTGCGCGGCCGCCGACCGCAGTTGCTCGCCCGCCGCCCACGCGAACGCCTGGACGTCCTCCTGCCCGGCCGACGTGTCCACAGAACCGAGCGTCGCCGGCGAAGCCAGCCGCCTCAGGCCGTGCAGCTCGCCGGCCGCTCGCTTGTGCAGCGGCACCAACCCCGCCTGCGGTCCCGGGTCCCGGGTCAGCTGCGCCGGCAACCCGCTGAACCGCTCGTCCAGCAACCGGTGCTGGCGCTGCACCGAAACCTCGCCGAGGTGAACGAGTGCCGCCGTCACCGCGTCCATGCGGAGGCCCAGGTCCACCGCGTGGTAGCCGGTGCCGGGGAGGAACGCGCCGTCGACGAACGACGGGGAATCGCCGGGCATCGTCCGCCAGCGCAGCAAAGCCGACTCCAGGTCCGCGTTGACGCGCGAAGCGTGGGCCAGCGCCCGCGGCGCGACCCGCACCGACAGCGGCGCCTGCACCACCCCCGCCCGCACCGGGCCCGGGCCGGCCAGGCCGCCCAGGGAAACCAGCACGGACCGCAGGTGGTCGTCGCCGCCCGCCATGACCGGGGAGAACACCTCGCGCGGGGCGCCGAGGACGTCGATCGCCATCGCTTCGGTGAGCGTCTGCAGGCGGATGAGCTGCCGCGCGTCGGTCCAGCCGCGCTGCGCGTGCACCACCGCCAGCGGAGAACCCTGAAGCAGCGAAGCACCTTCCTTCGGCCCGAGCACGTACGGCGCCGCGCCCCGCGAAGCGAGCGCGGCCGCGGCCGGGACCTCGGCGCCGTCCTCCAGGACCGTGCCGATGCCGAGGAACGTCTGGAAGGCGTGCGCCAGCGGGATGATCTCGCCCGAACTGCCGAGCCCGGACCGCGGGACGGCGGGCGTGAACCCGTCGTTGAGCCGGTCCACGAGGAACTGCACCAGCTCCGCGCTCACCCCCGACCACGGCTGCAGGAAGTCCCGCAGCCGCACCACGAGCAGCGCGCGCACGTCCGCGGGCGGCAGCCACGGCGGCCCGCCGACCGCCCGGCCGATCAGCAGGTTCCGCTGGTGCTCGGCCTGCTGCCGCGCGTCGAGCGCGACCCCCGCCAAGCGGCCCATCCCGGTGTTGACGCCGTAGACCGGGACGTCGCCGTCGAGCGCCGTCAAGACCTCGTCCCGGCGCCGTCGCAGCTCTTCCACCAGCGGTTTGTCCAGAACCAACCGTTCACCGTCGGCGAAACCGCTGTCGGTGACGATCATCGGTACGGCAGCATGGTGCCGACGCCGGAAGCCTCGGCACGGGTGAGGATCATGTCCGCCACCGCGACGTCCGTTGTGGACAGTCCGCGGTGCCAGAACAGGATCCGTTCGGCGTCGTGCTCGCGGCCCGGCTTCTTCCCGGCCACGACGTCGCCGATCTCGGCGTGGACCCCGTCCGCGGTGAGCAGGCCGGCGTTGAGCTGCGGGCGCAGGGCGCCGAACCGCGGGTTGCCGGACCGCGATTCGCGCCAGTCGTCGACCACGACCTTGTCGATGTCGTCGAGCAGCGTGAGCTCCAGCGCGCTGATCGTGCCGTAGGGCACCAGGAAGGTGCCCGGCCGGAGGAACTCGCGGCGCACCAGCGCTTCGGGTTCGACCAGCCGGGAGGCCTCGACCTGGATGTCCGCGCCGTCCAGGGTCTCCTCGGCCGTGGCGCAGACGCGGACGTCCTTGCCGAGCCGTTCGGACAGCCGGCGGCCGAAGTCCTCACGGGACTCCGGGCGCTTGCTGGTCACGCGGATCTCGGCGAAGTCGAACAGCGAGTCGAGGAGCACGACGTTCCACCAGGCGGTACCGCGGGCGCCGATGTGCCCGAGCACCCGGGAACCCGGGCGCGCCAGGTACTTCGCACCGACGGCGGTCATCGCGCCGGTGCGGGCTTCGGTGATCATCGTGCCGTCGACGATGGCCCGCGGCATGCCCGTGTCCGGGTCCAGCAGCAGGATCAACGCCATTTCGGAAGGGAGGCCCCGTTCGAAGTTCCCCACGAAGTCACCGACGACCTTCACGCCGCTGACCTGCTTCGACGACAGGTGGCCGCGGAGGATGTTGAAGTGGCCCTTGCCGCCGTTGTCCGGCACGAGGTGCGTGCGCGGCTCGAAGACGACCTGGCCGCGGCCGTGGTCGGCGAGCACGGCCTCGACCGCGCCGACGATGTCCGCGTCGGTGATGCCGAGCGAGTCGATGTCGGCACCGGTCAGGTACCGGAGCCAGACGGACGTCACCGGGCGAGGTCCTCGATGACCTCGGCCCCGGGCAGCGCGGCCAGCGCGGCGCCGGAGATCAGCAGCTTGCTGCCGCGGATCCCGCTGCCGATGACCAGCTCGGGCGCGTCCGCGACGCGCTTGTCGAGCAGGACGGGCCACTCGGCGGGCAGGCCGACGGGCGTGATGCCGCCGTACTCCATCCCGGTCAGGTCGACGGCTTCGTCCATCGGCGCGAACGACGCCTTGCGGACGTCGAGGCGGCGCTTGATCACGCCGTTGACGTCGGCGCGGGTCGTCGCGAGCACGAGCGCGGCCGCGAAGCGGACTTCGCCCGCCCGCTTGCCGGCGACGACGACGCAGTTCGCGGACGCCTCGAGCGGCGAGCCGTAGGCCTCGCAGAACGCGGCGGTGTCGGCCAGCGACGGGTCGATCTCCGCGACGCCGACGGCGTCCGGGTCGGCCAGCGCGGCCAGCGCTTTGGCCACGGGCTCGGCGAGCAGGTCGGTGCGGGTGGGTGCGGGAACGACGGTGAGGCTCCCGGCGATCGTCCAGGTCACCCCGCCAGCGTAGCTACCAGCTCGAGCCGCCGCGCTGGACCTCGATCAGCTTGGGGCGGACGTCCACGATGTAGACCAGGACGGCGGCCATCGCGGGCACCCAGAAGATCATGCCCGGGCCCATCACGTCGAACAGCGCCATGGCGAGCGTCGCGGCGCCCGTGATCAGCATCCAGATCGGCTTGGTCTTGCGGTCGGCCGCGGAGTACGCGTCGGCACGTTGCAGCAGCGCGTGCACGAAGGCGAAGAGGCCGACCAGCGCGCTGCCCCAGTGGACGACTTGGAGGATCCAGATGGCGACTAGCACAGCCACAGCTTACGGCAAACCGCCCGAACGACCCCGGCCCCGCCACCGGGGTACGGGGGCGGGGCCGGGTGTTCACGACCGCGTTGCCGGGCCGTCGGCAACCGATCCGGCGGCAGTCACAGCGGAACCGGTCGCCTCGCGCGGATCGGTTACTTGTCGGTCTTCGGCGCGGCCGGCTTCTTCGCGGCGGCGCTCGTGGTGGTGCCGGTGGTGGTGCGGCGGGCCGGGGCGGCCGTCTTCGGAGCGGTCTTGTTCGCCACCTTGCGGCTGGCCGAACGGGTCTCGTGGGCGACGTCGTCACCCAGCTCCTCGATGGCGTCGGCGGCCTCGCCGGCGACCTCGGTCACCTTGCGGGCGGTCTTCTCGCCCACCGAGCGGGTGCGCTTGGTGAAGGTGCCCAGCACGCCGTCGACGCGCTCGCGGACCTCGCTGGTGACGCCCTCGACCTGGCCCTGCGCGGTGGCCACGGCCTCCTCGAGCTGCTCGATGGCCTTCTTGACCTGCGGCTGCGCGGCGAACTTGTCCCACGCCTGCTCGCCCGACTCGGCCAGCTTGTTGTACAGCTTGAGCGCGGCCTCGGTGTACTCGTCGATGACCTTGCGCAGCTCGGCCGGGTCCAGCTTCTCGCGGAGGCTCTCGACGTCGGTCGGCAGCTCCTGCAGGTTCTTGCGGGCGGTCTCGCTGCCCTTGGTCACGTTCTCCTTGGCCTTCGCGACGGCGTCGGTGACGGCGTGCGTGGCCAGGTTGCCGGCGCCGAGCGCGGCGAGCAGCGGGGTGCGGACCTGGTCGAGGGCGGTGTTGACGGCCTTCTTGACGTCTTCGGTCTTGGGGGTGGTCATGCTGACTCCTTGGTGTCTGCGGCTGGTGCGGTGTCTGGGGTGTCTGCGGTGGGAGACGGCTCGGCGGCCGGCCGTGCCGCGGCGTTCTCCCGGCGGAAGGACTCGTAGACGTCGAGCAGGACCTGCTTCTGCCGTTCGGTCAGCTCGGCGTCGGCGCGAATCGCGTCGCCCACCGGACCACCCGTCGGCAGATCGAGGATCCCGGCCTGCACGTACAGCGCTTCCGCCGAAATGCGCAGGCCCTTGGCGATCTGCTGCAGGATCTCCGCGCTGGGTTTGCGGACCCCGCGCTCGATCTGACTCAGGTACGGGTTGGACACGCCGGCGAGCTTCGACAGCTGGCGCAACGAAATCTTCGCGGTGTTGCGCTGCTGGCGGATGTACTCGCCTATGTCGGAAGCGATGTCCGCGACCTTCTCCATGGGACCGCCGGATCCTGGCTGGGTCCCACCGGTTTCTGCCATCCGGTCACCTCCTCGCGACACCTTCGACGGTACGCGCCGGTGCTAGCTATTGCAAGCACTCTGCTTGCAACCATCGGGTGTGACGCGCACCGCTAACGTGGTCGCATGACGCGCTCGGCCCGGCTGCGGCGACGCCTCGTCGAGCACCTGCTCGACGAGGACGTCCTGCACGCCCCGGAGTGGATCGCCGCCTTCCGGGCCGTCCCCCGCCACGTCTTCCTGCCCCGCTTCTTCGCGCCGGCGGGCGGCCTGTGGGCGGCGGTCGACCACACCGACCCGGGCTGGCTGGAGGCCGCCTACTCGCGCGACGTACTGGTGACGCAGCTGGACGACGACCCCGATCGCTGGGCCCGCGCCCGCCGCGACGGCCCGGTGGCGGGCACCCCGACGAGCTCGTCGAGCATGCCGTCGATCATGGCGATCATGCTGGAGGAGCTGCGGGTGCGGGACGGCGACCGCGTGCTCGAGATCGGCACCGGGACCGGCTACAACGCGGCCCTGCTGAGCCACCGCTGCGGCGCCGGCCAGGTGTCCACAGTGGACATCGACCCGGTGATCGTCGCGGCGGCGCGCGAGCACCTGGCCGCGGCGGGCTACCACCCGGCGTGCGCGGTCGGCGACGGCGCGCTCGGCTTCCCGGCCGGCACGCTCTTCGACCGCGTGCTGTGCACGGCGTCGGTGTCCTCGATCCCGCTCCCGTGGCTGGCGCAGACGAAACCGGGCGGTCTGGTCGTGACGACGTTGAACCGGCCGCTCGGCGCCGGGCTGATCCGGCTCGTCGCGGGCGAGGACGGCTCGGGCCAGGGCCGCGTCCTGGCGCGCGACGGCCGGTTCATGCCGCTGCGCGCGCACCGGCTGCCCCACGCCGACCCGCTCCCGATGCCCGCGCGCGAGGACTGGGAGCAGACGCGGCTGCCGATGTCGGCGGTCCTGCAGCCCCGCAGGCAGTTCGAGTTCTTCGCCGGCCTGGCCCTGCCGGGCGTCCGCGCGGTGCGCGACGGCGGCGACGAGGAAACACCGGGCGTGGCGCTGGTCCACCCGGACGGCTCGTGGGTCCGCCACCGCAAGCGCGCCGGCGCGGACGAAGTGGCCCAGGGCGGCCCGCGCGCCCTGTGGGAACTCGCCGAGGCGGCCTACGTCGACTGGTGCGAGCTCGACAAGCCGGACCGCGACCGCTTCGGCGTGACGGTCACCGGCGCGCGCCAGGAGTTCTGGCTCGACGAACCGGGCGGCCGCACCTGGCCCCTCGGCTGACCCGACGCCGCACTTTCACGTGAAAGTGCGGCGTCGGTCAGGGCAGCCGGGCCCGGATCCACTTCTCGACGTGGTCGGCGGCGGACTCCGCGGAGACCTCCGTCGTGTCGAGCAGCTCCACCCCCAGCTCCTCGGCCGACTCCTGGAGCCAGGCGGTGAACTCCAGCATCTCCTCGATCCGCGGCTCGTCCCACTCCCGCCAGGCCGGGCGCGCCCGCAACCGGGCCCGCAGCGACGAAGGCGAGCCCACCAGCGCCAGGTAGTGGATGTCGCTGAAGAACGCGCGCTCCGGCAGCGGCTCGAACTCCGGGGGCGCGACGGTGCCGCAGAGCACGACCGGGCGGCCGTTCTGGTGCAGCATCGCCGCCATCCGGAGCCAGGCCGCGCGGAACGCCGGGACGTCGTCGCGGAGCGCGCCCGTCCAGAGGACGTCCTGCTCCAGCACGACGACGTCGCCGGCGAACCGGGACGCCAGCAGCGGCCCGAGCGTCGACTTGCCCGCGCCGCTCGGGCCGGTCAGCGCGAACAGCGGCAGCTTCCGGAACGGCCACGTGTGCCCGCAGCGCGCGCACGCCAGCGTCGTGCCGGAGACGACCGGGCGGTCGGCCCGGTCGCCGCACGCCGGGCAGATCCGCAGGTCGAGCCCCACCTCAGTCGAAGAGGTTCTCGAGGAAGCTGCGCTTGCGGTGACCGTGCCCGTACGGGCGCGGCGAATCCGAGTAACCCCCGCGGTGCGGCCGTGGGGAGTCCGAGTAGCCCCCGCGGTGCGGCCGCGGCGAATCCGAGTAACCACCCCGGTAGGCCTTGGGCGAATCCGGGTGGCCGCCGCGGTAGGGGCGCGGCGAGTCGGGACGGCCGTAGTGCGCCGTCGGCCCGGGCTGGTACTGCTGCGGCTGCTGGCCGTAGAACGAGCTTTCCGCACCGACGATCGCCTCGAGCTCACCGCGGTCCAGGAAGATCCCGCGGCAGCCGTCGCACTGGTCGATGTGGATGCCGTTCTTGTCGACGGTCCGCATCTGGTTCTGGCACTTCGGACAAATCACACATCAGAGCCTACGCATGTTCGGCCCCGCTGTCCCTCAGCACGCGCAGAGGCAGAACGGGTGCCCGGCCGGGTCGGCGTAGACGCGGAACGTCTTCGGCTCGTCGTCCAGCAGTTTCGCGCCGAGCCCGAGCACGCGCTCGTGCGCGGCTTCCAGGTCGGTGACGTTCAGGTCGAGGTGCAGCTGCTGCGGGCGCTCCGCCGACGGCCACGACGGCGGGCGGTGGTCGGGCACCCGCTGGAACGCGATCCCCGCGCCGCCGAGCGGGTTCTTGAGCGTCACCCAGTGTCCGTCTTCGGCGACTTCGGGCGCGTCCCACTCCAGCACCGCCCGGTAGAACCCGGCCAGCGCGACCGGGTCCGGGCAGTCGAGGGCCACCACACCCAGCGTCGGTACCGCACTCATGCGCCGCTCCCTTCGAGTAACCGTTGTCGGAATTATGGGGGTTATCCGACGCGGGGGCAACCACCGGCCGCCGTACACTCGGTACGTGCACACCGACGCCTCCCTCGTGGTGGAGTTCCTCAACACGGTCAACGTCGAAGAGGGCACTGACCTGCTCGAAGATCCCGGGCAGTGGCGCGAGTGGGCAGCCGGGCGCGCGCTGCGGGCGAACCCGGCCCCCGAAGCCCGCGCGGCACGCGACGCCCTGCGCGCGGCGATCGGCGACCCCCGCCTCCCGGGCGGCAGCCTCGACGTCGGCACCAGGATTTCCCTGACCGACGACGGCCCGGCCCTGGTCGCGGAGGACGCGGTCGGCGCGGTGTTCGCGGCCTGCGCCCGCCTGGTCGTCCGAGGCGACTGGATCCGGCTGAAGATCTGCCCGGCGGACACGTGCCTGTGGGCGTTCTACGACGAGTCCCGCAACCGCTCCCGCACGTGGTGCTCGATGCGGGTGTGCGGCAACCGCGAGAAGGCCCGGGGCTGGCGAGCCCGCACCGCCGCGGCCGGCTGACCCCGCGCGCCGCTGTCACCCGGGACGTCAGGCCCGCACGTCGTGAGAGGGTCGTTCACCTCGCCAGCCGGCATGAACGAGTCGTTCATGCCATCGGCACCCCCGCGCCGAGGTCTCATCCGAGCGGCGGACCCTCGAACGGCTGTGGACAACTGCACCCCACGGCACCACATATCCACGCCCCCGCCGCCCCACCCCCCACACGTTGTGGACAGCCATTAGGCCATCACCGTGAAAACCTGTGGATAACCCGGGGGATAACTCAGCTTCCTGTGGACAACTGGTCTGAAGCTCCCCCAGGTGTGGTATAGCCCCCACCCGTCAGAACAGCAGCTCCGCGACCGCGTAGATGACCAGCCCGGCCAGCGCGCCCACCACCGTGCCGTTGATCCGGATGAACTGCAGGTCGCGGCCCACCTGGAGCTCGATCTTCTGCGACGTCTCCTCGGCGTCCCACCGCTCGACCGTGTCGGTGATGATCGTCGTGATCTCCCGCGAGTAGTTCTTCACCAGGTACGCCGCGGCGCCCTCGACCCAGCCGTCGGCCTTCGCGCGCAGCTGGTCGTCCGACACCAGCCGGGAGCCCAGGGACATCAGGCCGAGGCGGACGCGGCGGCGCAGCTCGCTCGACGGGTCCTCGGCCGCCGTCAGGAGCATCTCCTTCGCCGTGCTCCACGCCGAGCCGATCAGGCGCTGGACCTCCTCGTGGTGCACGATCTGGCCCTTGACCTGCTCGGCGCGGGCCATCACGTCCGGGTCGGTCTGCAGGTCCTGGGCGAACTCGCCGAGGAACTTGTCCAGCGCCAGCCGCATCGGGTGGTTGACGTCGGTCTTCACCGCCCACGCGAACGACAGCACCTCGCCGTAGACCTTGTCGGCGAGCATCTCGTCGACGAACTTCGGCGACCAGCTCGGCGCCCGGTCCGACACCACGCGCAGCATCGTCGTGTGGTTGTCGCGGACCCACTCGTACGCGCGGTCGCACATCAGGTCCACGAGCTTGTGGTGCGCGCCGTCGGCGAAGACGCCCTGCAGGATCTTGCCCAGCGGCGGGCCCCACGGCTTGTCGATGATCCGCCGCGCGACCGCCTGCTCCATGATCGCCTGGACGTCTTCGTCGCGGAGCACGCGGACGGCCGCCCGGACCACCGTGGCCAGCTCGGACGTCACGCGCTCGGCGTTCTCCTCCTGGGCCAGCCACCCGCCGAGCCGCCGCGCGAGCTCGACGCGCTTGAGCTTGTCGCGCACGACCTCCTCGGACAGGAAGTTCGACCCGACGAAGTCGCCGAGGCTGGTGCCGAGGGCGTCCTTCTTGTTCGGGATGATCGCCGTGTGCGGGATCTTCAGCCCGAGCGGGTGCCGGAACAGCGCCGTGACGGCGAACCAGTCGGCCAGCGCGCCGACCATGCCGGCTTCGGCGGCGGCGCGCACGTAGCCGACCCAGCCCGGCCAGCCCGCGGACTGCGCCCAGCTGGTCAGCAGGAACACGAGGGTGGCGCCGAGCAGGAACGACAGCGCGACCAGCTTCATCTTGCGCAGCGCGCGCCGCTTTTCCGCTTCACCGGCTGCGCCGCCCGGCGGGTCGGCGGGTGTCACCTTGGCGGGGGTCAGTTGCTCCACATCGCCATTGTCCGTGAGGATGGCTGATCGTGCGCGAACCTGCTCTCGTCCCCCGCCTCCGGCCGTTCACCTCGACCATCTTCGCCGAGATGACCGCGCTGGCCGTCAAGCACGACGCCGTCAACCTCGGCCAGGGCTTTCCGGACACCGACGGCCCGGCCGGCATGCTCGACGCCGCCAAGAACGCGCTGTTCGGCGGCGCGAACCAGTACCCGCCGGGGCCCGGGCGCCCGGAGCTGCGGGCCGCGATCGCGCGGCACCGGCAGCGCTACGGCACCGAGTACGACCCGGACACCGAGATCCTGGTCACCGCGGGCGCGACCGAGGCCATCACCGCGACGCTGCTGGCGCTGACCGAGGCCGGCGACGAGGTCATCGTCATCGAGCCCTACTACGACTCCTACGCCGCCGCGGTCGCGATGGCGGGCGCCGAACGCCGGGTCGTCGGGCTGGTCGAGGGCGAGGACGGGCGCTTCGGCCTCGACGTCGACGGCCTGCGCGCCGCCGTCACGCCCCGGACCAGGGCGATCCTGGTGAACTCGCCGCACAACCCGACCGGCACGGTGTTCACGCGCGCCGAGCTGGAGGCGCTGGCCGCGCTGTGCGTGGAGCACGACCTGATCGCGATCTGCGACGAGGTCTACGAGCACCTGGTCTTCGACGACGCGGAGCACATCCCGCTGGTCACGCTGCCCGGCATGCGGCCGCGGACGGTGAGCATCTCGAGCGCGGGCAAGACGTTCAACTGCACCGGCTGGAAGATCGGCTGGGTCTGCTCGACCCCGGAGCTGGTCGCGGCGGTGAAGGCGGCGAAGCAGTTCATCACGTTCGTCTCCGGCGGCCCGCTGCAGCCGGCGGTGGCGCACGCGCTCGACCACGAGCTCCCCTGGGTCGACGGCCTGCGCGATTCCCTGGCCGAGAAGCGCGACCGGCTCTCGGCGGGCCTCGCGGACGCCGGTTTCGCGGTCCGCCCGACGGCGGGCACGTACTTCGTCTGCGTCGACGTCCGGCCGCTGGGCTTCACCGACGCCGCCGACCTCGCGTGGGAACTGCCGGGCCGCGTCGGAGTCGCCGCCGTCCCCGTGAAGGTGTTCACCGATCACCCGGAAGAGTGGAAACACCTCCTGCGTTTCGCGTTCTGCAAGCGCAACGAAGTCATCGACGAAGCCATCACCCGATTGCGCAAACTGGTCTGACGACTTGCGGTGTGTCCCACATCGCGGAAGCCGCCGGGCTCGGGCACGCACCGTTTCCGAAGTGATACCGAAGGCGAGCGCATTCGCGGAAACATCAGGTCAACGCCCGGACGGGCAAATTGCGGCACTCCTCCGAATGGCCGCACGAGAACACCCGAACGGCACTGAGAGTGATCAACTTGTCGGCCGCAGATACCTTGCCCGGTAGGGCCGTTCCGCCTTACGGGCTGGATCGAACGCGGGAGAGATGAAAGACTCCCGAGCGGTGCTAGAAAGAGTGCAGCCCCGGGGGAACTGCGACCTGGCCGGAGAAAGACCCCAGCGAGAACAGACTTCAGGCGCGGACGGTGGTGGTGGCGGTGAGCAGCACGGCGAACGCGCGCCACGGTGCCGCCGCCCGGTCCGCGTTCACAGCGGGTGAAGCGCACCGCGCGACGGCTTCCCGCCGCGCCGGCCACACGCACCTCGCAGGCGCCGAAGCGCGCCGCGACCAGGGCGCACTCCTCGCGACCAGCGCGGAATCCCCTCGCGCGCGCGGGCGTGCGCCGCGACCCTGGGCGGCCTCGCTGCAGCGGCCCGCCGCCAAGATCCTCGTCGCCGGGGGCCTGACGCTGGCCGGGTGGCTGCTCACCGCCGCCCTCTCCGGGAGCACCGCCGGCGCCGCCGAGCAGGCGACCTGCCCGCAGGCTCCCGTCGCCTCCACTGTGGACCACGCCGGCAAGCCCTTCTCGCACGGCAGGCACCACCGCAAGAGCCACCGCGAAACGGGCGCCGCCACCTGCGCGCAGCAGGCCGACGAAACCGAGACCGACGAAACCCAGGCCGCCGATGCGCAGCCCGGCAGCGAGCCGACCGAGACCGCACCGGTCGAGACCTCCGCAGCCGAAACGCCGGCCGAGACAAAGCCGGCCGAGAGCGAGCCGGCCGCGAAGACCCAGCCTGCCGGAGAGACCACCGCCGCCGAGCAGCCCGCGGCGGAAACCCAGCACACCCTGAGCACCCTGAGCACCCAGACCACCGGGGCTCCGGCCACCGAGACCCAGACCGCGCAAGAACCCCAAGCCGGCCTCCTCGGCGGCTTGGTCGGTGGCGTCCTCAACGTCGTCGGCGGCACCCTCACCACGGTCACGAACACGGTCGGCGTCGTCACGGACACGCTCTCCCACACCGTTCTCGCCCCACTCACCCAGCCGCCCGCGGACAACCCCGACGCGCCCGTCCTGCTGCCGCTCGACGACGTCCTCGGCCCGATCCTCAACGCCGGCTCGAACTCGGGCGGCGTGACCGTCACCGTCCCGGTGACGACCACCGTCGTCGCGACGACCGAGGCACCGGCCACCACCGTCCCGGCCGCTCCCGCCGAAGCCGTGCCGCAGGAAACCGGCCGGGGTACGGCCGTCGTGCACTTCGTCGTCGTGAAGCGCGAACTGCCGCAGCAGGCAAAGCAGGACCAGCCGCGCGGCTCCGGCGTGCAGGCCCGTGACGGTGGCGGCGACTCCACCCCCGGCCTGCCCGGCGGCACCACCGCCCCGAGCGCGCCGGCTCCCACCGCGGCGCCCGGCCACGACGGTCCCGGTGGGGCGCGCCACGCGTTCGCCGTCCACACCGACGACGTCACCACCACCCAGCTGAAGCTCATCGGCGCCAGCCTCGACCACGACGTCGACGGCGCGGGCAGGGAAGCCGCCCTGCCCACCACCTCCCCCGACTGACCCCGAACCGGGCAGCCGGGGACACCTGCGTCCAGATCAAGATCAACTCGACGCACGTCCACGCCGTTGATGCGTGACGAATCCCCTGCTCCAGTACGCAACACGTGACTCTTTCACGTCTCGTGGCGCGCCACCGCGCCCGACGTACCCCAGGGGTGCAAAACCATGCGAAACCACAGTCTTTCCGACCGGCCGACCGCGCCCGGCCGGGTCGGATCCCGGTCCCGGCGCCGCGCTGCCCCCGCGGCGCCGGGACCCACACCGGACGCGCTCCGGGAGCCCTTGCTCACCGCGCCGAGCGAGGACTCGCAGTACCGAGAGCACGTCTGAGCCGCGGGCTTCCCGGCACGTCGAGGGGCTGTGCCGGGAAGCCAGCGGTTACCCGCGAGCGGGGTCACGTCCGCGAGCGGGGGTGTGAACCGAGAACCGGTGCGCTGGATGCACATGAACGCCGCCCATCCCTGGGAGCAGGCTCGCATCCAGCGCACCGGTTCTTCGTTTTCAGGCGATCGGCGCGGCCAGCGACTCGGGCGTACCGCGGACCGACGCCTCCGCCGTGCTCAGGCGGCGGACCGCCTGCTCCATCGTTTCCGGCGGCAGCGAAAACGGCAGCCGGATCCACCGCTCCAAGCCGCCGTGGACGCCGAAGCGCGAGCCCGGCGCCACCTGGACGCCGTGGCTCGCCGCCGCGACCGCGAGGCGCGAGCTCACCGGCTCCGGCATCCGGGACCACAGCGACAGGCCGCCCTTCGGGAGCGTGAACGTCCAGTCGGGGAGGTGCTGGTGCACCGCGCCGGCCAGCGCGTCGCGGTAGCCGCGCAGTTCCGCGCGGCGGCGGGTGAGCGCGCTCTCGTCGTCGAGCAGCTCGGTCAGCACGAGCTGCTCGAACACCGGTGAGCCCAGGTCGACCGCGTAGCGGGCGGAAACCAGCCGGCCGAGCAGGTCCTCCGACGCGCGGATCCAGCCGAGCCGCAGGCCGCCCCAGTGCGTCTTCGACGCCGACCCCACGCAGATCGCGAGGTCGCCGGCGAACGCGGCCAGCGGCGGTGGCCCGTCCAGCGGATCGCCTTCGAGGTCCAGTTCGACGAGCGTCTCGTCCACGACGACCGGGGTCCGGGCCCGGTTCAGCACCGCGCCGAGCCGTTCGCGGCCGCCGGTGTCCAGGCGCAGACCGGTCGGGTTCTGGAAGTCGACGACGAGGTAGGCGAACCGCGGCGACGCCTGCCGCAGCGCCGCGTCGACGCCGGCGATGTCCCAGCCGCGCTCGCCGCTCGGGTCGAGCGCGACCGGCACCGGGATCGCGTGCGCGGCGCGGATCGCCTCCAGGGCGTTCGGGTACGTCGGCTGCTCCACCAGCACCCGGTCGCCCGGGCCGGCGAGCATGCGCAGGACCAGCACGAACGCGTGGTGCGCGCCGTTGGTGACCATGACCTGCGCGGGTGTCGTCGGCAGCCCGCGTTCGGTGTAGCGGCGGGCGATCCGCTCCCGCAGGCCGAGCAGCCCGCGTTCCTGGTAGCCGTGGTCGCCGAGGTGGTCGGCGAGCCGGCCGCGGGCCACGTCGACCGCCGCGGCCGTGCCCGCGATCGCCGGCGAGGACGCGTGGGTGAAGTCGATCGAGCCGCCGCCGGCCGGTGCGAGCGGGCCGCGGCGGCGCCGTCCGGGCGCGGCGACCCACGAGCCCGCGCCGCGCCGGCTCGCGACGAACCCGTTCTCCCGCAGCCGGTCCAGTGCCGCGCCGATCAGCGTCCGGCTGGCGCCGAGCGCGTCGGCCAGCTCCCGTTCGGCGGGCAGCCGGGTGCCGAGCGGGAGCTGGCCGTCGAGCACCTGCAGCTCGATGGCCGCGGCCAGGTCGGCCGCGCCCTGGCGGGAGCCCTGCCGCCAGGAGCCCAGCATGACAGCCAATCGAGGCCCGGAGATGCGTCCACCCAGTGGGACTGCGGCTTCCATAAGGCCAATATCCTGGAATTGGCTATGGTTTACAAGACCACTTGCGGCGGATAGTGCATGTGTGGCTCAGATCGACCTCCGGCCCGTCCGGATCACCCGTGACCCCGCCCGCCGCAGCGTGCAGCTGCTCGCGGGCCTCGCCCTCTACGGCACCAGCGTCGCCCTCGTCACCCGGGCCGGCCTCGGCCTCGAACCGTGGGGCGTACTCGCCGAAGGCGTCTTGAAGCACACCGGCCTGTCGTTCGGCACGGTGACCGGCCTGATCTCCGTGGTCGTGCTCCTGCTGTGGATCCCGCTGCGCCAGCGGCCCGGCATCGGCACCATCGCGAACGTCGTCGTCATCTCGGTGATGGTCGACGCCGTCCGCGCGGTGGTCCCCGACCAGCACGACCTGACCTGGCAGATCGCGCTCCTGGTCGGCGGCATCGCGCTGAACGGCGTCGCGACCGCCACCTACGTCGGCGCCCGGCTCGGCCCCGGCCCCCGCGACGGCCTGATGACCGGCCTCGCGGCCCGCACCGGCCGGTCGGTCCGGCTGGTGCGCACCGGCATCGAGGTCACCGTGGTCGTCGTCGGCTTCTTCCTCGGCGGGACGGTCGGCGTGGGCACCGTGCTCTACGCACTGGCCATCGGCCCGCTCACCCAGGCGCTGCTGCCGTTCGTGGTGTGGCGCGAGCGCACCGCTTAACCGGCTTTGCGCTGCTGGACGACCCGGCGCAGCGTCACGTAGTCGGCGCCGCGCCGGGCGAGGACGTCGTCGGTGCCGCGCTGCTGGGCCAGCGCGAGCAGGATGTGCTCCTGCCCCAGATGCTTGTCGCCCAGCCGGACGGCTTCCTTGAGGCTCAGCTCCAGGGTCTTCTTCGACTGCGCGGTGAAGGGGATGTGCCCGCGCTTGGCCGGGCCCAGCCGGCCGGCCAGCGCTCCTTCGCCGTGGGTCTGCTCGATGCGCTCGACGATCTGCTCGATGTCGATGCCGAACTCGGTGAGCGCCTCGGCGTCGGCGTCGCTGACCCCGCCGCGGCGCCGGGTCCGGGCGAGCTCCGCGGCCAGGTCGTCGGTGGCGATGCCCAGCTCGGCGAGCAGCGGCGCGCCGATCTTGAGCAGCCCCGCCAGCAGGTCCGACGGCTCGACCTGCACCGAACCGGACTGCCGGGCCGTCATCTGCGCTTCGACGACCGCGAGCCGCGCGTCCGCCGTGAACCGTTCGAACATCAGTGCCTCCCGTACTTCTTGTGCACGGCCTGCCGGCTGACCCCCAGCTCGGCGGCGATTTCCTGCCACGACCAGCCCTGCACCCGCGCACTGCGGACCTGCACGGCCTCCAGTTGTTCCAGCAGCCGCCGGAGCGCGGCGACCGCGCGCAGCCCCACCCGGGGGTCGCGATCACCGGCCCGGGCGGCCAAATCCGTCGCTTCCGTCATGCTGTCAACCTACGTTGACATCAGCCGCGTGTCAACCGAAGTTGACACGCTCAGCGCGAACGCACGGGAGGGGCGACGTACAGTCGGGTGATGCCCGAGATCGCGATCGCCGAGCGGGCCGGGGTGGGCGCCGACGGCCACCCACGCCCCACCGAGGACCACGTCGTCGTGCTGGACAACGCGGTGCTGGTCCTCGACGGCGCCACTTCATCGGACCCCGCCCAGCCACCCGGCGGCTGGTACGCCGAGCGCCTCGCCCGGCACCTCGGCGACGCCCTCCGCGCTGCCCCCGAAGCCGATCTGGCCGAGGCGCTGACCCGCGCGATCGCCGAGGTCACCGCCGAAAACCGGCTGGAACCGCGGCACTCGCCGTCCAGCACGGTCGCGGCCGTGCGGTGGCTCGAAGACCGCGTCGACGCGCTGGTGCTGGCCGACAGCCCGGTGGCCGGGTTCGGCGGCTTCGGCGTCGACGTCGTCTCCGACGACCGGCTCGCCCGGCTGCGGCGGCGCGGCCTGCTCCAGACCGGCGCCGACGTCCGCCGCCGCCGCAACGCCCACGACGGGTTCTGGGTCGCCGAAGCCGAGCCGGGCGCCGCCGCGCACGCTGTCCGCCGCAGCTGGCCGCGGGCCGACGTCGAAGCCGTGCTGCTCGCCAGCGACGGCGTGTCCATCGGCATCGACCAGTACGAGCTGTTCGACTGGCGCGAAGTCCTCGCGATCGCCCGCGCGGACGGTCCCGACGCCGTGCTGGACGCCGTCCGGACCGCGGAGAAGCAGGACCCGGACGGCGAGCGCTGGCCGCGGCCAAAACGCCACGACGACCAGGCGCTCGTCCTCGTCGACTTCGCATCCGGGGGAATTCAGGGTCTTCCCTGATCACGCGCGTGCCGTTCTCCGAGAACCTGGACGGCATGGGGACGGAACAGGGGAAGCGCACGAGACCGTGGCGGCTCGTCGCGCTGGGCGCGATCGGGTGGGGGCTCTTCACCGCGGTGGTGCTGCACATCATCAGCTCGCACGACCCGGTGTACGACACGCTGTCCAGCTACACGGTGACCGACCGGGGCGAAGGCATGCTCGCGGCGAGCGTGCTGTCGCTGGCCATCGGGTCGCTCGCGGTGCTCGGCGCGCTGCAGGTCGCCGGGGTCCCGCTGTCGCGGACGACCCGGCTGCTGCTCGCGTTGTGGGCGCTCGGCATGGCCGCGGCCGCGATCTTCCCGGCCAGCTACCCCGCGGCGCCGGACCCGGTGAGCGGTGAAATCCACCTGTACGCGTGCCTGGTCGCGTTCTGCAGCCTGCCCGGCGCCGCGATTTCGCTGCTGGAACCGCTGAAGGGGCACCCGGAACGCGTCGCGCTGGTCCGGGCGATCCGGGTCACCGCCGCGGCTTTCGCGCTCTTCGCGCTGAGCTTCGTCTTCGTGCGGCTGAGCGAGGCCGGCGTCGAGCCGTTCGGCGTGGTCTCCGACGTCGTCCCGATCGGCGTCACGCAGCGGCTGCTGCTGCTCGCCGACGTCGCCCTGCTGCTGACGCTGCTGCGGCTGGCGACCCGGCTCGAATCAGCCTTCGACGGCCGCGGCGAATTCGGGCGCGTAGCCGTACAGGCCGGGCATGCCGCCGGTGTGCAGGAACACCACGTGGTCGTCCGGGGCGAAGTGGCCCGCCCATTCGACCAGCGCGGCGGCCACCTTGCCGGTGTAGACCGGATCGAGCACGACCCCCTCGGTGCGGCCGAAAAGCCGTAGCGCGTGCCAGACCGCGTCGGTCGGGATGCCGTAGCCGGGGCCGAGCGTGGAGTCGCCCAGCCGGACGTGGCCGAACGACGGCGGTTCGACGCCGAGCAGCTTGGCCGCGCCGGCGGTGAGCTCGCGCAGGTTTTCGGTGGCTTCGTCGAGCGGGTGGCTGACGCAGGCGACGCCGACGCCCAGGTTCCCGAGGAACGCGGTGGCCAGCACCACCCCGGCCGCGGTCCCGCCGCTGGCGTGCGGGACGACGAGGTGGGCCCGCTCGACCCCGCGGTCCTCGAGCTGGTGGGCCAGCTCGAGGGTGGCGCGGACGTAGCCGAGCGCGCCGAGGTCGTTCGAGCCGCCGACCGGGATCGTCGCGACCTTCCGGCCCTCGGCGGCGGCTTCGGCGACCAGCCGGTCGTAGACGCGGCCGGTTTCTTCGCCGTCGGCGCAAACGTGGACGGTCGCGCCGAAGAGCTTGTCGAGCGGGACGTTGCCGCCGCGTTCGTAGGCGTCGCCGTCGCGCGGGACCTTCGCGGTGAGCACGAGTTCGCAGCGCAGGCCGAGCTTCGCGCACGCGGCGGCGGTCTGGCGGCCGTGGTTGGTCTGGAGCGCGCCGAAGGTGATCACGGTGTCGGCGCCCGCTTCGAGCGCGGCGCCGAGGTGGTATTCGAGCTTGCGGAGCTTGTTGCCGCCGGCGCCGAGCGGGTGGACGTCGTCCCGCTTGAGCCAAAGGTTCCGCAGGCCGAGTGCTTCGCCGAGCCGGGGCGCTTCGTGCAGCGGCGTCGGCCAGCCGCCGAGGTCGGCCCGAGGGATCGCGTCGAGTGCGGCGGCGGGGAATCCGGCGAAGTCGAACGTCATCCGCCCACTCTAAAGCGCCCCAATGTGGCGTTCGGTGCGTCCAACGCACCCAATGTGGCGTTCGGTGCGTCAGACGCAACCAACGCCACATTGGGGCGCTCGGGAGTAGCCGGAAACCGTCGGTATCCGGTAACGTTCGTTCGAACGAACGAGAGTGCCCGGGAGGTGCCATGACCGCGACCAGCCTGGACTTCACCGGTCTCGCGGAGCAGGCCGCACAGCTCGCCGCCGGGGAGGTCACCTCGGCCGAGCTGACCGCGACCGCGCTCGGGCGCGCGCACGCCAGCCAGCCGACCCTCAACGCCTTCCGGCACCTGCGCGACAGCGAAGCCCACGCCGAGGCCGCCGAAGCGGACCGACGCCTGCGGGCCGGCGAGCGCGCGCCACTGCTCGGGGTGCCGATCGCGATCAAGGACGACGTCGACCTCACCGGACTGCCCACGTCGTTCGGCTGCGCCGGCGAATTCCCGTGCGCGACCACCGACGCGCCCGCGGTCGCGCTGCTGCGCGAAGCCGGCGCCGTCATCATCGGCAAGACCAACACCCCCGAGCTGGGCCAGTGGCCGTTCACCGAGGGCCCGGCCTTCGGCGCGACGCGCAACCCGTGGCACCCCGGCCACACCCCAGGGGGTTCTTCAGGCGGGAGCGCGGCCGCGGTGGCGTCGGGGGCCATCGCGGCCGCGCTCGGTTCCGACGGCGCCGGGTCGGTGCGCATCCCGGCCGCGTGGACCGGGCTCGTCGGCATCAAGACCCAGCGCGGCCGGATCCCGACCGACGGCGAGCTGTTCCACGGCCTGACCGTGCTCGGCCCGCTCGCCCGCACGGTCGGCGACGCCGCGCTGCTGCTGGACGCCGCGGCCGGCACCGGCACCACGTTCCGGAGCGCCGCGGCCCGCGAGCCCGGCCGGCTGCGGATCGGGCTGTCGACGCGGATCCCGTTCACCGCCACCAAGACCCGGCTCGACCCGGTCGTCGACGCCGCGGTCCGGCGGCTGGCCGAGTCGCTGGCCGGGCTGGGGCACGAGATCGTCGAAGTCGAACCGGACTACGGGCTCATCGGCCTGACGTTCCTCCCCCGCTCGCTCACCGGCGTCCGCGACTGGACGCTGCGGGTGCCCGACCGCGCCGGGCTCGACCCGCGCACGCGCAGCAACGCCGGCCACGGCCGCCTGCTGGCCGGTCCCGCGCTGCGGCTGGCCCGCGCGCTCGAGCCGGGACTGCACCGCCGGATCGGCTCGGTCTTCGGCCGCGTCGACGTGCTGCTGACCCCGACCACCGCGACCCCGCCGCCGCCGATCGGGACGTTCGACGGGCTGTCCGGCTGGGAGACCGACCAGGCCATGATCGCCGCCTGCCCGTACGCTTGGCCGTGGAACGTGCTGGGCTGGCCGGGGGTCAACGTCCCGGCCGGGCTGACGGCGGGCGGGCTGCCACTGGGCGCGCAGCTGCTCGGCCCCTCGCACGCCGAGGAGCGGCTGATCTCCCTCGCCGCGCAACTGGAAGAGGTCGAACGGTGGCCGGAGCGGCATCCCGAGACAAGCTGGTAAGCACCCGGGAAGCCATCCTGCGCGGCGCGCTGACGGTCGTCGGCGAGCACGGGGTCGGCGGGCTGACGAACCGCCGGATCGTGGCCGCCGCCGGCGTCTCGCTCGGCACGCTCACCTACCACTTCCCGAGCCAGACGGCGTTGCTGCGCGAGGCGATGCTGCTGTTCGTCGAGGAGGAGACGGCGAAGCTCGGCGCGATCGTCGACGGCTACCGCGCGGCCGGGCTGAGCGTGGAGCAGGCGGCGTCGGTGGTCGAGCACGTGATCGCGCAGCTGCCGTTCGGCGCCGACGAGCTGGGCGCGCACGAGCTGTACCTCCAGTCCGCCCGCGATCCCGGCCTGCACGAAGCCTCTTCGCGCTGCTTCGCGGCGTACGACGAACTGGCCGTGACGATCCTGACCGCGCTGGGGGTGCCCGACCCGGCTCGGCTGGCCGGCCCGGTGGTGGCGCTGATCGCCGGGCTCCAGCTGCGCCGCCTGGCGACGGGCGCGACGGACACCCCGGTGGCCGAACCCCTGATGATGCTGCTCCGCGGGGCTTGATGGTCCCGCCGATCGTCCGCGGAACGGCGGCGTGGAAGTACTTCGGCGACTTCCGCGACGCGCTCCTGGCGGGTCAGGTGCTGGTGCTGCAGGTGGCGCACCCGGTCGTCGCGGCGGGGGTGCGCGACCACTCGGACTACACGTCGGACCCGTGGACGCGGCTGATGCGGACGGGCGCGTCGCTGTCGATCTACGTCTACGGCGGGGTTTCCGGCGCGCGCGTGGAGGCGGCGCGGCTGCGTGCGCTGCACCGCGCGTTCACGGGGTCCCTTTCGGACGGTCGCCGGTACAGCGCGCTGGATCCGCTCGCGTACGCCTGGGTGCACGCGACTCTGGTGATGGTTCCGGTTGACGCGCAACGCTTTTTCGGCCGCCCACTGTCCACTTCGGAGCTTGACGAGTACTACGCGCAGATGTGCGGCATCGGCCGGCTGCTCGGGGTGCGGGAGCGCGATCTGCCGCCGGACTGGGCGGCGTTTTCCCGCTACTACGACGAGATGGTGGCGGGGTTCGCCGGGAACGAGGCGATCGACCAGCTCTTCGAGACGATCGAGACGGTCCGGAAGCCGGTCGGGTGGCTCCCGGACCGGTGCTGGCTCCCGCTGCGGCGGGCGCAGGCGCGGGGGCAGCTGTTCCTGATCCGGGCCACGCTGCCGCCCGCGCTCCGGGACCGGCTCGGTCTTGAGTGGACTGCCCGTGACCAGCGCCGTTTCGACCGCTTCGCGCGGGCCGTGCGGGCGGTCTCGGCCCCGCTCCCGCCCGGCCTGCGGACGGTGCACATGCGCTGGATCGGCAAGCTGAACGTCTGGTTCCGCGCCCACCCGAGCGTGTACCGCCGCCTGGTGGGCGGCAACGGCCCCGGCGCAACCCCCTGACGCGCGGCGGCACTTTCATAGGGAAAGTTCCACTCATCCCCGCCGGCCGCCGGCGCACGCGGACCGGGCGCGGCGGCACTTTCATAGGGAAAGTGCCGGTCAGTCCTCGCGGCCGCTGACCCGCGCGTAGTGCGCCCGGGCCTTCGCCCGGTTCCCGCACCGCGACATCGAGCACCACTGCCGGTTCCGCCGCGGCGAAGCGTCGCAAAACCGCAGCCCGCAATCGTCCGCCGCGCAGACGCGCACCTCCGCATCGCTCGTCGCCAGGTCGATCGCATCCGCCGCCAGGGCCGCGAAGGCCGCTGCCACCGGGTCCTTCGGGGCCGGCACCTCGCGCCGCAGCACCCCGTCCGCCAACGCCAGGCGCGGTGGCGGGGCCGGTGCCGAGGCCGCCGCGTTGTTCACCAGCTCGACGTCCATCTCCGAAGGCGCCTCGGCCGGGAGCAGCACCCGGTCGACCGCCTCCCGCAGCGCCTTCGCGGCCAGCACGTTCCCGGCCGTCACCGGGACCGGCCCCGCCGTGAAACCCGCCAGTGACAGCCATTCCGCCAGCGCGCCGGGCCCGGTCAGCAGCTCCACACCGCCCTCGTGCCGGCTGCGCAGCGTGTTGACGAGGTCGAGGCACGGCCGCCCGCCGTCGAAGACCCATTCCATGCCGCCGATTCTAACCCTTGAATACAGTTAGAAGCAGCGCTACCGTCTAACCCCATGAACCGGTTAGAGAACATGGCGACCGTCGGCGGGCTGAAGATGCACTACCTCCGGGCCGGCGACGGTCCGCCGCTGTTCCTCCTCCACGGCTGGCCGCAGACGTCGCACTGCTGGCGGAAGGTCATCGAGCCGCTCGCCGGGACGCACACCGTCATCGCGCCCGACCTCCGCGGCTACGGCCGCACCGACAAACCGCGGACCGGCTACGACAAGCGCACCATGGCCGCCGACGTCGCCGCGCTCGCGACGCACCTCGGCTTCGAGCGCGTCGCCGTCGCCGGGCACGACCGCGGCGGCCGCGTCGCCCACCGCTGGGCGCTGGACCGCCCGGACCAGGTCACCCGGATCGCCGTCCTCGACATCGCCCCCACCCGCGCGATGTGGCAGCGCCTCGACGCCGGCGTCGCCAAGGCCTACTGGCACTGGCTCTTCCACCTCCAGCCCGACCTGCCGGAGCTCCTCGCCGGCCGGGACATCGCCGGCTACCTCGGCTACTTCTTCGAGCGCTGGACCCACCAGCGCCACGCGCTCGACGCCGAAGCGCAGGCCGAGTACGTCCGCGCGTTCTCCCAGCCGGGCGCGCTCCGGGCCGGCTTCGACGACTACCGCGCCTCCTTCCCGGACGACGCCGAGCTCGACGACGCCGACTTCGACGCCGGGAAGCGCGTCACCCAGCCGCTCCTCGCGCTGTGGGGCGCGAACGGCCTGCTCGGCACCCTCCCCACCCTCGAGATCTGGCGGGAGTACGCACCCGGCGCCACCGGCACCGCGCTCGCCGGCTGCGGCCACTTCCTCCCCGAGGAACAACCCGATGAAGTGGTGTCCCACCTGCGGGACTTCCTCGACCCCTGAGACCACCGGGGGTGCCGGTCCCCCGCACTGGGGACCGGAGTTCCCTCGCCGCCGTGACGCCCGCCACCGGCCACCGTCGCTAGGTTCGGACCACGATGGGGAGCAAATCGAAAGCGGCACTGCTGATGCTGCTGGCCGTGCTGGGGATCGCGGCCGGCGGCGGGACCGCGCACGCCGACGGCGCGCCGAGCGGCACCGACGTCCAGGTCGCGCAGACGCTCGGCGCACGCGAGCTGACCGTGATCATCCGCCGGGTCGACACGACGCCGTCGCCGCTGCGGGTCGACGTCGTGACGCACCAGGGCACCGCGCCGGGCACGCTGCGCCTCGGCGTCGCGGCCGACGGGATCACCAGGGCGCAGACCGACGTCGTCCTCGGCGCCGAACCCGGGGTGTACGCGGGAAATCTGCAAGTCGACAAGCCGGGACCGTGGGAGCTGTCGCTGAGCGACGGCACCGGCCCGCCCGCGACCATCCCGTTCATCGTGCCGGCCCGCGTGGTGCCGCCATGGGAAAAGGCGACCTACGGCGGGTTCGTCGCCGCGGGCGCGTTCCTGCTGCTCGCCCTGGTCGTCGGGGTCCGGGCGAAACGCACGGCCTACGCGCTCATCCCGGCGGGCGGGGTGGTCGCCGCGATCGCCGTGGCCGTCACCGGCGCGCTGCTGTCGGCGAACACTCCCCCGCCGCCCGCGGCCGGCAGCCAGCTGGACCCGACCTTCGACAACGTCACGGACCCGTACGCCGGCGCGCAGTCGTCCACAGTGGACTACTCACGGCCCCCGGTGAACCTCGCCGTGGCCGCCCTGCGGGACGAGCTGAAGCTGCGGCTCACCGACGGCGCCACCGGCCGGCCGGTGGACGACCTGCTGGTGCACGACAACGCGCTCGTGCACCTGGTGCTCGTCTCGCCGTCCGGGCGGCTGAGCCACCTGCACCCGGTGCGCGTCGGCCCGGGCGACTACCGCGTCCGCGTCGCCGATCCCGAAGCGGGCACGTACGCCGTGGCCGCGGAACTCGCCCGGCGCGGCGGTGGCGTCCAGCTCGTCCGGTCCACTGTGGACATGAAGGGCACCGCGGCCCCCGCGCCCGAACCGCCGGGGCCCGGACCGCGCACGGTCGACGGCACCCCGGTCGAGCTGACCGTCAGCCCGGGGACACCGACCACGATCACCGCGCGCTTCCCCGCCCAGGACCTCCAGCCGTGGCTGGGCATGCTCGGCCACCTGATCGTCACCGGGCCGTTCACCGGGCCCGCCGGAGAAGGCGCCGCGAAGGCACCGACGTGGGCGCACGTCCACGCGATGATCCCGCCGGTCGCCGGCCGGCTCGACCGCCCCGACGAGACCGTGGCCGCGTACGGCCCGGACGTCGGCTTCACCTACACCTTCGCCACGCCCGGCCGGTACCGGATCTGGCTGCAGGCCGAGCGCGGCTACCACGTGCTGACCGTCCCCGCCGTGGTGGACGTCCCGACGACAGGAGCCGGCCGATGAAACGCCCGACAGTGCTGATCGCCGCGGTCGCCGTCGTCGCCGCGGGCCTGCTCGCGTGGCTGCTGTGGCCGGGCGGTGGCGCGAAACCCACCACGCAGCAAGCGGTTTCGGGGCCCTACACCGTCCAGTTCTCCGCGGACCGGCCGCGCATCGGCGGCAACACGTTCGCGGTGGCGGTGACCGGGCCGGCGCCCGAGGCCGTCACGGTCGCGCCGGTGATGGCGCAGATGGGGCACGCGCTCGCGCCGGTGCCCGCCGGACCGGACGGGCCCGGCCGCTTCCGCGCCGCGGACGTCGGGCTGCCGATGGCCGGGCAGTGGGAGATCACCGTCTCGCTGCGGGGGCCGGGCGGCGCCGCTCAAGTCGTCTTTCCGTTGCTCGTCAACTAAAGGAGGGTCGGGGGAATGGATCTCACCGCATCCGGCGTCCGAACGGCGTCGGTCGCGAAACCGGCGCGAACGGGGTTGCTGCCGGCGAACGTCGTGCTCGGCGGGTCGTTGCTGTCGCTGGTCGGGCTGACCTGGGACATCCAGTGGCACAGCGACGTCGGGCCGGACACGTTCTTCACGCTGCCGCACCTGTTCCTGTACGCGGGCAGCGCGGTCGTCGGCCTGGCGAGCCTCGCCGTCGTGCTGCTGACGACGGCGGCGCGCCGCGCGGGCCGCCCGGTCGACCCGCGGATCGGCGGGCGCGTGGTCAACGTGTTCGGCCGGACGTTCGCCGCGCCGCTCGGCTACCTCGTCTCGGGGGTCGGCGCGGCCACGTTCCTGCTGTACGGCCTGTGGGACCAGTGGTGGCACGGGCTCTACGGCTTCGACGCGGTCATCGACTCGCCGCCGCACATCGGGTTGCTGCTGTCGATCACGGTTTCACTGATCGGCACGACCGCGGTGTTCGCCGCGGCGCGGGAGCACCGCTGGGGCCGGCTCGGCACGCTGGGGTCGCTGACCGTGCTGCTGACGTTCGCGCCGGTGCTGGCGCTCGGGCTGCAGCAGGTGCCGGACGACTACGCCGACGCCGTGTCGATCGGCCAGTCGATGATGGCGGTGCTGCTGGTCGCGGTCGGCGCGGGGTTCTTCCGCCGTCCCGGCGGGGCGGTCGGCACCGCGGCGATGGTCGCGGCCGTGCAGGCGGTCTTCTGGTGGTTCTCGCCGTGGGCGGCGCAGGCCTACGCCGAAATGGTCGGGCTGCCGATGCGCGACGCGATCTCCGGGGTGCCGGAGATGCCGTCGCTGACGCCGATGGCCCTGCTGCCGGTGGCCGCGCTGATGGAGCTGGGCTACCTGGCCGGCCGGCGCCGCGGGTGGCGTCCCGGGCGCGTTTCGGTGGTCGTCGGCGGGATCTCCGGGCTGCTGATCGGCTTGAGCCTGCCCGTGCAGCGGGTCCTGCTCTACACCGGCGCGCACCTGCCGCCGGCCTGGTACTTGACGACGACCGCCGTGCTCAGCGCGGCGCTGGGGCTGCTCGGCGGGTTCGCCGGGTGGCGGTTCGGCGGGATGCTCTGCCTGCTGGCGCCCGCGAAGAAGGGGGAAACCGCTGATGCGTAAGGCACTCCTGGCCCTGGCCGCCGTCGCCGGGCTGCTGTTCGCGACCGCGGCGCCGGCGAACGCCTACGAGCCGGTCAACATCGTGCACACCGAACGGGTGCAGGCCGGGCCGTACGGGCTGACGGTCGGGTTCAGCACCTGGCCGCTGAAGGCCATGCAGTCGCTGGACTTCACGTTCATCCCCGACGGCGGGATCGACGGGAAGTCCGGCACGCTCACGATGGTCAACCCGGAGGGCGGGCAGAACCGGAAGCAGCCGCTGGTCCGGCACCCGCGCAAGCTCGAGGTCTGGGGCCTGGACGTCCGGTCGATGCCGCGGCCGGGGGCGTGGACGTTCCGCTTCACCGTCAACGGTCCCGCCGGGTCCGGCACCGGCGAGCTGCGCGCGCTGCCGGTGCTGGAACAGCCGGGGCCGCCGATGGGGCTGAGCTGGGCGATCAGCACGCTGCCGCTGATCGGGCTGGTGGTGCTGGTCGTGGTGGCGTGGCGCCGCACCCGGAGCCGGTTGCGGGGCGGGGAGCTTCCGGCAATCGGGTGAGATTTCGCCCACATTCCGCGGTCGCGCGTATCCGGACCGCCGCGAAGGCCTCCTTCACCGCAGAGGACGGGGAAGGGGGCCTTCGCCATTCGAGCACTCGAGCGGGTGATCATGATCACCCGCGCAGGGGAGGGGTCAGGCCGGCAGGTCGAACTGCCCGGCCTTGACGGCGATCAGGAACGCTTCCCACTCGGCGGTGTCGAACACGAAGACGGGGCTGGTCGGGAGCTTGGTGTCCCGGACGCCGATCAGGCCTTCGCTGCCCAGGTTGACCTCGACGCAGCTGCCGCCGTTGGGCTCGCTCGCGAAAGACTTCTCCCAAGCGGCCTCTTCGAACAGGGTCACGGCCGTGTTCGGATCGTAATCCGCGAACGACGGATAATCCGCCATGGGTCGTACCTCCGAGGGTCGATGGGGGGTGCGGCCGCGACCTGGTCGAAAGCACGCGTTCCCGGCTACTCAGTGTCTCAATGGCCTAGGCCGCAGGGCCAAGCGGGTGATCAACTAGCTTCGGCCTCGACATGAAGATTATTCCAGGAGTAGGATTAATCGCATCGGCCGGGGCGTCGGCGTCGGTGAACGACTGCCTGCGCGCGGCGGGCGGTCCCCACGCGGCGCCGAAGTGGCCGAAACCGAAGAACCAAGCCACCGCAGGAACCTCATGGGGGAGGATCAGCGTGATCGTCGAGGACAGCGCACCACCGGGTGTGCTCGTCGTGGGCAGGCTCGCCAAAGGCACCGCCGGCGAGGCCCGCCGGGTGGTCCACGTCTTCGGCCTGGACGCCGCAGCGGCCGGTACCGAGCTGGTCCGAACCAGATGCGGGGAAGCGCTTTCCCGGCAAGACGTCGAATGGCTGGCCCCCGGGGCCGGCATGCCGTGTGAACCCTGTCTCGGACTGACCGGCGGCGAGCCCGCCCGGGCACCGCGACGAGAGCTGGGGGTGTAGACGATGGCCGTCCGAATGAACTCGCTCTTCCGCCGCGAAGACGAAGAGCACCGTGGCCGCCGCGGGATCGGCGACGAGCTCCGCAACCGCTTCGGCTTCAGCCTGATCCAGGCACCACTGCGCAAGACCACCACGTGGGCGACCGACCAGGACCTCCCGCTGCAGCGCTACTCCGACGGGGTCCGCACCACGCGGCCGCTGGAGGCGTCGATCGACCTGTCGCCCCTGCTGCGCGGCCGCATCGGCTCCCGCGCCTGACTGCCGCACCACCACGAAAGAGCCCCGGTTCCGCTGGAACCGGGGCTCTCGCACGTTCGGACCTCGAAGCCGGCGCGGGCTACGGTTTCCGCAGCAGCAAGCGGCCCTGGCGGAAGGGGCGCTCGTTTTCGGTGTGCTCGCGGTGCATCCGCCCCACTTCGACGAGGCCCGCCGCGGCACCCAGCGCGGCCAGGTCGTCCAGCGGCCAGCGGTACGCCGTGGTGACCTTGTGGTCGAACGTCGTCACCTCGCCGCCGCCGGCTTCGAAGCAGCCGAGCAGCAGGACCCCGCCCGGCGCCAGTGTGCGGGCGAACTCCGCGAAGCAGCCCGGCAGTTCCGCCGGTGGCGTGTGGATCACCGAGTACCACGTCAGGATCCCGGCGAGCGCGCCGTCGACGATGTCCAGGGCTGCCATCGAACCCACGTCGAAACGCAGGTCCGGGTGCGCGGCGCGGGCCAGCTCGACCATCGCCGGGGACAGGTCGACGCCGGCCGCGTCGAGCCCCAGTGACCGCAGGTGCGCGGTGAGGTGGCCCGGCCCGCAGCCCAGGTCGGCGACCGGGCCGCGGCCGCGCACGTAGTCCGCGAACGCCGTCCACGCCGCCCGGTCCAGCGGGTCGGCGTCCCAGATCGGGCCGACGAACTCCGCGTACTGGGCGGCGACCGCGTCGTAGGGGGTGACCGTCACCGCTTGCGGCCGAGGCCGCAGAGGTGGCCGACGAACGACGGGTCGTTCGCGAGCTTCTTGGTGGCCCTGGACTCGATCTCCTCCGGGTGCCACTCCGGCAGGTAGACGATGCCGGGCTCGACCAGTTCGAGGCCGTCGAAGAACGACGTGAACTCCTCGCGCGTCCGCAGGTGCAGCGGCGTGCTCGACCGGTTGTACTGCTTCATGATCGACTCGCGGCTGTCGGAGTCGGCCATCTCCTCGAGACCGTCGCTCGTCAGGTGCGAGGACAGGAAGTACGAGCCGGACGGCAGCAGCGACTGGTACTTCCGGATGGTCTGGGCCACCGGCTCGTCCGGGCCGAGGAAGTACAGGACGCCGACGATGATCAGGCCGATCGGGCGGTTCGGGTCGAGGACGCCGGTGTCGAGCGCGCGCTTCCAGATGTCGGCCGGGTCGCGCAGGTCGCCCTGCAGCACCGCGTGCCGGTCCGCGACGCCTTCGCGCTCCAGCAGGATCTGGGAGTGGGCCACCGCGACCGGCTCGTTGTCGACGTACACGCAGCGCGCGTTCGGGTTGACCTCCGCCGCGACCTCGTGGACGTTGCCGACCGTCGGGACGCCCGACCCGAGGTCGAGGAACTGGTCGATGCCGTTGCGCGCCAGGTACCGGACGCCGCGGCCGAGGAAGTCGCGCCCGGCGCGGGCGACGGTCTTGATCATCGGGAACGTCTTGACGGCCTGTTCGCCGAACTGCCGGTCGATGGCCCAGTTGGCGGTGCCGCCGAGGAACCAGTCGTAGATGCGGGCCGCGTTCGGCCGCTCCAGGTCGACGCCTTCGGGGGCCTCGGGATCCTGCGTCGTCATGCGAACCGTCCTTCACGCTTGCGGCCGACACCGCCGACCACGCTCGCGAGGGGGACCGTGGCGGCGCCGGGCTCGGGGCGCCACTCTCCCACAGGCACGATCCCGGGCTCGACGACGTCGAAGTTACCGAAGAACGCGGCGATCTCGTCGAGCGACCGGGAAACCGCCGGGGAGCTCGACTGTTCGGACAGCTTCACGAGCCGCCGGATCTGCGCCAGCTCCTCCCCTTCGACGCCGGATTCGGTCGCGTGCGAGAGCACGTACGCCGATCCGGGCGCCAGCAGCGTCCGGTAGTCGCGGACGGCTTCGCGGACACCGGTGACGTCCGGCAGGAAGTGCAGCACGGCCACGCTGAGCAGGCACATCGGCTGGTCCGGGTCGAGCACCCCGGTCGCCAGCGCGGCTTCCCACACCTCTTCGGCGTCGCGCAGGTCGGCGTGCAGCACGGCGTGACGGTCGGGGTCGCCGGTCTCCTCCAGCAGGATCCGCCCGTGCGCGACGGCGACGGGCTCGTTGTCGACGTAGACGCACCGGCTGTCGTCGGCGTGGTCGTCGGCGACCTCGTGCACGTTGCCCGCCGTCGGGATGCCGGAGCCGAGGTCGAGGAACTGCGTGATGCCTTCGGCCAGGCAGTAGCGGACGGCGCGGCCGAGGAAGTCGCGGTTGCTCCGCGCGAGGGTCTTGGCCAGCGGGAACGCCTGCACCGCCTGCTCGCCGTACTGCCGGTCGATCGCCCAGTTCGCGGTGCCGCCGAGCGCCCAGTCGTAGATCCTCGCCACGTTCGGCCGGTCGAGGTCGACGGCGTCGGGGAGGAAGTCGGGGTCCACGATGTCCACTTCCGGTGGATTCCAGCGCAACAGAAAGACTCTACCGAAAGTTGTTCACCGGACTCGATACCTCAGGCGTCCGTTCGCCCTATTGGATCTGCTGCATCTGCGCGCGGTAACCCTCCGCAAGCTCCTTGAGGAACTGCCGGGTCTCCTGCCGCTCCAGCGCGGCGCCGCGCAGCCGGTCCCACGAGTCGACGAAGATGTTGAAGTCCTTGACGTCGTCGAGGTACAGACCACCGGCGGAGTGCTCGATGTAGACGAAGTCCCGGGTGCGGTCCGGGAAGCGCATGATCGTGAAGTCGTTGGGCACCGCGGCCAGGCGCGCGCCGAAGGGCAGCACGTGCACGTACACCCGCGGGTGCCGCTCCAGCGAGAGCAGGTGCTCGACCTGGTCCAGCATCACGGCGGGCGCGTAGCCGCCGGGCGCCCGGCGCAGCGCGCCTTCGCTGATGATGAACCGGTAGTAGGGCGGCTGCTGCTGTTCGAACACGGCCTTGCGGTCGAGGCGGTTGCGCACCAGCGACGTCACGTCGGTGGCGCCGGCCTCGGTGAACTGCTTGAGCATGTAGTGCTCGGACTGCAGCGGACCGGGGATGCGCTCGCCGTGCCAGGTGAGGATCTCCGCGGCCGCGGGTTCCAGGTCGGTGAAGGTGCGGAACCAGTGCGGCACCACCGAGCGGTAGCCGGACCAGTGGCCGCGCTGCCCGGCGGCGGCCCGCGCCAGGTTCATCAGCGTGTCGGCCTCTTCGCCGTTGATCCCGAACGCGTTCAGCATCGATCGCACATCCCCGAGCTTCACCCCGACGGCACCGGACTCGATCTTGTTGACCTTGCCCTGGGTGCAGCCGAGGACCTCGGCGACCTGCTGCTGTGTCATCCGCGCCGCGGTGCGGGCATGCCGGAGCTCGTTCCCGAGCTGCTTCCGGCGCGAGGTGACGGTGCTGGCCATCGCCCTGCTCTCCCGGACCACTACCAAGCGACGGCGGCCTCCCGGTCGCCGTCGCACGCGAACTATCGAACCCACCCAGGTTAGTGCTTCACCTTGCGGATCTCGATGATGACATCGCGCAGCGTTCCAGGAAACGCCGCAGATTGCCAGTCACCTGCGCTATCACTCGGCTGGACCAGTGAAATTCCTAATTATTCGGCCAACCGGCGGAGCCCGGACTGGGGCATAGTGAGCGCCGTGACCGATCGCTCGCCCTCCGCCGCCACCGTCACCCGACTGGCCGACCAGGTCCACGGCTACGTCCAGCCCGACGGCTCCTGGTACATCAACAACTGCGGGTTCGTCGACGCCGGCGACCACACCGTCCTCATCGACACCTGCTCGACCGAGCGCCGCACGCGCGCGCTGCTCGCCGCGGTCGACGCCACCACCGGCAGCCCGGTCACGACGCTGGTCAACACCCACCACCACGGCGACCACACCAACGGCAACTACCTGGTCAAGACCGCGACCGTGGTCGGCCACCGCAAGACCCGCGAGCTGCTGGTCGCCGAGGGCATCCAGACGTTCGACGGCATCTTCGTCGGCAGCGACTGGGGCGAGCTCGAGTCGCGGCCGCCGGAGGTCGTGTTCGACGACCGGCTGACCGTGCACGCCGGCGGCACGACCCTCGAGCTGATCCACCCCGGCCACGCCGCCCACACGACCAACGACGTCCTGGTCTGGCTGCCGGAGCAGCGCGTGCTCTATGCCGGTGACCTGGTGTTCAACGGTGGCAGCCCGTTCGCGCTGATGGGCTCGGTGGCCGGCTGGCGCCAGGCGCTGGACGTGATCCGGGAGCTGGACCCGGCGGTGATCCTGCCCGGGCACGGGCCGGCCTGCGGGCTCGACGTCGTCGACACCGTGGACGCCTACCTGGAGTTCGTCCAGCGGACGGCCGAGCGCGGGAAGGCGGCCGGGCTGTCCCCGCTGGAAGTGGCGAAGGACACCGACCTGGGTGATTTCGCGGCGATGAGCGAACAGGAGCGGCTGCCGGGCAACCTCCACCGGGCGTACGCCGAGCTGGACGGCGCCGAATGGGGTGCGCAGATCGATCTCGCGGCCGCGGTCATGGACATGGTGGCGATCAACCGGGGCCCCATCCGCTGCTTCTCCTGAACTGCGTGAGCCGCGGCGCCGTACCTCCCATGAGGCCTCGATCCGGCTAGGGTCTGAATCGAGAGAGTCGTTGGAAGGATGCGGATGAGCAAGAAGGCGAGCATCGGGGTCACCGGCCTGGCGGTCATGGGCCGCAACCTGGCCCGCAACCTGGCCCGGCACGGGCACACGGTGGCCCTGCACAACCGGTCCGAGGAGCGGACCCGCGCACTGGTGGAGCAGTTCGGTGACGAAGGCGACTTCATCCCGGCGTACTCCGCGCAGCAGTTCGTCGACGCGCTGGAGCGGCCCCGCCAGGTCGTGATCATGGTCAAGGCGGGCGGTCCGACGGACGCCGTCATCGAGGAGTTCGCGCCGCTGCTCGAAGAGGGCGACGTGATCATCGACGCCGGCAACGCGCACTTCGCCGACACGCGCCGCCGCGAGAAGGCGCTGCGCGAGCGCGGGCTGCACTTCGTCGGCAGCGGCGTCTCCGGTGGCGAGGAGGGCGCGCTGCACGGGCCGAGCATCATGCCCGGCGGGTCGAAGGAGTCGTACGAGTCGCTCGGCCCGCTGTTCGAGGACATCTCGGCCAAGGTCGACGGCGAGCCGTGCTGCACGCACATCGGCGCGGACGGTGCCGGCCACTTCGTCAAGATGGTGCACAACGGCATCGAGTACGCCGACATGCAGCTTATCGCGGAGTCGTTCGACCTGCTGCGGCACGCGGGCGGCTACTCCCCCGCCGAGATCGCCGACGTCTTCCGCACGTGGAACACCGGCCGGCTCGACTCGTACCTGATCGAGATCACCGCCGAGGTGCTGGCGCACGTCGACGGCGCGTCCGGCAAGCCGTTCGTGGACATCGTCGAGGACGCCGCCGAGCAGAAGGGCACCGGTCGCTGGACCGTGCAGATCGGCCTCGACCTCGGGGTCCCGATCTCGGGCATCGCCGAAGCCGTCTTCGCGCGTTCGCTGTCCGGCTCGAAGCCGCTGCGCGCGGCGGCCCGCGGCCTCGGCGGCCCGACGGCGTCGCCGCTCTCCGGCTCGGCGCTCGACCGCTTCGCCGACGACGTCGAGCAGGCGCTGTACGCGTCGAAGGTCGTCGCGTACGCGCAGGGCTTCAACCAGATCCAGGCCGGCGCGACCGAGTACGGCTGGGACATCGACCTCGGCAAGGTCGCCTCGATCTGGCGCGGCGGCTGCATCATCCGCGCGAAGTTCCTCAACGACATCACCTCGGCCTACGCCGAGGAGCCGCAGCTGCCGACGCTGCTGACGTCGGGCGGCTTCCGCAAGGCGGTCGAGGACGCGCAAGACTCGTGGCGTTCGGTGATCTCGACGGCGGTCAAGCTCGGCATCCCGACGCCGGGCTTCTCGACGGCGCTGGCGTACTACGACGGCCTCCGCGCCGACCGCCTCCCGGCCGCTCTCGTGCAGGGCCAGCGCGACTTCTTCGGTGCGCACACCTACCGCCGCGTGGACCGCGAAGGCTCGTTCCACACGGCTTGGGCCGCCGACGGCCGCCCGGAGTCCGACGCCTGATCCGGTGCTGCTCTGATCGGGAAAACCCCCTGGTCCATCCCGATCAGAGCAGCGTCACCAGCACCAGCGCGAGGAGCGCGGCGGCCAGGAGGAGTCTCACTGCCCGCGGGCGGCGAGGATCTCCGCCAGCACCTCCTGGATCTTCGCCTCGGCCTTGTCCTTCTTGACGCCGAGGCCGTCGAGCACCTCGAAGCCGGCTCCCTCACGCTGTTCCAGCAGCGCCAGCAGCATGTGCTCGGTGCCGATGTAGTTGTGCCCGAGCCGCAGCCCCTCGCGCATGGTCAGCTCGAGGGTTTTCTTGGCGGCACCCGAGAACGGCACCGGGTTCGGCGCGGGGTCGGCCCGCTCCGGCAGCCGCGCCTCGGCCGCCTCCCGCACCGCGTCGAGCGTGACCCCCTGGGCCACGATCGCGCCGGCGGCGAGCGCCGCGGGCTCGGTCAGCAGGCCTAGCACGACGTGCACGGTGTCGATCTCCGGGCTGCCGTGCTCGACCGCCGCCTTCTGGGCCTCGACCACGACGTGGCGGGCCCGGTCGGTGTAGCGGCCGTAGACGCGTTCGATCGAGCCGGACGGGTCGCCGCCCGGGTCCACCTTCGGCACGAACCGCTTCTGGGCGGCCTGCTTGGTGACGCCCATGCTGGCGCCGATGTCGGTCCAGGACGCGCCGGAGCGCCGGGCCTGGTCGACGAAGTGGCCGATCAGGTGGTCGGCCACCTCGCCGAGGTGCTGGCCGACGTAGACCGCGTCGGTCAGCTGGGCGAGGGCGTCCTTGTCGTTGTTGCTCTTGATCGCGCTGATGAGGTCGTCGAGTTTGACGTTGGCAGGAAGGTCCATGCGTCAACTGTAGGTTGACGCAAGCGTCGCGTCAACCTCGGGTTGACGTGGCCCTCACGTGTGCCTTCAAGTCGAACTCGCTCCCCTCGAGGTCCGCGTACCGCGGGTGCGGGTCGGCGGTGAACAGCCGGCGCGCCGCGATGTGGTCGGCGGGCCGGTTCACCGACTCCACCGCGATCAGGACGTCGTCGCGGAAGGACAGCACCGAGAACTTGCCCGCGGCCCGGTCGCCCGCCACCACCGTCTTGTCCGCGCCGGACAGGATGCCCGCGATCTGCAGCTTCGCGCCCGACTGGTCGGTCCAGAACCACGGCAGGCTCGCGTACGGCTCGGGGGTTCCGGTGATCGCCGCGGCCACGCTCCTGGCCTGGTCGACGGCGTTCTGCACGGACTCCAGCCGGGTCGCCGCGCCCGCCTGCACGCACGGGAAGTTCGCGCAGTCGCCGATGGCGAAGATCTTTTCGTCGGCCGTCCGCAGGTGCGCGTCGACGACCACGCCGTTGTCGACCGGCAGCCCGGCGCCGGCCGCGAGCGTCGTCTCCGGCACCACGCCGACGGCGACGACGACCAGGTCGGCGGGCAGCCGGGTGCCGTCGGACAGCTCGACCTCGCGCACCCGCGAGTCGCCGTGCAGCGCCGAAACCCCCTGGCCGAGCAGCACCGTGTGCCCGGCTTCGCGGTGCAACGCGGCGAAGTAGGCGGAGATCTCCGGCGTCGCGACCCGGTTGAGCAGCCGGTCCTGCGCCTCGACGATCGTCACCGGACGGCCGGCGTGCGAAGCGAACTCGAGCCCGATGAAGCCACCGCCGACCACGACGACGTCGCGGGCCGCCACCAGGGACTCGCGCAGCCGGTCGGCGTCGTCGCGGGTGCGCAGGGTCAGCACGCCCGGCAGGTCCGCGCCGGGCACGGGCAGCGTGCGGTTGCGGGCGCCGGTGGCCAGGACGAGGTGGTCGTAGCCCAGTTCGCGGCCGTCTTCGAGCCGCACCAGCGAAGCCTCGCGGTCGATCGCGGCGACCCGCCCGGCGACCAGTTCGATGTCCTTCTCGGCGAAGAAGTCCGCACCGCGCAGGTGCAGCTGGTCGAGCCCGGCGGTCCCGGCCAGGTAGGCCTTCGACAGCGGCGGCCGCTGGTACGGCACGCCCGGCTCGTCCCCGACGAGCACGACCCGGCCGTCGAAGCCCCGGTCCCGCAGCGACGCGACGGCCTGGAACCCGCTTTGCCCCGCCCCGACGACGAGAACCGTGTTCTGTGCACCCATGCCCGCCATCCGATCACAAGAGGCTCAACCCGTCGAGGAGCCGCCGCTCGACCGCAGGGCCCGCGGCGCCCCGAGCACCCGTGAGATCCCCCGCGCCGCGGCCCGGACGGCCGGGACCAGCGTCCGCGGGTCCGTGCCCTCGGCGGGGACGACCACGGAGATCGCCGCCGCCACTTCGTCGGTGGCGTCGTAGACCGGGGCCGCCACGGACAACGAGATCAGCTCGACCTGGCCGTCGCTGATCGCGTAGCCGTCGCGCCGGACGTCGGCGAGCACGCGCCGCAGCTGCCCGGCCGAGGCGATCGTCTTGGGCGTGAACGCCTTGAGCGGTCCGGCCAGGACCTCCTCCTGCGCCTCGGCGGGCGCGTGCGCGAGCAGCACCTGCCCGACCCCGGTGGCGTGCGCGGGCAGGCGGCCGCCCACCCGCGTCAGGACGTTGACCGCGCCGCGGCCGGAGATCCGCTCGACGTAGACGACCTCGGCCCCGTCGAGCACGGCGAGCTGCACGTTCTGGTGCGTGGCCTCGTAGAGGTCCTCCAGGAACGGCATCGCGCTTTCCCGCAGCTCGGCACCGTGCGGCGCGAGCGACGCGACCTCCCACAGCCACAGCCCGACGCGGTACACGCCCGCTTCGTCGCGGACGAGCGCCCCGCGCCGGGTCAGCTCGCCGGCCAGCCGGTGCGTGGTCGACAGCGGCAGCCCGACGCGGCGGCTGAGCTCGGACAGCGTCAGTCGCGGCCGCTCGGCGGTGAAGGCACCGAGCAGGTCGAGGACGCGGTCCACGACCGACGTCGGCCGCCGCGCGCTGTGGCGCACGTCAGAGGTCGTCGTCGGGCAGGAGCGGGCGCATGAACGACCGCCGGTACCGCACCACGCAGCCGCTTTCGTCGCGGATCTTGTCGGCCTCGATGAAGTCCGGGTCGACGCCGAACAGCGTCCGGTAGCGCTCGTAGGCGGCGAGGCTCTCGAAGCTGAACAGCGCCCTGGCTTCGTCGCTCGCCCCTTCCGACGGCAGGAAGTAGCCGTGGTGGACGCCGCCTTCGCGCTGCACCAGCCGCATCCACGCGGCGGCGAAGCGTTCGAAGTCGGCGAGCTTCGCGGGGTCGATGACGTAGTCGACGACGCACGTGATCATCAGTGGCCGCCCCAGACCCGGTCGGCCGTGGCCACGATCAGCTCCAGCTTCCGCAGCTGGTCGTCCGCGGTGAGGTCGTTGCCCTCTTCGGTCGAGGAGAACCCGCACTGCGGCGACAGGCACAGCTGGTCGACGTCGACGTACCGGGACGCCTCTTCGATGCGCCGCACCAGGACGTCGGCGTCCTCCAGCTCCGGCCGCTTCGTCGTGACCAGGCCGAGGACGACCTTCTTGTCCTTGGGCACGAACCGAAGCGGTTCGAAGCCGCCGGAGCGTTCGTCGTCGAACTCCAGGAAGAACCCGTCGACGGCCAGGTCGCCGAAGAGCGCTTCCGCGACGAACTCGTAGCTGCCGGACGCGACCCACGAGGACCGGAAGTTGCCGCGGCACAGGTGGGTCGTCACGGTCAGGTCCTCGGGCCGGTCGGCCAGCGCCGCGTTCATCGTCGCGATGTTGCGCAGGTGCTGGGTGTCCGGGTCGCCGCCCATCCGCGCGACGAGCTCCCGCTGCGCCGGGTCGTTGAGGTAGGCGAGGCTGGTGTCGTCGAGCTGGAGGTACCGGCAGCCGAGGCCGTGCACCGCGGAGACCTGCGCCGCGTACGCCGCGCCCAGGTCGGCGAAGAACTCTTCGAGGTCCGGGTAAACGCTCTCACTGACCGCCGCCCGGCCGCCGCGGTAGTAGACCATGCTCGGCGACGGGATGGTCAGCTTCGGCGTCACGCCTTCGTCCACATGGGACTTCAGGAATTCGAAGTGCGGGGCGAAGATCGGTTCGTCGAGCCGCACCTTGCCGTCGACCTGCAGGCCCGGCGGGCTGAACTCGAGGTCGCCGGCCAGGTTGTGGAACTTGACGTGCAGCCGCTCGTCGCTCTTCGAGACACCGCCCAGCGCGTAGATGAAGTCCATGTGCCACGAGGAGCGCCGGAATTCGCCGTCGGTGGCGGAACTCAGCCCGGCCGCCTTCTGCATCTTGATCACGTCGCGGATCGCGTCGTCCTCGACCGCGCGGAGCTGCTCCGCGCCGATCTCACCGGATTCGTGCCGCCGCCGCGCGTCACGCAGTACCGGGGGCCGCAGCAGGCTCCCGACGTGATCGGCGCGGAACGGCGGGCCCACCTGGGGAATACCGCCCGAAGTCATGCACCGATGGTCACACATCCGGGACCGTTCCGCCGCCCCCGGAAACAAGATCATGACACCCGGGTCTTGCCACCGTCACGCGCACCGCGTTGGCTGTCCACCGCGGAAAGGGGCTGTGCATGACGAAACACCCGGTAGACGAGGTCCTGCCCGCCGGCAGGCTGGCGCTGCTCGGCCTGCAGCACATGTCGATCATGTACGCCGGTGCCGTCGCGGTGCCGCTGATCGTCGGCAGCGCGCTGAAGCTGGACCCGGCGACGATCGGCCTGCTCGTCAACGCCGATCTGCTCGTGGCGGGCATCGCGACGCTGATCCAGGCGGTCGGCGTCGGGAAGCTGCTCGGCATCAGGCTGCCGGTGGTGGCGGGCGCGACGTTCAGCGTCGTCAACCCGATGATCCTCATCGCCTCGCAGTACGGCCTGCCCGCGGTCTACGGCGCGATGCTGGCGTCCGGCGTCTTCGGGCTGCTCATCGCCAGACCCTTTGCGAAGCTGATCCGGTTCTTCCCGCCGCTGGTCACCGGGACGCTGCTGCTCGTCATCGGCGTCTCGCTGCTCGGCCCGGGCGCGGGCCTGATCGCGGGCAACGACCCGGACGCGCCGGATTACGCGGCTCTGTCGCACCTCCTGCTCGCGTTCGGCGTGCTCGCGCTGCTGGTGCTGTTCACGCGGGTGCTGCGCGGCTTCTTCAACCAGATCGGGCCGCTGCTGGCGCTCGCGATCGGGCTGGTCGCCGCGATCCCGATGGGGCTGGTGCACTGGGACGGCCTCGGCGCGGCGAGCTGGTTCGGGCTCGCGTCGCCGTTCCACTTCGGGGCACCGACGTTCCCGGTCGCCGCGGTCCTGTCGATGTGCGTGGTCATGCTGGTGACGTTCACCGAGTCGACCGCGGACATGATCGCCGTCGGCGAGATCACCGGGCGGCCGCCGACCGACTCCGACCTCGCGCGCGGCCTGGCCACGGACGGCTTCTCGGCGGTGCTCGGCGGTGTGCTGAACTCCTTCCCCGACACGGCGTTCGCGCAGAACGTCGGCCTGGTCCGGATGACCGGTGTCCGCAGCCGCTGGGTGGTCGCGGTGACCGGCGGGATCCTGGTGCTGATGGGCCTGGTGCCGAAGATCGGCGCGTTCATCGCGGCGATCCCGCAGCCGGTGGTCGGCGGGGTCGCGGTCGTGATGTTCGCGATGGTCGCCGCGGTGGGCGCGCAGAACCTGAAGAAGGTCGAGTTCTCCGGCAACCACAACACGTTCATCGTCGCGGTCGCCCTCGGCGTCGGGCTGCTGCCGGCGTTCGCGCCGAAGATCTTCCAGCACTTCCCCGCGTGGCTGCAGACGATCTGCGGCAGCTCGATCACGGTGGCGGCGGTGCTGGCGTTCGCGCTGAACCTGCTGTTCAACCACCTCGGCCGGCGGGCGGAGCCGGATCTGCTGGAAGCGCCGTGAGCAGCCGCTCGACGAGCTGAGCGCCGGTGCCCGGCTCGACCGGGCGGCGGAACAACACGCGCAGGTAGAGCGGGGCCAGTACGAAGTCGAGGACTTCGTCGACCGACGGCACCGGCTCGCCCCGCGCTTCGGCCCTGTCCAGCGCTTCCTGGAGGTCTTCGCCGCGGGCCTGCAGGTACTCGAGCGGCTTTTCCTCCGGGCCCAGCGTCGCGACCAGCGCACGCAGCAGGATCTGGCCGCGCGGGTCACGCATGGCGCGTTCGACCCCCGCGGCCCAGCCGAGCAGGTCGCCGCGCAGCGAACCGGTGTCCGGGATCGGCGACGTCGAGCGCAGGCGCGTCACGGCCGCGTCGAGGAGCAGGTTGTCGCGCCCGCCCCAGCGCCGGTAGATGCTCGTCGGGTTCACCCCGGCCCGTTCGGCGATCTTCGGGATGGCCGCGTCGATCTCCCCCGCGGCGAGGAGCTCGATCACGGCGTCGTGCACGGCATCGCGGACACGGGCGCTGCGGCCGCCGGGTCGGGTCATCAACCCATCCTAAAGCAATTATGCTTGCTTTAGTGGCCGACCTGCGCCTATCGTTAAAGCAAACAAAGTGGCTTTAGGGAGACTTAGATGGCCCGCAAGATGACCCGCGAAGAGCGTGAAGCGTTCCTCGCCGAGCCGCGCGTCGGCGTGCTGAGCGTCGCCGGTGAGCCCGGCCGCGCACCGCTGACCACGCCGATCTGGTACCGCTACGAGCCGGGCGGTGACGTCCTCGTGATGACCTCGCCCGGCCTGCGCAAGACCCGGCTGATCGAGGCGGCCGGCCGGTTCGCGCTGTGCGTCCAGGAGCAGGAGGGCGTCTACAAGTACGTCTCGGTCGAGGGCCCGGTGGTGAAGACGTGGCCGATGACCAAGGCGGAGCGCACCGAGGTCGCCGCTCGTTACCTGCCGCCAGGTGTGAGCGAGGCCTACACCGACGCGACGGACGGCACCCACGGGAACAACATTGCGATCGTGATGCGCCCGGAGCACTGGAACACGTCGGACTTCAGCGACATCGCGGAAAAGCTGGCGTGATCACCAGCAGATGATCAGGATGCACGTCGGCCGCGGCGGGGCCGGGGCCGTCGAGTGCGGCGGCTGCTGCCCACCGGGGACCGTGGTGGTCGGGGTGGTCGGCGTGGCCGAGCCGGACGGGTCGCCGCTGGTCGGGGTGGTGGTCGGCGTCGTGGGATCGGTGCTGGTCTCGGTGGCCGGGGACCGGCCGGGCACCTCGGTGACGGTCTCCCGGGGCACGCCGACGCCGGGGACGACGTCGCCGCCGCCGGTGCCGCCCTCCGGCGGCGAGTCCGTGGCCTGGCCGGCGCCGCCCAGCCCGGTGGTGCGCTGCGGGAACGGGATCACCTGGATCTGGTCGACCGCCGACGCGTCCGGCGTACCCTTGCCGCCGAGCCCGACCAGCACCGCGGCGGCGCCGCAGCCGATGACGACGGCGAGCATCACCGCGAGCACGCGCCACCGCGACTGCCCCGGTCCCGCGCGTTCGCCCCAGCCCTCGCGCACGAGCAGCTCGGCGACCGATACCTCGTCGTTCACCCCGAAAGACCTTCCCGAGAGGCCTTTCGGCCTAGATCGTGGCCGTATTTTTACCGCACAAGCCACCCAAATGGGTGAGGAACTGGTAAAAATCTCTTTCCCGTCGCGAGATCTGACGGTGAGTGACAACCACAGCGTTTTCTAAGCTGGCACTGGTGATACTCCCAGCATGACCGGCGAAGCTCAGTCCATGCTGCTGAAAGCCGGACGGCCGGTCCCCGCGATCGCCGTCCCCCGTCGCTTCAGCGCACGCCAGTTCGTCCGGTTCGTCCCGAATCCGAAGGCGACGCCCTTCACGTTCGGCTACCTGGTCCTCCTGCTCGGCACGACGCTGGTGCTCAAGTTCGCCGACCCCGCGGTGACCGAGCGGCTGCTCCGGCTGTCCAGCACGGACGCCCACAACCTCTGGCGGCGGCCGCTGACGTCGCTGCTGACCAGCGCGCTGTGGCTCTCCGACGAAGGCTGGCTCGCCTACGTCGTGATCTTCGCGATCGCCGTCGCCCCGCTGGAACGCCGGTTCGGCGCCCGCCGCGCGGCGACCGTCTTCTTCTCCGGGCACGTGCTCGCCACCCTCGTCACCGAGCTGCCGGTGATGGCGTTGATCAGCGCGCACGTCCTGCCGGCCTCGGCCGGGCACTGGCTCGACATCGGCGTCAGCTACGGCTTCTTCACCACGGCCGGCGCGCTGGTGTTCCTGCTGCGCGGCCGGGCGCGGCTCCTCGCGCTGGCGGCGGTGGAGGCGTTCGTCGCGGTGATCTGGCTCGGCGACGACCCGGCGAGCCTCGATTCGGTCGTCACGCTGCTCGGCCACGCGTTCGCCGCGCACTTCGGGCTGCTGTTCTGGGGTCCGCGGCTGCGGACCGCGGCGGGTAGGCAGGCGTCGGAGTCGGTGGTGTAATCGACGGGCCACGGCCGCGAAGCACGGGGGACGGACGCTCATGGAGGCTGACTCGCTCACCGAGCTGGTCGAGCTGAGTCCGGACGCGATCTGCGTCCACGAGCACGGCGTCCTCACCTACGCCAACCGGGCCGCGCTCGAAACGTTCGCCGCGCGCGGCGCCGCCGACGTCGTCGGGCGCCGGTTCGCCGAGTTCGTCGCCGAGGATTCGCTGGCCGAGCTGGCCGGGAAGGTCGACGGGCTCACCGAGCCCGGGCAGGCGAGCGAGCCCGTCGAAGCGCTGATGTCCCGGCTCGACGGGAGCAAGTTCGCCGTCGAAACCGTCGTGGTGCGCCTCCGGGGCGCTGCCGCGTACCAGGTCGTCATGCGGGACATCACGGCGAAGAAGGCGGCCGCGGACGCCCTCCGCTACCAGGCCGCGCTGGTTTCGCACGTCAGCGACGCCTTGATCGCGACCACCGGCGAAGGCGTCGTGACCAGCTGGAACCCGGCCGCCGAAGCGGTGTACGGCTGGACCGCGGCCGAAGCCGTCGGGCGGCGCGCGAGCGAGCTGGTCGGCGCGCAGCTGGACCTGGCGGCCGTCCGGCGCGGCGGCGGGGTCGCCGAGGCGGTGCACCGGCGGCGGGACGGCGCTCCCCTCGCGGTCCGCGTTTCGGCAGCTGGGATGAACGACGGCTACGTGCTCGTCTGCGCCGACGAGACCGCGCGGCGGCGGGCCGAGCAGAACTACCGCACGGTCGTCGCGTCGCTCGACGAAGGCGTGCTGGTGATGGGCCCGACCGGGCTGATCGAGGCGGCGAACCCGGCGGCGTGCCGGATCCTCGGCGTTCCCGAGCCCGACCTGATCGGCGTCCCGTGCCACACGCTGGTGCTGTTCACCGAGTCCGGGCACTGGATCCCGCCGGACGAGATGCCGTCGGTGCAGTCCCGGCGGACCGGTGTCACGCACAACGGCCTGGTCGTGCGCCTGCGCCGGCCGGACGGGCGGGACGTCTGGGTGTCGCTGACGTCGCGGCTGCTCGACCCGGACGACCCGACCACGCGGGCCGTCGTCACGACGTTCACCGACATCACCGAGACCCGCGCGATCAGCGCGCGGCTGGCCCACGACGCCACCCACGACCCGCTCACCCGGCTGGCGAACCGGACGCTGGTCCTCGACCGGCTCGACGTCCGCGGGCGCGGCGCGCTCACGGTGCTGTTCCTCGACCTGGACAAGTTCAAGGTCATCAACGACTCGCTCGGGCACTCGGTCGGCGACCAGGTGCTGCGGATCGTCGGCGAGCGCCTGCGCCGCAGCTCCGGGCGGGAGGACCTGGTCGGCCGGCTCGGCGGCGACGAGTTCGTCGTCGTCACCGGCGAAGTCACCGAGCCCACCGAGGTCCGCGCGCTGGCCGAACACCTGCGGGCCGCGCTGGCCGAGCCGATCGGCGTGCTCGGCAGGCAGCTGCACCTCGACGCCAGCATCGGCGTCGTCCTCGTCGGCGGCGCCGACCGCCGCAGCGCCGAGGACCTGCTGCGCGACGCGGACGTCGCGATGTACCAGGCGAAGACGCTCGGGCGGGGGCGCCACCACTTCTTCGACGTCGACCTGCGCAAGCGCATGCAGCGGCGGCTGCGGATGGAGCAGGACCTGCGCGACGCGGTCCACGACGGCCAGCTCTGGCCCGCCTACCAGCCGGTCGTCGACCTGCGGACCGGCGAAATGGTCGCGGTCGAGGCGCTGCTGCGCTGGACGCACCCCCGGCAGGGCGCGATCTCGCCCGCGGAGTTCATCCCGCTCGCCGAGGAAAGCGACCTGATCAACGTGATCGGCAAGGCGATGCTGCGCGCGACGACCCGGGAACTGGCCGCGCGGCGCACGGGCGGGCTGGACCTGACGCTGAAGGTGAACCTGTCGGCCCGTCAGCTCGACGACCCGCACCTGGTGCCCGCGGTCCAGGACGCGCTGGCCAGCACCGGTCTCCCGGCCGGCGCGCTGTGCCTGGAGGTCACCGAAAGCGCGTTGATGCGCGACCAGGAAGCGGCCGCGGGCGTGCTGGCCTCCCTGCGGTCGCTGGGTGTGCTGCTGGCGATCGACGACTTCGGCACCGGCTATTCGTCGCTCGCCCAGTTGCGGCGGCTGACGCTGGACACGCTGAAGATCGACCGCTCGTTCATCACCGGGATCGCCGAATCCCGCGACGCGGCGGCGATCGTCACGAGCATCATCGCGATGGCCCACGCCGTGGACCTGACGGTGATCGCCGAGGGCGTCGAATCCGCGGAGCAGGTGGACCTGCTCCGGTCGCTGGGGTGCGACCAGGCGCAGGGCTACCACCTCGGCCGCCCGGTCGCGGCGGCCGAACTGTTCGGTCAGTAGGACTTCAGGAGCCGCGCGAGCTCGTCCGCGGTCAGCTCGACGCCGAGGTCCTTGAGGGTGGCGTCGAGTTCGTCGGGCGCGACCGTGGTGGTTTCGCTGTGGCCACCGGGTTTTTCGACGGTGAGCTCACGGCCGAGGAGCCGCCGGCTGACTCCCGGTTCGAGCGTCATGATCACGAGCCGTCCGGTGAACGGCGACTTCGGGTGCGTGGACGTGTAGTGGTGGTAGACCTCGTAGTCGATGGGGTGCATCCCGTTGAGCCGGAACTCGAGGATGTCGGCACCGTCCTTCTGCAGCGTCCACCAGTCACCGTTGCGGACGAGCCGCTGCGGCCAGCCGGCCTGGTCGACTTCGGCGCCGTCCACGAGCGGCATGGGGTCGAGGATCCCGGCCCCATACCCGACGTCGGCGAGGAAGCTGCGGCCGTCGACGTCCACGACGAGCGTCATGTGCGTGTACGGCCCGGGCCGCCGCGGCTGCACGCGCGCGGACAGCCGGTGCACGGTGTACCCGAGCTGTTCGAGGACGGCGGCGAAGAGGCCACTCTGTTCGTAGCAGTAGCCGCCCCGCCGCCGCCCGACGAGCTTGGCGCTCACGACGTCGAGCGAAATCCCTTGGTGCTGCCCGAGAACGACGTCGACGTTCTCGAACGGGATGGCGCCGACGTGCGCCCGCATGAGCTCCCGCAGCGCCGCTTCGGACGGCGGGCGCCGCTGCTGCCCGGTGCGCGCCAGGTAAGCGTCGAGATCGACGGCGTCGATGCCCCATTCATCGGTCATGGGCCCAGCCTGCACCCTCGACCTTGATCGAGGTCAACCCTCGTGCACGACCTTCCGGACTTCGACGGCGGTGTACTGGGCGTCCGGGATCTTCGCGGCCAGCTCGACCGCCCGCGCTTCGCTCTCGACGTCGACGACGTAGTAGCCGCAGAGGAAGGCTTCGGAAGCGACGAAGCCGCCGTCCGCGGTGTGCGCCACGCCGTTCTTCACGGTGACGGTCTTGGTCTCGGCCGGTTCGGCGAGCGCTTTGGTCTCGACCATCTCGCCGGAGCCGGTGACGAGCTTGATGAACTCGCCGTGTCCTTCGTAGACACCGTTCTTCTGGTCGTCGGTGAGGGTGGCCCAGAGGGTGGGGTTCATGTGGAGGGTCAGGAGGTAGCGCATGTCGTCTCCCCGGTTCGGGCGGCGGCCCCTCGCGGGCTGCCTTGCGCCGGTGGGTCGGTGCTATTCCCCCGGTCCGGACATCCGACTTGGCGGTTCACTCGTTCGGCCTAACCGGGCCTGTTACGCGAGACCCAGCGCGGCCAGCACCTTCCGCACGGCTTCCACGACCGGGGCACCGACCTCGCCCGCGAAGGTGGCCACACCGAGGATCTTCTTGGCCGCGCGCTTGAGGAGCCCCGGCTCGCTCTTGCCGTCGACGATCACCGCGTGCGCTTCGTCGATCTCCGCGGCCTCGTCCGCGTCGAGCCGGGGTTTCATCAGCTCGATCGCCTCGGCGAGTTCGCGGAGTGCGTCCTCTTTCCCGCCGACCGTCCAGGTGTTGCCTTCGACCTTGTTGTCCCGGCCGATCACGCTGTTCGACACCGGGGCGCTGATCTCGTACTTGTCGTTGCTGCTCATGTCGATGACCCTCTTGTCGACGTAGGTGATCCTGATGTGGTTCCTGGTCGTGCTTTCCGGCAGCCGCGCGGTTCGCTCGATCAGCAGGTCCAGGCTTTTGAGGATGCCTTTGCTCTGCCCCAGCAGTTCCGAGCGCAGGCCGCGGAGAACAGCCGGGGAGGCCAGTTCTTCGCAGTTCCCGGCGAAGGCGAGTGCGGACGACTGGTCGAAGCCGCCCCGCTCCTTCGGAACCAGGATTTTCAGCTGGGCGGCGAGGAAGCTCTTCAGCTTTTCTTCCGAGAAGACTTCCGGCGCGCTGTTCCAGGCCCGGATGACCCCGCGCAGCGATTCCCGCTCGGCGTGCAGCCGCCAGAGGTTCCCGCGGATCTGCCGGGCTCTCGCCCGGTCCGCGACGACGCCGGTGACCACCGACCAGACGGGGATGATCTTCGAACCGGACTCCACCTGGTAGCCGTGGACGGAAGTGCTGTCGGAACGCCGGCTCCGCAGGTCCCAGTGCGGGCGCGCGGAGGGTTCCACCAGCACCGCGGGGAGACCACCGGCCACCAGGTCGCCCGGCGCCCCGGTCCCGAAGGACTTGGCCGTCGACACCTGGAGGAATCGCCTGGCCAGAGCTTTCCCGCTGTCGCCGAGCGGCCGGCCGGCCCCCTCGGGAGCCGAGCGCACCTTCACCGAGAGGCAGTCCCGCGCGATGTCCCGCAGGGCTTCCACGGTCAGCGGGCCGCGGCGGCGATCGTCGATTTCGAACCCGAAGTCGAGCCGGGCGGAGACGCCGGACGAATAGAGCCGGCGGAACACCGGGGTGATCCGCCTGCCGTCGCGAAGCGAGGGCGGTTCCGCGTCGACGAACCGGACGAAGTTCTTCGCGTCGCAGAAGGCCCTTTCCCCGGACCAGTCGGAAATGCCCCCGCGCCGCCGATCCCGGATCGGGCCGGCGTCCCGCACGAACTCGTCGTCGCTGACCGGATCCGGCCAATGCGGAGAAGCCAGCCGCCCGGTGGGAAATGAAGCCAGCAACCGGAGATCGACCAGCGGCAGTTGCACGACGACGAGCATGAACCCGTTTCCCCGGCGGAAATTGTCCCCGACGGCCCGAGTTTAGGGCAGAACGATCCCCTCGTCGAACGTAATGGGGATCGCCGCCCAGAAGGCGGCCGGGAGGGCCGATCCCGGGTTTCCGGGTCTCGCCCTGCCACGCCCTTCCACCGGCACCTACCGGCACGGGTCGCAGCCGACTCCTGCACTCACCCTCCCCCGCGTGAGGGGCAACCCCCTCACGCACAAGGATGGATTCCTCGAGCAGCTCGCGGCCCCCGAGGACGCTCGTCGCGCGCGACGAGAGTTGTCAGCCTACCCGTCCTGCACCGGGTAGTGGATGACGATCGCCCCGCCGGTGGCGTAGTTGGCGACGTCGGCAGCCACCTGCCGGCCTTGCGGAGACGCCCTGGCCGCGGTCATCGCCGCAGCGTCAGCGAACTCGGGCTCGGAGTACAGGACCACCAGCAAGACGGCTTCTTCGAACGGTGGCCAGGGCCGGGGTCGAACCGGCGACCTTCCGCTTTTCAGGCGCAGACGCTTCCGCAGTTCACGGGGGTTGCACTGCGGCCACGTGCAACCCTCGTGCAACATCCCGCCCCCTTGAAACCGGTGCTTGGGGACCGTTCAAGTCCGGCTGACAAGCAGGTACCGCTCGTCTTCGATCGGACCGCCCCACAGAGTGGGGTCGTCCAGTGGGGTCACCGTCGCGTCCTCTCGACGAGCACGCACGAGTCGTTCGCACTCGTCCGCCGAGACCCCTGCCCCGGTGAACCAGCGACCTTCGACGAGCACCAGACGACCACCCGGCTTCAGGAGGCGCACCCAGCTGCCCAGCGCGGCGGCCGGATCGGGCATTGCCCACAGCACGTGCCGCGCGAGGACGACGTCATACGCGCCCGGCGAGCACGAGGGATTGGAGGCGTCACCCTCGTGAAGTCCGAGGCTCACGCCTGCCGCTTCGGCCTTCTCCTTGGCTACGGCGAGCATCCGGCTGGAAAGATCCACGCCGTCCACGGCGTACCCGGCCTGGGCCAACAGGACGGCGAGGCTGCCCGTCCCGCAACCAAGGTCGACCACCGTGGCGGGAGCCGTCGGCATCAGTGGCAGAAGGAGATCGGACCACGCTGCCCGCGTCGACGGGTCTCGCAGGCCATGATCCGGCTGATCGTCGAACGATGCCGCCTCGGCATCCCAGATCTCTTTCATACGCTCCGTCACAATCGCATCCTCTCAGCGACCACCGACACTTTCAGTGCTTGACGACGATCGACTTGGGCAGCTTGGCAGCGTCCCCACGTGTAGCGAGCTTGCTCAACTCGGCAGCCACCTCCTTGTCTCGCCCTTCAACCGCGTGGAGGTACCGCAGCGACGCAGCAGCAGACGAGTGCCCGAGCCGCTTCTTCAAGTCGGCCAGCGTCGCCCCAGCGCTCGCCGCGAGCGTCTGGCCGGTGTGCCGCAGGTCGTGGAAGCTGACCCCGATGCCAACCTTCACACGAGCCCGGACGAACGTCTGGTAGACCGCGTTGCCGTTCATCGGCCGCCCGTCCTGCCCGACGAAGAACCGCTCCCGACCGGCCCACTCCTTCATTGTGGTCCCGGAGGTACGGCATGACGTGCGGAGGAACCGGCACCGGCCGACGCCCCGCGTCCGTCTTGGGGTCCTTGTCGTACTTCTTTGGGCTCTCCAGAAGTTCCACGCGGTTCTTCCGCACCCAAACGACGTGATCGGCCAGGTCGACGTCCTCCACGACCTGCTTGGGCGTGGCAATCCCCCGTTCCTTCGCCTTGTCGGAGCCCGCGCCGGGGATCTGAAACGGGTTGACCGCGATCGCCCCGTCGTGCTTCGCCGAGTTCATGACGGCCCGGAGGAACCGGTACGACTGAGCGATGGACGTTTTCCCGCCTGGCCGGCTAGCGCTTTGGCGTACCAGCTCCGGACCACGGGTGGAGTGATCGCGATCAGCGGCTTGTCCAGCAGCTCGACCATGTGGAGTCGCATGTTCCGCCGACACGTCTCCCGGCCGAGCTTGTCGTCCAGCCAAGCCCCCTTGGCGAGGTCGGCCTCAACTCCGACCAGCCAGCGGTCCGCATCCGTCTTCGTCCGGAAGGTGTTCGGCGCGTGCTGACGCTGACTGTTCGGCCCGATGAACGACGCCTGGAACTGACCGGACGGCAGCTTGCGCACGGAGCCAACCCGGCGACGACCTTGTTTCTTCGCCATCACGCCACCGCCCGGCCGGCCGACCAGTCCCATCGCGCGTGGAGTTTGGCCCTGCTCAACGCCGATGCTCTCGGGTGCCGCGTTCTGCACTCTACGGCCGCAGCAGCGAGCCCACGCAAGATCGATGACCGGTTCGGGCGAAGCAGCTAGCCAACGGACTAAGCGTCTACGCCCGGAACGACGACAGGTAGGTGGAGGCCGATCCCTCGCAGGTCGCCTGCGGATGCGGCGAGGGCCACAGCGGGCAAGCCGGATGACGCCGCGAGTTTCGAGATTGCCAAGCCCGCCATGCAGCATACGTGCAACTAGCGACGGCCAACCAAGGCCAACGGCGGCCACGGCCAAGATACAAGAAAGCCGCCTTGACCGGAGTCAAGACGGCTTCTTCGAACGGTGGCCAGGGCCGGGGTCGAACCGGCGACCTTCCGCTTTTCAGGCGGACGCTCGTACCAACTGAGCTACCTGGCCGGGAACGCCGGCGAGGATCCGAACGATCTTGCGACCCTGACGGGACTCGAACCCGCGACCTTCGCCGTGACAGGGCGACGCGCTAACCAACTGCGCCACAGGGCCTTGCGTTACTACTGTACTGCGTACTCCCAACGGGATTCGAACCCGCGTTGCCGCCTTGAAAGGGCGGAGTCCTAGGCCGCTGAACGATGGGAGCCCGGCCGGTTTCGGGTGACCGACCGACCGCGCTCTCAGGTCCCCCTGGGAGCGATTACAAGCATAGGGCACGCCGCCACCGCTTTGCACAGGGGGTTCCTTAAGCCCCTGACGGGGCTGGGACCTGCGCAAACGCCGCGAGTTCCGCCAACCGGCGCTCAAGCTCGGCGCGCTCGCCTTCGGACAGCTCGGACGCCAGCAGTTCGTCGATCCGCGCGTCGGTGATCGCCTCGGCGTCGCGCCGGCGGTCGCGAAGGTCCGGTTTGCGCTCCGCCGCGGCGACGAGCGCGTCGGCCGCGTCCTCCGGCCACGCGGTGCGCAGCAGCCGCGCGCGCCCGCCCTCGGGGTCGGCGACCACCGCCTCGGGCACCGTCACACCCAGCGCGCGCAGCGCGGCGAAGTGCAGGCCGCCGCGCAGCTCGCGGAAGACCATCAGCGCGAAGCCGAGGCGTTCGGCGTCGCCCTCGGGCCGCTCGGCGTTCTTCCAGCCGGCGAACAGCGCCAGCCCGCTGGCGTCCGCGGCGTCGACCACGCGGAACAAGAGCTCGGCCAGGCGTCCGGGTTCCGGTACGGCCGAAAGGTTGACACGCGACCACCGCGCCGATGACTCCGAGTAGGCGCAGACGGCGGCGGGTGCGTCGATGGCCGCCGTCGCCGCCGGCAGGACGAAGTCGAACAGCCAGTGCGGGAAGATGCCGAACAGCTCCGCGGCCACCTTCGGCGGCACGTCCCCGAGCACCGCCGACCGCCCCCGCAGGTACAGCGACCGCGGCGGCAGCCCGGCCTCCGCCTCGACCGCCGCCAGCTCCGGCGAAGTCATGAACTTGCCCCCGAGCACCTGGACCACCGACCGGATCCGGTTCGCCGTCGTCATGTCCGTTCCCCTTTCGACCCAGCCAACGTAACACTGTTACGAAACCCGCGTCAAAGAACCGGGAACGACCCGCCAATTACCCCCCAGAAAGACGTCCAACCTGCGAGAACATCACGGGAAGGGTCCGGCACCCACACCGGACCCACCGGCTCACCGCTGAACCGGCGCCTGCCCGTCGTCGTCGAGGTTCAACCCCAGCATTTCAAGCAACTGAACACAGTCCTCGACCCCCAACGCCCCGGCCGCGACCGCCAGCCGAGCCCGCCGAACCTGATCATCGGACACCCGCTGCGCATCACCCGCCCCACTGCGCTGCGCCGGCAACGCCCCGGCGAACGGAGCACTCCCCCCATCGGCACCTTCGTACCGAAGGAGGAACTGCCGCACTTCAACAGACCCGCTCATAGCTCCTCCACACGGCTCACAACAGCTTGGCCGCGAGGCTAACCAGCGCCGGCCGCCACACACAGCCCCCCGGAGAGTGAACCTGAGGCCACGCTCCGCTCAACGCAGCGCAATCGGCAAGGCAGGAGAAGAGCACCACCCGAACGAACGTCACCCACCGCGAAGTGACACCCAGCGCGGAAATTTCCCGCTCTCCACTCGCCCTCCCCACCAAGTCGTGCAACAATCGAAGTGCTGACACACCCCCGGTCAGCGCCTGTGGAGATCCCCTCCGACCCCCGCGTTCCTCCCCCTGGCGCGGGGGTCCTCCATTTCTGGGCCTGCTCGGGCTTCGCCCTTCGCTTCGGCCCATTCATTCCGGTGTATTGCCCGGGGGCCGAGCCCCCGGAGCCCCCACGGTGCCTTCGGTTCGGCCTGGCGGGGTGGTTCGCCTCGGGCGCTGGGCGCCCTGGCTGGGTCCGCACATCGTTCCGGAGGTAGTTCGGCGGCGGATCACACGGGTTTTCTTGATCGATTCGCTCGGTTATTGGCTGGTTGCACTCTGTCTTGAATTGGGTGGTCGGGATTGCGCTGATTGGGGGGTGGTTGCTCTGAATGGGGAAATTCGGGGGCGTGTCGTGGCTCACAGTGGTTTGTGTGGTGAGACCTAACCGTTATCGTGGCTGGCGTGCCTCTTCCCTCCCTTGGCCGCTTGAGCAGCCGGACGAACCTCAAAGCCGCGTCCTCCGGACGCCATCGTGGTGCCGCGAAGCCTGCGGACGACGGTGTCGTCGAGGACAAGGAACTCACCTCCTACCTCGCCGCGCTGGCGCCCGATGCCGACAACGAGAGCACCGGGACCGGCAAGCGCTTCGGCGAGGCGCAGGTCATCCAGCTCCGGATGAGCCTCATCGCCAACCAGCAGCTGAAGGACATCGCCGCCGAGCGGGACATCTCGCCGCAGGCGCTCGCTCAGGAGTGGATCCTCGAGCGGCTCAACTGGGAAGGCCAGGCGGCCTCCCTGCAGGACCAGCGCCAGCAGACCGGTGACCTCACCGACCTCACCGACGAGTTCCACTTCCCCGCCGACGCCTTCGAAGCGCCGGCCCTCGGACGGCGCTGAGTCCCCCAGCACCCCATGAGAAAGGGCCCCCGGCGAACGAATCGCCGGGGGCCCTTCACTCAGGCCTTAAGAACGCAGAGGGCCTGTTGTCAGATCGCGCGGACCTTCTGGGCCTGCGGGCCCTTCTGACCCTGGCCGACCTCGAACTCCACTCGCTGGTTCTCTTCGAGGGTGCGGAAGCCACGACCCTCGATCTCCGAGTAGTGAACGAAAACGTCGCCTTCGCCGCCGTCCTGCGCGATGAAGCCGAAGCCCTTCTCCGCGTTGAACCACTTCACAGTGCCTTGCGCCACCGCTGTACTCCTCGTTACACAGATCCGCTTCGAATGCCACCGAAGCGGCACCCCGACCGTCCCGGGCGGTTCCAACGAGACGAGTCAAGAGCGGGTCGGCTCCATGGCTCGCGTCAGAAGTTCCGCGAGTGTGAAGCCACGAACACGCAAAACGACGGCCTGAGAGCAGACTACCGGGATCTGGCCAAAGTTGAACCCCGTGATCGAGGCGAAAACCGGCTCTGCGCACCAAGGTCACCGGAACGTCGTAGGGCTCCCGCCCGGTTCCGTCGGACCCACCGGCTAGTCTGGCGCAGCACAGCGACACCGTGATCACCGGGTACGGCTTGGAGTCGCTCGTGCCCCCTCAGTGAAAGCCCGCGGCGATCATTGTGACCTTCGTCACGCGACTCTTGCTCAACGTCGGTGGCCCACGGGGCGTCTCGAAGGGGGGAGGCACCAAATGGGGCAAAGGGGAATGGGTGTGACGGTGAGGACTTCCACGCGGCGCCGGGGCGCGGCAGTGGCACTGGGCTTGGTCGCGGTGCTCGCGCTGGGGGCGTGCAGCAGCGAACCGACGGTCTCGGCGAGCGGCTCTTCGGGCGGGGGCCCGACGGCTTCTCCCGCGCCCAGCGCGCAGCCCGCGAAGCTGACGGTGACGCCGGCCGGTGGCGCGCAGGACGTGGCGCCGGGCGAGCCGGTGGGGGTCCAGGTCGCCGACGGCACCATCCTGTCGGTCACGCTGACGAACCCGGACGGCAAGCAGGTCCAGGGCCAGGCGTCGGCGGACAAGAAGAGCTGGAACACCACCGAGCAGCTCGGCTACGGCAAGACCTACACCTGGTCCGGCCAGGCGCAGGGCTCCGACGGGAAGAACGTCGCCATCGGGGGCGCGTTCACCACCGTCAAGCCGAAGCGCCAGCTGTCGGCGAGCCTGAACGTCGGTGACGGCCAGACGTACGGCATCGCGATGCCGATCGCGCTGACCTTCCCGAGCCGCGTCACCGACAAGGCCTCCGTCGAGAAGGCGCTGTCGGTCGAGACGACGCCGAAGACCGAGGGCTCGTGGGCCTGGCTGAACGGCGACACCTCGGTGCACTGGCGGCCGAAGGAGTACTTCAAGCCCAACACGCAGGTGAAGGTCAACGCCAAGATCTACGGCGTCAAGATCGGCGACGGCGTGTACGGCAAGCAGGACGTGTCGGCCAGCTTCGCGATCGGCCGCTCCCAGATCGTCAAGGGCAACACCACCCAGCACACCATGCAGGTGATCCGCGACGGCCAGCAGATCGCCGACTACCCGGTGAGCTACGGCCTCGACTCCGACCCGGGCCGCGTGACGCACAGCGGCGTGCACGTCGTGATGGGCAAGCAGGCCACGTACGCGATGAGCAACCCGAAGTACCACTACGAAAACGTCGTGGTGCCGTGGGCGGTCCGGATCTCCAACAACGGCGAGTTCATCCACGGGCTGGCGGCGTCGGTCTGGGCGCAGGGCAAGAAGAACGTCTCGCACGGCTGCCTGAACCTGTCGCCGGCGCGGGCGAAGGAGTACTACGACGGCGTGCTCACCGGTGACCCGGTGGAGATCACCGGCAGCACGCAGACGCTGACCGCCAAGGACGGCGACTACAGCGACTGGACCTACGACTGGGCGAGCTGGCAGAAGCTGTCGGCCCTCGCCGGCTGAGACCACTCAGGAGGACCGGGCGGCCGGGAAGTCCATCGCGGGCTTCCCGGCCGTTCGCGTTTCCGGCACCGGACGTCGTGAACGGCTCCCTCCCCTCACCTGCCGACCGGACGCCGGCAAAGTCGCGCTCGCCCACCGCGCCCGGTCCGCTCGCAACGCCCCCCGCCCGTCGCGCGTCCTCAAGATCAGCGAAATCCGGTGCAACCCCGGCGAAGCCCCACCGCATGACTACGGGCAGAGGCGCGACGATCCCGGTCGCGTCCGCGAGAAGAGGAGCTGTCTTGCGTATCCGCATCGCCCTGACCCTCGGCGCGCTCGTGCTCGCCGGTGGTGCCCTGTCCGGTGGCATCGCGCTGGCTTCGGACGCGCAGCCGCCGGCCCCGTCGGCGACCACCCGCCCGAACGAGCCGACCGTCGCCCCGGCGCCGCCGACCACCCGGCGGACCGAGCCGCCGTCCGCCGTTCCGGCGCCGCGCGAGACGACCCGGGCCGCCCGGCCGGCGCAGGCTCCGCGCGTTCCGCGTGCCGTGCCCGCGGGCCCGACCGGTGACCTGCACCTGCCGGCCATCGGGGTGACCCGGTAGCCAGGTGATCTCCCGCTCCCGTCCGTCGACCGGGCCGGGCTCGCCGTGGGACGGCGAGTTCGCCCGGTACTTCGGCGAGCGCGCGCACAGCCTGCGCTCGACCGCCTTCCTGCTCTGCGGGGACTGGCACCAGGCCGAGGACCTCACGCAGGCCGCGCTGCTCAAGCTGTACCTCGCCTGGCCGAGGCTGTCGCGCCACGACGCCTTGGACGCCTACGCCCGCAAGGTCGTGCTCCGCACGTTCCTGGCCGAGCACCGGCGCAGCAGGTGGAAGCGGGAGCGGCTCACCGACACCCCGCCGGAGCTCCCGGCGGAACCGGCCGCGAGCGACCAGGACGGGCTCGTCCGGCAAGCTCTGGCCGTACTGGCTCCGAAGCAGCGCGCCGTGCTGGTGCTGCGGTACTTCGAGGACCTGAGCGTCGAGGAGACGGCGAAGGCCCTCGGCTGCAGCACCGGCACGGTGAAGAGCCAGGCCTCCCGCGGCCTGGCGACGCTGCGCAACCGGCTCGGCCCGCACTACGCGCTGACCTTCAGCGCGACCACGGAGGGGAGGTGACGAACATGGACCCCGAAGACGACGTCCGCGCGTACCTGACCGGCGCGGCCGGCGGCCCGCCGCCGATGCGCCTCGAAGCCGCCGACGTGATCGAGCGCGGTGGCCGGGTCCGGCGACGGCGCAAGCGCCTCGCCGTGGCGAGCACCTCGGCCGCGACGGCGGTCGTCCTGGCGGTGGCCGGTTTCCTGGCCGGTCACCGCGCCGGGCCGGCCGAACCGGTGCAACCCGCCGGTCCGGGGCTGTCCACGATCGGCACCAGCGCCCCCGCCGAGCCGCCGACCACCGAGGTCCCGCCGACGTCGATCGCGCCGCCCACGGCCGAGCCGGGTCGCACGCCCGCGCGCGCGACGCGGGTGCCCCAGCCGCCGTCCGCGAGCCGTCCGACGCAGCGGACCCCGTCGGCCACCACCCGTCCCTCCTCGGAGCCGACGGAGACGGTCCCGGAACCACCGGTCGCGAGCACCACCCGCTAGCGTTTTCGCAGGTCGGGGTACGTGGTGTAGATCACCGTTTCATCGTGGGTTTCCGACGAAATACCCGGGCGGTCCGTGGCGATATGCCCTGTGGTGTTCCGATCGGACACCGGACATCTGCTCAGCCGGACGCGTCGCCGCCGGCCCGAGAACCCGAGGAGGAAGCACATGGTGTTCGCCGCACTCATCGTCGAAACCGGAATCGCTGTCGTTGTCGCGGGCGCGCTCGCCGCTTGGTCCCGCAAGCGCTTCACTCCTCGGAGCGACGCGAACTGACCTCAGCGAACACGTGTGCCCCGCCCGGTGATCCGGGCGGGGCACACGTCTGTCCGGCGGCCGCTCAGCGCTGAGCGGCCGCGGAGGCCAGCTTCCCGCCGGTGCCTTCGGTGTCGATCTCTTCCATCGGCACCTGCGACGTCTCCGGGATCTTGATGATCGGCAGGATCGCGATCAGCGCCGCCGCCATCAAGTAGTACGCCGGCCAGTCCTCGTTTCCGGTGCTCTTGATCAACGCCGTCACGATGACACCGCAGGTACCACCGAACAGCGACGTCGAGATGTTGTAGCCGATCGCGAACGAGCCGTAGCGCACCCGGGTCGGGAACATCGCCGGGAACGTCGAGCCGATCACGGCGAGCATGAACACCAGCAGGATCGCCACGATCAGGAACCCGACGAACAGCCACAGGATGCTGCCGGACTGCATCAGCTTGAGGCAGGGCCAGCTCAGCACCAGGAAGCCGATGGCCGCGGTGAGCAGCAGCGGTTTCCGGCCGATCCGGTCGGACAGGGCGCCGAGCGGGATGATGATCGCCATCTGGATGACTTCGACGGCGATGATGATCAGCGTCGACGTGTTGTCGTTGATCTTCAGCGTGTCCGTGAAGTACGTCGGCATCGTGGTCAGCAGCAGGTAGTCCGCGACGTTCAGCAGCAGGACGATGCCGATCAGGTTGAGGATCATCCGCCAGTTGCGGACGAAGATCTCCTTGAGCGGCGCCTTCTTCGGCGCCTCGCCCGCGGCCTCCATCCGGCGGAACTCGGGGGTGTCCTCGAGCTTGTTCCGCAGGTAGAGCCCGATCAGGCCGAGCGGCAGCGCGACGAAGAACGGGATCCGCCAGCCCCACGCGTCGACCTGGTCGGCCGACAGGGACAGCGTCACCGACAGCACCACGAGGTTGCCGAGCACGTAGCCGCCCAGCGTGCCGAGCTCGAGGAAGCTGCCGAAGAAGCCACGGCGCTTCGTCGGCGAGTACTCGGCGATGAACGTCGCCGCTCCGCCGTATTCACCGCCGGTCGAGAAGCCCTGGATGATCCGGAGCAGCAGGATCGCGATGGGGGCCGCGATGCCCATGCTGTAGCTGCCGGCGTACGTCGGCAGGACGCCGACCAGGAACGTGCAGCCGGACATCAGCAGGATCGTGATGGCGAGGACCCGCTTGCGGCCGAGCTTGTCGCCGAGCGGGCCGAAGAACGCCCCGCCGAACGGCCGCACGATGAACCCTACCGCCAGCAGCGCCAGTGACTTGAGGACCGCGTTGCCTTCCCCGGGGAAGAACAGCGTGCCGATGCTGGTGGCGATCGCGCCCGAGGTGAAGACGCCGTAGTCGTACCACTCGGTGGCGTTGCCCATGGCCGACGCCCAGACGGCGCGTTTGACGGTTCTCTCGTCCACTGACGGTTTGCCCGTCGTTGCTGCTGGTTCGCTCATGCCGGCGACGACCTCCTCCGCGCAGTGCCCATTGGGCCGTTCGAGCTCATCAGCCCAGTCTTGACCGGTCGTCGCAGGTCGGCAGTCTGAGCCGCGAAACTTCTACAGTGGGGAACTTTCCGGCTACTGAGAGATGTAGGTCCCCGGTATCCCGGCCGGGGCGAACGCGGCCGCGGCTTACCCGCCGGTTAACGTCAGCGCATGAGTCGTGTTTCTCAACCGTGGCCGCCGGTGGCGGTGGAGCCCGCGGTCCCGCACCCGAAGGCGCCGGCGCCGGGCACCGAGCTCGGCGTCCACTTCGCGGAGTGCTTCGGGTGCGGTGACGAGGCCGACGCCGGGCTGCACCTGCGCTCGACAGTCGGCGAGGGCCAGGTCGTGCGCTCGCGGTTCACCGTCACCGCGGCCCACCAGGGCGCGCCCGGGCTCGCCCACGGCGGCCTGCTGGCCTGCGCGTTCGACGAGGCGCTCGGCTCGGCGGTCGGCAACCTGATGCGCCGTCCGGCGGTCACCGGCAAGCTCGAGACGGACTTCCGCCGTCCGGTGCCGGTCGGGACGACGTTGTTCATCGAGACGCGGCTCGACGGCGTCGCCGGCCGCAAGATCTACGTCAGCGCGGACGGCCGCCTCGACGCCGAAGACGGCCAGATCGCGGTCAGCGCCCGCGCGCTGTTCGTCGTCGTCGGCTTCGAGCACTTCAGCACGCACGGCGACCCGCAGGCGCTGGAGAAGCTGGCCGAGCAGCACGCGAAGAACCAGCGCGCCCGCGAAGAGGGCGACTGGGAGATCAACCCCTGACCCGTCACTTTCGGTACGAAAGTGACGGGTCAGCCTGATCAGGTGAGGGTCCGGGGCCGGATCTCGTTGGCCCGGTCGACCAGCTCCACGCGCTGTTCGACCGTGCCCGCCAGCCGCGCGAGTGCCCGGTAGCAGCGCTCGAGGCCGAACCGCAGCTCACGTTCCTCGAGCGCGCACCCCAGCACCCGCGCGCCCGGCGTCGGCCGCCCCTGCTTGAGCCATTCGTGCGCGGCTTCGAGCACGTTCGCGGTGAGCCGGGTGCGGCGCTCGATGTCGAGGCGGAGCCGTTCGAGCCGGGCCGACGCGTCGAGCAGGTCGTGCTCGGTGACCGGGGTCTCGCGGCCCTTGGCCTTAGTGACCGTCGTCTTGATCTTGATCGCCGCGACCTGTGCGTCGACGTAGTGGGTGGACGACGGCGGCACGGTCTCGAGCACCTCGACCGCGCTGGAGCGCGCGCCCTGCGCCAGGTACACGCGGGCGAGGCCGAAGGCGGCGCTGACGTAGGTGCGGTCGGTCCGCCAGACCAGCTCGTAGAACCGCGCGGCGGCGAAGTAGTCGCCGACGCCTTCGGCGCTGATGCCGAGCGCGAGCTTCGGTGCCGCCTCGCCCGGCAGGTCGTCGTACACCGCTTCGAACGCGACGTGCGCGACCCGCGACCGGCCGCCGGCCAGCTCGATCAGGCCGCGGTACCAGTCGATGCGCCAGTCGTGCGGGAACCCGTTCTTGATCGCGAGGTACTGGGCGGCCTGCAGCTGCCGCTGTGCCTCCGCCAGCTCGCCCAGTTCGATCCGGGCGCGCACGATCCGCAACCGGACCTCGATCGACTCCCGCGGCGCGCCGGAGAGGGCCTCGATGGCGCCGCGCGGTTCGAGCGTCGTCGTCGTGGCCAGCACGCCCGCGGCCGGGTCGTCCGTGTCGACCTGCGGGATCGGCAGGCCGGCGACGACCTCGTCGGCGCCGGGCAGCGGCACGCTGGCGCCGGCCTCCGGCACCACCAGCTGGACGCCGAACGTGCGGATCTCCGGGCCGAACACCGTGGACGCGCCGGGCCGCGGCTTGCCGGTGCCGAGCGCCATGATCTCGCGCAGCACCCCGGTGAGCTGGTCGGCCATCTCCTCGGCGGAGAGGAACCGCCGGTCCGGGTCGGCGTGCGTCGCGCGCCGCAGGAACCGGTAGTACGAGCCGAAGAGCGCGAACAGCGGGACCGCGTCCGGGCCGGGCAGCGTCGTCTTGAACTTGGTGGTGTAGCCGGTGAACTCGAAGCTCAGCACGGCGAGCGTGCGCCCGACGGTGAACAGGTCCGACGCGATCGACGCGCCCTGCGTCGGCAGTTCCGGCGCGCTGTAGCCGGTGGTGAAGAACAGCGGGCTCTCGTAGTCGTCGGTGCGGCGGACCGCGCCCAGGTCGATCAGCTTCAGCTGCTCGTTGGTCTGGATGACGTTGTCCGGCTTGAGGTCGCAGTAGAGCAAGCCCTGGCTGTGCAGGTACCCCATGGCGGGCAGGATCTCCAGCCCGTACGCGATGACCTGGCCGATCGGCAGCGGCTCCGGGCGGCGGCTTTCCCGGTGGTGCGCCAGCGCGAGCTGCCGCAGCGACTGGCCGCCGACGTACTCCATGACGATGTAGCCGACGGTGGTGCCGCTGTGCGCGTCCGGGTGCTGCACGAAGTTGTGGATCTTGACGATGTTCGGGTGCTCGACCTCGGCCAGGAACCGCTGTTCGTTGGCCGCGGCCGCCATCGCCGTCGCGTCACCGGTGTCGATCAGTCCTTTGAGGACGACCCAGCGGTCGCTGACGTTGTGGTCCTGCGCCAGGTAGATCCAGCCGAGCCCGCCGTAGGCGATCGCACCGAGCACTTCGTACTGGCCGCCTACGAGTTCGTGCGGCTGCAGCTTCGGGAGGAACGAGAACGGCGTGGCGCAGTTCTCGCACTTCCCTTCCGGGGAACCGGGTTTGCCGTCCTTGCCGCGCCCGACCTTCGCGGCGCAGTTGCCGCAGAAGCGCTTTTCCTCCGACACCACCGGGTTCGTCAGCACCGCCGACGCGGGATCGCGCGCGGGCACCGGCGGGACCTCGACCAGTCCGGCGCCGAGGCGGCCGCGGCGCGAGCGCGACGTCCGCGACGACGTCCGCCGCGAGGTGCCGGGGAACGAGCCGGACCGGGAGTCCGAGCCGCTGCCGGTTCCCGTGCCGGTGCCGGTTCCGGTGTGCCGTCCTTCGCTGCTGCGCTCGGGCAGCACGCTTTCGGTGCCCGGGTCCGGCAGCGGGGTGCCGGGACCCGTGTCCGGCCGCGGCACCGGCGGCATGATGCTCTGGGTTTCCGGCGCCGGCGAAGCGAGCACGCTCGTCAGCTGCGGCTCGTCGGGCTGCGGCGGGCGGACGGCCTGCGTGGGCACCGGCTGGACCGGCGGCAGGACGGGGTTCATGCTGCCGGGCGGCTTGGTCGGGTCGTCCGCGCCCGGGATCGGCGCGCCGCGCGGCGGCGTCGGCGGGCGGCGCACGGGCGCGTGGAAGACGGTCTCCTCGCCGCGGGGCGGCCCGGGGCGGGACGGCTCGCCGTCGTCGAGGCGGCCCGAGATCGACGGCTCCGGTGTCTCCCACCGCACCGGTGGCGGCGGCTGCCAGCTGCTGCCCGGCGTGGCCGGCTGCGGTTCGTCGTCCGGCGCGGCGTGCCGAGGACGGCGCGGTTCCTCCGACACTGCTACCTCCCAGATCCCCGGCGACGTGCGGGAACCGATCCTAGTCGCGACCCGCTCACTGGTACTGCGCCTGCGGCGGCGAGGCCGGCCCCAGCTTCGACTCGACCCAGTGGCGGTAGCTGCTCTGCCAAGCACCGCTGTTGCGCACGTTCTCGAGCACGGCGTTGACGAACTTGACCATGTCCTCGTTGTCCTTCGGCACGCCGATGCCGTAGTTCTCCTGCGTGAACTGGTCGCCGACGACCTGCAGCGTCGGGTCCTGCGCGGCCATCCCGGCGAGGATCGTGTCGTCGGTCGAAACCGCGTCGACCTGGCCCTGCTGGAGCATCACCAGGCAGTCCGACCAGTTGTCGACCGAGATCGCCACCGGCTTGGCCGGGTCCGTCGCGATCTTCGCCAGCGACGTCGACTTCTTCGCCGCGCACACCTTCTTGCCGCTCAGGTCGGCCAGCTTCGTCGCCTTCGACTCCTTCGTCACCAGCAGCCGCTGCCCGGCGACGTAGTACACGGAGGAGAACTGGACGTCCTTCTTGCGCGCGCAGGTGATGCTGTACGTCCGCACGACGATGTCGACCTGGTGCTGCGTCAGGACGTCCTGGCGCTGCGACGAAGTGATCGCGCGGAACTGGACGCGGCCTTCGGGCGCGCCGAAGATCGAGCGGGCGATCTCGTTGACGAGGTCGATGTCGAAGCCCTCGAGGTTGCCCGAGGTCGGGTTGCGGAAGCCGAACAGGTAGGTGGTCTGGTCGACGCCGGCGATGAGCTTGCCGCGTTCCTTGATCTTCGCCATGGTCGAGCCATCGGGGATCGACGTGCCCTTGTCCGGCTGCAGGCTGGCCAGCGGGTTGCAGCTGGTGTCGCCGCCACCGCCGGCGGCCGCGTCCGGGCCGCCCACGTGCGCGGGCTGGGGCCAGGCCGCGTTGCCGACCGGGGCCGGGTCGACCGGTTTGCCGGGGCTGCCGCAGGACGCCACCAGCAGCGCGACGACCGCCAGCACGCCCGCCCGGACCGTGTTCCCCCGCCTGCTCACCGGTACTCCCTCAGTCGCTCCCGGATCCCCATGGTGACACCCGCCGCGGCGACGACCGCGAGCACGGCCAGGCCGGGGGCCAGCAGCGTCAGCGCGCGGTCGCCGTTGTGGGTGTCGTCGAGGAATTCCTGCCTGCCGACGTCGATGGCCGCCTGGAGGCTGTCGTCGAGGCGCCGGAACGCCGGGGCCGAGCCGTCGGTCTTGTCTTCCAGCACGGCGAAGTCGACGGCTTCCTGGTACTGGCCGGCGTCGTCCTGGGCGCGGACTTCCTTGTGCGCCTTCAGCCAGTCGTTCGCGGCCTTCGTCGCGTCGGCGACCTTCGTGGCGCCTTCGCCGTCCTGGATGAGACCGCGGGCTTCGCCGAGCAGGCCGCCCTGGCCGTCCGGGCCGACCAGCTGGGCCGCGTTGGTGCCGAAGTCGTTCTCGTAGGCGGCGCCGTCGCCGCGCGCGACGAGCGTCAGCGTCTCGTCGGCGCGGGCCTGCAGCGCGGCGATGCGCGCGCGGACCAGCACGTCGACGCGGTGCGAGCCGTCGGCCTGGCCGCTGCCGACCAGGCTGCCCTGCACGACCAGCGCGACCGCGCCCCACAGCAGCGAGACCACGACGGCGGCCGTCGCGACGACGAGCCCGACGTTGAGCAGCCGGTTGGTGCGCCTGGTCAGGTAGACCTGGGCGGCGATGAGCGCGGCCAGCAGCGCGACCACCAGGATCGTGGCGAGCCACGGGAACCCCGTGGCGCTGTCCTGTTCGTCGATCAGCCGCTCGGTGTCGACGCGGTAGAGGTCCTGGGCGGCGGGCAGGATCTTCGCCCGCATCAGCTCGGAGGCCTCGCGCAGGTAGGAGGCGCCGACCGGGTAGCCGAGGCGGTTGTTCGTGCGGGCCGTCTCGACGAGCCCGGTGTAGGCGGGCAGCGACTGGTTGAGGACGTCGACCGGGGCGGCCGCGTCGGCGACGTCGGCAGCGTCGGAGGCGGCCTTCGCGAGCGCGGCGCCGGCTTCGGCGATGTCGCGCTCGTAGCGCTGGCGGAGCTCCGGCGGCTCGGTGCCGATGGAGAGGAACGCGCTCGCGGCGGTCGCGTCGGCGTCCGAGAGCGAGCGGTAGACCTGCTGCGCGGCGGCGGCGAGGGGCTCGCGGTGGTCGATGACGCCGGTGATGGTGTCGTCGCGGTCCTGCACCGACAGCGTCGCGACCAGCCCGGCGAGGAGGGACAGCAGCACCAGCCCGACGGCGATGACGGTGAGGCGGCCGGGGGTCGTCGCGGCGGACCGGATGATCGCGCGGACACCCTGTCCCGGCAGGTCCAGCAGCCCCAGCAGCCCGCTGCGGCCCCCTGCGCGGTCACCGCCGTCCGGTGGCGGCGGCGGGGGTCCCGGCGCGGGCGCCGTCGGACCCGGGGCCGTCGCAGTGCTGGTCATCCCCGATTCCTCCCCAAAACCTGTACTCGCAGAAGGTAGCCGAGTCGCCGACCGCGCGGGCACCGGCACCGCCCGCTGTCATCAGCACGTGATCTCACGCCCGCACCTCGGCCAGGACGCGCCACTGACCGCCGTCGGGACCGGCGTCCAGCGTGCCACCGGCCAGCGCCAGCCGCTCCCGCATTCCGGCCAACCCGAAACCTTCACCTGGTCGAGTGACACCGAGGGTATTGCGGACGTCGAGCCGGACGCTCTCGGGCGCGTAGCTCAGCCGCACCTCGACGTCCTTTCCCGGTGCGTGCTTGCCCGCGTTCGTCAGCGCTTCCCGCGCGGTGCCGGCGAGCGCGACGACCACCGCGGACGGCAGCGGCCGCGGCTCGCCTTCCGCGTCGAAAGCGACGGTGACGCCGTGGTCACGCGCGTGCGCGGCGGCGGCCGCGGCGAGCACGTCGGCCAGCGGCGGGACGTCCCGCCTGAGCGCGGCGACGGCGTCGCGCGCTTCGGCGAGCCCGTCGGCGGCGAGCCGGCGCGACCGCTTGACCGAGCGCAGCGCACCGTCCACATCGGACTTCTCCTCGAGCAGCGCCTCGGCCAGTTCGAGCTGAACCCCCAGCGCCCCCAGCGAATGCGCCAGGACGTCGTGGAGTTCACGGGCGATCCGGGTGCGTTCATCGAGCGCGGCGGCGCGCGCGTGTTCGGCCTGCGCGAGCCGCGTCTGTTCGAGCAGCGCTTCGGCTTGTTTCGCCTGCACCTCGTACTGGCGGCGGTTGAGCCCGACCAGGACGAGCAGGAGCAGCACCGCCGCGTCGACGACGCTCTGCCCACCGAGGAAGTGAGAAGTCACCGCGAGGGCGATGTCGAGCAGGCCGATGCCGAGGATCACGCTGACGCCGACCGTCGTCAGCGTCGCGAGTCTGCCGAGCGCGATGGCGGACAGGATGATCGCCGAGGAGTCCCCGGCCTGGCCGACGAGCGCGGCCGGCAGCGCGCTCGCGACCGCGAGCAGCGCAGCGGCCGTCTTCGGCAGCCGCGGCGAGAGGGCGACGAAGCCGAGCCAGCAGGCACTGGCGACGCCGTACGCGGCCCAGACCCGCGGGTCCGGCTCGCGCGCCGTGAGCAGCGTCACGGCGAAGAAGAGCGTGCCGAGCAGCTGCACCACGAGCCAGCTCGGCGCGATGGTGTCCGGCAGCAGGGGACGTTTCGGCACGCCCCCATCTTTCCCGGATCAGCCGCGGATCGCCGGGGCCAGGGAGTGCGGGAGCACGGCTTCGGGGGTCGGCGGGCGCCGGACCAGCACCTCGACGTCGTCGGCGAAGCGGTACGGCTTCGCGTCGAGGATGCCGCCGAAGTGGCGTCGCAGCCGGGACATCTCGGCGCGGACGGTGACCGTGCGGCCGGCGTCGCCGAACAGGTCGGCCGACAGCTCGGAGGCCGACCGGCCGGCGCGGTGGCTGGCCAGCACGTACAGCATCTCGGCGTGGCGCGGGCTGAGCCGGTGCGTCCAGGTGCCGGTGGCGCCGGCCACGGTCAGCTCGGGTTCGCGCGGCGACCGGACGTCGAGCACGACGCGGGTGGGCGGCGCGCCCTCGTCCTCGGCCGGCCGGATCAGCCAGCCGCCGGGAACGGGCTCGACGGCGCAGTTGCCGTACGCCGGCAGCCAGACGCGACCGGGTTTGAGGCCGGTGGGCAACGCGATCCGGTCGACCGGGGCGAGTCCGGCGGCCGCGGCGATCCAGCCGTGCTCGTCGGCCACCACGGCCGGCCCGCCGACCTTGCCGAGCACCGGGGCGGCGAAGCCCCGCAGCCGCTCGAGCTCGGTGAGGTGGGTGGTGCGCAGCTGCGCCTGCGCGAGCCGCGTCACGGCGTCGACCAGCGCCAACGTCGTCGCGTGGACGGTCGCGGCGGGGCCGGAGAGGTCGACGACGCCGAGGAGCTTGCCGTCCCTCGGGTCGTGCAGCGGCGCGGCGGCGCACGTCCAGGAGTGCTGGGCGCGGACGTAGTGCTCGGCGGAGTAGACCTGGACCGGGCGGCGCGCGACCAGCGCGGTGCCGATCGCGTTGGTGCCGACGGACTCTTCCCGCCAGTCGACGCCTTCGACGAACCCGAGCCCGTCGGCGCGACGGCGGACGGCGGCGCTGCCGTCTCGCCAGAGCACCTGCCCGCTCGCGTCGGCGATCACCATGATGTGCGAGGCCTGCTCGGCGAGGGTCAGCAGGCCACTGCGCAGGGTCGGCAGGGCTTCGGTCAGCCCGCTCGTGCGGCGGCGGGTCTCCAGCTGTTCGACGGTCAGGACGGGCGCGGGCGCGCGGCCGTCCGGGTCGACGCCGAGCCGGCGCATCCGTTGCCAGGACGCGCCGATGACCGCCCGCGGGCGGCTGGGCAGCGTTTTTCCGGCCAGGGCCGCTTCGTGCACCTGCGCGAGGACGCGCGCGTGCCGCCGGGGGTCCGCCCCGGCCGGCAACGCTGCCTCGAGGTCTCGCTGACCCAACCGCCACTCCTCGCTCTGCCTCCTCAGTCTGCCTTTTCGGTCCGGTGATCGGAAGGTGGCGACAATCTCGCTGTGCGTCAGCGCCGGTACTCCACGACCGCCTTCGCCGCGTTGAGGACCTTCTGCGCGTCCGGGATGTAGAGGTCTTCGAGCGCGTCGGAGAACGGGACCGGCGTGTGCGGCGGCGTGACCATCTCGATCGGCGCCCGCAGCGAGCCGAACGCCTCCTTGGCGACGAGCGCCGAGATGTCGGTGGCGAGGTTGCACCGCGGCGACGCTTCGTCGACGACGACCAGCCGTCCGGTCTTCTCGACGCTCGCCAGGATCGTCCCGGTGTCGAGCGGGCTGGTCGTGCGCGGATCGAGGATCTCGGCTTCGATCCCGGAGGCCGTCAGCTCGGCCGCGGCCGACTCGGCCACGGCGACCATGCGGCCGATCGCGACGATGGTGACGTCGACGCCGTCCCGGACGACGTTCGCCTCGCCGAACGGGATCGTGTAGCTCTCTTCGGGGACGTCGCCGCTGGTGTCGTACAACGCCTTGTGCTCGCAGAAGATCACCGGGTCGTCGTCCCGGATCGACTGGGTGAGCAGGCCTTTCGCCTCGTACGGGCTGGCCGGGACGACGACCTTCAGCCCGGGGACGTGCGTGAAGATCGGGTACAGGCACTGAGAATGCTGCGCGGCGGCCCGAAGCCCGGCGCCGTACATCGTGCGGATGACGACCGGCGTGCGGGCGCCGCCGCCGAACATGTACCGGAACTTGGCGGCCTGGTTGAAGATCTGGTCGAAGCAGACGCCCATGAAGTCGACGAACCCGAGTTCCGCGACCGGCCGTTGCCCGCGCGTCGCGGCACCGATCGCCGCGCCCACGAAGGCCGACTCGGAGATCGACGTGTCGAGCACCCGGCCGGGGAACCGGTGGCTGAGGCCCTCGGTGACGCCCAGCACCAGCACCGATTCGTCCCGGGCCATCTCCTGCGCGAGCGCCTCGGCGATCGCCTCGCGGTAGCTGATCGTCCTGGCCACGGCGCGCTCCTCAGTACGTCACGTAGACGTCGGTCTCGAGGTCTTCCCTCGTGGGTTTCGGAGCGGCCTTCGCCGCCGAGACGGCTTCCTCGATGAGCTTCGCGACTTCGGCGTCGATGTCATCGAGGACCGGTTCGCCCAGCTCACCGCTGTCGGTGACGCGCGCCCGGAACCGTTCGAGGCAGTCGAGACCCGCGGAGCAGCGGGTGAACTTGACCTCGATCAGCGTCGGGCCGCCACCCTCACGGGCGCGCTCGACGGCCTCACCGGCGGCTTCGTGGACGGCGAAGAAGTCGAACCCGTCGACGATCACGCCCGGCACGCCGAACCCGGCGGCCCGGTCGGCGATGTTGTCCGACGCGACGGACCAGGCGCTCGACGTCGCTTCGGCGTAGCCGTTGTTCTCCGCGACGAAGATCGCAGGGAGGTTCCAGACGGCCGCGAGGTTCAGCGCCTCCAGCGTCGTCCCCCGGTTGCCGGCGCCGTCGCCGAAGAACGCGACGCCGACACCGCCGGTGTTCTGCTGTTTCGCGGCTAGCGCGGTGCCGCAGATGAGCGGCGGCCCTCCGCCGACGACACCGTTCGCGCCGAGCATGCCCTTGGCGAGGTCGGCGATGTGCATCGAGCCGCCCTTGCCGTGGCAGGCACCGGTCTTGCGGCCGTAGATCTCGGCCATCATGGCGTGGACGTCGACGCCCTTGGCGATGCAGTGGCCGTGGCCGCGGTGGCTGCCGGCGATCGCGTCCCGGTCGTCGAGGTGGAGGCAGACCCCGGCGGCCGAGGCCTCCTCACCGGCGTAGAGGTGCACGAACCCGGGGATTTCACCGGTCGCGAACTCCCCGTGCACCCGCTCTTCGAAGGCCCGGATGGTGCGCATCACGCGGTACGCCTCCCGCAGGGTGTCCGTCATCTCCGACGCTCCTTTTCGGGGTCGGTCTCCGCGCGCAACAGCCCTTTCCGCGCCGCTTCGGCCATCGCCGCCCGGACGTCGACGCACCACGGCCCGTCCGGTTTGAGCTCGACGAACGCGCTCTCGCCCGTCTTGAGTTCGAGTTCACGCTCACCGTCGAGGGCGATGACCCCGCCGGCCGCGGCCAGCTCGACGCGCACGCCGGGCCGGAGGACGCCCCACCCCCGCACCCCGACGGGCCGCACGAGCCCGGGCGCGATCGGCGCCTGCACGACGTACGGGCGTCTCCCCGACCGGCCCGAGCTGCAGCGCGACGCCGTCCGGGCTGGATCGGGGGCTGGGACAGAGCTGGCCTGGAACGCTCGAGAGGCCGATACCGTCGGGCTCGGCGAAGGTGCAGTACAGCTCGGTGAGCGTGGACGGGTCCCACAGCGCCCGAGCCCCGATGTGCTTGCTCAGCGACACGCAGACGTCGACGAGCGCGATCTCACGACGTGCCTTCGTGACGACTTCCAGCACGCTGACCCGGTGCGTGACGAGGTCGGGGTCGATCTGCCCAGTCGCGATCAGCCCGGCAGCGAGTCCGGCCACGGTCGCTTCCCGCATCTGCGGGAAAGCGTTGTTGGTCCCGGTCGAGAGCGCGAGGATCGGCACGTCTTCGCAGGCCGCGGCGGCAACGCGGGCGGTCCCGTCCCCACCGAGCACGACGATGACCCCGGCCCCGGCTTCGACCATCCGCCGCACGGCGTTGGTCGTGTCGGCCGCGGTGCCGGTGAGCGGGTCGTCCTCGCAGAAGTCGACGTCGGGCCAGGTCCCGCCCCGGCCGAGCGCCCGCAGGACCGCGGCGGAGATCCCGCCGAGGTCGGTCGAGACGAGGGCCCGGTCGAGCCCGGTCACGGCGAACGCCGCCAGCAGCCGCTGGACCATGTTCGCCTTCTCCGCGGTGGGGAACACCGAAGCTTGCGCGACCAGCCGGCGGATGTCCCGCCCCGAAGCCGGATTCGCGACGATCCCCGCCACCGTTTCTCCCACCTGACCTCCCGATACTTCACCGGAGAACAGGAGACTCCGCGGGCGGCGCGGAAGGAAGGGTTGCAGGCCGTTGCAGTGCTGAGCGGCAGCCAGGAGGCGTCGAACGTCACCCGCGCCGTGTTGATGATCTCCAGTGGACAGTCCAACCTGGAGAAAACCGACCGGGCGCAGGCTCCGGCTCCGGCCGGGAGCCACGGGACGAGGCTGACGACGCCCTGGTAGGTGTACCCGGCCTCTTCGACCGCGCCCCGGACGTCGGCTTCGGCCAGCGCAGCCTCCGCGCGCACGACAACCCGGCCGGTGGCGACGTCGACGTCCACTTCGGTCACTCCGGGCAGCGCCGTGAGTTCTTCGGTGACCGACTGCGCGCAGTGGCCGCAGCTCATCCCGGAGACGGTGTAGCCGTGCTCGATCATGGTGCGCAGCATACGAAAAGGGCCGCCACCCCGAACGGGTGACGGCCCTTCCCCAAGATCAAAGTCAGATCACGGTGACCGACGTGGCCTGCGGGCCCTTCTGGCCCTGGCCGATCTCGAACTCGACGCGAGCGTTCTCCTCGAGGGTACGGAAGCCGTTACCCTGGATCTCGCTGTAGTGAACGAAGACGTCGCCGCCACCGTTGTCGGGGGTGATGAAGCCGAACCCCTTCTCGGAGTTGAACCACTTCACAGTGCCCTGAGTCATCAAAAATCTCCATGTGTAACACCAAAACAGGAAGCCACTTCGGCGACCCGGGTCAACACCCGGACGGTTTGCTTCCTCGGCGAGGAGACACTACGCCCGCTGAGTTCTGCGAGCGTGACTCATCACGAACACAAAAATCGAGACCTTCAGCAGTAAAGCACACCTTGACCAGGGCGGACAAGCGGTCTTCACCCGGGCGGGGTGAGCTATTCGCCACTCGCCGGACGCAGCCCCTCCGTGGTGAACGGCGAACGCCACGCCGTGTCGTGCTCGGCCGCGACCACGGCGTCGTCGTGGGCCTCGGCGGAGGCGCTGAACAGCACCGGTACGACGCCGGAGGACTTCCGCGCTGGTTCGGATGCGTGCTGGTGATCGGTCACGTCGAAACTCCCCTCGTTCCCTGCCCGCTTCGGCGCGGGTCATGACCGTGATGGTGCCATGCGGCACCGACAGAAACCGGTTGTCTCCCGCCGGGACCCGGCCGGGAAGGTTCAGCGGCGAACCACCACCGGAACACCGTCAGGCTACCTGAGCCTTCGCCGTGCTACCACACAACTTTCCCGGCGTTTCCCGTAATGAAACCGAGTGAAATCGTTACTGGGCGGGAGGTTGCGGCCGAGCCTGCCCGAGCAGCGCCGAAAGCCGGACGTCCGGGGTCACCACATCGGGGTCCGTCCGCACGTCGATGACGCACGGCCGCTGCCGCACCAGCGCACTGGCGATGATCGGCTCGAGCTCTTCCCGATCGTCCACGGTGTACCCGGCCGCGCCCAGTCCACGCGCCCACGAAGCGAAGTCGGTCAGCGGGATGGACACCCCGGACAGCCGCCCGTGCGTCCGCGCCTGGTGCATGGCGAGCGCGCCGTGCACGCCGTTCTGGAAGACGACGACCATCACCGGCGCCCGGTACCGCACGGCGGTTTCGATCTCCTGCCCGGTCATCAGCGTCCCGGCGTCCCCCACCATGGCCACGACCGTCCGCCGCGGCTCGGCGAGCTTCGCCGCGACGGCGGCCGGCACGGCGTACCCCATCGCGGCGTTGCTGGGACCGAGCTGGCTGCGCGGCGCGGTGAAGCACCAGTAGCGGTGCATGAACTGCGCGAAGTTGCCGGCATCGCTGGTCACGATGGTGTCCTCGGGCGCCAGCTTCCGCAGCGCCCGGACGACGTCCACGGGGTGCACCCGCGTGTTCCCGCTGGTATCGGGCGGGGTCATGAAGGTGTGCACGGCCGCGTTGGCCGCCGAAGCGCGCCTGGTCCGCGGCGACGCCACCGCCCGCAGCTCCCGCAGGAACGGCTCGACCTCCGAGTCGACGCGGAACGTGAGCCCCCGTCGTTTCGGGCTGACGTCGATCCCGGTCCCGACCATCACCAGCGTTTGTTGCGGCGTCGGGTAGCGGTACGCCTGCGTGGTCACCTCGTCGAGCTGGGTGCCGAGGGCGACCACGAGGTCGGCCCGTTCGAGCGCGTCCAGCTGCCGGGCGGGGATGCCGAGCCCGAGGTGCCCGGCGTAGCGGGCGTGGTTTTCGGGGAAGGCGTCCTGCCGCCGGAAGGCGTTGTAGACGGGCAGCGCGAGCTCGTCGGCCACGGCGATCAGCTCGTCCCGCGCCGACCGCGCCCGCCCGCCGACGATCACCACCGGGTACTTGGCCTCGTCCACCAGCTGCGCAACGGCATCCGCCGAACGGCCCAACGTCCCGGACGCCGGCGGCCGCACCCGCGCCATCGGCTTCGCCGCGTCGTAGGGCATGCCCCAGACATCGCAGGGCACGCCGAGCACGACCGGCCCCGGCCGCCCTTCCTGCGAGGTGGTCAGCGCGTGGGCGAGCAGCCCGGGCAGGCTGTCCGGATCGGTCACCCGCAACGTCGACTTGGCGATCGACTCGAACATCGCCGTCAGGTCCGACGTCGGCAGCTCCCCGGACGATGACGGCATCGGCTCGGTCGCCGGCGTCTCCAGCAGCACGACCATCGGGGTCTCGTCCTGGTACGCCGTTTGGACGCCGATCGCCAGGCTCGCCGCACTCGGCCCCCGGCTGGCGAGCAGCACGGCGGGACGCTCGGTGAGCTTGCCCTCGGCCTCCGCCATGAACGCCGCACCCGCGTCGTGGCGCGCCGAGACCAGCGTGATCTCCCGCTCGCGTTGCAACGCGTCGAGCAGTTCCAGGAAGGACTCACCGACCACCGCGTAAACGCGGCGGACACGCGCCTCGGTCAGGATCCGCACGGCCGTCTGGGCGACGGTCGCTCCCAGTTGGTATCTAATGAGGAGAGCTTAGGCGGGCACCGTTCAGTGCAGTCAAGTGATCTTCGCCGAAACCCGGCAAGGATGGGCCGAATGTCCGCTTTGACCGACTGTTAGCCGATCAAGGGAGCGAGGACCGCAGTCTTGGCCGCAACCGAACATGAAACCGTTTTTACTTATGGCGCACCGGCGTTGAAGTACGGAACCGGCGCCAGCGACGAGATCGGCTACGACCTGACGCAGTACGGCGCCCACCGCGTGCTCGTCCTGACCGACCCGCAGGTGGCGGCGACCGGCTGGCCCCGCCGCATCGCCGACGGCATCGCCGGCTACGGCATCGAGACCGAGATCTTCGACGGCGTACACGTCGAGCCCACCGATGTCAGCATGCAGAAGGCGGTTGACTTCGCCCGCGGAACCGGCCCGTACGACGCCTTCGTGGCCGTCGGCGGCGGCTCCGCGATCGACACCGCCAAGGCGGCGAACCTCCTCACCAGCAACGACGGCGACCTGATGGACTACGTCAACGCCCCCGTCGGCGGCGGCCGCGCACCGGACCGCCCGCTCAAGCCGTTGGTGGCGGTACCCACCACGACCGGCACGGGCTCCGAGAGCACCACGGTCTGCGTTCTCGACGTGCTGTCCCTGCGCGTCAAGAGCGGAATCAGCCACCTGCGGCTGCGCCCGACACTCGCCGTCGTCGACCCGCGGCTGACGGTCAGCCAGCCCGCCGGCGTGACCGCCGCCAGCGGCATGGACATCCTCTGCCACGCCGCGGAGAGCTACACCGCGAAGCCGTACACCGAGTTCGAGCGCAAGCGCCCGGAACAGCGGGTGCCGTACTGCGGGTCCAACCCGCTGGCCGACATGTTCGCCGAGCAGTCCCTCCGGCTGCTGTCGTGGGCCCTCCCGGCTGCGGTGCGCGACGGTTCCGACCTCAAGGCCCGCGAAGCCATGGCCCTGGCCGCGACGTTCGCCGGACTCGGGTTCGGCAACGCGGGCGTGCACATCCCGCACGCGAACGCCTACCCGATCGCCGGCCAGGTCAGGAACTTCCACCCGGACGGCTACCCGGGCGAAGAACCCATGGTGCCGCACGGCATGGCTGTGTCGTTGACCGCGCCCGCCGCGTTCCGCTTCACCTTCGACGCGGCCCCGGACCGCCACCTCCGCGTCGCGCGCCTGCTGGCACCCGACTTCGAGTGGCCCGGCGACTTCGCCGACCACCTGCCCGCGGTGCTGATCGACCTGATGCGCCGAATCGGCATCCCGGACGGCATCGGCGCCGTCGGCTACGCGGAGTCCGATGTGGACTCCCTAGTCGAGGGAACGCTGAAGCAGCAACGGCTGCTGGCCACCGCTCCCCGCGAAGCGTCCGCGGAGGACCTGTCGGACATCCTGCGCGAGTCGGTGTCGCTGTGGTGAACGGGTACCCCCACTGGCAGACGGTCCCGCTGCGCTGGAAGGACAACGACGTCTACGGACACGTGAACAACGTCGTCCACTACTCGCTGATGGACACCGTGATCAACACCTGGCTGATCGAGCAGGGCGGTCTCGACATCGAGACCGGGGAGGTGATCGGGCTGTGCGTCGAGTCGCACTGCGGGTATCACTCATCGGTTTCCTTTCCTGGTTCGCTGCGGGTGGGGTTGCGGGTGGCGCACCTCGGGAAGTCCAGCGTGCGCTACGAGATCGGGATGTACGCCGCCGACGAGACCCTGGTCGCGGAAGCGCATTTCGTGCACGTCTTCGTGGACCGCGAGTCACGCCGGCCGACACCGCTCTCGGGCAAGCTGCGCGAGGCACTGGAAGCACTGCAGCCCGGCTGACGCGCACCGCCTGCTGGTCACCTCCTCGTCTGGCGACGCTGGTCCGGGCCGTGTTCTGTTGGTACTTCCGATCATGCCCGAAGGCACCGACAGAACCGGCGGATCGACCCGAGTTGTCCACAGGCACCCCGAAAACCGCCGAGTTATCCACAGATTGAAAACGAGGGCTTCCCCCGCCCTCCGACGGCGATAGTCTGAAAGAGCACTAGAGATCAGTCCACAGTGGACGAGCTCTCGGCTGGCACGTGCGGCTCGCACCACGGATGGCGACCTAGGCGTCGATCCGGTTGCACCGGGAATCGTGTTCGGCCGGCAGCCCCATGGTGACCGTAGAACCACCGCCGGCAGGCGCCCCGCCGGTGGTCGCGGATCCACCGTCGTCCACGGAGGGACTCAGTGTGGTGCGGCCGTTGCCGGAAGGCGCCCCGCCAGCGGCCGCACCACCGCCCACAGGCGAACCGGTCGAGATATCCGCCGGTTCACCACCTGCACCAGCAGGCGGGCGGGCACCGGTGGCCGCATGGTCGGGCACCGGTGTCGCCCAGGCCTGCATGAGCTGCGCGTACCGCGCCGACCTGGCCACCAGCTCGGCGTGGCTGCCCACTGCGGTTTCGCGCCCGTCCACGACGAGCACGCGATCCGCGCGCAGTGCCGAAGAAAGCCGGTGCGCGATCACCACCAGAACACCACCTCGCGCGGCGAAGGCCCGCTCCGCGCGGGCTTCCGTCACCGGGTCGAGATGGGAGGTCGCTTCATCGAGGATCACCAATTGCGCCGCACTGGCGTACACCCTGGCCAACGCGAGCAGCTGCGCTTCGCCCGCGGAGACGCCTTCGCCGCCGTGACCGATCTCGGCGTCGAGGCCGCCCAAGCGCCGCAGTAGCGCGCCCGCGCCTACCGCGTCCGCGGCGGACGACAGATCGTCGTCCGAAGCTGACGGGGCGAACAGGCTCACGTTGTCTCGCACCGTTCCCGCGAAGACGTACGCCTCCTGCGGGATCAGCGCCACGAGCTCGTGGCGCACTGCTGCAGCCACGTCCCGCACCGGGACGCCGCCCAGCAACACTCGGCCTTCCTGCGGCGCGAGCATCCCGGTGAGCAACCCGGCCAATGTCGACTTGCCGATGCCGCTCGGCCCGACGACGGCGAGGTGCTCCCCCGGCCGCAAACCCAGGTCCAGGCCACGGACCACGGGTTCGGCCGACGCACCCCAGCGGAACGTCAGGCCGTGCACCCGGACGTCGATGCCACGCGGAGTCGCAGTGCCGTCGGCAACGTCGGGCAGTTCGGCGGTCTCCGCCAACCGGCGAAGAGCGACCAGTAGCCGCAAGACGACGGTGCTGGCCGTGGCAGCCAGGCCGCGCAAGGCCGGTTGCATCGTCGTCGCCAGGTAGACGAGCGCGCCCAAGGCCGCGCCCGCGGTCAGCTCGCCGCTGGCCACCAGCCCCGGGGCCAGCGAGAGCGCGAGGAGAAGCGGCGCGAACCCGCCGAGCGAGATCACCAGTGCTCGGAGGGCGCTCGATCGAGCCACCCGGATTGCCGCCTGGGCTTGAGCGTCGACAGCGTCGTACGTCGCCAGCGCGGCGACCGGCTGCGCACCGCAGGCCACGACGTCCCGCATGCCGGACAGCGAGGCGCCGGCCGTCGCTGCCGTGTGTTCGTCGGCCAGCGTCAGCGCGCGCTGACGGCGAGCCAGCGACGGCAGGAGGCAGGTGAAGACGATCAGCGCCAACACCACCGGCAGCGCGACCGGCACCACGAGCGTGCCGGCGACGGTCACGAGGCCGGCGAGCGCGGACGCCGTCGTCACCAGCATGCCGCGGGCCTGAACGAGCAGGCCGGCGGTCGCGTCGCGCACGACCTCGACGTGCTGGGTGATCCGGGCGACGCCGCTGGAGTCCGGTTGGTTGCGCGGTGGGGAGTCGTCGTGCAGGACGCCGCGGACGACGGCCGTCACGAGGGCGTCGCGTAGCGGCTCGACGACCTTGCCGAGCTGGTGCCAGACCATCCGGGCGCCGAACGCGCCGAGTACGGCGGACAAGCCGAACAACGCCAGCCAGCCGAGGCCTGCCGCTGGGTCGCCGACCGCGAAACCGCGGTCCACGGACAGCTCGACCAGCCGTCCCGAAAAGAAGGCCGGTAGACCTTCGAGCAGCGAACACAGCAGCAACACGACACCGCCGCGCCACTGTCTGGCTAGCGCAGACCAGTACAACCGGCGCAAGCTCACTCGTCGTCCTCCGTGAAGACACCCCGATAGCCCGGCTCTCGCCACAGGACGGCGTGCGGGGCGACCGCGCGGATCCGGCCGGCCTCGAGCCAGACCACCAGGTCAGCGCGGGCAGCGGTGCCGGCCCGATGGGTCACGACGACGCGTGTACGTCCTGGCAGCGCCTGAGACAAAGCGCGCTCGACGGCTGCCTCGGTAACCGTGTCGAGGCTGGCGGTGGCGTCGTCGAAGATGAGGACGCGCGGGTTGTGCACGATCGCCCGGGCGAGCCCGAGCCGCTGGGCTTCGCCGCCGGACAGGGGCGTCTCGGTCAATGGCGTGCGGTAACCCGACGGGAGGCGGACGACCACTTCGTCGACCTGCGCTGTCCGGCAGGCGCGGCGGATGGCGGACTCGCCGGCCCACGAGCCGTAGCCGACCGCGTCCGCGACCGTGGTGCCGAGCAGGACGGGCCGTTCGAACGCGTAGCCGACGACGGCACGCAGTTCCTCCGGGCGGATGCGCTCGAGCGGGCGGCCGTCGAGGACGACCGCGCCCTCGTCCGGCGGGAGCAGCCCACCCAGCACTCCCGCCAGCGCGGACTTGCCCGAGCCCGAGCGGCCGACGACCGCGAGGTGGGTGCCGCCGTCGATGCGTAGGTCGATCTCCGCGAGCGCGCCCGTGACACCGACGCCGCGGAGCTCGACCGTGCCGTTGCCGGGGAGGAGCGGGAGTTTGCCGGGCACGGGTTCGGGCTCGTCGAGGACCTCGACGAGCCGTTCCGCGCAGCCGCGTGCCCGGGACAGCATGGTGAGCAGCGGGATCTGGGTGACCAGGGCGAGAGCGAGAGCGACGTAGCCGAGCGTGGCCACGACGTCGCCGACGCTCAGGCGGCCCGCGAGCACGCCGAAGCCGGCGGCGGCCAGCACCGACAGCTCGACCGCCGGGGTCAGCAGGCCGGCGCGCCAGACCATCCGGGCCTGGGTGCGCCACAGGCTCTGGCCGGCGAGCGTCAGCTTCGGGAGCGGGCGCAGGACGCGCTCGGCTTCACGATCAGCCGTGCCGGATGCGGCGATGGTGCGGAGGCCGGCGACCGCGTCGACCATGCGGGCCGCGAGTTCGCCGGAGACCTGCTGGTAGGTGAGGACGTTGGCGGCGGTGCGGCGCAAATGGCTGCGCGCGAGCAACAACGCGAACGGGATGCTGCCCAGGAAGACCAGCGCCAGCCGCCAGTCCAGCAGGGCAAGCAAAACCACCGCGCCGGACGAGATGACGAGCATCGAGCCGCACTGGACGACGATCGTCACGATGCCGCCCGCGCCCGTGCAGTCGGTGGTGAGGCGGCTGATCGCGTCGCCCTCCGCGAAGCGGGAACGGGTGCCCAGCGCGAACAGCTTGTCCGAGAGGGTGCGGCGGAGCCAGGCGGACGCCGTCGCGGTCAGGCGGGTCGTCAGGATTCCGCCCACGACGTCGGCGGCGATCTCCGCGCCGCCGACCAGCAGCAGCCAAGAGACTTCGCGGTGGCTCGGGCGGCCCGCTACGACCGCGTCCACCGCGGCCGCGAGCGCGCCGGGCAGGAGGAGGCCGGCTGCGGTGGCGACCAACGCCGTGGCCACGACGGCGACCAGACGAAGGCGGTCGAGGTCGGCCACCTTGGTCAGCAGCCGATCGGCGCGGGCGCGCATCTCACTCCTTCGGACAGGTACTGCCGAGGCGGTACCGGGGGCCAGAATGAACGTGCGGGAGCGGCGCACTTGGCCTGTGCCGCTCCCGCACCGTTCACCTCGGCACTACGCGCCGGCGAACCACCAGGTCAGTAGCAGGACAGCAGGCTGATGGTGCTGTGGGCGCACGAGGCGAGCAGGCTCAGGTTCGACGCGCCGCCGTGGCCGTGGCCGCCGTGGCCGCCGTCGAGCAGCTCGGGGGTCTCCATGGCCTGCAGCTCCAGGACGAGTTCCATCGATGTTCCTTCCTTCGGGTTTTCTTCGGGGTCCGCCGGTCAGCGACCGGAGGTCTGGGGGGACGGCGTGCTGCCGAGGAAGGGCAGCACCTCCTTGCCGTCCAGGAGGGCGGCGAGCGCGAGGAGGATGCCCGCGCCGCCGGTCTTGACGTCCATCGACAGGCGCAGCAGCTGGTTGCCGGGGAACGCGAGACCGCCCTTGAACGGGACCGCGTACCAGGACAGCCGCGCGAGGTGCAGGTCGATCGCCGCGCGGATGGACGGTGTCGGGGCCGGGTCCATGCCGAGCGCGACAGCCAGTCCGCAGCGGCCGAAGAGCAGACCCGGGTGGATGACGAACTCGCCGCGGCACGATTCGCGCAGGGCGGGGAGGCTCTCGCACGCGGCGGCGTCCGGGCGGTGCCGTGCCAGTTGCTCGGCGACCAGGAGGATGCCGGCGCCGCCGATGCCCGCGTAGGGCAGCGTGCGGGCCGCTCCGTCGCGGACCTGCAGTGAGCCGTCGTCGGCCTGGACGCACTCCTCGAGGTCGCGGGTCAGCGCCTGGTCGGCGAAGGACAGCCAGGCGGGCTCGCCGGTGCGCTCGTAGAGCCGGGTGAACAGCAGCGCGGGTCCGGACCAGCCGGACAGCAGACCGGCGCGGGCGAAGTTGCTGGGCGGCGGAGCCGTCTCCAGCGCCTCGGCCAGCCGGACGGCAGTGGTCAGGGCCTGGCGGCCGAACTCGTTGTCCTGGCGGACCGTCGCGAAGTGCAGCATCGCGAGCCCGATGCCGGCGAGGCCGCCTTCGAGGGCGTGGTCGGTCGTCTGCTCGACCAGCCGCGCGGACGACGCCAGCAGCTTGGTGGCCTCGTCGTGGTGGCCGAAGTTCTCCAGCACGTAGGCGATGCCGTAGCTGCCGTCGTAGAAGCCGGGCCGAGTCGGGGGGTCGCGGCGGACCGAATCGATCAGCCAGCGCTCGTGCTCGGGGAACCGGCCGGCGCCGCTGACGTCGAGGGCGTGCAGCACGCCCGCGGCGCCGACGCCGAAGCAGGCACCGCCGACGCGGAACTGCTCGATGTCGCCCGGGAAGAGCCGGTCCGGACGCCTGGGGGTCGCGCTGGCCAGGATCGCCTCGGCGATCTGCTTGCGGACCAGGGGCCAGTCCGGTTTCTCCTGGTCGAGCTCGGTGTGGACCGGCGACGGCGGCGTGGGGGCCGTACGCGGGGCCAGCACCGCGACCGCGGCGTCGGCGTACCCCTCGGGGAGCGCGAACCGGCGTTCGACGAACTCCGCGATGCCGGGCAGCTTCGGTGGGGCGAGCTCGGTCAGCTGGGAGAGCGGCAGGAACAGCCACAGCCGCAACGCCGCGAGCGCGTGCTCGTCGATCTCGAAGCCGGTGCGGTCGGCCGGGGCGCGGAAGCCGGGCGCGCCCAGCGCCGGGCGGTCGCCGGACTCGACGTCGAAGGCCATCTCGAAGTCGATCAGGGAGATCCGGCCGTCGTCGTCGACCAGGATGTTCAGCGGGTGCAGGTCGCCGAAGACGACGCCGCGGGCGTGGACGGCCTCGATCGTCTTCTCGACGCCGTCGACGATGCCGAGCGCGCGCCGGGCGTAGTCGGCGAGGTCGGCGTCCGTCGTGCCGCGCCTGGTCAGCGGGTAGTTGCGGGCCAGCCAGTTGCCCAGGGAGTTGCCCGGCACGTACTCCATCGCCAGGTAGTGGTGCTCCCAGACGGTGAACCGCTCGAAGACCCGCGGCACGCCGGGGACGCCGGCCAGCCGGACGAGGACGTCGTGTTCGCGGCGGAGGCGTTCGACGGCGTCGACGCGCGCCTTGTCGAGGCCGGCGTGCGGGCGGGCTTCCTTGAGGACGACCTGGTCGCCGCCTGCTTTGGGGTCGGCGACGTAGACGCCGCCGCCGTTCGAGAAGTGCAGGGAGCTCGTCACCCGATAGCGGAATTCGGCCGGGTCGCCGGACTTGCGTGCGGCGAGACTGCTTCGCAAACAGGCCGGAATCTTCACCCAATCGGGGACGGTGAACGTCGGTTCCCGCTTGTCGGGGATGAGCCGGCCGTCCGGCTTGCGGATCGCCAGGACGCGGTTGCCGTCGTGTTCGACCCACTGTTCGGCGAATCCGCCGTAACGCACGTAGAGCGGCCCGTCGCCGTAACGCAGGTCACTGAGGATATAGGCGCCGTGCTCACCCTCGAGTCGTGCCGAGAGGTCTTCGAGAACCCGTTCGAGCTGCTTGTCGTCCGCCGGGTAAATCGTCACCAGCTTGGCGCTGCCGTCCCGTGGCGCGTATTTCGAATTCCGGGCGAGCAGGGTCAGCATCGAGCGGAGGTGCTTGTACGAGACGCGGTGCTCGAGACAGTACTCGTGCACCTGCTCGAGCACCCGGCGAGCGTTGTCCAGACCGGCGGAGACGTGGATCTTCCAGCCCTGACCAGGAAGAACCCGGCCTTGCGGGTGCAGCACGCGCCAGACGCCGCGGTCGGTGGTCACCCAGCCGGACGGCGTCGGCAGCGCCGAAGCGAAATCGTCGACCGGCGCGCCGATTTCCGGTTGTTCGTCGTAGAACAACGGGTCGGCGAAGCAATAAGCTTCGTAACGCAGGTCCATCCGGGACACCCCTCCGTGCGATCCCCCAGTGCACCGCGGCGCCGGGACGAGGAATATTCCCCCATGCCGAACGGCCCTGGGCCAATCCGCCAACCCGGGGGTTCAACTGGGCTATCCGAGGTAGGCAAAAAGGTCACTTACCAGCCAGTACCGGAACCGAGGGTGATTTTCGCCGGGAGGCCGACCACTCCGTAGTGGTGTAACACGAAGCTTTTTACGTCACTCCCCCAGGTCCACACAAGGGCCGGGCGGAATAAGCCGTCGAATTGGCGGAATGCCATCAAGTCGAGCGGTGATCGATTAACGCGATGTGCGCAAGTCGTGTGACCCCGAGATTGTCCACAGTGGAGCTCGACGTGGCCCGCGCCACGCCGCGGCCCCTCGGCGGACGGCCCCGCCGGTACCACGGAGTAAGTTGGCGCCCGGCGAGCGGAAGGAGGAACGGGTGGTCTTCGGATTCGCCGTGACGGTCGCCGTGGCGGCCACGCTCGTCGCGCTCTGGAGCTTCGTCCAGTCGGCACGCAACCGGCTGCCGGACAACCCGCTCCTGATCGCGCTCGCGGTGCTGGAGCTGCTGCTGGTCGCCCAGCTGGTGATCGGCATCGTGCTGCTCGCCGGCGGTGACCGCCCCGGCAGCCTGGCGACGTACCTGGCCTACCTGATCGGCAGCCTGGTCGTGCTGCCGGTCGGCGCCGCCTGGGCGCTGGCCGAGCGGAGCCGCTCGAGCACGGCGGTGCTGGGCATCGCGTGCCTGGCCATCCCGGTGATGGTGCTGCGATTGAACGAGGTGTGGAGTGGAGCAACGGCGTAGGACGGCCACCGGCCCCGGACGGGTGCTCGTCGCCGTGTACGCGATCTTCGCGCTGGCCGCGACGTCGCGGGCCGGCGTCCAGATCGGCACGAAGTTCCACGAAGCCCCGCTGGCCTACCTGCTCTCGGCGTTCGCCGCGGTCGTCTACATCGTCGCGACGATCGCGCTCGCCCGCCGCGGTGACGGCTGGTGGCGCGTGGCCCTCGTGGCCTGCTCGATCGAGCTGCTGGGCGTGCTGACCATCGGCACGCTGAGCCTGGTCGACGCGGCCGCCTTCCGCCACCCGACCGTCTGGTCGGTCTACGGCGAGGGCTACCTGTTCATCCCGCTCGTCCTGCCCGTCATCGGGCTGTACTGGCTGCGCAAGACGGCACCCGCCGAGGTCGCGGCCTAACAGTACGGGAACTGCACGTAGTCCCCGCGGGGCCAATAAATACGGATTCGACCGGCGACTTTCGTCGGTTCCGGACATTCCCCTAAAACTCGGACACTCTTGTCGTTCGGTCCCCACCGGCTTTCCCCCACGCGGTTCTCCCCCGCGTGAAAAGGAGTCAGCGTGAAATTCGGCAAGTTCGTCCTGCTGGCCGCGAGCACCGCACTGGCCGTCGTCGGCCTCGGCGGTCCCGCGTCCGCCGAGAGCACCCCGCAGGCCCAGCCGTCGATCATCGGCGGCAGCAACGCCACGAGCGGCCCCTGGGCGGCCCGGCTGTTCGTGAACGGCCAGCAGAACTGCACCGCGACTATCATCGCGCCGCAGTACATCCTCACCGCCAAGCACTGCGTGAGCAGCTCCGGCACCTACACGTTCCGGATCGGCAGCCTCGACCAGACCAGCGGCGGCACGACGGCCACCGGCTCCACCATCACGCGCTACCCGGGCTCAGCCGACCTGGCGATCGTCCGGCTCACGACCTCGGTGAGCGCGACGTACTCGCCGCTCGGCAACGTCGGTGACGTCACCGTCGGGCAGAACGTCTCGGTCTACGGCTGGGGCGCGACCAGCCAGTGCGGCTCCGAGATCAACTGCCAGTCGCGGTACCTGAAGGTCGCGACGGTCCGGGTGAACTCGATCGGCTGCAGCGACTACACCGGCGGCGTCGCCGTCTGCGCGAACCGCGTCAACGGCATCACCGCCGGCGGCGACTCGGGCGGCCCGATGTTCGCTTCCGGCCGCCAGGTCGGCGTCGCGTCGACCAGCGACCGGGTGAACAACACCGCGTACACGAACATCACGCGTTATCGCAGCTGGATTTCCCAGGTCGCCGGGGTCTGATTCCCGGAGAAAAGGGGCCCGGTCATGCGACCGGGCCCCTTTTGCCGTCAGGAAGTGGAAATGTCGTCGAGCTGTTCGGCGGCGGGCCGGACCGGGTAGAGGTCGCCGCCCGGCTGGACCGGCACCTTCGGCAACGCCGTGCGCGCCGCGCGATCGCCCGCGTCGGCCGCCGCGTGCAGGACGTCCAGCGCCGCGTACGGCCGGAAGTCCAGCTCCGGGTACGGCCAGGTGGCCTGGCCCTGGGTGGCGGCCGGAATCAGGAAGTCGACCGCCTTGAACAGCGTCGCGCCGCTGGGTGCGGTGTAGTGCCACAGGTCGACGCCGACGTGCTTGCCGATCTGGGCGAGCCGCGTCAGCGCGACGAGGTTGAAGTTCGAGTAGTGCCAGCTCCGCGTCCGGCTCGCCTCCTGCGGCTGGTAGCCGTCCGCCTGGATCTGCGGCGCGATCCGCCCCGGCCCGGCGTTCTGCGCGATCGTCCTGGCCAGGTCGCGCTGCCCGGTGCCGAGGGCGAGCGCGGCGGCGAGCATGTCGTAGAAGCTGCCGTGGTTGTTCTGGGCCTTGGCTTCGTCGGTGCCGTTCTTGCTGGTGCGCAGCCAGTCGAGGAACTGCGTGTACCAGCCGGTCATGCCGGCCTGGTCGGCCTTCGTCCAGTCCGGGGCGCCGGTGGCCAGGATCGCGGTCGCGTCGACGACCTGGGTCAGCGTGTAGGAGAACTCGATGATGCCGATGCCGCGCCCGTCGACCTTGCACGGGATGCCCTGCGCGTAGTTCATGTTCGGGTTCATCTTCGTGGCCGCGTCGAGGAACCACGTGCGCAGGTCGAGCGCCGCACGCTGGGCGTAGCGCGCGTCCCCGGTGTAGTACCAGGCCAGCGCGAGCCGGTAGATCGCGGCGAACGCGTCGCCGCGGTAGGCGTGGTCGGTGATCTCGTCGACGATGGGGTTGCGCTGGCCGTCCTTCTGCACGAACGGGCAGCCCCACGGGTTTTCGGCGGTCGGCTCGGTGGTCGGCCACCAATAGGGCGCGAGGCTCAGGTAGTCGTGCTTGTCACCGCTGGGCGGGACCTGCTTCTTCGACGTGACGCTCCACGGCCCCGCCGTGAGGTCGGTTTTCGCGGCGGCGAGGAGGTTGTTCAACGCCGTTCGGGACGTCTTTTCGCCGACGAGCGCCGCGAACTTCGTCCGGAGCAGCTGGTCGCCGTCGAGGACGGCGGTGTCGGGAGCGCAGACCGGCCCGATGACCGGGACGCTGCAGCTTCGTGGCGAGGCCTCCGCCGGTGCGGCGAAGGACGTGGCGACGAGGCCGAGCGCGGCGAGCGCGGCCACGACGGTGTGGCGGAAAACCATGTCCGCTCCATTCACAAATATGAACAGAAAACCTGTGAGTGAATGGAGAGTACGCATGTGAACTTCGCTGGGGCAATGCCCGCGGTCAGGCCAGCTTGGCCGCGGCCGCGCGGATGGCGTCCACGATGAACTGGTAGCCGGTGCACCGGCAGAGGTGGCCGGCGAGCGCCTCGCGGACCTCGGCTTCGGACGGGTCCGGGTTGGCTGCGAGCAGCTCGGCCGCCGTCGCCAGCAGCCCGGGCGTGCAGAAGCCGCACTGCAGGCCGTGGTGGTCGCGGAACGCCTCCTGCAGCGGGTGCAGCTCACCACCGGTGGCCATGCCCTCGACCGTCGTGACGTCGGCCCCTTCGACCTGCACGGCGAGCAGGCAGCACGCCCGCGCGGTCGCGCCGTCGAGGGTGATCGTGCAGGCGCCGCACACCCCGTGTTCGCAGCCGACGTGCACGCCGGTGAACCCCAGGTCGTGCCGCAGGAAGTCGGCCAGCGTCCGGCGCGGTTCGCAGTCGGCGGCGCACGGCTGGCCGTTGACCGTCAGGGTGACCTTCATCGGACCGCCTTCGTGAGGGCCCGCCGCCCGAGCACCGCGGCCATTTCACGGCGGTAGTCGGCGGGCGCGTGCAGGTCGGACGGCGGATCGGTGGCGGCCGAGATCTCCCGCGCGGCTTCGGCGATCACGGCGTCGTCGAGCGGCCGGCCGTGCAGCAGCTCCTCGGCCGCAACCGCCCGGATCGGTGTCGGGCCGGCCCCCGAAACGGCGATCCGCGCCCGCGCGCACCGGCCGTCCGCCTGCTCCAGCGCGACGAACACCGCGACCAGCGCCAGATCCTTGCTGCGCCGCGAGAGCTCCTCGATCGCGCACTCCGCCCGCCGCACCGGGAACCGGACGGCGACCAGCAGCTCCCCCGGTGTCAACGCGGTCCTGAAAGGACCCTCGAAGAACTCGCGCGCGCCGATCACGCGTTCGCCGCCCGGCCCACGCACCTTGAGTTCCGCGTCGAGAGCGACCGCGGCGGCCGGCAGTTCGGCTGCCGGATCGGCGTGCGCGAGGCTGCCGCCGAGCGTGCCCCGGTTGCGGGTCGTGACGTGGCCGACGTGCCGCAGCGCTTGGGCGAGCAGCGGTAGGTCCTGCCGGACGACATCCGACGTCTCGACGGCGCGTTGCCTGGTCAGCGCGCCGATTTCGACGTGCTCGCCATCCCGGCGGAGGTACGCGAGCTCGTCGAGACCGTTGACGTCGACGAGCAGCGACGGCCGCGCGAGCCGCATGTTCAGCAACGGCACCAGGCTCTGCCCGCCCGCGAGCACCTGCGAGCCGCCGGTGGCGAGCGCGGTGATCGCGTCTTCCACGGACGCCGCCCGGACGTACTCGAACGCGGCGGCCTTCACCGCGTGCCCCGCTTGATCGCGGCCAGCAGCCGTGGTGGCGTGATCGGCAACGCGGTGATCTTGACGTCGTAATCGCGCAAAGCGTCCTCCACGGCGTGCGCGATCGCGGCGCCGCCGCCGATCACCCCGGCTTCGCCCATGCCCTTGAAGCCACCGGGGATGTGGTCGGCGGGCGTGGTCATGTGCGTGAGGGTGAACGGCGGGACCTCGGTCGCCGACGGGACCAGGTAGTCGCGGAAGGTCCGGGTCACGCGTGGCCACCGCTGTCGAAGGCGAGCTCTTCGTACAGCGCGCCGCCGATGGCCTGCGCCGCTCCGCCGTGCAGCTGGCCGTCGACGATCAGCGGGTTGATCACCGTGCCGCAGTCGTGCGCGACGAGGTAGCCGAGCAGGGTCACGACCCCGGTTTCGGGGTCGACTTCGGCGAGCACGGCGGTGCAGCCGAACGCGGTCGCGACGTTGACCGGGTCGTAGACCTCGCGTTCCTGCAGCGTCGGCGATTCGCCTTCGGGCAGGCGTCCGGCCAGCCGCCGGTACGCCGCGTCACCGACCTCGGCCATGCCGACGGACCGGTGCGGGACGCCGTCGACGAAGATCCGGCCGTTTTCGACGACGAGGTCGTCCGGCGAGGCTTCGAGGAGGTGGGCGGCGATCCGCAGCACCTTCGTCTTGAGCCGCGTCGCCGCGGTGAGCACGGCGGCGCCGCCGACCGCGGCCGCGCGGCTCGCGCCGGTGCCGTACCCGGTGTACGGACAGGATTCCGTGTCGCCGGAGACGACGGTGACGTGGTCGATCGGGACGCCGAGCGCGTGGCCGGCGATCTGCGCCAACGCGGTGTGCAAGCCCTGACCCATCGCCGACTGTCCGGTGTGGACGGTCACGTGCCCGGTGGCGTCGATCCGCACGACCTCTTCGTCGAACCCGGAGTGCCGCAGCCCGCTGAGGTTCACGATCCGGCTGGGGCCGAACGCCGTGATCTCGTTGTGGAACGAGTACCCGATCCCGGCGCACGCGCCACGCGCCCTGGCCTCGGCGACGCGCCCAGCCCAGCCCGCTTCCTCGACGGCTTCGAGGCACAGGTCGAGGCAGTCGGCGTAGCGCCCGCTGTCGTAGACGAACACCGGGCTCTGGTACGGAAAGGCTTCCGGGGGAACGAAGTTCCTGCGCCGCACCGTGTGCGCGTCGATGCTCAGCCGAGTGGCGAGCAGCTCGATCATCCGCTCCTGCACGAAGTTCGCCTTCGGCAGGCCCCAGCCGCGGTACGAGCCGTACGGCGTCCGGTTGGTCATGACGGCGACGACGTCCATCTCGACCGCGGGAATCGCGTACGGCCCGGTGATGCACGCCGCGGCGGTGAAGCAGGGGCCGAAGGCGATCGTGCCGAGTTCGGCGCCGAGCACGCCGTGGACGGTGCCGCGCACGCCGGTGATGGTGCCGTCGGCCTTCGCGGCGTACTCGACGTCGATCTTCTGCTCGCGCGCGTGCACGGTGGCGACGAAGCTCTCGACGCGGTCCTCGATCAGCTTCACCGGCCGCCCGGTGCGGTGCGAGAGCAGCGCGGCCAGGACTTCGTCGCCGTAGAAGTCGAACTTGTTCCCGAATCCCCCGCCGACGTCCGGTGTCCGCACGCGGATCTTGGCCGCGGGCAGGCCGAGGACCTCGGCGAGCGACTCGCGGGCGAGGTTCGGGGCCTGGGTCGCGAGCCAGACGTCGAGCTTGCCGGTGAACGGATCCCAGTTCGCGACCACGCCCCGCGTCTCCAGCGGTGCCCCCATCTGGCGCGCGAACCGGAAGGATTCCGCGAGCACGACGTCGGCCTCGGCGAACGCGGCGGCGACGTCCCCGGTGGCGACGGTCGTGCGCGCGCAGACGTTGTCGGGCCAGTCGTCGTAGAGCCGTGGCGCGCCTTCGGCGAGCGCCTCTTCCAGGGTGCTGACGGCCGGCAGCTCCTCGTACTCGACCTCGATGAGCTCGAGCGCGTCCTCGGCGGCGGCCCGATCCTTCGCGGCGACGACGGCGACCCCCTGGCCGGGGTAGCGGACGCGATCGACCGCGAGCGGGTAGGCGTCGGTGAGCCGCATGTCGGGGACGTTCCGCCAGATCACCGGCTGCGGAGCCCGGACGAGGGCCTTGACCTCGGCCCCGGTGAGCACGGTCGCCTGCCGCGCGGCGGCGCGGGTGTCGATCCGCCTGATCCGCGCGTGCGGCAACGAACACCGGAGAACGGCGGCTTCGAGCGCCTGCGGCAGTTCGACGTCATCGACGAACTGCCCGCGGCCGGTGAGCAGCCGCAGGTCTTCCGTGCGGGGCACTCGCGCCCCGATCAGTCCCTCCACGAGTACTCACGGTGCCACCTCCGCTACCCGGCGCGCGTCCTACGAAGGGACGATATTCAGGCGTCGCGGGGCCGGAAGAACGCCACGAGCGTGGCGGTGGCGAGCGCGTCCCAGTGATCGGTGGTCGCGAGCACGGCGGCGGCACCGGTCGGGAACTTGACCTGGACGTCGCGGGTGTCGTCGCCGTGCCCGGCGAGGTGCAGGGTCAGGTCGCTGACCCCGGGCTCGTGCGCGACCAGGGCGATCGTGGTGACTTCGGGTGGCGTCCGGCTCGCGGCGTTCAGCAGTTCGGGTACGTCGGCGCCGTAGAGGTCTTCGTCGTACGTCACCGGCGGTGCGGCGGGGAGTTCACCGGCGACGTGCTGCCAGGTCTCGCGCGTGCGGCGGGCGGTGGAGCAGAAGACGAGTTCGGGGACGTGGCCGGAGTCGACGAGCCAGCGTCCGAGCTTCGGCGCGGCACGGAGCCCGCGGGGCGCCAGTGGACGTTCGTGGTCGGGGAGGCCGTCCGACCAGTCCGACTTGGCGTGGCGGACGACGATGAGCCACCGGGTCACGTCCATCCGCCGAGCCTAACGAGCCCGTGGCCACCGGGTGACCACGGGCTCGCCGGTCAGGACCCGGTCTGCTGCCTGATCCAGGTCAGGTGCTGGGCGATCCCGGTGTAGAGGGTGCTCGTCGCGCATTCCCCATTGTCGTCGCCGGGGCCGTGCGTCTCGCCGACCAGCGTCCAGTTCCCGGTCGTGCCGACGATCGCCGGGCCGCCGGAATCGCCGTGGCACGCGGAATGCGTGCGGTCACCGGACACGCAGACGTCGCCCGGGCCGCCACCGCCGGCGTAGCAGGAACTGCTGGACAGCACGCGCAGGTCGATCTGCCGCAGCGTGGTCGGCGTGCTGCAGCTCGGCCAGCTCGTGCAGCCCCACCCCAGCAGCCGGGCGGTCGTGCCAGCGGCCGGGTTGCTCGTCGCCATCGGCACCGGGGTGGCCCGCGCCGCCGTGGACAGGTGCATCAGCGTGAGGTCCGTGCCGGGCTTGGTGATCCGCCGGTCGATGCGGCCCACCTCGCCGCCGGAGTTCTTGCTGGTCGAGCCGATGCGGCCCTGCGACGCGCTGCCGCAGTGGTCGGCGGTCACGATCCACTGGGGCGCGACCAGGCTGCCGCCGCAGCCGTTGCTCAGCGAAACCATGAAGCCGTAGGTCTCGGTGGCGGTGGTGCCGCCGATGATTTCGGGCTGGGCGCCCGTACTCTGCTGGGCTTGCGCGATTCCGGGCACGGCCATCGCGAGGACCGCGAGCGCGGTCGAAAGCACTTTGCGCATGTTCGCTCACCTTCGGGCTCGGTAGCGGGAATTCCGGTTCGGGAACGCGGAAACGGGCCACCGGCCGGCGGGGGATCCCGGCCGGTGGCCCGCGGTCAGACCCCGCTGACCTGGCGGATCCAGCTGCGACCCGCCGCGACGCTGCCGTAGGTGGTGGTGCTGGAGCGGTCGCTGGTCGAGCACACGCCCACCTGGACACCGCCGTCGAGCATCGGGCCACCCGAGTCGCCACCGGCCACCGCGCCGTCGGGGGTGGCGGCCTCGATCGCCGGACCACCGAAGTAGTCGCTGGCACCGGTGTCGGAGATCTGCACCGAAGCCTGCTTCAGCACGCTCGACTGGTGGCTTCCTTCGTCGGTGGACTGGGTCGCGCCCCAGCCGTAGACGCGGGCGGCGTCGCCTTCGTTCGCGTCCGACGAGCTGGCCGCGAGCCGGGCGAACGTGCTGCCGCCGTTGGTGTTCAGCTTGATCAGGGCCAGGTCGCCACCCGAGTACAGGTAGGTCGACGCCGCTTTCGCGTGCACGCCACCGGAAGCGCTGTTCGACCCGATGTAGAGGTCGATGTCGGAGAGGCGCTGCCCGTTGTTGTCGTACATGCAGTGCTTGGCGGTGAGGACCCAGCGCGCGCCGATCAGGGTGCTGGTGCAGAAGAACGTGTAACCGTTGGCGTGGCCGTTGAACCGGGTGATGTAGCCGGGGTTCTGCGCGGTGCTGCCACCGATGATCGACGGCTGGGCGTCGGGCGAGAGCGGCGTGACCGGGGCGGCCGACGCGGGTGCGGCGGCGAGCGTCGCGAACGCGGCGCAGGAACCGGCGAGCACGGCGGCGGCGCGGACGAACCGGCCGGGGTTTTCACGCATTTCGGGACTCCCTTGGGGGACCGGAGGGGACTCACCGAACGTAAGCGGGCGCTGCGTTTCCGGTAATCCGCTGGAAGTCCCGAGCCGATCAACGGAACAGGACGGTTCCTTCGGCGGGTTGCGCTTTCCCGCGGTTTCCGCTTGATCGACACTGCCGACGTTCGTCGGGTGACACCGGGCCGCCGCTGCTGTTAAACCCGACGGAACGTCCGCCGCCGGTCCGGTGCGATCCACCGCGACCCGCCGGGCGAACCCTCGGCCGGATCGACGCTTGAGGAATCTGGATGCCGTTGTTCGCGGTACCCGAGCCCGCCGGACGGGCGCTGGCGCACGCGCTCGCGACCGGTCCGTTCAGCCGGGCGCTGACGCTGGCCATCGACCACAGCGGGCTCGGCCTGGCCCGGCTCAAGGGCCGGCTCGCGGCCGCCGGGGTGCCCGTCAGCACGACGACGTTGAGCTATTGGCGCACCGGCCGGACCCGGCCCGAACGACCCGAGTCACTGCGCGCGGTTTCGGTGCTCGAAAGCGTCCTCGGCCTGCCCGCGGACGCGCTGACCGACCTGCTCGCCCACCCTTTCACCGCCGGCCCCGGGGTGTCGGGAGCGGTGCGCTGGGAGCGTCTGTGGGAACCCCGCGCGCGCGTCCTGTCCGTGCTGCACTCCTTCGACGCGGCCGACGAGACGTCACTGGTCGTGCTCAGCCTCCACGAGAGCTTGCACGTCAACGCGACCCGCGCGTTGACCCGGCTGCGCGTCCGCGAAGTCGTCCGCGCGGTCACCGAGCCGGTCCAGGCCAAGGTGGTGGTCCTGCGCGGCTGCACCCCGGGCCGCCCACCGCGGCTGGTGTCGACGCGCTATTGCCGTCCGGTGCGCACGGAGGTGCTGGCCGAGCCCGGGTTCGTGGTCAGCGAGCTGGTGCCCCACCGGGCGCTGGCCGTCGGCGAGACCGCGATCCTGGAGTACGAATTCGAGTACTCCGACGGGGTGCCGGACACCAGCTACGACCGCCGTTTCCGCCACCCGGGGGCCGAGCACCTGCTCGAGGTCCACTTCTCGCCGGGTGTGGTGCCCGCGACCTGCCACGCCTACCGGCTGGACTCCTCCGGCGGACCGGAGCGGGACGTCACGGCGGTTTCTCCGGTTTCCCCGGCGCACGTGTTCACGGCGGGCGCGCCGCCGGGCATCCGCGGCCTGCGGTGGAGCTGGCCGTGATGGAAGTGGGCCGCCTGGGGCTCGAACCCAGAACCTACGGATTAAAAGTCCGCAGCTCTACCAATTGAGCTAACGGCCCGCGCCCCCAGTTTAGCCAGGCCCTGGTCTGCCACCTCCACACCGGGGTCCGGCTGAGGTCGCGCGGAAGGTCAAGACTGGTTCTCGGCCGGTGGGCCACCCATGATGCGGGGATGCTTGGTTCGCTGCTGATCCTCACCGGGCCGCCCGGTGCCGGGAAGTCGACCGTTGCCCGCCTCGTCACCGAGGACGCCTCGCGGGCCACCGTGCACCTGCACACCGACAGCTTCTACGTCTGGATCCGGACCGGGTTCGTGGCGCCGTACCTGCCCGAGGCCGCCCGGCAGAACGAGGTCGTGCTCGGGGTCATCGCCGAGGCCGCTTGTGGCTACGCGCGCGGTGGGTACGACGTCGTTCTCGACGGTGTGGTCGGGCCGTGGGCGCTGGAGCCGTTCCGGGATGCCGCGAAGCGGGGCGGTTTGGACCTCTTCTACGTCGTGCTGCGGCCGGACCTCGACGCCACGCTCGCCCGCGGGACCGCTCGCAGTGCCCCGGAACTCACCGAGGTCGAGCCGCTCACGGGCATGCACGCGGCGTTCTCCGGGCTGGGCGAACTCGAACGGAACGTCATGGACACGACGGACCAGACAATTGAAGAGACCGCCGAGGCGGTGCGTAAACGCGCCCGCTCGGCGGCCTTCAGGTTGTGACGCTCCTCAGTGGACGAACGTCGTCAGCACTGCACGAACAGGCCGGTGTAGGCCGTGCACTTCTTCGACGCCTTGTCGTTGGCCGCTTCCGGGTCGGCCGGGGTGCTCGCCGCGCGCTGGGCCGTGGCCGTGAACGCGCCCCAGGCGAAGAAGCCGCCTTCGGAGCTGAACTTCGCCGTCGCCGAGGCGCCTGGGGCGAGGTTGCCGATCGTGCAGGTCAGGGCCGTGCCCGAGCGGGTGCAGCCGGTCAGGGTGGTGACCGTGCGGCCCGAACCCGCATTGGCCGTCACGCGGACACCGGTCGCGGTGGCCGGGCCGGTGTTCGACACCGTGATCACGTAGTCGACGCGGGCGACCAGGCCGGGGCGCGCGGTCCCGGTCAGGGCGACCTTGACGTCGGCCTCGTTCGGCGCGGGGATCGTGACGACCGGGCCGTCCTCCACGCCGAACGCGTAGTTGTCGCCGGCGAACTGGTGCTGGAGCGTGAACTGGCCGGGCTGGACGTCGTCCTTCACGCGGAAGGTGAACGTCACCGTCTTGCTCTCGCCGGCACCCAGGTCGCCGACGCCGCCGCGGAAGCTGCTGAGGTACGGCGAGCACGCGATCGCGCCGGTGCAGGAGACCAGGTCGACCAGGTCGACGACCGGCTTCTCCTTGGCGTAGAGCGCCGCCTTCGCGCCGGTGACCGTGAAGTCCGTCGGGTTGTACAGCTGCTCGGTGACCGTGAGCGTGTCGCCCGCGTGGACGGTGGTCGCGCTGACGTCGATCGAGCTGGGCGGGGGCGCCGCGGACGCGACGGCGGGGGCCGCGATCAGGGCCGCGTTCGTCAGCGCGGCCAGTACTGCGGTTCTTCGTCCGGTTCGCTGCATGTCTTGATCTCCTGGTTCCGAACCGAGGGGTGCCGCTCCGACCGTGGGAACCGGTGTGCGCAGCGGGGGTGACGAAGATCAGATCGGCCGTCCCCGAAATTCGTTACCTGGTTCGCGAAACCGTGTCTGAACTGGGGGTTTCCGGCCGTTGCCCGCTCACCGGACACCCCGGCGCCCCGAAAATTGTCGGACCCACGTGGCACGCTCCGCACATGACCGAACACAGCACTCCGGTCGCGGCCCCGGCCCGGTTGACCGGCCCCCGCGAGGACCTGACACCGATCGCCGGCGAGCGGCAGGCTCTCACCGAGAGCCTCGACTACTACCGGCGCACTTTCGAGCTCAAGTGCGCCGGTCTGGACCCCGGCCGCCTGGCCGAACGCTCGGTACCACCGTCGACGCTGACCCTGCACGGCCTGCTGCGGCACCTCACGGGCGTCGAACGCTGGTGGTTCCGGATCCAGTTCGCCGCCGAGGACCTGCCGAACCTGTACTACTCCGACGACGACCCGGAGCAGGACTTCACCTCGCTCGACGGTGACGTGGCGGAGGCCTTCTCCCTGTGGCACGCCGAGTGCGCGCGCTCCCGGGAGATCGTCGCGGCGAGCTCGCTGGACCAGACCGGCATCCGCCGCAGCACGGGCGAACCGTTCGCCCTGCGCTGGCTGATGCTGCGCATGATCGGCGAGTACGCGCGGCACTGCGGTCAGGCCGACCTGGTCCGGGAGCGGATCGACGGTGTGACGGGCGAATAGCGGTTCAGGCGGTGGCCGCGCGGCGGCGGAGGCGGAAGAGGAGGTTGACCACGAGCGGAACGACGATCCAGCAGGCGTAGGCCCAGTGCGTGAGGAAGGCGACCGGGATCGAGAGGGTGAAGGCGGCGGCCATCGTGCCGACCCCGCGGTAGACCCTGCCGAAGAGCTCAGGCGGGGTGTCCGCGCGGTAGTGGTGGTTGCGCTGGATGCGCCGGGCCATGAGGAGGAACAGCGTCAGCGCGACGACCTGCACGAGCGCGTAGAAGACGAAGCGGAATTCGAACCCTTCGTCTTCGGCGATCACCTTCGTGGCGAAGGGCATGATCACCTGCGTCAGCAGCCAGCCGAAGCTGAGCCGGATGAGCCCGCCGTCGAGGGTGGTGACGTGGTCGAACAAGCGGTGGTGGGCGCGCCAGTGGCCGCCGATCACGACGAAACTGATCAGGAAGGAGACGTATTCGGACTGGTGATGGCCGAGTGAACGCAGCAGTTCGGCGCTGGTGGCGCCCTCCGGCAGCGGCAGCTCGAGCGCGAGCAGCGTGATCGCGATGGCGACGACGGCGTCCGAAAAGAAGGTCAGCCGCTCGGCGGCGAAACCCCGGGGTTCGGCGCCGGTGGTGTCCTCGGTGGACGGAGCACTGCTCATGGCCGATGAGCGTGCCAGACGCGGCGGCGTGACCGTCGCCGAGGCCAGGCGCGTGCGATGCTGACGCCATGACCGTCGACCCCGATTCCGGACTGCTGTCCCCGGTACGGGCCGGTACGCCGGCCGAAGCATCGACCGGCGACGAGGCTTGGCTGCGCGCGATGCTCGACGCCGAGGCGGCGCTGGCGAGGGCGCAAGCGCGGCTCGGGACGGTACCTCCCGAGGCCGCGGACGCGATCACGGCGGCGGCGGGCAGTGCGCGGATCGACGTCGTCGAGCTGGCGCGGGGGTCGCGGGCGACCGCGAACCCGGTCGTCGGCCTGGTGAAGGCGCTGACGTCGGCGGTCGGTGGGAGTGCGGCCGAGTACGTGCACCGCGGCTCGACGAGCCAGGACATCTTCGACACCGCGATGATGCTGGTCGCCGACCGGACGCTGCGGCCGCTCGCCGCCGACCTCGACGCCACCGCCGAGGCGCTGGCCGGGCTGGCGCGGACGCACCGGGACACGACCATGGCCGGGCGCACGCTGACCGCGCACGCGGTGCCGACGACGTTCGGGCTCAAGGCCGCGGGCTGGCGGCAGCTGGTGCTGGACGCGGCCGTCCGGATCCGCCGGCTGCTCGACGGCGGCCTGCCGGTCTCGCTCGGCGGGGCGGCGGGGACGCTGGCGGCGTACGTGGAGTACGCCCGACTGGCCGGGGACGGCGCCGCCGGCGGGGACTACGCCGAACGGCTCGTCGCCGCGTTCGCCGAGGAGACCGGGCTCGCCGTGCCGGTGTTGCCGTGGCATTCGCTGCGGACGCCGGTCGTCGACCTTGCCGGGGCGCTCGCCTTCACCGCCGGTGCGCTGGGGAAGCTGGCGGTGGACGTCGCGACGCTGACGCGGACCGAGCTGGGTGAGGTTGTCGAACCCGCCGCCGATGGGCGGGGTGGGTCGTCGGCGATGCCGCACAAGCGGAATCCCGTGCTCGCGACGCTGATCCGTTCGGCCGCGCTGCAGGTGCCGGTGCTGGCCGCGGGGGTCACGCAGTCGATGCTGACCGAGGACGAACGGTCGGCTGGGGTGTGGCACGCCGAGTGGCAGCTGGTGCGGGAGTGCCTGCGGCTGACCGGTGGGGCCGCGCACACCGCCGTCGAGCTGGCGCGGGGGCTCAGCGCCCAGCCGGAGCGGATGGGGGCGAACCTGGCGTCGACGCACGGGCTGATCGTCTCGGAACGGCTGTCCGCCGTGCTCGCGCCGCTGCTCGGGAAGGCGAAGGCGAAGGAGCTGCTGGGTGAGGCGTCGCGGCGGGCGGTGGCGGAAGACCGGCCGCTGCGGGATGTGCTGGACGAGCTGCCCGCCGTCACCGGTGTGCTGACTCCGGCCGCGCTGGACGAGCTGCTCGACCCCGCCGGGTACACCGGGGCCGCCGGTGTCCTGGTCGACCGGGCGCTCGAAGGGGCGTAGCGGCAGCTCAGGGGCGGGGCGAAAAAACTTTGAACCGCCTCCGGCGGGTGTCCGTGTAGTGGGTATCAAGCAGCCGCACCGAGCGGCGGGAAACCCCAACGGACACAAGGAGAACTTCCATGCTTCGCACGCGCATCGCCGTCTCCGTCGCCGCGGCGGCAGCCGGGCTGGCAGTGCTCACCGCTTGCTCGGGTGCCGAAACTGCTCAGCCGGTCATCGCCCCGGCGGCGGCCGGTGGCACCGGCGGCGGTCAGATCGCCAACGGCCAGGTGGGCAACGCCGCTCCGGCGTCGAACGAATCGAAACTCGTCGTCGCGGACGTCGCCAGCGTCGGGCAAGTGCTGACCGACCAGAACGGGATGACGCTCTACCGGTTCGACAAGGACACGGCGAAGCCGCCGAAGTCCAATTGCGACGGTGACTGCGCCAAGGCTTGGCCGCCGATGCTGGCGACCGGGGACGTGCAGGTCCAGGGTGTCGACAAGAGCCTCGTCGGAAAGGTGACGCGGTCCGACGGCACCGAGCAGATCACCGTCGGCGGGTGGGCGCTCTACCGCTACGCCAAGGACACCAAGGCCGGGGACGCGACCGGGCAGGGTGTCGGTGGCGCCTGGTACGCCGCCAACGCCAAGGGCGGGAAGGCCGGGCAGGCCGCCGCCGAAGCCGGCGTCGTCAAGCTCAGCGCGAGCAAGATCGACGGGCTCGGGGACGCGATCGTCGACCAGAACGGGATGACGCTCTACCTGTTCACGAAGGACACCAAGAAGGCGAAGACGTCGGCCTGCAACGGTGACTGCGCCAAGACGTGGCCCGCGGTCCTGTCGAACAACGGCAAGGTCGAACTGCAGGGCATCGACTCGAAGCTCCTCGGCAGCATCAAGCGCGCGGACGGCACCGAGCAGGTCACCATCGGCGGCTGGCCGGTCTACACCTTCTCGAAGGACCTGAAGCCGGGCGACGCGAACGGCATGGGCGTCAACGGCACCTGGTTCGTCATCGAGCCCAACGGCTGCAAGGTCGGCACCACTCCCAGCTCCACCGCCAACCAGGCTCCGGCTGACAGTGGCGCTGGGAGCAGCAACTCCGGCGCCGGTGGCACCACCTACTGAGCCACCCCGAAATCCCTAGTGGGCGAGGCCCGGCGGACGCTCTTCACGAGCGGCCTCCGGGCCTCGCTCGTCGTGGTGGCGGCGCAGGAACGACCGGCGGCGCGGCTGGTCGGTCACCGGCTCGTCGGTGCGGGTGACGCGGTCGCGGTCGATGACCTCGGTGTGCTGCTCGGCGAGCGCCGGCTCGTCGGCCGTTTCGTCCTCGGGCAGCAGGATGGTGCGGCGGGCCGGGAAGACGGCGATCAGCAGACCGAGCGCCGCGACGCCGAGGTGCAGCCACGTGTCGGCGGGGCCCATGTCCATCGGGTTGCCGGCGGTGGCGAAGGGGTTGGTCGAGATGAGGCCGTCGATCATCAGGCCCCACACGAACAGCAGGCCGTAACCGATGAAGAGCAGCCAGCCGAACGTCCGGGCGCGGCCCGAGCCGAACGCCAGCAGCAGGCCGATGACGCCGGTTCCGATGCGGACCAGGCTCATGAGCGGGTTGGCGGAGAACCGCCAGAAGCCCGCGTCGTGGTGGCCGGCGAAGTTGCCGAAGCCCGTCCTGGTCAATCCGATGATGCCGACGACGAGGAACGCGATCCCGGCCAGTCCGGCCAGCACCTGCGCCGGCTGCAGGCCGCGAACCCGGATTCGTGCGCCTTTCGCGTGAGTCATGACTCCAGTCCTTCCCAGCGGGTGGTGACGACCGTCACCGCCCTCAGGTACCCCGCGAACACGGTGAGCGAAACGACGGTGCTTGCCCGCGGGCCACCTGCGCGTTCGCGGTTGGGGCGGCCGGCGAGACCTATCCCACAAATTCACCCGTTTCGGCGAACAGCGCGCGGTGTTCCAGGCAATTCGGATCATGCGCAAGCTGAGCGGGATCTTCCTGGTGGGGCTGTGCCTGGGGGCGGTCGGCGCGGTGGTGATCACCGCGCGTCAAGACGTCCCGGCGGCGTCCGCGCCACTCGCGGTCGCGGAATCGCTGACAACGATGTCGGAATCTCCGGCGAGCACGCCGACCCCCACTCCGACGCCGACACCGAGCAAGAGCGCCACCCCGACGCCCAAGAGCGCGCCGAAGGTGGCGGCTGCCGAGCTGGACCGGCTGATGTCGAGCGGGACCGTCAGCGCGGTCGTGTTCGACCGGCAGCGCGGGGAGGCGACCGCGTCGGTGCGGGCGGACCGCGCGTACACGTCGGCGTCGCTGGTGAAGCTGCTGATCGCGCTCGCCGTGCTCGAGCGGGGCGGGCCCACGGCGTCGGTGCAGAAGATGTTGTCCCGCAGCGATGACGAGCTCGCGAGCCAGTTCTGGTCGGCCTACGGCGGGCCGGCGATCGTGACGCGCTGGGCGGCGAAGCTCGGGCTCACCGGGACGCGGGCGCCCGAGGATCCCGGGCGCTGGGGTGACACGCGGATCACCGCGCGGGACGTCGTGCGGATCTACCAGTACGTGCTGGAGCACGCGCCGGGCGCGATCATGGCCGCGCTGCGGGACGCGACCGAGCGGGGGTCCGACGGGTTCCGGCAGTACTTCGGGATCCCGGACGCCGCCGGGGACCGGCCGTGGGCGGTCAAGCAGGGCTGGTCGTGCTGCCGGCCGACGCGGATGCTGCACACCTCGGGTGTGGTCGGCGACGGGGACCGCTACATCGTGGTGGTGTTGAGCGAGCACCCCGCTTCGGTCGACTACGCGACCGGTTCGAAGCGGGTGACGGCGATCGTCCGCGCGCTGCTCGGCTGAGGCCTACTGGTCGGTGTCCGCCAGTGCTCCGTGCGCGCCGGACTTCGGCAAGGGCCACGGCAGGACGCCGCCCGTCGTCTCCGCTTGGCGGCCCGCCGGGGCCGGGCTCGTCGTGTGGGCGCCGATCCAGGCCAGGACGTCGGGGATCTGGGACTTGAAGGTGTTCATGTTGTGGCCCGCGTCGGGGATGCGCCACGACGTGAACTGGATCGGGGGGCGGGCCGCGGCGCGGATCTGGTCGATCGCGTAGCTCTCGTAGTTCTCCTTCTCGCCGGAGATGGCGAGGATCTGCACCGGGGACGGGTGGAGGCGGACGTTGACGCGGACGTTGTTGGCGTCGTTGATGTCCTGGCGGCCGTGGAACAGGTCCTCGGTCTCGGCGTCGATTTGGGCCTTGTCGTAGCCGCTGACGCTGACCGCCTGGCCGTACCACTGCGGGTGGCGGGTCACCAGGTTCATCGCGCAGTACCCGCCGGACGACCAGCCCGCGATCGTCCACGCCTGGCGGTTCGGGGCCACGCCGAGCTTTTGCAGGGCCCAGTCGCGCAGGTCGGCCGTCAGGTAGGTGTCGTTCGCCGTTCCGTTGACCTCGTCGACGCATTCGGTGTCGTGGCCGACCTTGGGGACGCCCGTCGGGTCGGGGACGATGACCACCGTCGGGGGCAACGCCTTGCGCGCGATCGCCGCGTCGAGTTGCTGGGGCATGCCGTAGACGGCGAAGACCTCGGGGCCGGACGGGTAGTTGGGGATCCACTCGATCGCCGGGAACCGGAGTTCCTTGTACGCCGCGTCGAAGTACTGCGGGGGCAGGTACACCGTGACGTCGCGGGTCAGCTTGGTGCGGCGGCCGGTCACCTTCATGTGGACGACCGTGCCCTTGCCTTCGCGGGCGTGCGCCACCCCGGTGTCGCGCAGCTTCTCGAGGTCCTCGCCGTTCTGCGCCGCCTCGGCGTCGGTGCCCTGGCCGGCGTAGACGCCGGTGCCGAGCAGCGAGCCGACCGTGGGGAAGAAGCCGCCGATCATGTTGCCCGCCATGCCGGTGGTCAAGACCAGCAGGACGACCGCGAGCAGGATCGTGGCGCTGCGCCACAGGCGCTTGCGCTTCCAGCGGTCCCAGAACCACGGGACCGCGATGATCGCGAGCAGCGTCAGCACGACCACCACGATCATGTTGACCGGCGAATCCAGCCGGATGCTGCTCAGGTTCATGGGTCGGTCCTTCCGGGCGGGCAGTGAATGCGCACCCGGAACCCCCCGGGACTCGCGTATATATCACGTTTGAGCCCATGGACAAGTTGCGGCCCTGTGACTTCTGTCATAGGGCCGCAACGCACGCCGAACTCAGCGTTTTCTCAGTTATTTCCCCAAAGCGCGGGTCAGCACCGTGATGGCCTGGGTGATCGCGGCCTCGGCGGCGTGGGTCTCGCGCAGCGCGTTGACCATCACGAAGTCGTGGATGATCCCCTGGTACCGGACGGCCGTGACGGGCACGCCGGCCTGACGCAGCTTCGCCGCGTACGCCTCACCCTCGTCGCGCAGGACGTCGGCCTCGCCGGTGATCACGAGGGCCGGCGGCAGGCCGGCGAGCTCGTCGAGCGACGCGCGCAGCGGGGACGCGGTGATCTCCGCGCGCTGGGCGGGGTCGGTCGTGTACTGGTCCCAGAACCACTTCATGCCTTCGCGGCCGAGGAAGTAGCCCTCGGCGAACTCCAGGTACGACGCGGTGTCGAAGTTCGCGTCGGTGACCGGGTAGAAGAGCACCTGCTGCTTGAAGGTGACGTCGCCGCGCTGCTTCGCGAGCAGGGTCAGCGCCGCGGTCATGTTGCCGCCGACGGAGTCGCCCGCGATCGCGATGCGCGAAGTGTCCAGCCCCTGCGAAGCACCGTTCGAAGCGACCCACTTCGCGACGGCGTAGCTCTGCTCGATGGCGACCGGGTAGCGCGCCTCCGGCGAGCGGTCGTACTCCGGGAAGACGACGGCGGCACCGACGCCGGCCGCGAGCTCGCGCACCAGCCGCTGGTGGGTGTGGAAGTCGCCGAAGACCCAGCCGGCGCCGTGGATGTAGACGATCACCGGCAGCGGGCCCTCGACGCCCTCGGGGCGGACGATCCGGGTCTCGACCTCACCGGTCGGGCCGCCGGGCACCTGGATGACCTCGACCGTCGCGGGGGCCATGGCGACGTCGCCGTCCTGGACGCCGTCGACGGCCTTGCGACCTTCCGCGGGCGGCAGCTGGAACAGGTACGGCGGCTGGTCGGTGGCCTCGGCGAACGCCTGCGCGGCCGGTTCGAGGGCCAGGTTGTGCGGGTTGGCGGTCATGTCGTCCTCCTCGGTTCGAAGCTGATGCCATCAAGGTAGCTCCCAACTGAGTTGTGCACAACTGAATGATGTCCAATGAGATGCAGCGCACTTAAGTTGCCGCGCAGTCCGATGTCGGGGAGCATGGAGCGTTACGAGAGAGGAGGCCGCCATGGCATCGCTGCGGCTGGACGACCAGCTCTGCTTCGGGCTGTACTCGGCGTCGCGCGCGGTGACGTCGCTGTACCGGGTCGTCCTGGAAGACCTCGACCTGACCTACCCCCAGTACCTGGTCATGCTGGCGCTCTGGGAACAGGACCACCGCCTGGTGAAGGAGCTCGGCGCCGAGCTGAACCTCGACTCGGGCACGCTCTCGCCGCTGCTCAAGCGGCTGCAGACGGCGGGACTGGTGGTCCGGAACCGGCAGGCCGACGACGAGCGGTCGGTCCGCGTCAGCCTGAGCGAGACCGGGAAAGCGTTGCGCGAGAAGGCGCAGGGCATCCCCGGCGTGATCGGCACGGCGATGAGCCTGGACGACGCCGGGGTGGCCCGGCTGCGGGCCGAGCTGGACCGCCTGACAGAGTCGGTGAACGCCTATCGGGAGGCTCAGGCACCGGCATGATCAACCACGATGACGCGCTGAAGGCCGTCGAAAGCAGCTTGGACCGCCCCTCGGCGGCCCGGATCTACGACTACTTCATCGGCGGGAACACGCACTACGCGATCGATCGCGAGTTCGCGGAGAAGGTCCGCGCGCGGCTCCCGCTGATGGGCGAGTACTGCCTGACGAGCCGGCAGTTCCTCGGCCGCGCGGTCCGCCAGTGCGTCCGCGAGGGCATCCGGCAGTTCGTCGACATCGGTTCCGGGCTGCCGACCGCGGGCAACGTCCACGAGGTCGCCGACGAAGAGCGCGAAGAGCTCGACACGCGCGTGCTCTACATCGACAACGAGCCGATCGCGCTCGCGCACTCGACGTTGCTGCTCGCCGACACCGCCGACCCCGAGCGCCACCACGCCATCGCCGCGGACTTCCTGCAGCCGGAAGACCTCTGGGACCGGGTGGCCGCGTCCGACGTGATCGACGTGCGGGAGCCGATGGCGCTGGTGATCAACGCCGTCATGCACTTCATCAAGGACGAGCAGAACCCGGACTACCTGCTCGAGTTCTACCGCGACCGGCTGCCGGCCGGCTCGCTGCTGGTGCTGTCGCAGATGACCAACGAGAACCCGGTCAACGACGACGAGCGCCAGGCGCTGATCGACCTGCTCGAGTACTACGAGACCACGACGAACCCCGGTTTCCTGCGGCCGATGGCCGAGTTCGAACGCTTCTTCGGCGGTTGGCCGATGCTGGCGCCCGGCCTCGTCTACGCGCCGGCGTGGCACCCCGACGAGCGGACCGTGTTCGCCGGGTCGCCGTCGGAGTCGCGGGTGATCGGCGGCGTCGCGCGCAAGCCCTAAGAGGCTTCTCGCAGGCTTTCCAGCACGTCGAGGACCGCGCTCTTGCCGAGCTCGACGGCTTTGCGCAGCACCTCTGGGTCCCGCTCCAGCGTGGCCACGTCCGGTGCCCCCACCGGTGGCCGGATGCTCAGGATGCGCGAATCGGACGCCAAGACTTCTTCGTCCTCGACGTCGCGGCGGTAGGTGTCGCGCCACGCCGGGATCGTGCCCGGGGCTTGGCGCCGGAGGAACCTCGGCACCACGACGTCGTACGCGCGCGGTGGCGGCAGCGGCAGCTCGTCCGCGCGGCGGGTGCGCAGCACGAGGACGTCGGTCGCGTTCTGGGCCAGCGCGGTGCGGTACGGGATGGGCTCGGCGACGCCCGCGTCGACGAAGCGGCGGCCCGCCATCGGGATCGGCGGCCCGGCCAGCACCGGCATGCACGACGACGCCGCGAGCGCGACCTTGATCGCGTCGACGTCGCCGAGGAAGGGGTGCAGGTCGGTCGACTCCCCCGTGTCGGCGTCGGTGGCCAGCGGGTGGAACGTCACCGGGTTGGCCAGGATCGCCGGGAAGTCCATCGGTTCCAGCACCGAGTAGACCTGGTGGACGAGGTATTCGAGGTCGATCACCGCGCGGCCGCGCAGGGTGTGCAGCGGGTTGATGATGCGGCGCATGACGACCGGGTTCCACCAGGTGCGTACGCCGGTCGACGAGCACCCGCTGAGCAGCCAGGCGCCGTTCAGCGCGCCGGCCGATGAGCCGTAGACGGCGTCGAAGACCGGGACGGCGCCGAGTTCGTCGAGCGCCAGGGCCATGCCGCTGGAGTACGTGCCGCGGCTGCTGCCGCCTTCGATGGCGAGCGCGAGGCGCCTGCCGTCGGTGCGTGCGCCCGGGACGCTGCCCGTCGCCAGCCGTTCGGAGATCAGTTCGAGTACCGGGTGCACTCCTCCCATCCTGGTCGTTTCGCGCGGGGAGTCGACCCGATTTGCCTCACTCAGGGGGGTGAAGTGATGCGCGCCTCGTTGCACTGCAACTCGTTGCATAGGACGCTCGGCCCATGGCATTGGAGCACGCGATCCTCGTCTCGCTGTCCGAGCGCGCCGGTTCGGGCTACGAGCTCACGCGCCGCTTCGAGAAGTCGATCGGGCTCTTCTGGAGCGCCACCCACCAGCAGATCTACCGCGTGCTGAAGCGGATGGAAGAGGCCGGCTGGGTGGCCGTCGACGTCGTCGCGCAGTCGGGGCGGCCGGACAAGAAGGTCTACACGGTCAGCGCCGACGGCCGCGCCGAACTCGTCCGCTGGCTGGCCGAGCCCGACCCGGGCGCCGGTCCGGTCGAACTCGCCGTGAAGATCCGCGGCGCCACCTTCGGCGATCCGGCGAAGGTCGCCGAAGAGATCGTCCGGCACCGCGACCAGCACGCCGAACGCCTCGACGTCTACCGCCAGATCGAGAAGCGCGACTTCCCCGCGCCCGCGGCCCTCCACGGCCGGCACCTGCACCAGTACCTGGTCCTGCGCGGCGGCATCCGCGTCGAAGAGGGCCAGGTCGAGTGGTTCGACGAAGTCCTCGCCGCCCTCCACCACCCCAAGGACGCCTGATGACCCCGTACCCGACCTTGCTCTCGCCGCTGGACCTCGGCTTCACGACGCTGCGCAACCGCGTCCTGATGGGCTCGATGCACACCGGCCTCGAGGACAAGGCCTCCCACTTCCCCGAGCTCGCCGAGTACTACGCCGAACGCGCCCGCGGCGGGGTCGGGCTGATCGTCACCGGCGGGTTCGCGCCGAACAAGACCGGCTGGCTGCTGCCGCTCGCGTCCAAGCTGACGACGTCCGCCGAGGCGAAGCAGCACCGGCAGCTCACGGCTCCCGTGCACGAGGCCGGCGGCAAGATCGCGCTGCAGGTCCTGCACGCGGGCCGGTACGCCTACCACCCGCTGAGCGTGTCCGCGTCGAGCATCAAGGCGCCGATCAACCCGTTCCGGCCGCGCGCGTTGACCGGCCACGGCGTCCGCAAGCAGATCGACGCCTTCGCGAACTGCGCCGCTCTCGCGCGCGAAGCGGGCTACGACGGCGTCGAGATCATGGGCTCCGAGGGCTACCTGATCAACCAGTTCCTGGCCGAGCGCACCAACAAGCGCAGCGACGCCTGGGGCGGCACGCCGGAGAAGCGCCGCCGGTTCGCCGTCGAGATCGTCAAGCGCACCAGGGAAAAGGTCGGCGAGGACTTCATCATCGTCTACCGGCTCTCCATGCTCGACCTCGTCCCGGGCGGCCAGCGCTGGGAAGACGTCGTCGCGCTCGCCAAGGAGGTCGAGGCCGCCGGGGCCACCATCATCAACACCGGCATCGGCTGGCACGAAGCCCGCGTGCCGACGATCGTCACGTCGGTGCCGCGCGCCGCGTTCACCTGGGTGACCGGGAAGCTCAAGCCGCACGTCGGGATCCCGGTCGTCACGTCGAACCGGATCAACATGCCGCAGGTCGCCGAGGAGGCGTTGAGCAGCGGCGACGCCGATCTCGTGTCGATGGCGCGGCCGTTCCTCGCCGACCCGGAGTGGATCCGGAAGGCCGAGACCGGCCGCGAGGACGAGATCAACACCTGCATCGCCTGCAACCAGGCCTGCCTCGACCACGCGTTCAAGCGCAAGCTGGTGTCCTGCATGGTCAACCCGCGCGCCGGCCACGAAACCACGCTGACGCTGTCGCCGACGCGGCGGCAGAAGCACGTCGCCGTCGTCGGGGCCGGGCCTGCGGGGCTGTCCGCCGCGACCGCGCTCGCCGAGCGCGGGCACCGCGTCGAGCTGTTCGAAGCCGACGACGAGATCGGCGGCCAGTTCGGCATCGCGCGGAAGATCCCCGGCAAGGAGGAGTTCGCCGAGACCATCCGCTACTACCAGCGGCGCCTCGAAGTCACCGGTGTGAAGCTGCACCTCGGCACCCGCGCGAAAGCCACCGACCTCGCCGGCTTCGACGAGGTCGTGCTCGCCACCGGCGTCGCGCCGCGCGTGCCGTCGCTGCCCGGGATCGACCACCCGAAGGTGCTGTCCTACGTCGACGTCGTGAAGCACGGCAAGCCGGTCGGCGCGCGGGTCGCGGTGATCGGGGCCGGCGGCATCGGCGTCGACGTCAGCGAATTCCTCACGCACGCGGACTCGCCGGCCCTAGACCTCGACGCGTGGATGGCCGAGTGGGGCGTCACCGACCCGGAGACCGCGCCGGGCGGGCTCGCCGAACGGAAGCCCGAGCCGTCGCCGCGGCAGGTGTACCTGCTGCAGCGCAAGAAGACCGGGATCGGTTCCGGGCTCGGCAAGACCTCGGGCTGGGTGCACCGGGCCGCGCTCAAGGCCAAGCGCGTCGAGCAGCTCCCCGGCGTCAGCTACGACCGGGTCGACGACGAGGGCCTGCACATCACCGTCGACGGCACCCCGCGGCTGCTGGAAGTCGACACGGTCGTCGTCTGCGCCGGTCAAGAGCCCGTGCGGGACCTCGCGGACGAACTGCGCGCCGCCGGGCTCCCGGTGCACCTCATCGGCGGGGCCGACGTCGCCGCGGAACTCGACGCGAAACGCGCGATCGACCAGGGAACGAGGCTCGCCGCATCGCTGTAGCACCGAATGCGTCCGGCACTGGCAGGATGGGGCCCGTGCGAGACGTATGCGTGATCGGGCTCGGGCTGATCGGCGGGTCGCTGTTGCGTGCGGCCGCCGCCAGCGGCCGCACGGCGTTCGGCGCCGCGGTTTCCGAAGGGGACGCCGACGCGGCCAGCAGAGCGGGTTACGACGTCACGACCGACGTCGAAGCCGCGCTGCACCGGGCCGCCGCCGACGACGCGCTGGTCGTGCTCGCGGTGCCGCTCCCGGCCGTCGAAGACCTGCTGCGCCTGGTCAACCAGCACGCGTCGCACTGCCTGCTCACCGACGTGACCAGCGTGAAAGCGCCGGTCCTGGACGCGGTCCGGCGCCGCGTGCCGTACACGCGGTACGTCGGCGGGCACCCGATGGCCGGGACGTCGAACTCGGGCTGGCTGGCCGGGGACGCCACGCTGTTCCAGGGCGCCGCCTGGGTCGTCGCCGTCGAGGACGACACCGACCTCGAGGCCTGGGCCGAGGTCGCCGCGCTCGTGCTCGACATCGGGGCGCACGTCGTGCCGCTGCCGGCGGAGTCGCACGACGAGGCCGTCGCCCGGATTTCGCACCTGCCGCACCTGTTCGCGGCCATCCTGGCCACGATCGGCGCCGAGGGCGGCCCGCTCGCGATGTCGCTCGCGGCCGGGTCCTACCGGGACGGCACGCGGGTCGCGGGCTCGAACCCGCACCTCGTGCGCGCGATGACCGAAGGCAACCGGGACGCGCTGCTGCCGATCGTCGACGAAGCCCTCGGCCGGCTCGGTGCCGCGCGCGGCTCGCTCGCGTCGACCGGTGGGCTGGCGGCCACGATCAACGCGGGTTACGAGGGCGCGCAGGCCCTCGCCGCCAACCTGGACGCCGAACGCGCGGGCGTCCGGATCAGCCTGGCGGCGCCGGACGCCCGGCAGGGCCTGATCGCGCTCGGCGAGCGCGGCGGCCGGATCACCGGGCTGTCCGACGGGATCGCCACCGGCGAGGTCCAGTAGTCAGCGCGCGGGCGGGTTGTCCGGGGTGTCGTCGAACTTGTTGAGGAAGTCCTTGGCCTTTTCGACGCCGCCGTCGATCTGCGAGTCGTGGCCGGCGAACTTGGACTTCGCGAAGTCCGCCGCCTTGTCGAGGCCCTCCTCGATCTTGTCGTTGTGCTCGCGCAGGGCCTCTTCGGCCTTGCCCTTCAACGCCTCGAAGTCGATTCCCATGGGGCAATTGAACAACACGGACGTCACGTGCGCCTGTGGTAGGGCAGGAACCGCCGGACGAGCCGCGGCGGGGTGCGTTCGGCCAGGTCGGGGCCGCGGACGGCGTCGAACGCCGACTCCAGCTGGTCGACCACGCCGGAGAGCTGCTCGCGGTCCGGCAGCGGCACCGACCGCGGTTCGCGCTGCTCGCGGATCGCGGCCGCCAGCTCGTCCAGCGCGGCCGTGAGCAGCTCGACGTCGGCCGGGTCCGGCGGCGGTACCCCGCGCCCGATCGTCACGCCGACCTCGGTGACCGCGTCCGCGACGCGTTCCTGCGCGGCGATCACCGGCCACCACGCCACCGCCTGGCGGCCGTTCGCCGACGGCTCCACGACGACCTGCTGGAACGCCGTCCGCAGGTCCGCCAGCGCGCGGTAGGCGCCACGCCGGGCCCGCGACCGCGCCAGCCGGGCCTCCCCCGAAGACGCCTCGACGAGCGCGCACGAGACGTACTTCGCGACGGCGTCCAGCCCGTCGGCCAGCCGCCCGCCGACCTGGGGACGGCGGCTGCCCGGCCACAGCAGGTAGCCGAAGACCAGCACGATCACGCAGCCGAGCGCGGTGTCGACCAGCCGCGCCACCACGACGTTCCAGCTGCCGGTGTTGGCCAGGTCCATCTGCAGGATGATCAGCGGCGTCACGAACGCGCTGAGGATGCCGTAGTTGCGCACCTTCCCGACCGCGACGCCGCCGGCGAAGATCGCGATCAGTGCGACCAGCACCCAGCCGCGCCCGCCCGCCGCGAGCACCACGGCCCCGATCCCGACGCCCACGAGCGTGCCGATGCCGCGCAGCACCGCGCGGCCGAAGACCGAGCCGAAGTCGGGCTTGAGCACGATCCCGACGGTCAGCGTGATCCAGTAGGACCGCTCGAACGGCACCAGCAGGCCGACGACCTCGGCGATCGCGACGCAGAGGGTCAGCCGCAGCGCGGCGATCCAGGTCAGCGGGCCGGACGCCAACGACCCCGCCCACGCCCGCAGGCGCCGGTACCAGGGCGTCGGCTCGCGGCGCTTGCGGTCGTCGCCCTTGCCGATCCGGACCAGGCCCGCGTACAGCGCGGCGAGCCGCGGATCGCTTTCCTCCGGCGGCGCCGGCGGCGGTTCCGGCAGCGGCTGGCTGGCCAGCACCGATGCCGACAGCGCGACGAAGTGGTCGATGACCTCCCGCGGTGGGCGGCGCCCGGCGTGGACCAGTGCCACCGACGCCTCGACCGCGGGGGTCGTGGCCGACAGCAGGTTGAGCAGCTGGCGGTAGGCGGCGTCGCGGCCGGACAGCCACGAGCGCGCAGTGAGCAGCTGGTCGTAGGCGGTGTTCATCGCGGTGGTCAGCCGGTGGCGGGCCACCCGCGAGACGGCTTCGTCGGTCGCGGACAGCATCGCGGCCAGCTCGACGTAGACGTGCGCGACGGCGGTGCGTTCGGGGCTGGTCGCCCGGAAGGTCCAGCTGACCAGCGCGACCAGGAAGCTCCAGGCGGCGCCGAGGCAGAAGAAACCGAAGAGGGCTTCGACGCGCACGCCGGTCGCGTGCTGGCCGGTGCCGAGCACGCAGAACACGAACATCTGCAGGCCGGCGACGGAGGCGTTGCTGCCGGCCGCGCTGATCAGCGCGGACACCGCGGCGACCAGGATCACCGCGGGCACCGACAGCGCCGGGACGCCGCCGGTGAGCAGCCCGACCAGGTACCCGGCCGTCGCGGCCAGGGTCGCACCGCCGAGGCGGCGCGCGCGGTAGCGGTAGGGCCCGGCCGATTCGGACAGCACGGCGGGCAGCGCGCCGGTCGAGATGAGCGCGCCGACGGCGATGTCGCCCGCCGCGTACGCCACCGCGAGCGGTACGGCCAGCGCGACGACGGCCCGGGCGACCATGTTCCACGGCACCGGGACCGGCTTGCTGCGCAGGAGCTGGGTCAGCCAGTGCGGCGCGGCGAGGTCGGGACGCGGCGTGCTCACGCCCCCATCTTGACCTACGCTGCCGGACACGCTTAATTATCAATCTGTCAACAACGCGGGAGGTTCCGGTGGGCCGCAAGTACTCCTTCGAGGTCAACCGCACGAGCACGGCGCCACCCGAAGCGCTGTTCGCCCGGGAGGCCGAGGGCCCGCGCTGGGCGGAGTGGGGAAAGCCACTCATCGTGCAGGCCCGCTGGAAGCGGCCGGGCCCCGGTGTCGGCGCCGTCCGCGAGGTCGGGCTGTGGCCGGTGCTGATCCGCGAAGAGACGGTCGAATACGAGCCCGGCCGCAAGCACGTCTACACGTTCTTCGGCGCCAACCCGATCAAGGACTACCGGGCCGAGGTACTGCTCACCCCCACCGCCGACGGCGGTACGCACCTGCGGTGGACGGGGTCGTTCACCGAGCCGGTCAAGGGCAGCGGCCCGGCGCTGGCCGCCGGCTTGCGCGCGGTGATCCGGCTGTTCTCGGGCAAGCTCGTCAAGGCGGCCGAAACCGGGCGCTGACCTGGGTGCGCCAGGCCACACCAAGATCGTCCGGCGCAACTTCCCGCCGCCCTCCCACGTCACTCTTTCGGGTGGTCTTTTCGGCCACCGGGGAGGGGACGCGGGATGAAGCGAATGGCGGCGATCGTCGTCGCGGCGGCACTGGCGCTGACAGCGTGCTCGGCGAGCGAGCCGGACCAGCGGGAGTTCGGCACCAGCCAGCCGAACCCGGCGCCGGGTGGCGGCCCGGGCGCGACGACACCGGGTCCGTACCCGTTCGGCACGGTCCAGCAGAAGGCGCCCGCGGTCGAGAACGGCCAGGTTCCCGTGGTCAAGCGGATCACCACCGACAAGCCGTACGTCTTCCTCACCATGGACGACGGCGCCGTGAAGGACCCGGACGCGCTGAAGCTGATGCAGCAGAACGGCACCCACCCGGTGCTGTTCCTCAACCAGAAGTACGTGAAGGGCCACGAGGCCTACTTCAAGCAGATCCTCGACGCCACCGGCGCGACGCTCGGCGACCACACGGTCGACCACCCGAACCTCAAGGGCAAGCCGTACGAGTTCCAGCGCAAGGAGATCTGCGAGGACGCCGACGACTTCCAGGCGTCGCTCGGGGTCCGGCCGGCGCTGTTCCGGCCGCCGTTCGGCAACTACGACCAGAACACGCTGCGCGCGGCGGCCGCGTGCGGGATGCGCGCCGCGGTGCTGTGGACCGCCGCGGTCAACGACGGGCACGTCCAGTTCCAGGCCGGCGACAAGCTCAAGCCGGGTGACATCGTGCTGATGCACTTCCGGAAGACGTTCAAAGAGGACTACACGGCGTTCGTCGAGCAGGCGAAGAAGGACGGGCTCACCCCCGTCCCCCTGGCCGACTTCCTCGGTTAGAGCACCACGGTCGGCGTCACGACCGTCCGGCGGCACGTGACGTCCCCGAGGTGCACGAGGATCTGCGTCGTCCCGCGCGGCACGTTGTCGAGCACGAACCGGCCGCCTTCGTCGGCGGTCGTCGACGACGTGCCGTGCTCGGCGACGCGCACCTCGACCCCGTACTGCCCGGCCGGCACCAGCCAGCCGTCGATGCGGTGCAGCTTGCCCATCTTCGTCAGGTTGATCATCACCGTCAGGTCGCTGACGGTGAACGTGATCGTGCCCGTGCCGCCGCCGCGGACCCCGGCGAGGTCGTCGAGCCGCTCCCACCGGGCCACCTCGACGTCGAGGTCCCCGAGCGCGAGCGCGAACTGGACCCGCTGCACCAGGTCACCCGGTGGCGGGTCGAACTCGTCGAGGAAGCTGCCGATCCCGGCCAGGATCAGGTCATCGGAAAAGGCCTCACCCGGCGCTCCGAGGTCGTTCATCGGCTTCCCCCTTCACTGACGAGGAGGTCGCGCATCTGGTCGAGGCAGCGTCCTCTGGTCGGTCCGACACTGCCGCGTGGCATGCGCAGCGCCTCGGCGACGAGCTGGTATTCCGCCCGACCCGCGAGCACGGTCAGCCGGAGCAGTTCCTGACAGCGTTGGGGCAGCCGGACGAAGGCGCGCCAGACCCGGCGGTCGCGGTCGGCGCGGACGGCTTCGTCTTCGGGGGCCGGTTGGGTGCTCGGCATCGCGTCGGCGACCTCGTCGCTCAACGGCACGGGCTGGATGCGGCGGCCGAACGGGTGGGTGGCCTCGCGGCGGGTGGTGGTGATCAACCAGGCGGCGAGGGCCTTGGGATCACGGAGCTTGCCGAGCTGGCTGAAGAGGGCGAGCCACACGGTCTGGACGACGTCTTCGGCGACCGAGCGGTCGAGGCCGTTGGCGCGGGCGACGTGCCACACAAGCGGGGTGAGTTCGGCGACGAGGCGGTCCATCGCCCGGCGGTCACCGTCCCGCGCGGCCTGCATGCACGCGGCGTGCAGCTCGGCGCCGGTCAGACCCTCCCACGGCGGGTCCACCTCTGTGGTTTGCACGTCGGTCACGGTATCTGCCCCTCTTCGGAAGAGTCTTCGAGTCGGCAATGGCAGTATCGCGGGTCCTTCGGGGGGAAGGAGCGTGCAGGTGGATCTCGGATACATCAAGTCACTTACTTCGTGCGCTGGCGGTCAGTGGTCTGCTGCGGGAGGCACCGGCCGGCGCGGATGCGCCCGCACCGACCGGTGCTCCCCTCCCTCAAGGACCCGCTCCCCAACGGGCCCCGCCAGGTGTCCCCTCCCCCGAAGGGCACCCGGCCGACGGTGTCCGGAAGCCCCCTCGGCTCCCGGGCACCGCGTTTTCGTCGAACTCGACACCCCCTGTCGCGTTCTTCCGTCCTCGGCTGCTCCACAGGACGCAGTGGCGGGACGGCCAGATACACGAACCGGCGAAGTTTTTTGAAGATCGACGGATCGAGGCCGGACGATCACCGAATGTGGTCCGCAAGCGTTTGCGCCCACCGCGCGTAGCCCGCGGGCCCGGGGTGGAAGCGGTCCGAGGCGAAGGCCGCGGGGTCGAGCAGCGCGGGGTCCATCGGGAGGTGGGTGACGCCGGGGACGCGGGCGAGGGCCGCGGCGGACGCGTCGAGCGCCGTCGACCGCGCCGACAGGACGTCGCGCAAGGGCCGCGGCAGCGCGGGGAAGCGGGACATCGGCGGCACCCCGGCCAGGACGACGTCGACCGGGCCGAACCGCCGCCGGAGCTCGACGACCAGGGCCAGGAGGTCGCGGCGGTAGGCCGGGGCGGTCCGGAGCTCGATGGTGTCGTTGACGCCGAGGGCGACCACGACGAGGTCGGCCGGGCGCAGCAGCGGGACCAGCTCGGCGCGGACGGTCCGGGCGTTGGCGCCGGTCCGCCCGACCGCCTGCCAGCGCACGGCCCGGCCGTCGCGCGCGAGCTCGCGGGCAAGGCAGCCGGTGAGCGCTTCCTCGTGGTCCGCCGCGCCGACGCCGTCCACTGTGGACTCGCCGAGGACGGCCAGCCGGAACGGCTCGCCGTCGCCGGGGACGAGCCCTTCGGTGGGTCCCGCGGCACCCGGGAGCCGCGGGGTCGTCCGCTTGACGTAGACAGCCTGCGCGAGGATCACCATCCCGGAATTAGACCAGCGGCGCGAAGCGCCTCCGTTGAGGGCGGCGGCGGGGAGGAAGGCGGAGGCTAGCCGTGGGCGATGGAAACCTTCGCCCTGATCAGCGTGGGGTCCGCCACGGCGTCGAGCAGGTACGCGGCGACGTCGGCGCGCCGGATCGTGTAGCTGCCGCGCACGTTGCCGTCGAGGCGGCTCTTCACGACGCCGGTGCGCGGCCCGTTGAGCAGCATCGGCGGCCGGACGACGGTCCAGTCCGCCGCACTGGCCATGACCAGGTCCTCCATCGCGCGCATGTCCGCGTACCCGTGCTTGAGGACCGCGTCGAGCAGCGGCTTCACGAGCGTGCGGGTGAACATGCCGTCCCCGTCGGTGTCCAGCCCGGCGGCGCTGACCACCAGCAGGCGCTTGACCCCGGCTTCGAGCGCGGCGCGGGCGCCGTCGGCGCAGACCGTCGTCGGCTTGCGATCCCGGGAGCCGAGCGCGGAGAGCACCGCGTCCCGGCCGTCGAACGCGGCCGCCAGCTTCCCCTGCTCGTGCAGGCCGGCGACGACGACCTCGGCGGGCAGCCGCAGCTTGGCGGGGTCGCGCACGACGGCCGTGACGTGCCAGCCGCGCTCCGAAGCCTGCTTGACGACCTCGCCGCCGACGCCGCCGGTCGCGCCCAGAACGGTGATCCGCATGTGTCTCCTCCTCGGTTAGTGAACACTCACCAGGTAGGGTGAGTGTTCACTAACCACGCTGAGAACGCACTCAGGAGCCGCCATGGGAAGCCGCGAAGAGATCGTCGCCGCGGCCGCGAAGGTGATGCGCGAGCAGGGCTACGCCCACGCGACGACCAAGGTCATCGCGCAGACCGCGGGGTACTCGGAAGCGATGCTCTACAAGCACTTCCGCGACAAGACCGACCTGTTCCTCAGCGTGCTGGGCGAGGAGCTGCCCGCGCTGGGAGCGGCACTGGGCGAGCTCACCGCGGATCCGGGGCGGGCGTCGCTGCGGGACAACCTCACCCGGGTTGCGCGGCTCGGCCTGGCGTTCTACCTCGAGGGGTTCCCGATCGCGGTTTCGGTGTTCTCCTCGCGCGAGCTGCTGCGGTCCCACCGGGAGCGGCTGGGCGAGCACGGCCCGCGGGTGCTGCTCGACGGCGTCGCGGGCTACCTGCGGGCCGAGGTTTCACTGGGCCGGGTCAAGGCCGGCACGGACGTCGAGGCGGCCGCGTCCCTGCTGCTGGGCGCCTGTTTCCAGCAGGCGTTCCTGGCGACGTTCGAAGAGCGCGAGCCCGCCGATCTCGCCGGCCGGCTCGCGGACACGCTGCTCGCCGCGCTCTAGGCGTTCTTCTCCTCGCGCAGCTTGTGCCAGCGCTCGTACATGCCGTTGAGCTCGACCAGCATGAAGGACAGGAAGTCCCGCATCTCGGCGAGCCGCTTCCCGGCCGGCGAGTCCTCGCCCAAGGCGTCGATGCCGTTTTCGGCCGCGTCGCGCCACATGATGATCATGCGGTCGCGCTTGAGGAAGGTGGCGTACCAGAGGTCGTCGTAGAGGCGGTAGTGGTCGCGGCGCTCGCCCGGCTCGCGCTCCTTGGCGACCAGGCCGATCTGTTCGAGGTAGCGGACCGCGCCCGAGACGGCCGCCGGGCTGACCGAGAGCTGCGAAGCCAGGTCGGCGGCGGTCAACCGGGCGTCGTCGGTGGTCATCAGCGCGGCGAACACCCGGGCGGGCATGCGCTGCATCCCGATCTGCGAGAGCACGAGCCCGAGGCTCTCGACGTACCGGCGGACGGCGTCCTCATCTCGCTTCGTGTCAGGCGTCGTCATCGGCCCATCCTCCCGTAAGCCCCCAGCAAGATCACTCAATCTAGACATTTTCTTAACTTCACAACTTTGTGAAACCAGTGTAGCTTCCGAAGCATGGAAAACGCCATCGCGATCTCCGGCCTCCACAAGTCGTTCGGCCGGACGAAGGCCCTCGACGGCCTCGATCTGCAGGTACCCGCCGGGGAGGTGCACGGCTTCCTGGGCCCGAACGGCGCCGGGAAGTCGACCACCGTCCGGGTCCTGCTCGGCTTGCTCCACGCGGACTCGGGGGACGTCCGGCTGCTCGGCGGCGACCCCTGGAAGGACGCCGCGAGCCTGCACCGCCGCCTGGCCTACGTGCCCGGCGACGTCAACCTCTGGCCCAACCTCTCCGGCGGCGAGGTGATCGACCTGCTCGGCCGCCTGCGCGGCGGGCTCGACGAGAAGCGCCGCGCCGACCTGATCGAACGGTTCGACCTCGACCCGAAGAAGAAGGGGCGGACGTACTCGAAGGGCAACCGGCAGAAGGTCGCCATCGTCGCCGCGCTCGCCTCGCGGGTCGACCTGCTGATCCTCGACGAGCCGACGTCCGGCCTCGACCCGCTGATGGAGGCGACGTTCCAGTACGCCATCCAGGAGGAGCGCGAGCAGGGCCGGACCGTGCTGCTCTCCAGCCACATCCTCGCCGAGGTCGAGGCGCTGTGCGACAAGGTCAGCATCATCCGCAACGGGCGCACGGTCGAGTCGGGCACGCTCGCCGAACTGCGCCACCTGACCCGGACGTCGATCACCGCCGAGCTGGCCGGCCCGCCGAACGGGCTCACGAAGCTGGCGAACGTCCACGACCTCAAGGTCGACGGCAACCGCGTCCGGTTCGACGTCGAAACGCGCTCGCTCGACGAGGCCCTGCGCCAGCTGACCCAGGTCGGCGTCCGCAGCCTGGTCAGCCAGCCGCCGACGCTGGAAGAGCTGTTCCTGCGGCACTACACCACCGAGGCGAGCGCGAAATGACCGCGACGCTCTCCCGTGCCGAAGCCGAGGTCGCGCCGGCGCACGAACTCGCCGGCACCTGGCACCTCACCCGGCTCGCGCTGCGCCGCGACCGCGTCGTGCTGCCGATCTGGATCGTGCTGCTCAGCATCGTCCCGGCCAGCACGGTCAAGACGTTCACGCAGTTCTACCCGACCGCCGCGGACCGGCAGGCGCTGCAGGCCGGCGCGAACACGAACCCGTCGTACGCGCTGCTCTACGGGCCGCCGTTCGACCTGACCACCGCCGGCGGGTTCATCTCCTGGCGCATGTGCGGGTTCCTGGCCCTGCTCACCGGGCTGATGGTGGTCTTCACGGTCACCCGGCACACCCGCGCCGAGGAGGACACGGGCCGCGCGGAGCTGCTGGCGTCCGCGGTCGTCGGCCGGTACGCGGCGCTGACGTCGGCCGTCCTGGTCGCCGGCGGGGCGAGCGTGCTGATCGGCCTGATCCAGTGCGGCAGCATGGTCGGCGCCGGGTTGCCCGCCGCCGGTTCGCTCGCCTTCGGCGCGTCGCAAGCGTTGACGGGACTGGTCTTCACGGCCGTCGCGACCGTCGCCGTCCAGCTCGCCGAGTACTCCCGCACCGCCAACGGGATCGGCACCGCCGTGGTCGGCGCCGCGTTCCTGCTGCGCGGCGCCGGTGACTCCACTGTGGACGCCCGCTGGCTGTCGTGGCTGTCGCCGATCGGCTGGGTGCAGCAGGTCCGCGCGTTCGCCGGCGAACGCTGGTGGGTGCTCCTGCTGCCGGTGGCCTTCGCACTGGTCGTCGGCGCGGCCGGGTACTGGCTGCTGCCGCGGCGTGACGTCGGGGTCGGCATCCTGCCGCCGCGGCCGGGCCCGGCGCGGGCGGCGGCGGGCCTGCGGACGCCGTTCGCGCTCGCCGTCCGGCTGCACCGCGGGCCGCTGCTCGGCTGGACGATCGGGATGGCCGTGGTCGGCGCGGTGTTCGGCTCGATCGCCAGTGGCATCGGCGGCCTGGTCGGCTCCAGCCCGCAGGCGCAGGAGATCATGGCGCGCCTCGGCGGCAGCGAGGCGCTCACGCAGGCGTTCCTCGCCGCCATGGCCGGGATGTTCGCGATGGTCGCGTCGCTGTACGGGATCCAGGCGGTGCTGCGGATGCGCGGCGAGGAGACCGCGATCCGGCTCGAGCCGGTGCTGGCCACGAGCGTCGGCAAGCTGCGCTGGGCGGTGGGCCACCTGGTGTTCGCGTTCTTCGGCACGGCGGTGCTGCTGCTGGCCGGCGGGCTGTTCATGGGGCTGGCCAACGGGTTGCGCACCGGCGACGTCGGCGGCTCGGTCGGCGACTCCCTCGCCGGAATGCTCGTCCAGCTGCCCGCGGCCTGGGTGGTGGTCGCGCTCGCGGTGGCGATCTTCGGCCTGCTGCCGGGCTACTCGGCCGCCGCGTGGGCGGTGGGCGCGCTGGCGCTGCTGCTCAGCCTGTTCGGCCCGGTGGTGAACCTGCCGCAGGCGGTGCTGGACGTCTCGCCGTTCCAGCACCCGCCGAAGCTCCCCGGCCAGGAGCTCACCGCGACGCCGATCGTCTGGCTGCTCGCCGTCGCGGTCGTCGCGCTGGGGGCCGGGTTGGCCGGCTGGAAGCGCCGGGACGTCGGTTAACGCACCCGCAGTTCGCCGCCGGCGCCCACCAGGAGCTGGGCTTGCGGCCCCGCCTTCCCACAGGCGGGGCCGTTCGGCTCGCTGAACGACGGCGTCACCTCGACGCCGTGCGGCCTGTCGTCGTCGAACCGGACGGTGACCCGCACCGGCTCGGCGGGCAGGCCCGGGACGTCGGCGAAGCCCTGGAGGCCACCGGTCGGGACCATCGACACGCCGCAGGCGGCGTCCGGTCCGGTCCCCGTGCAGGAGGTCGCGCCCGCCGCCGTCGCGGGGAAGAGGGCGACCTGCCGGGTGACGCACCGGTCGCCCCAGCAGGCGTCGAGCGTCGCGCGGGTGATGCCGGCCGGGTCGGGAACCGACAGGCCGATGCCGACCGGGGTGCCGATCGCCGTGCAGGCGACCTCCGCCCGCCCGCACCCGGCCGCGCCGATCAGGACCACGGCGATCCACGGAATCCTTCGCATGACGGCCAGACGGGACCGGCGGCCGGACGGTTGCACCGTCAGTCGCGCCAGCCGCTGGTCAACGGCAGGACCGGCGACGTCGACGTCGGGGTGACCGAGGTCGGGGTCGAGGTCACCGTGACCTCCACCCGGCTCGTCGTGGTCGTCGGCGGGGACGTCTCGACGGAGACCACCGTCGACGGCGGCACGGACGCGGTCACCGTGACCGGGACAGCGGGCACGGTGCTGGTCGGCGGCGCGGTGACTTCGGCGGGCCGCGGCGTCGGCCGGCCGGCGACGAGGAGCGCGGCGACGAGCAGTCCGGTGGCGAAGCCCGCCAGCCCGGTGACCGCGGCGGAACCCCAGGTAGGTCGGCCACTCATCCGGGCACCCCCTCGCCACGCGCAGCGCAGGTACGAGGACTAACTCGCGTCGATCTTACTTCCCGTTACCGAAAGTGCAGCTTGAGTCGAGTCAGCTCAACTTTGTTGCGCTCTGCGCGCGCACCTGCCAGGTTGGGATCATGGGGGCACTGGGGAACCGCGACTTCCGGCGACTGTGGATCGCCGACCTCGCCAGCCAGTTCGGCAGCCGGATCGACGTGCTGGCGGTGCCGCTGCTGGCGGTCGCCACCCTCGGCGCGTCGGTCTTCGAGGTCTCGCTGCTGCGCACCGCGCAGACGCTGCCCTACCTGGTGCTCGGCCTGCAGGTCGGCGCCTGGTGCGACCGGATCCGCCAGCGCCCGCTGCTGATCGCCGCCGACGCCGGACGCGCGGCGCTGCTCGCGACGATCCCGGTCGCCGCGCTGTTCGGCGTGCTCGGCCTGCCCCAGCTGCTCCTCGTCGTGCTCGGGGCCGGGCTCCTGGGCGTGTTCTTCGACATCGCGCACCAGACGTACCTCCCCCGGCTGGTGCCGCGCGAGCAGCTGCCGGACGCGAACGCCCGGCTCCAGACGAACCTGTCGATGGCCGCGGTCGCCGGCCCCGGCCTGGCCGGGCTGATCGTCCAGGCGCTCGGCGCCGCGACCGCGCTCGCCGCCGACGCCGTCAGCTACCTGTGGTCGGCGCTGTGGCTGCGCCGCATCGAGACGCCGGACGTGCGTCCCGCCCCTCGGCCGCGGCGGCTCCTGCGCGAGATCGGCGAAGGACTGCGAGTGGTGCGCGGCAACCGCGTCCTGCTGGCGATCAGCGCGCACGGCGCGGTGTCGAGCCTCTTCCAGTCGGCCCACCTGGCGATCGTGATCGCCTTCCTGTCCCGGGAGGTCGGGCTCTCGGCGTGGGCGATCGGACTGCTGGGCACCGCGTCGCTGACCGGGGCGCTCACCGCCGGGCTCACCGCGCGGCGGCTCGGCGCGCGGATCGGCGAGGCGCGGGCCCTCTGGGGTGCCGGGGTGCTGTTCGGCCTGGCCTACCAGCTCTACCCGTTCACCGGCCGCGGGTGGGCGCTCGCCTGCTACGTCGCCGCCGGGTTCTTCGCTACCTACGGCGTCATCGTGCTGAACGTGTTCGGGATGAGCTTCCAGCAGGCGGTCGCCCCGCCGGAGCTGCTGGGCCGGGTCAACTCGATCACCCGCACGCTGATCCTCGGCGTCGTCCCGCTGGGCAGCCTGCTCGGCGGGGCGCTCGCGACCGCGTTCGGGATGCGGGCGACGATGCAGCTCGCCGCCGCCGGGGTGCTCGCTTCGGCGGCGATCCTGGTGTGCTCGCCGCTGCGGAAGCTGCGTGACCTGAACGGCGTCTCAGCGGGGCGGACCTAGCTTCGGGGCATGGACGAAAGCGCGCGGGCGCACCGGCTCTGCGAGGCGGCCCACTCGGCGTGGAAGGCCGGTGACCCCGTGCGGGCCCGGCGGCTCCTGGACGTCATGGCTTCGACGGTCCGCGAGCCCGTCGCGCGGCCGCTGACCGGACGGCTGCGCGGGCTGATCGAGCTCTACAGCGGGAACCTCGCCGCCGCTCAGGACCACCTGACGCGGCTCGCGGACCAGGTCGGTCCCGAGCGTGCGGCGCGGTTGCTGTTCCTGGCGATCGACGCCGCGCACCACCGCGACCGGTGGGCCGACGTCGCCGGGCTGGCCCGGCGGATCACCGCGCTGGACTGCGAACCCGGCTACCACGTCCTGGCCGGGCTGCTCACCGGCGACGGCGAAGTGCCGGACCCGTGGGAGCTCCTCGACGCGGTCCCGGCGTCGCTCACCGAACGGCACGCCCACCGCTGGCTCGTCCCGATGGCGATCAGCCGCCGCGGGCCGCACCGGCAGGCGACCCGGGAGTTCGGGCTCGTCGCCGCGGAACGGTTGCGCGCCAACGGGATCCTCGCGCTGTACGCGGTCCTGCTGACGTGGCTGTCCGAAGTGGAGCTGGACCTGGGCCGCTGGGCCGACGCGCGGGCGCACGCGGCGGAGGCGCTGCGGACCGCCGCCGAGCAGCGGGTGACGTCGGCGGACGCGCACGCGGTGCTGGCCCGGCTCGCCGCCCTGCGCGGTGACGCGCAGGCGTGCCGGGAGCACGCGACGCTCGTGCTGCGGGAAGCACCGGCCCAAGACAACGCGCTGGCGGCGGCGCAGGCCCGCTGGGCGCTGGGCTCGCTGCACCTCTCCCGCGGCGAGTACGAGCCGGCCGTGGAACGGCTTTCCGCGCTGGGCCACCGGGACGTCGCCGCCGCGGCCGCCCGCGACCACGCCGAGGCGTCGTCCGGCGGGCTTTCCCCGGCTCCGCCCGACGACCGGCCCTTCGAGCGGGCGCGCGCCCGGCTGCGCGAAGGCCAGCGGCTGCGGCGCGACCGTCGGATCACCGAGGCGAAGGTGGCGCTCCGGACGGCTTGGGAGCTGTTCGACAGCCTCGGCGCGACCGAGTGGGCCGCGACGGCGGGCCGGGAACTGCGGGCGACCGGGTCGGCCGCGGGCGGCGGCGGGCGGCTGACCGCGCAGGAGCGCCAGGTGGCGGAGCTGGCCGCGGCGGGGTTGTCCAACCGCGAGATCGGCGCGCGGCTGTTCCTGAGCCCGCGCACCGTCGGCTACCACCTGTACAAGGTGTTCCCCAAGCTCGGCATCGCGAGCCGGGCGCAGCTACGCGACATCGCCCTGTCCGGCTGACGCCCGCAGCCCGTCGACGACGACGCGGACGAGGTGCTCGCTGCCCGGCGCGTACCGCTCGACGGCGAGGCAGCCGACGATGAGCGCGCGCAGGTCGTCCCCGTCGATGTCCCGCCGGACGGCGCCGGCCGCCTGCGCCCGCTCGAGGAGCCGCGCGAAGCCCGCGCGGAAGTCGTCGCCCGCCCCGGCTTTGAAGGCGTGCCCGCCGGACTCGGCCAGGGCGTCGCAGATGGCCCGGTTGAGGGACGCCTGGTGGATGACGCGGACGAAGTAGTCGAAGAAGACCTCACCGGGCTCGTCCGCTTCGGCGAGCGCGCGGGCTTCCTCGGCGAACTGCTGGATGCGCTCGAGGACGACGGCCTGGAAGAGCGCTTCCTTGCTGGGGAAGTGCCGGTAGACGGTGCCGGCCCCGACGCCGGCCAGCCGCGCGATGTCGTCGAGCGGCACGGCCAGCCCGTCGACGGCGAACGCCTCCTCCGCGGCGGCCAGGACCTTGGCCCGGTTGCGCCGTGCGTCCGCGCGCATCTTCTCCATCAAGCTCTCCTCGTTGACAAACGGAGCGCTCGCTCCGTATCGTCGTAAGCGGGTGCACCGTTCCGATTCAACGTCCAGTCTTCCAGGAGAATTCCGATGACCCGCACCGTGCCCGAAATCGCCCGGCTGGTCCGCCTTGGTATGTCCACTCTCGACACCGGGCCGTTCGCGGACCTCTTCGCCGCCGACGCGGTGTACGAGCGGCCGTTCCTCGGCCTGCGCACCGAAGGCCGGGAGGCGATCGTCGCCGAACTGGGCGCGGCCGGTGCCCGGGCGCGCGCGCTGGGCGTGCGGGAAGCCCAGGTCACGGCGGAGGTGACGGAGACGGGCTTCGTCCTGGAGCTGCGGGTGTCCGGCCACCCTTCGTCGGTCGGGGTGGTGACGGTGACCGGCGGGGAGATCACGGCGTACCGCGACTACCCGAACACCGCCCTCGCCGCGCTCCGCACGCGTGAGGTCTTCGACCGCTTCCTCGCCGCCTCGGTCGAGAACCGGTGGGACGACCTCGCCGACCTCTACGCCGAAGACGTCACCCTCGAAATGCCCTTCACCCTCCCCGGCGTGCCCCGCGTGACGAAGGGCCGCGAAGAGCTCCGCCGCCGCTTCCACGCCGCCGGTGGGAGCCGGCGGATCACCGGAGCCGCCAACGTCGTCGTCCACGAGACGGCGGACCCGCGGAAGCTCGTCGCGGAGTTCGACCTGCACCAGGAGGTGCGCGGCGAGGCCTTCGCCGTCTCCTACGTCATGGTGCTGACCGTCGAGGACGGGCGGATCAAGCACACCCGCGACTACACCGACACCGCCGCGGCCGCCGAGCGGCTCAAGGCGTGGTCGCCTGCTGGGACGACGGCGGGATGAACAGCCGCTCGAACGTGCTGACCGACCAGTCCCACACCCCGGGCACCAGCAGCACGCCGAGCACCACGAACACCGGGAAGATCAACCGCTTCTCGACCTTCTTGCCGGTCTTGAACCGGAGGGCCTTCGGGGGTCCCAGCTCGTACCAGGTCTCGCCGGCGATCGGGATCGGGAAGAGGAACGGGCAACCGGACTCGGTGAGCGCGTCACCCAGGCAGTGGGTCAGGCACCCCGCCGCGACCGCGATGCCGAGCCAGCCCGAGATGGACGCCAGTTCGCCGGCGCGGTCCGGGGGCGCGGTGAAGAACCACCACGCCACCGCCGCGCCGCTCACCGGGAGGAGCCAGTCGCCGAGTGCGCCTTCCGCCAGCATCAAGCCGAAGACCACCACGCCGACGACCGCCCACGGGCCGCCCTTTTCGGTGCCCCACGACGTCAACGCGCCCAAGCCCGCGGCGAAGAGGATCGTGTGGGAAAGGTGGCGGTGCTGGCCGGTGACCTTCTCGTCGCGCGGGCCCTTCGTCAGCGCGTAGAACGCCGACGAGACGCGCCGCAGCAGCCACGACAGGGCGCCGGTCAGCCAGCCGAGGAGGCGGGACGCGCTCGCGCCGGGGTGGTCGAGGTCGGGCAGCAGGGTGAAACCCGCTGTGGTGGCCGCGAAGACCACCGCTTGGTGCACCGAACCCACCCCGACCGCGGGCGCCAGGGCCAAGCCCGCGCACCAGCCGCTCAGGGCATGCGTCCGCCCCATCATCGTGCCGCCCCCAGGATCCCGCGAACCAGTCCGCGGAACCGTAGCGGGCGGTCAGGCTTGGGGGTCCTCCGACACGCTCAGGTGTTCGGCCACGCCGGTGAGCTCGATCACTCGGCTCACCGCGGGGCTCGGGACGACCTCGAGTTCGACGTCCTGCTCGCCGGCCTGGCGTTGTGCGCGGAGCACCACGTTCAGCGCGGAGGAATCGAAGAAGGTCACCCCGGTCAGATCGGCCACGACCCGCTGCGCGCGCTTGTCCGCGATCAGCCCCGCCAGGGCCTCCTGCAGCTGCGGGCTGGTGAGCAGATCGAGCTCGCCGGTGACCACCACCCGGGGCTCCGTCGCGTCGGTGTCCAGCGTGATGCCGAACCCGGGCGGGGTGGCGTTCTGGTCGGCTGCGGGCATGCAGTTTCTCCTCGTCAGGCGCTGCTCCTGCGCCGGGTACGCGCCTGCTGTCTCAAGCGGCAACCGTGTCACCGCGCCTTCCACAGCCCGGGGCAGAACCCCGCGCCCGGCACGGTCAAGGCAACTCCGGGGCCAACCCTAACCCAGGAAGCGACCGAGCCCGCCACGGCCGCCGCCCTTTCGCGCGAGCTGTTCACGTGCACCTGAATCGTGCCTGGTCAGTGCGCGCTCACGGTCTTCCGCGCGGCCCGTCGCTGGCGGAGGAACAGCTGCCGCCGTTCGATCTCGCCGAGGCCGCCCCAGATGCCGTACGGCTCCTGCACGGTCATCGCGTGCCGGCGGCACTGCGCCAGGACCGGGCAGGTCTGGCAGATGGCCTTGGCCCGCGACTCGCGCCGCTCGCGCGCGGAACCCCGCTCGTTGTCCGTGTGGAAGAACAGGCTGCTGTCCGCACCGCGGCACGAGCCGTTCAGCTGCCATTCCCACTCTTCAGCAACCACGTTGGGCAGCCGGCTCACGTCAGCCATGTCGTCCCCGCCTTTCCCAGGATCAGCATGTCGACGGCTACATGCCCGCCGGTGGAGCGGATCAAACGCGGGTTTGGTTTGCTCACCCCACGGGCATCTCGCTGACCGGGCGTGAGAGGACACCGCCGACCCCCCGCAGCGCGAGCCGGAGAAAGGAACAAACGTGGAGGACAACGCCCCGCTCGTCCCGGAAGGCGCGCAGGTCATCGAGGTGCGGACGGCCGCGATCCCGCACGTCGTGCCCACGCTGCGGACCATCGTGGCCGACATCGCGATGCGCCAGGACTTCGACCTCGACGCCGTCGAGGACCTCCGGATGGCGGTGGACGAAGCCTGCTCGCTGCTGCTCCCCGCCAGCGCGGACGGCAAGCTCACGTGCGTGTTCTCGTGGAGCGGGCCGCGCATCGAGGTCTCGGTCTCGGTCTTTTCGGACTCCCCGGACCACGAGGACGACACCGGGCTTTCGTGGCAGCTGCTGACCGCGCTCGCGACGACGGCCGAGCGCACCATCACGCCGAAGGACGGCCGCTACCTGTCCCGGGTCGACCTGGTCCGGGAAAGCCAGGTGGCGGACTCGTGAGCGGTCCCGCCGAGAGCAGGGGGGACGAACCGGACGTCGGCGCGCTGTTCGCCCAGCTCGCCGCGCTGCCCGCGGACTCGCCGGAACGCGACCGCATCCGCGACACCCTCGTGCGCGCCCACCTGGAGCTCGCGCGCAACCTGGCCCGCAAGTTCCGCAACCGCGACGAGGCGATGGAGGACCTGGTCCAGATCGCCACGGTCGGGCTGATCCACGCCGTCGACCGGTTCGACCCCGATCAGGGGACGGACTTCCTGGCGTTCGCGGTGCCGACCATCTCCGGGGAGCTGCGGCACCACTTCCGGGACAACAGCTGGTCGGTGCGGGTGCCGCGGCGGCTCAAGGAGCTGAACGCGAACATCTCGGCCGCCCGCGAAGAGCTCACCGTGCAGCTCTCCCGCGCGCCGAAGCCGAGTGAGATCGCCGGGCGCCTCGGCGTGCCCATCGAAGACGTCTACGAGGGTCTTCGCGCCGGCCAGGGCCGCTACGGCGCTTCGCTCGACCACCTGCTGGAGAACGCGGCGCACACGAGGTTCGGGGCGCCGGACGCCGAGCTGGGCCAGGCCGAGCTGCGGGAGGCGCTGCGCCCGATGCTGGAGAGCCTGCCGGACCGGGAGCGCAAGATCGTGGCGCTGCGGTTCGGCTCCGGGATGAGCCAATCGGACATCGCGCGCCGCGTCGGGGTCTCCCAGATGCAGGTGTCGCGGTTGCTGGCTGCGACGCTGAAGAAGCTGCGTTCGGGCCTGGACGAATCCGAGCTGGCCGAAGGCACCTGATTAGCCGCTCACCCGCTTGGGTACTTCGCGGGCGGTACCGAACTCACTGGGAGGGGGACCGGATGACGACGTCGAAGATGCCGCAGCACACCGCCGCGGCAGCCGCCCCCCTGCGGGTGTTCCTCCCGGCCGATGTCACCGCCCCGGCGCTGGCCCGGCACGAGGTCCGGTCGGCGCTGCTCGGCTTCGGCGTGTGCGAGCGCCGGCTGGAAGACGTCCTGCTGGCCACGTCGGAGCTGGTCACGAACGCCTTCGAGCACGGCGAGCGGCCGCAGCGGCTGGAGCTGGAGTACGCGGACGGCCACCTGACGCTGCGCGTGTACGACACCGGCGCGCTGCTGCCCGAGCTGCGGGCGCCGTCCCCGGCCGAGGCGCGCAGCCGCGGGCTGGTGCTGGTCCAGGCGCTGTCGGTGGACTGGGGCTTCGAACGCTGCCCCGGCGGCAAGTACGTCTGGGCGGTCTTCCGGGTCGCCGACGCCTGATCAGCGCAGCTCGCGCGCGGCGTCGGTCTCCCCGATCCGCTCGCGGAACGGCTTCCGGTCGAGGGCTTCGACGATCGCGTCCAGCAGCGCGCGCAGCGAGTACGGCAGCTCGGCTTCCAGCGCTTCCGACGCCTCCGTCGTCGCGGCCCACTCCGCTTCGATCAGCGGCAGCAGGTCACGCGCCTTCGCGGTGAGCGACACGATCCGCTGCCGGGCGTCGGCGCCCGGTTCGAGGACGACGAGCCCGGCCCGGTTCATCTGCGCGACGGTCTGGCTGGCCGCCGAGTGCGTCACGCGCATCTCCGCGGCGAGGTCGCGGATGGCCAGCGGGCCGCGGGCCAGCAGCGCCCGCACCACCGGCGAGTAGCGCGGCCGGTAGCCGTCGAGGCCGATGTCGGCGAGGAACCGCGCGACGTCGCCGTCGAGGATCTCGAGGACGTGCCGCAGCCGGGTCCCCAGTCCGTCCGGACCCGAAGTCATGGCCATGACGGCCGATCATAGGCGGGGCCGTGTGCTTGGATCGCGGCATGGAGAACCGGAAGATCGCCCGGCTGGGCCGCGAGGTGTCCGTCGTGGGGCTCGGCTGCTGGCAGCTCGGCGCCGACTGGGGCGAGGTCGACGAGAACGACGCGCTGGGCGTGCTGCACGCGGCCGCCGACGGCGGTGTCACCTTCTTCGACACCGCCGACGTCTACGGCGACGGCCGCAGCGAGCGGCTGGTCGGCCGGTTCCTCGCCGACCGCGGCGACGTCTTCGTGGCGACCAAGATGGGCCGCCGGGTCGAGCAGGTGCCGGAGAACTACGTCGCCGCGAACTTCCGCGAGTGGAACGACCGGTCGCGCCGCAACCTCGGCGTCGACACGCTCGACCTGGTGCAGCTGCACTGCCCGCCGACGCCGGTGTACTCCTCGGACGCGGTGTACGACGCCCTGGACGCGATGGTCGACGAGGGCCGCATCAAGGCCTACGGCGTCAGCGTCGAGACGTGCGAAGAAGCCCTGACGGCGTTGGCGCGGCCGCACGTGGCGTCGGTGCAGATCATCCTGAACTGCCTGCGCCTCAAGCCCCTGGAGCGGGTGCTGCCGGTCGCGGCGGAGGCGGGCGCCGGGATCATCGCGCGGGTGCCGCTGGCGTCGGGCCTGCTGTCCGGCCGGTACACGGCTTCGACGACCTTCGCGGAGAACGACCACCGGAACTTCAACCGCCACGGCGAGGCGTTCGACGTCGGCGAGACGTTCTCGGGCGTGCCCTACGAGGCCGGGCTGGCGGCCGTCGAGCGGCTGCGCGGGCTGGTGCCCGAGGGGCAGGCGCTGGCGCGGTTCGCGCTGCGCTGGATCATCGACCAGCCGGGCGTGAGCACGGTGATCCCCGGCGCGCGCAACGCCGCGCAGGCCACGGCGAACACCACGGCGGCGGCGCTGCCCGCGTTGTCCCCCGAGGCGCTGGCGGGCGTCCGCGAAACGTACGACGAGCTGATCCGGCCGCTGGTGCACGATCGCTGGTGAGCCCGGCATGATGGGCCGATGATGACGCCCGAAGAGCTCCTGACCACCACCAGGACCGTGCGCAAGCGGCTCGACCTGGATCGCCCCGTGCCGCTGGACCTCGTGAAGCACTGCGTGCAGGTGGCGCTGCAGGCGCCGAGCGGTTCGAACACGCAGCGGTGGCAGTGGCTGGTGGTCACCGACGAGGACCAGCGGGCCGCGCTCGGGCGGATCTACAGCCGCGCCTGCCACGAGTACCTGGCGTCGCCGAACGCAGCGGGCAAGCAGTTCGCGGACGACCCTTCGCGGGCTCCGGTGCAGAAGCGGGTCGGCGAGAGCGTCGCGTACCTGGCCGACCGGATGGGTGACGTCCCGGTGCTGGTGGTGCCGTGCCTGGAGACGGCGTCCGCGGAGCTGCCGGCGGGCAACCAGGCGGGCATGTGGGCGTCGCTGCTGCCGTCGGTGTGGAGCTACATGCTGGCGGCCCGTTCGGTGACGCTCGGCACGGCGTGGACGACGCTGCACCTGAAGTACGAGCAGGAGGCGGCCGAAGTGCTGGAGCTGCCGAAGAACGTGCACCAGGCGGCGTTGATCCCGACGGCGTTCTACACGGGCGACACGTTCAAGCCCGCGGCGCGGCAGCCCCTGGAAGAGGTGCTGCACCTCGATCGCTGGTGACCGCCCATGAAGGCCTCCTTGCCGGGGCAGAGGGGGGGGACGTCGGCAAGGAGGCCTTCACGGCCTTTCGGCGGGCGGGAGGCTCAGCCGGTGCCGGCCTTGAATGTCGCCGCGAGCGCGGACTCGGCCTTCACGGTCCCTCCTCAGCGGACGGTCAGGGTGAGCCGTTGGATGCCCCAGGCGTCGGCCTGGGACCCGGGCAGCCAGACGTCGACGATGTCGCCGGCGATCCAGCTGCCGATGTCCGCCGCGTAGCACTCGCCGTAGCCGGGGACGGAGAACCGGGTGCCCCACGGGACGATCCGGGCGTCGACGGCGCAGAAACCCGGGCCGGCGCTGTAGCCGAGCGCGGTCTGGGCGACGTCGTTGTAGGACGTGACGCGGTAGTCCAGCGTGGTGCCGGCGGGGATGCGGTAGGTCGCGAGCCGGTTCGCGGTGTCGAGGCGGTAGGCCGTCGAGATCCGGCCGAGCGAGCCGGGTGAGTTGTCCTCCGCCGTCATGGCGTAGAGCTGGTAGTTCGCGTCCTGGCACGGGCTCGCGTCGGTGACGGTGAGCGTCGGCTGGCCCCAGTCGCTGATCCACTGCAGGGCCTGGCCGTTGCGGAACGCGCGGTACGCCTTCGCGCCGGGGACGCGGGCGAAGGTGAAGGTGACCTTGCCGTCGGCGCCGAGGCCGCCGCTGACGGAACCGGGGGCGGGCAGGCGGCCGCTCACGTCCACCGCGCCGACGAGGGTGCCCGGGCCCTGTCCGCCGGTGACCGGGCGGTCCGGGATCGGGCCCGGGTAGAAGTGCCGGCAGGCGGGCAAAGCCGCGGCCGACGCCGGTGCGGCGGGAGCGACGAGCAGACCGCCGGCGGCGAGCGCCGCCAGTGCGAGGACCCGGACTGGGCGCATGACGGGGAAACCTCCATGGTGGGGACCGGGGTGGAGGTGACGCGAGCGGGTTCACCGCCGGAAAACGACGTTAAGTGGCCTGGACCACACAGTCAATAGGTCTAGACCTTTAAGGCTTCCCGGTACCCGATCGGCGCAGCGGCGGTGAACTAGAGGTAGCTCACCAGGCGGTCGGCCAGCTGGACCGGGTGGCTGAGGGTGACGCAGTGCGGGCCGTCGATCTCGTCCGGCGTCAAGCCGAGGCGCTCCCGGGCGACGCGGCGCTGGAAGTCCGGCGCGAAGAACCGGTCGTCGCGGCAGAGCAGCACCCGCGTGGGGACGTCCGGGTGGGCCGCCAGCGGCCACGGCTCGTCCCACTCCTTGCTGACCTGCTCGCGCCCGTGCGCCTGGCACTCCTCGGCCAGCGCGGCCGGGACGCCGTTGAAGAACTGCTCGGCCTCGGACAGCCCGGCCGGTGCGGCGAAGCCGGTGTTGCCCCACCACTCCCCCGGCGGCTCGGCCGGCGCCGGGACCATCCCGGCCAGGTAGACGAGCAGGCGCGCCCGCACCTTCGACGCGACCAGCGGCGCCGTGAACCCACCGTACGAATGCCCGACGACGGCGACGTCCGACGCGTCCCCCAAGGCCGCCAGCACCGTGTCGGTGAAGTCGGAAAGCCCGGCCGCCCGGTCGGTGATCGGCAGGTCCGGCGCGACGAAGTCGTGCCCGCGGGCGACCAGCTCCGGGCCGAGGAGGTGGAAGTCCCAGCCGCTGCCGCCGCCCCCGTGGACCAGCGCGAAAGTCGTCATGGCGGCCAGCTCAGCAGCGGCGCAACATGTCCGTCAAGGCCGTTTTCTCCCCCTGCGTGATCGTCAGGCCGTAGTGGTGCTTCACCACGATCCAGTCGGTCGCGTAGGTGCACCAGAACGCCACCAGCGGCGGTTTCCACTGGTCGGGCGCCTTGTCGCTCTTCTGCTGGTTGACGTTGTCGGTGACGGCGAACAACTGCGGCCGGGTCAGGTCGTTGGCGAACTGCTCGCGCTTCTCGGCCGTCCACGTCTTCGCGCCGCTCGCCCACGCCTGGCCGAGCGGGACCATGTGGTCGATGTCGAGGTCGGTCGGCTTCGTCCACGTCTCGCCGTCGTAGATGCTGGTCCACGTCCCGGCCGTCGCTTTGCAGTCCTTGTCAGTCTGGACGTCCTTGCCGTCCCGCTTGAGCACGACTTCGCGGGTGTCGCAGCCGGAGCCCTGGCTGTCCCAGTGCTTGAACTTCTCGCGCGAGTAGCCGTCCATGGACGTCCGCGCGGCGATCGTCAGCTCGTCGAGCTGCTTCTGCGCGTCGGCGGCGCTGACCGGCACCGGGCCCGCGGTGGACGGCGGGGTCGCGCCCGCCCCCCTGCTCGTCACCCAGTACCCGAAGAGGGCGACCGCGAGGATCGCGACTACCAGCAGGATCCGTTGCGTCACGCTGAGCCGAAAGCTGCGGGCCGCCAAGATTTTCTCCTCTCACCTGCGGGTGCGCGCGGCGTAGTCTCACCCGTGCCGGCCTGGGACAACCGCGCCGACACGACGACCTGGCGCGAATGTGATCTCGCCCACCCACGGCGGTGTCACACCGGGCCCAAGAACTGCGACTACCGGAGCAGGACCCATCCGGAGGGAGCAGCCGATGCCCGGTCGGCTCAAGAAGTTCGACGAGTTCTTCCAGCGCAAAGCCGCTGAAGGCGGCAACGTCGTCGCCATGGCCAGGATGGGCTCGGCCATGCGCGAACGCGGGGAGCTCGCCGAGGCCGAGTCCTGGTACCGCAAGGCCGCCATGGGCGGCGACCGCGTCTCGATGACGTCGCTGGCCCACCTGCTGGCCGAGCGCGGGGCCCAGGAAGAGGCCGAGCGCTGGTACCACGAAGCGGCGCTGGCCGGCGACCCGCACGGGATGCTGAACCTCGCCCGCTCGTACGAACGGCAGGGGAAGCGCGACGAGGCCCAGCACTGGTACGGCGAGGCCGCCCGCACCGGCGACCTGCCCTCGATCGCCGCGCTCGGGCACCTGCTCCGCGAGCAGGGCAAGGGCGACGAGGCCGAGTCGTGGCTGCGGCAGGCCGCCGACGCCGGCACCACCAGCGCGATGATCGACCTGGGCATCGTGCTGCGCGACCGCGGCCAGGCCGCGGAAGCCGCCCGCTGGTGGCGCTCGGCCGCGCTGGCGGGCGACCTCGCGGCCACCTGCCAGCTGGGCAGGCAGGCCGAACGGCTCGGCAGGCCGGGCGACGCCGAGTCGTGGTACCGCCAGGGCGCGACCGGCGGGAACAGCGAGGCGATCGTCCGGCTCGGGCTGCTCCTGCACCGCCGCGGCGACCTCGAGGAAGCGGAGAGCTGGTACCTCGACGCCGCCGAGCGCGGCGACCCGGCGGCGATGACGAACCTCGGCGTGCTGGCCCGCAACCGCGGCGACGAGGGCGAAGCCGCGGCCTGGTACCGCAAGGCCGCCGAGCACGGCAGCGTCCCGGCGCTCACCAACCTCGGCCACCTCGCCGAGCACCGCGAGGACTTCGCGGAGGCCGAGCAGTGGTTCCGCCGCGCCGCCCGCACCGGGGACGTCCAGGGCATGCTGAGCCTGGCCCGGATGCTGCGGTCGCGCGGCGCCGCCCACGAGGCGGAGCAGTGGCTCGCCCGGGCGGAGCACGCGCAGGACGACCGCGAGCACCACTTCTGATCGGCTGTTCAGGTGGCCAGGTCACGCTCCGCGGCGTGGCACGAACCCCCATCGATCTATTGTGTGATCCAACTCACAGCTCTAGCCTGGGTGAGCTCCCACCGCCGAGCAGCTGCCCTGAGGAAGTGCCGCGATGTCGTGGTCACCGAATCACCCGGACTCCGTCGACGTCCTTTTCGAGCGCCGGAAGGCCCCGGTGCTCGCCCTCGCCGACGACGCCAGGACGGTGGCGGCGGCGTGCCACGACATGGCCCGGCGCTTCCACCGCGGCGGCAAGCTCGTGGTCTTCGGCAACGGCGGCCCCAGCACCGACGCCCAGCACGTCGCGGTCGAGTTCGTCCACCCGGTCATCGTCGGCAAGCGGGCGCTGCCGGCGCTCTCGCTGACCGCCGACGTCGCGACGGTCACCGGCGTCGCCAGCCGCGCCGGCCTCGACGACGTCTTCGCCCACCAGCTGCGGATCATCGGCGACCCGGCCGACATCGCGCTCGGCATCTCGACCGACGGCGACTGCGCCAACGTCCGGCGCGCCCTGGAGACCGCCCGCGGGCTGCGGATGCTCACCGTCGCGCTGACCGGCGGCGACGGCGGGGCGATCGCCGCGACCCCCGGGCTCGACCACGTCCTCGTCGCCCGCTCCGCCGACCCGCGCGTGGTCAAGGAGGTGCACGTGACCACCTACCACGTGCTGTGGGAGCTGGTGCACGTCTTCTTCGAACACCCCGGCGCGCTGACCCCGGAGGTGGCGTCGTGAGCGCCCGTGACGCCGACAGAGCTCTCGGCCCCGTCTGCCACGACGGGGTGTGCATCACCTGCTCCGACACCGCGGTCGAAGTGACCGTAGTCGAACTCCTGGACCTCGGGTTCGCAGTCGTGGATACCGGCTCGGGCCGGGAAGAGGTGAGCGTCGCGCTGGTCTCGGCCGGCGTCGGCGACCGAATCCTGGTGCACGCCGGTGAAGCCATCGCTCGTCTGGAGAATCCCTAGCCGAGGGAGTTGACGCGCCATGACGCGGGAGCACACCCCCGTGGGCGCGGACGGACTCGAGGCGCTGTACCCGTTCCTCTACGCGGGTTCCAGCGACCTCGACGCCGTCCTCCGCCAGGTCGAACAGTCCACTGTGGACAAGGTGCGGGAGGTCGTCGCCCTCCGCGCCGAGGTCCTCGCGGCCGACCGCGACCGCCTGTTCGCGTGCGCCCAGGACGTGGCGCGGGCGTTCCGCGGCGGCGGCCGGCTGCTCGCCTTCGGCAACGGCGGCAGCTCGACCGACGCCCAGGACCTCGCCAGCCTGTTCCTGAGCCCGGCGGGCGACGCCCGGCCGTTGCCCGCCTTCGGGCTGACGAACGACATCGCGGTGGTGACCGCCCTGTCCAACGACATCGGGTTCGACGTCGTGTTCGCCCGCCAGATCGCCGCGTTCGGGCGGGCCGGCGACATCGCGGTGGGCCTGTCGACGAGCGGGAACTCCGCGAACCTGGTGCGCGCCTTCGACGAAGCCGCCCGGCGCGGCCTGGTGACCGTCGGCATCGCCGGCTACGACGGCGGCAAGATGGCCGAGCTGGACAGCATCGACCACCTCTTCGTCGTCCCGTCCCCTTCCGTGCACCGCATCCAGGAAGCCCAGACGACCCTCTACCACGCGCTGTGGGAGCTGACCCTCGGCGCGCTCGACGACCTCGCCAAGGGTGATCAGCCGTGACGCATGCCGCAGAGCAAACCGAAGAGCAGCCCATCCACATCCTCTGGATCAACGCCGGTCTCTCGTGCGACGGCGACTCCGTCGCGCTGACCGCCGCCACGCAACCGAGCATCGAGGAAATCGTCCTCGGCGCTTTGCCCGGCTTGCCCAAGATCGCGGTCCACTGGCCGTTGATCGACTTCGAGTGCGGTCCGGACAAGGGGGCCGACACCTTCATCGAATGGTTCTACAAGGCCGACCGCGGCGAGCTGGAACCGTTCGTCCTGGTCGTCGAGGGCTCGATCCCGAACGAGACGATCAAGGACGAGGGCTACTGGTGCGGGTTCGGGAACAACCCGGCCACCGGCCAGCCGATGACGACCAGCGAGTGGCTGGACCGCCTGGCCCCCAAGGCCCTGGCCGTGCTCGCCGCGGGCACCTGCGCCACCTACGGCGGCATCCACGCGATGGAGGGCAACCCGACCGGCGCGATGGGCGTGCCCGACTACCTCGGCTGGAACTGGAAGTCCGGGGCCGGCATCCCGATCGTCTGCGTGCCCGGCTGCCCGACCCACCCGGACAACCTGTCCGAGACCATCACCTACCTGCTCTACCAGGCCGCCGGCCAGGCGCCGATGATCCCGCTCGACGACCACCTGCGGCCGCAGTGGCTCTTCGGCGCGACCGTCCACGAGGGCTGCGACCGCGGCGGCTACTACGAGCAGGGCCAGTTCGCCGACACCTACGACTCCCCCAAGTGCCTGGTGAAGCTGGGCTGCTGGGGTCCCGTCGTCAAGTGCAACGTGCCCAAGCGCGGCTGGATCAACGGCGTCGGCGGCTGCCCGAACGTCGGCGGCATCTGCATCGGCTGCACCATGCCGGGCTTCCCGGACAAGTTCATGCCGTTCATGGACGAGCCGCCGGGCGCGCACGTGTCGTCGCTGGCCAGCGGCGCGTACGGGGCGGTGATCCGCCGGCTGCGGAAGATCACCGAGCGCAAGGCCGACAAAGAACCGAAGTGGCGGCACAAGGGCGGCAAGCTCGACACCGGCTACCAGGCGGGGGCGCGGTCATGACCGAGATGAAGGACAAGACCGGCCTCGTCGAGATGGCGTGGGACCCGATCACCCGGATCGTCGGCAGCCTCGGGATCTACACGAAGATCGACTGGGCGCAGAAGAAGGTCGTCGAGTGCCACAGCACGTCCTCGGTCTTCCGCGGCTACAGCATCTTCATGAAGGGCAAGGACCCGCGGGACGCGCACTTCATCACCAGCCGGATCTGCGGGATCTGCGGCGACAACCACGCGACGTGCTCGGTCTACAACCAGAACATGGCCTACGGCGTCCGCCCGCCGCACCTCGGCGAGTGGATCATCAACCTCGGCGAGGCCGCCGAGTACATGTTCGACCACAACATCTTCCAGGAGAACCTGGTCGGGGTCGACTACTGCGAGCGGATGGTCGCCGAGACCAACCCCGGCGTCCTGGAGCTGGCCAACCGCACCGAAGCACCGCACGCCGGCGACCACGGTTACCGCACCATCGGCGACATCATGCGCTCGCTCAACCCGCTCGAGGGCGAGTTCTACCGCGAGGCGCTGCAGGTGTCGCGCAGCACGCGGGAGATGTTCTGCCTGATGGAAGGACGGCACGTCCATCCGTCCACTTTGTACCCGGGCGGCGTCGGCACGGTCGCCACCGTGCAGCTGTTCACCGACTACCTGACCCGGCTGATGCGCTACGTCGAGTTCATGAAGCGCTGCCTGCCGATGCACGACGACCTCTTCGACTTCTTCTACGAAGCCCTCCCCGGCTACGAAGAGGTCGGGCGGCGCCGGATCCTGCTCGGCTGCTGGGGCAGCCTCAACGACCCCGAGCACTGCGACTTCACCTACGAGAACATGGCGGCCTGGGGCCGCAAGATGTTCGTGACGCCCGGCGTGGTCGTCGACGGCAAGCTCGTCACGACCAGCCTGCTGGACATCAACCTCGGCATCCGGATCCTGCTCGGCAGCTCGTTCTACGAGGACTGGACCGACCAGCCGATGTTCGTCACGCAGGACCCGCTCGGCAACCCGGTCGACCAGCGCCACCCGTGGAACCAGCACACCATCCCGCGGCCGGCGAAACGCGACTTCGACAGCAAGTACTCGTGGACCATGTCGCCGCGCTGGTTCGACGGCCAGGACCACCTCGCCCTCGACACCGGCGGCGGCCCGATCGCCCGGCTGTGGGTGACCGCGCTGGCCGGGCTCGTCGACACGCCGTACCTGAAGTCGACCGGGCACAGCGTCGTGATCAACCTGCCGCGCACGGCCACCAAGCCCGAAGTCACCTTCGAGTGGAAGATCCCGAAGTGGAGCAACGCGCTGGAGCGCAACCGCGCGCGAACGTACTTCCAGGCGTACGCGGCCGCGTTGGCGCTGCACTTCGCCGACCAGGCGCTCGGTGAGGTCCGCAGGGGCAACACCAAGACGTGGGAGCCGTTCAAGGTCCCCGACGAGGGCGTGAGCTGCGGCTTCACCGAAGCCGTCCGCGGCGTGCTCTCGCACCACATGGTGATCAAGGGCGGCAAGATCGCGAACTACCACCCGTACCCGCCGACGCCGTGGAACGGCAGCGTGCGCGACAGCTTCGGCACGCCGGGGCCGTACGAGGACGCCGTGCAGAACACGCCGATCTTCGAGGAGAACACGCAGGAGAACTTCAAGGGCATCGACATCATGCGCGCGGTCCGCAGCTTCGACCCGTGCCTGCCCTGCGGCGTCCACATGTACACCGGCAAGGGCAAGGTGCTGGAACGGCTGCACACCCCGCACGCGTTCGGCGGGGAGTTCGGCTGATGACCGATGTCGACGAAGTCGGCGCGCGCATCGAGCAGCTGCTGGGCGGGTTTTCCGGCACCGACGCCGAGCTCGCCGAGGACCTCGTCCACACGCTGCTCGAGTTCTACGGTGCCGGCCTGGCCCGGATCGTCGAGGTCGTCGACCGGCCTGTGCTGGACCGCCTCGCCGAGGACGACCTCGTCCGCGGCCTGCTCGTGCTGCACGACCTGCACCCGCGGTCGACCCACGAGCGGGTCGCGGAAGCCCTCGACAAGGTCCGCCCGTACCTGGGTTCGCACGCCGGCGACGTCGAATTCGTCGGGATCGACGACGGCGTCCTGCGGCTGCGGCTGCAGGGCAGCTGCGACGGCTGCCCGTCCTCGACGGTCACCGCGAAGTACGCGATCGAGCGGGTGGTCCGGGAGGCGGCGCCGGAGATCTCCGACGTCGTGGTCGACGGGGTCGTGGCCGACGGGGCCGGGCCGGCGGAGACCGGTCCCGGCGGGCGGCCCCTGCTCCCCCTCTGCCCGGTGGAGGTCCCGTGACCGGCGGCCTGCGCAGGTTCCGCGCCCCCGCCCAGCGCGCCGCGCCGGGCGAGCGGTGCGAGATGTGCGCGGAACCGGTCGGCGCGGAGCACGGGCACGTCATCGACCTCGAGTCCCGGACGATCCTGTGCACCTGCCGGGGCTGCTACCTGCTCTTCACCCACAGCGGAGCGGGCGGGAAGCGGCACCGGGCGGTCCCGCAGCGCTTCCGGTACGTGCCGCGCTTCCGGCCGGGCCGGGCGCTGTGGGAATCCGCGGGCATTCCGGTCCGGACGGCGTTCCTGTTCCGGAACTCGGTGCAGGGCCGCGCGGTCGCGTTCTACCCCAGCCCGGCGGGCGCGACGGAGTCCCTGCTCCCGCTGGGCGCGGGCGAGGAGCTGCTCGCCTTCGCGGACCTCGCCGACGACGTCGAAGCGCTCCTGGTGAACCAGCTCGACGGGGGTTTCGAGGCCTTCCTCGTGCCGATCGACGCCTGCTACGAGCTGGTCGGCATCGTCCGCTCGACGTGGCGGGGCTTCGACGGCGGTACCGAAGCGCACGAGGCCATCGACGGGTTCTTCGCGCGCCTGCGGGAGCGCAGCGAGGTCGTGACCGATGGCTGAGCTGACCTTCGGCTGCGTCGACGTCCGGCCGCTGAAGTACGCCGCGTCCCCGACGCTGGCGTTCAAGCTGCGGATCTCCGAGCTGAGCGGGCAGCCCGTCCACGCGATGGTGCTGCGCGTCCAGATCCGCATCGAGCCGCAGCGCCGCCGGTACGCCGACGACGAGTCGGAGCTGCTCACCCACCTCTTCGGCGAGCGTTCCCGGTGGGGCGAAACGCTGAAGCCGTTCCAGTTCACCTCCGTGTCGGTGACCGTGCCGGGGTTCAGCGGCGCCACCGAGGTCGACGTCGAAGTGCCGTGCACCTACGACCTCGAGGTCGCGGCCGGCAAGTACTTCCACGCGCTGGCCGACGGTGTCGTGCCGATGGTGCTGCTGTTCAGCGGGACGGTGTTCGGCAAGGGCGGGCCGGGGTTCTGGGTCGAGCAGGTGCCGTGGCACACGCAGGCCGAGTGCCGGATGCCGGTGACCGTCTGGGACGAGCTGATGGCGCGCTACTTCCCGAACACCGCGTGGATCAAGCTGCCGCGGGAGTCGGTGGACGCGCTGCTCAAGTACAAGGCGCGGCACGCGATCCCGACCTGGGAAGCCGCCGTCGAGCAGCTGTTGGCCGGTGGGTCATGAACGTCCTCGACCAGGCCCGCGCGGTCGGCGACGCCGTGCTCTACGAGGGCTACCTGCTCTACCCGTACCGGGCGTCGGCGCCGAAGAACCGCGTGCGCTGGCAGTGGGGCGTGCTGGTGCCGCCGTCGTACGCGTCGGCGGAGATCGGCGAGCACGCGTCCGCCGGCGCCGAGTGCGTCCTCGAACCGCTGGAACGCACGGTCCTGCGCGTCAAGCTGCGGTTCCTGCAGGCCCGGACCCGGCTCGTCGACGACACCCCGTGGGACGAAGCCGCCGAGCAGGAGATCGACTTCGAGCTGCCGCTGTCCGAACTCCCGGCCGAAGCGCCGTTCTCCGTGCCGGGCGACGGGCAGCGGACGCACGAGCTGTCCGGCGTCCTGACCGCCCGCGTCGACCCGCTCGACGGGCCGTTCGGCGGCGCCCGGCTGCGGCTCGCGGTGCACAACACGACGTCGTGGCTCTCCGACGGCGTCCGCGAGCACGCCCTGCGCCACGCGCTGCTGGCCGCCCACCTGGTGCTGAGCGTCGACACCGGGCACTTCCTGTCGATGCTGGACCCGCCGGAGTGGGCGAAACCGGCGGTCGAAGCCTGCCGGCAAGAGCGGCTGTGGCCGGTGCTGATCGGCGACACCGCGCGCAGCACGGTGGTGCTCGCGTCGCCGATCATCCTCTACGACGACCCCTCCATCGCCGCCGAAAGCGCCGGGGAGCTCTTCGACGGCACCGAAATCGACGAGATCCTCACGCTGCGCACGATGACGCTGACCGACGAGGAGAAGCGCGAAGCCCGGGCCACCGACCCGCGCGCGGCGGCGATCGTGGACCGCGTCGACGCGATGCCACCGGAACTGCTCGACCGGCTGCACGGCGCGATCCGGTCCCTGCGCCCGGTCGAGCCTTCGGTGGTCGTCGCCGGCGTGCGCGTCACCGAGGGGTCCCGCGTGCGGCTGCGGCCGAACCTGCGCGGGGCCGACGCCCAGGACATGTTCCTCGCCGGCCGGACCGCCACCGTGCGCGTCGTGCTGTCCGATGTGGACGGCGGCACGCACGTCGCGGTGACGCTCGACGACGACCCCGGCGCCGACCTGCAGCACGCGCACGGCCGGTACCGGTACTTCTCCCCCGACGAGATCGAACCACTGGAGGTCGCGGAATGAGGCCACGAGTCCTGGTCGCCGGCATCGGGAACATCTTCCTGGGCGACGACGGTTTCGGCGTCGAAGTCATCAAGGAGCTGGAGCAGGCCGAGCTGCCACCCTGGGTGCAGATCGCCGACTACGGCATCGCCGGCATGCACCTCGCCTACGACCTGATGGGCGGCTACGACACGACGATCCTGCTCGACGCGACCCCGCACGGCCGGCCGCCCGGCACCCTCTCGCTGATCGAGGCCGACACCGGGGACCTGGCGGCGGCGTCGGCGATCGACGCGCACGGCATGCAGCCGGACGCCGTGTTCCGGCTGCTGCGCCTGCTCGGCGGCGACGCCGGGCGCGTGCTCGTCGTCGGCTGCGAACCGGCGTGCCTCGACGGCGGGATCGGGCTGTCGCCCCAGGTCACCGCGGCCGTTCCGGCGGCCGTCCGCGCGGTGACCGAACTGGCCTGGGGCACCAGCCCGCAACTGCAACCCACGGAGGTGTGAGCCCATGTGCCTCGGCATCCCGGGAGAGGTCATCGAGATCAGCGAGGAGCGCCCGGACCTCGCGAAGGTGTCGGTGAGCGGCGTCAAGCGGCTCATCAACATCGGCCTGCTCGAAGACGACCCGCCCGTCCCCGGCGAGTGGATCCTCATCCACGTCGGGTTCGCGCTGTCCAAAATAGACGAAGCGGAAGCGGCCGCCGCGCTGGACTTCCTCGAAAGCATCGGCAAGGCGTACGAGGACGAGATGGCCGCCCTGCTGGAATCCCGGATCGATTAGAGGAGTCGTCATGCGTTTCGTCGACGAGTTCCGCGACGCGGACAAGGCGCGGGCGCTGTCCGCGAAGATCACGTCGCTGTGCGAGCCGGGCCGCCAGTACAAGTTCATGGAGGTCTGCGGCGGGCACACGCACACCATCTACAAGCACGGCCTCGAGGACTACCTGCCCGAGAGCATCACGCTGGTGCACGGGCCGGGCTGCCCGGTGTGCGTGATCCCGATGGGCCGCGTCGACGACGCCATCCACATCGCCCGGCAGCCCGGCGTGCTCATGACGTCGTTCGGCGACATGATGCGCGTGCCCGGCTCCGGCGGGAACTTCTTCGACTCGAACGCCGAAGGCACCAACATCCGGATGGTGTACTCGCCGCTGGACTCGCTGAAGATCGCGCGGCAGAACCCGGACCTGCGCGTGGTGTTCATGGCCATCGGGTTCGAGACCACGACGCCGTCCACCGCGATGACGCTGCTGCGCGCGGCCGCCGAAGGCATCGAAAACTTCTCGGTGTTCGGCAACCACGTCACGATCATCCCGGCCATCAAGGCCATCCTCGACTCCCCCGACCTGCGGCTCGACGGCTTCATCGGCCCGGGCCACGTCTCGACGGTGATCGGCTGCCGGCCGTACGAGTTCATCGCCCGCGACTACGGCAAGCCCGTCGTGGTCGCCGGGTTCGAGCCCCTGGACATCCTGCAGTCGATCTACCTGCTGATGGTCCAGCTCTCCGCCGGGAAGTCCGAAGTGGAGAACCAGTACTCCCGCGTCGTGCCGTGGAACGGGAACGTCGTCGCGCTGAAGGCCATCAACGAAGTGATGGAGCTGCGGCCGTACTTCGAGTGGCGCGGCCTCGGGTTCATCACGCACTCGGCGATGGCGATCCGCGAGAAGTACGCGAAGTTCGACGCCGAGCGGATCTTCGAGATTCCCGGCCTGCGCGTCGCCGACCCCAAGGCGTGCCAGTGCGGCGAGGTGCTCAAGGGCGTGCTGAAGCCGTGGGAGTGCAAGGTGTTCGGCACCGCGTGCACCCCGGAGACGCCGATCGGGACGTGCATGGTCTCGCCCGAAGGCGCCTGCGCGGCGTACTACAACTTCGGCCGGTTCAGCCGGCAACGCGTCCGGGAAGCGAGCCGCGCATGACCACCACCGAACGCGAGCAGCAGGTCCTCGACCGCATCGAGCGGGCGCGGCGCCGGCGCGCGAAGGTGCGTGAAGAGCGCATCACGCTGTCCCACGGCGCGGGCGGCAAGTCGACGCACACGCTGATCGAGGCGGTCTTCCTCGACGCGTTCCGCAACCCCGTGCTGGAGCCGCTGGAAGACGCGGCGACGCTGACCATCGGCGACGCCCGCCTGGCCCTGACGACGGACTCCTACGTCGTCTCGCCGCTGTTCTTCCCCGGCGGGAACATCGGCGACCTGGCGGTCAACGGCACCGTGAACGACCTCGCCGTGTCCGGCGCGCGGCCGCTCTACCTGACCGCCGGGTTCATCCTCGAAGAGGGCTTCCCGGTCGAGGACCTGCTGAAGATCGTCGACTCGATGAAGTCGGCGGCACTGGCGGCCGGCGTGCAGATCGTCACCGGCGACACCAAGGTCGTCCAGCGCGGGAAAGCCGACGGCGTGTACGTCAACACCGCCGGGGTCGGCGTGCTCACGCGCACCGGCCTGGGCGTGGCCACCGTGAAGCCCGGAGACGCCGTCCTCGTCTCCGGGCCGATCGGCGACCACGGCGTCACGATCATGCTGGCCCGCGGCGAGCTCGACATCGACGCCGACCTGGAGTCCGACACCGCGCCGGTGCACGACCTGGTGGCCGGGCTGCTGGCCGCGGTGCCCGGCGTGCGCGCGATGCGCGACGCGACCCGCGGCGGGGTCGCGACGATCCTCAACGAGATCGCGAAGGCTGCGGAAGTCGCCGTGGTCGTCGACGAGAAAGCCGTCCCGGTGCGCGAGGAGGTCCGCGGCGCGTCGGAGCTGCTGGGCATCGACCCGCTGTACGTCGCGTGCGAAGGCCGGATCGTGGTCGTCGTGGACGGTTCGCAGGCCTCGGCCGCGCTGGCCGCGTTGCGCGGGCACCCGCTGGGCGCGGCCGCGGCGGTGATCGGCCGGATCGCCGACGACCCACCGGGCCTCGTGCTGCTGAACACCGCGTTCGGCGGCACCCGGATCGTGGACCTGCTGGTCGGGGACCCGCTGCCGAGGATCTGCTAGTGCACGAGATGGCGATCACGCAGTCGGTCGTCGACGCGATCGTCGCCAAGCTGGGCGACGCGACGGTGACGAGCGTGCGGCTGGAGATCGGGCAGCTGTCGGGCGTGGTGCCGGACAGCGTCCGGTTCTGCTTCGACGTCCTCTGCGCGGGGACGTCCTTGGAGGGCGCCCGCCTGGACATCGCCGAGCCGCCGGGCCAGGCGCGCTGCCACGACTGCGGCGCGGAGTTCGGCCTCGACGACTTCATCGTGCTGTGCCCCTGCGGCAGCGCGAACGCGGCGGTGCTGGCGGGACGGGAACTGCGGATCACGTCGGTGGAGGTCAGTCATGTGTGACACCTGCGGTTGCTCGGACTCGGAAGTCCGGATCACCGACCACGCCCACACCGTGGTCATGGAACAGGACATCCTGGCGAAGAACGACGAACTCGCGGCGCACAACCGCGCGCACCTGCGATCTTCCGATGTCTTCGCGATCAACCTGATGAGTTCGCCCGGCGCGGGCAAGACGACGTTGCTGGAGCGGACGATCCGGGTCATGGACACGCCGTGCGCGGTGATCGAGGGCGACCAGGAGACGTTGCTCGACGCGGAGCGCATCAAGGCGACCGGCGCGCCGGTGGTGCAGATCAACACCGGTGCCGGCTGCCACCTGGACGCGTCGATGCTGCACCGGGCGCTGCACTCGCTGGCCCCGGCGGCGGGCTCGACGTTGTTCATCGAGAACGTCGGCAACCTGGTCTGCCCGGCGCTGTTCGACCTCGGCGAGGCGGCGCGCGTCGTGATCCTGTCGGTGACCGAAGGCCCCGGGAAGCCGGTCAAGTACCCGCACATGTTCGCCGCGACGGATCTGGTGCTGCTGAACAAGATCGACCTGCTGCCGTACGTCGACTTCGACGTCGCCGAGTTCGAGCGGGACGTCCGGAGGGTCAACCCGTCGGCGGCGTTGCTGCAGATCAGCGCCACCCGCGGCGACGGCCTCACCGACTGGTACGACTGGCTACGGCGACCTGCCCGAAGCTGATCCCGCCGTCGTTGGCCGGGACGTCCCGGTGGGTCAGGACCCGGAAACCGGTTCGTTCCAGGGTTTCCACGGTCCGGTCGAGGAGCAGGACGTTCTGGAAGACGCCACCGGAGAGCGCGACCGTGGTGCTGCGCTCGCGGAAGCGGTCGCAGGTCCGCGCGATCGCGTCGGCGACCCCGTTGTGGAACCTCGCGGCCTTCGCCGCCTTCGTGCCGGCGTCGTCCAGGAGCGCGGCGATGAGGTCCTCGCCGTGGACCACGTCGTCGACCCGCGCGGGGTAGGCGGCCTGCTCGGCCGGGTCGGCCAGCTGCTCCAGCTCGATGGCGGCCTGGCCTTCGTAGGTGATGGTGTCCCGGACGCCGAGCAGTGCGGCGGCGGCGTCGAACAGGCGGCCGGCACTGGACGTCAGGGGTGAGTTGATCCCGCTGCGCTTGAGCTTGACGACGTCTTCGCGGGCGGGCAGGCCGAGCTCGTCCACATAGGACGCCGCCATCCGCCAGGGCTGCTTGATCGCCGCGGCACCGCCTGGCATGGCGACCGGCCGGAGGTGGGTGAGGCGTTCGTAGCTCGTGAGATCGGCGAGGAGGAACTCGCCGCCCCAGATGGTGCCGTCCGGGCCGAAGCCGGTGCCGTCGAAGGCGACGCCGAGCACCGGGCCGTCCTCGCCGTTGTCGGCCAGGCAGGCGGCGATGTGGGCGTGGTGGTGCTGCACGCCGAGCAGCTCGACGTCCTGGTCGATGGCGTACTTGGTCGACAGGTACTCGGGGTGCAGGTCGTGGGCGACGAGCACCGGGTCGATGGCGAAGAGGCGCTTGAAGTGCTCGATGCCTTCGGTGAAGGACTTGAGCGTTTCGTAGTTCTCCAGGTCGCCGATGTGGTGCGAGAGGAAGGCGTGGCGGCCCTTGGCGAGGCAGAAGGTGTTCTTGAGTTCGGCGCCGCAGCCGAGGAGGTGCTTCTTCGTTTCGAGCCGGACCGGCTCGGGCGCGTAGCCGCGTGAACGCCGCTGGACCTGGGGTCCACCGCGGGTGATCCGGATGACGGAGTCGTCGGTCCGGACGTGGATCGGCCGGTCGTGGCCGAGGAAGGCATCGGCGATGCCGGTCAGCCGGTCCAGGTCTTCGTCGCGGTGCACGATGGGCTCGTCGGAGACGTTGGCGCTGGTCAGCACGATCGGCCCGGTGCGTTCCAGCAGCAGGTGGTGCAGCGGGGTGTAGGGCAGCATGAGCCCGATCCGCCGGTTCCCCGGCGCGACGGCCTCGGCGAGTTCGGCCCTCTTCGGCAGCAGCACGATGGGCCGTCGCCGACCGGCGAGCGCTTCTTCGGCCGCCGCGTCCACTTCGGCCAGTTCCCTGGCTTGGTCCAGATGGGCGACCATGACGGCGAAGGGCTTGTCCTCGCGGTGCTTGCGCCGCCGCAACCGCCGGGCGGCTTCCTCGTGCCGCGCGCCGACGGCGAGGTGGTACCCGCCGAGGCCCTTGATCGCGACCACCTCCCCGGCGCCCAGGGCCTCGACGGCCGCCGCGATCGGGTCCCCGCCGCCGGGCTCGAATCGCAGGGCGGGCCCACAAGCCGGGCAGCAGACGGGCTGGGCGTGGAACCGCCGGTCGGCCGGGTCCTCGTACTCGAGCTCGCAATCGGCGCACATCGCGAACGCGGCCATGGTGGTCAGCGGCCGGTCGTAGGGCACCCCCTTGACGATGGTGAACCGCGGCCCGCAGTTCGTGCAGTTGACGAAGGGGTACCGGAACCGCCGGTCCGCGGGGTCGCGCAGCTCCCGCAGGCAGTCGCCGCAGGTGGCGGAGTCGGCCGAGACGAGCGTGTCGGCGCCCCCACCGGCCGGACTGGCGACGATGACGAACCCGGCCCCACCGGTCGCGGGAATCTCGCGGGTCTCGACCCGATCGACCACCGCGAGCGGCGGCGCTTCGGCCGTCAAGGCAGCGACGAAGGCCGCGACATCGGACGGCGGACCTTCGGCCTCGGCGAAGACACCGCGCCCGTCGTTCCCGACGAACCCGGCCACCCCGAACCGCAGCGCGAGCCGGTGGGCGAACGGCCGGAACCCCACGCCCTGCACCACCCCGGCGACGCTGATCGCCACGCGCACCCGGTCAGTCTGCGCCCCCGCCGGCCCAGGCGGCCAGTCCCGGCAGGTCCGGTGGTTGCCGCAGGGCGTCGAGGACCACGTTGACCCCCGCGCGCAGCGGGGTGCCCCGGCGTACGACCGCCGTGATCGTGCGGGTCACCGGGGTCGACAGCTCGCGCGTCGCCACCCGGTAGCGGCGGTCGACCGCCAGGCCCGGGAGCAGCGCGATCGACAGGCCGGCCTCCACGTGCTGCAGCGTCATCAGGTAGTTGCTGAAGCGGCACACCACCCGCGGCTCGAAGCCCGACTCGCGGCACAGGCGCAGGGTCAGGTTCGCCATGTACGACTGCGGTACGTCCAGCGCCCACGGCGCGTCCGCGTAGGCCGACAGGACCGCCGGGCCGCGGGGTGCTTCCGGCGGGGTGACCAGCACGATCGGGTCCGTCGCCAGCGGGACGATGTCGAGGTCCGGGCCCAGCGGCTGCTCGACGAAGTCGGTCGTGGTGATGATGACGTCGGCGTCGCCGCCGCGCAGGGCCGGGATGCTCTCGTGCGGCTCCAGCTCCAGCAGCTGGACCTCGAGGTGCGGGTGCGCCAGCCGGGTCACCGCCGGGACGGCGAGGGTGTGGATCGCGCTCTGGAACGCGCCGAGCCGGACCAGGCCGGCCGGTTCGCCGCCGAGGCTGCGCAGCTCCGCCTCGACGGTGTCCATGTGGTCGAGGATCGCCCGGGCGCGGCGGGCCAGCACCAGCCCGGCGGGCGTCAGCCGGACCCGGCGGCCGGTGCGTTCCAGCAGCTGGGTGCGGGTTTCCGCTTCGAGCACCGCGAGCTGCTGCGACACGCTGGACGCGCTCAGGTTGGCGTCCTGCGCCACCGCGCGGACCGTGCCCAGGGTGTCGAGCCTGCTCAGCAGCCGCAGGCGCCACGGGTTCAGCATGCCGCCATTGTTGTCCGGAAAAACCGAACACCAAAGCCGGAATCGTGAGATGGACGTGGCGCTCGGGGCCGACTTACCGTCGACGCCATGGCCGCAACCTTCTGGGACGACGCCGACCGGCACCTCGTGCGGTACGGCGGTGCGTTCACCCGCGAAATCATCGACCGCGCCGAGGGCAGCTTCGTCTTCACCGAAGACGGCCGCCGGATCCTCGACTTCACGTCCGGCCAGATGAGCGCGATCCTCGGGCACTCGCACCCGGAGATCGTCGAGACCGTCCGGCGGCAGGCCGCGAAGCTGGACCACCTGTTCAGCGGCATGCTGAGCCGCCCGGTCGTCGACCTGGCGCGGCGCCTCGCCGCGACGCTGCCGGCCCCGCTGGAGAAGGCGCTCCTGCTGACCACCGGCGCCGAATCGAACGAGGCCGCCGTCCGGCTGGCCAAGCTCGTCACCGGCAAGCACGAGATCGTCTCGTTCGCCCGCTCGTGGCACGGCATGACCCAGGCCGCGGCGAGCGCGACGTACAGCGCCGGCCGCAAGGGCTACGGCCCCGCCGCGCCGGGCAACTTCGCCATCCCGGCCCCCAACGCCTACCGCCCCGACTTCACCGACGCCGACGGCCGGCTCGACTGGCGGCGTCAGCTCGACTTCGGGTTCGAGATGATCGACGCGCAGTCGGTCGGGAGCCTCGCCGCGTGCATCGTCGAGCCGATCCTCAGCTCCGGCGGCGTCATCGAACCGCCACCCGGCTACTTCGCCGCGCTGGCCGGGAAGTGCCGTGAACGCGGCATGCTGCTGATCCTCGACGAAGCCCAGACGGGCCTCTGCCGCACCGGCACCTGGTACGCGTTCGAGCGCGACGGCGTCGTCCCCGACATCCTGACGCTGTCCAAGACGCTCGGCGCGGGACTGCCGCTCGCCGCGGTGCTGACGAGCGCGGAGATCGAGCAGGAGGCGCACGACCGCGGCTTCCTCTTCTTCACCACGCACGTCTCGGACCCGCTCCCGGCGGCGGTCGGGAACACCGTCCTGGACGTGCTGGCCCGCGACCGCCTCGACGCGCGGGCGGTCGAGCTGGGCGGCCTGCTCCGGCGGGGCCTGGCCGGGATCGCCGAGCGCCACGAGGTGGTCGGCGACGTCCGCGGCCGCGGCCTGCTGGCGGGGCTGGAACTGGTGGTGGACCGCGAAACCAAGCGCAGCTCGGACGAGCTGGGCGCCCGCGTCACCCGGCGCTGCCTCGAACTCGGGCTGCACATGAACATCGTGCAGCTGCCGGGGATGGGCGGGGTGTTCCGGATCGCGCCACCGCTGACGGCGTCCGAAGAGGAGATCACACTGGGCGTGTCGATCCTCGACCAGGCGATCGGCGACGCCGTCAAAACGCTCTGAACCTGGAATCGCCGGGCGTGGCGCGACGTTTTCGACAGAAACTGTGTCGCGAAGGAGCTACGCCATGGCTCTCGGCTTCCGCAGTCACCCGCTCACCGTCGACCTGCCGGTCGTCGCGCTCACGCTCGCGGCGATCGCGCACTGGATCCGCGGCGCGCCCGCGGACGCGCTGATCTTCCTGGCGGTCACACTGGTCCTCTTGATCACCGAACGGCCGCGCGCGGAGACCGCGGTCCTCGGGGAGCCGTTCCGGGTGCCGGGGTTCGCCGTGGTCGCCGCCGGGCTGCTGGTGCTGGCGTTCGGCCGCGACAGCGTCCCGGTGGCGGTCGCCATCTCGGCGATCGGATTGGTGGCGCTGTTCGAGGAGTGGCGCGACCCGTCGCTGCCGGCCGATCGCCCGGTGCCGCGCCGGGCGTGGGTGTGGTCGGCGGTCGCGTTGAGCTGGTGCGCGTGGGAGCTGCTGTCCTTCGTCTACGAGCAGGCCGCGGGCGGGCTGTCGGAGACCCACCCGACGATGAGCGACCTGGTCGACCCGCTGCTGACCAGCCGCTGGGTCCAGGCGCTGGCGATCACGGGCTGGCTGGCGGCGGGCCTGGCCATGCTGCGCGCGGCGGCCGCGGCGAGGCGGTCGTGAACACCCGGATGGTCACCGAGCTGGGGTTCGGGCTGATCGTGCTCGCCGCGCTCGGCCTGGGCGTGGCGAGCCACGCGTGGCCGAAGCGGGTGCCGAAGCTGACGAGCGTCCTGGCCGTGGTGATGCGGCGGCGCAGTGCGCGGATCGCGTTCGTGCTGGCCTGGTGGTGGGTCGGCTGGCACTTCTTCGTCGGCCACTGAGAAAGGCCTCCTCGCCGGCCCGGGGAGCCGGCGAGGAGGCCTCTTTTCACGACGACGTCAGAAGCCCGCCGTCACTTTCGTGAAATCCCAGTCGTTCTGGGCGATCCCGCTGCACGCCGCCTGGACGCCGCCGCCCGGGCAGCCGCGGTCGCGGTTGACCGACCAGAACGCCAGGCGCGCGATCTGGTTCGACTTGGCCCAGTTGGTGATCTGGGTCCAGGTCGGCAGGTCGGTCAGCTCCTGCTGGTCGGACAGGCCGTTCATGCCCGAGATGCCGAGGTGGGCGTACGCCGTGGCGTCGTTCCACCCGAACGTCGACTTCAGCTTGTCGCGCAGGCCGTTCGCCGCGCTCACCGTGCTGTTGTACATGTTCGCGCCGCCGCCGAAGTCGAACGGCATGATCGTGTACACGTCCACGTTCGCGCCCAGAGCCTTCGACTGGTCGATGAGCCGGTTCCCGTAGTAGTTGGGGCCGGTCGTCGACGTGCCGAAGGTCAGGATCGTCTGGATCCCCGGGTTGTTCTGCTTGACGATCTTCAGCGCGCCCAGGATGCGGTCCTGCACGGCCTCGTTCTCGAACTCGTCGGAGTTCTCGATGTCGATGTCGATCGCCTTCAGCCCGTAGGCGTTGATCACCTGCTGGTAGGCGCCCGCCAGCGCGGCGGACGTCGAGCAGTTCGGGCCGAGCTTGTTACCGCTCCAGCCGCCGAACGACGGGACGACCTGGCCGCCCGCCGCCTTGATCTGCGCGATGGCGTTGGCGTCCGCGCTGCCCGAAAGCGGGCGGCTGCTGTCCCACGCCGGGTTGCAGCCACCGGAGGCGTTGATGAACGCCATGGTGAACCACTTGATCCCGGTCGCGTTCATCACCGTCTGCGGGTTCGGCGGGTTGCCCCAGCCCAGGTACAGGTACGGCGCGCCCTTGCCACCGGTCCCCGGCGGCGGGGTGGTCGTTGGCGGGGGCGTCGTCGTAGGCGGCGGTGTGGTCGTGGTGGGGGGTGTGCCCCCGGCGGCGCACGAACCGCCGTTCAGCTTGCAGTTCGCCGGGGCGGCGTACGCACCGGAGTACGTCACGTTGAAGCCGAAGCTCGCGCTGGCGCCGTTGCCGACGTTGCCGTTCCACGAGTTCTTCACCGTGACGTGCTGGCCGGACGCGGTGTAGCTGCCGTCCCAGAGCGACGAGATCTTCGCGCCGCTCGGCAGGTCGAATTCGACGGTCCAGCTCGGCAGCGTCGAACCCGAGCCGTTGGCGATCGTGTACTTGCCTTCGTACCCGGTGCCCCAGTCGGAGCCCTTGGTGAAGGTCGCGGACACGCCGCCCGCCGCGTTCGCCGGCGCGATCACGAACATCGCGCCGATCGTGGCGGCCGCGGCCGCCAGCCCGAGTGCGGGCAACCACCGGCGTTTCACGACAAGCCGTTCTTCATCGCGGTGATGAGCTCGCCGCCGGTGGTGTCCCCGGTCAGCTCCCAGAAGAAGGCGCCGCCGAGACCCTGCTGCTTGGCGTAGGACATCTTCCCGCCGATGGTCGCCGGGGTGTCGTAGCTCCACCAGTTGCTGCCGCACTTCGCGTACGCGGTGCCGGCGAAGGTGCCGGTCGACGGGCAGGTGTTCTTGAGGACCTTGTAGTCCTCGATGCCCGCCTCGTACGTGCCCGGCGCGGCGCCGGTCGCGGTACCGCCCGGGGCGTCCTGCGTGACGCCGGTCCAGCCGCGGCCGTAGAACCCGATGCCCAGCAGCAGCTTGCTCGACGGGACGCCCTTGCTCTTCAGCTTCTGGATCGCCGCGTCGGAGTAGAAGCCCTGCGTCGGGATGCCGGTGAAGTTGGTCAGCGGCGAGTGCGGGGCCGTCGGACCCTGAGCCGCCCACGCGCCGAAGTAGTCGTAGGTCATCACGTTGTACCAGTCGACGTACTGCGCGGCGCCGCCGTAGTCGGCGACGTCGAGCTTGCCGCCGCTGCTGCCGTCCGCGGTGATCGCCGAGGTGATGAGGAACGACGAGCCGAACTTCGTCCGCAGCGCGCCCATCAGGTTCTTGTAGGCCGCGGCACCGCTGGTGTCACAGGAGAGACCGCACGCGTTGGGGTACTCCCAGTCGATGTCGATGCCGTCCCAGATGTCCGCCCAGCGCGGGTCCTTGAGCAGGTTGTAGCAGGACTGCGCGAACGCGGCGGCGTTCTGCGAGGCCTGGCCGAAGCCGCCGGAGTAGGTCCAGCCGCCGAACGACCAGATGATCTTGAGGCCCGGGTGCAGCTTCTTCAGCTTGCGCAGCTGGTTGAAGTTGCCGGCCACCGGCTGGTCCCAGGTGTCGGCGACGCCGTCCACGCTGCCCGCGGCGTCGTAGGTCTTCTGGTAGTCGGCGTACGGGTCGTCGTTCGCGGTGCACTGCCCGTTCTTGACGTTGCCGAACGCGTAGTTGATGTGGGTCAGCTTGCTCGCCGAACCCGACGTCTCGATGTTCTTGACGTGGTAGTTGCGCCCGTAGACGCCCCATTGCACGAAGTAGCCGACGTTCTTCAGCCCACCCGGCTGCGGCGGCGTGGTCGTCGTCGGCGGCGTGGTGGGCGTGGTCGGGGTGGTGGGGTTGGTGGTCGGCTGCGTCGGGGTCGTCGGCGTGGTGGTCGGGGTGCCACCGCCGGCGTCGCAGGAACCGCCGTTCAGCTTGCAGTTGGCGGGCGCCGAGTAGGTGCCGGAGTAGCTGACGTTGAAGCCGAAGCTGGCGCTCGCGCCGTTCCCGACGTTGCCGTTCCAGCTGTTCTTGACGGTGACGTGCTGCCCGGAGGCGGTGTAGCTGCCGTCCCAGAGGGACGCGATCTTCGCGCCGGACGGGAGGTCGAACTCGACCGTCCAGCTCGGGAGCGTCGCACCGGAGCCGTTGTTGATCGTGTACTTGCCTTCGTACCCGGTGCCCCAATCGGAGCCCTTGGTGAAGCTGGCGCCGACACCACCGGCGGCGCTCGCCGGCACGGTGACGAGACCGACCGCGATCGCACCGACCGCGGTGAACAGACCTAGGAGGTGCCATCTCTTTCTGGACATCGCTCTCCCTTGAACCAGGTGCGGGACGGCGGACACCAACACCGACGGCGGGGACCAGGCCGGTGTTTTGCGCCGTTTTGCGAAGACGGTACGTGGTCCAGACCAATTATGGAAGAACAACTACTCACCGTGCCGAGCGGCGGTGGACCAGCCCCGGCGGAGGTACCGGACTGGTCTAGTCCAGTTACGCAAAGCAGCCGGCCGCCCGCCTGATCCACGACCGGCCGGGCGCGATCAGGCGGGCGGGGCGGTCCTCACAGGCTGCGCGCGGTGATGTCGCCGACGGCGGTGGTCGCGTGGATCGTCAGCTCGGCCGCACCGTCGCCGTTCCTCAGCGAGTTGTGGATCCGGCCGTGGGAGGTGCCCGCGTCCAGGGCGGCCGACACCCCGGCGGCGGCCGCGATCTCGACGTCGCCGGCCTCGGTGCGCAGCACCACCGCGCCGCGCGCGGCTTCGACGACCCGGATGTCGCCCTTGCTCGTGCGGATCTCCGCGTCGCCGCTCAGGCGGCCGACCGAGACGTCGCCGGCGCGGGTGACGAGCCGGGCGGACGCGGCTTCGTCGACGTCGATCGAGCCGTTCTCGGTCTCGACGACCACGTCGCCCAGGCGCCCGACGGCCAGGAACTCGACGTCGGCGGCCGTCAGCTCGACCCGCGACCCGGCGGGCAGGCCGACCGTCACGTCGATCGCTCCGGACGGGCCGAAGTACTGGTTCTTCGCCGGGGCCGCGATCCGCAGGACGCCGTCGCCGTACTCGACGGTGGTCTGCTCCGCCGCCTTCGCGTCGCGGGACTTGGCCGCGTCCGCGGGGCGGACCTCGACCGTGGTGTCGGCCCGGTCGGCGGCGACGAACCGGACGCGCGCCGCGGGCACGGTCAGGATGGCGGAGATCGGGGCGGGGGTGGGGAACGTGGTCATGGCGGTGGTCTCCTGGCGCTCGTGTTCTCTTCGGTGTGGGAACGACGATCGCCGGGGGCGCTGACACGGCGTGGCCACCGCGCTGACGCGGGTCAGTCAGCGGACCGCGCGTCGAAGAGGGCCGAGGCGACGAGCGCGACCGTCGGGTCTTCGTCGCCGGCCAGCCGCCGCAGGAGGTCCCGCGGACCGGTGCCCGGCAACTCGGCGAGGGCCTGCGCCAGGCGGATCCGCACGGCGGTGTCCGCGGTGAGTTCGCCGGCGAGCGCGTCCAGGATCCGTTCGCCGGCCCCGGGGTCGAGGGACAGCGTGCCGAGCACCTCGGACGCCTCGACGTCGTTCGTGCCCTCGGCCACCATGCCGACGAGCACCGGCACGGCGGCCGTCACGCCCCGCCGCCCCGCGGCCAGCGCCGCGCGCCCACGCACCTCGGCGTCCGGGTCGTCGAGCGCGCCGGCGAGCACCGCGGTCGCGTCGTCCCCGGGCAGCGAAGCGACCGCCAGCACCGCGCGGCGCCGGACGTCGGCGTCGGCCGACCGGATCCCGGCCGCCACCCCCGCCAAGCCGTCGCCGCCCGTCCGGGCGAGCGCCCACCGCAGGGCGCCGGCGACGTACGGGTCGCGTTCGGCGAGGACGGCCTTGGCCAGCAGCTCGGCGGGCAGCGGCACGTCGTCGGCCGGCGCCAGGACGGCCTGCTGCCGGCTCGCGGGACTGGGCGAATCCAGGCCGTGCAGGAGTTCGACGACGCGCAGGACGCCCTCCCAGCCGAACGGCGCCGAAGCGTCGATCGCCCGGAGGCGGTCGAGGAGCTCCTGTTCCCGCTTCAGCCGTTCTTCCGTCCGCCGGACCAGGTCACCGACCAAAGTGGACGGTGTGAAGGCGGGATCCGCGAGCGCGCGGCCGACCTGCCGCAGCGACAGCCCCAGCGAGCGCAGGCCTTCCACGTGGAAGATCCGGCGGATGTCCGCTTCGGAGTACTCGCGGTAGCCGCCGACCGTGCGCCCGGTCGGCCGCACCAGCCCGAGGGAGTCGTAGTGCCGCAGCATCCGCGAACTCACCCCGGACCGGCGGGCCACCTCACCGATCAGCACGCCGCGCCCCCGGCGCGTTCCGGGCCGAGCGCGACGACCCGCTTCGCCTCGTCGACCCCCAGGTCGAACCCGGCGTCCGGGTCGCGCAGCAGCCGCCGCGTGGCACGGGCGTGCGCCCGCACCGCCGGATCGAGGCTCGCCAGCCCGGTCCGCAAGGCGGGTTCGGCGACGTCCCCGAGCGCGACGAGCGCCCGGCTGAGGCTCAGCCGCACGGCCCGGTCCCCCCGCCCGAGCTGCGCGGCCAGGTCCACGGCCAGCCCCTCCCGCGCACCCTCGGGCACGAGGACAACCGCGGCACGCCAAGCACTTCGCGCGACTTCTTCGTCGGCGTCGTGCAGCAACTCCCGCGTGATCGCGGGCCACACCGCGCGGTCGCCGATCTTGGACAGCGTGTGCAGCGCCTGGCTCCGGGCTTGCGCACGCCCGGAACGCAGCTCCCCGAGCAGCTTCGGCACGGTGACGTCCGCGGGCAGCCGCGTCAGCGCCCAGGTGAGCATGTCCCGCACGAAGAAGTCCGGCTCGACGGCGCACCGGGCCAGGAGCGCATCGGCGTCCCGCGGGTCGGCGCGCGTCCCCACCGCGAGCGCGGCTCGCAACCGCGCCGACGAGTTCGCGGCGCTCAGCTGTGTCGGGTCCATGGTGACCACCTCCTCCCCGCAGTGAAGAGGTTGTCACAGTGTGAAGGTCAAGCAAGTTGGCGGAAAAAGAAGAAGACCCCCTCTCGCGAGGGGGTCTTCTTGCTGTCTCAACCAGACGTGCGCCCGAAGGGATTCGAACCCCTGACCTTCTGGTCTAGGTTCCACCACGGCCATCGCTCGCCGTAGCCAGTCAGCATCGTCCGTGACCAGCCCGAACATGTCTGACATCCCCTTCAAGGCCAGTCGTCAATAGGCGTCCCCAGTTAGTGATTACTGGCAATTTAGCGGCAAGAACGCCACGCGACCGCGACGGACGACCGCCCCCCTACCGCCAGAAGTGATATAAATCACAGAACTACTTGCTGTCACTCCGAGGTGTCAATCGCACCACGCGGAAGTTATCAAGTCTTTATGGACACTCCCACCCGCTCCCCGGGACTCACGGACGAGATCAAGTAAGTTCATCCAGTGACTGATTCAGGACCGGTGGTTCGTGCGATCGACCTCTTCTGCGGGGTCGGCGGGTTGTCGCACGGACTACGTCGAGCTGGCATTGAGGTGGCTGGCGGCTTCGACATCGACCCGCGATGTGAGTACCCGTTCAAAGCCAACATCCGCGCCCCCTTCTTCCTGCAAGATGTCCGCACCGTCACAGGCGCACAACTGCATGATCTGTGGGGCCAAGCCGACGTTCGGCTACTTGCCGGGTGCGCACCTTGCCAGCCTTTTTCGTCGTATCGACGCGGTGCGGATACCACCGGCGACGAGAACTGGCCGTTGCTGGACGAGTTCGCTCGCCTGATCGAGGAAACCGAACCCGAAGTCGTGACAATGGAAAATGTCCCACGGGTTGTCGGGTCAACAGTTTTCCAGCGGTTCGCCAAGTCCCTTGAGTCCCTTGAGTACGATGTCAGTTTCAAGAGTTGTCATAGTGCAGAATACGGGCTTCCTCAATACCGTCGAAGGCTCGTGTTGATCGCCTCACGCATTGGACGGATCGAGGTACCCAAGGGGACTCGAAGCGAAGACAAGTTCGTGACTGTTCGAAAGACAATCGAAAAACTTCCGAAACTCGAAGCTGGCGAGATCGATCCCGATGATTCTCTTCACAAGAGCCGAAACCTCAGTGACCTGAATCTGAAGCGAATTCGGGCATCGAATCCGGGAGGCACGTGGCACGATTGGCCAACATCCCTGCGTTCACCTTGCCATCAGCGAGCAACCGGATCGTCGTTTGCGAATGTTTACGCGCGGATGGAATGGGACAAACCATCACCAACAATTACTACGCAAGCGCATAACTTCGGCACTGGACGCTTCGGCCATCCGGAACAGGATCGCTCGATCACCTTGCGGGAAGCTGCGATGCTTCAAGGTTTTCCGCGCGGCTATAAGTTTGTCCCCAAGGGGGAACCGGTGGAATTTGTGCACATCGGCCGCCTCATCGGCAATGCTGTTCCACCGCCGCTCGCACGGGCCTTCGGACAAGAAATTGTGAAAGCGGCCACAAGAAGGTAGACTCGCCTGAACGTACGAGGGCGGGAGGGTTCGATGACTAAGGGGCAGCCGAAGTATTCGATGACGGTTGATATGTCCGTCCTTGAGTCACTGGGCATCAACCTTTACAGCAATGCCGCCGCGGTGCTTTCCGAGCTTGTGGCAAACGCATGGGATGCAGACGCTAACAAGATCGAAATCACATGGCAGGGCGACGAGTCGGTGGTCATCCATGATGACGGACGTGGCATGTCTCCCGATAACCTCAACGATCGCTTCCTTAAAGTCGGCTACAGGAAGCGTAATGCGGAGGGCACCGCGTCCCCGGTTTTTGCTCGTCCGTACATGGGCCGCAAAGGCATTGGCAAACTTTCGGTTTTCTCCATTGCAGACACGGTGTATGTATTCTCGGTCTTTGGGGGCACGGCATCCGGCCTACGTATCGACGCGAATCTCCTAAAAGAAGCGATCGAGGCCGGTCGTACCTATCACCCAGATGAAGTTGCTGTTCCCAGCGAGTACGCACAAGAGGGAACTACTCTCGTCCTGGAGGACCTCAAGAAGAGTAGGGCCGCATTGACGGCTTCGGCTCTGCGCAAGCGGATTGCGCGTCGGTTTGACGTCTTGGACGAAAGGAAGCCCGAGGACGGGGGCTTCGCTATCTTTATCAACAATTCTCGCGTTACCTATCAGGACCGCCAAGAGCTTAAGCGTCTAGAATTCATCTGGGAGTTTGGCAAAAAGACGCTTCCGAAGTCGGCCCTTCCTGCCGATACGCAGCGGTTTGTCTTGCCAAACAATATCGTCGATCATGATTTCGGCTGGAAAGTCACCGGATGGATCGGCACGGCGAGGACGCCGGCGGAACTCACCGACGACGACGAGGCCGGCTCACTGAAGAACATTATTGTTCTAGCTCGAAAGCGCCCCATCCAGGAGGGCATAATCGAGAAACTGGACTTCAGCCGACTCTTCGGCAACTATGTGACGGGCCAAATCGAGGCCGACTTCTTGGACTTGGACGATCGTGAAGATATCGCAACAAGCGATCGTCAGCGCCTAATTGAGGACGATCCCCGTGTTCTACAACTTCAGCGATTCCTTCGCAGTGCTTTCCTTGAGGCCTCCGAGCAGTGGACTGAAGCTCGGCCCAAGAAGCAAGTTCAAGATGCTCTAGAGAAGTACCCGAAGCTACGCGAGTGGGTTGACAGTCGTCCCTATTGGCAGCGTGAATCCGCCGAGAAAATGATCGGGACCATTGCATCCCTGGAATTCGAAGGGACCTCTGCCGCAAAAGCGCGCAATAACATGTTCCGCTCCGGGATCCTCGCTTTCGAAAGAGTTGGGTTGCGCGAAAAAGTCGACGAACTCCAGAATCTGACCAGCATGAAAGCCGAAGACCTCCTGCCAGTACTCGCGGAGCAAGATTCTTACGAATCCGCCCTCTACATTGACATCCTTAAGTCCCGACTTGAAGCGATCTCAAGCTTTCGCGATTTGACTGACGCAGACGAGAAGGAGAAGGTTCTTCAGGGACATTTGTTCGATCACCTCTGGCTTTTGGATGCGTCGTGGGAACGCGCGTCAGGAAGCAAGACCATGGAGGAAGACCTTCGAAGGCTCGGGCCGGACCTCTTCTCCGTTGACGACGACGAGCAGGTACGCACTGGTCGTATGGACATCCGTTATGCGACAGCCGGCGGCAAGCACATCATTGTTGAGCTGAAAAAGTACAAGCGTAAGCTTGATATCGATGAACTTGTCGAACAAGGCGCCAAGTATGCGGTTACGCTTCGAGATGTATTGGACCAGCAGCAACGACCGAGCGGAGACATTGAAGTTGTCTTTGTGCTCGGCGTCAAGCCAACCGCAAAGAAGCGCGGCCTACGAAGCGAGCAGGAATACATCGACTCGCAGCTTCGGGTGTGCAACGGTCGTATTGTCTACTATGACGCGATGATTCACAACGCGCAGGAGCAGTATGCCGATTACCTGGAAGCTAGCGATAAGGCCGCCAAGCTGAACGAGGTGCTGGACTCCCTTGAGTGACTCACTACAAGTGGGGGGCCTCTTCGCCATCTCGTCGACCTGGCAAAGCCCTTATCGCACCGTGTCAAGGGGGCACCTTCCGCCTAGCTGAGCCTGCCGCTGAGAGTCGCCCCCTTGACACGGTGCGATAGCCCTCCGGGAGGTCGACGAGGTGGCGACAGGCCGCTCACGGACGCAACCAGTGGCTCCCATCTCGCCATCTCGGAGACCTGCCCGTCCGGCGAGGACATCTTTTGTTCGACGTGACGTTCGCGGCCCCGCCGGCGGGTGGTCGCTGGGCTGCTCTTCCGCGGGCGACCGCCGGGGACCGGGCGCCAGCCCGCACGCCCCGGCGGGGCTTGCCCGCGGGTCAAACACAGTGCTCAGCGGCCCCGGAGGGGCCGCCTTGAACAAGTAAGGAAACTCTGAACACGCAGGTTCAGCCGCGCCCGGGCTTGCAGGCCGGCAGGGCGATCACCAAGATCGGAAGGGTGAGCGGACTGGAGCTGACGACTGAGCGACGCGACGAGCTAGCAACCCTGCTCGATGATGAGCAACGGCTTCGCTCCGAGTACCCGAAGGTGGCCGACTACCTCGACGCGGCACCTCGCCTGCAGGGTACGGGTGACCAGCGGATGGATGCGGCTTTCGATCTTCGATTCGTCCACTACATGACTGTTGACGCGTCCATCAGTACGAACCCGTACTGGGACATCGTCGAACCCTTCGTGTTCGAGAGCGAAGGGCGCCGAGTCGTCAATGGTGGTCGAGCAGAGGGCAGCAGCCGGCTCGGTTATGCGGCGATGATCTTGCAGGCCGCCTACGCATACGCGCTTCCCTCGCCTGAGACCCTCCGATGGGTAGCTGCGGCCACGTCCGGGCGTCCGTTGATCGAGCTAGGCGCCGGCAGGGGATACTGGGCTGCGCAGCTCGCTCGACAAGGCCTAGCGGTGGAGGCGTACGACGTCGACCCTCCGGGCGCCGCTCAGAACCCTTCATTCCCGGCTACCCGCGGACAGCGAGACGCATGGTACGACGTCGGAAGCCTGGAAGACTTTGCCCGCCGAAAAGAGGATATTAAAGATAAAGCTCTTTTCCTTTGCTGGCCGCCGGGATGGGGAAATAAGATGGCTTCTGAGTGCCTCATAGACTTTGAGAAATCCGGAGGTGCCGAGGTTATCTTTGTCGGCGAACCACGAGGCGGGAAGACTGGCGATGACCAGTTCTTTGAAATACTGTCAAAGCGATGGACGCTCGCGTCCCAAGATCCAAAATTTGTTTCGTGGTGGAACTTGAAGGATGTCGCACAGCATTGGGTAAGGTCCTAGGTACAACCGAGGGTAGCACTGGTGCCACCCTCGATCGCACTCTGCGTTCACTATTAGTCCAGAGTCATTCGAAACACGAACGCTTCGTAGCGGTCGCGCGGGTATGAGACATCCGAAACCATGACGACTCCCCCGTCAGCGTCAATGAAGCGTTGGTGAACCGACTTGACCAGTTCGCCCGAGTTCACTCGCAACCACTCTGCATGGTCAGCCGACGGAATTCGGTCTGCGATCGTCTCTTCAAGAACTTTTGCCGTCGATATTCCCTCGACACCTACAGGCTGGTAGGTGTCAGAGATTGAGATGGGGCGTCCACCTTCGGAGGCGCGGGTAACGATCCGTGAAACTTCTCGACCTGGTTCCAATCCGAGAATTTCGGCCGTCTCGACAGGCGCCGCAACCTGCTCGAAATCGCGTTCGACCCGGACATCTTGCTCGGATTCGTTCCCGAATGTGGTCTCCGGGTCCTGCATTTGTCGCTCAGGCGAGATCCGCACCAAGTTCGTCCGACTAGCGACGAAAACGCCACGGCGACGCACAGAGCGAACGAGCCCCTGATTCTGTAGGAGTTCGACCGCCTTCCGGACGACTATGTCCGAAACACCGTTTTGCTCAGCGATCTCCGCATAGCTCGGCAACTGGGCGCCGGCCGGAAGTTCTCCCGTCCGAATGCGACGCGCGTACTCACCTGCGATGACGACGTATGCCGGCTCGGCCACAGCCATGATCCCTTCCTCGGACTCGACAGCGCTCCTGGTCACATAAAGTATACCCAACTTCGTATACGCAAGCGAGGCGACGGCTGCACTCTTCTGCGGTCGAGGCGTCGGGCTCGCGCGTCGTCCAGCGACCCTCATCGTCGCTGACCGCATTTTCGCAGGTCAGCCCGGCGATCACTAGACCGAATGAGTGAATCAGCGGCTTACGTATACGCAAGACTTGTGCGTATACGTAGCTGCGTATACGTTGGTCGATGCAAGGCAACGCCAACCAACGGAGGTCGACATGAAGAACATCCCGGTGAACCTGTCGGGCTACCGCCTCACCGTCTCGGAGAACCCGGAGATGAAGACGCGCAAGGAGAACGGCGTCGACACCGTGGTGACCGACCGGGACGGCGTCACGAAGTACACGGTGGCGCTGATGGTGAAGGCCAAGGGCCAGAAGGGTGAGGAGATCCGCGTGACGCTGGACTCCGACCCGGGCGAGGGCTTCTCGGAGGACGAGATGACCCGGGTGGAGCTGATCGACCCGCGGGTGACGCCGTACTCGTTCAAGAACGAGCGGGGCGAGACCGTCTCGGGTGTCGCCTGGGGCGCGGCCGGCATGAAGCCGGTCCTCTGATCACCACCCGCTAGCACCACGACTTTCCGCCCGTTCGGGCACGCAATTCCTTGTTCATTGACAAATACATAGTGAGCCCAACTATGCCCAAATCACGCCTGTCACGGCTACGCGACGGTGATTTCCGGCCCCATTTCGCCGGAAGTCGCCGGGCATATCCGTCCCAGACGAATCGAGGCACATCCATGGACGAGGACGAGTTCTACGCGGCCCAGCTCAGCGCCTGGCCGTGGTTCCACCTGGCCGAGTGACCAGCACCAACACCCTCTCCGGCGGGCGCGACCCGCCACCCAGCTCGAAGGAGTGATCAGCATGAACGTTCTCCGGATCGACGGTCTTTCCTCCTACGACCCGCACGGCCCGAAGCGGCGAAAGTAATGGGCAACCACGTCTGCTCAGCAAACTTCTGGCTCTCCCCTACTCGTATCGCGACCTGCCGCGTCTGCGGCGCCCAGTGGCAAATGTGAGGAGTTCCGAATGTCGAATTTCGCCACCCTGACCTTCTACCCGCTGTGGCTGGTCCTCGTCGGCTGCCTCGCCCTCGCGGCCCCGGCCGCCGCGGCCGCGGCACTGCTGCTCGGCCTGGTCGCCGTCCTGCGCGTCCGGGGCACACGGTGACCGCCGCGGAACCGCTGGACCTGTTCGGCAACGAGCCGACCGCCACCGTCCCGGTCGAGACCGGCCGGCCGCCGGTGAACGACATGAACTTGATCGAAAAGGTGCTCCAGGTTGCCGAGAACACCGGCTACGCCCTCGTCGGCCCCGCGGAACGGGTCTACCGGATCGTCGCCAACGCCACGATCGAGGCCGCCCCCGCCGACGAAACCGACGCGGTCCACCAGCTCCTGGACTCGAAGTGGCTGACGAAGGGAGGAACCCACATCTACACCTGCCACGGGCACGCCGGCCCCGGCAACTCGGTCCTCGTGCCCCGGGCGACGAAGGAGAAGGCCCGCAAGTGGCGCGCCCTCGCGGGCCGCCCGATCACCCCCCACCAGCAGCGAAAGGTGAGCTGATGACGTCCCAGACGATCAACAACCACAACAAGGCCAAGTTCACGGAGTTCGAGTTCGCCCTGGACCAGGTCCGCGTGAAGTTCGACGAGATCAGCAAACTCGCCCGCGCGCTCAACGAGGGCAAGAGCACCGGGGAGCGGTTCGAGGGCTGGCAGGTCCCGAGCAAGACCGAGGTCAAGTCCGCGGTCACCGCCGCCTCCGGCGCGCTGGACGAACTGCGCACCGCGGCCACCAAGCGCAAGGACGTGCTGATCTCCCGCTCCTGGCTGCCCTGACGCACCGCCACCCCAACGTCCGACCATCTGCGAGGAGGAACCCGTGAGCACCCACCAGATCGACGCGAAGATCACCGAACTGGACAAGGCCATGAAGAAGCTGCGCGAGGCCATGACCGCCCTGCCGAACCGGCTCGGGGGCTTCGGCAAGCAGTACACCGAGGTCACCCGCAAGGTCGCCACCGTGATCACCACCGTGGAGGCCGCCCGCCCGCTGTTCGACACCGGCCGCCGCCGGCCGAAGGGCCGCCGCCGCTGACCGGCCGGACCACCAGCACCTGAACACCGAGTGACACCGCACCTGGACGTCGTTGGGCCGTGGCCCCGCCGTCCAATGCAGGGTCACGGCCCGGGGCGTCCCCGAACCACGGAGATCACCCCATGGCACGCAAGAACAAAAACCCGACGACCCGCCCGGGGGCGCACAAGAGCCGGGCCGAAGCCCGCCTCGCGCTGTGGCTGGCCCGCCACCCCGGCGCTCTGGCCACCCCCGCCGCGATCGGCACGAGCCTGGTCGAGCTGGGACCGGTCACCACCGGGAGCATCGCCGGCGGACTGCTCGCCGCCGGGGCCGGCTGGTACCGCGCCCACCCCGACTCCTTCACCCGGATCGCCTCGCCCCGGATGCGTGCGTTCCGCCGCCGCTGGACCCGCTACATCGGCCGCTCCTGGCGTGACTCGCTGGATCACTGCGGCCTGACCGTCCAGGACCGCCGCACCGGCGAACTGCTGGTGCCCCGGCTGGCCAAGGTCGAATCCCCGACCCCGTCGATCGACGTCCTGCGGGTGGTGATCCGCAAGGGCCAGTCCCTGACCACCTTCCGCAACGCCCAAGAGGAACTCGCGTCCGCACTCGGGGCCGACGTCATCGCGATCGAGAAGACCAAGCCCCGCGTCCTGACGATCACCCTGGTGCACGGCAACCCGTTCACCGACGTCGTCGCCCCCGCAGAGATCCCCGGCGACGTGGACGACGTGGACCTGACCGCGATCGAACTCGGGGACGACGAGTACGGCCGAATCTGGACCGAACCCCTGCTCGGGCAGCACTGGCTGATCGCCGGCGCCACCGGATCCGGCAAGGGGTCGCTGCTATGGAACCCGCTGCGGGCGATGGGACCGGCCATCCGCGAGGGTGTCGTGCGCCTGTCGGTGATCGACCCCAAAGGCGGCATGGAAACCGAGCGCGGCAAGCCGCTGTTCTACCGCTACGCCACCTCCGCCGACGAGGACGTCGAGTACGACCCGGACGGCGACGGGCCCGAGGACATCGACGCGATGCTCGGGGTGCTGTACGAGTTCCGCGACGCGATGAAGGCTCGGCAGGAACTGCTGCGCTCGCAGGGCAAGCGCAAGTTCACCCCGTCGGCCGAGACCCCGTTCGACGTGCTCGTGATCGACGAACTCGCCATGCTCACCGCCCTCGGGGGCCGCCGCGCCACCCTCATGGCCGTCAACAAGGTCCTCGCCGAGATCCTCACCCAGGGCCGCGCCGCAGGCAGCGCGGTGATGGCGTTCGTGCAGGAACCCACCAAGGACATCGTGCCGGTCCGGGACCTGTTCACCCGCCGGTTCTGCCTGCGCATCGGGTCCGCCGCCTACGTCGACATGGTGCTCGGGGAAGCCGCCCGCGAACGCGGCGGTCTCGCTGACGAGATCCCCGAGACCGGGTGCGAGGGCATCGGCTATCGCACCTCGGAGAAGTCCCGCCAGCCTGTTCGGGTCCGCGCCGGCTACAGCGACGACGAGGACATCGACGAACTCGTGCGCCTGTGCACCCCGCACCACCCCGACGACAACGACGGCCCGGCCCTCTACGCCGTCTCCGCCTAACCCAAGTCCGGAAAGGACCTCGCCATGACTGCTGCGCTCGTTCCGCTGACCGGGGTAGCCAAGCTCGCCGCCGTCGCCGTCACCTACGTCCGCGACACCCCCGCCCCGGAACCCTGCTACCTCGCCCTCAACCCCGGCTCCCACGCGGTCGAGATCCAGCCGGACGTCCGCCAGGCCACCCCGGTCACCGTGCTCGGGACGCTGCTGGTGTGGACGCACCGGCTCACCGGCATCAACGGCGACTGGTGGCACACCCCCGGCGGAGAACTGCACATCACCCTCACCGGCCGCGGCCCGTCCGGCGTCCGTTTCCTCGTCTACAGCTCCTTCCCCTACCGCGTCGCCCGCCGGCACGTCGCCCTCGCCGCCGGCGCCCGCGAATCCGTCACCCCGGACGAGCTGTACCGGCTCGCCCTCGAACTCCGCAAAGGACATACGAAATGATCACCTTGATTCTGGTGATAGTGCTCGCCGCTGTCCTTCGCTTGATTCTTCCTGCGCTGCTCGAACTGCTGCTCTTCGTAGTAATGGCGGCAATCACTCTGCTTACTGCTCCTCTTATTGCTGGCATCCGAGTCCTGAAAGGACGAACGAAATGATCACACTCAAGTTCCTCGGCACCTGGCTCAAGATCACCGGTGTAGCCGTGCTCGCCGCCATCTTCACCGGCATCCTCGTGCACTCCCCGGGCTGGCGGACCGTCGTCACCATCGTCATCGCGCTGGTCTACTTCGGACTCACCGCCGCCCTCTGGCGCGAGTGGGCCGCCTTCCGTCGCGGGGACGGTGGCTACTCCTACCAGTACATCCGCTACGGGCGCGACGAGTGACCAGCATGGACACTCCCACACCGATCCCGCCCCCGGATGCCGACGTGTGGCACGCCGCAGTGTCCACGCTCGAAGACGGGCTCGGGATCTACCCGCTCGGGTCTCTGGACGGGGTGCGGTTTTGCCGGGCCACCGTGGACAACACCGCGGTGTCCGGCACCGCCACCGACGTTCTGCTCCGGGTCACCCGCACCATCCCCGGCCGCGGTCTCCAGTCCTGGGAGATCTCCATGCCGCCGGCCTTCGCCCGCTACCTCGCCGCCGCCCTCGACGCCCACGCCCGTTACATCCAGACCGGACCGGAAGGGACACGGCCATGAGCCCGAAGTCCAACCTCGACAAGCTCGTGAAACTCCAGGAGGAGTACGACGACGCGAACCGATCGGTGATCTTGCCGACGGGCGGTAAAGACCGGGATACCCTGCTCCGACTGTCCGACGTGGCCGGCCAGATGGCCCGCATCCACGAAGAGGAAGCCGCCGAAATGCGCCGGGTCGCCGGACAGGCCCACGACCTCGCCCTGACGAAGTAGCCCTTCCGGCATGTCCGGAGTCCTCGTGACGCTCCGCCGGCCGAGTTCTCCGCCGTGCCACACGCGCCCCGCGTGTCCTCTCCACACCACACCGAGAAGGGAGAAATCCATGCGACGCATGCGAATCCTCGACGCCTGTTGCTGCTCCGGTGGCGCGGCGAAGGGCTACCACGATGCCGGGTTCGAGGTTGTCGGCGTGGACATCGCGCCACAGCCGAACTACCCGTACGAGTTCCACCGGGGCGACGCGATCGAGTTCATCGACGCCCACGGCCACGAGTTCGACGCCGTGCACATCTCCCCACCGTGCCAGAACGCCTGCGCACTCACCGCGGGCAACCGCCGCCGCGCCGGCTGGACCGACACCCACATCGACCTCATCCCGCTCGCACGGGCCGTGCTCGCCCGCCTGCGGGCCCGCACCGGCGTTCCGACGGTGATGGAGAACGTCCAGGGCTCGAAGCTCCGCCGCGACCTCACCCTCTGCGGGCTCTCCTTCGACCTGCGGGTGTTCCGGCACCGCTACTTCGAGATCGACGGCCTGACCGTCGACCAGCCCCCGCATCCCACCCACCGCGGGCACCGGGTGGCCGGCTGGCGCCACGGCGTCCGCCACGACGGGGACATGGTCGCGGTCTACGGCGACGGCGGCGGCAAGGGCTCGGTCACCGACTGGCAGAACGCCATGGGCATCCACCACACCGACGTCCGCCGCGAGATCGCCGAAGCCATCCCACCCGCCTACACCCGCCACATCGGCACGGCCCTGCTCGCCCACCTCACCACCGCCACGGCCGCCCCGACCGCGGCCTGACCACCCCACGGTCTCGAACGGAGGACCCGTGAGCCCCGCCAAAGACTTCGACCTCTACTCGATCCTCGCCGTCACCCACCGCCTGCCCTCCGGGGCCCTGCAGTACCGCACGATCCTCGCCCACATCGTCGGCCGCGACGTCGACCAGATCGGCGGTGCCGGCATGTCCGCGCTCACCCTCGGCCCGGAATGCCGGGCCTGGCTGCTCGAACAGCATCCCCAGCTCAACCGGATACCCGCCCCGCCGGACTTCCACGGCGACGAAGCCGCCATGGACGCCTGGGCCGCCGAACAAGCCGCCCTGATCGGGACCGATCACCTGCCGGTCGCCCCGCTCCCGCCCGGCCGTCCCCGCCGACTGGGGCTCGGTGACCTGATCGACGCGATCCCCGATGCCAACAAAGTGTTCGTCGTGGACCCGGACAAGCTGCCCAACGTCCCGAAGGGAGCAACCGTGACCGAACTGGACTTCGCCGAACTGACCACGAACGCCCGTCCCCTGGTCAACGAGTACTTCGACATCCGCCGCCAGGAACGGGCCAAGCGCGACGGCGAGACGTGGTTCGAGCACCCCGAGCTCGCCGAACGAGCCGACGAAATCGCCCGATGGTTCGAGTACTACATGGAGCTTTTCCGCCGCGACGGCCGACGCTTCCGCGACGGCGGCCGCTGACCACCCACCCACCCGGACACCCTGGAAGGAGGTGCCTGACGTGTTCCGCAAGCCCGCCCCGCGCGACGACACCGGCCGCCCGGTCTCACGCCGGGTCCGCACCCTCACCACCCAGCTCGCCGAAGCCCACGACGTCCACCGGCTCGCCGCCGACCCGCTGCTCGGGGCGGTCACCGCGGACCGCTTCCGCACCTCGATCACCCGCACCATGTGGTTCTTCCTCGTGATCGGGCTCGGGTTCACCACCACCGGCGTCCACGACTTCCTCGCCGGCCACCTGCCCACCACCGACCCCGTGTGGTGGGGCGCCTGGCTCGCCGAACCCGCCCTCGCCGGCATCCTCGTCAACCTGCTCCGCTGGGAATCCGCCATGCTCGCCGCCGGCATCCCGGTCAACGACAAGCCCGTCAAGCACCTCAAGCGGCTCCTGCTCGCCGCCACCTTCGCCGCGAACGTCTGGGCCGCCGTCACCCCCACCACCGGCGGCATCTCCCAGGGCAGCGTGTTCTTCCACGTCGTCATCCCGCTCGTGGTGTTCCTGCTCGCCGAAGTCATGCCGATCATCCAGCAACGCTGCACCCAAGCCCGCGAACACGCCCTCACCACCACCCCGCCGGCCGCCGCCACTCCCGGCGGGGTCGACCGACCGGCCCCGGCGACCAGCACCACGCCCGGCAAGGTGCTCACCAAGCTCCCCGCTGGCATCCGTAACACCGTGACCGCCACCACCGCCGACGCCCACGCCGCCGGCCGCCCGGTCACCGCCGACGACCTCGCCACCAAGGTCAACCTGCCCGATCCGATGCTCACCGCCCTGGTCGATGAGCTGAACACGACGGTCAACCACCACCCGCTCACGACCCGGCCCAGTTGATCATCCTGTTCAGGGCCACGCGAGAAGACCCGCAATTGATGAACCCGGCCTCGACCGGTGAGCATCAACCCCGGGAGAACTCTCGTGCCTCATTTCCTGGCCCACCTGATCATCACCGATCTTCCCCTCGCCCTCGTCGCGGACCTCATGGTCCAAGCGGGCAAGAAGTTCATCAAGTGGCTGCTTCGGCGCCGTCGGCGCTGACACCACCGTAGTCCGCACCTTCGCCGGGCCACCCCCACCAGCTGCACCGGAGTGGCCCGGCCTCGTGGTGCCCGCACGAATGGAGGCCAGCATGATCACCGAGCACGACGGGTCCTCACTGGCTACCCGCATCACCACCCACCTCGCCCGCCCCGACATCCGCGCCATCCGCGCCCGCGCCGAAGCCACCGGCGGATGCCTCCAACCCGTCCACCTCACCGGACACCGCACCATCACCGACCGCGTCACCGGCCGCATCCTCGACCGCACCGCCGGGGTGGTCTACGCCCCGTGCGGCAACCGCCGCGAAACCGTCTGCCCCGCCTGCTCCGACCGCTACGCCGCCGACGCCTTCCACCTGATCCGCGCCGGCATGACCGGCGGCAAAAACATCCCCGAGGACGTCGCCGACAAGCCCCGCCTGTTCGTCACCCTCACCGCCCCCAGCTTCGGCCCCGTCCACTCCCGCCGCACCACCCGCACCGGGCGCCGGATTCCGTGCGCGTGCGGGGAGCACCATCACGAGGCAGACACCCGCGTCGGCACCGCCCTGAACCCCGAGACCTACGACTACCGCGGTGCCGTGCTGTGGCAGGGCCACGCCGGGGACCTCTGGCACGCCTTCACCGTCCGCCTGCGCCGCGAGATCGCCACGGCCGCCGGCTACCGCGCCAAGGACTTCCCCGCCCTCGCTCGCCTGTCCTACGCCAAGGTCACCGAATACCAGCGCCGCGGCCTCATCCACTTCCACGCCGTCCTCCGCCTGGACGGCCCCGAAGGCCCCCACGACCCCGCACCCGCTTGGGCCGACAACCGGATCCTGGAGCACGCCGTGCGGGCCGCCGCCGCGCATACCCGCGTCACCAAGACCCTGACCATCGACGGCGCCACCACCGAGCACGCCTTCACCTGGGGCGAGCAAGTCGACGTCCGCCCCATCCGGCCTGCGCACGCGGCCGCGGTTGAAGAGGACGGCGAGATCTCCGACCGCGCGCTCGCGGGCTACATCGCCAAGTACGCCACCAAGGGCACGTCCACCAGCGAAGTCCCCGACCGCCCGGTCCGCTCCGAACTCGCCATTGCCGCCCTGGACGTGCACCCGCATCACCGACGGATGATCACCACTGCGTGGGACCTCGGAGCCAACGAGGGCCTTGGCTACCTGCGGAAATGGGCGCACATGCTCGGGTTCCGCGGCCACTTCCTCACCAAATCACAGCGCTACTCGATCACCTTCACCGCCATCCGCGGGGACCGCCGCACCCACCAGCACCTGGCCACCCTCGAAGCCGCCGGCACCCACCCCGACGCGGTGATCGTGGTCAACCACTGGGCCTACACCGGCAACGGCTACCGCCACCACGAAGAACGCGAGATCGCCGAAGCCATCTACGAAGGAAAACGTCAGCAACGCAAAGAAAAACTCACCACGGAGGTACAGCAATGAGCGCTCGACTGATGTCCATTGAGGACGTATCCGACCACCTCGGAGTCCCCGTCAACACCCTGTACAAGTGGCGCACCAAGGGCTACGGCCCCGCCGGCCGCCGCATCGGCAAGTACGTCCGCTACCGCCCCGAGGACGTCGACGCCTGGATCGAAGCCCAGGGCACCGCCTGATGGGCCGGCACCGGCTCCCGCTCGGCACCGCGGGCGAAATCAGCGTCAAGAAGATCGGCTCGGTGTGGGGGGCCCGGTGTCAGTACCGCGACCACGACGGGACCTACTACGACATCCGCCGGCGCGGTCGAACGAAGGAAGTGGCCCGGGACGCCGTACGTGAGGCGGTCAAGGCGAAGGTGAAAAGCACGGCCGGTGCCGAGCTGACCGCGCACAGCCTGTTCGAGGACGTCGCTGCCGCGTGGCTGGCGGAGTACCGCAAGGACGCTGAGATGGGCGTCTTCTCGTTCACCTCGGTGGACAACCACTCGTACAACCTCAAGAACCACGTGCTGCCGGCCCTGGCAAAACTCGAACTGATCGAGGTGGAGACGCCGGTGATCAACCGCCTGTGCCAGGCCAAGCTCAAGGCACACAGCCTGAGCCTGGCGCGTCAGGTCCGGGCCGTGATCGGCAACGTCGTCACCTTCGCGATCAACGAGGGGCTGATCAAGGTCAACCCGGTCAGGGAGGTCGCCCCGCTGCTCGAACGCCGGGCGAAGACGAAGAAGGCCAAGCCGCGCGCGTTGACCACCGAGGAGCTGTTCGACTTCCTGGGCAAGCTCGACACCGACGAGGAGGCGATCGCGGCCGACCTGCCGGACCTGGTCCGCGGCTTCCTGGCCACCGGCGAACGGCGGGGTGAGCTGCTCGGGGCCGACTGGCCCGACTTCGACGAGAAGGCCAAGGAGCTTCAGGTGAGTGGCGGGCTCATCCAGGCCCGCGGCAAGGGCACCATCAAGAACGGAGGAAAGACCGAGAACGCCGAACGCGGCATCCCTCTGCCGGACTGGTACGTCGCGATGCTGGTGGACCGGCGCGACCGGCTCGGGGTGATCAACCCCACTGGGCCGATCCACTGCAACAGCCGGGGCGGGTACCTGAACTTCCAGAACCTGACCAACCGGGTGTGGCTGCCGTTCCGCCGGCGGGCCGGGTACGAGTGGGTGACCTTCAAGACACTGCGCAAGACGCTCGCCACGATCCTCGACGAAGCCGGCCTCACCGCCCGCCAGATCGCCGACATCCTCGGGCACGCGCACCCGTCGATGACCCAGGACGTCTACATGGGCCGAGGCCAGAAGTCCCGCGCCAGCGCCGACGCGCTCGGGTCGCTGCCCCTCGGGAAAACTGGCAATAAACCGGCAACCGGCTGACTACGGCCGGCACCACGGACAGGGGCGAAACAGCAAGGAACCCCCTGTTTCCAGGGGGTTCCTTGTATTGCTGTCTCAACCAGACGTGCGCCCGAAGGGATTCGAACCCCTGACCTTCTGATCCGTAGTCAGATGCTCTATCCAGCTGAGCTACGGGCGCGTGTTCAGTTGTTCTCTAACCTAGCACCCGGCGAACCGGGTACCAGCGGAGGCTCCGGGATTTGAACCCGGGAGGGGGGGTTACCCCCAACCGCATTAGCAGTGCGGCGCCATAGACCAGACTAGGCGAAGCCTCCTGGGCCCAACGACCACTGCTCAGATAGGTTACACACCCCCCGATCACCCCGGAAAGGCACCCCCCTCAGGCGCGACGCAGCAGCCTGAGCAGGCGCGGAGAGCGTCCGCCGAGGCCTTCCGCCTCGAATGTCGCGATGCCGACGCGGGGCAGTTCGCGGACCCCCGGGTAGACCAGGTACCTCGGGACCCAGCGGGGCTGGAACTTCGCGTTGAAGCGGTACAGCGTTTCGATCTGGATCCAGCGCGAGAAGAAGTGCAGGACCTTCGCCGCCGTCTTCGCGACCGGGCCCGCGCCGATGCGCTGGCCCTGTTCCATCAGGGCGCGGAACGCCGCGAAGTTCAGGGACACCTGGGAAATGCCGTGGCGGCCGGCGGCCAGCAGGAGTTCCGAGATCATCAGCTCGTTGACGCCGTTGTCGGCCGCGCGGTCGCGGCGCATGACGTCCAGCGACAGGCCCGTCGCGCCCCACGGGACGAACTGGAGGACGCCGCGGACGCGGCCGCCCTGTTCGGCCGTCACCAGGACCGAGGTCGGGTCGCCCATGCGGCCCAGCGCCATCGAGAAGCCGCGCTCGGTGTCCGTGCCGCGCCAGTTCGCGGCGAGGGTCGCCAGCTCGTCCAGTTCGCCGAAGCGCAGGTCTTCGGCGCGCCGGACCAGGACCTTGTAGCCCGCGCGCTTCGTGCGGGCCGCGGCTTGGCGGACGCCGCGCATGGTGCGGCCGTCCAGCGTGAAGCCGTCGACGTCGACGACCGCCTCGTCGCCGATCTCCAACACCTCCAGGCCGAAGCGGGCCCAGACCGTCGCGCCCAGCTCCGACACGCCCATCGCGGCCGGGACCCAGCCGTTGCGGCGGCAGACCTCCAGGTACTCCTCGATCGCGCCGGGCCAGGCCTCGTGGTCGCCCAGCGGGTCCGCCGAGCACAGCGCCACGCCCGCGATCACGCGGTACGTGACCGCGGCCTTGCCGGTGCGGGAGAACACCGCGAACTTGTCGCGCCGCAGCGCGAAGTAGCCGAGGGAGTCCCGCTCGCCGTGCTCGTCCAGCAGCTTGCGCAGGCGGGCGACCTCCTCGTCGCTCAGCCTCGGCGCCGGCTCGGCCGAGCGCAGCAGGAAGTACGCCGAGACCAGGACCGCGGCCAGGCCGAAGAGCAGGCCGACGGCGGCGGTCAGATCTTCCAGCCACATCTGGTGGAACACCGCGGGACCGCTGGCGCCGACCAGGGCGAGTGCGGACTCGGTCAGCCGGTCCGCGAAGCCCATCGGCTCCAGCACCGCGCGCGAGGCCACCGACAGCAGGATGACGTTGATCACGAACCCGGCCAGCGCCAGCTGCAGGAACACGCGCACCGCGCGCCAGCGCCCGACCACCGGGTCCGGCTTCGCGACGAAGTAGCGCCGGCTCGCGATCAGGCCCGCCAGCAGCAGCACCGACACCAGGCCGGCGCCGAAGACGTGCCGCAGCCCGAGGTGCGACACCGTGAGCAGCACCGTCGCGCCGACCGCCAGCTGCCAGGCCCGGCGCTTGCGCCGCCGCAGGCCCGCGGCCAGCAGCACCAGCAGCACGCCCGTGACCAACGCCACGGTCGCGGCGGCGACCGTGGCCTCCTGCGGCAGCTCCAGCCACTCCGACAGGCGCCCGCGCAGGTTGCGCCGCCCGGCCGGGACCAGGACCGACACGAGCGTCATCAGTCCGGCCAGCCGGGTCACCCAGGTGATCACCCCCACGGTGGTGGCTCCCGCCACCCGCCAGGTGGTCTGCGCGCGTGTGCCCGTCACCACCTGTGCAACCCGTTGTGGACGATCATGCTTCCCCCGTCTACCCCCCGGCGAGCTCCACGAACGGCGTCAGCGCCGCCGGGTTGGCCAGCGCGTCACGGCTGACGGCCCGGTCGGGAGCCACACCGGCGAGGATCTTCTTCACCGGTACCTCACACTTCTTACCGTTCAAGGTACGAGGAATCTCGGAAACCACCACGAACCGATCGGGTACATGGCGTGGTGACAGAGCGCTGCGGAGCTCCTTCTTCAGCCGGGGCTCGACGGTTTCGAGGTCGGCGCCGTCGGCGAGCACCACGAAGCAGATCAGCTGGCCGTCTTCGTTCCCGGCCGCCGAGGTGTCCACGACCAGGGAATCCGCGATCTCGTCGTAGCCTTCGACGACCCGGTAGAACTCCGCCGTGCCCATCCGGACGCCGCCGCGGTTGAGCGTCGAGTCGCTGCGGCCGTAGATGACCGCCGAGCCGCGGTTCGTGATCCGGATCCAGTCGCCGTGGCGCCACAGCCCCGGGTACATCTCGAAGTACGCCTCGCGCAGGCGCGAGCCGTCCGGGTCGTTCCAGAAGAACACCGGCATCGACGGCATCGGCTTCGTGATGACGAGCTCGCCGACCTCCTCGACGACGGCGTTGCCGGCCTCGTCGAACGCGTTGACCGCGGCGCCCAGCGCCGGGCAGGACAGCTCGCCGAGCCAGACCGGGACGTCGGGGGCGGCCGCGACGAACGCCGCGCACAGGTCGGTGCCGCCGGAGACCGAGCAGATCTGGACCTTCTTCCCGACCTCGTCCACGATCCACCGGAAGCCTTCGACGCTCAGCGGCGCGCCGGTGGACCCCAGCGCGCGCAGCGCCGTCAGGTCGTAGCGCTCGGCCGGCTTGACGCCCGCCTTGAGGCAGCTCTGGATGAACGGCGCCGACGTGCCGAAGTAGGTGACGCGGTGCTGCTCGGCCAGGTGCCAGAGCGCGTTCAGGTCCGGGTACCCCGGGCTGCCGTCGTAGAGCACGATCGTCGTGCCGACCAGCAGGCCGGAGATGAGGAAGTTCCACATCATCCAGCCGGTGGTGCTGAACCAGAAGAACCGGTCGCCCGGCCCGAGGTCCGTCTGCAGCGCGAGGGCCTTGAGGTGTTCGAGGGTGATGCCGCCGTGGCCGTGCACGATCCCCTTCGGCAGGCCCGTGGTGCCCGAGGAGTAGAGCACCCACAGCGGGTGCGCGAACTCGACCGGCTCGAACAGCAGCGGCGCGCCCTGGTGCTTCGCGAGCAGCTCGGCCCAGTCGAGGGTGCCGTCCATCCGGCCTTCGCCGACGTACTCGACCAGCACGGTCGCGGCCAGCGACGGCAGCTTCGCCCGCAGGTCGGCGACCGTGGTCCGGATGTCGAACTGGCGGCCGTTGTACGCGTAGGCGTTGACGGCGAAGAACAGCTTCGGCTCGATCTGCACGAACCGGTCCGCGACCGCGCGGACGCCGAAGTCCGGCGAGCACGACGACCAGATCGCGCCGATGCTCGCCGCGGCGAGGAACGCGACCAGCGTCTGCGGGCAGTTCGGCGCCAGCGCGACGACCCGGTCGCCCTTGCCGACGCCGAGCTCGAGGAACGCCGCCCGGGCCGCGCCGACCTGCGCGCGCAGCTCGCCGTACGTCAGCTGGCTCGCGAAGCCGTCCTCGCGGTGGAAGATCACCGCCGTCTCGTCGTCGCCCTTGGCCGCGCCCGCGACCCCGGGGGTGAGCGCGTGCTCGGCGTAGTTCAGCGTGCCGCCCTCGAACCAGACGGCGTCCGGCATCCCGCCCGAAAGCACCTCGCCCGGCTGGTCGTGCCAGCGCACGCCGAGGAAGTCCGCGACCGCCGCCCAGAAGGCCGGGCCGCGCTCGACGGAGAACTCGTGCAACGAGCGGTAGTCGTCCACCTCGACGTCGCGCTCGGCGCGCAGCCACTGGCGGAAGGCTTCGATCTTGGTGTCGGCAACGTGGCCCGGCTCGGGGCGCCACAGGACCTCGGGGGCGTCGGCGGTGTGCGTCACGACCCGAGCCTAATCCCTCGGATCGGGAAGTCACTGTGGTCGGAACCGACACTCGGTGAGTGGTTCGGGTGGCGGCCGCCCACACCTAACGCAGGTGCGCGTCGAACCAGTTGAGCGTGCGCTGCCAGGCCTCCGCGGCCGCACCCGGGTCGGCGTCGAAGCGGTGGTTCGCGCCCGGGTAGTGGACGACGTTCGTGGCGACCTTCGCCGACGCGGCGGCGTCGCGGAGGCGCTCGACCTCGGCGCCACCCGCCTCGTCGCCGGCGTCGCCGTACATGCCGAGCCACGGGCTGGTGAGCTTCCCGGCGATCTCGACCAGCGCGGGCAGTTCCGCCGCCTGCTGCCCGCCGACGCTGACGGCCGCGCCCAGCTTCCGGTGCGAGGCGACGACGAGGGCCGCGGTCCCGCCCAGGTCGAAACCCATCACGCCGAGCAGGTCACCCTGGACGCCGCGTTCGACGAGCCACGCGAGCGTCAGGTCGGTCGCGTCGAGCAGGTCCTGCTGGGTGAGGCGGTCGTTCTCCAGGTGCGGGGTGACGGTCAGCCACCCCTCCGTGGCCAGGCTGGCGAGCAGCAGCTTCACGCCGTCGGTGACGCCGTCCGCTTCGTGCAGCACCACCAAGCCGCCGCGTAGCGCCCCCTCGGGTTCCGAGAAGGTCAGGCGCAGGGTGGGGCCGTCGGTGCGCTGGTAGTCCACGGTGCTGGTCGACGTCATTGCGTCACTCAATCACTTCGAGGTGAACGGGAGGAACCCAGTGTGGCAGGAGAGCACGCCGCCGACCGTCTGAAGGGACTCGCGGGGCGGCGGGCGGAAAAGATACGGTGACCGGGTCGTCCCGTCGAATTCCAGGAGCGCCGAAGATGCCGTCCGTGTCCCCGCGTGCCGATCTCGAATCGTTGCCGAAATACGTCCCCGGCCGGACGATCGAAGGCGCGATCAAGCTGGCGAGCAACGAGGTGCCCGGCGGCGCGCTGCCGAGCGTCGCGCAGGCGATCGCCGAGGCCGCGGCCGGGATCAACCGCTACCCGGACACCGGGTCCCAGGCGCTGCGCGAGCGGCTGGCCCGCGACCTGGACGTCCCGGTGGCCCGGATCGCGATCGGCTGCGGCTCGGTGTCGCTGTGCCAGCAGACGATCCAGGCCGTGTGCGCGCCCGGCGACGAGGTCATCTTCGCCTGGCGCTCCTTCGAGGCGTACCCGATCGTCACGCAGGTCGCGAACGCCGTCTCGGTGAAGGTGCCGATCACCGAGGGCCAGGAGCTCGACCTGGACGCGATGCTGGCGGCGATCACGGACAAGACGCGGGTCGTCTTCGTCTGCAACCCGAACAACCCGACCGGCACGGCGATCCGCCGCGCCGAGCTCGAGCGGTTCCTGGACGCCGTCCCGGAGCGCGTGCTGATCGTGCTCGACGAGGCGTACAAGGAGTTCGTCACCGACCCCGAGGTGCCGGACGGCGTCGAGTACACCCGCACCCGGTCGAACGTCATGGTGCTGCGCACGTTCTCGAAGGCGTACGGTCTCGCGGGCCTGCGCGTCGGGTACGCGGTCGCGCCGGAGCCGATCGCGGACGCGCTCCGCCAGGTGTACGTCGCCTTCTCGGTGAACATGCTCGCCCAGGTCGCGGCGCTGGCGTCGCTCGACGCGGCCGACGAGCTGCTGGCGCGCTGCCAGGAGATCGTCGCCGAGCGCGGACGGGTCCGGGACGCGCTGCTCGAAGCCGGCTACCGGGTGCCCGAGACGCAGGCGAACTTCGTCTGGCTGCCGCTGGGTGACCAGGCGGTGCCGTTCGCCGAGCACGCGCTCGACCGCAAGCTCGTGGTGCGCCCGTTCGCCGGCGACGGCGTGCGCGTGACCATCGGGACCCGCGAGGAGAACGACCTCTTCCTCGCCGCGGCCCGGGAGTTCAGTTCGCGAACTGCTTGACCACCAGCTGGATGACGGCGGCGACGCCGATCACGACGATCACGCCGCGCAGCACCGCCGGCGGCAGCTTCCGGCCGATCTTCGCGCCGAGGAAGCCGCCGGCGGTCGACCCGACCGCCAGCCACAGCACGACGGCCCAGCTGATCGGCGCGACGAACGCGTAGATCACCCCGGCGACGACGTTGACGACGGCGGCGAGCACGTTCTTGACGCCGTTGAGCTTCTGCAGCGGCTCGGACAGCAGCATCCCCATGACCGCCATCAGCATCACGCCCTGCGCGGCGGTGAAGTACCCGCCGTAGATGCCGATGAGGAAGATGAAGAACATCAGCAGCGGACCGGCTTTGTGCTCCTCGCCGTTGCCTTCGCGGCGCTTCGCCACCCACTTGGAGACTTTCGGCTGCACGATCACGAGGATCACGGCCAGGCCGACCAGCACGGGCACGACGGCTTCGAAGGCGTCCTTCGGCAGCGAGAGCAGCAGGACCGTGCCACCGATGGCCCCGAGGAAGGACGCCGCGGCGAACTTCGCGGTCTGCCGCCAGTAGCCCTTGAGCTCGTGCCGGTACCCCCACGCCCCGCTGAGCGTCCCGGGCGCGAGCCCGATCGCGTTCGACGTCGTCGCCGTCACCGGCGGATAGCCGAGCGCGACGAGCACGGGGAACGTCACGAGCGTCCCCGACCCGACGACGGCGTTGATGGTGCCGGCCCAGATCCCGGCGACCACGATGATCGCCGCGTGCCACCACGTCATGAAGCATTCACGTGCGGAGCCTAAGCATCGAGGCCGGAGCCCGCGACGCGCACGGGGTCAGATGTGTCTGGTCAGACACTCAGCGCGGCGCGAACACGCAGAACTCGTTGCCCTCCGGATCGGCCAGCTGGTCCCAGTCGACATCACCTCCCCGCTCCCGGATCAAGGTCGCGCCCAGGGCCAGCAGCTCGGCCGTCTCGCCGAAGACGTCCAGGTGCATGCGGTTCTTCACCGACTTCGGCTCCGGGACCGGGTTGAGCCAGATCAGCGGGCCCGCCCCGGTCGGGTCGACGATCGGGACCGGCCAGTCTGCCGGGCGCGTGTCCCCGGTCAGGGAGTCGCGGCGGACGTAGCCCAGCGCGCGGCACCACCAGTCCGCCAGTGCCTGGTGGTCGGTCGCGTCCAGTGCGAGGTCCTTGAACTTCGCCGTCACGCCGCTCCTTCCGGTACGTGCGCCGGCACCACTTCGGCCGCCAGCCGCCAGCCGAGCGAGGTGTACAACCCACGGCCGGCCTCCGTCGCCAGCAACGCACTCGCCTCGGCCCCGGACACGGCGCTCAGCTGGTGCATCACCACCCGGCCGAGTCCACGCCGCCGGTGGGCCGGCTCCGTCTCGATCTTGTCGAACACCGCCACGCCGTCCGCCACCGCGACCCGGCCGCACGCCGCCGGGGCACCCTCGCGAGACACCGCCACGTCCCACGCCGGGCCGTCGCCGGTCACCGCCACCGCGTACCCGGGCGGCACCGCTACCGAGGGCACCGGCCCGTCGAACTCCATCAGGTACTCCGTCTCCCCCGCCTCCCACTCCGCCGTCAGATCCGCCAAAATCGCCGCACGCGGGCCGCACGTCTTCAGCCACGTGCCCGGCGACGCCACCGTCCGAGCCCGCGCCGCCACGGTCGCCGGGGACCGCAGCAGGTAACGCACGCGGTGCCCGGGCAAGCCGACGTCGAGGCGGTGCCCGTCCGGCTCCTCGACCGGTGCCGGCACCGCCCGCGACACCGCCCAGCCCCGCGCCCACGCCCCCAAGATCTCCATGCCCGCGATCATGGCAGCCACCCCCGACAATTCCCGGAGCTGAGAGGATGGGCGGCGTGGACACCGAGCAGGTCTGGAGCGCGACCGTGGACCGGCTGCGGTCGCGGATCGACTCCGGCGACCTGCCGCCGGGGTCGCGGCTGCCCGCCGAACGCGTGCTGTGCGAGGAGCTCGGCATCAGCCGCGGGTCGCTGCGGCAGGCGCTGCGCGTCCTCGCCTCCATCGGCTACGTGCAGATCCGCGCCGGCTCCGGGACCTACGTGCGCGAGCAGCAGGAACAGCCCCTGCGGACCTGGTTCACCGAGCACGACCAGCTCGTCGAAAAGCTCTTCGACCTGCGCGCGACCGTCGAGCCGACGCTCGCCGAACGGCTGGCCGAGCACGCCACCGCGAAGACCGTGAGCCGGCTCGAGGACAACGTCGCCGAGATGGCGCGGGCCGCCGAAGACGGGGACATGCTGCGCGTCATCGCGATCGACGCCGAGTTCCACTGGGTGATCGCCCAGAACGCGGGCAACGACGACGTCGCCGGGCTGCTGCGGTCGGTCCTCGCGCTGGTCGGCGAGGAGCGGCGGGCGGCGTTGCGGCTGCCCGGCCAGATCCGCAAGGCTGTCGACGACCACCGGGCCATCCTCGACGCCGTCCGCCGCGCCGACCCCGCCGCGGCCCGCGAACTGACCCTCAAGCACCTGGTCGACGCCAAGACCTACGCCCACGACTTCGCCGCCGAGGAGCGCTGATGGAGAAGGTGCACTTCACCGAGGAAAAGGCCACCATGCTGGCCACCCTCTACGGCCGCGCGCTCGACAGCCGCGAGCCGAACCCGGTGCTCGGGGACCACGCCGCCGACGAGGCCGTCCGGCAGATCGACTACGACTTCGCGAAGCTCGGCATCACCCGCGACAGCGCCGTGAGCGTCGTCCTGCGCGCGAAGCCGATCGACGACTGGGCCGCCGAATACCTGGCGCGGCACCCGGACGCCGTCGTGCTGCACCTCGGCTGCGGCATGGACACCCGGTTCCAGCGCCTCGCCCCGCCGGAAACCGTCCACTGGTACGACGTCGACTACCCCGAGGTCGTCGAGCTGCGCGAGAAGCTCTACGCGCCGGCCCCGAACCACACGAACATCGGCACGTCGGTGACCGACTTCGGCTGGCTCGACCAGGTGCCGGCGGACCGGCCCGCGCTGATCGTCGCCGAGGGCCTGACCATGTACCTGACCCCGGAGGACGGCACCGAGCTGATCCGGCGGCTGGTCGCGAAGTTCCCCTCCGGCGAGCTCGTCTGCGACGTCTTCAGCAAGCTCGGCATCAAGGCGCAGAAGCTCAACACCCCCGTCCGGCGGGCGAAGGCGACCCTGCGCTGGGGCGTCGACGACCCGCACGAGCTGGAGCGCTACGGCCTGACGCTGGAGTCCTCTTTGGACGCGGCGCACTGGTCCACCCCGGACGTCATGGCCCGCCTCCGGCCGTTCACGCGGTTCCAGCTGCGGACGCTGAAGTACTTCCCGCCGCTGGCGCGGATGGCGCACCTCGTGCGGTACCGCTTCTAACGGGACTCCAGCACCCGCGCCACGAACTTGTGCAGCTTCTCCACGAGCCGCGCGGAGCGTTCCGCCTCCGTGAGCGTCTCGAACGGCTGGGGCACGTCGGACTTCAGCTCGCCGCGGACGTACTGGCAGCAGGCGAGGTTGCCGCAGGCGTAGATGCCCAGGGTGTTGCCGTCGCGCCCGGACTTCCCGGCGCGCTTGCCGGAGAACAGCGTGATGTCCGCGAGCCCGTGGGTCGTGGTGCAGAAGCCACAGATGTTGCTGCGCAAGCGGGTCTTCGGCGCGGGCGCCGCTCGCAGGGCGAGCCCGACCACCTCACCGCCGTAGGGCAGCACCAGGTAGGCGCGCCCCGGTGCCTTGGGGTCGCGCCAGCCGAGGAATTCCCGCTTGTCCCACGGGATGTCTTCGGGCCGGGCGGGCAGCGTCACGCCCTTGGCTTCGCCGCGGGTGCAGTTGACGAACGAGGCCCGGACCTCGTCCTGGCCGAGTGGCTCCATGCCCGGCACGGTAACCAGCGGGCACCGCGGGTGGCCACGCATTTTCGGCCGTACGATCAACGCCGTGCGCAAGATCGCCGTGAGGAACTTCCGGGTGGTGTTGCGCACCAGCCTGGGCTTCGCCGGGCTGGGCATCGGCTCCAGCGTCGCCGGGTCCGGCGTGGTCGCGCTGCTGCTGGTGCTGCAGGGCCTGCCCAGCGACGTCGGCGACCACGGGTGGGTGCTCGGCCTGACGGCCGCCCTCATCGTCGCGGCGTCGCTGCTCGCCGGGACCGCGTGGACGGCGTGGCTGCAGCGGCGCACCGCGATCTGGTTCGTGCTCGGGCGCCCGCCGTCGGAGAGCGAGGCCAGGCGGGCGTTGCGGCTGCCCGTCGACATGGCCGTGGTCAGCGGCACGCTCTGGCTGATCGGCACCCTCGTCCTCACCGCGCTCGCCGGCGCGCTCGGCTCGGCCGACGACGCCGTCGGCATGGCGACGGTGATCGGACTGGGCGGGCTGACCACCGTCGGGCTCACCTACCTCGCGGCCGAGTGGGTGGCGCGGCCGGTGATGACGATCGCGCTGAGCGTCCTGCCGCCGCGCGGCTCGCTGCCGGTCACCGTGCTCACCCGGCTGGTGGTCACGTGGGCGCTGGCCAGCGGCGTCCCGTTCGTGGGCGTGCTGCTCGTGGCCACCCCGCCGGACCTCGGCTCGGGCAACCCGACCGCGAGCCTGGTGATGCTGTCGGTGATCGGGTTGAGCGTCGGCGCGATCGGCACCGCGCTGCTGGCCAGGGCCGTCGCGGCGCCACTGCACCGGCTCCGCGTGGCGCTCGACCGGATCGCGCGCGGCGACACGGGTGTCGCGGTCGACGTCGACGACTCCAGCGAGATCGGCCTGCTCCAGACGTCGGTGAACGAGCTCGCCGCCGGCCTGCGCGAGCAGGAGCGGATGCGGGACCTCTTCGGCAGGCACGTCGGCGCCGACGTGGCCCGGCACGCGCTGGAGTACGGCGCCTCGCTGTCCGGCGACGTCCGCGAGGTGACAGCGTTGTTCGTCGACGTCGTCGACTCGACCGCGCTGGCCTACCGGACGCCGCCGGAGGAGCTGGTCGGGAAGCTGAACCGGCTGTTCGCCGCCGTCGTCTCCGCGGTCGGCGCGCGCGGCGGGCTGGTCAACAAGTTCCAGGGCGACGCCGCGCTGTGCATCTTCGGCGCCCCGACGCGGCTCGCGGACGCGCCGACCGCCGCGCTGGCCGCGGCCCGCGCGATCCGGGACGCGGTGCGCGAGAACGGGGAGCTCGACCTCGGCATCGGCGTCTCGAGCGGCCCGGTGTTCGCCGGGCAGCTCGGCAGCAGCAGCCGCCTCGAGTACACCGTGATCGGCGACGCGGTCAATGAGGCCGCGCGGCTGACCGAGCTGGCCAAGGCGACGCCGTCACGCATCCTCGCCAGCGACGCCGTCGTCTCCGCGGCCCTGCCGAGCGAAGCGGCCTACTGGACGAAGCACGGGGAGCTGGAGCTGCGCGGCCGCCAGGAGGCGACGCCGACTTGGACGGCCGACCCGGACCGTCAGGACAGCTGACCCAGATCCGGCCAGCGCAGCACGGTCGAACCCCAGGTCAGGCCCGCGCCGAACGCGCTGAGCAGGACGCGGTGGCCGGGCACGAGGGTGCCGTCGGCACGGGCGTCGGCCAGCGCGAGCGGGATGGACGCGGCGCTGGTGTTGCCGACCCTGTCGATGTTGGCGACGACGGCGTCCACCGGCATGCCCAGCTGCTTCGCCGTCGCCTGGAGGATCCGGATGTTCGCCTGGTGCCCGACGAAGCGGTCGACCTCGCCGACCACCCAGCCCGCGCGCTCCAGGACGGTGCGCGAGGACTCCGCCATCCGCGCGCAGGCGTGGCGGAAGACCGCGGTGCCCTGCATGGCGAGGAACCGGTCGGCCGGGGTGTCCGAAAGCCGCTTCCGGGCGCCGCCCGCCTCGACCCACAGCAGGTCGGCGAGCTCGCCCTCGCTGTGCAGGTCGAACGGCCCGAACGCGCCGGGCTCGCCGGCGTCGCCGGCCCGCAGCAGGACCGCGCCGGCGCCGTCGCCGAAGATCGGCACGGTCGTGCGGTCGTCGGGGTCGATGAGCGTCGTGAAGGTGTCGGCGCCGATCACGAGCACGCGCTCGGCGAGCCCGCCCGCGATGAACCCGGCCGCGGTGGCCAGCGCGTAGACGAAGCCGCTGCAGACGGCGTTGACGTCGAACGCCGCGGCCGTGCCGAGCCCGAGCCGGGCGGCGACCTGCGGCGCGCTGGCCGGGCACGGCTGGTCGGGGGTGGAGGTGGCGAGCACGACGATGTCGGCGCTCCCGCCACCCAGCGCTTCGCGGCCCGCCCCGACCGCGAGGTCCACAGTGGACTCGTCGGGCCCCGCGACGCGGCGCTCGCGGATCCCGGTGCGGGTCCGGATCCACTCGTCCGAGGTGTCGAGCCGGGCGGCGATCTCGTGGTTGTCCAGGACTTTCGTCGGCAACCACGAGCCGAGGCCGGTCAGCACGGCGGCAGGTGCGGGCACGGGAGAGCCTCCCCACGCCGGTGGGTAGGCGGGCGACCGGCTGGTCTTCCACTTGTATGGGCTACCCCCTGGTAGACCGGTGAGTTGTGTTCCAGGTCACTCAAAAAGTTGTTTCATCTTCGCCTCGTCCGGAGTAGTGAGCGGCGTCACGGAGGGGTGAGCGCTGAGCGAACTCCGGGCAGATTGTCGGGGGTGCCGGTTAGCCTGCTGGAGTGCAGACTCCCGACCTCGACCAGCTGGACACCGCCATCCTCGCCTGCCTCCAGGCGGACGCCCGCACCATCGCCGAGACGATCGGCGCGAAGGTCGGCCTCTCGGCCGCGGCGGTCCAGCGGCGGATCAAGCGGCTGCGCGAGGCGGGCGTCATCGAGCGCGAGGTGGCGGTGCTCTCCCCGGAGGCGCTCGGGCTGAACATGACGTTCGTGGTGATGGTCGAGATGGAGCGGGAGAACCTCGCGGTCCTCGACGCGTTCCGCCGCCAGGTCCTCACCGACGACTGCGTCCAGCAGTGCTACTACGTCACCGGCAACGCGGACTTCGTGCTGATCGTGACGTGCCCGGACATGGCGGGCTTCGAGGCCTTCACCCGGCGGATGTTCTTCGAGAACCCGAACGTCCGGCACTTCACGACGAGCGTGGCGATGGACCGGGTGAAGGTGGGCTTGGACCTGCCGCTGGGCCCCTAGGCGGCGCGGGCTTTGGCGGCGCCATCGGCCAGGACCGGTTTGAGCGCGGCTTCGCAGACGGGCTGCTTCATGCAGAGCGCGAAGGCCGTGACGACGTAGTCGCCGGCCTGCGCGACGTAGGTCAGCTTCACGACGTCACCGCCGCTCGTCATCTTGATGGCGAGCACCTGGTCCGGGTCCACTTTTGGGTTCGGCGGGAGGCCGAACCGGATGTCGAGGGTGGCGCCGTCGCCGACCCGGGCACACCGGCCGGCCTGTGCCTGCACGGCCGCGACGTCGACGGTCCCGCGCGCCACCGTCGCCCCCACCGTGACCGCCTGGTCGGGTTTGATCACGTGCGCCTGGTCCTCGAAGGTGTACGCGTCGAGCGCGAACCGCGTGCCGGCGTACGGCTGAGCGTCCGGGTTGCTGGTCGCCGTGCACGCCGCGGGCCGGTACGACCCCGCCGGGACGAGCGCGCCGAAGACGTTCCAGGCCGTGCTCCCGGCGATCTCTTCGAGCGTGAACTGCCGGTGCGCGAGCACGTCATTGCGGGTGAGGTGCGGCGGGTACGCGGCCGGATCGGGCAGGAGCGAGACGAGGTCCGGCTCGGGCTTCGCGGGTGCCGGGGCCGCCGTCCCGCCCGCTTGTCCCGCGCAGCCCGCGACGCACGTCGTCAGCAGCACCGGTGCCAGCCACCGCACGAACCTCATGGCATCCCCTCACCGCGGCCGGTGGTCCAGCCGCCTCGGGCACCCGAGTCGGCGCGGGCCGGGCCGGTGTTACGCGGGAAATCGGTGGGGAAGTCACCGGTCCGCCGATACCCTGGTCCGCTGTGCACCTGGGGGAAGGGGCTCCGCGCCATGGTTCGGGATCGACGGGTTTTCCTGGCCGCCACGCTGATCGACGCGCTCGGGAGCGGGCTGTGGATGCCGTTCGCGCTGCTCTTCCTCGTGCACGGCCAAGGCCTCGGCCTGGTCGACGCCGGGACGTCGCTGAGCACCGGCGCCCTGCTCGCGCTCGTCAGCGGGCCGGCAACCGGGGCCGCCATGGATCGGTTCGGGCCGCGGGCGCTGCTCGTGGCCGGGAACCTCGTGCGGCTCGGCGCCTTCTGCGCCTACCCGTTCGTGCACAGCAGCTGGCAGGTGGTGGTCGTCTCGGCCGCCGCCGGGTTCGGGGACCGGCTGTTCTGGACCTGCAACGCCCCGATGGCCGCGCGGCTCGCCGGTGGGCGGGACACCGATCGGGTGCTCGCGACGCAGACGGTGGGGCGGTTCGCCGGGGCCGGCGTCGGGGCGGCCGCGATGGCCGTGCTGCCGACCATCACCAGCCCGTGGGCCTTCCACCTGCTCGCGTACGTGAACGCGGCGAGCTTCGCCGCGGCGGCGGTGCTGATCCGGCTGCTCCCCCGTGCCGAGGCGCGCGCGGACCGGCCGGCCGGGAGCTGGCGGGCCGTGCTCGGGGATCGGCCGTTCACCGGTTTCTGCGTCACCCACCTGGCTTTCACGCTCGCCAGCGCGAGCAAGTTCGCCGTGCTGCCGATCGTCGTGCGGGACCTGCTGCGCGGTCCACAGTGGATCTCCGGGACCGCCATCGCGCTCGGGACCGTGGTCGTGGTCACGACGCAGCGCCCGATCGTCGCGGTGCTGGCCCGCCGCAGCCGCACCGCCGGGCTGATCGGGGCCGCGGTGCTGTTCGCGGCCTGCTTCGCGCTGCTGATCCCGCTGGAGGCCGTTCCGCTGGGCGTCGCCACCGGGTTGATCCTGGTCGCCAGCGTCGGCTTCTCGGTCGCGGAGGCGATGTTCGGCCCGACCGCCACCGCGGCCGCCGCCGAAGCCGCGCCGCCCGGGGCCGAAGGGCGGGCCAGCTCGATCTTCCAGCTCTCCTGGGGGCTGCCGGTGGCGCTCGCGCCCGGCTTGCTGTCCTTGCTGCTCACCGCGGGCAACGCGCTGACCTGGTCGGTGCTGGCGCTGACCTGCGCTTCCGCCGTCCCGGCCCTGCTCGCGCTGCGGAAACGGCTGCCGGGCGCGCTGCGCGAGCCGTCACCACCCGTGCCCGCGTGAGCGCAAGGGGTATGTGCCCGGCGTTACACCACAATGGACGGATGCAACCGATCAAGTGAACGTGAAGCTTTCTCCGTCATGACCGTCGGCCCTGGTCATCTCCTTGCCGAACAGTTCGCGCCGCGCGAACCGACCGCGAGACTCCAGGAGGGGCCGTGCACACCGACGCCGTACACCAGAGCCAGTTCGTGCTGCTGAACGAGAGCACCACGCCCGTCCTGTCGCGCCTGTCCTACCACGTGCACGAGCCGTTCGCGGTGACCGTGGCCTTCCGGACCGAGCGCGGCCGGTGGATCGAGTGGACCTTCGCGCGTGACCTCCTCGTGTCCGGGCTCGACGAGCCCACCGGTCTCGGCGACGTCCGGATCCGCCCGGACCTGTCCGAGGACGAAGACTTCCTCACCCTGGAAATCGAGTCACCGGACGGCTATGCGTCGTTCGAGCTGGAGCGCGAAGACATCCGGACGTTCCTCGAAGCGTCCTACGAGCTGGTGCCGCTCGGCGAAGAGAGCGCGCACTTCGACGTCGACGGGCTGATCGAGGAGATCAGCAACGTCTGACCCCGAAACCTCCCAATCCCGCGGCGAGGAACGAAGGGCGGGGTTTCGAGTGCGCTGGAGGCACTCGAAACCCCGCCCTTTCGCGTGTCCGCCGATCAGCTGGTCTTGAGGGTGGTGCCGGTGCCGGACAGCGCGCCGGCGATCGGGTAGAAGTACGTCACGGACGTGTTGCCGCCGGACAGGACGCCCTGCGCGTAGTTGCCGGCGATGAAGCCGCCGCCCGAGTCACCCGCGGCCGAGCGGACGTTGGTCGCGGTCATGCCGTTGACCGTGCCCTCGGCGTAGCGGACGCTCTGGTTCTTGGCGCCGATGGTGCCGCAGGTCCAGCCGGTGGTCGAGCCGGCCTTGCAGACCGACGAGCCGGTCGCGGCGTTCGACGACCCGCGCACCGCGGTGCCGTTGTTCATCTGCGCGACCGGGGTCCAGCTGCTGTTGGTCCGGACCGCCGCGTAGTCGACACCCGGGAACCGGTAGGTGATCCAGCTGCCGAGCGCCGCGCCGTTCGACCCGGTCAGCGAGCCGCCGCCGGTGAGGGCGCCGCAGTGGCCGGCGGTGACGAAGCCGGTGGTGGTCGCGAAGCCGACCGAGCAGCGCGACGAGCCGCCGATGTAGTAGGCGTCACCACCACGGATGTTGGCGTGCAGCGTCGGTTTCGCGGCCGCGTCGAGGATCGTGACCGACGACTTGTCCACACCGGACTGGGTGAGGAAGGCGTCGGCGGCGGCGCGCTGACCCTGCAGCACCGACAGCGTTACGCGGTTGGTGGTGGAGTCGACGCCCCAGCCGGTGATCGCGTACGGCGCCGAGGCGTCCCGCGCGTTCAGGGTGTCCACAGTGGAGTCGAGCTGGCGGGCGCTGAACTTCACGACCTCCGCCTCGGCCCCGGCTTCGCGGATCTTGGCGACCGCGGCGGCGTTCGTCGTCTGGATGTGCGCCTTGCCCGTGGCCGCGTTGTAGGTGGCCCCGCCGAAGGCGTCGCCGAGCGTCGCGCTGACGGCCTCGGTGACCTTGTTCGCGACTTCCTCGCTCTTCAGCCGCGTCAGCACCTGGTCGTGGGTCAGGCCGAGGTCGCGCTGCATCGCGGGCACGATGTCCGGGTTCAGCAGGTCCTGGCCCGACGCGGGGACGGCGGTCGCGGCGAGCACGCCCGTCGCCATGACCGCGGTGGCAGCGGCACCGAGAAGTCTCGCGATCTTCATGCTTCTCCCTAGTTGGTTACGCGCGGCTCCGCACCGGCCACGCAGTGGTACTCACCCGGCTGAGCGTCCCCGCAGTGGGCGTTACGGTGCAATCCGGGCGCCCGGCGAATGGGTATACGCATTCACCCCGGACGTATCCCCTGCTCCAAGCGGTCCCGAACCCGGCATGTCACCCGGTCGGACAGGTCCTTAAGTAGGGTTTCCGTGAACTACTTTCGGTAGCCGGGACACCAACCGGAACGAGCTAAGTGCCCCCGGAACGCGGGAAACGCCGAGGTTTCGCACGCACTGTGCACCAGAACCGGCGGATCCCTCGGCAAACCAGTGACAGCGGGTAGGCGGACGTGTGACGGCGGTACCGACCACCTATTCGGTTAATGGTTTACGGGACGATCAGCGCTGCTTAGGCTCCCGCGCACAGTGCCGGAGCGCCGAGGAGGTCATATGTGGTTGACCGCTCCCCGCCCCACTTCCGTCTCCGTCCGGTCCGGACCCGCCCGGCTGACCGGCCGCGACGCCGAACTGGACGCCATCGTCGACGTGCTCCAGCACCGGCCGGCGGCGGTGCTGATCGAGGGTGAACCCGGCATGGGCCGGACCCGGTTGCTCGCGGAGATCGCGCGGCGCAAGGAGTTCGACGGCGGCCGCGTGCTCACCGGGGCCTGCCAGCCGCTGCGGGAACCCTTTCCCTACGGGCCCGTCCTGGAAGCGCTTCGCGCGGTCGGCGACACGCCGCTCGGCCCGCTCAGCCCGGTCGCCGGCGTGCTGCGGCCGTTGCTGCCGGAGCTCGCGGAAGCGCTTCCCCCGCGGCCCGAGCCGTTGGCCGACCCGGTTGCCGAGCGCCACCGCGTGTTCCGCGCGGTGCGGGAGGTCCTGGCCGCCTGCGGGCCGGCGCTCGTGCTGATCGACGACCTCCAGTGGGCCGACGAGGACACCCGCGACCTCATGCGGTTCCTCGCCGGCGCGATGCCGCCCGAACTGGCCGTCGTTGCCACCTACCGGTCCGCGACCGATGTCCGGCCCGGCCCGCTCGGCGCCCCGTTCCGGACCGACCCGGCCGTGCACTCCGCCCGCGTGGCGCTGGGCGCGCTCGACGTCGCCGCCGTGCGCGGGCTGGCCGTCGAAATCCTCGAACTGCCCCGGGTCACCGACGAGTTCGCGGCGAAGCTGCACGAGTGCACCGCCGGGATCCCGTTCGTGGTCGAAGAAACCCTGCGGGCGCTCAAGGAAGCGGCCGACCGCCTGCCGGTCGGCGAAGTGCTTTCCGACCGGTTGCTGGAGAACCTCGAAGTGCCGGTGCTGCTGCGGGAAGCCGTCACCGAACGGCTTTCCGCGCTGCCCGAGCCGGCGGTGCGGCTGGCCGGGGCGGCCGCGGTGCTCGGCGTCGGCGCCGAAGCCGCGGTGCTCGGCGAGCTGGCCGGGCTCGCCGACGACCTCCTCCGCACCGCCCTGCTGGCCGCGTTGTCGGGCGGGGTGCTCGGCGAAGTCGGCGACGGCAAGTACGGCTTCCGGCACCCGCTCGCGCGCAAGGCGGTCTACGACACGGTGAGCGGACCCGAACGTGCCTTGCTGCACGCGCAAGCGATCCGCGTGCTCGCCGCGCAGCCGGCCCCACCGCTCACGCTGCTGGCCCGCCACTCCCGCGCGGCCGGGCGCGTCGACCAGTGGCGGCACTACGCGGAAGCGGCTGCCGACGAAGCGGTCACGCGCGGCGAGACGTCGCGGGCGATCGACCTGCTGCAGTCGGTGCTCGCCGAACCCGGGCCGGCGCAGGCGGACGCCGGGCGCGTGGCGGGCAAGCTGAGCCAGGTCGCGCTGCGGGGCTTCCGCCCCGACGTGATCGGCACGCTCGAGCGCGTCCTCGAAGAGGTGGCGCTGCCGCCGTCGGTCCGCGGCTCGATCCGGCTGAGCCTCGGCATGCTGCTGGTCCGGACCATCGGCGGCCTCGGCCGCGGCCGCCTCGAAGTCGAGCGCGCGATCGGCGAGCTGACCGACCGGCCCGACCTCGCCGCGCGCGGGATCACGCTGCTCGCCCAGCCGATCGACGGGCTGACGCCGTTGTCGTGGCACGAATCCTGGCGCGCCCGCGCGGGCGAGGTGTACGAGCGGCTCGACGACCCCGAGCTGCGGCTCGCGCTGACCGCCGACCGCATCGCGGCCGCGTCGCACGTCGGCGACGGCTCGGCGTGGGCGGAGTTCGAAGCGCTGTCGGACACCGTCGGCACGGTCGCCGAGCGCGTCCAGCTGGCCCGGCTGTGGTGCAACCTCGCCGACGGGCAGTCGTGGGCCGGGCACCTCGAACGCGCGGACCGGCTGGTCACCGAGGGCGTGCGGCGCGCGACCGACGCCGGCGCGCTGTACGCGATCGGGCTGATCCAGGGCACCCGCGTCCGGCTGGACTGGGTGCGCGGGCGCTGGACCGGCCTCGCCGAAGCCGCCGAGCAGCTGCGGGACAGCTACCCGGAGCTCGGCCCGATCGTCATGGAGTCGTCGCTGGTGCTCGGCGGGCTCGCGGCCGTGCGCGGGGAGTTCGCCGCGGCGCAGCGGCACCTGGCCGCGGCGAGCGTGCACGCGCCGGACCGCGGGCCGATCCCGGTGGTGCTCTCGGCCGCCGGCGTGCTGATCTCGGTCCTGCTGGCGACCGACGACGTCGACGGCGCCTGCGCGGCGGCCGACACGGCGGTGGCCGCGGCCGGGCGCAAGGGCGTCTGGATCTGGGCGGCGGCGCTGGTCCCGGCGGCGGCGGAGGCGTACGCGCGGGCCGGGCGCTGGCCGGAGGCCGACAGCGTGGTCGAGGCGTTCGCCCGCGGCATCGAGGACCGCGACGCCCCGGTGGCCGCGGCCGCCCTGCTGGCCGGGCGCGCGGTGCTGCTGGAGGCGCGGGGCAAGCACCTGGCCGCGGCGACGCTGTTCGACGAAGCCGCGTCGGGGTACACGGTCCTGCCGATGCCCTACCCGGCGACGGCGATGCGGGAACGAGCCGCGATGTGCCGGCTGGCGGCGGGCAACCGCGACGCCGTCGAAGAGCTGACCGCGGCCGCCGAGGCGTACGAGCAGCTGGGCGCGACGCGGGATGCCGGACGCTGCCGCCACCAGCTGCGCGAACACGGCGCGTGGGCGCCTTCGCAACGCGGGCGGCGCGGCTACGGGAGCGAGCTGTCGCCGCGGGAGCGCGAAGTCGCGCGGATGCTCGCGGAGGGGCGGACGAACCGCGAGATCGCCGACGGGCTGTTCCTGTCCCCGCGGACGGTGGAGCAGCACGTGGCGAAGGTGCTCCGGAAGCTCGGCGCGCGCTCCCGCACGGACGTGGCCCGCAAGCTGCCAGGCGACTTCGCCACCGCCCCCGCCAGCTGACCCGTCCCGCACTTTCACGTGAAAGTGCCGACCTGGGGGCCGCACTTTCACGTGAAAGTGCGGCGAGGGCCTAGCGTGAGGCGGTGACAGAAGAGGCACTTCCCGCGTGGCGCCGGCGGACCTCCGGCGAGACCCGCTGGCCGGCGATGGGCGTCGTCGTGGTCACGCTCGTGCTGCAGGTCGCCCTGCCCGACGACATGGCGCTGCACCCGCAGTGGCTGCTGCCCGCGGTGTCGGCGCTGCTCGTGGTGGCGCTGCTGCTGGTCAACCCGGGGCGGATGAGCCAGTTCAGCGCGGTCGAACGGGTCATCTCGCTGCTGCTGGTCGCCGCCGTGACCGCGGTGAACGCCGGCTCCGCGGTGACGCTCGTCTACCGCATCGCGGCCGGCACGATCGGCGCCCACGCCGGCGCCGTGCTGGTCACCGGCGGGATCGTCTACTGGACGAACATCGTCGCCTTCTCCCTCTGGTACTGGGAGTTCGACCGCGGCGGCCCGGGCCGGCGGGCGGCCGGCCGGGCGGAGTTCCCCGACCTGCAGTTCCCGCAGATGGCCGACCCGGGCCTGGCGCACCAGGACTGGGAACCGTCCTACTTGGACTACCTGTACTTCTCGTTCACCAACGCGGCCGCCTTCAGCCCCACCGACGTCATGCCGCTGCGGATCTGGGCGAAGCTGACGATGATGCTGCAGGCCGTCATCTCCCTGATCCTCGCGGTGATGGTGGTCGCCTGGGCGATCAACAACCTGAAGTAACTGTCGACTTCCTGACAATTGACGACCACCCGAAACCTCGGCGACCCTTGAACCGAGCAGCCGATGTCGCGCCCGAAGCCCGGCCGGCTGACCGCGCTCGCGGTCGACGGCGTCTCGGACGCGCTCACCGCGACGCGGTACATCCACGAGGTCCTGCGGCAGAAGGAACCGCTGGACGCCGTGTTCCCGGACATCGAGATGCCCGGGTTGAACGGCCTCGACCTCGCCCGGATGATCGCCCGGTTCGCCGAGGTCACCACGGCCAACGGCGTGTTCTCCGTGCGGGTGCCGGTTTCGGTGCTGACCTCCGACTGGGCCGCCGCCGGGTTCGTCCGGGTCGACGACCGGCAGTGGGTGGCCGCCGAGCACGTGGACGTGCGGGCCGAGGTGAGCACGAAGGTCACCGTGCGGCTGCCCAAGATCTGACGCCCCCGGTGGGCACCGGGGGCGTCACGACTTTCAGTGCCGCGAGATCGTGAAGCTCTGCCCGTCCGAGCCGATGGCGCCCGGGATCCAGGTGTTCGTGCCGCGGTCGTCGGCGTTCAGCGCGGACGGGCTGGTCGACGCCAGGTTCGTCCCGTTGAACTTGACGCCGGTGAAGGTGATGCCGCCCGAGATCGTCGGGTAGGAGTCGGTCGGGGATTCGATGATCGCCTCCGCCGACGCGTGCTTCGAGGTCAGGGACTTCGTGGTGGTCTTCGTCCAGCCCTTGGTGGTGTCGGACAGGTCGAGGCGGTAGGTGTTCGTGGCGGTGCGCGTCACCGTCGCGGTGATGTGGTCGCCCGCGCTCACCGACACGTTGTAGTACACCGGGGCGGCCGGGTACATCTCGTACCAGGCGGAATAGACCGGACGCCCGCTGGAGCAGTCCGTTTCGACGCCGGTCTGCTCCACTGTGGACGATCCGTCGCCGTCGATGCCGACCCAGGGTGCGAACAGGTCGTTGCTCGACCGGCAGGTCACGGTCGGCTCGGTCCAGCTCGCGGTCGCCGTCGTGAAGCTGCCGAAGCTGACGTAGCCGCCCCAGTTGCCGCCGGAGAACTGGTGGCCGTGGAAGTGTTCGTCAAAAGAGTGGGAGCCGTATTCGACGGCGGCGTGCGCGGTGCCCGAAACCGCGAGGCCGGCGGCGGCCGCGGCGACCGCCGTGAGGACTCGGGCAGCGCGCGACGAAAGGATTCTGGACATGCGGGGACTCCGTTCACCGATGGGGACCGGGAAAACCGTGTCCTCAAGTGTTGGAGCCGCACCGAAAAGAAGGTAGCTACTTTCGAATGGTCTTCACATTGTCCGAAAGGACCCGTGAAGGCCTTCGCGGGGGAAAAGGCCTTCACGGGTCGATATCGCTCACCAACCGCCCGGACAGGTGAGCGGGCTACTGCGCCGCCTGGGCGTGCGCCGCGTCCACGAACTTCGTCGTGTACGTCTGCGAAAGGTCGATCTTGTCCTTTTTCGGCTTGACGTTGCTCGACGACTCGCCCAGCACCTTCAGCACGTTCTGGGCGCCCGCCGCGTCCATCCGGCCGTCCTTCGTGAACATCGGCAGGCTGTCCTTGAGCGACTTCACGTACAGCGCCTTGTCCCCGCCGGCGAACGACGGCGGCATGATGTCGGCGACTTGTTCCGGTGTGTGCGTCGAAATCCATTTCAGGGTCTCGACGTACGCATTGGCCAGTTTCTGCACGATGTCCGGATACCGCTTCACGATTTCGCAGCCCATGTACAGCGAACTCGCCGGGTACAAACCACCCAAAGCGGCTTTCGTGCCTTCGACGGTGCGCATCTCGTAGAGCACCTTGGCCTGCCCGGTGTTGGTCAGCTGCGCGATCGTCGGGTCGGTGGTCATCCCGGCGTCGATCGAACCCTGGTTCATCGCCGAGATGAACGTCTGCCCGGCGCCGACCTTGACCGGCGTGTAGTCCTTCGAGCTGACGCCGCCGCGCGCGGCCAGCGCCTTGGTCAGGAAGTCGGTCGACGAGCCCAGGGACGTGACGCCGAGGTTGCGGCCCTTGAAGTCCTTGCCGGACTTGATCTCGCCCGCCTTGCCGGTCGCGACCATCTCGGCCTCGCCCGGCACGTTCGCGAACTGCACGACGCTCTGGATGCACTGCTCCTTGGCCTGCAGGTCGATCGTGTGGTCGTAGAACCCGACCACCCCCTGCACCTCGCCGGCCAGCAGCGACGTCTCGGCGTTCGCGCCCGAGGGCTGGTCGAACAGCTCGACGTCGAGGCCCTGCCGCTGGTACGCGCCGATCTGCTGCGCCAGCTGCCCGGGCAGGTAGATGACCTTCGAGATGCCACCGATCATGATCTTGATGTGCGGCCGCCCGGTGGTGCCGAGCGCGATTTCCCGCGAGTCCCGGCACCCGGTGAGCCCGGCCGCGGCGACCGCGATCGCGGCCACCACGCCGATCGTCCTCTTCCAGCGCATGTCAGACCGCCTTGATCGCGGCTTCGGAGGCGGACGGCGGCCGCCAGCGCAGCAGCCTGCCTTCGAGGGAGCTGATCCCCCACTCGGCCAGCAGCGCGACCACCGTGATGATCAGCATCCCGGCGTACACGCCCGCGGTGTCGAACGTGCCTTGCGCGTTGGCGATCAGGAAGCCCATGCCGGCCTTGGCGCCGGTGTACTCGCCGACCACCGCGCCGATCAGCGCGAAGCCGAACGCGACGTGCAGCGACGACAGGATCCACGACGTCGCGCTCGGCAGCACGATCGACTTGAGCACCTGGCCGCGGGTCGCGCCGAGGATGCGCGCGTTGTCGATCAGGTTCCGGTCGACCTCGCGGGCGCCGGTGAAGGCGTTGAAGAACACCGCGAAGAACACGAGCACGACGACGGTCGCGACCTTCGACGACAGCCCGAGCCCGAACCAGATCACGAACAGCGCGGCGAGCACGATGCGCGGCAACGCGTTGGCGGCCTTGATGAACGGCGCCAGCACCTGCGCGAGGTACGAGCTGCGGCCGAGGATCACGCCGAGCACGACACCGGCGATCGCGCCGATGACGAACCCGATCGCGGCCTCCTCGACGGTCACCAGGACCTGGTACCAGATCGAGCCGAAGTCGGTGCCGGTGGAGAACCACTCGACCAGCCGCTCCCAGATCTTCGACGGCTTCGAGTAGAAGAACGGGTCGATCCAGTACGTGGCGGTCAGCTCCCAGCTGCCCAGCCAGACGACGACGATCGCCAGGCGCAGCAGCCAGATGTTGCGCTTGCGCTTCGCGGAAGCCTGCTTCGCGCGGGCCAGGATGTCCTGCTCGGTCTCGAGGACCGGGAGCGGCGCGGACGGGGCCGCGGGGGTCTCAAGCGACATTGCTCGCTCCCTTCTCACGGGCCTTGTCGACCTCGCTGCGCAGTGATTCCCAGATGTCCGCGTAGAGCTTGCGGAAGTCCTCGGTGAGCCGCAGGTCCTCGACCTTCCGCGGCCGCTCCAGCGGGATTTCGAAGACGTCCTTCACGGTGGCCGGCGACGTCGTCAGCACGACGACCTTGTCCGCCAGCGCGATGGCCTCGTCGAGGTCGTGCGTCACGAAGATCACCGCGGCCCCCGAACCCGACCACAGCCGCAGCAGCTCGTCCTGCATCAGCGCCCGCGTCTGGACGTCCAGCGCCGAGAACGGCTCGTCCATCAGCAGGATCTTCGGCTTGGTGACCAGCGTCTGGGCCAGCGCGACGCGCTTGCGCATGCCGCCGGAAAGCTGGTGCGGGTAGTACTTCTCGAAGCCCGCGAGCCCGACGCGGGCGATCCAGTCGACGGCCTGCGCGCGGGCCTCGGCCTTCGGCACGCCGCGGAAGCGCGGGCCGGAGGCGACGTTCTCCAGCACGGAGCGCCACGGCATCACGGCGTCGGTCTGGAACATGTAGCCGACCCCGTCCGGGATGGACTTCACGTCCTCGCCGTTCACCCGCACCCGGCCGGCGGACGGCGGCTGCAGCCCGGAGACCAGCGAGAGCGTCGTCGACTTGCCGCAGCCCGTCGGGCCGACCACGGCGACGAACTCGCCGGGCTGCACGGTCATGGTCAGATCGCGGACGGCCGTGTGCACGGAACCGGACCCGCTCGGGAACCGTTTGGTGGCTCCGGTGAGTTCGATCAGTGGGGGAACCATGGGGAGGTGACTCCTTCGTCACGTGGTGGGGCTCACGTTGGGAAGGGACGTTAAGCAGCCGTTGCTTCGAGGTGAAGCTTGTCGACGTTCTCCGCGCGAGCTGTGCGTTCTGAATGATTTGCTCATTTAGCGCACTGCCGTGACCTGGGGGTATGTTCCCAGCCATGCCAAAGTGGGCGCTCTTCCCGCGGATGCGGTTCAGCAGGCAGGTGCTGCTGCTGCAGATCGGCGTGGTGGCCCTGGTCGTCGGGCTCGGCGTCGCGCTGGTCAGCGTTCTGCTGCGGAACACCCTCACCGACCAGTACGGGCTGCGCGCGCTGGCCATCGCGAAGTCCGTCGCGGCGGACCCGGTCGTGATCGCGAACGCCGCCGCTAAGGTCCCCGGCGGCCCGCTCGAGGACCGCGTCCTCGCCGTCACGAAGGTCAACGAAGCCCTGTTCGTGGTGATCACCGACGACAAGGGCATCCGGCTCGCCCACCCGACGCGCTCCGAGATCGGCAAGCCGGTGAGCACGTCGCCGGAGCGGGCGCTCGCCGGGCAGGACGAGATCAGCGCGGTGCAGAGCGGCACGCTCGGCTTGTCCGTGCGCAGCAAGACCCCGATCTGGCAGGGGCGGCGCGTGGTCGGCGAGGTCAGCGTCGGCTTCGACGTGGCCGACCCGACCGGCGACTTCAACCAGCTCCTGGTGATCACGCTCGTGTTCGCCGGCGGGGCGCTGCTGCTCGGCGCGGGCGCGTCGGCCCTGCTGAACCGGCGGCTGCGGCGCGTCACGCACGGGCTCGAGCCGCACGAACTGACCGAGCTGCTCTACGAACGCGAAGCCGTGCTGCACGGGATCGGCGAGGGCGTGCTCGCCGTGGACGAGGCCAACCGCGTCTCGGTCCGCAACGACGAGGCCGAACGCCTGCTCGGCACCGAGCTCCCGATCGGCGCGGCGCTGGCGGAGCTCGAACTCAGCCCGCGGCTGCACAAAGCCGTCGGCGAAGGACGGCCGGTCGACAACCTCCTGGCCGTGGCCGGGAACCGCGTGCTGGTCGTCAATTCGCGCGCGGTCCGGCTGGACGACCGGCCGATCGGCACGGTGCTGACCTTCCGCGACCGCACCGACCTCGACGCGCTCACCCGCGAGCTCGACGGCATCCGCGCGCTGTCCGACGGCCTGCGCGCGCAGCGGCACGAGTTCGCCAACCGGCTGCACACGCTCTACGGGCTGCTCCAGCTCGGCCACCACACCGAGGCCGTCGAGTACCTGCAGACGCTGACGGACTCGCCGTCGGCGCGGCCGAGCGAGCTGGGCGACGCCGTCGCCGACCCGTACCTGCAGGCGCTGCTCGTCGCGAAAACCGAGCAGGCGCAGGAAAAGGGCCTCACGCTCAAGCTCGCCGACGACACCTGGGTGCCCACGGCGGTGACCGACCCGATCGCGGCGAACACCGTGATCGGCAACCTCGTCGACAACGCCCTGCACGCCGCGCGGATGGGCCCGCGACGGCCCGCGACGGTGGAAATCAGCCTGCTGGCCGAGGGCGGCACGCTGCACGTGTCCGTTGTGGACAGTGGGCCCGGCGTGCCGGAAGACCTGCGGCGGACGTTGTTCGACGAAGGCGTCTCGACGAAGATCGCGCCCGGCCACGGCCTCGGCCTGGCGCTCGCCCGGCAGGCCGCGCGCGCCCACGGCGGCGACGTCTGGCTGGCCGACCCCGGTACGGGCGAGACAGGTGCCCTGTTCGTCGCCAAGCTGCCCGGAACGCTGACGGAGGACCGATGATCCGCACGCTCATCGTCGACGACGACTTCCGGGTCGCCGGCGTGCACGCCGGGTTCGTCGAGGAGGTCGACGGCTTCGCGGTGGTCGGCACCGCGCACACCGCCGCCGAGGCGCGCGCCCGCGTCCGCGAGCTCTCGCCGGACCTGGTCCTGCTCGACGTCTACCTGCCCGACGAGTCCGGTCTCGCGGTGCTCCCCGAGCTGCAGACGGACACGATCGTGCTGTCCGCGGCGACCGACAGCGCGTCGGTGGCCGCGGCGATCCGGGCCGGCGCGCTGAACTACCTGATCAAGCCGTTCACCACCCGCCAGCTCGCGGAGCGGCTGACGTCGTACGCGCGCTTCCGCGGTCTGCTCGCCGAGGACCGGGCCTTCGCACAGGACGACGTCGACCGCGCGTACCGGGTGCTGCACGACCAGGACCGGACGTCCGCGCCGAAGGGCCAGTCGACGGCGACGTCCCGCCTGGTTTCCGAGCAGCTGCGGCTCGCGGGGCGTCCGTTGTCGGCGGCCGAAGTCGCGGGCGAGCTGGGCATGGCGCGGGCGACGGCGCAGCGGTACCTGACCGCGCTGGCGGAGTCGGGGACGGTCCAGATGCGGCTGCGCTACGGCGCCACCGGGCGCCCCGAGCACGAATACCGCTGGTCCGGCGCCTGAGGCGGTGACATCCGGGGCTCCGCCCCGGGCCGGGGGCTCCGCCACCCGGAACCCCCGAAAGCAGTCAGCGGCCGCCCGCCTGGCCGCCGTAGTGCTGCATCATGCTTTCGGCGACGTCGACCCAGGCCTGGACGGGGTTCGTGGTCGAGGTCGGCGTGGTGGACGACGGCAGGTCGACCCGCGCCTCTTCTTCCTGCGAAGGCTTCTTGGGCTGCGGTTTCGCCTGCGCCTGGACCTGCCTCGGCGCCGGCTTCGCGGGCACCGGCACGAACACGGTCTTCGGCGGCGGCGCGACCGCCGGCGCCTGCGGGGCCGGCGGCTGGGGTGCGGGAGCCGCCGCGACGGCCGGGCGCGCGTCGAGCTGGGCGACGTCGTCGGCGGGGGCCGGCGAGAACAACCCGCCGGTGAACAGGCCGCCGCCCAGCCACCCGGCCGCGACGAGCAGCACCGCGGCGCCGCTGCCCAGCCACGTGCGGGCGCGGCGCCGGATCACCACGGACTTCGGCCGCAGGTCCTGGTCGCACACCGGCGGCCGGGTGTAGATCGGCTCGCTCGCTTCGACGTCGTCGTCGGTGCGGCGGCGCCGGGGCAGGCTCGCCGCGACGATGCCGGTGCGATCCAGCAGTTCGACCGCGGTGCGGTCGCTGGACGGACGGGTCGCACTGCGTGGTGCGGTGCGAAGCATCGGGACCTCCGGGGCGGGTGGCTCGCGGACCCCACGCATTCTGGACCATTTCGGACGACGCTGTCAGAAACGCAACCCCAATGAGTGAACGTCATTCCATCTGCTTCAGCCCGAGCCGGGCCAGCACCGCCAGCGGACGTTGGTAGGCGGAGCCGAGGACGCGTGGGATGGCGTCGATGACGTAGGCGTCCGGTCCGATGAGGATCCGCGCGGACTTCCGTTCCACCCCGCGGAGGATCGTCTCCGCCGCCTTCTCCGGCGTGGTGTGGGCGATCCGCTCGAAGCCGCGCGCGGCCTTCTCCTGGTCGCCGGCGTCGCTGCGCGCGTTGCGCACGATGTTGGTCTTGATCCCGCCCGGGTGCACGCAGCTCACCGCGACCGGGTGGCGCGCGATCAGCATTTCTTCGCGCAGCGCTTCGGTGAACCCGCGGACCGCGAACTTCGCCGCGTTGTACGCGCTCTGCGTCGGCACGCCGACGAAACCGAACACGCTGGAAATGTTGACGACGTGCCCGTCGCCGGAAGCGATGAGGTGCGGCAGGAACGCCTTCGTGCCGTTCACGACGCCGCCGAGGTTGATGCCCATCAGCCAGTCGTAGTCCTCGAAGGACATTTCCTCGACGGTCGCGCCGAGGGCCACGCCCGCGTTGTTCACGATGACGTTCGCCCCACCGAAGTCGCTGACGACCTCCTCGGCGTGGGCGAGCACGGCGGCCCGGTCGGCGACGTCGAGGGTGTACGCGCGGGCGTTGTCGCCGGCCAGCTTCGCCGTCTCCGCCGCGTTGTCGGCGTTGACGTCGGAAAGCGCGACGCGCGCACCGCGCCGGGCGAACTCCAGCGCCAGCGCGCGGCCGATCCCCGAGCCCGCCCCGGTGATCACCACGACCTTGTCCCCGAACCGCTTCATGGTCCCTCCCTGGGTGTTACTCGTGAGTTACGGATACTAGCGGCTGTGAGCTTGCTGTGGGTGCGCCGATTGTGTCGGTGCGACGCCTTATGGTGATCTGGTCGGAACGCCGGGACGAACGGACGAGGAGGCGATGCGCGTGCGGCGGACGGCCGTTCTGCTCAGCGTGGCCGCGATCCTGCTGCTCGGCGCGGCGTTCGTGATCTTCGTGGACCACCAGCCGCGGTCCGCGGACGCCACCACGTCCGGCACGGTCGAGGCCGCGCCCGCATCGACGCGCGACCTGCCGGCGGTGTCGAGCCCGGCGGTCGGCGCGCTGTTCGTCGAAGGCATGCACTACTGCACGGCCAGCGTCGTGCACAGCGACCAGGGCGACGTGCTGCTGACCGCGGCCCACTGCATCCACGACGGCGAGGGCGGCGGCTACCTCACCGGCGTCACCTTCGCGCCCGGCTACCACGACGGCGTCGCGCCGTTCGGCTTCTGGACGGTGTCCGACGAGCTCGTCGCGCCCGGGTGGAGCGCGTCGTCGGACCCGGACCTCGACGTCGGCTTCGCGACCGCGCACCAGGCGGGCGCGACGCAGACCCTGGAGGGCCTGGTCGGCGCGAACACCCTCGCCACCGGCACCGGGTTCGAGCAGGCCATCACGCTCACCGGCTACCCGGACGACTCCGAAGTGCCCGCGGTCTGCGAGAACACCACCAGCCAGCAGGACACCTACCAGCTGAAGGTGGCCTGCGCGGGCTTCCCGACCGGCACCAGCGGCGGCCCGTGGGTCACCGGCCAGGACCCGAAGACCCGGCTCGGCACGGTCATCGGCGTCATCGGCGGCTTCGAGTACGGCGGCGACGACCCCGACACGTCGTACTCGAGCTACTTCGACACCGACGTGCAGGCCCTCTACCGGCAGACGACCGCCCGGGCATGATGCGGGTATGAGCGATCCCGTCGACGTACCCATCACCGGCGAGCCGATCCGGCTCGGCCAGTTCCTCAAGCTGGCCGGCCTCGCCGAAGACGGCTCCCACGCCAAGGACCTGATCGACGCGGAGGAGGTCACCGTCAACGGCGAGGTGGAGACCCGCCGCGGCCGCCAGCTGACCGACGGCGACGTCGTGGCCGTGGGCCCCGACCGCGGCAAGGTCATCCTGGTCCACTGAGCCCGCACCCAAGCCGGGGGTCAGCCGACGCTGGTCAGGGGTGGCAGGCCGAGCGAAGCGGCGAGCGTGTCCAGCTCCCGGCGCACCGGCCCGGCCAGCGGGACGCCGAGCGCGCGGCACTGCTCCAGGTGCTGGGCCTCGCGCCAGCCCGGGTAGCGGATGGGCGCGCCGCCCTCCCAGCCGAGCATGCTCCCGAACAACGCGCTCGCGGCGCGGTAGAAGCCGTCGGCGCTGCGCAGGGTCGTCGGCGCGATGGCCAGCACCAGCAGACCGGTGTCGTGCTCGTGGTCGGCGACGCCGGAGAGCACCCCGGCGAGCACCTCGACCAGCAGCGTCAGCCCGGCGGCTTCGGAACCCGGCTTGTCCATGTCGAAGACGAACTCGGGGTACGCGCCGCCGGGCGCGGCCATGCCGAGCGGGTTCACCGGCTGGCCCGGTTCGCCGCCCGCGGCGAGCACCAGCCCGATCATCGCGTGCGGCAGCGCCCGCGCGGCGTGGTGCCCGGCGCGGCCGAACGGCCCGATCCCGCGCAGCGAAACCAGCCCGACGCCGAACCGGCCGGCCCGGGTGACCGCGCGGTCCATCGCGTCGCCGACGGCCCACAGCCCGGACGCGCGGCGGTAGTCGATCAGCGCGGCGGCCCCGCGGTCGGCGATCATCAACGGCTGGGCGTGCGGCACGACCAGCCCGTTTTCCAGCAGTGGCAAGTGGACGCGGGTCAGGTCGGCGACCCCGGTGTCCGGCGAACCGGTCAGGTCTCCGTGGCAGAGCGCTTCCGCCGCGATGCGCGCGCGGGGTTCGGGGAAACCGTGGGCGGCGAAGACGTGCGCCACGAGGGTGACCAGCTCGTCGGCCCGCACACGGGGCCAGGCCTGTTCCGGGATCGGGGTTTCCGGCGGCTCGGCTTCGAGGACCGGGGGTTCGGGGCGGGCGGAGCGGAACGGTCTGAGGGGCACTGCTCCGACCTTGCCCAAGGCGCGGTTCGGGCGTCAACGAGCTGGGACCGGGCCTACCCGACCGTGTGATCGAAGCCCCCGAAGAGTCGTACCCTGGGCGGCATGTGCCGAAACATCACCACCCTCCGGGGGCTCCAGCCGGCCGCGACGGGCGAGGAGATCGAGGCCGCGGCCCGCCAGTACGTCCGCAAGGTGACCGGCGTGCAGTCGCTTTCGGACGCCACGCGCGAACCCTTCGAAGCCGCGGTCGCCGAGATCACGGCGATCACCACGCGGCTGCTGGAACAGCTGCCCGAACGCCGTCAGCCACCGGCGACCGTGCCCCCGTTGCGCCGTCCCGAAGTCCAGGCGCGGATCGCCGCGAAAGCCTTGCGCCGGCCCTGATCCGGCGCCGCTAGGGTGTCGGCATGGGCGGACAGGCGTTGGTGCTGGGTGGCGGCGGGGTCGCCGGGATCGCGTGGACGACGGGGTTGCTGACCGGGCTCGCCGAGCACGGGCAGGACCTCACCGGAGCCGATCTGATCGTCGGGACGTCGGCGGGTTCGGCGGTCGCGGCGCAGGTGACCAGCGGGCTGCCGCTGGCCGAGCTGTTCGCCCGCCAGGCCGACCCGGCGCGCCAGGCGCCGGAGATCCCGGCCGACATCGACTTCGAGAAGTTCGCCGCCGACTTCGGCGGCGCGGTCACCGGCACGACGGACCCCGCCGAGATCCGGCGCGCGGTCGGCCGGCTGGCACTGGCGGCCGAAACGGTGCCCGAAGCCGACCGGCGCGCGGTGATCGCAGCGCGGCTGCCGGTGCACGAGTGGCCGGAGCGGCGCCTGGTGGTCGTGGCGGTGGACGCGGAAACCGGCGAGCCCCGCCGCTTCGACCGCGCGTCCGGGGTGCCCCTGGTCGACGCGGTGACGGCGAGCTGCGCGGTCCCGGGCGTCTGGCCCGCGGTGACGATCGACGGCCGCCGCTACGTCGACGGCGGCGTCCGGTCCGGCGAGAACGCCGACTACGCGACGGGCTGCACCCGCGTCACGGTCGTTTCACCGCTCGGCCTGGACTCGCCGCTGCCGATGGAGAAGCCGCTGTCCACGGTGCTGTCCGAGCTGCGCGCGGCGGGCGCGGAGGTCGCGCTGATCACCCCGGACGAAGCCTCGATCGCGGCGATCGGCGAGAACCCGCTGGACCCGTCGACACGGACGCCGGCCGCCGAAGCGGGCCGAGCCCAGGGCGCCGCCCTCACGCTGAGCTGGGCTTAGGCCGCGCCTGTTGACTCCAACGGAGGTACTCGCAGCCGGCCCCGAGGGGTAACCTGCTGAGTTCTGCTCGTCACACACCGCGAGCAGGAAAATTTTGCCCGGTGATGGTGTAACCCGGCAGTGACAGGAGTCGACTTATCTCGAAGCGACACCGCCGGGAGAACAACGCATCAGGAGCCGCTCGTGAACCGAGTACCGAACTGGCTCGGCAACCAGGAGTCGCGCCTTTGGTCGACGATGGCCCGGCTCGCCGCGCTCACCGGGTTGATCTTTCCGATCGCATCGATCATCACCTTCCTCAACGGTGCTCCGCTGTCGACACCGGCCATGATCCTGTCGATCTACGTTTGCATCCTGTGCACGACACTGATCATTCTCATGATCCGGCAGGAGAACCGCTACGTCGCCCAAGTGAAAAAGTATCAGGACGACTACCTCGACGAGGCGAAGAAATACCAAACCCAACTAGAGTCCGCACAACGCGAAATGCGGTACGGACCTGCCATGCTTCCACTCAGAAGAGCGTACGCTGGCGTAGCCGAAGCTTCTTGGAACCACCTTCGGGGCGACACCTCGCCAGAGGCATTTCGACTGCACCTGCAGGAGTCCCTCCGTTACTTTTCGGAGGCCTTCACCCTGATCACCGGAGTCACTTGCAGGTCTTCGATCAAGCTGGTTGCGGCGCCGGACGGGCCCACCGGCGACCTCACCGTGTCGACGTTGTGCCGGGACCACAACTCTCCGGAGCCGACGAACCGGCCGGACAGGATCAGCGACAACACGGATTTCAAGCACATCTTCCTGCACAACGAGCCGAAGTTCTTCTGCAACGACCTTGTCGCTGCGATAAGCAAGGGGTACCGCAACTCGCACTGGGACGAGAAGACAATAGAAGCAGGAGATTTCGACTACCGCTCGACGATAGTCTGGCCCATCGGTCGAGCCGGTGACGTGTCGACCGGAACCAAGCGCGATCTGGAGATCATCGGCTTTCTCTGCATCGACTCCTTCGAGACCGAGATCTTCCACCAAACCTACGACGTCGCCATCGGCGGAGCGTTCGCCCAAGCCCTGCAGCTCGCACTCACCCAGTTCCGCACCAAGCAGTGAGCTCGCCGTGGACGGCCCTTCGAAAGGAACTGCTGTGAACCATTCGACCGAGCAGGTGAGCGATCCGGAGACCGAAGAAGATCTCTGGTTCGAGCATCGAGAGAACATCGACGGCGAATGGGCGGAGGTCAGCCTGACCACCTGCAACGGCGACCACGTCAGCTACCGCATACCACGGCGCACCCTGTTCAAGGACCTTGACGAAGCGCTGACGGACTAGTTGCGGCAGCCACCATCCGAGCAGGCATAGCACTTCTCGGCTTGCCTATCGGACGGCCACAGCTCTTGATCCACGAGCAAGCCGAGCGCACGCATGCTCGCCTCCGTGTGGGCCACCAGCGCGACTTCGCCGGCGACTGCTTCGTCGTTTGGCCGGTGGTGGATGAACTGCCCGGCATAACGTGCGCAGAAGTCGGCGTACTCCGCCGTGTACATGAGGAAGGCGTGCCACCCGATATCCACCAACGGTGACGGGCTGTACGGACCGTTATCACCTTCCGCGCACAGGCGAAGGAAGGCGAGGGCCTGGTCCAAAATGCGCTCGGCCCAGTGCCTCTGCGCATCCTCCCGCTCGTTCCCGAACGCCTGCCGGAACTCGTGGTCAGCGACAATCCGCCGCACAAGTCGGTCCCATAGTTGCTGGTCAACCAACTTCTGGTGGGGCAGTTCGACACCCTTGGGGGAATCGAGTGTCGAAACCACCATGCACGCCTCCATTGTCCAAAGTAGACGCGCAAGGTATCGGTCCCACGACCAGATAACAAGCGTTGTAATCCTATTGAGCTAGTCGCGCGCAGCCTCGCTCAGGCCGAGCTGGGCTTAGGCCGCCGGATCGCCAGCCGCAGGCCGACGTTGCCGACCACGAAGCCCGCGGCGCACACGCCGAAGATCCACGGGCCGGGGATGCGCAGCTCGTCCCTGGTCTCGGACGCGGGCTCCTCGTCGTGGGGCCAGTAGCGGACCTCGATGCGGGCGCCGTGCGGGTAGCTCCGGCCGACGTGCACGTCCCGGTGGCGGGGGCCGCCCGGTTCGTCGACGCGGGCGACGACCGTGGACCGGTCGACGGCGCGCTCCACGGTCGCGGTGGCCACCTGCGAACCGGACCGGTCCTTGAGCGTGCCACCGATGATCACGGCCGCGAGCAGGGACCCGAGCATCACCGCCAGCGAGACGGCCGCGACCACGCCCCGGACCACATCAGTCCTCATGAGCGGCGCCGCCGCGGTTGGCCCGCCGTCACGACCGGCGCCGTTCGCGGTGGTGCCGCACGAAGGCCAGGGCGGCGGCCGCCGCGCCGAGCAGCGCCAGCACACCCCCGAGGGCGATCGTCGTGCCGTGCGAGACGTCGAAGTCGAGCTCCGACCGGCGTTCGTCCGGCCACACGCGGACCTGGACCGCCTCGCCCACGCGGAGCGCCGGCTTCTGGAGCCCGAAAGTCGCCGTGGCGGGCAGCCCGCCGGGGCCGGTGAACTCGACGTCCGCGGTCCGCTCGTGGGTCGCGACGGTCCGGCCGGGGACGAGCCCGGCCGACCGGTTCTCGTCCGCGAGGTGGGCGGCGCCGATGCCCGCCACGACCAGCCCGCCGGCCAGCACCAGCAGCGGGAGCCACAGCGCGGCCGCCGGGGGCAGCCAGGACCTCGACGACGTCATGCCTCCAGCACGCCGGCGGGACCGCCGCGGTTGCCCCGGCAAGCCGGAAGACTCCGTCGGCTACCCTCGTGGGCAGGGGTAGCGTGTCCGAGCGGCCGAAGGAACATGTCTTGAAAACATGCGAGGGGGCAACCTCTCCGTGGGTTCGAATCCCACCGCTACCGCACTGAGAACCCGGGCGCCGGCCGCGCCCGGGTTCAGCTTTCGGTTTCCGACAGGTGGTCCAGGACGCGCTCGAACGCCGCCGCGATCGTCGCCTGCTCGTGGGGGCTCAGCAGGTCGATCAGGTGCTCGCGGACGCCTTCCACGTGGGTCGGCGCGGCCGTCTTGAGCAGGGCCATGCCGTCCTCGGTCAGTTCGGTGATGACGCCGCGCTTGTCCTCCGGGTCGCGCGCCCGCCGGACCAGGCCGATGTCCTCCAGCCGGCCGACCTGGTGCGAAAGCCGGCTCTTCGTCGACCCCATCACCGACGCCAGTTCCGACATGCGCATCCGGTGCTCGGCCTGGGTTTCGAGGCAGACGAGCACCTCGTAGTCGGTCAGCGACACCTCGTGCCGGTCGGACAGTTCGCGGTGCAGCCGCTGCCGCAGCCGCAGCGTCGCGACGATGTAGGAGCGCCACGCCGCCATCTCGGCATCGTCCAACCACCGCACAGGTCGCTCCTCGGTCATAAGGCAGCGTAGAACGCTGATCAAGGAATCGCGCGATCCGAGTCCGATCCGTCTGCCGGTGAAGACACCACCGCAACATCGCCCGAAGGTGGGGTTACGAAAAGGTTGAGACTCGGCTCGAAAAGGCGCATTCTGCTTGTCGGCGGCCGGTTGGCCAGGTATCCGGCGCGACGACGGCGACGTGCCGGCCCGGTGCCCCGCCAGGAGAGGTCAGGTGGTTGCGTGACGGGTGATCCTCGCGGTTGACCGCTTGTTGCGTCCCCGCGATCGGAACGGACTTCTACCGGGTCGGTCGCGATTGTGAGCAGCACGAGCGCGGGCTTCTACGGTGCGTTCACGCATTCGGCGTCGATCGGGCCTGTTTCCGGTCGCGGCCTCGGAAGCCGTGACGGCAGCGCCTGAACGCCGGCCCGGATGCGGCCAACCGCTCGACGAAACAGAACCTCGGTACAACGCCTGGGTGCGGCCGTCAGCGCGACGGCCGCACCCAGGCTCGTTAATATCTGCGGGTGAGGTTCGACGACGACGCCGGCCTGGACGCCTCAGAGGTCCAGGACCTGCGCGGTAGCGGCGGTGGTGGCGGCGGCGGGATCGGCGGCCGCGTGGCACTGGGCGGTGGCGGGCTCGGCGTGGTGGGCCTGATCATCTACTTCGTGCTCTCCCAGCTCGGCGGGGTCAGCCTCGGTGGCGGCGGCGGGAGCGGCTTGAGCGGCGGGCTCGGCAGCGTCGGGTCCGGCCAGCAGGTCGACAACACGAAGCTGGCCAGCGAGTGCAAGACCGGCGCGGACGCCAACAAGAACCACGATTGCGCCATCGTCGCGATCGTCAACTCGGTCCAGGACTACTGGACGCAGCAGTTCGCGCGGTCCGGCTCGACCTACCAGAAGGCGCCGACCAAGTTCTTCAACGGCGGCGTGCGCACCGGCTGCGGCAGCGCCACCTCCGACACCGGCCCGTTCTACTGCCCGGCCGACTCCGACGTCTACATCGACCTCTCGTTCTTCGACGAGCTGAAGACGCGCTTCGGCGCGCAGGGCGGCCTCTTCACCGAGGCGTACGTGCTGGCCCACGAGTACGGCCACCACGTGCAGAACCTGCTCGGGACGTCGAAGAAGGGCACCGGCACCGGTCCGACGTCCGGTTCGGTGCGGCTCGAACTGCAGGCCGACTGCTACGCCGGCGTCTGGGCGAACCACGCCTCGACGACGCCGACCGAGAGCGGAAAGCCGCTGATCACCGACGTCACCCAGGACGACGTCGCCTCCGCGCTGGACACCGCGTCCCGCATCGGCGACGACTACATCCAGGAGAAGCTCGGCGGCGGCCAGGTCGACCGCTCGAAGTTCACCCACGGCACGTCCGCGCAGCGCAAGAAGTGGTTCACCACCGGCTTCCAGACCGGCGAACCGGCCCGCTGCGACACCTTCGGCACGAACAACCTCGGCTGACGACCGCGACCGTCGTGAGTGGGAAACAGTGTCAGAACACTGTTTCCCACTCACGACCTCGGTCAGGCGGTCAGCGCGTGCGGGTCACCGGCCACGGCGTGCGCGGCGAAGTTCCGCTGCGCACCGCGGTCGGCGGCCTTCTGCTTGGCCGTCTTGCTCTTGCCCGGCGGCACGCCGTTGACGCTCTCGGTGCTCGTCGCGTAGACGCCGACCGCCCAGGCGACCGCGTCCGCGTTGCGGTCGAGCGCGACCCGGTCGATGTTGCCGAGGTTGTCGCAGGCCTGGTGGTAGCACTTGTCGTAGGCGACGCCCGCCGTGCCGCCCCACTTGGCGGCCTGCGCGGCGGTCTTCTGGCCTTCGGCGCCGGTGAAGAGGCCGCCGGCCGGGATGCCCACCGCGATGAACTCGCCGTAGTCCGAGCGCCCGTCGAAGTCGGTGCCTTCGGTCGGGATGCCCTTCGCGTTGAGGTACCCGGCGAGGGTCTGCTCGATCTGCGCCGAGCCGAACGGCCCGGGGCCCGAACCGACGCCGTCGGAGTTGTCCCCGTCGTAGGCGAAGTACGCCGCGTTCGGTGAGCCGATCATGTCGAAGTTCATGTACAGCGCGATGTCGAGCTGCTGCTCGAAGCTCAGCGAGTCGACGTAGTAGGTCGAGCCGACGAGCCCGAACTCCTCCGCGCTCCAGAACCCGAAGCGCACGGCGTTGCTGGTCTTCGGGCTGCTCCCCAGCTGCAGCGCCGTCTCGAGCAGGGTCGCCGAGCCGGTGCCGTTGTCGTTGATGCCGGGGCCGGCCGGGACGCTGTCGAGGTGCGAGCCCAGCATCACGACGTTGTCGTGGCGCCCGGTCTTGGTCTCGGCGATGACGTTGTAGCTGGTCCGCGCCTCCTGGAAGGCCCGCAGCTCCAGCGTCACGCTCTGGCCGCCCAGCGTGGCCAGCTGCGCGCCCGCGGCGGCCGTCACGCCACCGGTCGGGATCTTCGCGTTGGCCGGGTCCCCCAGGGTCCCGTTCAGGGCGCCGTCGGTGTTGTTGTAGACGATCGCGCCGACCGCGCCCGCGGCCGCGGCGGTCGCCTGCTTCTGCGCGAACGAGCAGCCGCCGCGCTTGATCAGCGCGATCTTGCCGGCGACGTCGGCGGTGTAGTCGGTGGCCTCGCAGCCGCTGGTGTCGTCCACCGCGACCACGGCGAGCGGCGCGGTGATGCCGCCGACCGGGGTGTTCGTCGTGTACTCCATCGCGATGACCGGCACGTCGGCGCCGCCCGCGGTCAGCTTCTCCGCGAGGGTTTCGGAGAACGTGAACGGGAACTCCTGGCGGGTCACCTGGAATCCCGCGGCTTCCAGCTTCGTCGCGACGTACTCCGCGGACTTCTTGTGCCCGTCGGTGCTCGCCGCGCGCGTCCCGCCGTTGGCGTCGGAGATCCGCTGGAGCGCGATCAAGTGCCGGTTGACGCCGGTGACGTCGACCTTCTTGACGAGCTGCTTGGCCAGCGCGGGGCCGTCGGGCTGGGTAGCGGTGTTCGCCGCCGCGGCCGGGGTCATGCCGAACGCGAGCGTCGAACAGGCGGCCAGTGCCGCCGGTACGAGCAGTCTTCTTCGTGTGGGTGACATGGTTGCTCACCTTTGTTCGGTATGCGTAGTCCGTCAATGCGTCATTCGGCGGGAACTTCGACAGCCGGTATACAGTCGACACATGTACGCGATCACCATCCGTGAACCAGGTGACCCGGACGTTCTCGAGTGGGCGGAGGTCGCGGACCCGCGTCCCGGCCCCGGCGAGGTGCTGCTGGAGGTGGCCGCGAGCGCGGTGAACCGCGCCGACCTGCTGCAGCGCCAGGGCCACTACCCGCCCCCGCCCGGTGCCAGCGAAACCCTCGGCCTCGAGTGCTCCGGCACCGTCGCGGAGCTCGGCGAAGGCGTCGACGGCTGGGCGCTCGGCGACGAGGTCTGCGCCCTGCTGGCCGGCGGCGGCTACGCGGAGAAGGTCGTGGTCCCGGCCGGTCAGCTGCTGCCGGTGCCCGGCGAGGTCGACCTGCTCACCGCGGCCGGGCTGCCCGAGGTGGCCTGCACGGTGTGGGCGAACGTCGTCATGCACGCGAAGCTCACCGAGGGCGAGACGCTCCTGGTCCACGGCGGCGCCGGCGGCATCGGCACGCACGCCATCCAGGTCGGCAAGGCGCTGGGTGCGACCGTCGCCGTCACCGCGGGGTCGGCCGAGCGGCTCGAACGCTGCCGCCAGCTCGGCGCCGACATCACGATCAACTACCAGGAAGACGACTTCGTCGAGGTGCTCCACAAGGAGACCGGCGGCGCGGACGTCATCCTCGACAACATGGGCGCGTCCTACCTGAAGCGCAACGTCGACGCGCTGACCGCCGACGGCCGCCTGGTGATCATCGGCATGCAGGGCGGGGTCAAGGGCGAGCTGAACGTCGGCGCGCTGCTCGGCAAGCGGGCGTCGGTGTTCGCGGCGGGCCTGCGGTTCCGGCCGCTCGACCAGAAGGCGGCGATCGTCGCCGACGTCCGCGAACGGCTCTGGCCGCTGGTGTCCGAGGGGCTGGTGAAGCCGATCGTCGGCCAGGTCGTGCCGATGGCCGAAGCCGCGTCCGCGCACCGCGCCCTGGAAGAGGGCAGCGTGTTCGGCAAGGTGCTGCTGGCGGCGAAGTCCTAGCGGAGTTCTTCGAGGACGCGCACGAGCTGGTTGATTTCGAAGACGTTGGAGTAGTGGGCGAGCCCGATCCGCACGGCGCCGCCCACTTCCCCGACGCCCAGTGACGCGAAGACGCCGGCCGCCCCGTCGTCGGCGAAGGCGCACAACCCCTGCGAAGCCAAGTACTCGGCGACCTCGGGCGCCTTCTTGCCGGCGACGGCGAAGGCGAGCGCGGGGATGCGGCGCATGGCGTTGCCGATGACCATGATGTGCCGCAGCGACAGCAGTTCCGTCGAGAGCTGGGCGAGCAGCCCGGCGTGGTACGACTTCGCGGAGCCGAGCGAGGTGACCAGCCGTTCGCGGCGCGACCCGGACGCGGCGTCGTCGAGGCCCGCGAGGTAGTCGATGGACGCGATCAGCCCGGCCAGCAGCGGGTACGCGTGCGGGCCGAGTTCGAGGCGGGCGGCACCGCGCGCCATCGGGTCGAGCGAGACGGACGCGATCCGCTCGATCAGTTCGGGGTCGCGGAAGACGAGCGCGCCCACCGACGGGCCGCCCCACGCCTGCGCGGACACGACCATGACGTCGGCGCCGAGCGCGTTGATGTCCAGCGGCAGGAACGGCGCGGCGTAGGTGGCGTCGACGACGACCAGCGCGCCGACCCGCTTCGCGAACTCGATGATCGTCGGCACGTCCGGCCGCGTCCCGACGGACCCGGACGCGAGCGTGACCGCGACGGCCTTGGTGCGCGCCGACACGAGCTGCTCGTACTGCCACGCGGGGAGTTCGCACGTTTCGATGTCGATCTCGCCCCAGCGCACGACGGCGCCGACGCGCTTCGCGGCCCGCTGCCACGGCGCGAGGTTGGCTTGTTCGTCGAGCCTCGACACGACGACCTCGTCGCCGATAGTCCAGCGCTCGGCGAGCGAGTCGCAGAGCCGGCGCAGCATCACCGGCGCGCTGGGCCCGAGCACGACGGCGGCCGGGTCGGCCCCGACCAGGTCGGCCACGGCCCGGCGGGCCGCGGTCACGATGCTTTCCGCGCGTTGTGAGGCCGGAAACGCTCCGCCCGGCCCCGACACCGGGGCGCGCATCGCCGTGGAAACGGCCGAAGCGACCTGTTCCGGTACCAGCATTCCGGCGGCGCCGTCGAAGTGAATCCAGCCGTCACCCAGCGCGGGAAAGAGCCCACGGATACGAGCGACGTCGAACGCCATGTGGACACCGTACGGACGTGCGGTTTCGCCGTGCGCCCGGGGTTGGGTGGAGAGCCACCGGGAACCCCCGAAGCGGCTACGCTCGGATACGGACGCCCCGTGGGTGTCGCGGAGCGTGTCGAACGCAAGCCAGGATGGAGCACATGACCGAGCCGAACTTCACAGCCGGTGACGCTGGCCAGGAATCTTCACCCCACGTGGTGGTCGTGGGCCCGGACGGCACCCCGGTGGGGGCGGAGGAACACCCCGAGTCGGTCGGCGACCTCGTCGAGGAGCCGGCGAAGGTGATGCGGATCGGCACGATGATCAAGCAGCTCCTCGAGGAGGTCCGCGCGGCCCCGCTGGACGACGCGTCCCGCAACCGCGTGCGCGAGATCCACGAGACGTCGGTGAAGGAGCTGGCGGCTTCGCTGGCCCCGGAGCTCCAGGACGAGCTGGAGCGGCTCGTGCGGCCGTTCACGGACGACCAGACGCCTTCGGACGCGGAGCTGCGGATCGCGCAGGCCCAGCTGGTGGGGTGGCTCGAGGGGCTGTTCAGCGGGATACAGACGGCGCTGTTCGCCCAGCAGATGGCGGCGCGGGTGCAGCTCGAGCAGATGCGGCGCGGGTTGCCGGCCGGGCCGTCGGCCGGTGGTCCCGGGCTGGGGCACGAAGGGCACGGCCCGGGGATCTCGGGGACGGGTCAGTACCTCTGACGGGTGCGGCGGGGTTGTCCACAGACCGAGCGGCCTGTGGACAACCCCTGTGGACAACTCGCCGCGGAGCCGGCCCGGCCGTCAGCGCACGGAGCTGAAGAACGCTCGCAGGTCACCGATCAGCGCGTCCGGTTCCTCCAGGCCCGCGAAGTGGCCGCCGGTCGGGAACTCCGTCCACCGGACGATCTCGTCCGTTCGCTCCGCCAGCTCCCGGATCGGCAAGCCGATGTCGTCCGGGAACACCGCCACCGCCGTCGGGACCGGGTTCACCGGCGGGGGCGCTCCCCAGCCCCCGGTCAGCGCCGCGTACAGCCGGGCCGAAGAGTTCGCCGTCTCGGTGAACCAGTAGATCGACACGTCCGCCAGCAGGTCGTCACGGTCGATCAGGTCCACCGTCGTGTTCGAAAACGACCGGAACTTCTCCGCGATCCACGCCAGCTGGCCCGCCGGGGAGTCGTGCAGGCCGTACGCCAGGGTCTGCGGCTTGGTCGCCTGGATCATCGCGTAGCCCGTGCCCGACGCCGAGAACGCCTGGCCCTTCGCCAGCGACCGCTTGCCCAGCGCCGGATCCGAAAGCCCCGCGAGATCCTCCTCGGACCGGGCCACCGCCGACGGCAGCATCGTCACGTGGATGCCGAGCAGCCGCGAAGGGAACTGGACCGCCAGCTCGCGCGAAATGATCGCGCCCCAGTCACCGCCGTGGGCGCCGAAGCGCTCGTAGCCCAGCGACGTCATCAGCGAGGCGAACGCGCGCGCCACCCGGTCCGGGCCCCAGTCCGGGGTCGGGGTCGGGCCCGAAAAGCCGTAACCCGGGATCGACGGGACCACCACGGTCAGCGCGTCCGCCGGGTCGCCGCCGTACGCGCGGGGGTCCGTCAGCGGGCCGATCACGTCCAGGAACTCCACGATCGAGCCCGGCCAGCCGTGGGTCAGCAGCACCGGTGTCGCCGACGGCTCCGGGGAGACCACGTGCAGGAAGTGCACGTTCGTGCCGTCGATCGTCGTCGTGAACTGCGGGAACGCGTTGAGCCGCGCCTCCTGCGCCCGCCAGTCGAAGCCCGTCCGCCAGTACTCCGCCAGCTCGCGCACGTAGTCGACCGGTGCCCCGAGCCGCCAGCCGGTGCCGGCGGGCTGGTCGGGCCAGCGGGTGTTCGCCAGGCGCGTGCGGAGGTCGTCGAGGGTGGCCTGGGGAACGTCGATGCGGAACGGGGTGATCGTCATGCCTCAACGATAAGAAGCATCGCGGACAGATCCGGTCCTCGATGCCAGCGAATCCAGGACCCGGTCGACGCCGAGGCCGTCCACTGTGGACGACGCCGTGGCCGACAGCGACCGGCGGAGCCCGGCGTCGGTCAGCAGCGAACGCAGCACCGCCGTCACCGCCGGCAGCCGATCCGCCAAGGACTCCGCGGGGCCGAGCCCGGCCGCCAGGCCCAGCCCGAGCGCCGCCCGGTAGCCCGGCTCCTGGTTGTCGACCAGCCGGACCGCCGCCGTCGGGACGCCGAGGCAGCACAGCTCCACGAACGTCACCCCGGACGCGCTCACGGCGACGTCGGTCGTCGCCAGGACGTCGAGCAGCGCCGGGCTCGGCGGGGTCACGCGGATCGACTGCCCGGGGAGCAAAGCGGGCACCGAAGGCTCCCCGCGCACCAAGGCGTCCGCCACGAACGGCTGCTCGGTGTCCCGAAGCGCGCGCAGCAGCAACCCGACCGTCGCCGACCACTCGGCGCCGCCGCCCAGGACCACGGTGACGTGCGGCGGCGGGCCGGACGGCGCCCGGCGCGTTCCCCGCACGACGTCCCTGAGCGGCGCGTACTCGATGCCGCGCAGCAGCACGTCCGAGCCGTCGTCCGGCCGGGGAGCGGGCGCGAAGCTCGAGTCCACGACGATGTCCGCGGGACGGCGCCCGAACACGTCGTCCTCGATCGACACCAGCACGGCGCCGGCCGCGTTGACCTCGCCGCGCACGTCGCCGAGGCCGTAGTGGTCGACCACGACCGCGTCGAACCCCGCCGCGTCGAACGGCACCCGCTCGACCCCCAGCTCGTCGAAGCGCGAAGCGAGCCACTCGGCGTTGTCCACCCGGCCCGAGAACGCGACCCGCCAGCCGCGCGCCACCGCCCGCTCGGCGTAGGCGACCATCCGCGCGATGTGGCCGGCGCCGATCGACGCCGACGCGTCCGCGCGCAGCAGCAGCCTCACCGGCCGACCTTCTTCTGCTCGACGTGCGCGTTCAGCGCCACCAGGTCCGGCCGCGCGCGCAGCAGCGCGACCACGGCCCGCCAGTCGCCGACGCCGTCGCCCAGCTCGGCCACCAGCGCGGACAGCAGCTCCCAGTCCTCGGCGGTGTCCAGCGTCACGCGCAGGTCGTCGGCGGCCGGGCTCACCACCACCCCGGCGCACGAATAGCGCGTCGGCTGCGAGTAGATGCCCGAAGTCACGTGCTCGCGGTGCACGCCGACGGCGGAAGAAACCTGCTCGAGGAGCACGTCGGCGCGCACCAGCTCGGCGTCGAAGCCGCGCGGCAGCGTCCGGACGAGGGTGGTGCTGACGTAGTCGAGCGCCGGCTGGGCGCGCCACAGCGCCGCGAGCTGGCCGATCAGCGACGGGTCCAGCAGCGGGCAGTCCGCGGTGAGCCTGATCACGGCGTCCGCGGGGTGCTCCCGCAGCGCGACGGCGAACCGTTCGAGGACGTCGTCGAGCGGACCCCGGACCACGGCGGCACCGCAGCGAGCGGCTTCCAGGGCGACGTCGTCGTCGGAGGCGTTCGAGGAGGTCGCGACCACCACCTGGTCGACGCCGGGAGCGGCCGCGGCGGCCCGGACGACCCAGCCCAGCACGCTGCGGCCGGCGAGCGGGCGCAGCACCTTGCCGGGCAGCCTGGTCGAGCTCGACCGGGCCTGGATGACGGCGTTGACACCGGGCGCTCCACGCATGGGTGACATGATGGCCGACGGCAACCCACCCCAAACGCGGAGGTCAACGATGTCCGAGCTGGATGGCTCCAGCATCCTGCTCACCGGCGGGACCGGTTCCTTCGGCAAGGCGTTCATCGCGCACGCGCTCGCCGAACTGAACCCGAGCCGGCTGGTCGTGCTCTCCCGCGACGAGCTGAAGCAGTACGAAACGCGCCAGCTGTTCGGCGACGACCCGCGGCTGCGCTGGTTCATCGGCGACATCCGCGACCGGCGCCGGCTCGAGCGCGCCATGCACGGCGTCGACTACGTCGTGCACGCCGCCGCGCTCAAGCAGGTGGACACCGGTGAGTACAACCCGTTCGAATTCGTCCAGACCAACGTCATGGGCTCGCAGAACGTGATCGAGGCCGCGATCGACACCGGCGTCAAGAAGGTCGTCGCGCTGTCGACCGACAAGGCGTCCAGCCCGATCAACCTCTACGGCGCCACCAAGCTGTGCGCCGACCGGATGTTCATCAGCGGCAACCACTACGCGGCCGCGCACGTGACGCGCTTCTCGGTGGTCCGCTACGGCAACGTCATGGGCTCGCGCGGCAGCGTCATCCCGTTCTTCCGCAAGCTGGCCGAGCAGGGCGAGTCGCTGCCGATCACGCACAAGGAGATGACCCGCTTCTGGATCACGCTCCCCCAGGCCGTGCGGTTCGTCGTCGACTCCTTCGACCAGATGCACGGCGGCGAGCTGTACGTGCCGCGGATCCCGAGCATGCGGCTGGTCGACCTGGCCCAGGCGATCGCGCCGGGCAGCGAGATGCACGAGGTCGGCATCCGGCCGGGCGAGAAGCTGCACGAGGAGATGATCGCCCCCGACGACGCGCGACGGACGGTCAAGCTCGAGGACCGCTACGTCGTCCAGCCGCACCTCGCGGGCTGGGGCTACCAGGAGCCCGAGGGCGGGACGCCGATGCCGGAGGGCTTCGCCTACCGCTCGGACACGAACGACCTGTGGCTGAACCCCGAAGAGCTGCGAGACCTGGTCGAACAGCATGGCTGAGTTCCTCCCGTACGGCCGCCAGTCGATCAGCGAAGAGGACATCCAGGCCGTCGTCGACGTCCTGCGGGGTGATTGGCTGACCACCGGGCCCGCGGTCCAGCAGTTCGAGGCCGACCTCGCGGCCCACACCGGCGGGACGCCCGCGGTCGCCGTGACGTCGGGGACCGCCGCCCTGCACGTCGCTTACGCGGCCGCGGGGATCAAGCCGGGTGACGAGGTCGTCACCAGCCCGATGACCTTCGTGGCGACGGCCGCCACCGCGGCGCTGTTCGGCGCGAAAGTGGTCTTCGCCGACGTCGAAGCGGACACCGGCAACCTCGACGTCGAGGCGGCGAAAGCGGCGATCACCGACCGCACGAAGGTCGTCGCCGCCGTCGACTACGCCGGCCACCCGGCCGAGCTGGACGCGCTCGCCGCGGCGGCCCACGACTCGGGCGCGCTGCTCCTGGAAGACGCCGCGCACTCGGTCGGCGGGTCCTGGCAGGGGCGTCCGGTGGGCTCGATCGCCGACCTGACGACGTTCTCGTTCTTCCCGACCAAGAACCTCACGACGGCCGAAGGCGGCGCCGTCGTCACGACCGACGCGGCTTTGCTGGACCGGGCGCGGAAGTTCCGCAACCACGGCCTGGTCCGCGACCGCGCCGAGCAGCGCTACCCGGACGAGGGCGGCTGGCACCAGGAGGTGCACGAGTTCGGGCTGAACTACCGCCTGCCGGACGTCCTCTGCGCCCTGGGCAGCAGCCAGCTCACCCGGCTCGCGGAGTTCAAGAAGCGCCGCGCCGAGATCCACGCGCGGTACTCCGCGGCGCTGGCCGACGTCGACGGCGTGGCGACCCCGCCGAGCCGCCCGGGCGCCGACCCGGTGTGGCACCTCTACCCGCTGCGGGTCCTCGAAGGCCGCCGGAAGGCGCTGTTCGAGCACCTGCGCGGGGCCGGCATCGGCGTCCAGGTCAACTACATCCCGGCGTACTGGCACCCGGTCTTCGAGGACCTGGGCTACCGCCGCGGCCTGTGCCCGAACGCCGAGGCGTACTACGAGCAGGAGCTGTCGCTGCCGCTGTTCCCGGCGCTGACGGACGCCGACGTCGACCGCGTCGTCGACGCCGTGCGCGCGTTCTTCTAGAGCAGGTCCCAGGTCAGGGGCGTGCCCTTCGCGGCGTCGACGCGGAAGGTGCGCCCCACGACCTTGGTGATCTCGGCCGGGGCCAGGCCGCCCGCGGGCCGGATCGACCGGACGTTCGCCGCGGTGACCTCGTCCCCGGCCTTCACGTCTTCCACGACGTAGAGGGACCGGCGCAGCCGCAGCCCCTCCTTCTCGCTCTCCCGCGGGCCCAGCACCGGCTCGCCGAGGGCCTCCCACGCGCGGTGCGTCTCGGCGACCAGCGCGGCCAGCTCGGCGGGCTCCAGCGAGAACTCCGAGTCGACGCCGCCGTCCGCGCGGGCCAGGGTGACGTGCTTCTCGATGGCGACCGCGCCCAGCGCGACGGCCGCGACCGGCGCGCCGATGCCCGGCGTGTGGTCGGACAGGCCCACCAGCGTCTGCGTCAGGCCGGCCAGCAGCGGCAGGCCGCGCAGGTTGCTCTCGCGGGGCGAAGCCGGGTAGCTCGCCGTGCAACCGAGCACGATCAGCTGGTCGTTGCCCGCCTCGCGCGCGGTGCGCACGGCCGCGTCGATCTCCGCGACGTTCGCCATGCCGGTGGAGATGACCAGCGGCTTCCCGGTGCGCGCGCAGAGCTCGATCAGCGGCAGGTCGACGATCTCCGACGACGCGATCTTGTACGCCGGCGCGTCCAGGGACTCCAGCAGCTCGACGGCGGTCGGGTCGAACGGGCTGGAGAAGATTTCCAGGCCGCGAGCGCGGGCCCGTTCGAAGAGCGGCGCGTGCCACTCCCACGGGGTGTGGGCCTTTTCGTACAGTTTGTACAGGTTTTCGCCGCCCCACAGCGAATGCGAGTCGCCGATCCGGAACGCCGGGGTGTCGACGTCGATGGTGATCGTGTCCGGGCGGTAAGTCTGCAGCTTGACCGCCTGCGCGCCGGTTTCCGCGATGACGTCGATGATCTGCAGCGCCCGGTCGAGGTCGCCGTTGTGGTTGCCGGACATCTCGGCGATGACGAACGGCGCGTGGCCCGGACCGATCAGGTGCGCGCCGAACCGGATGTCGTGCATGGTGCCTCCCCCGGGGTGGACTGCGGGTCAGCTCAGAGTCTTGCGCAGCTGCCGGAAGCCGCTGACGGCAGGCGCGGCTTCGGCGTACCCGGCGCGCTCGAAGAGCTTCGCCGAAGCGGCGTTGTCCTGGTGCACCGCCGCCAGCACGACCCGGGCGCCGAGGCGCTCCCGCGCGGCCCGCTCCCCCTCGGCGAGCACCGCGCCGGACAGGCCGCGGCCGCGGCTCTCGGGGGCGAGCGTGATGCTGACCTCCCAGCCGTCGCCGTCGCGCCGGTCGAACCGGACGGTGCCGACCGGCGCCCCTTCGCGCTCGACGACGAGCAGCAGCCGCTCCGGGTCGGCCAGCACCCCGCGCAACCACGCGAGGTGCTCGTCGAGGGCCACCACGGCCGTCGAGCGCGACGACCGGCGCGTCCGCGGGTCGTTGCGCCAGCCCAGCAGCAGCTCGGCGTCCGCTTCGGTGGCTTCCCGGGCGTGCAAGCTACTGGGCGACGGGCTCTTCGACCCGGTCCTCGAGGCGGCGCAGCCGGTCCTCGTAGCGGGAGATGCCCGCCAGCCGGACCCGGATCTGCGCGTGCTGGCGCTGGATCTCCTCGATCAGCGTGCGGGCCTCGGCGATCTCCGCCGAATCGGCCTTCGGGACCAGCGACATCGACTCGCGCAGCGTCTCCAGGCGGCCTTCCTGCGCGGCCACGTGCGGGATCAGCCGGTCGAGCTCGGCACGCGTCCAGCGCAGGTCGCCGCGGGCCTGCTCGAGGCTGTGCTCGGCGTTGTCCAGCCGGCGCCGGTGGTCGGCGGTCGCGTGCTCGAGGTTGTTGACGCGCTCGGCGAGCCCGCGGGTGCGGTCGTCGACGCGGAAGTCGATGAGCCGGGCGATCCGGTCGACGAAGCCTCTGCCCAGTTTCTGCACTGCCATGGGTGGGTCCTTACGTGGGGTGGGGACGCGCGTTCAGCGCAGGAGGGTGGTGTCGCCGGTCTTGGTCCAGGAGTCCAGCAGCCGCCCTTCGGCGGCGATCTGGTGTTCCGGGCCGACGATGCAGGAGTCGCCGGCGGCGTGCTCCCACGAGGTCTGGTCGGGGTTGTCGATGAACGAGAACCCGGTGAGCACGAGCTGCGCGGTCGGGAACGACGTCCGCGCGATCCAGGCCGCCAGCGTGCCGGTGGTCGACCACGTCGGCTCGTCGCGCGTGGGCAGGCCCAGTGCGTCCGACAGCGGCAGCACGACCTCGCGGTTCGACACCGGGACCGCGCCGAGGTCGGCGGGCCACCAGCCCGGCACGTCCTCCGGCTCCCAGTGCATCCGGCCCGGCTCGACCAGCAGGTAGAGCCGCTTGCGGTAGTCCTGGAAGACGTACGGGGTGGCCCGGATCGCCCGGTTGAACACCACGACGTGCGTCCGGGAGCCGACGATCTCCTCGCCGGGCTTGTCGACGACGAAGCCGTTGACCCGGATGACCAGGTCACAGGCGTCGATCGCCTTCGCGCGCTGGGGGTCGGGCGGGAGCGGCTGGTTGCCGACGACGGCCACCGAACGCGGTTCGGGCCGGTCGGCGTACGCCGCGAGCAGGTTGACCATCAGGCTCGCCGCGCCGAGAGCAGCAGTCATAAGCCGAGAAAGTACCAGCACAAAGGTCACCGGCCCCCGCGTATCGGTCACTCGGCTCTACCACAGCGGCGGGGTGGCCCGGACGCCGCTCATCCCATCGGTACCCTCGTCCACGTGCATGCCACCAGCACGGTTCAGGCCGCGAACTCACCCGTAGCGACGCCGGCACCGCCGACGTCGGACAGCAAGACGTTCGCGCGCGCCTTCGCCGACATCAAGGCCGGTTTCCGCGCCCGCGAGCTGTGGGGTCACCTCGGCTGGCAGGACATCAAGCAGCGCTACCGCCGCTCGGTGATCGGGCCCTTCTGGATCACGATCAGCCAGGCGGTCCTCGCCCTCGGGCTCGGGCTGCTGTACTCGCAGCTGTTCAAGCTCCCCGTCGAGGTGTTCCTGCCCTACATCTCCACCGGCTTCATCATCTGGGGCTTCATCAGCGGCTGCCTGTCCGAAGGCATGGAGACGTTCATCGCCAACGAGGGGCTGATCAAGCAGCTCCCGGCGCCGCTGAGCGTGTACATGCTGCGCACGGTGTGGCGGCAGACGCTGATGCTGGCCCACAACATGATCGTCTACGTGGCCGTGCTGGCGATCTTCTTCGGCGCGCTCAACAAGCAGTACTCGCTGCTGGGCGACGGCCTGTGCATCCCCGACCACATCTGCCACCCGGGCCTCAGCTGGAACATCCTGCTGGCCATCCCGGGCTTCTTCCTGCTCGCACTGAACGCCGGCTGGGTGACGCTGCTGTTCGGCATCATCTCGACCCGCTTCCGCGACATCCCGCAGGTCGTCAACTCGCTGATCCAGCTGCTGTTCTACGGCACGCCGATCGTCTGGCCGGTGGACCAGCTGATGAGCGGCGGTGCGCGAGAGGGCGTCTCGTGGATCCTGCCGATCGTGAAGGCGAACCCGCTCTACCACTTCATGCAGGTGGTCCGCGCGCCACTGCTGGGCCAGGAGTTCTCCGTGGAGAACTGGATCGTGGTCGGCTCCATCACCGTCGTCGGTTGGGCTCTCGCGCTGGTCGCGATGCGCAACTACCGTGCCCGCGTCTCCTATTGGGTGTGACACATGGTTTCCATTGACGTCCACAACGCGTTCGTCGACTTCCCGATCTTCGACGCGAAGACGCGGTCGATGAAGAAGAAGGTCCTCGGCAAGGTCGGCGGCAAGATCGGCACCGAAACCAAGGTCCCGATCATCGAAGCGCTGCACGACGTGACCCTCAACCTGCGCGAAGGCGACCGCGTCGGTCTGGTCGGGCACAACGGTGCCGGCAAGTCCACGCTGCTGCGCCTGCTCGCCGGCATCTACGAGCCGACCCGGGGCTCGTCGCGGATCAACGGCAAGATCGCGCCGGTGTTCGACCTCGGGATCGGCATGGACCCGGAGATTTCGGGCGTCGAGAACATCATCATCCGCGGCCTCTTCCTCGGCATGACGGCCAAGGAGATGGAGAAGCGGGTCGACGACATCGCGGAGTTCACCGAGCTCGGCGACTACCTCCAGATGCCGCTGCGGACGTACTCGACCGGGATGCGCGTGCGGCTGGCGCTGGGCGTCGTCACGTCGATCGACCCCGAGATCCTGATCCTCGACGAGGGCATCGGCGCGGTCGACGCGGCGTTCCTGAACAAGGCCCGCGACCGGCTCAAGGACCTGGTGAAGCGCTCCGGGATCCTGGTCTTCGCCAGCCACTCCGACGAGTTCCTGTTCGAGCTCTGCGACTCGGCCATCTGGATGGACGAGGGTCACCTCAAGCAACAGGGTTCCCTGCGGGACGTCCTCACGTCGTACAAGGGGCGCGACCCCTTCGAGAACATGAGCCAGGAAACCTTGGAGCGCTTCGGCATCGAACCGGTGGCGACGACGAACGGCGGCGAATGATGGCCAGCGAGACCCGGCAGCTGCCCGACGGCGCGGTCGTCGGCGTGGTCGTCACGCGGCACCGGCGCGAGCTGCTGGCGGACTCGCTGAAGGTCATCGCGGCCCAGACGCGGCCGGTCGACCACCTCGTGGTGGTGGACAACGGGCCGGACGACTCGGCTCGCGAAGTCGTCGAGAACTACCCGCTGCCGAGCACGTACCTGCCGTCGCACCGCAACCTCGGTGGCGCCGGCGGGTTCGCGCTGGGCATGCTGCACGCGCTGTCGCTGGGCGCGGACTGGGTCTGGCTGGCCGACGACGACGGGCGCCCGGCCGACGAGAACGTGCTCGCGATCCTGCTGGCGGAAGCGGAAAAGCGGGACCTGGCGGAGATTTCGCCGGTGGTGTCCAACATCGACGCCCCGGACAAGCTCGCGTTCCCGCTGCGCCGCGGCCTGACCTGGAAGCGGTCGCAGTCCGAGCTGGGCGTCGACTTCCTGCCCGGCATCGCGTCCCTGATGAACGGCGCACTCTTCCGGGCGTCCACTTTGGACGTCGTCGGCGTGCCGGACCTGCGCCTGTTCTTCCGCGGCGACGAGGTCGAGCTGCACCGGCGGCTGGTCCGCTCGGGGCTGCCGTTCGGGACGTCGCTGAAGACCAAGTACCTGCACCCGGACGGCTCGGACGAGTTCAAGCCGATGCTGGGCGGCAAGTTCCACGCGCAGGACCCGGAAAACGAGGTCAAGCGCTACTACACGTACCGCAACCGCGGTTACCTGCTGTCGCAGCCGGGGATGCGGAAGATCGGCGCGCTGGAGATCGTCCGGTTCGGACTGTACTTCGTGGGCGTGAAGCGGGACCCGAAGGCGTTCCTGCAGTGGCTGAAGCTGGTCCGGCAGGGCCGCGCGGAGAAGTTCTACCGCTACTGAGCTTTCGACGAAAAAGGGCCCCCTTTCGCGGGGGCCCTTTTTCGTGCGGTCCTATTCGCCGATGACCGGCGGCGCGGTGCGCAGGTCGGTGCCGAAGACCTCGTCGGGGTCACCCTCGACCAGGTAGGTCGGGCGCGAGTGCTCGGTGTCCTCGTCACCCTCGCCCTTCTGGCCGCGGCCCATGGCCCCGCCGCCCATCCCGCCACGACCGGCCGCGCCACCGGCGCCGAGCCCGCCCATCCCCCGTCCGGCGGCCGCCTCGGCCGCACCGATGCCACCGGGCCGGGCCGCACCGGACGCGGCACCCGCGCCGGTCGCGTTGCCCGCACCGGAACCCCCGGGCCCGAAGCCGCCGGCCCCGCGGCCGCCGCCCCCGCCGACCTTGGAGTTGTAGGCCTCGTCGCCGCCGAAGTTCATCCCGCCCATCGGCATCGGGCTCATCGGCATGCCCCCGAACTGCTGGTTCGGGTTCGGCGTGGACCCACCGGGGATCGACCCCGGGGTGAAGCTCGACGGCGTGGTCGTACCGGCGGGGATGAGCCCTGCCCCGGTGGTCGAGCCGGGTCCGGAGAACTGCGGCGTCCCGGTGGTGCCGGGGATGTTGCCGGTGGTGAAGTTGTTGTTGCCACCCGGCGTGTTCACCGAGTGCCCGCCCGGCGTGTTCACGCCCGACGGCGTGTTGATGCCGTTCTTGTCCCCGGTGCCGTTGGGATCGTCACTACCCCCACCGGTGCTGAAACTCGGCGGCGGCGCGAAGGCGGGCTGCTTCGACGCGGCCTCGTAGAGGTTCTTGTCGTAGGTCGCCATGACCCCGGCGGCCTGGTCGTGCGCCGCCTGGCTGTCCTTCTGCTTCTGGATGGACTTGTCGACGTTGTCCGCCAGGTTGAAGGGGTTCGAGGTCGCCCAGGAGGTGAACTCGTCCTTCCAGCTGAACGGAATCGGCGCCGGCATGGAGTTCTTGGCCGTGGACGCGGCCTGGCCCTGGTCGTAGATGGTCTCCGAGGCGAGCTTCGCGTTCTGGGAGTTCGCGTCGGACCACTTGCCGAGGCTGGTGAAGTACTGCTGCGCGTTTTCCGCCGCGGTGCCTTCCCAGGTGCCCTTGGAGGCGTTTACGGCAGTGTTCATCGACTGGGCGAACTTGTCGAAGACCTGGTGGACCTGGTGGTAAGCGGTCGAAACCTCCGAGACCTGATCCACGTTCAGGTTGCTTTCGAGGAACGCCTGGAGCTGGGTGTGGTCGTTGCCCTTGTAGTCGGCGTTGGGCGCGTTCAGGCCCTGGACGTACTCGACGTCGCGCCCCTGGGTGGCGGCCTCGACGTTCTTGTCCCCCATCTGCTGGGACTGGTCCTTCGCCCGCGCCTGGGCCATCCACTGCTGAACGGGCCCGAACAGCCAGCTGCTCGGGTCGACACCCTCTTCCGCCTTCTGCTGCAGGTAGGCGTCGCGTTCGGCAGGAGCCATGTCCTGCACTTCTTGGGGAGTCTTGTCCGCGGTCTTCGGCGGCGGTCCCTGTCGCGTGCTCATCTGAACTCCCCTTACGCCTTGGGCAGTTTCGGCTCGACGGCCTTGGTGGCCACTTCTTCGGCCAGCTGGCAGGCCTTCTCGACGGTGTCCACGGCGGTCACGTTGACGTCGACCCGGGCCTTGTCCCCGACACCGAGCGCGACCGTGCACCCGAGGGGCGACTGGCTCGACGCTTGTTTCGCCTTGCGGCCGTTGATCTCCAGGTCCTTGATGCCCCCGCCGGTGTCGACGACCGAGTCGAGCGGGGCGTCGTCGCGGATGGCGACGCCGATGATGAGGCCTTCTTCGCTCGCGTCGGTGCGCTGCTTCTGGTACGAGCAGACACGGGCGCCACCGAGCTTCTTGTCCTCGGCGTCCTTGAAGGTGCCGTAGGCGGTCACGTCGGCGGCGGTCAGCAGCGTGCAGGGCTCCAGCGACGTCGTCGTGGCAACGCCCGGATCCGCCGAACTCGACTCCCCGGTGGACGGCGCGGACGACGCCGAGCCGGCGGGTGAGGGCGTCCCGTTCCGAGTGTCCGTACACCCGGCCAGCAGCAGGGCACCCGCGGCGACGGGCAGGACGGCGCGTACGAGGAGTTTCATCATTCCCTAGGACTTGGGCTTCAGGCCGCCGAGCGCGGCGTTCTCGGATTCGTTGTAGAGACCCGCGGCGCGCTCGAGCGCTTCATTGGCCTGCCGGGCCACCTGCTTGAGCTGGTCGAGCACGACGGTCGCGGACCCCTCGGCCTGCGCCGCGCCCTTCTGGTCGTGCGCCGCGATGGTGTGGCCGTACGGGTGGTTGCCCAGCTGCGGTGACTGGTTGAGGATGTAGGTCGTCTCGGTCAGGCCATCCAGGTCGTCGACCAGTGCGAGCAGCGCCGTCGTGAGCGGCTTGACGCCCTCCGGGGTGATCTTGAAACCACCGCTCTTTGCCGCGTCGACCAGCTTCTGGGTCTCCGCCGTCACGCTCTGCACCGCGGCGCTCATAGCGCCCGACGAGAACGGGTTGACGATGTCCGCGAAGGAGCCGCCGCCCCCGCCGTCAGCCATCTGCATCGCAGTCCACCCCGAATTCGCTTCGCCCGTGCGTGTGCACCCGGAAGTCTACTAGCCGGGCACCCAGCGCAACCGCGGTTCACCGATCTTCACCTCGGACGCAGCCGCGGCCCGTCCGGTTCCCGAAGGTCAGAACTGCCCTTCGAGCTGGGCGTACAGCTGCTGGGCCAGGCGGGCGTTGTCGGCCGGGGCGTAGGTGAGCCAGCGCTGGCCGTCCGCGGCCGTCCTCGACGACATCAGCCAGCGGCCGGCCGGGGTGTCGAACCAGGCCAGCGGTGGGTACGTGCCGCCGCGGGTCTGGGCCGTGAACTGGCCGACGCGCTTCTTCGGTTCCTGGAAGACGCGCTCGATCATGCGGACCTGGGGACCGCCGCCGCCGCTCTGGCCGCGGGGGGCGCTGACGCCGGCGAACGGGTCGTACGCCTCGTCGCGGCGCTGGGTGCGGGGCTGCTGGACCGGGCGGGAAATGGTCACCGATTGGCCGGGGGCGGCCGGGGTGAGCGGGAGGAGGTCGACGATCGCCGGGACGATGCCGGTCGGGCGGACCTCCTCGAAGACGATGAGGTTCTCCTCCTGCTTGGCGAGCACCGCGAACTGACCGTCGGAGGCGACGCGGGCGAACAGCTGGCGGTCGCCGAGCTCGGCGGCCGCGGTGATGGTCACGCTGCCGCGGACGAACGTGGCCAGCGCCAGCTCGGCGTCCGCGTCGAGGCGGCCGCGGCTCCACAGCCCGCGGCCGGACAGGTCGCGGACGACGGCGTCGCGGATCATCGCGCGCTGCTCGACGGTCGTGCCGACGTGCGGCACTTCGAACGGCGTCGGCGCGCGGCCCAGACCGAGCTGTTCGAGCAGGATGTCCACCGCTGCCAGCGACAGCGAGAACGAGTGCGGCATCGCTTCCATCCCCCCGCGGGTTCTTCCGATCTCGGGGAACGGTACCGCCACCGGGTGCTCCGCCCTCAGCGAACCCGCTTGCCGCCCGAAGATCGCCGCTGGTCCGATGGACGCATGGCCGATCCGAAACCCGCACTCGTGCTGCACCTCGCCACCGGCGGGGAACCGCTGCTGTTCGCCCTGACGACCGATGAATCCGGGAAGCTGGCCGGCAAGCTCGCCCAGCTCGTGAAGACCGGCGCCGTCGAGACGGTGACCACCAAGGACCACGCCGAAGTCGCGATCAACTTCGCCCACGTGGCCGCCGCGTACGTCGACGACCTGACCCGGAAGAGCACGGTGTTCGGCATGCACGGCTGAGGCCGCCTCACGACGAAAGCGTGAGACGGCCTCAGCGAACCCGTGGTCAGAGCTTGTACAGGCGCTTCCAGTTCTCGCGCGAGGTCAGCTCGGGCATGGCGCGCTTGTACTGCTCCTGCACCGCCGCGCCTTCCTTGCGGAGCCGCTGGACGACCTTCGCGCCGCGCTTGGCCAGGTCGAACATCTTGACCTTGTCGTAGGAGCGGACGCGGACGCCTTCCTGGTTCGCGTCCGTCACGACCGCCGTGTCGAACAGGGCGATGTGCCACCAGTTCGCCTCGTCGATCGGGACCGCGCCGAGGCCGAAGCGGCTGCGGCCGAGGACCCGGTCGAGCACGCGCTTGATCAGCACCAGGCGCTGCATGCTGGGCCGCGGCGCGCTGTTGATGATGCCGATGTCGTTGGACGCGATGCCCGGGACGTCGGTCGCCTTGTGGCGCTTGGTCTCCGGGTACTGGTCGCGGATCCGGCGGATCTCCTGCATCGCCTCGACGCCGCCGTCACGCAGGACCTCCGGGCCCTCGAGGAAGTCCTCGACGGCCTTGATCAGCGTCGCCGACAGGCCGTACTGCATGCCGAGCAGGTAGCGCACCAGCTGCGCGAGCAGCACCCGCGAAAGCAGGTTCAGGTTGAACGGAGAGTGCAGCGCGGCGGTGATGATCGAGTTGCGCAGGTTGAAGTACCGGTGCCACTCGTCCCAGTCCTTCATGTGGAAGTCCGCGTGCCACACGCCCGCACCCGGCAGGGTGACGGTCGGGAAGCCGTGCGCGCGGGCCCGGTAGGAGTACTCGGCGTCGTCCCACTGGAAGAAGAACGGCAGCGGGTAGCCGGTCGCCTGGACGACCTCGTAGGGGATCAGGCACGACCACCAGCCGTTGTAACCGGCGTCGAGGCGGCGCTCCTGGCGGTTCGGCTTCAGCGTCTCCTCGTCCACGCCGAGCAGGTCCGCCGTCGACAGCGAGTGCTCGACCGGCTGGCCGGGCTCGAGCGTGTTGAGCCGGGCGTACTCGGCGCCGACGTGCAGCTGGTTCGGGTGGAACAGGTTCAGCATCTGGCCGCCGACGATGATCGGGTTGGCGGCGCGGTTCGAGAACGCCGTCATCCGGATCACCAGGTCCGGCTCGAGCAGGACGTCGTCGTCCATGAACAGGACGTTCGCGTGCTCGGTCGCGGTGTGCCCGGCGACCTCGAAGAGGCCGCGGGTGAAGCCGCCGGCACCGCCGAGGTTCGGCTGCTTGATGTAGTGCAGCTTGTCCGCGAGGTCCTTCGCGACCTGCTCGAAGCCGTCGCGGGACTCGACGAGGTCGGTGCCCTGGTCGGCGACGTAGATGGCGTCCAGGGTGTCCAGCGAGGAGACGTCCGCGGCGAGGGCCTGGAGGTTCTTCAGGCAATCGTCGGCACGGTTCATCGTGCAGATGGTCACCGCGGTCGGGCGGATCTTCTCCGGCGCCTCGACCGTCCAGCGGACCTGCTCGACGCGCAGCGTCTGGCCGCCCTCGGTCTCGAGGTCGAGCCAGAGCGCGCCGCCGTCGTAGAACTTGTCCAGCTTGCCGGTCAGCGCGACCTTCAGCTGCTTGGCGTCGGCGACCTGCTCGGCGGCCACCACGCGCGGCTCGCCTTCGACGTCGGACGCGCCCATGGACAGCAGGCCGGTGCCGGTCACGACGGCCTCGACCGAGACCTCGGACACGGTCGTCCAGCGCTGCCAGTAGCTGGCCGGGAACCGGCCGAAGTACGTGTTGCCCGACACCTTGGAGGCGGGCTCGAGGGAGATGACCGCACGTTCCCGCACGGCCGAGCCCCATTCGAGCTCGGCGTACAGGTCCTTGCTGACGATCGGCGCCGGGCCGGCGTAGAGCCCGCGCTGCGCCGTCAGGCGACCCTGCGGAGTGTGCTCGGTGAACCGCGTCTCGGCGGCCGCGCCGGCTTGGGTGGTCGGCGCCGGGGTGGCTGTTTTACCGGGCATTGAGTTCCTCAGTTCTCCTCAGTCGACGGCTCGCGGAAGACGACCCACTTGAGCATCACGAAATTGATCACCGTGGCCGTGGCCTGCGACACGGCCCAGCACAGTGTGTGCTGCCACGCCGATTCCGGCAGAACCTGCAGCATCAGCTGGTTCACCCCGACCGCGACGAAGAACGTCACGGTGTAGAGCAGGACGAACGAGCCGATCTGCGCCTTGCCGTCGCGGCGCCCACCGGAGAAGGTGAACTTCCGGTTCAGGAAGAACGCCGTGGTCGTGCCCACGATGAAAGAGATAGCGCGGGCGACGTCGACCCACGGTGAAGTGGCCATCCCGGCCACCTGGGTCAGCAAGGTGTACGTGCCCAGGTCGACCAGGGCGCAGAAGCCGCCGATCAGGGCGAAGCGAATCAGCTGCCCGAGCAGTCCGATGGAGGACGGCTGAGCAGCTGCGATGTCGGCTTGCGGATCGGTCGCCACCACTGCATTACCTCGTTGCCTGAGTCATGGTCACCCGCGCGGGCGCTTGTGCCTTGATGCGCAAAGTGTAGAAGCGGGCACTTCAGGGTCACGTTCCGGGCGTCGTTCGGCGTGGCTACCCTGGTCGGGTGACCCAATCCCCCGAGACACAGCGTCGCACGCTCACCGGCTGGGGACGCACCGCTCCGACCGTCGCCGACGTCCTGGCCACGCCGGACGTCGAGACCATCGCCCGTGCCGTGCGCCAGGCCGGCGAGCGCGGCGTCATCGCGCGTGGCCTCGGCCGGTCCTACGGCGACCCGGCGCAGAACGCGGGCGGGCTGGTCGTCGACATGACCGCGCTCGACCGGATCCACTCGATCGACCCCGACTCGGGCCTGGTCGACCTGGACGCCGGCGTCAGCCTCGACAAGCTGATGCGCGAGGCGCTGCCGCACGGCCTGTGGGTCCCGGTGCTCCCGGGCACCCGGCAGGTGACCATCGGCGGCGCGATCGCCAACGACATCCACGGCAAGAACCACCACAGCGCGGGCAGCTTCGGCAACCACGTCGTGTCGATGGACCTGCTGACCGCGGACGGCCAGGTGCGCACGCTCACCCCGGAGGGCCCCGAGTCGGAGCTGTTCTGGGCGACCGTCGCGGGCATCGGCCTGACCGGCATCATCGTGCGCGCCACGATCCGGATGAAGAAGACCGAGACGGCGTACTTCATCGTGGACGCCGACCGCACGGCGAACCTGGACGAGACGCTCGGCCTGTTCACCGACGGCTCGGACCTCACCTACGACTACTCGATGTCGGTGCCGGACCTGATCTCGTCCGACCACCGCCTCGGCCGGGCGACGTTCTCGCGCGGCTCGCTCGCGAAGGTCGACCAGCTGCCGCCGAAGCTGCGGGCCGAGCCGCTGAAGTTCGACGCGCCGCAGCTGGCGACCCTGCCGGACGTCTTCCCGAACGGCCTGGGCAACAAGCTCACGTTCGGGCTGATCAACGAGCTGTGGCAGAAGACCGTGCCCAAGAAGGGCGCGCGCGGCAAGATCCAGAACCTGACGCAGTTCTACCACCCGCTGGACATGCTGAGCGAGTGGAACCGCGCCTACGGTTCCAAGGGCTTCCTGCAGTACCAGTTCTCGGTGCCGTTCGGCGCGGAGGACCAGCTGAAGGCCCTCTGCCGCCGGATCGCCACGTCGGGCCACTACTCGTTCCTCAACGTGTTCAAGCGCATGGGCGACGCCAACCCGGCACCCCTGTCGTGGCCGTCGCCGGGCTGGATGCTCAGCGTCGACTTCCCGATCAAGGACGGCCTGAGCCGGTTCTGCCTGGAACTGGACGACGCCGTGCTCGCCGCGGGTGGCCGGCTGTACACCGCGAAGGACTCCCGGACGTCGGCGGAGACGTTCGCGAAGATGTACCCGCGGCTCGAAGAATGGCGCAAGATCCGCGCCTCCGTTGACCCCGAAGGCGTTTTCGCCTCTGACATGAGCCGGAGGCTCGAACTGTGATCGACGCGGTGGGCAACCCCCAATCCCTGCTCCTGCTCGGCGGCACGTCCGACATCGCGCTGGCGATCGCCGAGAAGTACCTGGCCGAGAAGCCCCTGCGGGTGGTGCTGGCCGCGCGCCCGTCGCCCCGGCTGGACGCGGCCGCGCAGCGCCTGAAGGACCGCGGCGCCGAGGTGTCCACGGTGGACTTCGACGCCAAGGACACGGCGTCGCACCCGGGCGTGCTGGACAAGGCGTTCGAGGGCGGCGACATCGACGTGGCGGTCGTGGCGTTCGGCCTGCTCGGCGACCCGGAAGAGGTCTGGCAGGACCACGCGAAGGCCGTCGAGCTGGCGACCGTGAACTACACGGCCGCGGTGTCGGTCGGCGTCGCGCTGTCCGAGAAGCTCAAGGCGCAGGGCCACGGCACGGTGATCGCGCTGTCGTCGGTGGCGGGCGAGCGCGTCCGCCGGTCCAACTTCGTCTACGGCTCCACGAAGGCCGGTTTCGACGGGTTCTACCTCGGCCTGGGCGAGGCTCTGGCGCCGTCCGGCGTGCAGGTGACGGTCGTCCGGCCGGGCCACGTCAAGACCAAGATGACCGAGGGCCTGAAGGACGCTCCCCTGGCGCAGACGGCCGAGCAGGTGGCGGAGACCGCCGTCGCGGCCGCGCGGGCGGGCAAGGACCTCGTGTGGGCGCCGGCGCAGTTCCGCCTGGTGATGTCGGCGCTGCGGCACGTGCCGCGGCCGATCTTCCGCAAGCTCCCGATCTGACGCCGTCAGGCGGTTTCGTCGAAGGCCCGGACCGCGAAGGCCGGGTCTTCGACGAACAGCTTCAGCACGCGGACCTGTTCCGTGCCGCCGAGCGGGCGGGTCGCGGTGACCGGCCGGTGCAGCCGGACGACGATGTTGGTCTCCATGTTCTGCGGCATGACCAGCTCCTCGTCACCCCAGACGAGGGTCCTCGCGCTCGCGTGGTTCTCCGTGCGCCGGGTGAAGCTCTCGATGTCCGCGCGCGGCAGCCGCAGGTCGAACTGCGCGAAGGCCCGCAGGCGCAGCTCGTCGGGTGACACCACGTGCGGCCGGGTGGTCCCCGCCGCCAGGGTGCCGAGCAGCCACGCCGCGGTGTAGACCTCCGCCAGCAGCAGGAGCGCGTCCCCGACCGGGCCGAAGTCGACGAGCAGGAACGCTCCGGTCTCGACGAGCGAAACGACGAGGAACACCACGATCATCGGGCGTTGCGGACCGGCGTACGGGAGCGCCACCCCACCGTCCGGGACGTCTTTGCGCCCGCACAGCAGCAACCCGATGCTCGAGAAGAGGACGGCCTCGTGCCGCACCGCCCGCCGGAATGCCCCCATCACCGGCCAGCTTAGCTAGCTCCCGAGGGCGTGGGCGGGCACCAGGTACAGGTTCTGGCTGCCCATCCACGGTGAGTCGATCCGCCAGCTCGCCAGCGCCGCCGGCGGGGGTGCGCGGCGGGTCGTCGCCAGGACCAGGTCCGGGCTGATCGGCGCCACGCTGTGGTCGAAGTTGTGGAAGTTCGCTTCCAGCAGCGCCCGGCCGATGTCGCCGCTGCGGCGCTTCGTCTCGGTGATCGCCGGGTCGACCGCGCCGCGGTCGGAGAACTCGTCGACCAGCTCGCAGTCGCACGCGTAGGCCAGCGCGCCGACCTCGCCCGCCGTCTCGACCTTGCGGCCGTGCGCGATGGCCGCCAGCTCCTGGCCGATCTCGCGGTACTCCGTCGTCGACGCGTGGTTGCTGGTGATCGGCGCGAACTGGCGCGGGAGGCCCGGCATCGCGTACACCGCGACGCTGGCCGTGACCACCGCGGCGGCGGCCGTCCACGTCCCGCGGCGCACCCGCTCGGGAACCACCGAGGCGCCGGCCGCGAGGAAGATCGTGGCGCCGATGATGCTCGGCGCGTAGTACCAGTGGTACGGCGGCACGCCGAGGCGGCTGTAGGCGACGTAGTGCAGAGCACCCGCGACGGCGAGCGCGGCGAACGGCGTCAGGCGGCGCGCGGCCTCGGAACCGCGGCGGTACCGGACGATCCAGACCACCCCGGCCGCACCGGCGAGCAGCAGCGGCAGGAACGACAGCGCGGCCGCCGTCGGGAAGTTGCGCCAGTAGAGCAGCGGGCCGTTCGTGAAGCTGAACGGTCCCCACGACTGCTGGCTGATCTTGATGACGAGCGTGTCCGGCACGGCCGAGCCGAGCACCAGCCAGCTGAAGCCGAACCACGGCAGCATCACGGCGAGCGCCGAGAACGCCGTCCGCCAGATGCCCGCCCAGAACTCGCGGCGGGCCGCGAACAGCACTGCCGCGATCAGCAGCAGGTCGATCCGGACGAGCGCGAGCAGGCCGATCACGACGCCCAGCCGTCCCGCGTGGCGCTCGCCGGCGTAGACGAGCGTCCAGACGACACCGGTGGCGCCGAGGGCGACCTCCAGCCCGATCGACGACAGCAGCAGCGGGTTGACCAGCAGCAACGCGAACGTCAGCGGCGCGAACGCGGCCGGCAGCCCGGTGCGCTCGCCGAGCCGGCGCAGGCCCAGCACGAGCAGCACCTGCGCGACGACGAACACGATCCCGGCGGCGAGGACGGCGTCGCGGACGACGAACGTGACCGCGCCGAGGGCCAGGACGTTCAGCGGGGACGTCGCGGTGTTCGCCGTCCCCTGCTCGATCAGGCCCCAGTGGGCGTGGAAGGCGAGGTTCTTCGCGTAGGACAGCGTGATGTAGGTGTCATCGATGAGATGGTGGCTGACCAGGGCGAACACGAGGGCGGAGGCCACCGCGGCACCCGCCGGGAGGGCCCACGGGCGGGTGACGGGCACGGCCGCCGGCAGCGCACCGGCGGCCTCGGGAAGTTCTGCGGAGGCGCTTCGCATCCCGGACACCGTACCCCGCCCGTGATGCTTCCGTGATCTGAGTGGGGGGCCGGTGGTGCAGACCACAGTGCCCGGGTGGGTCAGATGCCGTCGCCGCTGCCCTGGCCCGGGTTGCCGCCCTGGTTGCCCTGGCCACCGCGGAAGCCGGGGCCCCGGCCATCCTGGTGGCCGCCGGGGCCGTTGTACTGGCGGTGGATGCCGGGGCGGCCGTCGCGGGGACCGTGGTGGCTCGCGGCGGCGATCCCGCCGACGATGCCGCCGCCGACCAGCAGGCCGAGGACCCCGACGGCGACGAGCTGGGTGGCGCGGTGGCCGACGAACCGCCGGAAGCCGCCGGACTGGCGTGGCGCGGCCTGGGGCGGGCCCCAGGCGCCGTAGGACTGGCCCGGGCCGGGCTGGGAGAGCTGAGGGGTGGGCGGCGCTTGCTGCCCCGCCCCGGCGGCGGGTGGGGGCTGCTGGCCGAGGACGGCGGTCTGGTCGGCGGCCGGAGCGGCGGGCTCGCCGGGCGCGGCCGCGGCGGGCTGGGCGGGCGGCTGACCGGGGGCCGCTGGGGTCGTCGTGGTGGGTTGCTCGACGGTGGGTTGGTCGGCTCCCTGCGGGGCCTTCTCCTCGCGCGGCTGGTCGTTCATCGTCGCTCCTGTGGTCACGGGGACGGGCGCAGTGCCCGCCCCCACCACCTCAGGGTGCGCCGGTCAGCTGTGCGTCACCTGAAACGAACCTGTCGATCCGCCATGAAACCGACTTACAGGTAGAACGACAGGAACAGCGTGACCACCCAGGTCGCGCCCAGGACCTGCAGGATGCGGTCCTTGAGCGCGATCTCCTCGGGCTCGCCCGCGATGCCGCCGTCGACGTCGACCGCGTAGCGCAGCACCGCCACCACGAACGGGACCATCGAGATGAGCGCCCACACCGAGTTGTGCTCGGTCTGGCGGATCTCGAACGCCCAGAGGCAGTACGACATGATCAGGATCGCCGCCGACGTCGCCCAGACGAACCGCAGGTAGCTGGCCGAGTACTTCTTCAGCGACGAGCGGATCTTGGCGCCCGTCCGCTCGAACAGCATGATCTCCGCGTAGCGCTTGCCCGCCACCATGAACAGCGAGCCGAACGCCGTGACCAGCAGGAACCACTGGGACAGCGCGATGCCGCCCGCGACGCCACCGGCGATCGAGCGCATCAGGAAGCCCGAGCCGACGATGGCCAGGTCGACCACCGGCTGGTGCTTCAGGCCGAAGCAGTAGCCGAGCTGGACCGCCTCGTAGACGGCCAGCACGACCGCCAGCTGCCAGCTGGCGAAGAACGACACGCCGAGGCCGGCCAGGAAGAACACGACCGCGGCCCCGTACGCGACGGGGACCGGCACGATGCCGGCCGCGATCGGCCGGTTGCGCTTGGTCGGGTGGGCGCGGTCGGCCTCGACGTCGATGGCGTCGTTGATCAGGTAGACCGAGCTCGCCGTCAGGGAGAAGGCCACGAAGGCGATGATCGCGTCGATCAGCAGACCGGTGCGGTCGGTCGACTTCGAGAACGCGAAGAACGGGGCCGCGAAGACCAGGACGTTCTTCACCCACTGGCGCGGCCGCGCCGTCTTGATGACGCCGCCGACCAGGCCGAACCGACCGCGGGACGCGGTGGTCTCCGGAGCCTCCGGAGCCTCGGGAGTCACGGCCGTTTCTTCACTGGAGCGCTGCTCGGTCGTTTCGCTCATGGATTCTTCTTCAGCTTCCGTCGTATCAGACCACCGACGAGCCCCCCGAGAGCTGCACCGGCCAAAACGTCTGTCGGATAGTGAACGCCGAGCACGAGCCGCGAGGCGAGCATCGGCGGTACCAGGGCGGGCACCAGGTTACGCCCGGTCAATCCGGAGTAGAGCACCGCCGCCGCCGTAGTGGACGTCGCGTGCGACGACGGGAAGCTCAGCTTGCTCGGCGTGCCGACCAGTACCTCGACGCTCGGGTGGTCCGGCCGGGGGCGCCTGACCACGCGTTTCACCGCGATGGACGCGGCGTGCGCGCCGACGACGCCGGCCGAGGCGACCAGCCAGTCCTTGCGCCGCTTCTTGTCGACCGCGGCCCCGATCAGGCCGAGGGCGAACCACCCGGCGCTGTGCTCGCCGAAGTGCGAAAGGCCGCGCGCGGCCTTCACCGAAGCTTCACTCTTCAGAAAGCCCTGCGCCTTGGCCAGGACCGCCACCTCTCCGGTGGGCTGCCCCTTCTCAAGCATCGAGGGACCCGTCGAGCGGCGCGCCGTCGGTCAGGTGCGGGGCGATCTTGTTGTCGAACGCCGACAGCGCCGAGCCGATGGCCATGTGCATGTCGAGGTACTTGTAGGTGCCGAGGCGGCCGCCGAACAGCACGTTCTTCTCGCGCGCCTCGGTCTTGGCCAGCTCGCGGTAGGCCTCGAGCTTCTCGCGGTTCTCCGGCGTGTTGATCGGGTAGTACGGCTCGTCTTCCTCGGTCGCGAAGCGCGAGTACTCGCGGAAGATGACCGTCTTGTCCTTCGGGTAGTCCCGCTCCGGGTGGAAGTGGCGGAACTCGATGATCCGGGTGTACGGGACTTCCTGGTCGTTGTAGTTGACGACCGAGGTGCCCTGGTAGTCACCGGTCTGCGCGACCTCGGACTCGAAGTCGACGGTGCGCCAGGTGAACCGGCCCGCCGAGTAGCCGAAGTAGCGGTCCAGCGGCCCGGTGTAGACGGTCGGGGTGCCCGCCGGGATGTGCTCGCGCACGTCGAAGTAGTCGACGTTCAGCCGGATCTCGATGTTCTCGTGCTCGGCCATCTTCTCGAGCCACGCGGTGTACCCGTTGACGGGCAGGCCCTCGTAGGTGTCGTTGAAGTACCGGTTGTCGAAGTTGTACCGGACCGGCAGGCGCGTGATGATGTTCTCGCCCAGGTTCTTGGGGTCGTTCTCCCACTGCTTCGCGGTGTACCCGCGGATGAACGCCTCGTAGAGGGGGCGCCCGACCAGCGAGATCGCCTTCTCCTCGAGGTTCTGCGCGGCGCTGGTCTCGAACTCCGACGACTGCTTGGCGATCAGCTCGCGGGCCTCGTCCGGCGTGTGGGACTTGCCGAAGAACTGGTTGATCAGGCCCAGGTTCATCGGGAACGAGTAGACCTGGTCCTTGACCCGCGCGAACACGCGGTGCTGGTAGTTCGTGAACTCGGTGAAGCGGTTCACGTACTCCCAGACGCGCTTGTTCGAGGTGTGGAAGAGGTGCGCGCCGTACTTGTGCACCTCGATCCCGGTCTCGGGCTCGGCCTCGGAGTACGCGTTGCCGCCGAGGTGGCTGCGCCGCTCGAGGATGAGGACCTTCTTGCCCAGCTCGGCCGCGGCCCGTTCGGCGACGGTCAGGCCGAAGAAACCGGACCCGACGACGACGAGGTCGTAACCTGCGAAATCGTCTTCAGTAATCTGTGCGGGGTTCGTGTGCGCGCTCACGGGCGTCGAGGGTACGGGGGTCGCTGACCCGGCTCGCACCCGACTATCACATTTCGGCCTACGACACACCTGGAAAGCAGTGCCTGCACCCGAGGACTTCTGGAGCTACTTCGCCGCGGTGGCCACTTATCTGGCCGTGCTGGCGGTCCCCGGCGGGGTCGTCGGGTGGGCCGCCGGCCTGCGCGGCTGGGCCCTGGCCGGGCTCGCGCCGCTGCTCAGCTACGCCATCACCGGCCTGGCCGGCCCGTGGCTCGCCGTCGTGCACGTCCCGTACGGCTCGCTGAGCGTCGCCGCGTGCACCGTGCTGCTCGCCGCCGTGCTGTACGGCCTCCGCCGGCTGTTCACCGCCCGTGGCTGGTCGACGCCGGGCGCCGAGGAGCCGCCGGTGCCGTGGACGCGCCGCGCGCACCTGGCCGTCGGCGCCTGCGTCGCGATCGCGACCGCCGTCTCGATCGCCGTCGTGGTCTCCGGCCGCGGCGGGACGACCGCGGTGTTCCAGCGCTGGGACACCGTGTTCCACGCGAACGGCATCCGCTACATCGCCGAGACCGGCGACGGCTCGCTGACCGGCATGGGCACCATCAACTGGTACCCCGAAGGCTCGTTCTACCCGAACGCGTACCACCTGGTCGGCGCGCTGGTCTACGAGCTGTCCGGGACGTCGATCCCGGTCACGCTCAACGCCGTCACGATGCCGATCGCCGGGCTGTTCGCGCTGGCCATGGTCGCGCTGGTGCGCCAGCTCGGCGGCCGCGCGGTGTTCGCCGGCAGCGCCGCGCTGGTCGCGGGCGGCGCGACGACCGGGGCGTACGAGTCGGTGTCGAGCGGGCTGCTGCCGTTCGCGCTCGGCATCGTGCTGACGCCGCTGGCGGTGGTCGCGCTGCAGCGGTTCGTCGTGCGGCCGGGCGTCGACACCGGCGCCGTGCTGGCGCTGAGCGCGACCGGCCTGCTCGCCGCGCACTCGAGCGCGTTGTTCGGCGCGATCCTGTTCGCGTTCCCGCTGGTGGTGCAGCGCTGGTACCGGGCGCTGCGCGGCCGCCGCGTCGACGGCGTCGCCGAGGGACGGCCGGCGTGGCGGCTCGTCGGCGGCGACGTGCTGCGGATGCTGCCGGTGATGGTGGCGGCCGGGCTGCTGGCCGCGCCGATGATCCTCGGCGCGATCGGCTTCACGTCGGGCTCGTACCCGTACCACGCCTGGGGCTCGCACATGCCGCTGTGGAAGGCGCTGGCCATGCTGGCGACGTTCAAGCAGGTGCTGCCGGTCCCGCAGATCTGGCTGACGGTGTTCCTCGCGATCGGCGTGTTCACGCTCGCCGCGCTGCGGCGGATGCGCTGGCTGGTGCTCTCGACGCTCGGGCTGTCGGCGCTGTTCGTGGTCGTCGCCTGCTTCGGCGGCGAAGACTGGGTGATCAGCCTGTCGCGGCCCTGGTGGAACGACCGGTTCCGGCTGATGGCGCTGGCCGCGATCCCGCTGTGCCTGCTCGCCGCGCACGGCATGAGCGAGGCCCAGCGGTGGCTGGCGAAGGCCGTCGGCAGCCGCGCGTGGGTGCGGGCGCGGCCGTGGCTGACCGGCCGGGTCGGGCTGGCGTCGGCGGTGCTGCTGGTCGTCGCGATGGGCGTGCTGACCGGCGGGTTCTACCGCGCGGCCAACGCCAAGACGGTGTCGCTGCTCTACTACAACGGCCTGCCCGGCGAGGTGGTCCCGCCGGTGAGCGCGGACGAGATCGAGGCGATGGAGAAGCTGGGCACGCTCGGCATCCCCGCCGACCAGAAGGTGCTCAACGACCGGCTGGACGGCACGGCCTGGATGTACGCGCTGACCGGCGTGCACCCGGTGGCCGGCCACTACGACGCCGGCGTCGCGCCCAAGGACGCGGTCTACCTGGCCCAGCACTTCGCGGACTACGACACCGACCCCGAAGCGCGGGCGGCGGTCCGGCGGCTGAACATCCACTACGTGCTGGTGGGCAGCGGCACCATCCGCCGGGACACCCCGATCGCGCGGGGGCTGCAGCACCTGGACGGGCACGACTTCGTGCGGCCGGTCTACCGGAACCCGGGCGCCGTGATCTACCGGATCGTGAAGTAGTGCGCCCTCGTGGCCGCGGCGCCCCTTCCGCGGCCACGAGGGCCCCCGACCCCCCGGGGTGATCTCGGTCGTCTGAAAGACAGGACGCCCGAGGGGAGGCAATCGGTTTCCCGACCGCCTGGATGTCACCCGTTCGGCCTAGTGCAGCTCCGGCAGGACGTCGCTCGCGACCTGCTCCAGGACGGCCTCGCGACCTTCGTACGGCGTCGACGACCGCGGCCAGTGCGAGATCACGTCGGTGAAGCCCAGCTCCCCCGCCCGGCCGACGGCGTCGCGGAAGGCCTCCACGCTGCTCAGCGAGAACACCGGGGACGAGTCCAGGTTCAGGTGCCGCTGGATGCTCGCCCGGTCGCGGCCCACCGCGTCCAGCCGCTGGTCGAAGACCTCGGTGAGCTGCTTGATCCCGGCCCACCACTCGTCGGCCGTCGCGCCGCCCTTGCCCGTCGTCACCCAGCCCGCGCCGAAGCGCGCGGCCAGCGTCATCGTGCGCGGGCCGTTCGCCGCGACGACGAACGGCAGCCGGGGGCGCTGCACCGGGCCGGGCAGGTTGCGGGCTTCGCGGGCCCGGTAGTACTCGCCGTCGAAGTCGAACTTGTCGGTCATGAGCAGCCCGTCGAGCGCCTCGACGAACTCGGTGAAGCGGTCCACGCGCTGCTTCGGCGACAGCTCGGGGGCGTCGAGGACCGCGCCGTCGTAGTGCAGGTGGTCGACGCCCGCGCCGACGCCGAGGACGAACCGGCCGTCGGAGACGTCGTCGAGGGTGATCAGTTCGCGCGTGAACGGCACCGGGTGCCGGGCGACCGGCGACGCCACGAACGTGCCGAGCCGGATGCGGGACGTGACCATCGCCGCCGCGGTGAGGGTCGGGACCGCGGCGAACCACGGGCCGTCGACGAGGTTGCGCCAGCCCAGGTGGTCGTACGTCCACGCGTGGTCGAAGCCGTACTCCTCGGCGGCGCGCCACTTCGGCTCGGCGGCCCACCAACGATCTTCCGGAAGAATGACGATGCCTACTCGCACAATGCCGGACACTATCGGTCACCACCGACAGTCGCACGGATGGGAAAGCTCTCCCCCGAACGTGTCAGGGACAATGGCGGGGTGGAGAGACCCCAGTTGATCGCGTCCGACGTCGACGGCACCCTGCTCGGCCCCTCCGAAACCCTCAGCGCCCGCACCATCGCGACCGTCCGCCGGGCGATCGACGCGGGGGTGCCGTTCGTGCTGGCCAGTGGCCGTCCGCCGCGGTGGATCGCCCCGATCGCGAAGCCGCTCGAGCTGACCGGCTACGCCGTGTGCGCGAACGGCGCCGTGCTGTACGACTGCGGCCGCGAGGAGATCCTCGAGGTGCACGGCCTGCTCCCGCCCACGCTGCTGCACGACATCGCGCACGCCCTCGACAAGGCGCTGCCCGGCTGCCGGCTGGCCGCCGAGCGCGTCAGCACCGGCGCGGTCGACCACGACATGCGCAACTTCGTGATCGAGCCGGACTACCACAACCCGTGGGGCGACGGCGAAGGCCGGACCGGGCCGCGGGCCGAGGTGCTCGGGCACCCGGCGATCAAGCTCCTGGTCAGCCACCGCGGGATGTCGTCCGAAGAGATGGCCGAAGCGGTCAACGCGCTGTTCGACCGCGACGTCGACGTGACGTACTCGTCGTCGGGCGGCCTGGTCGAGCTGTCGGCGCACGGCATCACGAAGGCGACCGGCCTGGCCGACCTCGCGCGGCGCCTGGACGTCGACCCCGAGCGGGTGATCGCGTTCGGCGACATGCCCAACGACGTCGAGATGCTGCGGTGGGCCGGCCACGGCGTCGCGATGGAGAACGGGCACCCGCAGGTGCTCGCGGTGGCCGACGAGGTCACCGGGCCGGCCGGGGAGGACGGCGTCGCGCAGGTCCTCGAGCGCTGGTTCTAGCCGGCGTCGGGGCGGCGGTCGAGCTCGGCCGCTTCGGCCGGGGTCGGCGCCGTGCCGCCCAGGTGGGCGGGCAGCCACCAGCGTTCCTCGTCGGACGCGGGCTGGTCCGGGTACTCGGCCTGGGCGCGGTCGAGCAGCGCGCTCATCCGGGTGCGCAGCTCCTTCGTCACGACGTCCCAGTCGTCGCCCTTCGCCGGGTGCATCGGCTCGCCGATGAGGATCGAAATCGGCACGTGCCGCCGGGTCAGGTCCTTGGGCCGGCCCTTCGTCCAGAGCCGCTGGGTGCCCCACAGCGCCATCGGCACGACCGGGACGTCGGCCGCCGCGGCCATCCGGACGGCGCCGGACTTGATCTCCTTGACGGTGAACGACTGGCTGATCGTCGCCTCCGGGAAGACGCCGACGACCTCACCGGCCTGCAGTTTCGCCAGCGCTTCGCGGTAGGAGCCCAGGCCGGCCGAGCGGTCGACGGAGATGTGGTGCATCCCGCGCATCAGCGGCCCGGCGATCTTGTTGTCGAAGATCTCCTTCTTCGCCATGAACCGCGTCAGCCGCTTGGCCGGGCGCGCGCCGAGGCCGCAGAAGATGAAGTCCAGGTAGCTGACGTGGTTGCACGCGATGACCGCGCCGCCGCGGCGCGGGATGTGCTCCGCGCCGTCGACCCGGATGCGGTTGTCGAGTACCCAGAACATCGTCCGGGCCGCTGCGATCACGGGCGGGTACACGAAGTCAGCCATCGCGCCAGGTTACGCGACCGTAGGTTTCGGGCGGTTGTTCAGCGGCGAAGGACACAAACCGGGCGAAGCTCACGCCGGCTGAACGTCGTCCCGTCGCCGGGCCGGGATGGCCAGCACCACGGCCAGCAGGAGCGCGTACAGCGCGACGGACTGGTGCTTGACGCCCTCGATCCCGTCGCCCAGCGCCGCGGTGCCGAACTGCGTCAGCGAAACGGCGAGCAGGAACCCCAGCACCACGCCCACCGCGGTGCGCCGCCGGAACCAGGCCCGGACCAGGACGAACCCCCAGATCGGCAGCAACGCGAACAGCCCGAGCGGGGCGAGCAGGCCGGTCAGCCACGACACGACCGGCACCCGGTGCTCCTGCGCGTGCGGCGCGAAGCCGGCCTCCTGGTCGAAGCTGCCGAGGTAGTCCGGCCGCGCGGTGAGCTGGTCGGTCGCGGCCCGGTTCAGGACTTCGAGGGTCCGGCCCGGGTGGGTCGCGAAGTAGCCGAGGACGTTCGGGCGGCTCATCAGCTCGCGGTAGCGGGGGTAGAGCGGGTCGATCCGGGCCGGGTGCGGGTGCCACCAGCCGTTGCCCGCGTACTGGGCGAACGACGGCGGCAGCCCGAGGGCGGCCAGGTCGGCCCGGGTGTCGTGCCTGCCGTCGACGATGTTCAGGAAGATCGAGTTGAACATGTTGATCTCGCGCGAGTCGTCCCCGGGGAACTCGCTGTACGTGCCGTCGGGGGCCAGCGCGGGCTCGACGCTCCGCTGCGCCGACAGCGTGACGAGCCCGATGGCGCCGACGACCAGCACCGCCGACGCCCACCGCTTGGCCCCGCGCAGCGAGCCCGGCCGGACCAGCAGCACCGCGAGCGCGAGGATCGGCAGGATGATCAGCGTCTGGACCTTGGCGTTGACCGCCAGGACGCCGCCGGCGAACGTGACCGCCATGCCCGCGTAGCTCCAGGCGCCCTCGCGGGCGGTCAGCAGCAGGCCGCCGGCGGCGAGCAGCAGGCCGAGGAAGGCCGTGCCTTCGCCGAGGATCGCGGCGAAGTAGCCGAAGAACGCCGAGTCGGCGACGACCAGCAGCAGCCCGGCCGCGACCGCGAGCCGGACGCGCCGCGCGTGCGGCAGGCCGAGCACGATCGCCGTCACGGCGGCCGCGGCGATGACGCTGCTCAGCAGGCCCAGCACGACCAAGCTCAGCGTCCCGTGGCGGCCGGCCAGCCCGCCGAGCCGGACGGCCAGGTCCGCGAGCCAGCTCTGCGTCAGCAGGTACGTCGGCCGGCACGGCGGCGTCCCCGGCGCGGGCGTGTAGGCGAGGTGGACGAACGCCTCCGGCAGGCCCTTCCAGGTGATCCCGGCGCCGCACAGCACGCGGCCGCCGTCGCCGTTGTTGGACATCGCGATCGGGCGCGGCACCAGGAACCGCACGACGAACAGGGCGAGCGACGCGCCGAACACCCCGATCCCGAGCCACGCCTCGGCGGGCAGCCGCCGTACCGGGGCCTCGAGCTTCACGTAGGACAGGGTACGTAGCGGAAGTCCGGGCCCTTGTCGAGGTCGGCGACCACGGCCTTCGCCTGTTCCGCGCGCGGGTACACGGCGACCCAGTACGGCGTGCCGACGCGGCGGAAGGTCGCGACCTGGTACTGGCCCGCGTAGACCGGGTCGATGGCACAGTGCTGGCGGTCGGCGTAGCCGCCGTCGCCCGGCACGGCGACGGTCGGGCGGCGGGCGTTGACGACGTAGTCGTAGTCGGTCGAGACGCCGCCTTCGTGGCGCCCGTCGCGGGCGATGTGGTCGTCGGTGCGGCCGAGTACGTCGACGATGAGCAGCTGACCGCCGTGGGCGGCGAGCGCGCCGGGCGCGCTGCCGCTGACCACGGACCCGGGCGGCAGGTACTCGCCGAGCCAGCCGCCGATCTCGGCGAGCTGGGTGCCGTTCGCGCGCCAGTCGCGCACGCGGTCGAGCATCTCGGGGCTGAACACCGAGACGAGCACCGCGATCCCGGCCAGCCCGCAGGCGGTCACCGGGACCAGCCGCGTCGCAGCGGGCCACGACCGCGGCGAGGGCGCCGGCCGGCCCTCGACGTCCGCGGTGAGCACGCCGTACGCCGCGACGGCAGCGATGGCGAGGAGCGGCGGCACCGGGGCCAGCAGCCGCCACGACGGGCCGGGGTCGCCGCCGATCAGCACCGCGGCGGCGGCGAGCCCGATCGCCGTCGCGAACAGCAGCCAGATCAGCGCCCGCGCTTCGCCCGCTTCGCCGCGCCGCAGCAGGAGCGCGACCGCGGCGACCAGGCCGAGCAGCAGGAAGCCCTGGTGCGCGAGCGCGAACCCGGACAGGTACGGCCAGCCGGTGGCGACCTGCGTGGCGAACGGGGCGCCGAGCCTCGCGGCCAGCGGCGCGGGCAGGTAGTGCTGGTAGAACGTCATCCGCCAGGCCAGCCGCGGGATCAGGAACACCAGCGCGCCGAGCACGTAGCCGACCGGCGCCCACCAGCTGTGCTGCTTCTTCACGGCGGCGCCGAGCAGCCACAGACCGCCCAGCGCGGCCACCACGAGCCCTTGCGGGCTGGTCATGACGGCGAAGGAGACCAGCACCCCGGCGACGACCGGGCGGCGCGCCGCGAGCGAGTAGCCGACGGCGAGGACGAGCAGCACGAACAGCGGGACCTCGGAGCCGGACGGCCCGTAGACGGCCAGGCCGCCCGCGCTCGCCGTGAGCACCGCGGCGGCGACGCCGATCGCGGCGCGCGGCTCGGTGCCTTCGGGTGCGGCGGCGGCGACGATCCGGTTGACCAGGAAGTAGGCCAGCAGCACGCAGCCGAGCGCGGCGGCGACCCCGAACACGACGGCGGTGGTGTCGACGTCGGCGCCGAACGCGGCGCGCGGCAGGGCGATCAGCACCAGCCAGAAGAAGTTCGTGTAGCCCTCGACGCGCTCGCCGGGGTTGAAGACGGGCCCGTTGCCGTCGGCGATGTTCTGCGCGTACCGGAACGACACCAGCGCGTCCTCGGTGACGGTCGCGAACAGCAGCTGGTGGAGCAGCGAGAGGCCGAGGGTGAGCACGAGGACCGCGCCGCGCCAGCCGCGTTCGGCGTCGAGGCGGGTCCAGGACAGGACGACGATCGCGGCGAGGACGAGCCACGCCACCACGACCGCGTAGACCACCCGTCCCCCTCACGTCCGTCCCCGCGTCCCGCCCGGCCGGGCGGGACGGCACCGCCAGGTTATCGACTACCGGCGGTGGTGGGTTTCCTTCGGTTTGCCTCGTCCGATCGAAAAAACCGAAGATCACTTACTCCGCGTTAGTCAATCAGGGAAATGCACTCGTTAATATAACCCGATCGGGTGGCGAACTCGACGGTCGAAGTGACGTCGCCGAATTGTCGGATCAGCCACCTCACCCCGCGACGCCCGGCCGATCTTCCTCGGCTTACTCTCCACCGTGCTTTCTGTCAGCGCCGCCATTCTCGTCATCGCCGTCCCGGGACTGCTGATCGGTCTCGCGGCCGGTTTGCGCGGCTGGGCCTTGGCCGGGCTGGCACCCTTGGCGAGCTACGCGATCGGCGGGCTGACCGGACCGTGGACCGCGGCGCTGGGATTGCCGTTCACCGCGGTGACTTACGCCGTTTCCACCGTCCTTTTCGCCGCGCTCGCGTTCGGCGCCCGGAAACTGGCGGTGCGCCGCCACCCGCCGGCGCCCGAGCCCGGCTTGTGGGCGCGCCGCGGGCACCTCGCGGTGGTGGCGTGCCTGCTCGTCGCGGCCGCCACCGGCCTGTCCGCCGCGCTGCTCGGGATGGGCCGGCTGGGCGCGCTGCCGCAGGGTTTCGACGCGGTCTACCACGGCAACGCGGTCCGCTACATCGCCGACACCGGCGACGGCGGCCTGTTCGGCACCGGGCACGTGAACTGGTACGGGGACGCGGCGCCGGTGTTCTACCCGAACGCGTACCACCTGCTGGCCTCGGTGACGTACCGGCTGAGCGGCGCGTCGATCCCGGAGACGCTGGACGCGAACACCGTGCTGCTGCCGGGCTTGCTCGCGTTGTCGCTGGTGACGCTGGTTCGGGAGTTCCGCGGCCGCGCGGTGCTGGCCGGCACGGTGGCGCTGACGGCGGTGGCGCCGGTGATGGGCGTCTACGAGTCGATGGACCGCGGCCCGCTGCTGCCGTTCGCGCTGGGGGTGGCGCTGACGCCGCTGGGCGCGGTGGCGCTGCACCGGTACCTGGAGCGGCCCGCGCCGGACACCGGGCTGCTGCTGGTGCTGGCCGGGACGGGCTTGCTGTGCGTCCACTCGTCGACGTTGTTCGGCGGGATCCTGTTCGCCGGGCCACTGCTGGTGCAGCGCTGGCTCACGGGGTGGCGCCGGATCGGCCGCGACCTGCTCGCGCTGCTGCCGATCGCGGTGGTGTCGCTGCTGGTGGCGTGGCTGCAGCTGTCCGGCGCGCTGGGCCTGGCCACCGGCGCGGTGCCGTACTACGGCTGGCCGAGCGAATACCGCGCGTCGACGGCGCTGGGCGCGTTGCTGGGGTTCCAGCACTTCGAACCGCACCCGCAGGTGTGGCTGTCGGTGGCGTTGTTCCTCGGGATCGTGTTCTTCGCGCGGGCGGGCGCGCTGCGCTGGATCGGCCTGACGGCGGCCGTGACGGGCCTGGCGTACATCGCGGTGGCGTCGTCGAACGCCCCGATCGTGATGGCGCTGTCCCGGCCCTGGTGGGACGACCCGTACCGGTTCTTCTCGATGGCGGCGATCCCGCTGTCGGTCCTGGCCGCGCACGGCCTGGCGTCGGCGCAGGCGTGGCTGCGCGACCGGCTGCCCGCCCGGGTCCCGGCGGCCGCCACCGCGGCGGTGGTGCTGCTGGGGTTCGTGGTGCTGTCCAACGGCCTGTACGTCCGTTCCAACGGCGCCCGCGTGTACCCCGGCTACCAAGCGGCGGACCCGGCGAAGCTGCGCACGACCCCCGGCGAGATCGCCGCGATGGAAGAACTCGGCCGGCTCGCGCGCCCGGGCGAGTGGGCGATGAACGACCGTTTCGACGGAACGGCGTGGACCTATGCGTTGTCGGGTATTCGCACGGTCGCCGGGCATTTCGACGAAACTTTGCCACCCAAGGACGCGCTGTTGCTCGCGGACCGCTTTCACGATTACGAGAGCGATCCCGCGGTGCGTGCCGCCGTGCGGCGGTTGAACGTCCATTGGGTGATTTTGGGCAAACCGTCGACGGAGCCCGGAAAGCCTTATCAGCCGGGGTTGATCGGATTGGCGGGTGAGCCGTTCTTGAAGGAGGCTTTCCGCAACTCGGACGCGGTGATCTACCGGCTGGTGGGGTGATCGCGGACGCCGAACCACTGCTCGGCGCCGTACGCCTCGAAGAGTTCGACCTCCGTGAAGCTCAGCTTCAGGGCGAGGCACCGGCCTCGTTCGTTGGCGGTCCGGGTGCGGAGCACGACGGGCTCGCCGGGCCGAACGCCGTCGAACCAGCCAAGCACCGCCGCGCACGCCTCGGCGGCGTAGCCGCGTCCCCAGGCCGACGGCAGGAACAGGTAGCCGAGTTCGACCCGCCCGGCGTCCGTCCGGACGGGTTTCAGCTGCTCGGCGTCCCGCCGGTCGAGGGTGATCATGCCGATCATCGCCCCGTCGAGGTCGGCCACGAAGCAGCCGGGCCGCCGCCCGGGTGCCGACTTCCGGCGAGGCGAACAGCTCGATGAACGCCGCCCGATCACGCGCCTCGGACTCGCGAAGGCCAGTCGCTCGGTGCGGAGGGGGACGGGCGGCCAGAGGGGTCCGAGGTCGGTCATGCGGGGCAATCCAGCGGCTGGGTTGTCCACATGTGCGTAAGCCCTGTGGACAACCTGTGGACAACCCTCGGCCGGGGCCGGCAGTGGTCGGGTCGGGCCGGGCGGCTCTTGGCTGTGGGCAACTCCGGTCAGGCGGTGGCGGTCACCGGGCGGCTGGAGCGGGCCGCCACCGCGGCGATGCCCGCCGTCAGGAGGTCGGCCACCGTGAACATCACGCGGGAGGCCACCGCGAACGCCGTGGCCTGGCCGACCGTCAGGCCGCTGGCCGTCAGGACCGCGACCTGGGCCACCTCGCGGACGCCCACGCCGCTGGGGAGGATGAACGCGAACGTGCCGACCGTCATCGCCACCGCCATCGCGCCCACGCAGAGCACGAAGCCGCTGAAGCCCGGGGTGCCCACCGAGTTGGCCAGCAGCCAGAGGTGGATGCCCTGGAGGCACCAAGCCGCCGTCGAGGCGCCGAAGACCTTGCCGACCACCGCCCAGCCCAGCGGGTGCGCGAGCGGCGGGCGGCGGAGGATGCGCAGCACCAGCGACGTGCCCCAGGTCAGGATCTTCGGGTGCAGCATGGCCAGGCCGACCGGGATGAGCACGAACAGCCACAGCGCGCGCGGGCTGTTGCTGAACACCGCCGGGGCCGCCAGGAGCGACACCACCAGTGCCGAGACCACGCCCACGCCGAGCTGGATCAGGGAGCCGGTGAAGATCCGGGCCCTGGCCAGGCCCGCCTTGCGGCCCAGCTCCATCTGCAGCAGGTACGCCCACACCGAGCCGGGCACGTACTTGCCGAGTGAACCGACCAGGCAGATCTGGGCGCCGCGGGCGTAGCCGATCGGCTTGCCGAGGTCGTCGACCATCGCCTGCCAGCCCCAGGTCGACACCATGATCGCCGCGACCAGGGCGAGCAGGCTCAGCAGTGACGACTGCCAGGCGACGTCACGCAGGGTGTGCCAGAACTCGCCCCAGTTCGCGGCGAGCTGCTTGGCCGCGAAGCCGATGACCAGCAGGATCGCGACCCATCTGACGACGTCGAGGACCTTCGCCTTGGTGGACTTCGGCGGCTTGCCGGCGGCCGGCAAGTCCTCAACTGTCGTCATCGACGGGTCTCCTCAGGCCTGCACCGTGACCAGGCGGCTGAACTCGGAGAGCAGATCGTAACCGTCCCAGACCGCCGAGAACGTCAGGGCGCTGCCGAACGGCACGATCCGGTCGACCCCGCGACCCGCCAGCTCGTGCGCGAACGCCGTCAGTTCCTCGGCGGTGAAGCCGAACTGGCTGACCGTCTGGTCCTTGCGGAGGACGATCGGCACCAGATCAGACAAAGTGGACACCCGCGCGTTCGCGAAGGTGCCTGCGCCGAGCCACTCGCGCGGCAGCACCGCCGGGTCGGCCAGCTCGAGGGTCGCCAGGCCGTTGCCCTGGAAGGCGATCTCCTTGACCAGGCCGTCGACCGCCGCGCCGTACGCCGAGACGCGCTTCTGGACGGCCATCGCGGGCTCGGTGACGTGCTGCTTCGTCTCCAGGACCGCGGCCAGCAAGGTGCGGAACTCCTGGCCCGCCTCGCGCGCCCCGGACTCGTCGCCGACCCAGAACACCGCGCGCGGCGACGAGCAGGCGGCCTGGTCGAACCAGTACGAGTCGTTGTAGAAGCCTTCGGCGGCCGCGCGGCGCTCCGCTTCGGACGCCCGCTGCCAGCCGGCCACCGACGCGACGGCGAAGGACGAGCGGTCCGGGAACGTCAGGTCACGCGCGTGCGGCGCCAGCGGGTACTTCCGCAGCGCCGCGACCGAGCCGTCGCCGCCCCAGATGACGCGCAGGTCGGCGGCCAGCGACAGAGCGCCGCTCACCTCGTCGCTGCGGTCGTAGGTCACCATGCGCTGGGTCGCCGTGACCGCCTCCGCGACCGAAACGTCCACTTCGGACAGTGCGGCGTTCAACGCCGCCAGCACCGCCTCCGCGGCGCCCGCCGAACGCGACGAGACCCGGACGACGTTGTGGTTGCCCGCCAGCGCCGAGAGCGCCCACGAGTAGACGAAGATCGTGTCGACGTTCGCCGGCGGCACGTGGAACACCAGCCCGCGCGGGAACCGCAGCGCGGTTCCGGAAGTGTCCAGAGTGGACAACGCCTTCGCGATCTCGCCCTTGCGCAGGAAGAAGCCGAGCGACGCCAGCTCCGGGAACCGGCGCGCGGTCGCCGGGGCCAGCAGCTTGCGGGCGAACTTCGTGACGAACTCGACGATCCGCGGGTCGCCGACGCGCAGCCGGCCGCCGGGCGGCTCGGCGCGCAGCTGGGTCACGAGGTCGCCGACCTCGACGTCGGGCGCCGAGGGGAAACGCTGGGTCAGGGAAGTCACGCCGCCGCTCCCGAGAAGGTGTCCGAGCAGCCGCGGGCCTCGGCCTTGGGCAGCCGGCCGAGCACGGAGAAGTGCTTGCCGGGCCAGTCGCCGTCGTCGATCCCGTGGTAGACGCCGAGGTCTTCGGTCAGCAGCACGTGGCCCGGGTACGACCGCGGCAGCGTCGAGACGACCTCGATCACGCCCGGCTCGCCGACCGGCTGCTCTTCCCACGTCTCCGGGTTCCGGATCACGACGTCGGCGAAGTCCGGGCAGTACAGCGAGTTGCCGGACGGCCCCTCGAGGAACACGGTGCCGATCTGCTCGATCATCCCGTAGTAGTTGTGGATCCGGGTGAGCCCGGTGTCCTCCTTGAAGCGACGGCGGAACTCGGTGTTGTCGACCGCGCGGTCGATCAGCTTCTTCCAGCCGCCGCTGTGGATGAGGATGCCGTTCGACAGGTCGAGGCCGTGGTCGCGGGCGACCTCGTAGAGGAACTGCCACACCATGAACGTGAAGCCGAAGATCAGGAAGGGCTTGTCGCCGTACTCGGCCAGGAACTTCTTGACGGCCTCGACGTCCGGCTGGTCGTTCTCGTCGAGCACGTACGTGTGCTTGCGGCCGAAGTTCGCCATGCCCAGCACGCCCGCGCCGCGCGCGGAGAACGAGCGCCGGTTCTTGATGATGCCGATGGTGTCGACCATCAGCATCGGCAGCCGCTCGCCGCCGAGGACCTCCTGCAGGGTCGCGCCGAGCTGCTTGGTCTGCGCGCCCGCCGCCTCCTTGTCGAGGTAGATCCGCGACGCGCCGGCGCCGGTGGTGCCCGACGACGTCAGCGTCTTGAAGACCTCGCTGTCCGGCACCGACTTGAGGTCGTGCGTCTTGAACATCCGCACCGGCAGCCACGGCAGGTCGGCGATCGAGCCGAAAGTCGCGTCCGGCGCGATTCCCAGCGACGACAGGATGCGCTCGTAGCCTTCGGAATTCGCCCGGTGGTGGGCCGTCAGCGCGGCGAGCTCGGGCAGCAGCAAGGCCTCCCGGTCGGCCTGCGACCGAGTGAACACGCTCATACCTGCGCCTCCAATGACCGGTAGTCGATCTTGCCGCTGGCCAGCAGCGGCACGGTTTCGATCGGGCGCACGTCGAAGCCGCTGGCGTGCAGGTGCAGCCGCTCGGACAGCGCCCGCGACGCGTCCTTGCAGATGTCCTTGTCGACACCCTCGGCGAACAGCACGACCTTGTCGCCGGCGGGCACCGCCGCCACGACGTCGATCCCGACCGCCGCCGTGCGGGCCGCCTGCTCGAGGTCGTCGAGGCTCACGCGGTTGCCGAACACCTTGCCGATGCGCTTGAGCCGCCCGGTGATGAACAGGTACCCCTCTTCGTCGAGGTACCCGAGGTCACCGGTGGCGAGCACGCCGCCGTATTCGTCGCCCTTGGCCAGGCCGGACTCGTCGTCCGCGTAACCCAGCATCACATTGGGCCCACGGTAGACGACCTCACCGACGATTTTGGGGTGCGTGGTCTCCGACCCGTCGTCGCGGCGGACGGCGAACTTGCCGCCCGGCAGCGCCGGCCCGGCGGAACCGAGCTTTTCGGCCAGCCGTTCGGCGGGCACCGTCGTCATCCGCGGCGCCGCCTCGGTCTGGCCGTACATCACGTACATCCGGCCGCCGACGGCCAGCATCTTCTCGTTGAACTCGGCGATCAGGTCGTCTCGCAGCTTCCCGCCGGCCTGCGTCAGGGTGCGCAGCGTCGGGTACTTCGCGGGGTCGAACTTGAGCCGCCGCAGCATTTCGTAGTGGTACGGGACGCCCGAAAGGGACGTGACGCCGTACGTGTTCACCGCGTCCCAGAAGCCGCGGCCGAGCACGCCAGACGGCTCGATCACGATGGTCGCGTCGCGCACCAGGTGCGAGTTCAGCACCGACAGGCCGTAGCTGTAGTGCAGCGGCAGGCAGGTGGGCGCGACCTCGTCCGAGTCGATGTGCAGCACCTGCGCGATGGCGTCGGCGTTGGCCAGGATCGCCTGCCGCGAGAGCCGCACGAGCTTCGGGTTGCCGGTCGACCCGCTGGTCGGGAGCAGGACGGCGAGGTCGGGGTGCGGCCGGACGCCCTCGGCGCTCGTCCGGACCCAGTCGGCGCCCTGCGCGGTGTAGCCGTCCGGCGCGTCGCCCGAAGCCGCCAGCACCGCCGCCGGCCGGAAGCGCGAGACCAGCCCGGCCAGCACGTCGGCGTCCAGCGCCGGGTCGATCAGCGCGATCGCCCGGCCGGATTCGAACGCGCCCAGGTAGGTCAGCACGCTCGGCAGGTCGACCGACATCCGCGCGAACACGACGCCGACCGGCAGTGCGGCCAGCTCGTCCATCCGCCTGCCGACCTCGGCCGACAGTTCCGCGCCCGCCAGCGTGCGGCCCCCGGCCACATCGACCAGCCGGGCTCCCGCACCCAACAGCGTCACAGCACCAAGCCTCCGTCGACGCCCAGCACCTGACCGGTGATGAACGAAGCTTCATCACTCACCAGGAACCGGATCGCGTTCGCCACTTCTTCCGCGCGGCCGAGGCGCCCGAGCGGCGTCTTGCCGGCGTTCTCCGCCTTCGCGTCTTCGCTCAGCCCCGCGGTCAGGTCGGTCTCGATCACGCCCGGCGCGACCGCGTTCACGCGGATGCCGGACCGGCCGAGCTCCTTCGCCGCCGACTTCGCGACGTTCGCCACCGCCGCCTTCGAGGCCGCGTACACCGTCTGACCGGCGCTCCCGTGCTCGCCGACGATCGAGGCGAGCACCACGATCGAGCCGGTCTTCTTCCGCATCATCGCCCGGGCCGCGGCCTGGACGGTGTGCAGCGTGCCGGCGACGTTCGTGCTCAGCGTCGTGTCGACGAGCTCTTCCTTGATCATGCCGAGGAGCGCGTCCTCCATGATCCCGGCGTTGGCCACGACGATGTCGAGCTTCCCGTGCTCCTTCGCGACGCCCCTGACCAGCGAAGACACGGCCTTCGCGTCGGTGACGTCCAGCGCGAGCCCGGCCGCCGCGCCCGCCGCCGAAGCGGCCTCTTTGGCGCGGGCCTCGTCACGGCCGGTGAGGACCACCGTCGCGCCGGCTTCCACCAAAGCGCGGGCGGTGGCCAGGCCGATCCCCCGCGTCCCGCCGGTGACGAGCGCGACACGACCGGAAAGATCAGTCATTCTTCGACTGGAGCTCGGTGACCATGTCCACGGCGACCTTGAAGCTCGACATGTCGATGACCTGGTCGGTGTCGAACTCGACGTCGAACTCGTCCTCGATGGCCGCGACCAGCGCCATGTGGCCGACCGAGTCCCACGCCTCGATGTCGCGGTACTTCAGGTTCTCGACGTCCACAGCGCCGTCGAGGTCCAGCGCCTCGACGAAGACCTCGCGCAGCTTGGGGGCGACTTCCGACATCTGATGACTCCTAGTGCTCTTCGCGCGGGCGGGCGTCCCACGCCTTTACCAAGGTAGAGAGGTCTTCGGGCAGCGCGACGTCCGGGAGACCTTCCTTGCCCTTCAGCCACGGCCCGAGCGCCTCGACGGTCGCCTCGTCGACGCCCCGGCGGGACAGGCCCACCACGTTGACGCCGGTCACGCGGGCCGGGTTGCCGACGGCGATGGTGAACGCGCCGATCTCGCGGCGCACCGCGGAGCCCATGCCGATCATCGCGCCGGGGCCGATCACGACCTTCTGGTGCAGGATCGCGCCCATGCCGAGGTTGGCGCCGTCCCAGATGTGGCAGTGGCCACCCGTGACGGCGTTGGAGGCGATCGTCACGGCGTCGCCGACCAGGCAGTCGTGCGCGACGTGGGAGTTGCGGAGGTAGTAGCCGTCGCTGCCGATCGTCGTTGTCCGCCAGGTCCCTTGGTGGACACTCACGTACTCGCGGAGGCGGTTGCGGCTGCCGATGACCACGCCGTGGCCGTCGTGATCCGGGTCACCGGTCGGCGCCTCGTCCCAGGCGGCGGGGTGGGGGCGGCCGCGGTCCTCGCCGGGCGTGCCGATCGTCACGTGCGGGCCGATCCAGTTGCCGTCGCCGACGCGGGTGGGCCCGACGATCACCGCGAACGGCCCGATCACGTTGTCCTCGCCGAGTTCGACACCTTCGCCGATGACGGCGGTCGGGTGGATGCGGTTGGCCACGGGTGGTCGTCCGTTCGTCGGCGGCTGGGTACTGGGCGTGCTACCGCGCCCGGTAACGTGTGGCCCGCGTTGTTGCAGGGCGGCCGGGCGCAGAACCGGCGGCTCACTGTACCGGACGCGCCGAAATCGCCTGCCGAGAGAGACTGCCCATGATCCCCATCACTGTGGTCGACGTCCGCGACGCGGAGGACCTCGTCGTCGAGGTGCTGCGCTCCGGCGCCATCGCACAGGGACCGATGGTCAAGCGCTTCGAAGACGCCTTCGCGGCCGTCTCCGGGACGAAGCACGCGATCGCGGTCAACAACGGGACCACCGCACTGGTCGCCGCCCTCCAGGTCCTCGACCTGAAGCCGGGTGACGAGGTCATCACCTCGCCGTTCACCTTTGTCGCGACGCTGAACGCGATCCTCGAAGCCGGCGCGACCGTCCGGTTCGCCGACATCCGGCGCGACGACTTCGCGATCGACCCCGACGCCGTCGCGGCCGCGGTCACCGACCGCACCAAGGTGCTCATGCCGGTGCACCTCTACGGCCAGACCGCGGACATGGGCAAGCTGGGCCCGCTGGCCGCCGAGCACGGCCTCCAGGTGATCGAGGACTCGGCGCAGGCCGTCGGGGCGTCGTTCGAGGGCAAGCAGGCCGGGTCGTTCGGCATCGGCTGCTTCTCGCTCTACGCGACGAAGAACATCACGACCGCCGAGGGCGGCGTCATCACGACGGACGACGACGCGCTGGCGGACAAGCTGCGCGTGCTGCGCAACCAGGGCATGCGCGCCCGCTACCAGTACGAGGTCGCCGGGCACAACTACCGGATGACCGACCTGCACGCCGCCGTCGGCATCCCGCAGCTGGCGAAGCTCGACCAGCTGACCGCCGCCCGCCAGGCCAACGCGAAGCGGCTCTCGGAGGGTCTCGCGGGCACGCCGGGCCTCGACGTCCCGAAGGTGCTGCCGGGCCGCGAGCACGTGTGGCACCAGTACACCGTGCTGGTCGGGCCGCACGCGTTCCTCTCGCGCGACGAGCTGGCCGCGGCGCTGACCGAGCGCGGCATCGGCAACGGCATCTACTACCCCAAGATCGTCTTCGACTACGAGTGCTACGCGGGTCACGACCTGATCCCGGGCGCGCGCGTCGAGGACTTCCCGGTGGCGCGCGCGGTTTCGGAGCAGGCGCTGTCGCTGCCGGTGCACCCGCACCTGACCGAGTCCGACCTGGACACCATCATCGAAACCGTTCGCGAGGTACTGGGCGCATGACGCATCGGATCGCTCTTGTCGGTACCGGGAACATGGGTTCCCTCCACGCTCGCGTGCTCGCCGGGAACGAGCGCGTCGACCTGGTCCGCGTGATCGATCCGCGCGAGGAAGCGGGCAAGGCCGTCGCCGACCGCTACGAGACCCGGTGGACCCCGGAGATCGGCTCGCTGTCCGATGTGGACGCCGTCGTGCTGGCGTCGGCCACCGAGGCGCACCACGACCTGGCGCAGGAGATCCTCGGCCAGGGCAAGCCGATGCTGGTGGAAAAGCCGGTCTGCAACAGCTACGAGAAGTCCCAGGAGATCGTCGGCCTGTCGGCGAAGAAGGACGTCCCGCTGATGTGCGGGCTCCTGGAGCGCTACAACCCGGCGGTCATGACCGCGCGGGCGCTGGTGAACGAGCCGGTGCACCTGATGGCCCGCCGCCACGGCCCGTACGCGCCGCGCATCAAGACCGGCGTCGCGTGGGACCTGCTGGTGCACGACGTCGACCTGGCGATCCAGTTCTTCGGCGGCGCGACCCCGGCGCGCGTGACGTCCGGCGCGGGGTACTTCCACCCGTCGTCGGTCGAGGGCGCCGAGGACACCATCGAGACGGTGCTGTCGTTCCCGACCGGCCTGGCCACGGTTTCGGCCTCGCGGCTGGGCCAGAAGAAGGTCCGGTCGCTGGTGGTCTCGGAGCTGGACCGGCTGATCGAGATCGACCTGCTGCGCCGCGACGTCACGATCTACCGCCACGTTTCGCACGACTCCGTCACCCCGGACGGCCTCGGCTACCGCCAGCAGACGGTGATCGAGATCCCGGAGCTGGTCACCGCCCGCGAGCCGCTGGCCACCCAGCTGGACCGGTTCTGCGACCTGCTGGAGGGCAAGATCGACGCCGACACCGAGCGCGACCTGATCCTGCCGTCGCACCACGTGGTCGAGCAGGTGCTCACGCAGGCCGCCGCCTGACTCGGGTGCGCCAGGCCGCCAGCCGGTCCCGGGTAGCGGCGGGGTAGTCCCCGAACCCGGCACCGGCGGCGGGCTGGCGCGAGCCGCCGGTGGTCACGACCCGCACGGCTCGCCCGGCTCCGCTGGGGACGAGCACGAAGTCGTCGATCGCCGCGGCGGCGACCGTGAAGTCGTGGAAGTACCCGTGGTTGACCAGGCCCTCGGCGGTCAGGTCGACCCGCGCCCGCGCGATGCGCAGCGCCAGCCAGGCGACGCCCGCGAGCACGAGCGCGCACGGGACCGCGACCCAGTACCGGTCCGCTTCGAGAGCGCGCACCAGGCCGTAGACCGCGCCGGCGCCGGCCGCGGCGTCCAGGCCGGTGTGGATAGCGCGCACGGCCTGTTGCGGGTGCAGCGTCTCCAGCACCGGCAGGCCGCTCAGGTCGACGGCCGCGACCGGCCCCGGCGCGGGCCGGTGCAGCCGGTGGCCGGGCGGGAACCAGCCGCGGATCATCCGCCGGCCCACCGTCGCGGAGCGGTAGCTCGACGCCACGGTGACCGTCCGGACCTCGCCGTCCGCCCGGCGGAACGTCACCCGGACGCGGGCCCAGGAGAAGCCCCGGCCGTAGGACTCGAACTCCGTCGCGGTGACGTCGACGACGTCCCGCCACGGCACGCGGTGGGTGCGGAAGAACCCGCGCACGCGCAGGCCGTCCGGGAGCCGGCGGCACGACCGGCCGAGGAACCGCCACCCGAACCAGCCGAGCACCAGCGCGGGCACGCCGAAGGCCACCGCGGCGACCGCGGCTTCGGAGTCCTGTTCGGCCACCGCGTAGATCGCCGTGCCGACGGCGAAGAGCAGCGGCCAGCCGGTCGGCGTGATCAGCAGCAGGAACCCCGCGTACGCGAGGTAGGCCCCGCTGCTGCGCACCCGGTCGGTCATCGGCACAGCATGCCGACCGGCCGCGGGCCGCGCTAACCGACCGGCGCCGGGAACGCGGCCGGGCTCCGGCTGCCGTCCGGGCCCACCGCGCGGACGCCGAAGAAGACGTTGTCCTTCGACAGGTCGATCTTCGCCGTCCGGGCCGGGCCGACGTCGATCGCGTGGGTCCAGTCCGGGGCCGTCGTCTCGCGCCAGAGGACCTCGTAGCCCGCGGCGCCCGGGGTGGCGTCCCAGAGCAGTTCCGAGTCGTTCGTCAGCGCCGCCGTGCGGATCTTCACGCCCTTCGGCGTGCCCGGCGCCGTCGCGAGGGACCACAGCGCCGCGCCGTTGACCCGGGCGACCCGCGCGATGAACGGGAAGTCGCAGAACTCCGGCAGGTCGCCGTACTGGACGCCGTTCTCCACGCGGACGTCCTGGTGCTGGTGCGCGAAGTCCTCGTTCGGCTCGGTGAAACGCGCCGCCGGGTAGCCCTGCTCCAGGAAGCCGATGTGGTCGCCGCCGCGCAGGTAGCGATCGCGGCGGTAGATCACCCGGACCGTCATGCCGGTCGCGTCGTTCTCGGCCACCGACTTCACGAACCGGGCCAGCTGCCGCGGCGGGGAGTCGTTCTCGCCGCCGATGCTGCGGCGCAGCGCGGCCTCGGCCGGTGTCTCCGCCGTCGGCACGCCCTCGGCGAAGAGGCGGATCGTCGTCGGGTCGCGCGTGCCGTCGTCGGCGCGGCTCGACCCGACGATGTCGTCGGTGAACATCGCCTGGACGTCGGTGCCGGCCGCCTTGAACCGCTGCGCCATGAACCGCGAGCCGTACAGGCCCTGTTCCTCGCCCGCGACGGCGGCGAAGACGATCGTCGCCGCCGGTTGCCGCGTCGAGAGCACCCGTGCCAGCTCCAGCGCGACCGCGACGCCCGATGCGTCGTCGTCCGCGCCCGGCGCGTCCCCGGTGGAGTCCATGACGTCGGTGCGGCGCGAGTCGTAGTGCCCTGAAACGACGTACACGCGCCCCGGGTCGGTGGCCCCGTGCAGCGTCGCGACGACGTTCGTGATCGTGGTCGGCACCGGGATCCGGTCGGCGGGCGGCTGGACGTACGACTGCGGCTCGACGGTCAGCCTGCCGCCGGACGCGGCCGCGATCTGCCGGTACTGCGCCAAGAGCCAGTCGCGCGCGGCGCCGATGCCGCGGACCGGGTCGTCCTGCGCGGACAGCGTGTGCCGCGTGCCGAACGCGGCCAGCCGCCGCACGGTCGCTTCGATCCGCCGTTCGTCGACCTGGCGGAGCAGGGCCCGCAGCTGGGGGCCGGGCCGCTGCGGGCGGACCGGGGCACCGGGCCCGCGGTCCCCGAGTTCGGCGGCACCGGCCGGGGCCGCCGACGCCGCCAGTCCGAGTGCGGCCGTCGCGGTGAGGAACGCTCGTCGAGAGGTCACGGTCGGTTTCTTACGCCCGGACCGCCCCGGCGGGTACCGCCTACTTGGTGAGCCGCTTCCCGGCGGCGTCGTAGGCGATCAGCGGCGTCAGGACGGCGGAGTTCGGGACGGCGGCGGGGTCGAACCAGAAGACGACCACGTTCGGGTCCCCGCTCCACCTCGCCAAGCTCGCTTCGACGGTCTTGCCGTGCACCGTGGTCGTGATCCGCGCCGCCTGGCCGGCGAAGTAGCCGAAGACGGGGATGACCTCGTCACCGGAGAGCTCGCCGCCGTCGGTGGCGTGGAAGCCGAACGACCGGTCGGAGCCGCGGAACTCGTTCGTCATGAGCACGGACTGCAGCGTCTCCCCGGAGCGGAACCCGGCCACCAGGCCGAAGTGGATGTCCGGCAGCTGCGGCAGGTCGACCGCCCGCGCGAAGAAGACGATCTCGCCGCGGGCGGTCTTGATCCCCGTTCCGATGACGTCCCCGATCGGCGGCGCCTCGGCCGGTGCCGCGGTCGTCGGCGCGGTCGTCAGCGTGCTCGAAACCGGGGCGGGCGGTTGGGCGACCGGGGCCGGTGCGGGCTGCCGCACCTGGATGGCGAACCCGACCACGAGCACGACGACGGCCGCGGCGGCCACCCCGGCGGCGCCGGTCAGGACGCGGCGCCGACGCCGGATGCGCGCCCCGCCGGCCATGATCGCGGCCAGGTCCGGCTCGGCGAAGGGCTCTTCGGGCGGCTGCCGGAGCGCGGCGCGGAAGTCGTCGAGGTCGTTCACCGCCCGCCCCCTCCGATCAGCGTGTCTTCGGTGCCCGCTTCGATCCGCAGCTTGGCCAGCGCCCGCGAATTCGTGCTCTTCACGGTACCCACCGAAACGCCGAGCTCACGGGCCACGTCGGCTTCCGGCAGGTCGAAGAAGTGCCGCAGCACGACGACCGCGCGTTCGCGGTCGGTGAGCGTCTTGAGCACGGCGGTGAGCCAGGCCCGCTGGGTGACGGCCTGGTCGACGTCGAGGCGGTCGGGCCGCTCGGGCATCGCCTCGGTGGCGTACTCGCGGATCGGGCGCCGCCAGCCGTCGATGACGTGGTTCACGAGGACGGTCCGGGCGTAGCCGTAGGCGTCCTTGTGCCGCACCCGCGACCAGGCGGCGTAGGTGCGGGTGAAGGCGGTCTGTGCGGCGTCCTCGGCCTGGTGGCGGTCGCCGGTGAGCAGGAACGCGGCGTGGGTGAGCCGGGCCGACGACGCGCGGACGAACTCCGCGAACTCCTCGTCGCCGCGCGCCATGCGTCACCCCCTGTTCCTCACCCAGCGACGGGCGGGCCGCGGAAAGGTTGCTCGTCGATCTTCCGAGCGTACGCGCGGGCTAGATTGACCCCATGCGTTCACTGAGGGGGATCCTCGCCGCCGCATGCCTGCTGACCTGTGTCGCAGCGTGTTCCGGCGGCTCCACGACGACGACCGCGGCCGCGCCTCCGCCGCCACCGCCGTCCACTTCGACGAGCAAGCCGAAGCCGACCACCACGCCGACGCCGACGTTCACGCCGGTGGTGTCGCCGGAGAAGCTGACCGGCGCCTGCCCGCTTCTGGGCAACGTCGAGTTCGCGCAGCTCCTCGGCGTCGCCTGGAACGCGCGGGAGCCGAGCGAGATGCCGCCCGAGCCGATCGGCCCGGGCAAGGCGTTCCGGTGCTCGTACCCGACGGGCGAGCTGTACGTCCTCGCGGTTTCGGGCGGCAAGTCGCCGGCCGCGATGGTCAAGCAGCTGGAGTCGGAGTGCGCGGATCCCGCGAAGCCGGTTGCGGGCGCGGGTGAGCTGGCGAGCTATTGCTACGGGAAGGGCTACAGCTCGCTGGTCGTGGTGGCCAAGCACGCGCACGGCCAGCTGCGGGTCGCCGAGGTCGAAATGGGGCGCAGCCGGGCCGACGTCTGCGAATCGCTCGCGAAACTGCTCGGCGAGCGCCTTTAAACGTTGCGTAACCGATATCTCGCGCTCGGTCACAGGCGACTAGATTGTCGGTCGTGCGCTTACGTGCGCGAGCTTCGCCGCCGCGCGGACGCTGACCTGCTTCGGGGTCCGCGCGGGCGGTTTCACGACGGCGGCGCCGGCGGTCGGCGCCGGCGCTGCCGTCATCCAGCTAATCCGAGAAGTCCCCGGACGGCGCACCCCAGCCGGTAGCGTCACCGCCGCGCTCTTCCGCGATCTCCCGGCGCCGCGCGTTTTCCGCGCGGACCCGCTCCACCTCGGACCGGATGTACTCCTCGTCGTACCGCTGGAACACCCGCGCCGGGTTGCCCGCCACCAGCGTCCGCGGCGGGACGTCCTTCGCCACCACTGAATTCGGCTGCACCGTCGCGAAGTCGCCGATCGTCACACCGGCCATGATGACCACCAGGCCGCCGATGAAGCAGCCCTTGCCGATCTTCACGGGTTTGCGTTCGATCAGGTCGCTGCCCGAGTGGTTCTGCAGCGTCATGTTCGCCAGCCAGCTCGAGTGCGTGAAGATCAGCGTGTTCAGGCCGATGCTGGTGTGCTCGCCGATCTCCAGGCCACCGCTCGCGTCGAGCGCCGCGCCCTCGCCCACCCAGCAGTGGTCGCCCATCTTGAGGTTCTCGGGGCTGATGATCTTCACGCGCTCGCGCACCCGGCACGTCGGCGGCAGGCCGTAGAAAGCAGCTCGCTCGGCGTCGTTCATGTACTGCGAGACGAGCTCGGTCAGGATCTGCGGGCGCAGCCGGTGGCTGCGCTCGTCATCGAAGAACATCGGCTTCCGACACCAGTTTCTCGAACGTCCTCAAGTGCTCCTCCGCGACGACGTCGAGGCCGAAGTTCGAGCGCACCATCTCGCTCTCGCGCTGCGCGATCAGCGCGCGCCGTTCCGGGTCGTCGAGCAGCTCGACCACCGTGCGGGCCACGGCTTCCGCGTCGTCCGGGCGGACCAGCAGCACGTTCTCGCCGTTGCGCAGCTCGATGCCCGGGTAGTTGTCTTCGGTGACCGACGCGATCGTCGCCGTGCCCGACAGCATCGCTTCCAGGGACGCCGTGCCGCAGCCGCCGTTGAGGTCGTGCGTCACGATGTCCGCCGCCGCGAAGTACGCCGGGACGTCCTCCTTCGGGACCGCGCCCGTGACGACCAGCGCGTCCGAGACGCCCAGTTCCGCCGCCCGCTTGAGGAACGCGTCGTGGTAGACGCGGCCGACCACGACCACCCGGACGCCAGGGTGCTTGTCCAAAATGGACGGCAGGGCCTCGATCAGCGGCAGCCGGTTGCGCAGCGGGATGACGTGGCCCAGCGAGACGATCAGCGGTGCGTCGCCGATTTCGTGCTCCGCGCGGACGTCCTTCGTCACCGGCTTCGCGAAGTGCCCGGTGTCGACCGCGATCGGGAAGTACTCCGAGTTCGCGTCGCTCGTGCCGTAGCGGTCGACGCAGTAGTCGACGCCCAGCTTGTCGAGGATGACGTACCGCGGCTTGATGTAGGCCAGCATCGGCCGCACGAGCACCGCGTCCAGCAGCCGGAACACGCCGCCGTACAGCTTGTTGTCGCTGATCAGGAGCGTGTGGATGGTCAGCAGCGTCGGAATGTCGTGCCGCCGCGCGTAAATGCCCGCGAGCCACGACAGGTCGAAGAACTGGCCGTGCAGGTGGATCGCGTCCGGCTTGAACTCGTCCAGCAGCTTCCACAGCCGCCGCCAGTTGCCCGGGCGCAGCGAGGCGAAGCTCATGTCGAAGTCGATCGACAGGCCGATCTGCGGCATCTTCACCGCCGGGAGGCGCACGACGCGGTAGCCGTCGCGCTCCTCCTCGGCCGGGGCCTCGCCGTAGGCCGCCGTGATCGCCAGGACCTCGTGCCCGGCCTCGACGAACTGCGCCGCCAGCGACGCCGACATGTGCGCGCTGCCGCCGACGCGGGGCGGGAAGAAGTTGTTCACCACCGCGATGCGCATGGCGCGTCCCCGGGCCGGCCCCGCCGTCGCCGTCACTCGGTTTCCTTGACCAAATCCCGCATCCCGTCTTCGACGGTGATCCGCGGCTCCCAGCCCAGCACGTCACGCGCGCGGGTGATGTCGGCGGCGCGCCGCGAGACCAGCACGTCGCGCTCGTTGAACAGCGGCTCGACGTCGACGCCGACGGCCTCGATGAGGATCTTGGCCAGCGCCGCGATCGACGTGTCGATGCCGGTGCCGATGTTGATCGGCAGGTTCGCCCGCTCCGACTCCAGCGCCGCGACGACCGCGCGCGCGAGGTCGTCGACGTGCACGAAGTCCATCGACTGGTCGCCGCGGCCGTCGATGATCGGCGGCTGGCCGGCGCGCAGGCGCTGGATGAAGTGGTTGATCACCGAGGTGTAGTAGGCCTCGATCTTCTGGCCGGGGCCGTACACGTTGAAGAACCGCAGCGCGTTCCAGGACAGGCCCTTGGTGCGCTCGTAGAAGCCGAGCATGTCCTCGCCCGCGCGCTTCGAGATGCAGTACGGCGTGAGCGGCTTGAGCTCGTCGTCCTCGTGCATCGGCAGCCGCTTCGGGTCACCGTAGACCGACGCGGTCGAGGCGAACACCAGCCGCTCGACGCCTTCGTCCGCGGCCGCGGCGAAGACGTTGTGGTTGCCGATCATGTTGATGTCGATCGACTCGTGCGGGTCGGCGATCGACTTGTTGATCGACACCGTCGCGAAGTGGATGACGTGCGTGCAGCCGCGCATGGCCTCGCGCACCGCACCGCCGTAGCGGACGTCCTTTTCGACCAGCTCGACCTGGCCGGTCGCGACGAACTCGTTGACGCGGGCGCGGTCGCCGCGGGTCATGTTGTCGAAGATCCGGACCGTGTAGCCGCCTTCGAGCAGGAGCGGGATGACGTGCGCGGCGATGAAGCCGCCGCCCCCGGTGAAGAGCACCTTCTTGTCGGACACCAATTTCTCCTCGGTCGGGCGGCTTCAGGACAGGGACTGCACGGCGGCGCGCACGACCTCGCCGACGCGCGTGACCTCGGCGTCGGTGAGGTTCGCGTGCATCGGGATGGCCAGCTGGCGCGCGAACGCGTCGGCGGAGACGGGCAGCGGGGGCTGGGGGCCGTAGACCGGCTGGAGGTGGGAGGCGTAGGTGCCGAAGTTGCACTGGACGCCCTGCTCGCGGATCCGCAGGGCCAGCGCGTCACGGCTGAGCTCCGGCGCGACCGTGAGGAGGTAGGCCTGCCACGGGTGCTCGCGATCGGACAGTTCCACCGGGACGGTCAGCGCGTCGACGTCTTCGAACGCTTCGTGGTAGCGCTTCGCGACCGAGCGGCGGGCGGCGAGGAGGTCCGGCAGGCGGTCGAGCTGGACGTTCATGATCGCGGCCTGCACGTCCGACATGCGGAAGTTGTAGCCGAGCTCGTGGAACTCCGGGATCGGCAGCGTGGCCGAACCCTCGCGGCTGATCGCCGGCTCGATGCCGTAGGTGTGCAGCTTGCGGGCGTGCGCGATGAGGTCTTCGCGGTCCGAGACGAGCGCGCCGCCCTCCCCCGCGGTGATGCCCTTGCGGCCGTGGAAGGAGAACGCGGCGAGGTCGGCGAGGCTGCCCGCGGGCCGCGTCTTGTACGTCGCGCCGGCGGCACAGGCGGCGTCCTCGAACAGCCAGAGCCCGTGCTTGTCGGCGATCGCGCGGTACTCGTCGAAGTCACCGGGCTGGCCGGCGACGTCGACGGCGAGGATGCCGACCGTCCGCTCGGTGACCAGGCTTTCGACGTGGGCCGGGTCGGCGCTGAAGACGTCCGGGCGGATGTCGGCGAAGACCGGCTTCGCCCCCGCCTGGACGACGGCGTGACCGGTCGCCGGGAACGTGTAGTCGCCGACGATCACCTCGTCGCCCGGCCGGACGCCGAGGACCTTGAGCCCCAGGAAGAGCGCCGAGCCGCAGTTCGCGGTCGTCAACGCGTGCGCGGTGCCGGTGACCTGGGCGAACCGCTCCTCGAACCGGCGGCACGCGGGCCCCGCTCCGGCCAGCCAGCCGGACCGGAAGACCGCCGCGACGGCGGCGAGCTCCTCTTCACCGACGGTCGGCTGACCGAGGGCAATGCTGTCGGACGACATACCTCTCCCATTGCGTGGGGACCCGGCGAAGTGTATATACGCACGCTCAGCTGATTCACAGGCCCACGCCGTACTCCACTTTCGAGTGACGCCCGTCGCGGCTCGATCGACGTCCTACGCTGGGCACATGCGATTCGGGGTGCTGGGGGCCGTCGCCGCGTGGACCCCGGACGGCACGCAGGTGGCGGTCGGCGGCCCGCGCTCGCGGACGCTGCTGGCGTTGCTCGCGCTGGACGCCGGGCGGTTCGTCCCGGCCGACCGGCTGATCGACGGCATGTACGGCGAATACCCGCCGGACGGCGCGGCGAACGCCCTCCAGTCCCAGGTGTCCCGGCTGCGGACGGCGGTGAAGGAATTGGCCCCGGTCGAGTTCACCGCGGCCGGCTACCGGCTGGCCGTCGGACCGGACGAAGTGGACGTTCACGCTTTCGAACGCCTCGCGCGCGAAGGCCGTGCGCTGCTGAAGAACGGCCATGCCACCCGGGCCGCGGAGCTGCTGGGCGACGCGCTGGCGCTGTGGCGCGGGCCGGCGTTCAGCGATCTGGCGGACGCGCCGTTCGCCGCCGCGCAGGCCGCGCGGCTCGAGGAGCTGCGGGCGGACGCGGTCGACGACCACGTCGAGGCCCGGCTGGCGCTGGGGCAGGCCGAGGACGTCCTGACCGGACTGCGGGAGACCGTCGCCGCGCGGCCGCTGCGGGAACGGCCGCGGGCGCAGCTCGTGCGGGCGCTGGCCGCCGCGGGCCGGGCCGCCGACGCGCTGGCCGCGTTCGAGGACGCCCGCCGCACGCTGGCCGACGAACTGGGCGCCGACCCCGGCGCGGAACTCGCCGAAGCCCACCTCGCCGTGCTGCGGGGCGACACCGAGAAGCCGGTGATCCCGGCGCTGCCCGCCCAGCTGACCAGCTTCGTCGGCCGGGACGCCGAGCTGCGGCAGGTGGCGGAGCTGCTCGGGCGCAACCGGCTCGTGACGCTGACCGGGCCGGGCGGCACCGGCAAGACCCGCCTGGCCATCGAGGTCACGGCCGCCGACGCCGGACCGGTCGCGTTCGTCGAACTGGCCCCGCACGAAGGCGACGGCGTCGTCCGCGCGGTGCTGACCGCGCTCGGCCTGCGGGACAGCGCACGCGGCGGGCCGCAGGACCCGGTCGAGCGGCTGATCGGCGCGTTGCGCGACCGGACGACGCTGCTCGTGCTCGACAACTGCGAGCACGTCGTCGAGGTCGCCGCCCGGCTCACCGCCCGGCTCCTCGCCGCGTGCCCGGGGCTGCGGGTGCTGGCGACCAGCCGGGAACCGCTCGGCATCACCGGCGAACAGCTGGCCCCGGTGCCGCGGCTGGCCGTCCCGCCGCCCGGGACGCCCGCCCGGCAGGCGAGTGCGTTCCCGGCGATCCGGCTCTTCGCCGACCGCGCCGCCGCGAGCGATCCCGCGTTCGCGCTCGACGAGACCACGGTCGGCGACGTCCAGCACATCTGCGCGGCCCTCGACGGCCTGCCGCTGGCGCTGGAGCTGGCCGCCGCGCGCGTCCGGGCCCTGCCCGCCGGCGAGATCGCGACCCGGCTCGACGACCGGTTCCGGCTGCTGGCCCGCGGCAGCCGGACGGCCGAGGCGCGCCACCGCTCGCTGCGCGGCGTCGTCGAGTGGAGCTGGGACCTGCTCGACGACGAGGAGCGCGAGCTGGCGCGGCGGCTGACGGTGTTCTCCGGCGGCGCCACGGCCGCGGCCGCCGCCGAGGTGTGCGGCGCCGACGTCGACCTGCTGCCGGAGCTGGCGAGCAAGTCCTTCGTCGAGGCGGTCGGCGGCCGGTTCCGGATGCTGGAGACGATCCGCGCGTTCGGCGCGGAGAAGCTCGCCGAGGCGGGCGAAACCGAGCGGGTGCACCGCGCGCACGCCGAGTACTTCCTGCGGTTCGCCGAGGAAGCGGACCCGATGCTGCGGACCGCGGCGCAGCTGGCGTGGCTCGACCGGATCGACGCCGAGTACGACAACGTCCTGGCCGCCCTGCGCTGGGCCACCGCGCACGACGTCGCGCTCGCGCTTCGGCTGGTGCCGCTGCTGGCGATGTACTGGTGGATGCGCGGGCGGCGGTTCGAAGGGGCCGGGTTGTCGCTGGAGGTCGTTTCGCGCTGTTCCCCGGAGATCCAGGAGCGGTACCCCGAGGAGTTCCTGGTCTGCGTGCTCGGCGCGCTGTCCGGGCACCCCCACGAGACGCTGGAGCAGTACCTGCCGCTGGTCCGCCGGTACGCGGTGGACGGCGACTGGACGCCGCGGAACCCGATGCTGGTGATGCTGATGGGCGTCGTCGTCGGACCGCCGGGTGACGACGACGAGATGCTCGGCCGCGGCAAGGGGCTGCTCACCCGCGGCGACGCGTGGGGCTGGGCGCTGCTGCCGATGGGCGTCGGCCTGCGGGCGATGATGACCGGCGAGCTGGCCGAGGCCGAGGCCGGGCTGCGCGAGGGTGCGGCGCAGTTCCGCGCGCTGGGCGAGCGCTGGGGCCTGTCGATGGCGCTGGACCACCTGTCGCAGCTGCTGACGTGGCGGGGCGAGCACGAGGCCGCGCTGCCGCTCATGGACGAAGCGCTGGCCCTGATGCACGAGATCGGCGCGACGGACGACGTGGCGGACCTGATCTGCCGCCGCGCGTGGACCCGGCTGCTCTCCGGCGACCGCGCGGGCGCGCAGGCCGACTACGACCTGGCCGCGGCGACGGCCCGGCGAGCGGGCATGCCGGAGTCCCGCGCGGCGGCGTACACCGGCTTGGCGAACCTGGCCCGGCACGAAGGCGACCTGGCCGCGGCGCGGTCCCTGAACGAGCGCGCGCTGGCGGAGTGCCCCGGCGGGTCGTTCGCGGCGGAGACGGTCCGGGCGGGCGCGATGATCTCGCTGGGCTGGCTGGCGCTGGCGGAAGGCCGCCCGGCCGAGGCGGCCCGGCTGCACCGGGAGGCGCTGCTGACGGGACACCGGTGGCACGCCGGGGACGTGGTGGCGTTCGCGCTGGAGGGCCTGGCCGGCGCGGCCGGACCGGAACAGGCGGCGCTCCTGCTCGGCGCGGCGACGGGTGTCCGGGGCACGGCGATCGCGGGCGACCCGGACGCCGGCGCGGTGCGCGCCCGGGTGCGGGAGGCACTGGGCGCCGAGGGCTTCGAGCGGGCGTTCGCGACCGGGGCGGGGATGAGCGCACAGAAGGCGCTGACCGCGACGGGTCTGGCGGGCTGAAGGGGACTTTCCTCGCATCAGACGCGCCGAAAGTCCCCTTCAGCCCGCCGGCGGCGGGGCTGCGGCCAGGCAGCGTCCACCGGGCCGGGCGTTCGCGTAGCCTGGTCGATCGTGCGCAACGTGGTGGTCGTCGGGGGCGGGATCGTCGGTCTGGCCGTGGCCTGGGAACTCACCAGGCGAGGGCTGGACGTCACCGTGCTGGAGAAGGAATCCCGGTGGGCGGCCCACCAGACCGGGCACAACTCGAACGTCGTGCACGCCGGGCTCTACTACAAGCCCGGGTCCTTCAAGGCGCGGATGTCCGTCGCCGGCAACCGGTCCATCGTGGACTTCGCGCGCCAGTACGGCGTGCCGGTCGAGGTGTGCGGGAAGCTCGTCGTCGCCACCGACGAACGCGAGATCCCCGCGCTGGACACGCTCGCCGAGCGGGCCGAAGCCAACGGCGTCCCGGCCAAGAAGATCTCGCCCGCGGAAGCCCGCGAGTACGAGCCCGAGGTCTCGTGCGTCGCCGCGTTGCGGGTCGAGTCCACCGGGATCATCGACTTCCCCGCCGTCTGCCACGCGCTCGTCCGGCTGCTCGACGAAGCCGGTGTCGACCTGCGGCTGGACAGTCCCGCGCTGGCCATCCGGGCCGGCGCGAACGGCGGGGTGGAGGTCGCCACCGGCAGCGACGTCGTCGTCGCGGACGCCCTCGTCAACTGCGCCGGCCTGCACTCCGACCGCGTCGCGCGGCTGGCCGGCCTGACGCCGTCCGCGCGGATCGTGCCGTTCCGCGGCGAGTACTACGAGCTCAAGCCGGAGCGCCGCGGCCTGGTCAAGGGCCTGATCTACCCGGTGCCGGACCCGACGCTGCCGTTCCTCGGCGTGCACCTCACGCGGATGCTCGACGGCAGCGTGCACGCCGGCCCGAACGCCGTGCTCGCGCTGCGCCGCGAGGGCTACCGCTGGGCCGACTTCTCCGCGAAGGACGTCGCCGAGGTCGCGGCCTTCCCCGGCGTCTGGCGGCTCGCGAAGAAGTACGCGTTCCCGACCGGGCTCGACGAGGTCCGCCGCTCGTTCTCGAAGAAGCGCTTCGCGGCCAGCCTCGCCCGGCTCGTCCCGGCCGTCACCGAGGACGACATCGTCCGCCACGGCTCCGGCGTCCGCGCCCAGGCCATGCGCCGCGACGGCTCGCTCGTCGACGACTTCCTCATCGAGACCGCGCGCGACCAGGTGCACGTCCTGAACGCGCCGTCGCCGGCCGCGACGAGCGCGCTGGAGATCGCGCGCCACATCGCCGACCAGGTGTCCGAGGGCTAGCCCGGCAGGTTCGGCGTCACCAGCGGCAGGGCCTGCTTGACGACGTCGCAGGTCTTGGTGTCGTCCCCGATGAACCCGCTGACCACCTGGATCGACGACGTCTCGGTGATCGCCAGCGTCGCGCCGCAGGTCGCCCGCAGGCCGCCCATGTTCGGGAACAGGCCCCACTTCTTGCCGCCGACGTCGAGGGTCTCGGTCGGGTTGACCCCCTTGGCGCCGGGCCAGTCCGCCACCGGCGTGCTGGGGCCGAACCAGACCTCGAAGGCCTTCTGGCCCTCGTCGCCGTCGGTGTCGTCCCAGAGGCAGTAGGTCGAGTTCGGGATCACGGTCGAGTTGGTCTTCTCGCCGTCGGGCGAGATGTTCTTCAGCTGCGCCACCTGGTCGGGCTTGAGCGTGGCGCACGGGTCGGCCGACAGCAGCGGCCCGCCCGGCTCCGGCTTCGCCGAGGTCTGCGGCGTGATCGGCGGCGCGTCCTGCCCACCGGGCAGGTGCGCCGCGGCCTGCGGGATCGCCAGCTTCACCAGTTCGCACGACTTCTCGAGCTTGCCGGTCGAGACGCCGACGAAGGCGAACGACTTGTCGCCGAGCGACGCGTAGAACGTGCAGTCGTCGGGGAGGATCGAGCCGTACTGCGTCCAGCTGAGCCCGCCGATCTCCTGCGGCGAGGACTTCGGGACGGCGCCGGCGATGTACTCGTTGAAGTCCATGTCCGTCGCGAGACCGACGCTGAGCACGGCCGACAGGTCGTCGTTGTCCTTCAAGCTCCACAGGCACATCGGCGGCTGGAGCCGGTCCTTGTTCTCCGGCACCGAACGGCCCGGCTGCCGGTAGCCGAGGGCGTCGACCTGGGCTTCGTCGAGCAGCTTGCAGGCGTCGACGGCCTTGACGACCGGGCCCTGGCCGGGCACCGGCGACGCCGAACCGCCGACCGCCACCGTGCACCCGGTCACCACGGTCGCCGCGGCCAGCGCCACCGCCACCTGCCACTTCATGCGCATTGATCCTCCCGTTCGGCCCGGACTGTACTGGGACGAACGGACGAGCACCGCGGATCCGCCCGATTCAGCGAGGGGTGAGGACTTCCTTGCCGCCGACGAACGGACGCAGCGCCGCCGGCACGCGGACGGAGCCGTCCTCCTGCTGGTGGTTCTCGACGATCGCGACAATCCACCGGGTGGTGGCCAGCGTGCCGTTGAGCGTGGCGGCGATCTGCGGCTTGCCGTTCTCGTCGCGGTAGCGGACCGACAGGCGGCGGGCCTGGAACGTCGTGCAGTTCGACGTAGAGGTCAGCTCGCGGTAGGTGTCCTGCGTCGGGATCCACGCCTCGCAGTCGAACTTGCGGTGCGCGGACGTGCCGAGGTCGCCGGTCGCGGTGTCGATCACCCGGTAGGGCACCTCGATCTTCGCGAGCATCTGCTCTTCCCAGCCGAGCAGCCGCTCGTGCTCCGCCTCGGCGTCGGCCGGCTTGGCGTAGACGAACATCTCGACCTTGTCGAACTGGTGCACGCGGATGATGCCGCGGGTGTCCTTGCCGTACGAGCCGGCCTCGCGGCGGTAGCAGGACGACCAGCCCGCGTAGCGGTTCGGGCCGTCGGTCAGGTCGAGGATCTCGTCGGCGTGGAAGCCGGCGAGCGGCACCTCCGACGTCCCGACCAGGTAGAGGTCGTCGTCCTCGAGGTGGTAGATCTCGCTCGAGTGCGAGCCGAGGAAGCCGGTGCCCGCCATGATCTCCGGGCGGACCAGCGACGGCGTGATCATCGGCGTGAAGCCGTTTTCGAGCGCCTGCGCGATGGCCATGTTGAGCAGGCCGAGCTGCAGTTGCGCGCCGACGCCGGTGAGGAAGTAGAACCGCGAGCCCGACACCTTCGCGCCGCGCTCCATGTCGACGCCGCCGAGCGCTTCGAGCAGCTCGAGGTGGTCCTTCGGGGTGAAGTCGAACTTCGTCGGCTCGCCGACGTGCTTGACCACGGCGAAGTCGTCTTCGCCGCCGACGGGAGCGTCCGGGTGGACCAGGTTCGGCACGGAGCGGAAGAGCTGGTCGAACTCCTCCGACGACGTGTTCTGCTCCGCCTCGGCCGCCTTGACCTGCGCGGCGAGCTCCTTGGCGGTGGCCAGCAGCTGCTGCTTCTCCTCGGGTGGGGCCTTCGGGATCTGCTTGCCCAGGAGCTTCTGCTCGTTGCGCAGCTTGTCCGCGGCCGCGATCGAAGACCGGCGCCGGGTGTCGAGGGAGAGCAGCTTGTCGACCACTCCCTCGTCTTCACCACGGGCGCGCTGCGACGCGCGCACGGCTTCCGGGTCTTCGCGCAGAGTCCTGGGGTCAATCACGAAGACAGAGGGTAGTCCGTACAGACTGTGCGGCCCTACTGGGTTATCCCGACAGTCTGATCGTTGAAGCGCTGTTCACGGCGTCCTCATACTCCAGGAAACACGGAGGAGGCGCCCCGATGACCGACGAGCTGCTCGCCCGGCACCGCGCAGTGATGCCGTCCTGGATGTCGCTGCTCTACCACGAACCGATCGAGATCGTGCACGCCCACGACCGGCGCATGACGGACTCGCGGGGCCGCACCTACCTCGACTTCTTCGCCGGCGTGCTGACGAACTCGATGGGCTACGACGTCGCGGAGATCGGCGACGCGGTCCGCAAGCAGCTCGACACCGGCATCCTGCACACCTCGACGCTGTACCTGATCCGCTCGCAGGTGGAGCTGGCCGAGCGGATCGCGAAGCTGTCGAACATCCCGGACGCGAAGGTGTTCTTCACGAACTCCGGCAGCGAGGCCAACGACACGGCGCTGATGCTGGCGACGCAGTTCCGGCGCAGCAACCAGGTGCTGGCGATGCGGAACTCCTACCACGGCCGGTCCTTCGGGACGGTCGCGATCACGGGCAACCGCGGCTGGTCGGCGTCGGCGCTGAGCCCGGTCAAGGTCAACTACGTCCACGGCGGCTACCGCTACCGCAGCCCGTTCCGGGACCTGTCCGACGCCGACTACATCAAGGCCTGCGTCGCGGACCTGGTGGACGTGCTGGACACGGCGACCGCGGGCGACGTGGCCTGCCTGATCGCCGAGCCCATCCAGGGCGTCGGCGGGTTCAGCCTCCCGCCAGACGGCCTGTTCCGGGCGATGAAGGAGGTCCTCGACGAATACGGGGTGCTGTTCGTCTCCGACGAGGTCCAGACCGGCTGGGGCCGCACGGGCGAGCACTTCTGGGGCATCGACGCGCACGGCGTGACCCCGGACATGATGACGTTCGCGAAGGGACTCGGGAACGGCCTCGCGGTCGGCGGCGTCGTGGCCCGCGGCGACGTCCTCGACTGCTTCCAGGCCCAGTCGTTCTCGACGTTCGGCGGCAACCCGGTCTCGATGGCCGGCGCGACGGCGGTGCTGGACTACATCAAGGACCACGACCTCCAGGCCAACTGCGCGGCCCGAGGACGTCAGCTCCTCGACGGGCTGCGCGCCGCTTCTTCGCCGCTGGTGGCCGAGGTACGGGGCAAGGGCCTGATGATCGGCGTGGAGCTGATCAAGCCGGGCACGACCGAGCCGAACGTGGCGGCGGCGGCAAGGATGCTGGAGGAGACGAAGGAGCGCGGCCTGCTGATCGGCAAGGGCGGCCTGCACGGCAACGTCCTGCGCCTGGGCCCCCCGATGACCCTTACCGCCGACGAGGCCCAGGAGGGCCTGAACATCCTGCTCGACTCCCTGGCCGCAACCCACGCGGCACTCTGACCCAAGAGCTGGGTGGTCATCCCGTCGCCTGAGGCCGTCAAATCACTTTGAGCCGGGCCCGCAACCCACAGCCCAACGCGAGAAGACAGCGCAAGCTTGCGGGCCCGGCTCAAAGTGATAGGCCTCGCTCAGGCGACGGGATGACCACCCAGCGACCCCCTCGAAAAGGTGGGAGAACAGCGGGGCTGGTGGTCATCCCAGAGCCTGCCCGTCCGGCGAGGACAGCTTTTATCTTTTCTCCTTGCCAGAGACTCCCGCGAGAGAGCGGGTCCGACCTCCCCCGCCCCTCCGGTGGGATTCTCGGTCGACGCTCGGGTTTGCGCCGCCGGCCGCCGGTTCGCTCGCGACTGGGCTGGGAACTGCTAGCCCCGTACGAAGCGCACCACCTGCTCGGCCAGCTCTTCGCCCGCGTCCTCCTGCAGGAAGTGCCCGGCTCCGGCGATCACCGGGTGCTCGATCCCCTGTGCGCCCTTCATCGAGCGCTGCAGGATCGGGGCCATGCCGCCCGTGATCGGGTCGCCGTCGGAGAACGCCACCAGGAACGGCAGCTCCAGCTCCGTCAGCGTCCGCCACGCCGCGCGGTTCGCCGTCGAGGCCGGGTCGTCGGGCCGGTAGGGCACCAATGAGGGCATTGCCCGGGGGCCTGCCTTGTACATCTCGTTCGGGAACGGTGCGTCGTACGCCGCCCGCTCCGCCTCCGTCAGCGAGGACCGGCAGCCTGACTGGATGAAGCGGCCGACGTCCAGTACCGGGGCCTTCTCCACGGCCTCGCGGAACGCGTGCCACTGCGGCGGCATGTCGATGTCGCCGGTGGGCAGGCCGGTGTTGGCCGCCACCACCCGGGCGAAGCGCGAGGGGTGCTCCGCCACCAGGCGCAGGCCGATCAGGCCGCCCCAGTCCTGGCCGACGAGCGTCACGTCGTGCAGGTCCAGCGCGTCGAACGCGAAGCCGCGCATCCACTCGACGTGCCGGGCGTAGGTGTGGTCGGCCAGGTCGCCCGGCTTGTCCGAGCGGCCGAAGCCGACCAGGTCCGGCGCGATCGCGCGCAGGCCCGCGGACGCGAGCACCGGGAGCACCTTGCGGTACAGGTACGACCAGCTCGGTTCGCCGTGGAGGAGCAGGACGACCGGGCCGTCGGCCGGGCCCGCCTCGACGTAACCCACTCTGATCACGCCGCCGTGGGGGTCGTCGAGCTCGGCGTACTTCGGCTCGAAGGGGAAGTCGGGCAGGTCCGTGAACCGGTCTTCCGGTGTCCTCAGCAGGCGCACCAGACCCACGCTAGTGCGAATGGCAGAGCCGGGCCACGCACTGCGTGACCCGGCTCACGTCGGTCTGGGGGCGGGCGTCAGGAGATGCCGACCGCCACCACGAGGCCCAGGCCCAGGTGCGCGGCCGCGACCACGATGCTCACCGGCGCGAACTTCTCGCTTTCGATGGTGGACGCCACGTCGATGCGGGTCGCCCACTCCAGGAGGCGGACCGCGACGACCTGGACGACGATGCCGAGCAGGCCGTAGACCAGCGACGTGATCAGGCCTTCGGTCAGGTCGCTCGCCGAGTTGAAGATCGCCACGACGACGATGAACGCCATCGAGAGCATCCCGGACGCCGTCACGATCACGGCGTTGGGCAAGCCCTGCGTGACCAGCTTCGACAGCTTGCCGGGCGTGGTCCAGTCGATCGCGTAGAAGCCGACGAACATCAGCAGCAGGCCGACGACGCCGTACAGCAGGATCGCGCCGATCCCCCGCACGAGGTCGGAGCCGAACGTGTCGGACAGCGCAAGGGTCGTGTTCACGAGTTGTCTCCCAGGGGAAAAGAGCTGATCAGCGACGGTGTTCTATCACGACTCGACGATGCGATGTGGGACGAATGCCGCACCGTCGTCGGTGACCAGGCCCCCGGTTTCCCGGATGCCGAGGCCCGCGGAGCTGTCCCCGACGATCCACGCGCCGAGGGCCGGCCGGTACCCGTCGAACTCGGGCAGCGGGTCGAACGCCTGGTAGACGAAGCCTTCGGCGCCGTAGACGCCGTCGGTCTGGGTCTCGTAGCCGGTCGCGACGATCTGGACGTTCGCGCCCTCGCGGCCCAGCTTCGGCTTGCGGACGTACTCGGTGAGCAGGCCCGGGTCGTCGGCGAAGGCGGGCAGCAGGTTCGGGTGGCCCGGGTAGTTCTCCCACAGGATCGCGAGCAGCGTCTTGTTGGAGAGGATCATCTTCCAGAGCGGCTCGATCCACAGCGTCCGCGGCAGCGACTCGACGGCGTGGCGGCCGAACTCCTCGTCGACCACCCACTCCCACGGGTACAGCTTCAGCACGGTCGCCATCTGCTGCTCTTCGAGGTCGACGAACCGCTTGAGCAGCGGGTCCCAGCCGATCTCCTCGATCGCCAGCCCCACCGTGTCGAGCCCGGCTTCGGCCGCCGTCTCCTGCAGGTACGCCGTGGTGACGTTGTCCTCGCCGGTCGGGTCGGCCGCGGACCAGGTGAAGTGCAGCTCGTTCGACGGCAGCTTGTCCTGGAGCTCGGACCACCGCTCGACGAGCTTCTCGTGGATCGAGTTCCACTGGTCGTCGTCCGGGAAGACGTCGGTCTTCCAGTGCCACTGCAGCAGCGACGCCTCGAGCAGCGTGGTCGGCGTGTCCGCGTTGTACTCCAGCAGCTTCGCCGGCGACTTGCCGTCGTAGCGCAGGTCGAACCGGCCGTAGACGTGCGGGTCCTGCCGCTTCCACGACTCGGCGATGTGCGGCCAGACCCACTCCGGGATGCCGAACCGCTGGTAGCCCTCGGTGGTCACGACGTTGTCGACGGCCTCGAGGCACATCGAGTGCAGCAGTTCGACGTCGGCTTCGAGCGAGAGGACCTCGTCCATTTCGAAGACGTAGTGCACGGACTCGTCCCAGTACGGCCGCACCCGGCCGCTGCTGTCGCGGGCCGGCGTGCCGTAGACGAGTCCCTGCTCCTCGACGATCCGCTGCCAGTCACGCCGCGGCTCGCGCCGGTCCCGGTACACCTACGATCCCCCGCTCTTGCCGCTGCCGCCGGTGCCCCCGGTGCTGCCGCTCTTCCCGCTGATGCCGAAGCCGCCGCGCTGGACGGACTTGCCGGACTTCGTGTTCACGCTGGTCCGCGACGAGGGCGCGTCGTACGAGCCCCCGGAGACGCGCTGCCCGATCGTGCCGGTGCCGCCGTAGTTGTAGCGGTAGCTCTGGTAGCCGCCGGTGTTGATCGGCAGGAACAGGAAGCCGCCGCTGTGGTAGCCGCCGTGGCTGGTGACGTAGTTGTCGTCGCAGTAGTCGTCGTTCTGGACGATGCCGTCCTTGTCGGTGCAGACCGCCGTGACACTGCCGGTGGGCCTGGCGACCGTGTAGAACGTCGCGACCAGGCCGACGAGCCCGACCGTGACCCCGCTGCCGATCAGGATCTTGCGCCGGGTCGCCGCCTTGGCGTCGGCCTGGCGGGCCAGCTCCTGGTCGCGTTCCTCCTGCGCGAGCGCCTGCTGCCGCGCCCGCTGCTCGGCGACCGACGGCTGCTTGGGCTGCGTGTTCGAGTCCTGGAATCTCATCGAACCGCGCTTCGGCGGCTCGGGGGGCGGCTGGTCCCCAGTGTTGCTGTCCTGCGTCATGTGCGCTCCGTAATCCCGGCCACCACGAAACCGTGACCCACCCTAACCACCCGGATCGCGCACGTCGCGCGCGGCGCGGGCATCATGGACTGCGATGTCTCCCAGCGCCGATCGGTTCCCCACCGCCACGCAGACGCTGCGCACCCGCGTCGTGATGGGCGGGATCTTCGCGGGCGCGCTCATCGCGCTCGCCCTCAGCGTCGTGTTCTCCTGGAGCGACGGCATCACCGGCGGCTCCGGCGGTGGCGCCGGCAAGCTGTCCGCGGCCGCCCAGGAGGCGTTCCACTCGCCGCCCGGCAGCTGCCTGACCTGGGACAACCCGGACGCGAGCGACGCGCGGAAGGTGGCCTGCACCGAGCCGCACCTGTTCGAGGTGACCGCGCTGGCGGACATCGGCGCCCAGTTCCCCGAGGGCGCGCCGGTGCCGTCGCTCGACCAGTGGCAGCAGATCGCGCAGCAGAAGTGCACCGCGGACGTGAAGCCGTACCTCGGCCACAACCTCGATCCGTACGGGAAGCTCACGACGAACCTGCTGCGCCCGACGCCGTCGCAGTGGGACGACGGCGACCGCCAGCTGCGGTGCGGCCTGCAGTGGGCGGGCCCCGGCGGCAAGCTGCTGCCGACGACCGGGCCGGCCAAGGAGCAGGACCAGTCGCTGGTCTTCGAGCCCGGCACCTGCCTGGCGCTGCAGGGCAAGGGCGTCGGCGACCCACTCGACTGCGCCAAGCCGCACTCCTACGAGATCGTCGCGACCCTCGACCTCAAGACGAAGTTCAAGGACGGCTACCCGAAGCAGGACGACCAGAAGGCCTGGCTCGACACCGAGTGCAACAAGGCCGCGGCGGACTACACCGGCGGCGCCGACCTCGATCAGAAGAAGCTGATCCTGACCTGGGACCTGCGGGAGCAGGAGAGCTGGGACGCGGGCTCGGCCAAGGTCAACTGCAAGGTGGCGGCGCTCCTGCCGGACAAGAGCGGCCTGCAGGCGGTCACCGGCAGCGTCAAGGCCGCCCCCGCCGGTCCCGACGGCGGCCAGCCCCAGGACGGCGGCCCACCGTCGGACGGGGGTGGCGGCCCGGCCACGTCGAGCTCGGCCCCGCCGTCGACGAAGAAGAACGGCTGATGCCGGTCGAGATGAGCCGGGAGCGGTTCGAGGAACTGGTCTCGGCAGCGCTGGACGAGGTGCCGCCCGAGTTCGCGCGGGCGATGGACAACGTCGTCGTGCTCGTCGAGGAGTTCAACGACGAAGCGCCGGACATCCTCGGGCTCTACCACGGGATCGCGCTGACCGAGCGGACGTCGTCGTACGGCGGGGTGCTGCCCGACCGGATCTCGATCTACCGGCAGCCGATCCTCTCGATGTGCGAGGACGAGGACGAGGTCGTCGAAGAAGTCCTGATCACGGTGGTGCACGAGCTGGGCCACCACTTCGGCATCGACGACGCCCGCCTGCACGAACTCGGCTGGGGCTGAGCCCGCACCGTAACCCCATCGGGTGACGGCACGCTTATCCTGTCACCAGAAGTCATTGGGTGACTGCGATACGTGCTGGGGGCCCCGATGGACAACCCGCGGAGACTCCCGTGGCTGCTGACGTCGAGCGCGGTTTCGAACCTCGGCGACGGCATCGGCAAGGTGGCGCTGCCCCTGCTGGCCACGACCCTCACCCACGACCCGGTGCTGATCGCCGGGTTGTCCGCCACCCAGTTCCTGCCGTGGCTGCTGTTCGCCGCCGTCGCCGGGGCGCTGGTCGACCGGATCGACCGGCGGCGCGCGATGGTCGTCGCGAACGCCGCCCGCGCGGCCGCGGTCGGCGTGCTGGCCGTGCTGGTCGCCGCCGGCGGGATGACGATCTGGCTGGTCTACCTGATCGCGCTGGTCATCGGGACGGCCGAGACGATCGCGGACAGCGCGGCGAACGCGCTGGTCCCGGCGGTCGTCGGCGACGGCTCGCTCGACGCGGCCAACAGCAAGCTGCAGGCGTGCGAGATCGTCGGCCAGACGTTCCTCGGCGGCCCGATCGGGAGCCTGGCGTTCGCCCTCTTCGCCGCCTTCCCGTTCGTCCTCAACTCCGCGGGGTTCGCGATCGCGGCCGCGGTGCTGCTCGGGCTAGCCGGTACCTACCGCGGCCGCGGCGACGAGCAGCCGACGCGGTTGCGCACCGAGCTGGCCGACGGCCTGCGCTGGCTGCGCGGGCACCCGCTGCTGCTGCGGCTGGTCGTCGTCGCCGGCCTGCTCAGCCTGGTCAGCGAGCTCGCGCAGGCGCAGCTGGTGCTGTACGCGCTCGACGACCTGCACCTGTCGGACGCGGCCTTCGGGTTCTTCGCGTTCGTGGGCGGGATCGGCGGGCTCGCCGGCGCGGGCCTCGCCCCGCGGCTGGTCCGCGCGGCCGGCCGGCGCGCGGTGGTCGTCGGCGGGGTCGTCTGCTGCGGCGCCGGGTTCGGCGGGATGGGCCTGGTGCGCTCGCCGGTCGCGGGGGCCGCGCTGTTCGGCCTGTTCGCGGCCGCGGTCGTCGCGGTGAACGTCGTGCTCGCGACCGCGCGGCACACGCTCGTGCCGGACGAGCTGCTGGGCCGGGTGCTCGGCGTGTGGCGCACGGTCGTCTGGGGCGCGATCCCGCTCGGCGCCCTGCTGGGCGGGGTGCTGACCGGGGTGCTCGGCTCGGCCGCGCGGACGTTCGCCGCGTCGGGCGTGGCCATGCTGGTGATCGCCGCGTTCGCGTTCGGGGCGCTGCGGCGGTTCCCGCTCGGTGACGAATCGGACTCAGCCACGGCGCTGATGCACCAGGATCCGTGAATGTGAGCTGAAATAGCTCCTCACCCAGGTGGTGAGGAGGCGACCATGCGCACCGTGGACAGCGGCACCGGCACCGACGCCGGTCCCGACTTCGACGAGTCCCCGGCCGAGTCCGGTGAGTCCGGCGAGCCCACCGCACCGCCGCCGTCACGCCGGCTGCTGGTGCTCTGCGCGGTCGCCGGGTTCGTGCTGGGCGGCAGCGTGCTCGGGCTGCTCTGGGGGCTGTCCGGGGTGCACGCCGGCGCGCTCGACGACGCCGTCGCGGCGTGCCAGGCGCTCGACCGGGTGGGCGAGCTGCCCGACACGAGCCGGGACGCGCAGCCGTCGCTGACGCCCGGGCTCAGCGCGGAACGGCTGCAGCGCATGACGGCGGCCCGCGCCCTTTCCGCGGCCGCTGCCCAGGTGAACGCCAACTACCAGCCGCTGGCCGACCACATCGACGGCGTCAGCCGGATGGTGCTGAGCCTGCACTTCAACGACATCTCCGGGCAACGGCACCTGACCGAGGCCAAGGAGATCTGCGGCCGCATTTAGGCGGGGTGGACGGTCTTCACCGAAAGCTGGTTGCCGGGGATCTTCGTGCTCGCGCAGCCGGTGCCCTCGGACGGCAGGAAGTTCGACGCCGTCTCCTGCGGCAGGTAGATCCGCAGGCCCTTCACCGCGGTCGGCTGGCAGGTGCCGGGGTCGAAGTTCTGCACGTTGACGAACTGGACGTCGGCGACCGCGGTCTGGCCCGGGTTCAGCTTGACCGCGTTGCCCTTGGTGCCTTCGCGGAACGCGTCCTTGCCGACCTGGTGCCCGTCCGCGCCTGCCACGTAGGACACGCCGGGGAACCCCTGGATGGTGCACGGCTTGGCGCTCGAGTTGGTGATGAGCAGCGGCCGGTACACCGAGCCGGCGCCGGCGTCGCCCTGGCCGAGCGAGAGCTTGACGTCCCCGGCCTTGCAAAGCCCGTTGTCGGCGGGCTGGGCGACCGGCGACGAGGCCGGCGCCGAGTTGCTGGGGCTCGAAGTGGCCGTGGTGACGCTGGTGGAGGTCGGCGACGCCGAGGTCGACGGCGTCGAAGTGGTCGCCGCGGGGGTGGCCCCGCCGCCCCCGCAGGCGGAAAGCGCGAAAACGCCCGCCGAAGCCGCGACCACCGGGAAAAACCGTGAAAGCTTCGTCCGAACCATGTCAATCGCCTCCCTGGTGTGGTGCTACTGGGTAGACGTACGGATCTCCGGCAGGTTGGTTCGCACCGTTAATTCCCCACCAAACGTTTCTCAAACGTGACGGGATCACACTTTCGTGGCGATTTACAGCGGGGTGTCGACCCAGGTCAGGCAGTGCCATTCCCCGCCCGGCCGCGCTTCCAGCTCGATCAGGCCGGTGTTCGGGATCAGCGCCGCGTTGGCGACGTCGGCGTGGACGTTCGGCGCCAGCCACTCGCCGGCCAGCCGGATCGCGCCGCCGTGGCAGACCAGCGCGACCACGCCGTCCGGGTCGGCCTGCTCGTGCTTGGCCCGCAGCGCGCCGACCGCGTCGAGCATCCGGGCGCGCACGCTGGTGCCGCTTTCGCCGCCGGGCAGCGCCGGCTCCAGCTCGCCGAGCGTCCAGCGCCGGACCGTCTCCATGTAGACCCGGATGGACGCGTGGTCGGTCGCGCCCTCCAGATCGCCCGCGACGACCTCGTGCACACCGTCGACGACCTGCACGTCGACGCCGAACCGGGCGGCCAGCGGCGCCGCGGTCTGCTGGGCGCGGGTCGCCTGCGACGCGTAGACCGCGACCAGCGGCTCGCCCTCGAGCCGCTCCGCGAGCTCGGCGGCCTGCCGGCGGCCGAGCTCGGTCAGCGGCGGCCCGGGGAGGGCGGTGTCGAGCGCGCCGCGGACGTTCCCGTCGGTCTGCCCGTGGCGGATGAGCAGCAGCCTCACGCCAGCTCCCCCTTGCGGACCGCGTCGGCCCACACCGCCGCTTCGACGAAGTCGTCGTTGCCGGCGCCGGCTTCGATCGTGGACCGGGTGCCGTCCGCGCGCGGGTGCGAGCCGAGGAACCGCAGGTTGCGGCAGTGCCGGCGCAACGCCGTCAGCGCGTCGAGGATCCGCGGCTCGGCCACGTGGCCCTCGAAGTCGATGAAGAAGCGGTATTCGCCGAAGTTGTTGCGCGTCGGCCGGGCGTCGAGCCGGGTCAGGTTGATGCCGCGGTCGGCCAGCGCGGTGAGCAGCTCGGCGAGCGTGCCGGTGCGGTTGACGGCCGCGGCGACCACCGACGTCCGGTCCGCGCCCGTCGGCTCCGGCAGCTCGCCCGGCGGGCGGACCAGCAGGAACCGCGTCGCCGCGTCGCCGACGTCGGCGACCTCGGTGGCCAGCACCTCCAGGTCGTAGTGCTCGACCGCGACCGGCGCGCAGACCGCGGCGTCGAACTGGCCCTCGAGCACCCCGACCGCGGCCGCCGACGTCGACGACGAGGCCACCGGGTGCGCGCCCGGGAGGTTCGCTTCGAGCCACTCGCGGACCTGGGCCAAGGCGTGCGGGTGGCTCGCGACGGTCCGGATCTCGCCGCCGCCGGGCCGGGTCAGCACGCTGAAGTGGATCGGCAGGATGGCTTCGGCGACGGCGACCAGCGGGGTGGACTCGCTGAGCGCGTCGAGCGTCGCGGGCACGACACCTTCGACCGAGTTCTCGATCGGCACGCAGGCGGCGTCCGCCCCGCCGTCCCGGACGGTCGTCAGCGCCTGCCGGACGGTCTCGACCGGAAGCAGCTCTTCGCCGGGGGCGAGCGCCCGCGCGGCCTGTTCGGTGAAGGTCCCCCGGGGGCCGAAGTATGCGATCCGTGACACAGCGCCCAGGTTACGGGGCCCGACGGTGGTGACTTTCACTCGGACAGCCGGTACGCGAAGCGGTTACGCCGGGTGGCGTTTTTTGCGATGCTGGGGGGTGTGACCGCCGACTCCGGCACGCACACCGGCCGCGGGGACGCACACCCGCCGGTCTCCCCTCGGACCCCCGAGCTGGTGCTGTGCGCCGTCGATGAACCACTCGCCACCGCCTGGACCGCCGCCGTGGAAAAACTGGCCGGCCGGGTCCGGGTGCACCGCGGGTCGGTGCTCGACGTCGTCGCGCAGGCCGTGGTCAGCCCGGCCAACTCCTACGGCTGGATGCGCGGCGGCATCGACGCCGTCTACGCGCGGGCGTTCCCCGAGGTGGAGCAGCGCGTCCGCAGCGCTGTCCTGGCCTTCCACGGCGGCGAGCTGCCGATCGGCGAGGCCGTGGTCGTGCCGACCGGCGAGCCCGAGCCGGCCTGGCTGATCAGCGCGCCGACCATGCGCGGGCCCGGCGAGCTGCTGCCCGCCGACACCGTCCACCCCTACCTCGCCGCCCGCGCCGTGTTCCTCCAGTGGCGCGACGGGCAACTCGACGACGGGCCGGTGCGCGAGCACGTCGGCACCATCGCGATGCCGGGCCTGGGCACCGGCGTGGGCGGCGTCGCGCCGGCGACGTGCGCCCGGCAGGTCGCGGCCGCGTGGGACGAGGTCTTCGAGAACCGTTACCCGCGGTAACCCCTGAAAGTCAGGGGGTGGACTACATCACAGCGCGTTCACCCGTCGTAAGCCCTACCGTTAATCACGCAGGTGAAACGTGCGCCAGTGCAGGCGACGGCCGGAGGAGTGTGCGATGACCCGGGTCCGCGAACTCAGCCCGTATGTCGAGCTGCACCGGGAACAGTGGAAAGAACTGCGGAGTTCGACACCGTTGCCGCTGACCGCGGCCGAGCTGCTGCGGCTGCGCGGGCTCGGCGAGCAGGTCGACCTGGCCGAGGTCGCCGACGTCTACCTGCCGCTCTCCCGCCTGATCAACCTGCAGGTCGCCGCACGCCAGCGGCTCTACGAAGCGACGACGACGTTCCTCGGTGACGACTCCCGCGGCACGAAGGTCCCATTCGTGATCGGCATCGCGGGCAGCGTGGCGGTCGGCAAGTCGACCACCGCCCGCATCCTGCGCACGCTGCTCGCCCGCTGGCCGGACCACCCCCGCGTAGACCTGGTCACCACCGACGGGTTCCTCTATCCGCGCGCCGAGCTGATGCGCCGCGGGATCATGCACCGCAAGGGCTTCCCGGAGAGCTACGACCGCCGCGCGCTCCTGCGGTTCGTCACCGACGTCAAGTCGGGGGCCGAGCGCGTCGCCGCGCCGGTGTACTCGCACCTGGCCTACGACATCCTGCCCGGCCAGGAGCAGGTCGTGCAGCAGCCGGACATCCTCATCCTCGAGGGCCTGAACGTGCTGCAGCCGGGGCCGCGGCTGATGGTGTCCGACCTCTTCGACTTCTCGATCTACGTCGACGCGCACACCGACGACATCCAGCGCTGGTACATCGAGCGGTTCCTGGAGCTGCGGCACACGGCGTTCGCGGACCCGGCGTCGCACTTCCACCACTTCGCCGGCCTGCCGGACGACGAGGCCCGCGCCGAGGCGAAGCACCTGTGGCGCTCGATCAACGAGCCGAACCTGATGGAGAACATCAAGCCGACCCGGCCCCGGGCGACGCTCGTGCTGCGCAAGGACTGCGATCACGCGATCAACCGCGTCCGGCTCCGCAAGCTCTGATTTCGTCACCCACACGCGCACCATCCCCACGCTGCGCCCCGAAACACCGGCCGATCGGCCGAGGGCGTGCGGTGAGGCCTAACCGGTTGGCCGATACCGGACGCCCGTTCGGAAAGCGACCCTGAAGGAGTCCGGAAAACGGCTCTGAGCTGGGGAGGAGGCCCACGATGTTCTCGATGATCCTCACGTGGGTCGGTGCGGTGCTCGGTCTGGCCTTGCTGCTCGCGATGGCCGCCGGGACGTTCGTCGTGGACTTCGACGACCGGCTGCAGGAGCGCCGCCGCAAAGCGGTGAAGCCCGCCGAGCCGGCGGGCCCCCTCCCGTAGCCGTCAGAGTTCGCCGAGCGCCTCGAGGTAGGCGTCCGGGTCGTACTCCAGCGTTTCGCCGTCCACCAGGCTGCCGTCCAGCGCGTCGATCAGCTGCTCGAAGATCTCGTCGCGGTCGAGCTCGCCCTCCCGCAGGCGCTCCACGGTCTGCCAGACCTCGGCGGGCTCGTCGTCCCACAGCTGGTCGACGATGGTCGCGCGCAGGATCAGCCGCTGCTCTTCCTCGTCTTCGTCGGCTTCGGCGATGACGAGCGCCCGGCGCTGCTCGGGGTCGGTGGGGTCGAGGTCGACCTCTTCTTCGTCGATCTCCGTGGTCAGCGACGGCACGGCGAACATCCGGCGCTCCAGCGCGTCGGCCAGCTCGCTCGGCGACAGGTCGCCGACGCCGCCGAAGTAGCGCTCCAGCGGGGAGTCGTCCTCGTCGGCGTACTCGCTGAGGTAGTCGGCGACGGCCTCGTCGAGCGCGGCGACGGCGGTCTCGGTCAGCCCGGCCCGCTCGGCCGTCCACTGCACCCAGGCCAGCACGACCGGCTCGACGGCTTCCTCGTGGTCGGCGTCGAGCTCGTACTCCTCGCCAAGCAGGCCCTCGAGGAACCGCGCGATCTTCTCCGGGCCGACGCGCAGCGGGTTCGCCGGGTCGGTGCGCAGCCCGTGCTCCAGCAGCAGGCGGCCGAGCGCGCGAGCGGCGTCGGCGTCCTCCTCGCTCGCCACGACGAACTGCTCGACGACCGCGGCCCGCTCGGCTTCGGACCAGACGGCCACCTCGGGCACGAGCGCGGGCTCCGGCAGCGCGCGGCACCAGGTGAGCGCGACCGCGTGGAAGCGCGCGTAGTCCTCGCTGACGTCGGCGTCCTCGAGGTGGTCGGTCGCGGCGAGGCCGTCCGCGATCAGGCGGTGCGCCTCGGCCGGGGCGACCGCTTCGAAGACGACCAGCTCCGGGTCCGCTTCGGCCTGCTCGCGCATTTCGCCGAGGACGTCGGCGGGCTGCTCGATCACGACGAGGTCCCGCACCCGGCCGCCCTCGGTGAAGTCGAGCAGCGCGAGCAGGCCGTACGCCTGGTCGCCGTGGGAGAAGACGCAGAGCAGGGAGGACTCGTCGCCGTAGACGTCGCCGGTCCGCCAGCACTCGCCGGCGGTCACGCGGCCCAGGCCGGCGGCCCAGGCCGGGGCGGGGATGCCCCGGCCGAGCACGACCTGCAGGCCGTCTTCGGCGGCCTTGCGCTCGACGTCGGTTTCGGCGACGACCTTCAGCGCGGCCAGCAGCGCGGCGGCGCCCGGGGTGATCTTGCGCTGCGCGAAGCCGATCAGCTCCAGGCCGAGGGACTCTTCGCCGTCCTCGACGGGCACGTCGCGGAACTGGCCGAGCACCTCGGAAGCGAGCAGCTCGACGTCGACCGGCGCGGGCTCGGCACCCAGCGCCGAGAAGTCGTTCAGGACGTCCTTGAACAGGCCGGTCACGCTGTGGGTGACGGGCTGCGGCTGCCTCTTGCGGGCACGACTCACCGGGCTCATGGACTCATGTTTTCACCTACCGGCGAGCCGGTCGCGGTGGCCCTGGCGCGGGTCCCGTCGCGTGCCCGGCGGGGAGGCGCCGGGCGGGGGCGACGGAACAGGGCCACCGCGACGTCGCTGGCCAGGGCGTCGCCACTCTGGCGGGCTCGCGGTGTCCCGGTGCACGTGCACACCGGTTCACCCCGGTCAACGAGGTGTGCGCGCGGAGGTTACGGCTTTGGGCAAGGCGATTCGCGCGGCCCGGATTTCCGTGATCAGGCGGGTTTTCCGGCGGTGGGTTTCCACCAGCGCGGCGAGGTAAGCGGTGAATTCGTCCGCCGTTTCGGCGCGCTTGTGCAAGCCGCGCAACAACTTCAGCCGGCGCGCGGCTTCCTGGTAGGCCTGCGGGTCCTTGCGCTCGATCAGCTCGTCGACGTGCTCGCGGAAGACCGGGATGGTCTCGGCCGGGTGCTCGGTGGCGCGCAGCTCGGCCAGTTCGAGCTTGAGCTCCGGCGCCGCCCCGAACCGGACGCAGGCACGCCAGGCTTCGTCGGGCCGGCCGTCGTCGAGCAGGACGCGGACGAGCTCGTCGGCCCCGCCCTCGGCGGCGCGTTCGCGCAGGCTAGCCAGCGCGTCCCGGCGCAGCGCCGTCCACTTGCCCGCGGCCTGCGCGGCTTCGCGCAGCGCGGCGTACGTCTCGCGGTCCGGCCGGGCGTCGAAGTCCTTGCGGCGGCGGGAGGTCTCGTCGTCGGGCTCCGGGCGCGGCGCCGGCTGCTTGTCGTGGGTGAGGGCGCGGGCGGCGTGCGCGATGGCTTCGCTGTGCCGTCCCGCGGCCCGCAGGACCCGGACGATCTTGAGGCTGACGTCCACCCGCGGCGGCTTGGCGGACAGGATCGCGACCAGCTCGTCGACGTCGCCGAGCACCTCGGCCAGCTGCTCCCGCAGCCGTTCGGCCACGTCCCGGCGGTGGCCGGGGCCGCTCGCGCCGAGCACGTCGTCCACCGCGGTCTTGATCAGCTTGAGCCCGCGTTCCCCCAGCGCGGTCGCGAAGTCGGCGAGGTCGATCACCGGCCAGCCCGGGCCGTCGAACTCGACTTCGACGATCCACGCGGCCAGCTTCTCCGGATCCGGCGGCCGGGCGGCGCACGCGCGGGCGTACAGCTCGACGGCCCGGTCCAGCCGCTCGCCGAGGTCGCCGGTGTGGTCACCGGCCTGTTCGAGCACTTCGCTGATGTCGTCGACCGTGCGCCGGGCCAGCGGCGCCAGGTCCGCGCGGCTGCCGGCGTCGAGCATCCGCTGCAGCGTGTCCAGGACGGCGCCGATCTTCGCGGTGTACTCGACGTTCCCGTCGGTCACCGCGGTGTCCAGCAGGCGGTGCGCCTCGCTGACGTCACCGGATTGGGTCGCGGCGCGCAGTTCGAGCGAGTGCCGCAACTCAGGGTCACGCTCGGCTTGGGCGTGCAGCAGGTCCGCCAGCGTCTCCGCGTCCAAAGTGCGCAGGTAGGGGCGAAGATCCGAGTGGGGACTCACGCGCACCAGTCTGCCCGAGCCCGGCAAGCTGGCGTGTGGGCCAACCGCGTGCTCTTTTCGGAGTAATCCGTGACTCTCGGTGAGGCCTTCACTGACGGCGCAAGTCGTCGAGCACGGCTTTCAGCGGCCACGGCTCGGGCACCTTCGGCCGTCGTGACCGTGCGTGGCGGGGTCGCGGGATGGCCGAGCGCACCGTCGGGACCATGATCGGGACGACCGGCACCGGCACCCGCGCCACGAGCCGCCGCACGACGATCAGCAGGAGCACCGCGCACAGCAGCAGCGCGGTCCCGGCGGAGAGCGCGCCGGCGAGCGTGCGGCGGCCGTCGTCGAGCGTGAGCTGCACGGCGTACTGGCTCTGCTGGGTGTAGAGCCGGCCGAGCTGCTCGGAAACGGTGTAGGCGGCGCTGCGCCACGTGGATTCGGGCACGGGCAGCGGTTCGGCCGTGGCGAACGCGTCTTCGGCGGCGGCCAGCCTGCTCCAGTCGGCGCTGCGGGTGAGCGACTCGTAAACCGTCCGGCCACTGTCGGTGAGCTGCGGCGCGACCCGCGTCAGCCCGGCCCGGTACGCCGCGACGGCGGAGGCGTACGGCCGCCGCGTGACACCGTCGAGCCCCGCCAGCGCGAGGGAATCGGAGCGGTCCATGCCTTCGGCGACGGAAAGCAGCTCGACGGCGGTTGTCTGCTGGTAGGCCGATTCGGCGTCCGGCGCGCGGCGGACGTAGTCGCGCAGCCCGGCGATGGCGGTGTCGATCCGCTGGGTGTAGCTCGCGTACGCGGCGGTCCGCAGTTCCGGCGCGGCCATCGCCGCGCTCCGCTGCGCCTGCAACGCGACCACGGACCGGGCCGTCCGGTCGGCCGCGTTCGCCGTCTCCACCGCGAGGTCGCGCGTGCGAACCGCTTGGTGGACCAGGAAAGCGGTGATGACGATCGCCACGACGACGAGAGCACTGCCGGGGATGAGCGCGATGCCCAGCATGCGGCCGCGGACGGATCGCAGGTACTTCAAGACGTTCCTTTCCCAGCCCTGGGCCCCGCAAGCATCCCCGACGAAGTGCAACCTATTGAGTGAGAGATTCACCGGTCAACGACAATCCGCCATACGGCCGTTAGCGCACCGTGACGACCGGGCACAATCGCCGCGTGACCTTCGACGACGTGACCCAGCGCCTGCGCGGCTTCGCGGCGGCCCGCGCCTGGGAGCCGTTCCACACCCCGAAAAACCTCGTGATGGCGCTCTCGGGTGAGGTGGGCGAACTGACCTCGCTGTTCCAGTGGCTGACGCCGGAGGAGTCCGACGCGTGGCGCGAAGACGCGGAACTGGAGGCGAAGGTGCTCGACGAGATCGCGGACGTCACGCTGTACCTGCTGCAGCTGGCGGACCGCCTCGGCGTCGACCTGCCGGCCGCGGCGCACGCGAAGATCGACCGCAACGAGGTCCGCTTCCCGCCACCCGCCTAGTCCCGCTCGCAGCGCCGTTCGATTTCGGCCAGCAACGGCGGCGGTGTACTGGCGACGGGCGCGTCCGGGTGGGACAGCCAGCGCCCGTTCCGGTCGGCCCAGAACACCGACCAGATCCCGAAGTCGTCGACGCGCAGCTGCGCGATCTTCTGCTCGCTCCCGGCCCGCAGCTCGAAGATGGTGACGGCCCGCCCCCGCGTGCGGCACTCGACGCGCAGCTGGTCCCGCAGGTGTTCGGGCACGCGCCGGGCACACCAGCGCTCGATCTGCCGCAGCGCGAATTCCGGGATGCCCGCCATGCCGACCAGTGAACCGGACCGCCTCACCGCCCGCGCAGGTGGGCGACGACGGCGTCGTAGGTCTCCTCGGGCGCCCGCCCGTCGGTCGCGACGACGACGCACCCGGGCCGCTGCGGGAGGTAGGCGGCGAGCTGGTCGTGGATCCGCTCGACCAGCGCGGTGCCACCCCGCGAGTTCACGACGTCGTCGACACCCTTGGTCGCGGCATCCCCACCGGCGGCCCGCGCGGCGAACCGCTCCGTGGCAACGGGCTTGCCGGCGGTGAGCAGGATTTCCCGGTACTCGGCCCCGCAGTCCGCGGCGACGCGCTCGAAGGCCTCGACGTCGACGACGCGCGTGGCGAGCTGCGGCATGACGACGTCGTGCCCGGTCTTCAGGTGCGTCTCCGCCATGGCCCGGGTGAGCAGCTGCGCGGCCCGGAAGGTCTCGAAGAAGGTCTCCCGCCAACCCCCGATGAGGCAGACGACCCGATCGGTGTCGAGGTTCAGCACCCCGGGATGCCGCTCGGCGTAGGCCCGCGCGATCGTGGACTTCCCGATCCCGGACGGCCCGTTCAAGTGGATCAGTCTCGGCACCACCCCGACGCTACCGAAATCCGGATGCGGAACACGCCCACGGGAACCGGTACTGATCCACTAATATCGACGCCGAATGCGGCCCGACGGACACCGGAGGAAACTCCGTCGCTGTCCCCACCCGCGCATGAGATCACGCGTGCACATGTGGGGGACAATGCCGCTCATCCGACGCACCGCCCGGGAACTGCTGGCCGACGCCAAGACAGGCAGGCTCCAGCGGATATTGGCGGAGGGTTCGGACACCGTCGGCGATTCCGGCGGTCGCGAACCGGAGCCCGGGCGGTGGACGAACGGTCTTCCGAACCTTTTGTCGGATCTCGTAGACGCCTCCTTGGGCTCTCTGGACGTCATCGTCGAGCCGCGACTCGGCAAGAGCCCGAAGCATGTCGACCTGGTGCTCTGCGGACACAACCCGCACACCGAAGAACCCAGTTACATGCTGGTCAAGCTGGCCTCGCCGGACGATGTGGAGCAGGAGACCGACGAGCTCATCCGCGTCGGGAACGCCTTGGTCCTGCATCCCGCCGCCCAGGTGCGGCAGTACTGCGAGTACCTGCTCACTTCGGCACCCAAGCTCGCCGAAAACCCGCGGAGCGTGCACGGCTTCGCGTACGTGTACGGCATCGACAACGCCACCTGGTTCGATCGGTACGACCATTCCGACCTGGTCGCCGTGTTTTCCCCGGAACGCCGTACCGACTTGCAGTACCACTTGCGTTCGCTCTTCAAAGCGGGCGACGATCAGGCGAGGACCCGGCAAGCGGGCGACGAGTTCCTGGGCCTCCACCACAATCCCGGCTTCTTGATCGACGTCGAAACGAGGACCGTCAACCAGAGCCTCGTCCTCCTGGACGAACAGGAGGTGGCCTACCAGGAGGTCCTCCGGGCCGTCCACCACGCGCGTGCCACCGGAACCCCCAAGGCGGTGGTCGTGCTCGGCGGGCCGGGTTCGGGGAAGAGCGCGATCGCCCTCAAGCTGAAGAAGGACCTGAGCAGCCGCGGGTACCTCGTCGAACACGCCACCGGCTCGCGCTCGTTCACGAACACGCTCCGGAAGGTCAGCGGTTCGCGGTCCGGCGGCAAGATGGGCGGCTTCCGGTACTTCAACGACTACATGACGGCTCCGGCTCGGGAACTCGACGCCCTCATCTGCGACGAGGCGCACCGCATCCGCGAAACCAGCGTGAAGCGCTACACCCCCAAGCACGTGCGTGAGCAAGCAGGCAGACAGATCGACGAACTCATCACCGCGGCCAAGGTGCCGGTCTTCCTCCTCGACGAGAAGCAGACCGTCCGGCCGGGGGAAATGGGTTCGCGACGTGAGATCGAGGCCGCGGCGACGGCGAACGGCTACGAGTGCGAGGTGGTCCGGCTCGAAAGCCAGTTCCGGTGCGGCGGGTCGCCCCGGTTCGACGCCTGGGTCGCCCGGCTCCTCGGCCTCGGCGGTCTCGATCCCGTGCCCTGGAGCAAGATCGCCACGCCGAAGGACCAGAACCTGGTGGTGGCCACCGCGGCGACGCCCGAGTCGCTCGAGAACTGGCTGCTCCGGCAGCGAAACGAGTACGGCGGCACCGCCCGCGTCTCGGCCGGCTTCTGCTGGCCTTGGAGCAAGGAACCGGTCCGCACGGGCGACCGCCTCGAACTGGCCAAGGACGTCACCATCGCCGGGTGGGAACGTCCGTGGAACGCGCGCCCGGAGAAAGCGGTGCCCGGCGTCCCGCCCTCGCACTTCTGGGCGACCGACCCGCGCGGGTTCGGCCAGGTCGGCTGCGTCTACACGGCGCAGGGCTTCGAATACGACTGGTCGGGAGTCATCTTCGGCCCCGACTTCGTGCGCCGGCGCGACGAATGGGTGGCCGACGCCGAAAGCTCGCACGACGACGAGGTCAAGAAGGCGAAGGCGAACGACCTCTACTTCAAGACGCTCATCGCCCACACGTACAAGGTGTTGCTGACCCGCGGCATGCGCGGAACGTGCGTCTACTCGACCGACCCGGAGACCCAGGAGTTCCTCGAAGCGATGACGGCCTAGGGACGCCGACCCGATGCACAGCCGACTGGAGCACCCTTGGCCGACACCGTACGCATAGCGCCCCTCCTCCGGACGAGCCTCGAAGTCCTCCGGGACGCCGACGGCCCGCTCAAACCGGGGCAGGTGTACGACCGGGTCGAAGAGCGGGTCGGCGATCGCCTGTCACCGTACGAGCGGGAAGAGGACCGCGAAGGGCGAATCCGCTGGCGCGTCCACCTCGGCTACCACACCGGCGACGCGGCGACGATCGGCTGGATGAGCAAGATCGGCGGCTGGTCCTTGACCGACGCCGGCGAAATCGCGCTGGAGACGCATTCCGAAGACGAGCTGCTCGCGGAGCTGAAGACCCGCCTCGGCGAGTTGCGCAAGCAGCGCGACGAAGCGGTCGCGCAGCTCAGTGGCTCGGAGCGCACCATCATCAAGCTCGTCGGCGAAGTCAGCCCCGGCTTCTGGAGTTCTTACGACGACCTCTCGGAGATCACCGGGCAGTCCACCCGTCACATCGGGCACTTCCTGGCCCGGGCCGGGTTGGTGGGGACCCATCGCATCCTCGAGGTGGACGGCTCGCTCCCGCCCGAAGGGATGCTGCCCGTCCGGTACCGCGGAATGGACGTGCGCAAGCGCTTGGAGGCCGAGGGGGTGGAGTTCGACGTCTTCGGGCACGCCGCCCCCGGGGCCCGGCTCACCGCCGGATGGCTGCGGGAGCAGCTGGACGAAGACGCACTGGCCGAGCCGGCGCCGCTGCGCCGGGCTTGGTTGGTCCAAGGAACTTCGGCGGAAGAGCGAGAGCTCGTCGGCGGTTGGCTGAACGAAGGCTTCGTATCGCTTCCGTCGAACCTCCGCCCGCTCGCGCTGCCCGTTTCCGCGGAGCGCCTGCGGAAGGCGGTCGACCAGGACTACCAGCACCTGTCCTACAACGCGCAGAAGCAGCGTTTCACCGAGTTCAACGACTTCCTCAACCGGATCCAGGTCGGCGACTACGTCCTGACGCGGGACGAACACGAGCACGTCTACTTCGGACGCGTCGACGGCCCGGCCGGCTTCCTGTCCGGGAGCACCCGGTCCAACCTGCGCCGCTTCGCTCGGTGGTTCCCGCTCGAAGCGCCACCCACGGTGGACCAGCTGCCGCAGGAGCTCCGCGCGAAGCTCGGCAGCCAGTCGGCCATCGTCGAGCTGACCGACAACCTGGGAACCGTCGAGCGGGTGCTCCGGAACCTGGGCGTCACGATCGAGGACCCCGCTGTCGAGCCGCAGCGCGAACTGGCTTTCCCGACCGTCACCGAGGAGGCGGCGGGACGCCTCCTGGTCGACCACGAGTGGCTGCAGAGCCAGGCCGACCTGCTCTGGGAGTACAAGCAACTGATCTTCCACGGGCCGCCGGGCACCGGCAAGACCTTCCTCGCGCAGAAACTGGCGCACCTGCTGGCCGACCTCACGGCGGTCAAGCTGGTGCAGTTCCACCCTTCCTACACGTACGAAGACTTCTTCGAAGGCTTCCGTCCACAGCAGGGCGAGGACGGGAAAGTCGACTTCGGCCTCCACGGCGGCCCGTTCCGGAACCTCGTCGACGCGGCGCGCGAAAACCCGTCGGAACCACACATCCTGATCATCGACGAAATCAACCGGGCGAACCTGGCCAAGGTCTTCGGCGAGCTGTACTTCCTGCTCGAGTACCGCGACGAGGCGATCAGCCTGCTGTACTCGAACCGGACCGACTTCACGCTGCCCCCCAACATCTTCGTCATCGGCACGATGAACACGACCGACCGCTCGATCGCCCAGGTCGACGCCGCGATCCGCCGGCGGTTCGTCTTCACCGAGTTGCACCCCTCGCTGCCACCGACCGCCGGCTTGCTGGGTCGTTGGCTGGGCCGGATCGAAGGCGCCGAGTTCAACCGGGACGCACCCCAGGTCCTCGACGCGCTGAACCGGATGATCCGCCAGCGCGACCTCGCCGTCGGGCCTTCTTTCCTGATGCGGGAAAGCATCTACCGGCGTCCGGACGGTCTCGATCGGGCGTGGCAGGCATCGATCCTCCCGCTGCTCGCCGAGCACCACTACGGCAGCGGAAACAGCCTGGACGCTTTCGGGCTGGCAGCCATTCGCGCGAATTTGCCGGACGATGTCACCGATTGACCTCACCGAGACCGGTGGCGGTGAGGCGGTCGAGCTCGACGACCGCCAAGCGACGCTGCTCGAGGCGTCCGGGCTGGTCACCGTGACCCGGCGCAGGGAAAGCGGCTGGTGGACGGTCGCGGGCAAGCGCGGCCGGGTCGGCGCCTTCCGCGTGGGCGATCTCGAGTTCCGGGTCATGCCCAAGATGAAGATCTCACGGCTGTTGTTCTTGGCGGGCTACGCCCGGAACCCGGCCGGCTGGCTGGACGAACTGGTCACCACCGGCACCGCGGAGGGCGTGGTACCGGCCATCGCCCAGATGCTGTGGCGGCAAGCCGATGCGGCTTTGCGGCTCGGACCGCTGCACGGTTATCGGCAACGCGACGAATCATCGACTGCCCTGCGTGGCCGGATCAGGCTCACCGACCAGTTGCGGAGACGCTTCGACCAGCCGTTGCCGATGGAGATCCAGTACGACGACTTCACCCCGGACATCGCCGAGAACCGGATCCTCCTGGCTGCGATCGAGCACATGCTGACCGTGCCCGGCGTCGACGAGGAGTCCTCCGCACGGCTGAACGCGCTTCGGAGCAGACTCGAAGGCGTTCGGCTCCCGCGCCCCTGGGCGCAGCCGCCGAAGTGGACGGCCAACCGCCTCAACGAGCGCTACCACGCCGTGCTCGGGCTGGCCGAAGTGATCCTGCAGGCCCGTTCCCCCGAACTCTCCCCCGGCGAGCTCAGCGTCAACGGTTTCATGTTCAACCTGGAGACCATCTTCGAAGACTTCGTGACGAGGTCGATCGCCGGCGCGCTCGGCTCCCGGGTCGAGGGCTGGCCGAGCGCTCCTCATTGGTCGCACCTCGACACGGGCAACCAGGTGACGATCAAGCTCGACCTGGTGTGGAACCACCGAGGGCGCCCGGTGGCCGCCGTCGACGCCAAGTACAAGGGGAAGCGGAACAACGACAACCTCTTCCAGATGCTGGCCTACTGCACCGCTCTCGGCCTCCGCCAAGGGCACCTGGTGTACGCCAAGGGTGCCGAGCCGCTCGCGATCTACGAGGTCCGGCACGGCGGTGTGGAACTCTTCGTCCACTCGCTCGATCTGACCGCGCCGCGGCAGGCGTTGCTGGCGTCGATCGACCGGATCGCCGACCGGATCGCCGATCACCTGCCCGCCGCCCCCGGGCCCCAGCCCGGCACCACGGGACCGGGGTAGGCTCGAGCGGCCCCCGTAACCGACCCACTCGAGGACAGCGATGACCACCGCCGAGGAATTGCTCGGCAGGCTCGCGGGCCTGGACCGGGACGGGCTGGCGAAGGTGCTGGCCCGCCGGCCGGACGTGCTGGCGGAGCCGTGGCCGCGGCGGCTCGACGTCGTCGTCGCGCGGCTCGTGTCGCCCGAATCCGTCGACCAGGCCCTGCTCGGGTTGTCCATGCCGCTGGCGCAGGTGCTGCGGGCCGTCCAGCTGTGCAACGCGCTCCGGCAGGGGCCGGTGCCGCTCGGCGACGTCGCCGAGCTGCTCGCCGGCGCCAACGTGGAGTCCTTTGTGGACGAACTCGCCGAGCGCGCCCTGCTGTGGCGGGAAGCCGACCACGTCGTCCTGCTGGAAGTGCTGCAGCGCCACAACTTCCACGCCGAAGGGCTCGGTCAGCCGGTCGCCGACCTGCTCGCGGACCTCACCACGATCCAGCGGGCGCGCCTGGCCCGCAACCTCGGGGTGCCGCCCGGGGACCTCGTCCGGCACTACCGCGACCGCGACCGCGTCCGCGCACTGTTCGCCACCGCGCCCGAGCGGACGCGGAAGGTGTTGCAGGACATGGCCGACGGCGTCCCCGAGGTCGACGGCATGCCCCCGCTCGGCTGGGCGCTCGACCACGGGTTCCTGTTCGGCACCTACTACGGCGGTACCGCCATGCCGGTCGAGATCTCGCTCGCCCTGCGTGGTCCGGACCACCGGCTGCCGTTCACGCCCGCGGAGCCGGAATTCGTGGTCACGCACGTCGGGACCGAGGCGGCCGAGGCCACTTCGTCGGCCGCCGCGCTGCGGTTGCTGGACCGCGTTTCGGCGATCCTCGACCTGGCCGCCGCGGAGCCGTTGCCGCTGCTCAAGGACGGCACGATCGGGGCCCGGCTGGTCAAGAAGGTCGCCAAGGACACCGGGGCGACGCCGGCGGAGATCGAGCTGGCCATCGACCTCGCGGCACAGGCGGGGCTGCTGCTCGCCGACGAGCCGCCGGCCCCGCGCCGCGGCCAGAAGGCGCCGCCGCCCACGCTCGCGCCGGACCCGGACCTCGCCCGGCCCGCACCGGCGCTGCTGTACCGCCTGCTGCTGACGACCTGGTGGAACCCGGCGCCCTTCGAGCACGAAACCGACGTCGACGCGCTCGTCCGGCGACTGGTCGTGCGGCTGCTGGCGCGGCTCGAACCCGGTGCGGCGATCACCGGCGAGCTGACCAGCGTCGTCGAGTGGCACGCACCGGTGCTGCCGACCGACGACTTCGCCGCGCACGTCGGGACCGCGGTCGCCGAGGGTGAACTGCTCGGCGTCATCGCGCACGGCGCGGTCACCGCCGTCGGGCGCGCGCTGCTGTCCGAGGACGAGCTCGTCGAGGTCACCGACGCACTCGTCGCCCGCGCGCGGACGACGGCGTTGTTCGGCACCGACCTGACGGCGATCGTGCCCGGTTCGCCCGACGCCCGGCTGGCCGCGCTGCTCGACCGCGCCGCCGACCGCGAATCCCAAGGCACCGCGACCAGCTGGCGGTTCTCCCCCGCGTCCGTCCGGCGCGCGTTCGACCAGGGCGCGACGGCCGCCGAGCTGCTCGCCGACCTCGGCGCGAGCGCGGCGGGCGAACTGCCACAGCCGTTGGTGTACCTGGTCAACGACGTCGCGCGGCGGCACGGGGAAGCGCAGGTGATCGACGTCGCGAGCGTCGTCGTCGGGGAACCCGCCGTGCTGGCCGAACTCGCCGCGCACCGCAAGCTCGCCAAGCTCGGCCTGCGGTCCGTGGCGCCGACCGTGCTGACGTCCACTGTGGACGCGGCGGGCACGCTCGAAGCGCTGCGCGAAGCCGGTTACGCGCCGACCCGCCACGCCGCCGACGGCACCATCGTGCTGCCCGCCCGCGACCAGCCCGAACCGAAGGCCGTCCTGCGCGACGCTGCCCCCGACGAGCTCCGGCCCGATCCCGTCGACCACGCCGAGCGGCTGCTGGCGGCCCCGGCGAGCGGTCCGGCCCTGCTGCGCGGCCAGCTCGCCCGCGCGATGAGCGACCGGTACGCGGGCCGGCTCACGCCGAAGCAGCAGCAACTCTGCTGGCAGCTCGAAGCCGGGATCCCGGTCGACATCGTGTACCGCGAGGACGGCGCCGAGCCCGCGCGGCTGGTGATCGCGTACCCCGAGCTGGACGGCGACGTCCTCGACGTCTGGTCGCTCGGCGAGCGCGCCTACCGGCGGCTCGAGCTGGCGCGGATCGACCTGGCTCAGACTTCGACCGCGCTCAGCCGGGCGTAGACGACGACGTTGTCGAGGTAGTTTCCGGTCGCGCGGTCGAACTCCCCGCCGCAGGTGATGAGCCGCAGCTCGGGATCGGCGGTGTCGCCGTACACCTGGCCGGTCGGGAAGTCGGCCTTCGCGTAGCGGTCGACGCGGTAGACGGTGAAGACCGCGATCCGGCCGTCGGCCCGGCCGACCCTGGCCTGCTCACCGGGGCGCAGCTCCTTGAGCCGGGAAAACGCGCCGGGCACGTGCCGGTAGTCGACGTGCGCGGCCAGCACCGCCGGGCCGGTCTCGCCGGGCGACGGCGCCCCGGTGAACCAGCCGACCGTCGTGGCGTCGGGCGGGACCTCGAGCGCGCCGTCCGCGGTCAGCCCGAGGTCCGCGATCGCGTCGGCCCGGACCCCGATCGCCGGGATGCTCAACGACGCCGGTTTCGCCGCCGGCAGGCCGCCGGCGGTCGCCGCCGCGGTGCCCGGGGCGATCGAGGTCCCCGTGGCGGCCGGGACCGCCGGGCTCGGCGGGGCGATCGGCTCCGGTGTGCGCGGTGACAGGACGAGGACGAGCGCCACGGCCAGTACGACGCCGAGCGCCGCCGCGACCGCCGTGACCGCGGGCCACAGGCGCGGGTGCCTCAACTCGGGCGCCGGCGCAGGTAGAGCACCATGCCGCCGGACGCCGCCGCGGCGACGAGGGCGCCGCTGAGCAGCAGGAAGCCGGGGACGTCGGCGTCGGGTTCACCGCCGCCGGTGGCCACGCCGCCGACCGGCTTGACCTTGACCTGGGTGCCGGTGGCGGGCTTCTTGGTGGTGGTCTTCGGGGCCGGCTGGGTCTTGCTCGTGGTGGTGGGCCGCTCGGACGTCGGCGCGGGGGCGGTCGTGCCCGGCTGCGGGCGGTGCGGCAGGGATTCGCAGGCGATGCCGTCCTTGTCGTCGTCGAGGTGGTTCGGATCGCCCGGCGTCGCGTCCAGGACGGCTTGCGCTTCTTCCTGGTATTTGAAGTCGCCGCAGTCGACGTCGGCCGCGAGCGGGGTCGCGAGCTGCGCGGATGCGAAGGGGACGGGACCGAGGAGGGCGAGCCCGGCGACGGCGACGGACGTCGTCAGGGCACGACGGAACAAGGACAACGGAAGTCCTTCCAGAGGGGAATCGGTGCGATTGCGTGGTTAGTATCGCGACCCCGGCGACGCTGTTACGGACCATTTCGCAATTCCGGGAAGGACAGCGATCCACCACTTCGCGGAATTTCCGTGATTATTTCCCGATTCGGCTTCGACCTGCGGAAATCCGCGCCGGAAATGCGTACCGGGTGGAATGTTACGACTGCAGCGGTCACACGTTTGACGTAATTCACGTGTGACGGCGCCGACCGGCCGTCACCAGGTGGTCCGCAACCCCGTAACCTCGGGGTATGCCGATCCAGGTGCTGCTCGTCGACGACCACGAACTGGTCCGCCGCGGGCTCCGCGACCTCCTCGGCGACGAGCCCGACATCGAGGTCGTCGCCGAGGCGAGCAGCGTCGAAGAGGCCCTGGCGGTGGCGATGCACGTCGAACCGGAGGTCGCGGTGGTCGACGTCCGCCTCGGCGACGGCGACGGCATCACCCTCTGCCGCGAACTGCGGTCGAAGCCGAACCCGCCGGCGTGCCTGATGCTCACGGCGTTCGACGACGAAGAGGCGATGGTCGGCGCCATCATGGCGGGGGCCGCCGGATACCTGCTGAAGCAGGTGCGCGGGCAGGACGTCGTGCACGCGGTGCGCGAGGTCGCCGCCGGGCGCTCGCTGCTGGACCCGCTGAGCACCGCGCGGGTGCTGGAGAAGATGCGGCACCCGCCGACGGACGAGCTGGCGACGCTGACCGAGCGCGAACGCGACGTGCTCGAGCTGATCGGCCAGGGCCTGTCCAACCGCGAGATCGCCGAACGGCTGTTCCTCGCGGAGAAGACGGTCAAGAACTACGTCACTTCGGTGCTCGCGAAGCTCGGCATGCAGCGCCGGACGCAGGCCGCCGCCTGGATCGCGCGGCGCGAGAAGTAACCCCCCGCGACCGGCGCGTCCGCAATCCGCCGTTCGCTGCTTGCTCTTTGCGGACTGGTCACGGTCCGCCATGCCGTCCTGGGCATTTGCCGCACAAGATTCACTCGAACGTGAGTCGAATGTGTGTTCGATCAAGCGGTACGATCATTTCGAGGGCGTGGAAGGGAGGCTGGATGACCCGAGAAGGTTGAGTCCGCAGGAGAACCGGTCAGTCAAGTGGGAGGTCGAACGCGACGAGCGTGCCGAGACTGGGTGAGGAGTTCAGGAAGAACTTGCCGCCCGCGGCGTCCGCGCGTTCGGCGAGATGACGCAGACCGCGGGTGGCGACGCCCTGGGGAACACCGGAACCGTTGTCCCGGACGCGGAGTTTGACACCGTCGGAGTCCCTGGCCAGCGTCACACGAGTTTCGCTCGCACCGGAGTGTCTGACCACATTGGACAGTGCTTCGCGCAGCGCGGCTCGGATGTGGTCGGCGCGTTCCGCTGGGATGTCGGCGAATTCGCCGGACAGCTCCAGGGTCGGCGGGTAGCCGAGCAGCTCCCCGGCGATGCGGACCTCGCCGCGCGCCGACTCGGCGAGGTCGGTGGGCGTGCCGGTGTCGTGGCGAGGCTCCGGCGACCGCAGCGCGCGCACGGTGCCGCGGATCTCCTCGATGGTCTGGTCGAGCTGGTCGATCGCGTCGGAGAGGCGAGCCCCGTCGGCCTGGGCGAACCGCTTGCGCATGTTGCGCCGGACCCGGTCCAGCTGCATGCCGGCGCCGTAGAGCCGTTGGACGATGACGTCGTGGAGCTCGCGGGCGATGCGCTCGCGCTCCTCGTACAGCGCGACCCGGTGCCGCGCGTTGGCTCCCTCGGCGAGCGCGAGCACGACCCCGGCCTGCGCGGCGAAGGCGACGAGCATCTCGACGGTCCCCGCGGAGAACGGCTCCCGGCCCCGCTTCCGGTAGACGGTCAGCGCACCCAGCACCCGCCCCCCGGACCCGAACGGCGCCGCCGCGAACGGCCCATAGCCGTGAAGCTCGGCGGGAACGTAGGGCGCGGTCCGCGGATCGACGGTGAAGTCATCACTGGCCACCGGTTCACCACCGCGAGCGACGTGCCCGGCCGCGGAGTCGGCGGGCAGGGCGAGGCCTCGCAGGGATTCCCCGGCTGACGCATCGGCGCCTCGGCTGACCGCGGGACCGGCGCTCCGGCCGGCTGGTGCATCGGCGCCCTGGCCGACCGACGCGTCGGTGCCTTGGCTGACCACGGGACCGGCGCCTCGGGTGCCCGCGCGATCGGCGCCCTGGCCGGCGATGGAGGCGGCGCCCGTGTCGGCCTGTGGCGTGCTGGCGCTCGCGCTCCGCTCGCCATGCGAGGCGGCTGGGTCGGCGGTGCGGGTACCGACCTCCTGGCCGCCGGTGCCCAGGCCACCGCTGCCCGACCCCGCGGTCGGGTGCGCGCTGGGGTGCGCCGTCGCGTAGTGGGCGGCCTCGACCACCACTCGGCCGTCGTCGGCGCTCACCATCGCGAGGCCGAGGTCGGCGTCGGCGAGTTCGGCTGCTCGGGCGACGACCGTGTCGAGCACCGCTCCCGGGTCGTCGCCGGACAGGGCGGTGCTCGTGATCTCGGTGGCGGCGGACAGTGCCCGCGCGGCAAGCGTCGGATCCATGAGTTCCGCCATTATCGCGCGGCGCAGCGGGGGTGCGATCACGGCACCGGTACGCGGGTCACGACCCGGCCGTCGCGGACCTCGAGGACCACGTCCGCGTCGGTGGCTTCGTCGGCTCGGTGGGTCACGTGCAGCACCGTGCGGCCGGTCAGGGCTTCGCGCAGATGGGCGCGTACGGCCTGGGCCGTCGGTTCGTCGAGGTGCGCGGTCGGTTCGTCCAGCAGGACGAGCCCCGCCGTCGGCGCGCCGAGCAGTGCGCGGGCCAGTGCGACTCGCTGGGCTTGGCCGCCGGAGAGGCCGGTGCCGCCGCTGCCGAGCAGGGTGGCCGGGTCGACGTCGTCGAGGGCGGCCTGGTGGAGCGCCTGGCGGAGGTCGTCCTCGGTTGCCGTGGGGCGGGCGAGGCGGAGGTTCTCGGCGACCGTCGTGGCCGCGAGCATCGGCTCCTGCGGTGCCCACGCGACCCCGTCCGGGACCGTGACCACGCCCTCGCGCGGTGCGAGGAAGCCCAGCAGCGCGGCGACGAGCGTCGACTTGCCGGCGCCGCTCGGCCCGACCACCGCGGCGTACGTGCCCGGTGGGAGGTCGAGGTCGACGTCGTGGAGGACGACCGGGCCGTTCGGCCAGCCGAGGTCCGCGCCCCGCAGCTGGACGCCCGCTCCGGGGTGCTCGGCGCGAGGCGGCGATGGGGGCGCGTCGGCGAGGCGACGGCGGGCGCGCTGCAGCGTGTCCCAGTGCTGCGCCACCGGCGGCAGCAGCGCGAGGACCTCCGCCAGCGCGAGCGGGACCAGTGCCAGCAGGGGCGCCAGGACCGGGTCGAGCCGGCCGGACGTGACCGCCGAAGCGGCGAACGCCGTGCTGACGACCGTGGCCGTCCCGCAGGCCAGCGTCACCAGTGCTTCCGCCGCGCCCGCGCCGAAAGCTTGACGGCGGGCCTGGGCGGCCAGGCGGGTATCGGCATCCGCGAGGGCACGGCGGTGGTCGCGGGCCGTGCCGAAGGCGAGGAGTTCGGCTGCCGCCTCGAACAGGACCAGGACTCGCGAAGCCACGTCGCGGCGGCCTGTCGCCAGCGCGGACGTCGCCCGGCGTTCGGTGCGCAGCGCGACCCACGGTGCGCACAGCCCGACGGCGACCGCCGCCGCGAGGGTCAGGCCGGCCGCGGGCAGGACCCACGTCTGGACGGCGATCGCGCCCGCCGCGACCAGCGCCACCACCAGCGGCGGCGAAACCACCCTGGGCAGGAGGTCGCGCACGGTGTCGACGTCGGCGACCAGGCGGCGTTGCCCCTCGCCCGCGCGCAGTCCGCGCGCGGGGCCGAGGCGGACCAGCGAATTCCAGAGCCGGACCCGCAACCGGCCGGCGATGCGGAACGCGGCGTCGTGCGTGGCCAGGCGTTCGACGTACCGCAGCCCGGCGCGGCCCAGACCGAACGCGCGGACGCCGACGACCGCGACCGTCAGGGTCAGGATCGGCGGCTGCTGCGACGCCTTGGCGATGAGCCAGCCCGACGTCGCGGTCAGCGCTACCCCGGCCAGCAGCGCCACCGCGCCCAGCACGGCGCCGCCGAACAAGCGGCCGTCGAGGAGCGCGCGCCAGCTCAGCGGCTCACCCTGCGAGTCCTTTGTGGACACTTCAAGCGCCGGGCCGGTGCCGGGTGGCAAGTCGACGGCGGCCGTGCGCTCGTGGGCCGCGATGACGGCCGCGGCGCCGTTGTCGACCGCGCGCTGGACCGCGTCGAGGACCAGGCGTGCGGTGGCTTCGTCGAGGTGCGCCGTCGGCTCGTCGAGCAGCAGCAGCCAGGCGCCGCGTTCGACCCGGGCCAGCGCGCGGGCCACGGCGACGCGCTGACGCTGGCCCAGCGACAGCTTCGCGACCGGGCGGTCCGCGAGCCCGGTCAGGCCGAGTTCGTCGAGCGGGGCTTCCGAGCCCACCTCGTCGCGGACCGTGCCGCCGGTGAACACGGGCGACTGCGGGACCCACGCGACCTGCTCGCGCCAGCGCGCGAGGTCGGCGTCGGCGAGGTCGACCGCGCCGACCGTGATGGCGCCGTCGTGGGCCGGGACGAAGCCGAGCAGGGCCGAGAGCGTCGTCGACTTGCCGCCGCCGCTCGGGGCGCGGAGCCAGACCGTCTCGCCCGGGCGGACCGTGAACGTCTCGCCGTCCGGGGCGAACCCGCCGCGGCGCGCCACCCGGAGCGAAGACACCCGAAGCTCGTCACGCGCGGGGATCTCCGTGCCGGGCGTGGGGGCCGGCGTGGCCAGCAGGTCGGCGACGCGCCGGACCGCTTCGACGCCGTCCTCGCTGGCGTGGAAGGCGGCGCCGACCGCGCGCAGCGGCTGGTAGCACTCCGGCGCGAGGATCAGCACGCCGAGCCCGATGGCCAGCGGCAGGTGACCGCCGGCGAGCCGGACGCCGATGACGACCGCGACCAGCGCCACCGACAGCGTCGCGGCAAGCTCGAGGACGAACGCCGAGGAGAAGGCGACCTTCAACGTCTTGAGCGTCGCGCGGCGGTGGCGTTCGGACAGCCGACGAACCGTCTCGGCCTGGGCGGCGGCGCGGCGGAACGCGGTCAGCACCGGGAGCACGCGCACGAGCTCCAGCAGGCGCTCGGACATCCGGTGCGTCGCGTCGGTCGCGCCGGCGACCCGGCCGGCCGTGTACTTGCCGACGAGGATCGCGAACATCGGGAGCAGCGGCACGGTCAGCGCGATGATCACGCCGGACGGCCAGTCGGCGAACAGGATCGCCGCGCCGGCGCCGAGCGGGACGACGGCCGCCGTCACCAGGGCGGGCAGGTATTCGCGGAAGTAGGCGTCGAGCGCGTCGAGGCCGCGGGTGGTGAGCGCGGTCAGCTCGCCGTGGCCGCGCCGGGCGATCCACTCGGGGCCGAGGCGCAGCGCGTGGTCGACGGCTCGGGCGCGCAGCTCGCGTTGGGCGGTCGCGGCGGCGCGGGCCGAGACCGTGCGCACCGCCCAGCCGGTCGACGCGCGCGTCGCGACGAGCGCGAGCAGCGCGGCCAGCTGGGCGGTGCGTCCCCCGGACCCCGCTCCGACGATCGCCGCGAGGACGTCGGCGAGCAGGAACGCCTGTGCCACCAGCGCGGCGGCGTGGAGGAACGAGAGGAACCCCACCAGGGCCAGCGCTCGGCGCACGGCCGGCACGAGGGCCGGCAATGCGCCGAGCGGGCCCTTTCCCGGCCGCGCCGAGTCCACTGTGGACTCCGAGGCGAGAAGGGTTGCGCGCCCGGGAAGCTTGTTCATGGTGCGTGGACCGCCGGAATGTGCTGGGTGCCGATCCGCTTGCGGAACACCCAGTACGTCCAGCCCTGGTAGATCAGCACGGCCGGGGCGCCGAAGACGGCGACCCAGGTCATCACGGTCAGCGTGTACGGGCTCGACGCGGTGCCCGCGATGGTGAGGTCGTTGGCGGCGTCGAGGGTCGAGGGCAGGACGTTCGGGAAGAGCGAACCGAAGAGCACGACGGCCGCCGCGGCGATCGTCACCCCGAGCGCCGCGAACGCCTGGCCGTCGCGGTCCGCGCGCAGCCGGAACCAGGCCACGACCGCGGCGATGGCGGCGACGCCGAACGCGAGCAGCGTCCACAGCGTGCCATTGCGCCACTGGACGACCGCCAGGAACGCGACGATCGGCACCATCGCGAGCGGCAGCAGCCGGATCGCCAGCTTGCGGGCGCGTTCCCGCAGCTCACCCGTGGTCTTGAGGGCGAGGAACGCGGCGCCGTGCGTGATCGAGAAGGCGGTGATGGCGACCGCGCCGAGCAGGGTGTCCCAGCGGACGGCGGCGAACGCGGAGCCGACGCGGTTGCCCTCGGCGTCGAGCGGCAGGCCGAGGACGCTGGTCGCGAGCACCAGCCCGACACCCAGCGGCGGGATCCACGAGCCGGCCACGATGACGCGGTCCCAGGTGCGCCGCCAGCGGTCGGAGTCGACCTTGCCGCGGTACTCGAAGGCGACGCCGCGGCCGATGAGGGCGAGCAGCAGGAGCAGGAGCGGCAGGTAGGCGGCCGAGAAGAGACTCGCGTACCAGCCGGGGAACGCCGCGAACATCGCGCCGCCGGCGACGATGAGCCAGACCTCGTTGCCGTCCCAGACCGGCCCGATGGTGTTGACCATGACGCGCCGCTCGGTGTTGTCGCGGGCGAGGATCGGCAGCAGCATGCCGACGCCGAAGTCGAAGCCTTCGAGGAACAGGTAGCCGAGCCAGAAGAAGGCGATGACGACGAACCAGACGACTTCGAGGGTCATCGGGCCACTCCTCCCACACGGTTGCCCTGAGTTGTCCACAGCCTGGGGAGTTGTCCACAGGCTGGCTGTGGGTAACCCACGAGGGTGATCGGATCGACACTCATCGTCAGCACCTCAGTAGGCGAAGGCGAGCGTGTCCTCGCCCGGTTTGTCGGAATCCTTCTTTTCCGGCGGCATCACCGCTTCGACGCCGCCGCGGACGTACTTGCGCATCAGGTACAGCTCGACCAGGCCGAGGGCCGCGTACACCGTGGTCAGGGCGATCAGCGACGTCCAGACCTCGCCGGTCGTCAACCGCGACACCGCCTGGGCCGTGAACATCCACACCCCGTCGACGCCCGACGGGTTCGGGGCGACCACGAACGGCTGACGGCCCATCTCCGTGAAGATCCAGCCCGCGCTGTTGCCGAGGAACGGCGTCGCGATGCCGCCCAGAACCAGGAGCGGGAACCAACGGCCGGTCGGGATCCGGTCGCGGCGGGTCAGCCACAGGGCCAGGAGCCCGATGCCCGCCGAGACCGCGCCGAAGCCGATCATCATGCGGAAGCCCCAGTACGTCACCGGGAGGTTGGGCACGTAGTCGATCGGCTTGCCGGCCAGCGAGCCGAGGTCCGGGTCGTCCGGGTAGTTCGTGCCGTACTTCGCCTGGTACTCCGTGATCAGGTCCTCGACACCCTTGACCTCGGTCTTGAAGTCGTTGTGCGCCAGGAAGGACAGCAGCGCCGGCACGTTGAACGTCTTGACGTCCTCGCAGTTCGACCCCGCGACGTCGCCGATCGCGATGATCGAGAAGCTCGCCGGTTTCTCCGTGTGGCACAGCGCTTCCGCCGACGCCATCTTCATCGGCTGCTGCTCGAACATCAGCTTGCCCTGCGCGTCGCCGGTGATCGCGAGGACCGCGAACGCGGCCACGCCGACCCAGCCGCCGAGGCGCAGCGACGAGCGCCACACGTCGAGGTGGCCGCGCTTGCGCCAGAGGTGCCAGCCCGCGACGCCGACCAGGAACGCCGCCGCCACCGAGAACGCGCCCGCCAGGGTGTGCGGGATCGCGGCCAGCGCCGTGTTGTTCGTCAGCACCGCCCAGATCGAGTTCATCGTCGGCTTGCCGTTCTCGAACGTCACGCCGACCGGGTGCTGCATCCAGGAGTTCGCCGCGAGGATGAAGTACGCCGAGGCCATCGTGGCCAGCGAAAACGCCCACGCGCAGGCCAGGTGCACCTTCTTCGGCAGCCGGTCCCAGCCGAAGATCCACAGGCCGAGGAACGTCGACTCGACGAAGAACGCGACGAGCCCCTCCATCGCGAGCGGCGCGCCGAAGACGTCGCCGACGAAGCGGGAGTACGCGCTCCAGTTCATCCCGAACTGGAACTCCTGCACGATGCCGGTCACGACGCCCATCGCGAAGTTGACCAGCAGCAGCTTGCCCCAGAACTTCGTCATCTTCAGGTGCCGCAGCTCGCCGGTGCGGACCCAGGCGGTCTGCATCGCCGCGACCAGGATCGACAGCCCGATGGTCAGCGGGACCATCAGGAAGTGGTAGACGGTGGTGATGCCGAACTGCCACCGCGCTAGCTCAAGGACCTCCACGTGGTCCAGCGTGCTCCGGCGCCGGCGGGGCAGCTAGATCAAACGGTCCTGTCCACCCCAGGACCAACGTCCTTCACCTGGTCGAGCGTCCGCCGGGCCTCGTCCGCCACCGCGCGGCGCGGGCCATCGTCCCCCAGTTCCAGGACGTGGCGCAGCGCCAGCTCGTACGCGGTGTCGAACGCCTCGTCCGCCGCCACCGGGAGGTCCGGGCGGACGCCGGTGCCTTCCCAGTTCTCCCCCGTCTCGGGGTGGAGCGAGCGCGCGATCGACACCGTCACGTCGAGGTAGGTGTCCACTTTGTACTGCTCACGCGGGTGCGCTCCGCCGCGGGTGGCCTCGCCGACCGTCTTCGCGCGGCCCTGCTGCTGGAGCGAGAACGCCAGGTCCTCGCCGCCGGAGAACGTCCGCGGGCCGGTCAGCACCCAGATCGGTTTCGTGCCGCCGAACCGCGGGCCCGGTACGTACGGCAGCGTCCACATCTGGGTCGTCCGGTCGCCCTCGCGCTCGTAGATGTCGAGGTAGTGCACCTGCTCGTCGACCAGGTAGGTCTGGAGCAGCGCGCTGGTCCCGGGGCTGCCGCCGCGGTTGCGGCGCACGTCCAGCAGCAGCGCGTCGGTCGTCGCGAGCAGCGTCATCGCGGCCGAGATCGCGGGACCGGCCAGCTCCGCCGGGTACAGCATCGTCGTGTCGAGGTAGCCGACGTTGCCGGCCAGCCGCTGGACCGCCGCGACGCCGAAGCCCTCGAGCTCGGCCTCGATCCGGAAGTCCTCGGAGTTCATCGCCGCGTCGCCGTCGTCGGCGACCGGGTCGGCGTGGTGGCGCAGGCGCAGGTGCGGGTCGCCGTTGACCGACTGGAGGTCGGCTGTGACGAGCGTCGCGAACTCGGCGTCGTCGACGTCCGCATACGCACCGTCACCAAGCCGACCGCGGAGCGCGTCCGCCAGCTTCGCGGCGACGTCGGGGAACACGTAGTGCGCTTCCAGCCGGCGGATGACCTCGTTGACCTGCGCAGCACGCGCCTCAGACCCCATGCCCACCAACCTACCGCAGCCCGCAAACAAAAATTCGGCACGCCGAAAAAAATTGTGCGCCCGGCCAGGATGACAAATTCATGACCACCGATCAGCCGATTTCGCGTTCGCCATCAGCTTGCGGCTCTCTGAATCTCCCCTTTATCGTTGCAGTGAAAGGGGCGAAGAAATCACATGACTTCCGCGATGGTGGCGCTGATCAGCGCGTTCGGCCTGGTCCTCGCCGTGGAGCTGCCGGACAAGACACTGGTCGCGACCCTGGTCCTGACCACCCGTTTCCGCGGTGGTCCGGTATTCGCCGGCGTGTGCGCCGCGTTCGCCGTGCAATGCGTCATCGCGGTCGCGTTCGGCAGCTTCCTGACGCTGTTGCCGGACGTCGTTCTTTCCCTCGTCGTCGCGGCGATGTTCGGCCTCGGTTCTTTCATGCTCCTTCGCGAGGGATTCAGCGAAGCGGACGAAGCCGGGGAAGACGCTTCGCGCGTCGGCCCGGCGCCGCTGTCCTTCCTGCGCTCCGCGATGACGTCGTTCGGCGTGCTCTTCGCCGCCGAGTGGGGTGACGCCTCCCAGCTCGCCACCGCCAGTCTCGCCGCCCGGATCGGCAACCCGGTCGCCGTCGGCGTCGGCGCCTTCGCCGCGCTCGTCGTCGTCGCCGGGCTGGCCGTGTTCATCGGCGCGAAGATCCGCAGCCGGATCAAGCCGAAGCTGATCCAGCGCTGCGCCGGGTTCGTCTTCGCCGGCTTCTCGGCGTTCGCCCTGCTCCAGCTGGCCTTCTGACCGCTGCCTCACAGGTTCACCGGGTAACCTTTCGGAAACGAAAGGGTGGAAGCCAGGTGAACAAGCCCCTGCCTGCGGTCTCGCCGCTGCACGGCCGGATCGCGCTCGGCGGCATCGGCCTCGCCGTGGCCATCTCGATCGACCTGCACCTGCGGCTCTCCGGCCAGGTCAGCCCGATCTGGCAGACGCTCTCGGAGTACGTCTACGGCAAGCTCGGCTCGGCGTCGGCGGCGCCGCTGTTCAGCGTGATGTGCCTGGCGCTCTCGCTCGGCTCGGTCGCCCTGCTCGCCGGCATCGCGAAAGCGCACCGACCGGGCACCACCGCCGTCTGCGTGCTGCTCGGCGTGTGGTCGGCCGGGCTGCTCGTGTGCGGGCTCGTGCCCGTCGACCCCGACGGGCAGGCGCGCTCGCTGGCCGGGCAGGTCCACAACCTCGCCGCGCTCACGGCGTTCGTCGCGCTGCCCGCGGCCGCGTTCGTGCTGACGAAGAAGGGGCGCGAGCGCTGCCCGTGGGAGCCGCGCCGGACGACGATCCGGCGCCTGGCCACGGCGAGCTTCGCCAGCGTCGGCGTGGTGCTCGGCGGGTTCGTCCTCACGCTCGTGCTCGGTCCGGCGAACCAGGAGGTCACGCTCGGCCTGTTCGAGCGGCTGCTGTTCACCGTCGACGTCACGCTGCTGCTGACGATGGTCCGGCCGCTGCGTTAGCCGTCGGTCTTCAGGATGTCGGCCAGCCGGAGCGCGGCCGCGACGACCTGCGGACCCACCTCGGCGGCCTTCAAGGGCTCCATCGAGACGACGCCGACGCTCGCCTTCAGCCCCGGTACCCCGCGGACCGGCGCCGCGACGCCGGACGCGCCCGCCTCCAGCTCGCCCGCCGAAGTCACCCAGCCCTCGCCGCCGGGCCGCAACGACATCGCCTTGCCCGCCGCGCCGGCCGTCAGCGAGTGCCGGCTCCCGACCCGGTAGGCGACGTGGAAGCTCGTCCAGGACGGCTCGACGACGGCCACCGCAAGCGCTTGCGTCCCCTGCGCGACCGACAGGTGCGCGGTCGCGCCGACCTTCTCGGCCAGCTCGCGCAACACCGGGCCGGCCGCGTCCCGCAGCTGCGGGAGCACCTGCCCGGCCAGCCGCAGCAGCCCGACGCCGAGCCGGACCTTGGTGCCGTCGCGCCAGACCAGCCCGCGCTCCGACAGCGGCACGAGCAGCCGGTAGACGGCCGCGCGGCTGGCCCCGATGGTGACCGCCAGCTCGGAGATGGTCGCCGCGTCGCCGCCGGCGTCGGCCACTGCCTGCAGCAGCGCCAACCCGCGGTCGAGCGTCAGCGACCCCTCCCGGCTGGTCACAGCAAGCCGAGTTCGCCCAGGTCGGCGACCGGCTCCTCGAACGACGCCGCCGCGTAGGACGCGAAGAGCGCCCGCACGGCCTTCGCGGCCGGTTCGGACAGCGCACGGGCTTCGTCGGCCAGCGCCTGGGCGTCGGTCGACTCCAGCGCCGCCCGGACGTCCCCGCCGGCGAGGCTGCGCGCGGACGCCACGAGCAGGTTGAGGAAGCCGTGGTGCACGAAGCCGGTGTCCGGGTCCGTGTGCCGGACCGCGCGGTGCAGGCTGTTCGTCGCCTTGAACGAGGCCCCGCTGGACCCGGAGACCACGGCGAGGAAGTCCGCGACCTCGTCGACGTTGGGGAAGTTCTCCCCCGCCTTGCCGCCGCAGCGGATCTTCGGCCAGCTGCCGTGCTCGATCACCTTGCGCACGCCGTCCAGCCAGCCGACGCCGCGCCGCGGCTCGACCACGCGGATGACGTCTTCGGGGACGAACTCCGAGACGCGCTCCAGCCACACCTCGTCGACGTCCGACGGCGCGGGCATCTCGACCATCCGCAGCGCCAGCAGCTCACTGCGCGACTCGACGATCGAGATGGCCTTCGGGACGCCGCCGAGACCGGTGTCGATGATCAGCGACAGCGGCAGCGGCTGCTTCGGCTTGATCTTGATCAACTCGGTGATCAGTTCCGGCAACCGGGAGGCCTGACAGAGAAAAACCCCCAGGACACCGGCGTGTTCGGACTCCCGGCTCGCGAAATGCGCGCGCAGGGCTTCGGGCATGGCCGCATCGCCCGGAGGGAACAGCGCCGAGTCGTCGACGAGCCTCGCGAACAGGGGAGGAATCCCACGGGGGCCGGGGGGCGTGAGTTCCACAGCGCTTGACACGACTGACACGCTAGTAGCGTACGACATGAGGACAAAATCGTCCGCACAGCGGACACGTTCAGGAGGGCACGCCGATGCCTTACTACCGGCGAGTAGGCGAGATCCCGCACAAGCGGCACACCGCGTTCCGCAAGCCGGACGGCGGCCTCTACGCGGAGGAGCTGATGGGGGTCGAGGGCTTCTCGGCCGACTCCGCCCTGCTCTACCACCGCGGCCTGCCGACGGCGATCGTCGACGCCGTCACGGTCGAGGAGGACCGCGGGTCGCTCACGCCGAACCTGCCGCTCAAGCCGCGGGCCTTCAAGACCCAGGACCTCAAGTTCGGCGGCGAGACCGACGCCGTGACCGACCGGCGCCGGCTGTTCGGCAACGCCGACGTCACCATCGGCTTCGTCACCGCGACCGCGCCCAGCCCGCTGTACCGCAACGCGGCCGGCGACGAGCTCTTCTACGTCCACGGCGGCTCCGCGACCGTCGAGACGATCTACGGCAGCATCGACGTCGGCGACGGCGACTACCTCGTGATCCCGACGTCGTGCACCTACCGGGTCGTCCCCCACGGCGAGGTCAACCTCTTCACGCTGGAGGCGCGCGGCCACATCGGCCCGCCGAAGCGGTACCTGTCGGCGAAGGGCCAGTTCCTGGAGCACGCGCCGTACTGCGAGCGCGACATCCGCGGGCCGTCGGCGCCGCTGGTGGTGGACGGCGAGGACGTCGAGGTGCTCGTGCGGCACCGCGCGGGCCTCACGCGCTACACCTACGCGACGCACCCGTTCGACGTCGTCGGCTGGGACGGCTGCCTGTACCCGTGGGCGTTCAACATCGACGACTTCGAGCCGATCACCGGCCGCGTGCACCAGCCGCCGCCGGTGCACCAGACGTTCGAGGGCCCGAACTTCGTCGTCTGCTCCTTCTGCCCGCGGAAGGTCGACTACCACGAGGACTCGATCCCGGTGCCGTACAACCACGCGAACGTCGACTCCGACGAGCTGATGTTCTACGTGCGCGGCAACTACGAAGCCCGGAAGGGCTCGGGCATCGGCGTCGGCTCGCTGTCGCTGCACCCGTCCGGTTTCACGCACGGCCCGCAGCCGGGCGCGGCGGAGGCGTCGATCGGCGCGGAGTTCTTCGACGAGACCGCGGTCATGGTCGACACGTTCGCGCCGCTGGAGCTCGGCGAGGCCGCCGACGCGTCCGAGGACCCCGGTTACGCGTGGACGTGGTCGCGGCGCGGTCCGGCCGGCTGACGGCAACGGGCCCTCCCCCGCTTCCGCGAGGGAGGGCCCGGCCGCGGGATCAGCCGTCGTACCAGCCGTAGTTGGTGATCGTCCCGTGGCCGTAGCAGTTGCCGCCGAAGGCCCAGTAGCCCGGCCCCTGCAGCGGCCCGTGGATGTCGGAGCCGTCCGAACAGTGCGTCCAGGCGCCGCTGCGGCCGTAGTCGATCCGCACGTTGGCCGTCCAGTCGTCGCTGTCGATGTGGGTGGTCACCCAGGTCTGGACGTGGTCCGCCTGCGCTCCGCCGGTGCTGCCGAGCGCCGAGTGCACGCCCTTGGGGAGCTCGTCGGCCGAGGCCGGGGTGGCCCCGGCCAGTCCGATGGCGAGCAGGGCGCCCGCCCCGAGCACCGCGGCTCCGGCCCGTTTCATCGTGCTGCTGTCCATCGATCCCTCCAGTGTTCCCCCGTCGCCGGACCGGTCGATCCGGCACCTTCCGGTCTAGTGCGCGGGCGATGTTCTGTCCGGTTCTGTGGACAGCGAACGACAAAATCCGAACAATGGAATGTGCCAAGGGGGTGGCACGATGTCGCGTGGGGAACGACCGATCGATACAGACGTAGAAGTGTTGTCACAGTTCGCCGCGGATTTGCGGCGATTGCGGGAGCACGCGGGGAGTCCGCCTTATCGGGAACTGGGGAAACGGGCGCATTACTCGGCGGGCACATTGTCCGACGCGGCGAGCGGCCGGAAACTGCCGACGCGCGCCGTCGCATTGGCCTACGTCCGTGCGTGCGACGGACCCGTCTCCGCGTGGGACGAGCGGTGGCACCAGGCCGAGAAAGAGCTACGCCGCTCCGTCGCGGAGCCGCCCTACCGCGGCTTGGCCGCGTTCGGCCCGGGGGACGCGGGGCGGTTCTTCGGCCGGGAGGCCGTCGTCGAACTCGTGCTGAAGCGCCTCGCCACCGAGCGGCTGGTGGTGCTCACGGGCCCGTCGGGGAGCGGGAAAACGTCGGTGCTGCAAGCGGTTCGGGAGCGCTGCGAGCCGCTGGTGGTCGTCGACCGGTTCGAAGACGTCCTGACCGGCGGCGTGGCTCGGGCGGTGCTGGACTCGCCGCGGGTCGCCGTCGGCGTGCGCGACGACTTCCTCGGCGCGCTGAGCCAGTACCCGGAACTGGCCGCGGCCCCGCGGATCGCACTGGGGCCGTTGACCGCCGAGCAGGTGCGGGCCGCGCTCGGCAGGCCCGCGGCGGACGCCGGGCGCGGGCTGGAGCACGCGTTGCTCGCGACGCTCACGGCCGAGGTCGTCCGGCAGCCGGGAGCGCTGCCGTTCGCCACGGAGGCGTTGCGCCGGACCTGGCGGGCCGGCGGCCTGACGCTCGCCGGGTACGACGCCACCGGCGGCATCCCCGCCGTGCTGGCCGGCACCGCCGAAGCGGTCTACGGGCGGCTCCCCGCGGCCGAGCGGGCCGTGGTCAGGGACCTGTTCCTCCGCCTGGTCACCTTCGGCGACCACACCGCGGACACCCGGCGGCGGCTGCCCCACGGCGAGCTGGACGCGGCGGCCGTGGCCGAGCGGTTCGTCCGGGCCCGGCTGATCACCGCCGACCGGACCGGGCTGGAACTCGCGCACGACGGGCTGATCGGTGGCTGGCCACGGCTGCGCACCTGGCTGGCGGAGGACCGGGAGGCACTGGACGTCCAGCGCCGGCTCACCGAAGCCACCCGGCTGTGGGAGGCGGCGAAGCGCGAACCGGCCGCGCTGTACCGGGGCGTCCGGCTGACCGAGGCGGCGGACTGGGCCCGGCGGCCGGACGCCCGGCCGAACGCGCGGGAGCGCCGGTTCCTGGACGCCGGGTTGCGGCACCGGGAGACCGAAGAAACAGCGCGCCGCCGGACGGCGATCCGGCGACGGCGCCTTTCCGCGGCCACCGCCGTTTCCACCGTGGTCGCCGCGGCCTCGGCGGTGACGGCAGTTCTGCAGCACCACCGCGGCCGGCGATCGAGGTTTTCGACCAGAAAATGATTGCCGGACCAAAACAAATTCCATGGCGGCATTTCGGCCGTCAGCCCCCGCCGCACTGGGCAACGGTTCGGCAACGTACCCCCGGCCACCACGCTCCCACCGGATAATGGTCGGACTGGCGGAACGGGGAGGGTTCGATGATCAATTCCCAACCAACGCGGCGAAAGAGAAAAATTCTCCCCTTCCTGGCCGCGATCGTGGTCGCCGCCGGGCTGATCATCGGGATCCGGGCCTGGACCAGCGACTCGGGCGGCGACGGTGACGAGCCGAAGTGCACCGGCTCGGACGCCGTCTCGCTCAACGTCGCGTCGTCACCGGAGAAGGTCGGCATCGTCCAGGAAGCCGCCAAGGCCTACTCCGGACGGACCGTCGCCGGGCACTGCGTCGACGTCGCCGTGAAGTCGAAGTCGTCGGGCATCGCGATGCAGGCGCTGGCCAACGGCTGGAACGAAGCCACCGACGGCCCGCGCCCGGACGTCTGGACGCCGGCCGCGAGCGGCTGGGTCAACCTGCTGCGCGTCAACGCGAAGGGCGACTCGGCGTCGATCGTGCCGGACGGCGACCCGCAGTCGATCGCGAACTCGCCGCTGACCGTCGCGATGCCGAAGCCGATGGCCGAGGCGCTGGGCTGGCCGGCCAAGCCGATCGGCTGGAAGGACCTCGCCACGCTGGCGACCGACCCGGCGGGCTGGGCGAAGTACGGCCACCCCGAGTGGGGCAAGTTCCGGCTCGGCAAGACGAACCCGAACATCTCCACCGCGGGCCTGAACGCCACCATCGGCGCCTACTACGCGGCCACCGGCACGTCGTCCGACCTCACCGCGGCCGCGCTCGAGAAGCCCGAGGCCAAGCAGTTCGTCTCGAACATCGAGCAGGCGATCGTGCACTACGGCGACAACACGCTCACCTTCCTGACGAACCTGCAGAAGGCCGACGACCGCGGCGCGGCGCTGTCCTACATCTCGGCGGTGACCGTCGAGGAGAGCTCGCTGATCGGCTACAACCAGGGCAACCCGACGAACGACCCGGCGAAGGTCGGCCAGCACGCGCCGCCGAAGGTGCCGATCGTCGCGATCTACCCGGCCGACGGCACGCTCAACTCCGACCACCCGTTCGTCACGCTGAACTGGGCCGACCCGACGCGCAAGCAGATCGCCGCGGACTTCCTCGGCTACCTGCGCGGCCCGGAGACGCAGCAGCGGTTCGCCGCGCTCGGCTTCCGGTCGTTCGACGGCAAGCCCGGCCCGCAGGCGACCACCGCGAACGGCGTCCAGCCGGACGCGAAGATCAACTTCATCCGGCCGCCGTCGCCGACGGTGCTCTCGAAGCTGCTGACCACCTGGACCGAGCTGCGCAAGAAGGCGAACGTGCTGCTCGTCGTGGACGTCTCGGGCTCGATGGGCGACGAGGTCAAGGGCACCGGCAAGAGCAAGATCGACCTGGCCAAGCAGGCCGCGATCGACGCGCTCGGCCAGTTCGTGCCGCGCGACCAGGTCGGGCTCTGGCAGTTCTCGACCCGCCTCGACGGCGACAAGGACTACCAGGAGCTGCTCCCGGTGCAGGCGCTCGGCACCGCCGGCAAGGAAACGCTCGCCATGCGGCTGAGCGGGCTGACGCCGCAGGCGGGCACCGGGCTGTACGACTCCTCGCTGGCCGCGTACGAGTACATGAAGGGCCGCGTCGACCCGGCGGCGATCAACGCGGTCGTGGTGCTGACCGACGGCCGCAACGAGGACCCCGACGGCGTCGACCTCGAGCACCTGGTCCCGCAGCTGCGACCGGAGGGCAACGCGGAGACGGTCCGGCTGTTCACCATCGCCTACGGCTCGGACGCCGACCAGGACGTGCTGAAGCAGATCGCGGAAGCGACCGAGGGATCGGAGTACGACTCGTCCAAACCGGACTCGATCAACCAGGTCTTCACCTCCGTGATCTCGAATTTCTGAGATCCTGGCGGTCATGAAGTTCGCGCGTGAGCTCGCCGAACCGTGGGGGCTGCTGTTCGCCGCCACCTCGGCCGGGGTGGCGTGGGCCGTGCAGCTGCCGGTCGCCGCCGCCATCGGGGTCGGGGTGGCGGTGCTCGCCGCGCGGGCGGGCGTCGCCGTCGCGACCCGCGAGAAGGAGCCGGAACGACGTGAGGCGCGGGTGCTCGACGTCGTGGCCGGGTCGGCCGAGGAGAACTGGCTGCGCCGGGCCGAAAGCGCCGCCGAAGGCTTCGGCTCGCTCAGCGACTCCCTCGGCTCGGGGCCGCTCGCCGACCGCGTCGCGGACATGGAGCCGGTGGTCCAGGAGACGCTGGTGACGCTGCAGCGGCTGGCCGGGCGCGCGTCGGCGACCGGGAAAGCCCTCTCCCGCGTGGACCTCGACGCGGTCGCGAAGGAGCGACGCCGGCTGGAACGCGAGCTGCGCTCGGCGAGCGCGGCGGTGCACGGCGACCTCGAGCAGGCGTTGACGGCGGTGCAGGCCCAAGCCGACGTGCACGCCCGGCTCTCCGGCGCGCGCGACAAGCTGCTGGCGCAGCTGCAGTCCGGTGCGCTCGGCCTGGACAGCCTGGTGGCGCGGGTCGCGGAGCTGACGGCCGCGACGACGGACGTCGCCGTGGACACCGGCGCCGTGCGGGAGCTGAGCGACCAGCTGGAAGGCATCCGGCAGGGCGTGCTGGAGACCGAGCAGGCGACGCGGAAGTCGCTGGGTTAGACGGCGACCGGCGTCCGGTCGCGCCGGGGCAGCAGCAGCGGCGTCGCCAGCACGAGGACCCCGGCGATCCCGATCGCGACCCGCGGGCCGGCGAAGCCGGCGAGCCCGCCCCACACCGCGGTCAGCGCGGCGATCGCCGCTTTCGTGCTGACCGACCACGCCGAGAGCGTGCGGGCGGCGCGGTCCACCGGCAGCTGTTCCAGCCGGTAGGTGGCCAGCACGGGGTTGAACACGCTGCAGCTGACGATCAGGCCCAGCTCGACGACCATGACGAAGACCAGCCCGCGCGTGCCGCCGGGCAGGAAGGCGAGCGCGAGGAGCCAGCACGCCCGGACCGCGCCCGACGTCAGCAGCACCGGGTGCCGCCCGAACCGGGCGACGAGCCGCGGGGTCAGCCGCGAACCGGCCAGCCCGCCGAGGCACGGCACCGCGAACGCGAGCCCGTACTGCCACGGCGTGAGCCCGAGCTCGCCGAGCATCAGCACCGCGAGCAGCGGCTCGGTCGCCATCACCAAGCCGTTGAAGACCATGGCGTTGAGCAGGAGGGGCCGCAGCCCGGGGTGGGCCAGCAGGAAGCGCCACCCGTTCGCCAAGTCCCGCGCGCGCGGCCGTTCGGTGGTCCGCGGACGCGGTTCGGTCCCGCCGATCGCCCGGATCCCGAGCGCGGAGAGCAGGAAGCTGGCGGCGTTGGCGGCCACCGACGTCACCGGCCCGAGCACCGCGAACGCGGCCCCGCCGAGCGGCGGCCCGAGCGCGGTGGCCGTCCAGTTCGTCGATTCGAACCGGCCGTTGGCCACGAGCAGGTCTTCCGGCGCCACGAGCCCCTTCAGGAAAGCGCCGCTCGCCGACGTGAAGGTGATGTCCGCCGCGGCGACGACCACCGAGACGGCCAGGAGCTGGACGAAGCTCAGCAGGCCGAGCGCGTAGCAGGCGGGCACGCTGAGCAGCGCGCCGAACCGGACCAGGTCCATGGCCACCATGACCGGCCGCTTGCGGCGCCGGTCGACCCACGGCCCCAGCGGCACGGCCACGAGCGCCCCGACGGCCGGCCCGGCCGCGGCGAGCGCCGACACCGCCGCCGGTCCGGCGTGCAGCACGAGGATGGCGAGCATGGGGAAGGCACCGAACCCGAGCCAGGTGCCGAACGCGCTCACGGCGTACGCCGACCAAAGCCACCTGAACCGCCGCCCGAGCCGCCTCCGCATCACCGGGAGATCAAAGCGAGGAAGGGCCCGGCGAAGCAAACAACCGACGCGTCGGCGAGCCACAACGCGGGGTTGTGGACTTAGAGTCGGTCGCCGTGGACCTCGAGGCAGTGCGCACCTTCGTGGCCGCCGTGGCGGCGGGCCGGTTCCAGGACGCCGCGGTGGAACTTTCGATCACGCAGCAGGCGGTCTCGAAGCGCATCGCGGTGCTGGAGAAGGCGCTCGGGGCTCGGTTGTTCACGCGCACGGCCCGCGGCGCCCGGCTCACCGCCGAGGGCGAAGCGTTCCTGCCGCACGCCAGGGAGCTGCTGTCGGCGGAGGCGCGAGCGCTCGCGTCGGTCCGCACCGGCCCGCTGCGGGTCGACGTCATCGGCCGGCGGTTGTGCCCGGCGATGTTGCTTCGCGGGTTCCACGAGGCGCATCCGGAGGTCGCCCTGGAGGTGGTGACCCTCTTCGACACCGCGGTCGCCGCGCTCCGGAACGGCTCGATCGACGCCTCGTTCCGCGCGCTCGTCGAGCGGCCGGCGGACCTCGACGCGCAGTGGGTGTTCGACGAGCCCATCGAGCTGCTCTGCGGCCCCCGGCACCCGCTGGCCGGAGCGGCTTCGGTGGCTCCGCCCGAGCTGGCCGGGCACCGGCTCTGGCTGCCCGGCGTGGTGCCCGGAACCGAGTGGGGCGCGTACTACGCCGCGTTCGCGACCGCGTTCGGGCTGTCGATCGACGCGGCCGGACCGAACTTCGGCACCGAGGTGGTGCTGGACACGATCGCGGAGTCGGCGGAGGTGGCGACGCTGCTCCCGACGGGCGCCCGGCTGCGCTGGCCGGCGGAGTACGACCTGCGGCGGGTGAAGATCGAACGGCCGGTGCCGGTGTACCCGCACTCGCTCGTCTGGCGCCGGGACGACCCACACCCCGCCCTGGGGACGCTGACCGGCTACCTGCGTCCCGGCCGAGGCGTCGCCGGCGCTTGGCGGCCGGAATGGGCCGCGCAGACCGTCCCGAGCGCCGGGTAGCCCGAGCGGGTTCCGGCGGTTCAGCGAAGGCGGCCGGGGTGGGTCGGTCAGCCCAGCCAGACCGTGCCCAGCACCGGGTAGCCCGGCAGGCCGGTGCGAGCCGCGCCCGGCCTCGGGACGCCCGCGATCCACAGGCGGCCCGTCGCCGCGATGTTCGCGGCCATCGACGGGTCCGCCTTGGGCAGGCGGAAGGCGACCACCGTGCCGTCGGCCAGCATCGTCAGGCCGCTCAGGCGGGCGGTGCCGCGGCGGCCCATGCGGACCGGGCCGTCCAGGACCGCGCGCAGTTCCGTCCAGTGGTCGGCCGGCAGCGGGCGGCCGTGGGCGATCGAGCGCAGCCCCGCCGCGAGCGCGCCCAGCAGCGCGCCGGTCGCGAACGCCGACGCGATCCAGCCCAGGACCGGGAAGTCGAGCCGGACCCACAGCGCGAAGCCGGCCAGGACCAGCAGGAAGGCCGCCGTCGTGCGCAGCTCTCGGGCGAGCTGGCGGCGGTGCGCGGTGAGCACCGGGTCGAGCCGCGGCGACCCCGAGCCGGCCGGTACCGGGACCGGGACCGCGCCCGGCGGCGGCGTCTCGTGGACCCGGGCGCGGCGGACCCGGACCAGCCCGGAGAAGCCGACGAAGACCTTCGGGCCGCGTCCCAGCAGCCAGACCCGCCGGTGGCCGGCCAGCAGCAGCCGGTGGGCCTCGTCGAGGCGGACGCGCAGCCAGCGGCCGTCCGGCAGGCGGACGCCGACGGTCCGTCCGGCGGCGACCAAGGCGGTGACGTCCACCTGCCGGAACGCTTCCCGCTTCAGCCGCGTTTCGGGCACCCTCACGTACGCGCGGTAGAGCCACCACGCCTCGACCGAGCCGGCCAGCGCGAGCGTGCCCACCGGCAGCGCGACACCAGCGCCGGTGAAGAACTGGGCGACCCCGAACACCAGGAACAGCCAGGACAGCAGCCGCTGGTCGGCGGTGCTCCGGCCGATGCGGTCGAGGTACTCGCCGAAGATCGGCAGGGCCCCGGACGGCATCGCGGGGTCGAGTTCGAACGCCGGCACGCGTTCGGGAACCGGGACGATCTGCACGCTGGGCCCCCACCGTGTCGGCTTTGGTCTACGGCCTTTTCGGTGAACCGGTCACCGGCGTTACCGGATACTCCGTTCAGCGGAACGGCCACGTGACCCGGGTGACTACCCAGACCGTCGAATTCAGGTTAGGCTCACCTAAGTAGGAGGTGAGCCGTGACCCAGGCACCCGCATCCATCCGCCGCCCGCCGGCGCCGAACCCCGCCGAGCGCGCCAAGACGATCGCGACCCGCAACGGTCCCGCGTCCTTGCTGCCCACCTGCGAACGCGCCGGTCTCGACGGCGAGCGCGTCGTCCCGGTCCTGCACCACGTGCACCACAGCGGCAGCGTGAGCGTGCTGCTGGCCGACGACCACCCGATGGTCACCGCGGCGAAGCAGACCCAGCGCGGCGAGCTGGCCGTGATGGTCGAGCTCGCCGACCAGGCGCCGGTCGCCCTGCGGGAGCCGATCCGCGGGCTGCTGTGGATCACCGGCTGGCTGCGGCCGCTCTCGCCGGTGTCGGCCCGGGCCCGGGCGGTCGCGATCGCCGAGGCGCGGCCGGACGAGCGGCTGCTCGACGTCGGCCACGGCGTCACGCTGCTGCGGCTCACCCCGGCGTCGCTCGTGCTCGCCGACGCCGAGGGCACGCACTCGCTGCGCCCGCACATGTTCAGCGCCGCGCCGCCGGACCCGTTCCACGACTACGAGGCCCAGTGGCTGCGGCACCTGGAGAGCGACCACTCCGACGTCGTCGACCAGCTGGCGAAGCACCTGCCGGCGGACCTGCGCGGCGGCCGGATCCGCCCGCTCGGCCTCGACCGGTTCGGGCTGCGGCTGCGCGTCGAGTCCGAGGCGGGCGACCACGACGTCCGGCTGGCGTTCTCGAAGTCCGTCGACAGCCCGCCGCAGCTCGCGATGGAGCTGCGGCGGCTGGTCGGCTGCCCGTTCCTGCGGGGCGCGTCAGGCTAGTTCGGCGGGGAAGCCGCCCTTGGCGAGCGGGCCCCAGCTCTCGATGGTCACCCGGATGATGCTCTTGCCCTGCTTGACCATGGCTTCGCGGTATTCGTCCCAGTCCGGGTGCTCGCCGGAAATGGCCCGGAAGTACTCGACGAGCGGCTCGACCGAATCCGGGATGTCGAGGACCTCGGCGGTGCCGTTGAGCTGCACCCACCGGTCGTTCCACTCGTCGGACAGGATGCAGGCCGAGACCCGCGGGTTCCGCTTGATGTTCACGATCTTGGCGCGCTTCGGGTAGGTCGAGATGACCAGCCTGCCCTCGGCGTCGACCCCGCAGGTGACCGGCGACAGCTGCGGCCCGCCGTCGGCCTTCGTGGTCAGCAGGATCGCGCGGTGGCGGGTGGACAGGAACTCGACCAGCTCGGCGCGGTCGACGGTTTCGTTGGTGGCGATGCTCCTCGGCATACCCCGAAGGTAGCGTGCGCACATGACGTTCACCGCGCGATCGTGGCTGGCCCCGGCCCGCCCCGAGTTCCCCGGGACGATCGAGGACCCGGCGGAGCGCCGCGCGATCAAGGTCGAGCTGGTGATCGTCTTCGGGATCACGCTCGGCCTGTCCGGCGTGCGCAGCCTGCTGTCCCTTGTGGACTCGCTGCTGCAGCCGACGCCGCTGGCCCAGCAGCAGGTCCAGCTCAACGTGCCCCAGGCCGCGGCGAGCCTGATCGACCTGCTCAAACAGCTGCTCTCGGCCGCCCAGCTGGTCGGCTGGGGCGCGCTCGGGCTGTACTTCCTGTGGCGCGCCGGGATCAAGGTCGCGCAGGTCGGGCTGGACCGCCGCGCCCCCGGCCGCGACGCCCTGCTGACGCTCGGGCTGGCCGCGCTGATCGGGATCCCCGGCCTGGCGCTCTACTTCATCTCCTACCACCTCGGCTTCAGCCTGGCGGTACAACCGTCCACTTTGAACGACACGTGGTGGCGGCCGGTCACGCTGACGCTGTCGGCGTTCGGCAACGCCTTCGCCGAGGAAGTCCTGGTCGTCGGCTACCTGCTGACCCGGCTGCGGCAGCTCGGCGTGCGCGAGAACAACGCCGCGTTCGGCGCCGCCGTGCTGCGCGGGTCGTACCACCTGTACCAGGGCTTCGGCGGGTTCGTCGGCAACTTCGTGATGGGGCTGGTGTTCGGGCGGCTGTGGCAGAAGACGAACCGGCTGTGGCCGCTCGTGGCCGCGCACACGCTGTTCGACTTCGTGTCGTTCGTCGGGTATTCGCTGCTCAAAGGTCACGTTTCCTGGCTGCCGTGAATAGGATCGGGTGGTGAGCGACGAAACGACACCTCCCCGGGTGGACAGCGAAGTCGGACCCCTGCGCGCGGTGCTGCTGCACCGGCCCGGCAACGAGCTCAAAAGGCTGACGCCCCGCAACAACGACCAGCTGCTGTTCGACTCGATCCCGTGGGTCGACCGGGCCCAGGCCGAGCACGACGCGTTCGCCGAAGTGCTGCGCAGCCGCGGCGTCGAGGTCCTGCTGCTGGCCGACGCGCTCCGCACGGCGTTGGAGGACGACCGCGCCCACGCGGCGGGCGTCCACGCGGCCGTCGACGACCGGCGGCTCGGCGGCGACCTGGCCGACTCGCTGCGGTCGCACCTGTCCGGCGTCAGCGCGCCCGGCCTCGCCGAGGTGCTGATGGCCGGGATGACGTTCGAGGAGCTGCCGTCCGCGGAGGGCGCGTCGCTGGTGCGGATGATGAACCACCCGCACGACTTCGCCGTCGACCCGCTGCCGAACCTGCTGTTCACCCGCGACTCGTCGGCGTGGATCGCCGACCGGGTGGCGGTCTCGTCGCTGACCATGCCCGCGCGCCGCCGGGAAACCGCGGTGCTGGACCTGATCTACGCCTACCACCCGCGGTTCCGGCACGCCGCGCGCGCGTACGGCGCGCATTCCGCGCCGATCGAAGGCGGCGACGTCATGCTGCTGGCCCCGGGCGTGCTGGCCATCGGCGTCGGCGAGCGGACGACGGCGGCCGGCGCCGAGTCCCTCGCCCGCTCGGTGTTCGCCGACGGCATCGCGCACACCGTGCTGGCGGTGCCGATCGAGCAGTCCCGCGCGACCATGCATCTGGACACGGTGTGCACGATGGTCGACGCCGACGCGGTCGTGATGTACCCGCTGGCGCGCGACTCCCTGACGGCGTTCACGCTCCGCCCGACCGGCGACGGCGGCGTGAAGGTGGCCGGCCCGGCCCCGTTCCTGGTGGCCGCGGCCGAAGCGATGGAAATCGACCGGCTGCGGGTCATCGACACCGGCCTCGACCCGGTGACCGCCGAGCGCGAGCAGTGGGACGACGGCAACAACACGCTCGCGCTGGCCCCGGGCGTCGTCGTCGGCTACGAGCGGAACGTCGAGACGAACGAGCGGCTGGAGGCGGCGGGCATCGAGGTGCTGCCGATCGCGGGCTCGGAGCTGGGCTCCGGCCGCGGCGGGCCGCGCTGCATGTCCTGCCCGATCCGCCGCGAACCGTTGCGATAAATGAAGTAAGCCTTCCCTAAATGCGCGCGACAATTTAGGGAAGGCTTACTTAAATTAGGTTCGTCTTCTTTAGGAATGGTAACCCTAATAGGGGGCGGATCACCAGTCCCGATTGGCATTTTCGACAATCTTGATCTATTCTGATCTCCATGGCCCTCACCAAGAAGAAAGAACCGCGCTCGAAGTTCTTCGAACTGCTGCAGGCGCAGATCCACAACGAGTTCAACGCGTCACAGCAGTACATCGCGCTCGCGGTGTGGTTCGACGCCGAGGACCTGCCGCAGCTGGCGAAGCACTTCTACAAGCAGTCCGTCGAAGAGCGCAACCACGCGATGGCGCTCGTGCAGTACATGCTCGACCGCGACCACCACGTCGAAATCCCCGGCACCGGCGAGGTGCGCAACGACTTCTCGGGCGTCACCGAGCTCATCGAGCTGGCACTGGCGCAGGAGAAGGAGGTCGCCGTCGACATCTCCGCGATGGCCAAGGCGGCGCGCGCCGAAGAGGACTACATCAGCGAGCAGTTCACGCAGTGGTTCCTCAAGGAACAGGTCGAAGAGATCTCCCAGATGAGCACGCTGCTGAACGTCGTCAAGCGCGCGAACGGCAACCTGTTCGAGGTCGAGAACCACCTCCACCGCGAGTCGGTCGGTGACAGCGGCGCCGACGCGCAGATGCCGCCCGTGGCCGGCGGCGCGCTCTAAGAGCTTCGCTCCCACCACGAGAAAACCGGAAGCCCGGGCTCTCCCCCTGTGGATAGCCCGGGCTTCCGCATGCGGCCGGCCGATCAGCCGGCGCAGTCCTGGTTGACGCTCATCAAGCTCGTCTGGGCGACTCCGGCGGCACCGAGCAGGAAGTGGTAGTCGGCCGTCGCGCTCGCCGGGGCGACGACGCCACCGGTCTCGTCCTTGGCCGCCGGGTAGGCAGCGAGCACCTGCTCCTTGGTGGCTCCGGCGCCGATGCCTTCGGCGGTGTGCGCGACGACGTCCGGGGTGACGACGACCAGCCCGACCGCCTTCGAAATGACGACGCTCGCGGTGGCGGGGACCCCGCCGCCATCCGCCTTGTAGACGGTGCAGCTCGCCCCGGCCTGCGCCTCGCTGAGCGTGACGGCCTGCGCGGTGACCTCGGCCTCCGACATGCCGAGCTTGAGCCGGCCGAAGCCGTCGGCCGCGAGCAGCGGACCGGTCGAGACGCTCGGCAAGGCCGTCGGCGGGCGTGAGGACGACGATCGCGACGGCGTCGACGTCGGCGTGCCCGGCGGCACGGAAACCTCGATGCTCTGGGTGCCGGTCGGCGCCGGGGCCGGCGGCTGCGCCGGATGTCCCTGGGTCAGGTTCTCGGGCGGTTTGACGCTGATGTCGGTCCCGTCGGCGGACATCACCGCGGTGCCGTCCTCGGTGTGGATCCGCACCATGGTCAGCCCGGCCGAGACGACGACCACGGCCGCGGCGACACCGGTGACGGCCTGCAGGTTCCGGCGCCGGCGCCGACGGCGTCCCGCACCGGCGACGATGGCCGCGCCCGCTTCCGCCGGCGGCGGCAGGTCCAGCCGCTCATCGGCGAACATCGCGCGCAGGCGCTGTTCCAGCTCCTCCTCGGAGATGTTCAACCCGCGTCACTCCCTTCGCCTTCGTTGCCGGTCGCCTTGAGTTTCGTCCGCAGCGACGTGATCGCCTTGCTGGCCTGGCTCTTGACGGTGCCCTGCGTGACGCCGAGGGCCCCGGCGATCTCCGCTTCCGAGAGACCTTCGTAGTAACGCAGCACCATCACCGCGCGTTGTCGCGGCGGCAGCGTCCGTAAGGCACGCCACAGCGGCTCGTGCTCGAACGGGTCGGCCGGCACGTGCGGCGTGGTGTCCGGCAGGTCGGCAACCAGGTTCTCGCGGCGCGTCCGACGCCAGCGGCTGACGTGCGCGTTCGCCATCGACCGGCGGACGTAGGCCAGCGGGTCACCGGTCTTCTCGTGCACGTGGTGCCAGCGCGAGCCGATCTTCTCCAGCACGGTCTGCACGAGGTCGGCCGCGTCGTGCGGGTTGCCGGTGAGCGCGTGGCCGTACCGCAGCAGCCCCGGCAGGGTGGCCTGCACGAAGTCGCCGAAGTCGGTGAACTCGCCCGCCAACGTCGCGGCCCTCCCTCGGCCTGCGCTGGTCACCCAGGTCTCTCCCCCGGTGAGGACTGGTGCCGCAGCGGTCACCGTATCGCCTCCCATCGGGGTCGGATAGCCAGAAGCCGAGTCGCTTTCTCCCCCAACACGCATCACAGCCCCCTCAGGTTGCCTGCGTTGCCGCCCGAATCCGGGCGGTTCGATCTGCCCACGTCAGCGGTGCGCGAGCGAGGACGGCAGCCGGAAACCGCCGCCGTCCACCTCGCCGAACTCGTGCACACCGACGACCGCGGCGTGCGGCAGCGGACCGTACACGTGCGGGAACCAGACCCCGGCCGGGTGCGGCGGCTCGCCGTCCTCCCAGCGGACCGGGACGCCGACCTTCCCCGGGTCGATCTCGAGCAGCACCAGGTCGGTGCGGCCCCGGTAGAGCGCGTTGGCCGGCAGGTGCGCCGTGCCGAAGTCGGAGCAGTGGATGAACCCGACGTCGTCCAGCGACGGCGGCCGGTACTCCCCGCCCTCGCCCACTTCGGCCCAGTCGGCCGCCCCGCAGATGTGGAGTATCACGCCGAGAATCGTCCCACCGGCGCGTTCGGTCGGCGGTGTCTCGTGCGCCACAAAAGCCCTGGTTGAACGCTCACCGAGTGGTCGACCACCCGGTGAGCGCCGGTCAGCGCAGGGTGAGCTGACGGCCGATGAGCCCGTCGCGCGCCCGACGCTCGGCGGCGTTCAGCGGCTCGTCGTCGAGCGACTTGAGCGCCGTCTCGAGCCGGGCACCGAGGGCGTCCTTCGCCTCGGCCCACTCACGGGCGTGGGCCTCGGGGTCGAGGTCCCACACCGGGACCAGCAGGCCGTGCGCCCGGAAGGAGCCCGCGTACCGCGTGCCCTCGCCGAGCCCGAGCTCACCGGCCGCGGACAGCCGCGCCAGCGCCTGGAGCAGCAGGTTCTCCGGCTCCGGACGCACCCAGCGCAGGTGCGCCTTCTCGCCGGCGAGGACCCAGTAGGCACCCGCGCCGAGCCGCTCGGTGGGCATGATCGCGGCGTTCGCGCGCTCGAGCGACACCGCGACGTCCCCGGTGGCGTCGGCGTCCTCGGGCAGCCACCACGCGAAGTCGGTGTGCAGCGTGACGTCCAGTTCGGCACCCGGCGCCAGCAGGTCCTGCAGCCGCGCGTGCTCGTCGGCGGCCGGCGGCGTGGTCGTGTCCGGCACCCCGAGGACGTCGCCCTCCTTGGCGTCGAGCAGCCACTTCAGCGACCGGCCGAGGTCACGGCTGATGTCGGAGGAGCGGGTCTGGACCTGCAGGCCGAGGTAGCGCTCCCCGTCCGACCGCACGAACGCGGCGGCCGCCATCGGCAGCACCGTGCCGAGCGTGACGTCCCCGCCGTCGGCGAGGGTCAGCTTGGCGGTCGCGGACGGCACGAACTCGCGCAGCGCGATCAGCTCGGGCTCCGCCGCCAGCCCCTCGAACGGCTGACCGACGAAGACGTCGCGCACCTTCGGCTTGCGGTCCGACGCCTGCTTGGGACCCTTCTTGCGCGCGCCCTTGCCCACTGCTGCCTCCTCTGGCTCGGCCTGGAACGCTATCGAAGGGTTAGTCTCGCGACGTGTTCGACCCCCGCGATCCCGAGTTCCTCGAAGACCCGTACCCGGCCTTCGCCGCCCTCCGCACCCAAGGCGACGTCCATTTCCACGAGGGCCTCGGCATGGCCGTCGCGGTGTCGCACGCGGCTTCGTCGGCGGTCCTGCGCCACCGCGGCCTGGGCCGGATCTGGCAGGACGCCCAGCCGTTGGAGCGGTTCGCGTCGTTCAACCTCCTGCACCGCAACTCCCTGCTGGAGAACGAGCCGCCCGCGCACACCCGTCTCCGCCGCCTGATCGCGGGCGCCTTCGGCCGCGGCCACGTCCAGCGCCTGCGCCCGATGGTCGCTTCGCTGGCCGCCGACATGGTCGACGACCTGGCCGCCGCGATCGCCGCCGACGGCAGCGCGGACCTGCTCGAGCACCTGGCCCAGCCCCTGCCGGTCGCGGTGATCGCCGAGCTGCTCGGCGTGCCCGGGTCGGACGGCCCGCGGATGGTCGAGCTGTCCAACGCCATCGTGAAGATGTACGAGTTCGGGCGCCCGGAGTCGGACCGCGACGCCGCCGAGCAGGCCTCCGCCGAGTTCGTCGAGTACGTCCGGTCGGTGGCTTCGGCCCGCGCTTCGGCCCCGGGCGACGGCATCATCAGCGACCTCCTGCGCAGCGAGCTGACGCCCGACGAGCTGGTGGCCACCGCGGTGCTGCTGCTGATGGCGGGCCACGAAGCGACGGTGAACGTCCTCGGCAACGGCATCACGGCGCTGCTGACGCACCGGGCGGAGTGGGAGCGCCTGCTGGCCTCACCGTCCCTTCTGGATTCGTGCGTGGAGGAGCTGATCCGGTTCGACGCTCCGCTGCAGCTGTTCGAGCGGACGGCCACCGAGGACGTGACGATCCGCGGGTACGCCGTTTCGGAGGGCCAGAAGATCGGGGCGCTGCTGGGCGCCGCGGCGCGGGACCCGGAGGTGTTCGACGAGCCGGACCGGCTGGACATCGGGCGGACGCCGAATGCCCATTTGGGTTTCGGGCTGGGGATTCACTATTGCGTGGGGGCTCCGTTGGCTCGGGTGGAGATCGCGGCCGCGCTGAGTGCTTTGGCGGAGAAGCTGCCGGGGTTGCGGTTGGTGGAGGCACCGCCGCGGCGGCCGGAGTTCGTGATTCGCGGGTTGAAGGAGCTGCGGGTCACGGTGTGAGCTGAGGTGCGGCGGCCGAGGGTGCGGGAACCGGAACCGGCGGGCCTGCGGTTGGTCGGCTGAAGCGGGGCAGGTCGGACCGGGCGGGCCGGGCAGCTGCCGACGGTGCCGGGAGCCGGTGGGCCCGCGCCTGACCGAGCCGCTCGACGCGAGCCGGGGCGGCGCACGCGAAACCGGGCCCGGCAGCGATCGACACGGCGGGAGCCGAAGCCGGCCCCTGGGCTGGGCAGGGCGGCGATCGACGGTGTCCGGGGCCGGAGCCGGCAGGCCTGCGCTTGGCCGGCTGAAGCAAGCCGGAGCGGCGCACGAGACCAGGCCGAGCAGCGGCCGACGGCGCGGGAACCGCAACCGACGGGCCCACAGTTGGCCGGCTGAAGCAAGCCGGGGTGGCGCACGAGACCAGGCCGAGCAGCGGCCGAAGGTGCTGGGGCCGGGGCCGGCGGGCCTGCGCTTGGCCGGCGGAGGCGAGCCCGGGGCGGGCGCGGGTGGCTGAGCTGGGAGGGGCCGCGGTCATGGGGTGACTCCTGCGAAGAGGTCGTCCTCCGGTTCGGGGCCTGGGGTGGGGTGGGCCAGGTGGTAGTCCTCGTACGGCCAGGCTTCTCGCTCGATCTCGCGTGAGTGGGCGAAGAACGGGTGGGCCGGGTCGACCTGGGTGGTGTGGGACAGGAGGGCTTTGTCGCGGGTGGCGAAGTGGGCCTCGCAGCGGATTCGGGTTGTCACCGTCAGGGTGTCCTCGGGTGGGAGTTCCGCCAGGACCTCGGTCATCGGGGACTCGAGGCCGGCGGCCAGGGTGGCCTCGTGGAGGGCGACGAACCACGCTCGGCTCAAGGTTGCCTGGTAGTACAGCTTCTGCGGTTGCCACGGGGCTCCCGTGCCCGGGTAGCGGGCGGGGTCGGCCGCGGCGGTGAAGGCTTCGACGGTCGCCTCGTGGGTGCGGATGTGGTCCGGGTGGGGGTAGCCGCCTGTTTCGTCGTACGTGATCAGTACGTGGGGGCGGAACTCGCGGATCAGCGCGACCAGCGGGGCCGCCGCCTCCGCCAGGGGGAGGGCCGCGAAGCTGCCTTCGGGCAAGGGCTCGCCTTCGGCCGGCAGGCCGGAGTCGGTCAAGCCGAGGAAGCGGTGGCGGACGCCGAGGATCTCGGCGGCGGCCGCCATTTCGCGGCGGCGGATCGCCGGGAGGTTCGCGCGGGTCTCCTCGGTGTCGACGGCCGGGTTCAGGACGTCGCCGCGCTCGCCGCCGGTGCAGGTGGCCACCAGGACGTCGACGCCTTCGGCGGCGTAGCGGGCCAAGGTGGCCGCGCCCTTGCTGGATTCGTCGTCGGGGTGGGCGTGGACGGCCAGGAGGCGAAGCTTCATCGGGGGCTCCTCCGGGGGAAGAAGGCGGCGGGGATCAGGGTCAGGACCGACAGCGCCAACGCCCACGTGAACGTCGTGCCGAACGCCGCCGGGGGTGCCGACGCGGTCAGTGCGTGGTGCAGGATCGCGGCCAGCAGGGCCGTGCCGAGGGAGCCGCCGATGCGGTTGACCACGTTGAACGCGCTGGCCGCGCGCGGGATGCGGGAGCGCTCCAGCGAGCCGTACAGGGTTGTCATGCCCGGGGTCGTCGCCGCGCCCAGGCCGGCGCCGCGGATCAGGAGGGACGCCGTCAGGAGGAGGCCGCCCGGCTCGGCGCCGAGCTGCGTGAACGCGATCGTGCCCAGCACCGACAGCCCGATGCCGGTCAGCATCATCCGGCGGGGGCCGAAGCGGGCCAAGAGGCGCCCGCCCGCGAGCATCACCGCCGCCGAGCCCAGGGCCTGGGGTGCCAGCAGCAGGCCGGCGCGCAACGCGCTCGCCTGCTCGACCTGCTGGTAGTACAGCGGCAAGAGCAGCATCGAGCTGTACAGCGACGCCCCGAGCAGGAACGTGCTCGCGCTCGCCACCGCGAACCCGCGGTTCCGGAACAGCGTCAGGTCGAGCACCGGCGACGGCGTCCGGGCCGCGTGGACGCCGTACGCCAGCAACAGCACCGCGCCCGCCGCCGCGGCCACGAGGACGCCCTCGGACAAGCCGTAGACCAGCGCGCCGAGACCCGGCGACAGCAGCACGATGCCGACCACGTCGAGCGGTGCGCGGACGCCGCCGGGCTCCGGGGCCGGGAGCAGCCGGCGGGCGAACAGGAACGTCGCCACGCCCAGCGGGACGATGCCGAAGAACATCCAGCGCCAGCCGAAGTCCGCCACCAGGGCACCGCCGAGCATCGGGCCCAGTACCGGGGCCACCGTCGCCGGGAGGGTGATCACGCCGATCATCCGGCCCAGCGCCGGGCCCGCGGCCTGCGCGAACACCGCCTGGCCGACCGGCTGCATCAGCCCGCCGCCCAGTCCGTGGAGCACCCGGAACGCGATCAGCGCCGGCGCCGACCAGGCGAAGCCGCACAGCAGCGTGCCGGCCGTGAAGAGGGCCACCGCGGTCAGCCACACCGCGCGGCCGCCGAAGCGGTCGGTCAGCCAGCCCGACAGCGGGATCGCCACCGACGCCGCCAGCAGGTACGCGCTCGCCACCCACTGCACCGTGGTCAGCGGGCTCTCCAGGTCACGGGCGATCGAGTCGATCCCGACGGTCACGATCGTCGCGTCCAGGATCGACAGCACCGCGCCCATGATCAGGACCCCGCCGAGCCGCCACAGCGCCGCGTCCGGCCGGACTGCCGTCGTCATGCCCACCCCCCCTTCGTTAGGTCGAACCTCAGATTAGGTCCGACCCACTCGTTGGGTCAAGCACAATCTTGGGTCCGACCCAGTAGGGTGACGGGCATGAGCGAGGGACTCCGTGCCCAGAAGAAGCACGAGACCAGGAAGACCATCTCGGACGTGGCCACCCGGCTGTTCATCCGCAACGGCTTCGAGGACGTGACGATCGCCGAGATCGCCACCGAGGCGCGCGTGGCCAAGATGACCGTCACGAACCACTTCCCGCGCAAGGAAGACCTGGTCTTCGACATCCGGGCGGACTTCACGGCGTGGCCGTCGTCGCTGATCCGCGACAGCGCCTTCCACGACACCCGCGAGCTCTACTTCGAAGCACTGGGCGCCCGGCACGCACTGGTCGGCTTCTCCGGGCCGGGCTTCGTGCGGATGATCAAGGAGAGCCCGGTCCTGACGAACGCGCTGCACGAAATGCACCGCGAGCGCGAAGCGAACCTCGCCGACCTGCTGGTCCGCCGCCACCCCGGCGAGGACCTGCCCCCGGTGCTCGCCGCCGCGCACCTCACCACCCTGCTGCGCGTGCTCTTCCAGGAGGTGCTCGACCGGACGCTGGAGAACGGGGAAGCGATCGTCGACGAGCTGTGGCCGGTCGCGGAACAGGCCTTCGACCAGCTGGAACCGGTCTTCGGCGGCTACTAGCGCGCCGCCCCGGCCGGCCGCGCGGTCCGCAGCTCGGGCTCGGGCGCGCCGGCCACCTTGAGCACGCGCATCGAGCGCACGGCCCGCGCGTCCGACGGCGCCAGCAGGGCCGTGAACCGCCGGACCACCAGCGCGGTCACCACGGCGAGCGCGGCCGCGGCCAGGTCGGTCAGCGCGACCAGCACGACGCTGTCGGCCATCGACTGCACGTCGTCGCGGAAGCGCCACACGATCGACACGCCGAGCAGCACCCAGTTCAGGAGCCAGCCGCCCCACCACACCAGCACCTGGCGCGACGGCTTCGGGCGGACGTCACGCGAGCGGCCCAGCACCGCGTGCTCCAGCTCGCCGACGACCGACAGCGCCATCGGCAGGTTCGCCACCGGCACGAGCACGCCGACGAGCACCTGCCACACCGGGCGCGGCGGGTCGTCGCCCGAGACGTCGGCCGCCGCTTGGCGCGCGACCAGCAGCCACCACAGCGACAGGCCGGCCGGCAGCAGCGCGAGGATCGAGGCCAGCAGGCCCGCGGTGAGCACGAACCCGTCGGAGAACGCCACCACCGAGCGGGACAGCGCGGCTTCGCGCCCCTGCACGAGCAGCACGTACCGCCAGATCTCCGCGCCGGCGGCGACCACGGCGAGCGCGGCGAACCCGAACAGGACGGCGAGCAGGCTGCGGCTGAGCACCGGCACGCGGTCGATCGGGCGGATCTCGTCGGACGCCGTGCCGGGCACCGACGTCGGGCGGCGCCAGACCAGGTTCGGGAAGCCCCAGCGCGGCGGGACGGGGTACGACGGCGGGCCGAGGTACCGCTCGGGCACCACCACGCGACGCCGCGGCCACGCGCCGGGCGGCGGGGTGGCCACCCAGCGCAGCTTCGGCCGGTGGGACGGGCGGCGGTGGTACGGGTACGGCTCCGGCTGGGCGGCCAGCGTCCGGCCCTGCAGCTGCTGGGCGGACGGCGGCGGGGCCTGGCGAGGCCAGTACCCAGGAGGGGGAGGCGGACCCGGCTGCAAGGCTAGATCACTTCGGGTTCGATGCCGGGGTGCTCGCCGACCATCGGCCGGCCTTCCCGCTGCCACGCCCCCATGCCGCCGGCGACGTTCACCGCGTCCCAGCCGCTCTGGTTGAGCCACGCGGCCGCGCGAGCGGACCGGCCGCCGCTGCGGCAGATCACGTGGATCGGCTGGTCGTCGGGGAGGTCGGTCAGCTCGCCGACGCGGGCGGGCAGCTCCCCCATCGGGATGTGCACGGCGCCGGGCGCGTGCCCCGCGGCCCACTCGTCGTCTTCGCGGACGTCGAGCAGCACGAGGCCGTCCTTGGGCAGGTCGCGGACCTCGGCGGTCGGCAGTTCAGCAGGGCTCACCACGATCTCCATGCTGCCATGCGGGGGCGTTGCCCGCGCGTGAGGTGGACGCCCCCGCAAAGCGGTCAGTGCGTAACGGCCTTCTCGGCACCCGCGCCGGTCAGCGCGCGCACCTCCATCTCCGCGTACTTCTTCGGGTTGCGCTCCTTCGACAGCACCGTGCCCAGCCAGCCGAGCAGGAACGCGGCCGGGATCGAGACGAGACCCGGGTTGTCGAGCGGGAACCAGTGGAAGTCGACGCCCTGGATCATCGACGCGCTCTTGCCCGTCTTGGCGTCCACCGGCTTGCCGGACACCGCGGGCGAGAAGACGATCAGCACGATCGTGACGAGCAGGCCGCCGTAGATCGACCACAGCGCGCCCTGGGTGTTGAACCGCTTCCAGAACAGCGAGTACAGGATCGTCGGCAGGTTCGCCGACGCCGCCACGGCGAACGCGAGCGCCACGAGGAACGCCACGTTCTGGCTCTTCGCGAGGATGCCGCCCGCGATGGCCAGCGCGCCGATCACCAGCGCGGTGATCCGGGCGACCTTCACCTCGCCGCCGGTGGAGACCTGGCCCTTCTTGATCACGTTGGCGTAGACGTCGTGCGCGAACGACGCCGACGCCGTGATGGTCAGGCCGGCCACCACCGCGAGGATCGTCGCGAACGCGACCGCGGAGATGAACCCGAGCAGCACCGGGCCGCCCAGTTCGAGCGCCAGCAGCGGCGCCGCCGAGTTCGTCGTGCCGGGTGCCTTCGAGATCTTGTCCGGCCCGACGAGCGCGCCCGCGCCGTAGCCGAGTACCAGCGTGAACAGGTAGAACACGCCGATCAGCACGATCGCCCAGACCACCGAGCGGCGCGCGTCGCGGGCGGTCGGCACGGTGTAGAAGCGCATCAGGACGTGCGGCAGGCCGGCGGTGCCGAGGACGAGCGCGATGCCCAGCGACAGGAAGTCGAGCTTGGTCGTGCCCGTCTTGCCGTACTGCTTGCCCGGGTCGAGCAGCGCCGCCCCGCCCTTGCCGCCCTTGTCCACGGCGGCCTGGAACAGGTCGGACAGGTTGAAGCCGTACTTGCCGAGCACCCACAGCGTCATCGCGAACGCGCCGACGATCAGCAGCGCGGCCTTGATGATCTGCACCCAGGTGGTGCCCTTCATCCCGCCGATCAGCACGTACAGGATCATGATCACGCCGACGACGGCGATCACGACGTCCTGCCCGGCCTCGCCTTCGATGCCGAGCAGCAGGTTGACCAGACCACCGGCCCCGGCCATCTGCGCCAGCAGGTAGAAGAACGAAACCGCCAGCGTCGAAACGGCGGCCGCCGCGCGCACCGGCGTCTGCTTCATGCGGAACGCGAGCACGTCGCCCATCGTGAACTTGCCGGTGTTGCGCAGCAGTTCCGCGACCAGCAGCAACGCGACCAGCCACGCGACCAGGAAACCGATCGAATAGAGGAAGCCGTCGTACCCGTTGATCGCGATGGCGCCGGCGATGCCGAGGAACGACGCCGCCGAAAGGTAGTCGCCGGAAATCGCGATGCCGTTCTGCGGGCCGGTGAAGGCGCGCCCGGCGGCGTAGTAGTCCGACGCCGTCTTGGTGTTCCGGCTGGCCCGGAACACGATCACCAGCGTGATCGCGACGAAGACCAGGAAGATGATGATGTTGAGGGTGGAGTTGCTGCCCTCCACGCCCGCCGCGAGGTTCATCGGCGCGGTTCCCCTTCGATTTCGGCGCGGATCCCGTCGGCGACCGGGTCGAGCTTCCGGTTGGCGTAGCGCACGTACAAGCCCGTGATGACGAACGTCGAGACGAACTGCAGCAGGCCGAAGACCAGGCCGACGGTGATGTTCCCGAACAGCTTGGTGCTCATGAACCCGTGCGCGTAGTCCGCGAGAAGCACGTACAGCAGGTACCAGAGCAGGAACAGCGCGGTCATCGGGAACACGAACACCCGCAACCGGCGGCGCAGGTCCGTGAATTCGGGACTCCCCTGGATCTGCTCCCAGTCGGTCTGCGGCTCCGCGCCACCGACGTCTTGTTCGGTGCTGCCCACGGCGGATCTCCACCTTCCCATATTTCTTGCTGGTAGAAACCAACGGAACGTATGGGTCGACCGTGTAGTTCGTAATCCCTCGATCGGGTATCAATTTCTTACTGACTGTCAGCGCATTACTTGCGATGCCGTCCCCGGCCGGCGATTCGCGTCTTTTCTTCGGCTTGTCCGAATCGCGCGACCGCCCTGTCCCGCATGAAGCCGAGCGGATCGGGCGCGTGCAGCCGCAGCATGATGTCGTGGACGTGCTCCGGGCGGCCGTAGCCGGTCGCGCGGCTGACGAAGTACGTCGTGACGAACGCGGCCGGGACCGTGATCAGCGCCGGCTGGTTGACGAACCACGGTGCCCAGCCGCCGGTGTAGCCACTCACGACGTTGACGACCAGCGCGGCCACCACCAGCCCGCCGCCGACGAACATCCCGGCCAGCGCGCCGGGCCAGGACAGCTTGCGCCACCAGATGCCCAGCACCAGCAGCGGGCTGAACGTCGACGCGGCGAGCGCGAACGTCAGCCCGATCGACAGCGAGATGTCCTCCGACCGCAGCGCGAGCGCCAGCGCGATCGGGAACAGCGCGACCAGCCCGGTCGCCACGCGGAAGTCGCGCACCCGGCCGGGCAGCAGGTCGGTCGACACCACCCCGGCGACGCTCACCAGCAGCCCGGACGTGCTGGAGAGGAACGCGGCGAACGCGCCGGCCGCGGTGACCGCGCCGAGGATCTGCCCGCCGACACCCGGCAGGATCGCCGACGGCAGCCGCAGGATCGCCGCGTCCGTCTTGCCGGTGACGAGCAGCTCCGGGACGTACATCCGGGACAGCGCGCCCAGTAGCGTCGGGAACAGGTAGAACAGGCCCAGCAGCAGCAGGACGTGGACGGTGGTGCGGCGCGCGGCCTTGCCGTCGGGGTTGGTGTAGAAGCGGACCAGCACGTGCGGCAGGCCCATCGTGCCGAGGAACGTCGCGAACATCAGCGAGTACGTCTGGAGCAGGTCGGTGAGGCTGCCCGACCCCGGGTGCAGCCAGTTCGCGTTCTCCGCGACCGAATCGCTGACCACCGGCACCGGCGTGCCGGCCAGGAACTTCAGCGTCGTGCCTTCGGAAACGACGTGCGGGGCCAGCGGGGTCCAGTGCGTCGGCCCGGCCGCCGGCCCGTTGTCGGTGCGCCCGTAGGCGTACAGGAAGGTGTCCGACGTGACGTGCAGCGTGACGTCGGTCTGCACGGACACCGTGGTGTCGCTGGTGAACACCGGCGGCGCGGCCGCGCCGAGCGGGCGGAAGCCGTCCGGGCCACCGCCGGCGAAGAAGACCATGCACAGCACGAACGCGGGCACCGCGATGGCGAACAGCTTGAGCCAGTACTGGAAGGCCTGGACGACGGTGATCGCGCGCATGCCGCCGGCGATCACGTTGATCGCCACCACGACCATCACCGCGATCGCGCCCGCCCAGACCGGCACCGGGAGGATCGTCGCCAGCGTCAGGCCGGCGCCCTGCAGCTGCGGGACCATGTAGAGGATCCCGATGAACACGACGAACGCCGTCGAGAACCGGCGCAGGCCCTTCGAGCCGAGCCGCATTTCGACGAAGTCAGGCAGCGTGTACGCACCGGAGCGCCGCAGGGGCGCCGCGACGAAGAGCATCAGGGCGAGGTAGCCCGCGGTGAAGCCGATCGGGAACCACAGCGCGTCGGCGCCGTCCTTGAGCACGATCCCGGCGATGCCGAGGAACGACGCCGCCGACAGGTATTCGCCGGAGATCGCGGCGGCGTTGCGGCGGGACCGCACGGTGCGGCGGGCGACCAGGAAGTCGTGCGTGCTCGTGGCCGAACGCGCGGAGCGGTGCCCGATGAAGAACGTCACCACGGCGACCAGCACGATGCCGGTCAAGGCCCACGGGTTCAGCTGCACGGGGGAATCCTCGCACGACTCGGTGCGGAACTAGTTCTCGATCATGTCCACGAACGCGCGCTCGTTGCGTTCGGCCAGCCGGTTGTACCAGATTCCGACGCCGAACAAGAACGGGAACGGCAGCACGCCGAGGATCAGCCAGGCCACCGGGATGCCGCCCAGGCTCGCCCGGGAAAACCCGGGAACCAGGTAGAACAGCACCGGCAGGGAACCGAACACGGCGACGACCAGCAGGGCCAGCAGCACCGCTGTCCGCAGCTGTACCTTCACCAGGTGGTCGCGGACGAGCAGCTTCCCCCAGCTGGTCTGCTCTTCCAGCTCGACGCGGGCGCGCAGGGTGCCGCCGGCGCGCCGGGGGTCGGCCAGGATCACCCGCTCCCGCTTGGGTTTCGCGTGGTGCTCCGGCTTCGGTTGCTTCTCCGGTTCCGGCGCGGGCGGCAGGGATTCGACGACGGCCCGCTCGGTGGGCTGCGGCAGGGGCCGCTGGCGGGCCCGCCTGCCGAGCGTCGGATCCGGTTCGCGGACGCCGTTCGCGCGGCGCTCGTAGAAGTCGTCGGTCATGACCGGGCCCTGGTCAGCCGTTCCGGCCCGAACCGACCAGCCGGTCCTTCAGCGCGCGGGTGTGCCGCCGGCTCACCGGGAGCACCTTCTCCTCGTTGCCGATCACGACCTGGTAGCCACCCTGGCCCATGCGCAGTTCGGTGATCAGCGGCAGCGCGACCAGGAACGACCGGTGGATCCGGACGAAGCCGGCCTTCTCCCAGCGTTCCTCGAGCTGCGCCAGCGGGATGCGGACCAGGTGGCTGCCTTCGGTCGTGAACAGCCGCGCGTAGTCGCCCTGCGCCTCGACCCAGCGGACCGACGAGCGCGGGATGAGCTTGGTGGTGCCGGCCAGCTCGACCGGGATGACCTCGTCGTCGTTCTTCACCGGCTCGCCGCCCAGCGCGCCGGGCGGGGGCGCCGCGGCGGAGGCCAGCTTGTCGATCACGCGCGTGATGGCGCGGTCGAGCCGGTCCTGCTGGTACGGCTTGAGCACGTAGTCGAGCGCACCGAGGTCGAAGGCGTTGACCGCTTCTTCGGCGTGCCCGGTGACGAAGACCAGCGCGGGCGACGGCCGGAGCGCGGCGAACACGCGGGACATCTCCATGCCGGACAGGCCGGGCATGTCGATGTCCGCGAAGACGGCGTCGACGATCGGCAGGCCGCGGTCCTTGCGCTCGCGCAGCCGCGGGTCGTCGGTGGACAGCAACCGAAGCGCCTCGGAGGCGTCGATCGCCGGGAACACCTTCGCCACGTGCGGGCTGTTGCGCAGGCAGTGGACGAGTTCGTCAAGACCGTTCGGCTCGTCGTCCACAGCCAGGACCACGAGTTTCCGGGTGTCATCGTGAGCACTCACAGTGAAACGCATCCTGCCCATTGCCGAGTGCAATGTCCAGCCCCCGTCTGCCTGAAGTGGGACGACCCGCGGACGGCCCCGCCCGCGGGTCCCTCCTGTCTCAGTGCACGAACGTGAACCAGTTGAGGTTCACGAAGTCGGCGGGCTGGCCGCTCGTGAACGTCACGTACACGTTGTGCACCCCGGTGACCGCGCTGATGTTGGCGGGGACGGTCCGCCAGCTCTGCCAGCCGCCGGTGTTGCCGACGGCGAAGCTGCCGATGGGCGCGTTGGCGAGGCTGTCCAGCCGCACTTCCACCAATCCGCTGACGCCGTTCGCGGCGCCGGACGCCACCCGCGCCTGGAAGTTGGTCGCGGCGGAGCCGCCGAAGTCGACGTTCGGGTAGAGCGCCCAGTCGCCGTTGCCCGCGGGCCCGATGTTCTGGCCGCCACCGGTGTCGGTGGTCGTCTGCTTCGCGAGGCCGTTCTGCTGGCTGTACGCCTCGGCCTGGATGGTGCTGTACGCGCTGCCGCCGTTCCCGGGCGGCGTGGTCGTGGTCGGCGGGGTCGTGGTCGTGCTCCCGCCGCGCGTGGTGACGGTGACGTAGTCGACGACCATCGGGTGCCCGGGCACGATCCCCGGCCCCGGCGTCGTGGTGCCGGAGTTGTTGTTCGGGAACGCGCCGCCGATGGCGACGTTCAGCAACACGAAGTAGCCCTGGTGAGTGGTCATGTTCGCCCAGGTCGTGGCATCGACCTGGTTCTGGCTCACCGAGTGGAACTGCTGGCCGTCGACGAACCAGCGGAACACCTGCGGGCTGGTGCTCGCGTCCCATTCGAAGCGGTAGGTGTGGAAGGCCGACTGGCAGCTGCTGCCGGGGCACGCCCGGTTGGCGACGATGCCGGTGGTCTCGTTGCACGGGCCGCCGGGGTTGACGCCGCAGTGCAGGACGCCCCAGACGGAGTTGATCCCGTTGACGTTCTCCATGATGTCGAACTCGCCGACGGCGGGCCAGTTCCACCAGTTGCCGCGGTACGGGCCGCCGAGCGCCCAGAACGCGGGCCAGTACCCGAGCGCGGCGGCGCCGGTGACGTTCGGCATCTGGATCCGGCTCTCGATCCGCATGACCCCGCCCGCCGGCGGCTTGAAGTTCGTGCGCTGCGTTTCGATCCGCGCCGACGTCCAGTTGCCCGACCCGTCGCGCAGCGGCGTGATGCGGAGGTTGCCGCCGCCGTCGAGGGAGACGTTGCCGGGGTTGGCGGTGTAGTTCTGGATCTCGCCGGTGCCCCAGTTGGCGGGCCCGCCGGGGTAGCTGTGGCCGGTGTCGATGATCCAGTTCGCGCTCGCGGGGAGTGCGCCGGAGCTGCCGGTGAAGTCGTCGGCGAAGACGGTGGTCCAGCCCGACTCCGGCGGCGGGATCGACGCCGCGGCGGGAATGGTCAGCGGGATGGCGATGAGCGCGGCGCCGAACGCGGCACCGATGGCGAGTCTTCGGGAGTGGGGCATCGGGTACGACCTCCTCGTCGTCCGGATTTGTTGCCGATCGCAACAAAGCCCGTCGACAAGGAGACCCGACGCCCCACCCCGGAGCCAGAGGCGTTACGAGGGAAGGGTGATGCAGGTCACAAATTCTGCCCGGAAGTACCCAAACCGGACAGCGGTGTTCAGAGGCCTGGCCGGATCCGGGCAGTACCAGATCCGACCGCCCCCAGTGACCTCGTACTGCCACTGCTCAAGCATTCGCCCACCGACTTCGCGTGTGGCGAAAGAACCCTTCAGCCTGTGCTGACGCGCGGGGTTCTCCGGAGCCGTCGGCCGTTCGGTAGGACGATCCATACCTCCCACGTGTTCGACCTCGCGGCCTGACACAGGGCCTCCCGCCCCTTCGCCGCCTCGGAAGTCGCGAAGCGCGCCTCCCAGCCGCCGGTCCGCGCGGGCGGCGCGATGCGGTCGCCACGTTTTGCGGGCAGCGTTCACGCCTCCGCGGGACCCGGCACCGGACCGAAGTCCTCGTCGATCGGACCACCGAGCTTGCCGGCGAGTACCGGATCAGCGTGAATGGCAGCGGTGCTGCGCCATTCCGTGATCGTCTGCGCGAGGACCGACCACTGCCCCGGTTCCGCGGAAGCCTGGAACGCACGCGCGAAGTCGCGGACGAACTGCGTCTGTTCCGCCGCCGGCAGAACATCGACCCAGGGGAACTCGTCGAGGAGCGCCGCCGCCACGTCCGACGGCAGGTGAGCCAGCACGTTGCGCAGCGCACGCGCCGCGGCCACCGAGCCTTCCGACGCCGAGTGCGCCCTGTCCTCCCTGGTCAACAGCAGGGCAGCACCGTCACGGCGACGAACTCGGACGCCGCCCTCGTCGGCGAGCGCAGCGACACCCTTGGGATCGCGCTGCAACTCGCTCCACTGCACCTCGGTGGCCATGGAACTATTCCGAACTTTTTCAGAAGTGTGCGCAAGTCACTCGTCAGAGGCCGAAGCGGGACCACGCCGCCTTCTGCGTGACCGCCTCCAGGACCGCCGAGGCCGCGGCCGGGGCGCCGACGCCGAGGCGGGCCAGGAAGGGGCGCTTCGGCTCGGCCACCGAGATCTCCGCGTCGGGGTAGCGCTCGGTGAGGACCTGGCGGAGGCTGCCGAGGCCGTCGATCAGGCCGAGCTCCAGCGCCTTCGCGCCGAGCCAGACGTCTCCGGTGAACAGGTCCTCCGCGGCCGTCAGGCGGTCGCCGCGGCGTTCCTTGACCCAGCCGACGAACAGGTCGTGGAGCTGGGTGTGCATCTTCTTCAGCCACTCGACGTCTTCCGGCTTCTCCGGCGAGAAGGGGTCGAGGCGCGACTTGTTGGCGCCCGCCGTGTGCAGGCGGCGCTCGATGCCGAAGCGTTCCAGCAGGCCCGTGAAGCCGAAGCCGCCGCTGATCACGCCGATCGAGCCGACCATGGACGTGCGGTGGGCGTAGATCTCGTCGGCCGCGCAGGCCAGCCAGTAGCCGCCGGACGCGGCGACGTCTTCGCAGAACGCCAGCACCGGGACCTGCTTCTCGTCGGCCAGCTGGCGGACGCGCTCGGCGACCAGCCCGGACTGCGTCGGCGCGCCGCCGGGCGAGTTCACCAGCAGCGCGACCGCCTTCAGCCGCTCGTGGCCGAACGCCCTGGTCAAGGCCGACTCGACGGCGTTCAGGTTGATCGCGCCCCTGGCCAGCGGCGACGGCGACGGCGTGATCACGCCGTGCAGCTTCACCACGGCCACGACGTCCTTGCGCTCGACCCGGTCGGCGAGCACCGGGATCCGCGAAGCCAGTTTGTTCGTAACGCTCATGAAGCCAGGCTAGCCGGGACTCAGCCCATGGGGAGGATGCCCGAACGCGAGCCGTTGACCCCGCCGCTGTCGGCGCCGTTCAGCTGGGCCGGGCCGCTCTGCGCCGGGACGTCGGCGTCCTCCGAGCTGTAGTCCGGCATGTTCGGGCGGACGCCCGGGACGAACTTCGGCACCCGCAGCGTCACCTTCATGCCGGCGCCGGGCGCGGTCTCGACCATCACCGCGTAGTCGTTGCCGAAGACCTGTTGCATGCGCTGGCTGATGTTGCCGAGCCCGACGTGCGCGCCGGTGCTGTGCGCGTTCTTGACGTCGTTGAGCCGCCGCGGGTCCATGCCGATGCCGTCGTCCTCGACGCTGATCAGCGCCTCGGTGCCGTGGTCCTGCGCGATCACCGTGACGCAGCCGCCGCTGGGCTTGCTGGCCAGGCCGTGCTTGACCGCGTTCTCCACCAGCGGCTGGATGATCAGAAACGGCACGACGACGCTGAGCACCTCGGGCGCGATCTTCATCCGCACCTCGAGCCGGCCGCCGAAGCGGGCGTTCTCGATGGTCAGGTAGCGGTCGATGTTGCGCAGTTCCTCGGCGAGCGAGGTGAACATGCCCGACGACCGGAACGAGTAGCGCGTGAAGTCGGCGAAGTCCTGAAGCAGCTCTCGCGCCTCTTCGGGGTCCGTGCGGATCAGCGCGGAGATCGTGTTCAGCGCGTTGTAGACGAAGTGCGGCGAGATCTGCGCGCGCAGCGCCTTGATCTCGGCCTGCTGGAGCTGCTGCTTCGACTCGTCGAGCCGGGACAGCTCGAACTGCGTGCAGACGAACTGCGCGACCGCGTCGGCCATCTGCACCAGGCGCCCGCGGGTGCGGCCGACGACGATCAGCGCCGCCTCGGTCTCGCCCTCGACCAGCAGCGGCACGATGACCGCGGTCTTCATCCGGCAGGTGCCGCGGTGGTTGCACGGCATCCGGTCGTGCGCGACGACCTCGCGGCGGTGCTTGCGGATGGCCGCGCCGATGGCGTCGACGAGGTCGACGTAGTGCTCGTTGGCCTCGCCGTCCCAGGACAGCAGCGTGCCTTCGCTGTCGGTGATGCCGACGGCGACGCAGTCGAGCATCTGCAGCAGCTGCGTGGTGATCTTGTCGGCGGCGTCCTCGTCCAGGCCGGAGCGGAGGTTCGGCGCCGCCTTCGACATCCGGTGGACGGCCTGCAGCATGGCGTCCTCCACCACGCTGGCCGGCTTGCGCTGTTTCACGAGCAGCACGATCACCACGACGAGGAGCAGTACCGCGACACCCCACGGGATGATCTGCGCAAGCGGAAACCCGGACACGGCGTCCATGCTCTGCGCTCGACCAACCGGGTGCAAGGCCTGTTCCCACTTTCTGTCCAACTGTGATGACCGAGGGTTGATGGGACCCTACCGAGAGTCGGAACCGAGCCCTCGCGGTCACTGTCCGCAACACGCGGGAGGCGGCGCCTGTTCCACCCCTTCCGGCGAAAGCAGCAGGAAGGACGCGGTTTCGCCGCCTTCGGCCCCGCGGTCGGCGACGCCCGGCGCAGCACCTGCGGCCGAACGGGCGAATCTGCTACTTGAGGAGCCGCGACATCCGGCGGTCGGCGAGCGGCTTGCCGCCGGTCTGGCAGGTCGGGCAGTACTGGAACGACTTGTCGGCGAACGAGATCTCGCGGATCGTGTCGCCGCAGACCGGGCACGGCAGGCCGGTCCGCGCGTGGACCCGCAGGCCAGACCGCTTCTCGCCCTTCAGCCGCGCGGCCTTCTGGCCGACCGAGCGCTTGACCGCGTCGGACTCGATCTCGACGATCGCTTCGGCAAGGGTCTCCAGCGCGCCGTCGTCGAGCTTGCCGATCGTCGCGTACGGCGAGAGCTTCGCGCGGTGCATGATCTCGTCGGAGTAGGCGTTGCCGATCCCGGCGATCAGCGACTGGTCGGTGAGCGCCCACTTCAGGCGGGTGTTCTTGCCGGCGAACAGCTCACGCAGCTGGGTCGCGTCGAGGGAGAGGGCGTCCGGGCCGAGGCGCGCCACGCTCGCGATCTCCTGGGGGTCCTTGACGATCCACACCGCGAGACCCTTCTTGGTGCCCGCTTCGGTGAGGTCGAACCCGGGCCCGGTCGCGGACTCGAGGTGCACGCGCAGCGAGATGGGCCCCTTGCCCGGCTTCAGCGGCGCCGCGGCGAGGCCGTCGGACCAGCGCAGCCAGCCCGCGCGCGCCAGGTGGACGACCAGGTGCAGGTCGCCGGCGACGACGTCGAGGTGCTTGCCGTGCCGGGTCGCGCCGGTGATCTCGCGGCCGTGCAGGTCCGTCCACGGCGGGGTCGCCGTCTTCAGCACGCTCAGCGATGCGACATCGATGCGGAAGATCGTCTGGCCGACCGCGTTCTCGCGCAGGTGGTGGGCCAGCGCTTCGACCTCGGGTAGCTCGGGCATGCCCCCAGTTTCACCCCTTCGGCCGAATTCCGGTACTGGCTATTCGACCGGGTGCAGCGGCCCGTCGAAGTCCGGCAGCGAGTGCCGCTGGATGGTCTTGGAGATCTTCTTGACCTCGCCCTGCACGGTGAACATGCCGCGGATGGTGCCGACCCAGCGCTCGGACGGCCGGTCGCCGGTCACGTCGCCCTCGGTCTCCGCGACGACCGTCCACGGCCGGCGCAGGATCCACCGCAGGGGGAAGAACAGCACCACCAGCAGCAGCGCGAGCAGCACCCACGCGGGGATGTTGACCTGGTCCGGCGTCCACACGACGAGGATGACGGCCAGCAGCACGGTCACCACGATCATCGCGATGCCGGGGCCGTAGCTGCCCGCGACGTCGTGCTCGAAGTCGTCGGCCGTCGCCGGCGCACGCCATTCCATCTGGGCACGGACCACCCAGTCGCGGCCGTCTTCGCCGCGCACCAGCCGGTTCATTCAGTTGCCTCCAGGGCCGCCCGCAGGGTGAGCAGCACAACGGTACCGTGCGCGACCGCGACCGCGCGAGGGAGGAATCGGACATCCCACCCGGCGAAGTGGATCACGGCTGTTCGGAGCCGGTCGGCGTCGATTCCGCGGGTTCGCCCGAACCAGTGACGTCGGAGGTGCTGCTCGGGCACGGTTTTCCGGACGTCGGCGTCACCGTCGTCGTCGGTTCGGCCGTGCCGGTGGTGCTGTCGGTCGGCTTGTCCTTCGACAACGTCGACCCGTCGGTCGGCGACAGCTCGGGCACCTCGGCGCTCTCCGGCGAGTCGCTCGATTCGGTGGTCATCGTCAGGTCCGGGGTCGTCGTCGTGTCGAGCCGCGGCGAAGTCGCCGGGTGGTCGGGCGCGCTGAAGGTCGACGACGTGAGGTCTTCGCGCGGGGTCAGCCCGTCGCCAGCGCTGCCGCCGACTTCCCCGGCCGGGACGTCGCCCGCGGGCACGGACGGCACCTCGTTCGCGCCGAGCTGCCGGGCGCCGGCGCCGGCGCGCGGCCGGATCGGCACGGCGACCCCCGTGCCGCGGCCGTTGAGCACGCCGATGCCGATCCGGGGATCGGGCTGCGGCTGCGGTGGCGGCTGGTGGTGCGTCTCGGTCGGCGGCACCACCACGAGCTCCGGCGCGCCGCCGGTCAGCCCGACGTCCTGGACCGCCGCCGGCCCGAACAGCACCGGACCGGCCGCGACCCCGACCGCACCCACGGCGGCGGTCGACGCCAGCGCGAGCCCGATCTTGACCTTCGAACCGACCAGGACACCCTTGATCGTCGTGCCGATCCCGGCCAGCACCCCGCTGCCGCCGACCGACGCGGCGGCGGGCACCAGCAGCACCAGCACGCCGGCGTGCGCGCGCAGCGACGAACAGACGTCGCGGAGCTCGTCCTGGGTGGCGCGGCACGACGAGCAGCCGTGCAGGTGCGCCTTGATCCGCTCGGCCTCGGCACCGGTGACGCTGCCCGCGGTGAACCCGCCGAGCTTCTCGACGACCGCGCGGCACGAGTCCGGCCCGCGGTTCACCGAAAGGTGTGCCTGCAGGTAAGCCGCGCGCAGCCCCTGGCGCGCCCGGCGGGCCAGCGCCGCGGTGGCGTTCGCGCTCAACCCGAAGTGCGGCGCGACCATGGCGGGCTGCTCGCCCTCGACCTCGGTCTGCCACAGCACCGTCCGCCAGCGCTCCGGCAGGCTGGTGAACGCGGTGGTGATCAGCGTGTGCTCCGCGGCGCGGGCGTGCGTGTCGGCGCCCGCCCCGGCGCGGAAGGTGAGTTCGTCGTCGGAGACCGGGACGTCCCGGCGGGCCCCGTGCCACTCCCACGAAACGCGGCGGGCGACGGTGAGCAGGTAGGCGCGGACGTAGTCGCGGGGTCCGGCGCCGCGGCGGAGGGCCTGCAGCACGCGGAAGAAGGTCTCCGCGGTGATGTCCTCGGCCTCGGACCGGTCGGCGGCCAGGCTCTGCGCGAGCCGGCGGACGGCGGCGGCGTGCAGCTCGAACAGCTCCCCGAACGCGGCGTCTTCGCCGTTGCGGAGCCGTTGCAGCAGTGCCTGCTCGTCGGATTCCGAGGCCGCTGGTGGCGGCACCGTGCCCAGCTCGGTCATCCGGCCCGGCACCTCCTCCCCGAAGGTCTCCCCATTCGGTCGAATGGGGACACCATACGGAGGGAATCAGCCGTCGTCACCCCTTGTACGCCAGCTGTGACACCGAAGCACCGGGTCAGGGCACCGGGGGACCCGGCGTTCGGCCCACTGAAGGGAGGGTATAGAGTTATATCCATCAGCAAGGCAGTGCGGATGTAGCGCAGCTGGTAGCGCATCACCTTGCCAAGGTGAGGGTCGCGGGTTCGAATCCCGTCATCCGCTCAAGATCGAAGGCCGTTTCCCAGGTTCACCCGGGGAGGCGGCCTTCAGTCTTTCGTGGGTCGTGATCGCTGTCACAGGCCGCCGTCCCCGGGTCACACGGCGTGGGTTTGGTAGGGGTCGTGCTCGGCGAGGAGCTTGTCGAGCCGGGCCTGGTCGACGCGCGAGACCACGGAGGTCTCGTCCTGTCTGTCCCGGACGCACTTGGCGAGCGTGAACGTCGAGGTGACCAGGTAGAGCATGCCGAGGGCGAGGAAGCCGCGGACCCAGCCGTCGACCGGGAGGTACGCGATCCCGCCGGCGACCGCCGCCAGCGCCAGGCCGAACGAAAGCGCCGCCTGGATGTAGAAGGCCGTCGTGGTGGGGGACGTGGTTCCGGATTTGGTCATGTGACCACGGTCTCGTCCGGCGGCCGCGGCGTCTTGAGCAGTACTACTCAGGCGCGGTTTCGATGTGGCTACAGCTCGTAGACGTCCAGGACCGTCGGGGCGACCGGGGTCAGGTGGGGGTCTTCGCGTTCCGTCACCTGGCCACGGGCCATGCGGTAGACGCGGAATTCGTTGTCGTGCTCGGTGTCCTGGTCGTCCCAGACGTGGAGCAGGCCGTACGAGCCCGCCGCCAGTTCACTGACCCTCGTGAAGAGGTCGAGGAGTTCCAGGCCGCGGCCGCCGTGCTTGTCGAAGCCCGCGATGTGGAGCATGGGCATGCCCCCGCTCCAGCGGAGGTCGATCAGGTCGAAGTCGCCCGCATCGCGGATCGCGCGGTGGACGCGGTCGACCAGGCGCTCCAGGAGGGCCGCGTCGTCGTCGCCGCTCGCGGTCGCCTGGATGGTCACCCAGCCGTGGAATTCGAACACCCGGAGAACGGTAGCAAGAGATCAACGCCGGGTTCAGCGGGCCAGCGCGGACGGCTTCCCGTCGCGGCGCAGGACGTTGGTCAGCACGCCTTCGCCGTGGCGCTCGAACGCCGGCACCAGCTTCTCGCCGAAGACGCAGAGCGTGCGCTCCCACGGGTGGCCGAGCGTGCCGAACGAGAAGTCGGCGGCCAGGAACAGGTGGTAGTCCGCGCGCGGGAAGGCCGGCACCGGCCAGCGGGCGCCGTCGGTCATCAGGTGCGGGCGGACGCGGTAGGACTGGTGCTGCCAGTGCAGCGCCCACAGCCAGTCGTCCGGGCCGCAGACCTCGCGGAACGCGGCCAGCGCGATGGCGGCCACCTGGTGCTCCTCGACCGCGTACGGGCCGAGGCGGAACTCGGCCGAAGCGCGGTCCAGGTCGCCGGGCGAGAGGTCCCAGGTGCGCGACGGCGCCGGCTCGCGGAAGCCCGGCCAGGCGTGGGCGTAGGTGCTCGGCCAGAACGCCAGCTTGTCGTACACCCAGTACCAGGCGGGCTCGTCGGCGACGCGGGAGACGGCTTCCCAGGCAGCATTCACTTTTACGACCTCGAAGTTTGGCCAGGCGAGAAGAACACGCGAAAGCTTCGTGTTCGGCCCCTGGTTTGTCCAGTCCCCGTCCGCTCGCCGCGAACTGTGTCACTCGACCGGGTGGAGTCTGTCAGGTTGTCACCATGCGAATCGTCTTCGTCCACGGCGCCTTCGTCCGGGACGGCGCCTGGTGGTGGCGGCCGACGGCGGACCTCCTCGCGCGGCGGGGTTTGCGCAGCTCAGCGGCCGTTTTACCGAGTTGCGAGGCCGAGCCGCGGGGTGATCTCTTCGACGACGTCGCGGCCGTTCGCGCGCTGCTCGACGCCGCCGATGAGCCCGCGCTGCTGGTCGGGCATTCCTACGGCGGGATGGTGATCACACAGGCCGGCCGCCACCCCGCGGTCCGCCGGCTGGTCTACGTGACGTCGTTCCTGCCGGACGTCGGCGAAGCGCTCGCGGACTTCGGCGGCGGCGAGCCGCGGCACGTCAGCCACGGCGACGGCACCGCGAGCGTCCGGGAAGAACTCGTGCGGCCGCTCTTCGCCCAGGACTTCGACGACGCCACCTACGCGGCGGCCGCGGCGAGGCTCGCCGCACAGAACAAGGTCGTGTTCGGCCAGCGGACCACCGAGGCGGCGTGGCGTGGGAAGCCGTCGACCTACGTCGTCTGCGGGGACGATCTCGCGACACCGCCCGAGAAGCAGCGGGAGCACGCCGCGCGGGCGACCGAGGTCGTCGAGCTGCCGGTGGCGCACCACCCGTTCGTCACGCGGCCCGAGCTCGTCGCCGACGTGCTGCTTCAGAGGACGAGGTAGCCCATCAGGAACTCCTTCTTCTTGCCCTCGCAGCCGGCGTCGAGGGAGTCGAAGTGGCTCGCGCCCGCGTTGCAGCGGTACAGCGCCCGCGCGCTCGCCCCGGACGGCGGGTCGGCGTAGATGTTCCCCAGCAGGCCGAGTGCCTGCTGGCCCTCGCACTTCCCGCTCTGGTCGGGCGAGGTGAACCAGTCCTTCTGGTCCTTCACCTTGCAGGCGAACAACTTCCGCGTCCCCGGCTCGGCCGTCGCGACGAGCGAACCGAAGATGCCTTCCTTGGTGAAGCCGCCCGGCGGGCCGACCTTCTTCGTGCCGCTGAAGTGACCGCCGTCCTTCTGGTGGAAGCGGATCAGCGGCACCTTCGCCGGGTCGGGCTTCGCCGCGGTGCTCGTGGTCGGTGTGGTGGTCGCGGACGCGCTCGGGGACGAAGACTTCTTGTGACTCGGCGACGCGGTTTTCGACGGCGCCGAGGTGGCCGCCGGTTCCGAGGTCACGCCCGCGTCCGCCACCGGGGTCGAGGCCGTCGGCTTGAGGAGGAAGATCGCGCCGAGCGCGGCGACCACGGCCGCCGCGACGCCGGCCAGCACCAGCGGGAAGCGCTTCTTGCGCGGCCGGTCCCAGTCCACTGTGGTCGGTGACGGCGCGGCGACCTTCGCGGTCACCGGTTCGAAGACGATCGTCGGCAGCGACGCCGGGTCGACCGCCTGCGTCGGCGAGTCGGTGATCGCCGTGCGCGCGGTTTCCAGCAGGCGCCGCGCGCCGGCCGCGGTCAGCCGGTCCGATGTGGACTGCGTGAGCAGGCCGCGGACGGCCTCGGCGAGCGGGCCGCGGCAGCGTTCCAGCACCGGCTGGTCGTACATGATCGCGTGCAGCGTCGCGGCCGTGGTGGTGCGCTGGAAGGGCGCGCGGCCTTCGGCGGCGTGGAACAGCGTCGCGCCGAGCGACCAGAGGTCCGACGCCGGTGCCGGGCCGGCGCCGGCGAACAGCTCGGGCGCCATGTAGCCGGGCGAGCCCATGACGCCGCCGGTCTGGGTCAGGCCCGGGTCGTCCATCGCCCGCGCGATGCCGAAGTCGGCGAGCTTCACGCGGTCGCCGGGCAGCACCATGATGTTGCTGGGCTTGACGTCCCGGTGCACGATCCCGGCCCGGTGCGCGCTTTCGAGCGCGCCGAGCACCTGCAGGCCGAGCGCGGCGACGCGGTCGTTCGCCAGCGCCCCTTCGCGGCCCACGACGTCGGCGAGCGTGGGCGCGACGACGAGCTCCATGACGATGAACGTGGCGCCCTGTTCGCTGACGACGTCGTACACCGTGACGACGGCGGGGTCGTTCAGCCGGCCCGCGGTCCGGGCCTCGCGCATGACGCGGTCGAGGCTGGTGCCCGGCGGCGTGGCCAGTTCCTTCAGCGCGACCGGGCGCCCGAGCACCCGGTCTTCGGCGCGCCAGACCACGCCCATCCCGCCGCGGCCGAGCTCGGCCGAGATCGCGTACCGCCCCGCGACCACCCTCATCGTCGCCCCCCTGAAAGCTCGGGGGCGATGCTAGGGGAGGCGCCGGGTCGACCCGGCGCCTCCCCTGGCTCAGGCGGCGTCCCAGAGCGTGAGGAACGCCGAGGCTTCGCTGCGCGCCCACGGCCTCAGCCGCTCGCGATCACGGGCGGAGAGCTGGTACTCCTTCGCGCGGCGGACGTCGATCACCAGCGCCTCGCCGCCGGGCAGGACGTCGGGCATCGCCTGCTCCAGCACCCACAGCGCGAGCTGGGCCGAGGACTTCGTCAACGGCTCCTCCTTGAAGTAGAGCCAGGTCGCGTAGCGGCGGCCGTCGCTCTTGCGCAGCCCCATCTGCGGGCTCACGCCGATCTCCAGCTCGCCGATCCGGCAGCGGCCGCGGCCGACCTCGACCAGCCTCGGCGTCTTCCGGCCGAGGTACCGCAGCCAGCCCTCGGCTATCGCCGCGTAGTGCGGCTTCGTCCGGTCGTCGGCGGCGTTGACGAGCGCGCGCAGCGCCACCTCGTCCTGGTTCGCCGCCCGGCCGGACCGCACCGCGTTGGCCGCCCGCCGGTAGTAGTTGAACGCCGCTCGCGCCGGGTCTTCGTACTGCCTCCGCTGCCGCCGGACGAACGACGACCGCGACGGACCGGAACTCGCGCTGTAGCCCACGAACGTGGACAGGGTGATGTAGGCCATGGCCCTGCCTTCCTCCATCACGCCACCCGCGGACGCGGGCGGCATCTCCCCTGGACAACGCCAATTTTAGAACATATGTACGACAGTTTTCGGCCGCTCGACGGGTGACGGCGGAGGGGACTCCCGAAACCGGCCGACTTGCGCTACGTTGCCGATCAACCTCAAACCGCAACCTCGCAGGTCGGCAGCGCGTGCCAGACTGATGCCCCGAACGGTGGATGGGGGTCCTTGGATGAGCTGGCAGGAAGAGCTTCGCCGTCTCGACGCGGAGCTTGCCGAGGGTCGCATCGAGCCCGCTGACCACCGCAAACAGCGGGATGAGCTGCTCGCGCAGGCCTCCGGTTCGACGGTGCCGTCACCGGTGCCTTCGCCGCTACGCCGTCCGGGTGAAACCTGGCGGAGCGCGAACCCCGCGAGCCACCCCACGCCCGTCCACCCGGTGCCGCCGCCGCAGCGCATGGAGTCGCCCCGGCCGGCGGTCCCGCTGCCGCCACCGCCGTGGCAGCGGACCGGGCTGCCGAAGACGGTCTCGACGAGCCACGTGCCCGCCATCCCCGACCACATGACGACCGCCCCGAGCCCGGCCGACATCACCCCGACCCGCTACCTGCGCGTCGACGGACCGGCCGAGCAGGGCCCGGGCAGCCGGTTCCCGCCGATCACGCCGCCGGGCGGCGAATCGCGCCCGCCGCAGCTCGAACCGGACGGCTCGGCGGGCAAGCACCGGTGGGACACCGACGGCGGCTCCTCGGGCCGGCCGACCTGGCCGTTCATCGCGCTCGGCGTGCTGGTCGTGGTCGGCATGGTCGTCGGCGCCACGATGTGGCTGGGCAACGACGACCCGGCGCCCAGCGCCCTCTCGTCGTTCACGCCCGCCGTGACGCAGCCGCCCGCCGCCGCGACCCAGCCGCAGCTGGAGGACCAGGTGCCGCCGCTGCCCGGGATGCAGCACCCGGAGAGCTCGACGATGTCGCTGGCCCGCGGGCTCGACCTGAAGCTGTACCCCAAGGAAGCCGCGCAGGTCTTCTCGCAGCACGGCGTCACGCAGCTCGTCTACCGCGCTTCGTCGGCCGGGGACACCGGGTTCCTCGGCTACGCGATCCCCGCGGAGAACGCCGAGGGCGCGAAGGCGATCGTCGACTACTTGCGCGACGCCGCCGCGGCCGGCGGGTTCACCCCGATCGCGGCCGACCCGGCGTCGGTCACCGGCCGCAACGACGACCAGCGGCTGGACGGCACCTGGTACACCTCGGGCAAGGTGGCCATCGTGCTCTGGGCGTCCCAGCCGTTCGAAAAGGACAAGAACGAGCTGAAGACCAGCCTCGACAACGCCGTCGCCGTGTTCAAGAAAGCGCTGCCGCCCAGCTGATCAGCCGCGCCGGTCGAGCACCCCGGCCAGCGTGCGGCGGGCGACGTCGGCGCCGAACAGGCGGTCCACCACCGTCTTGCCCTCTTCGGACAGCCGCTGCCACAGCTTGTCGTCCTCGAGCAGGGTGACGATCTCGTCGGCGAGCTCCGGTGCCGAAGCGCCGACGAGGACGTCCTGGCCGTGCGTCAGGTGCATGCCCTCGGCGGCCAGCGGGGTGGCGACCACGGGCACGCCGTAGCCGAGGCTCTCGCCCAGCTTCCCCTTCACGCCCGCGCCGAAGCGCAGCGGCGCGACGACGACCCGGGCCTCGCCGTAGGCGCTGTCGAGGTTCGGGACCCAGCCGCGGACGACGACGCCGTCGCGTTCGAGGTCGAACACCTCCTGCGGCGGGTTGCTGCCGACGATCTGCGCGACCGCGTCCGGACGGCGGCGGCGCACGAGCGGCATGATCTCCTCCGCCAGCCAGCGCGCCGCGTCCCGGTTGGGCAGGTGGTCGAAGCTGCCGACGAACAGCACGCCGGAGCGGCCTTCGGGGACCGCGACCGAGCCGTCCGCGTGGTGCACGTTGGACAGCACCTCGACGCGCGCCGACGGCACGAGCTCGCCCAGCAGCGCGCGCTCCACATCGGACACGACGAAGGTGACGTCGGTGGCGCGGGTCAAGCCGAGCTCCGACTCCCGCAGCACTTCGGCGCGTCGGCGCAGCGTCAGCTCCTCGCGCGTTTCGCCGAGCTGCGCGGCCAGGTCGGCCTGCCGGTTGAGCCGGACGAAGTGCAGGTCGACCGTGTCGTAGGCGATGACGCAGTCGGGCGCGTGCTCGCGGACCTGCTCCAGCAGCTGCCAAGCGACGTGCGGCCGGGACAGCACGGCCAGGCTCAGGTCGGCGCCGGCGTCGCGCAGGAACTCCAGCTGCTCGCCGAGCCCGGTCACGACCGTGACGCCCGCGCGGTACAGCGCGTCGGCGTACGGCTCCGGGAGCGCGTTGTTGAGCGGCATGAAGACGACGCGCTGCCCGAGTCCGACGAGCAGTTCGAGGATGCGGAACATCCGCACCGAGCCGGAGTCCTTGTCCGGCATCGGCACCTGGTGGTCGGCGACCAGCACGGTGCCGCCGCGGTGGCCGTCCGCCGTGCGCTGCCGCCCGGCCCAGACCGCGCGCGGGCTCGCCTCGGGGAAGTGGTCGCGCAGCTGGACGCTCCACTTGTCGACGAAGACGCCGCGGTTGAGCTCCTGGTGGCGCTTCACGCCGGAGGAGACGTCCGTGCCGTTGGTGATGCCTTCGTGGTGCACGACGACCGACGCGGGCTGGACCATCGTCCGGTAGCCGGCCGCCCGCACGGCGAACGCGAGGTCGGTGTCCTCGTAGTACGCGGGGGCGAAGCGCTGGTCGAAGCCGCCGATGCGCTCGAACAGCTCGCGGCGGACGAGCAGGGCCGCGCCCGAGCAGTAGTCCACGTCGCGCAGCGCCTGGTACCAGGGGGCGTCCGGGTTCTGCAGCCTGCCGTAGTTCCAGCCGGTGCCGTCGGCCCAGATGATGCCGCCGCACTCCTGGAGGCGGCCGTCCGGGTAGACCAGCTTGGACCCGACGAGCCCGACGTCCGGGCGCGTCTCGACCACGGCGACCAGCTCGTCCAGCCAGCCCGCCTTCACCTCGGTGTCGTTGTTGAGGAAGAAGACGAAGTCGCCGCGCGCGTTCTCCGCGCCCAGGTTGCAGGCACCGACGAAGCCCAGGTTCTTCGGCGCGCGGACCAGCCGGACCCCCGCGCAGCCGGCCACGCGGTCGGCGGAGTCGTCCGGCGACTTGTCGTCGACGACGATCACCTCGAACGGCGTCGACGGCAGGTGCCGCTGGATCGAATCGAGGCAGCCGCGCGTGTAGTTCCAGTTGCCGTACACCGGGATGACGACGCTGACGATCGGCTGGTCGCTGGTGGTCACCGCGACCGGGCCCGGCACGCCGGCGGGTTCGCCGGGCAGCACCCCGGCCGGGCGGCCGAGCGCCGTCTCGTAGAAGTCGCGGCGGCGGGTGCCGCGGGGCGCGTACTTCTCGATCGTGCCGCGGTACTTCCCGATCGCACGCTGGACGAGCGCGGACGTCTCGGCACGCAGCTTCTCGTTCTCCGCGGCGAGCCTGCCGATGGTTTCGCTGAGGCCGGTGTTGTTGCTCGCCAGCCACTCCAGGCGTTCGCGGTCGTAGCCCGCCTTGCGCTGCAGGCGGTTCAGCTCGTCGGCGGCGCGCTGCCGGTCCTCGCGGGCGCGCTCGGCCTGCCGGAGCGCCTCGTCGCGCTCGGTCGCGGCCCGCTGCTCGGCCGCGGTGACCTGGGCCAGCTCACCGGTGAGCCGGGTGACCGACGCCGTCGCCTGGTCGCGCTCGGCTTCCGCGCGGCCCAGTCCGTCACGCAGGCGGCCCGCCTCGGCGGCGGCGCGCGCGACCAGCGTCAGCTTCGGGTCGATCATCGCCGACGTCGAGGGCACGTCGAGCGGCGCGGCCGAGGCGACGGAGACGAAGTACGTGTGAGGCGCGCCCGGTTCGATGACCCAGCCGTCGGCGTCGTCGGCCCGGAGCGCGAAGACCTCGGCCCCGGTGCCCGCGCCGTTGTCGTGGATCAGCGACCCGACGGCGACGTTCTGCCGCAGCACGACGACGTGCTCGAAGCTGCCGGCCAGCAGCGAGCGGAACGCCGATTCGGTCAGCTCGTGCACGTGGTACGGGTTCTCGTTCCCGTGGTCGTGCGTGTAGACCTCGATGTCCGGGGTGCTGCAGAGGAACACCCCGCCCGGCGCGAGCCGGTTGCGGACCAGCGCCATCAGCCGGTCCTGCTCGTCGACGTGCTCGATAGCCTCGAAGCACGTGATGACGTCGAAGACTTCGCCGTCGAGCGCGTCCGGGTCGGTGATCGAGCCGACCTCGAACCGGACGTGCGGGTAGCGGGCCCGGGCGTGCTCGACGGTCCGCGGGTCGATCTCGAGCCCGACCACCTCGGCGGCCGGCCCGGCGACCAGGGCGGCGCCGTAGCCCTCGCCGCTGGCCAGGTCGAGGACGCGCTTGCCGGCGGTGAACCGGCTCGCGAACGCGTAGCGGTGGTAGTGCTCGTAGATCACCTGGAGGTCGTCGGTCCACGGCACGCACCGCTCGCCGGTCCACTCGATCAGGCGCTCACCGCTCGTCCCCTTGCCCATGGCGGGCAGATTAGCGGAGGCTCAGTCCGACCAGGACATACGCCAGTGTGCGGCGGTCGCCACCCAGCCCGGCCGTGATCGACCAGTCCGCGTCGAGCGAGAGCCGCACCTGCCGGTGGGCGTCGAGCCGGACCGGCAGCACCTGCTCGGTCAGCCCGGCCCCGACGTCGGCCTTCGCGACCGGGACGCCGTCCACGGACACCGTGACGCTGCCGTGCTCGGTGGCGTCGTCCGGCAGGTAGGTCTTGAGTTCGAGCGCCTCGACCGGGGCCGTCGTGAGCACCGGGAACTCGACCGAGGGCGCCGCCCAGTCGTCGTGGGCGATGCCGTTCAGCCGCCCGGTCACGACGCCCGCGCCGCCCACCAGCCGTTCGCCGTTGGTGCCACCGGGCCGGAACGAGACGCGGCCCGCCGGGTCGACGGCGCGGGTGTCGCGCACCGACCGCTCGGGCGTCCGGTTGCCGTGCACGCGCAGCGGCCGCGGGGTGGGGTGGAACAGCGCGGTCAGCCGCGTGCCGGTGACCAGCCCGAGGTCGAGCAGGCTGTCGTCGAGCACGCCGATCTCGTCGATCAGGGCGACGTGCGCCGCGTTGTCCATGTCGAAGTTGTGGCCGTAGATGCGGTCGACGAACGGGTCGATCACGTTGCCGTAGGGCAGGAACAGGCTCGGGTGCAGGTGGTCGAGCAGCACCGGCAGGACGTCCTGGGCGCGGATGCCCTCGAACCCGTCGGCGGCGCAGTCGACGTCCTCGAACCGCTCGTCGGTCCGCCCGGTCAGCGAGTTGTGGCGCAGCTCGGGTGGCAGCGTCGCCCAGATCCGGTCGACGACCTCGTGCGCTTCGGGCCACCGGCGGTGCCCGTTGCGGCCGATCATGTCGTGCACGACCAGGACGCCGTCCGCGGTGAGGCTGCGCTTGATCTCGCCGTAGAGGTGCTCGAGGTCCAGCACGTGGTGCAGCGCCTGGAACCCGACGACGACGTCGTGCTCGGCGTCGGCGCGCCAGGTGTTGAAGTCCGCGGTGATCAGCTCGACCCGGTCGGCGACGCCCTGCTCGCGGGCCGACGCCTCGGCGCGGGCCTGCATCTCGGGGTTGAGCTCCAGCAGCCGCAGCCGGACGTTGTCCAGACCGGCGGCGGCCAGGCCGCGCAGCCAGCCGAGCTCCTGGTCGCCGTTGCCGCTGCCGAGGGAGAGCACGACGGCGTCGCGCGAAAGCGCCTGCGCGCGTTCGGCGATCTGCCCGACGATCAGCTCGTCGAGACCGGGTACGCCGAGCGCTTCGAGCTTCGGGCGCACGTGCCGGTTGGACCACCGGTGCGCCGACGGCGGCAGGTTGCCGTGGATCTCCTCCTGGCCGGCGAAGGTCTCGCGCTCCCTGGCCAGCCGCTGGTCGTAGCCCGGCCCTCGGCCACCGCTCATCGCACGTCCCTCCGGGATCACCGTTCCGGACCGCCCGTCACCGGCCCGGCGCTAGGATACGGCCGTGTCCTCCCGTCCTCCGTCGCAGTTGCCCACCCAGCCGGTGCTGCCGAGGACCCCGGAGTCGTTCCTGCCCAAGGAGCACAACCTCTACCGGCCCCGGCACAGCAAGCGCCAGCGCACCGCGCTGGCCTGCGCGGCCTTCTTCTTCGTCACGCCGCTGTTCCTGTCCGCGGTCGGCGTGCGGCCCGAGGCGTTCGAGAACCGGCCGCTGCGCGACTTCCCCAGCCTGTCCGACGGCTTCGGGTTCTTCACCGGCCTGTCCGGCTGGGCGACCGACCACCTGCCGCTGCGCCAGGCCGGGGTCCAGGCCGCCGACGCGGTCGGCACCGGCGTCTTCGGCGACCCGCCCGGGTCCGGCCAGGGCACCAGCCACGACGGCGGCACCGTCGGCGTCGACCAGGGGCAGCCGAACACCGGCGACGTCCCGGGGTACGTCTACCCGACCGTGCTCCCGGGCAAGGACGGCTGGCTGTACCTCGGCGAGGACGTCAACGCGCGGTGCCGCCCGGTGATGGACACCGACCACGTCGTCGCCGCCCTGCGGAAGCTGCGCGGCGTCGTCGAGCGGTCCGGGCGGAAGTTCGAGCTGGTCATCGCGCCGGACAAGTACAGCGAAGAGCCGACGCACCTGCCCGACACCTACGTCGGCAAGCCGTGCGCGCTGGCGCGGACCGCCGAGTTCTGGAACCGCGTGCCGCGCGAGTCCGGCGCGATCGACCTGCGGCCCGCGCTCGCCGACGCCGAAAAGCGGGTCGGGCATTCGCTGTACGACCGCAACGACACGCACTGGTCGTTCGACGGCGGCCTGGTCATGACGTACGCGCTGGGCTCGGCCATCCAGCCCGGCAGCACGGCGAACTGGCAGGCGGCGCCGAACGGCGTCCGGCCGTGGCCCGCCGACCTGGCCCGGGTGCTCGGCAAGAACGAGCAGCGCTCGCTGACGACGTACAGCCTCGCCACCGACGGCGGCGCCGACCGGACCCGCTACATCGCCAGCGACTTCAAGACGCCGCTGCACCTGAGCCAGCCGGACGGCGCCAAGCCGAAGGGCTCGATAGCTCCGAACATGGCGGTGGTCGCCGACTCGTTCACCCAGTTCGCGAGCCCGTTCCTGGCCGCGAGCTGCCAGGACGTCACCATCGTGCACGCCGAGACGGTGGCGCAGAGCACCGCGCAGGAGATGGCCGGCCTGTTCGCCGACCGCGACATCGTGACCTTCGAACTGGTCGAGCGGAGCGTCATCGGCGGGTCCTCGGCGCTGCTGCGCGACCAGACGATCGACCTGCTCGGCCAGGTGCTCGCGGCGCACCCGCGCTGACCTCCGCCACGCGAAGGTAACGACGGGGTGGTGGGCGACGAACAGGTGAGCACACCCGTGCACAATGACTCCGTGCGAACCCTCAGTTCGCACTCGCAGGCGATATACCCAAGGGGGTACCGGGGTGACCTGGCAGGAAGAGCTGCGCAGGCTTGACGAGGAGCTCGCGGCAGGCAACCTGACGGCCGACGAATACCGGGCCCGGCGGGACCGGGTGCTGTCCATGGCCGTGTCGACCGGTGAGAGCCAGTCGGCGGCCCCCGCGCAGCCCGCGCAGTCGCAGCCGGCCGGGAACGCCGCCGAGACCCAGATCATCCCGCCGGTGGCCCCGCCCCAGCAGCAGTCGCAGGAGAACTCCGCGGAAGCGACGCAGGTCGTCTCGGCGGCCGACGCCGGCGGTGGCGAGCGGACCCAGGTCGTCCCGCAGTGGCAGCAGCAGCACCCGCACTCGCCGTCCGGCGGGTTCCCGCAGCAGCAGCCGCCCCCGCAGTACGGCCAGCACTCCCCGGCCGGCGGGTTCGCCCAGCCGATGCAGCAGCAGAACCCGTGGGGCGCACAGCAGCAGGACGTCAGCCCGCCATGGGGCGGCTCGGAGTTCCCGCCGCTGGCGCCGTCGAACAACGCGGACTGGATCAGCCAGGGCCCGGAGAGCTTCCAGACCCAGCCGTCGTCGGGCAAGGGAAAGAAGATCGCGTTCGCCGTCATCGCGGTGCTCGTGGTGGCCGGCCTCGGCTTCGGCGTCTGGGCGCTGTTCATCAAGGACGGCGGCGGCCAGAACCCGCCGGTCGCCCAGAGCTCGAGCCAGCAGCAGCCGCCGCCCGCGCCGACCGTCAAGCCGCTCCCGGAGCCGCCCGCGGCCAAGCCGGAGCCGGCCGACAACTCCGCCGCGCTGATCACCCCGGCGGGCACGACCCGCGCCGGCGGTGGCGAGTTCGACCTCGACAAGCTGCAGTCGGCCAAGTACCTGCCGACGACGGTCATCGAGAAGCTCAAGCAGAGCGGCATGACCGAAGGCCTGCTCAAGACGACCAAGGACGGCGACGTCACGCTGGGCCTGTTCGCGCTGGAGCTGCCGAACGCGCAGGCCGCCTCCGCGGTGGCCGCCGAGTACGGCAACGCGGAGCAGGAAGGCGGCCTGACCGTCAACCGCAACCTGTCGCTGCACGGCGTCCAGGTGTTCTCGGCGGCGGACGCGAACCAGCAGGTCTACCGCGCGGTCTACGTGCTCTACAACCGCGTGATCATCATCGACTCGTTCGGCCCGTCCAAGGACGCGACGCTCAGCTCGTTCAAGACGCTGCTGACCGCGCAGGTCCAGAAGGCGCCGCCGACGGAGCGCACGAACAACTGACGGCTCACCCGAAAGGGTGAGTTCGACCGTGTCGGTGAACGCCGTCCCACTCCCGGACGCCTCTTGAGCAGAGAGTCGGCCGGGAGAGGAGGCGCCGTGATCTGGATCTGCTTGGTCTCGGTCCTCGCCGTGGTGTTCCTGGTGCGGGCCGTGCGGGTGGTGCGCCGGGTCAGGCGGGCCGGCGCGGGCTGACCAGGCCGGACTCGTAGGCCAGCACCACCAGCTGGGCCCGGTCCCGCGCGCCGATCTTCGTCATGATGCGGCTGACGTGGGTGCGGGCCGTAGCCGTCGAGATCACCAGGTGGGCGGCGATTTCGTCGTTCGACATCCCGCCCGCGACGAGCGCGAGGACCTCGCGTTCGCGGTCGGTGATCTCGCGGACGGCGCTGGTGTCGACGCGCCGGTTCTCCGGGCGGCCGACGAACTCCTGGATCAGCCGGCGCGTGACCGTCGGCGCCAGCAGCGCCTCGCCGCTCGCGACCACTCGCAGCGCGCGCAGCAGCTCGACCGGCTCGGTGTCCTTCAGCAGGAACCCGCTCGCGCCGGCGCGCAGGGCTTCGTAGACGTACTCGTCGACGTCGAAGGTGGTCAGGACCAGCACCTTCGTCCCGGCGAGGTCGGGGTCCGCGGTGATCCGCCGGGTCGCTTCGAGGCCGTCGACGCCGGGCATCCGGACGTCCATCACGACGATGTCCGGGTGGTGCTCGATGGCGAGCGCGACGGCCTGCTCGCCGTCGCCGGCCTCGCCGCACACCTCGAAGCCGTCCTCGGTCTCCAGCAGCACGCGGAACCCGGCGCGGACCAGGACCTGGTCGTCGGCCAGCAGGACGCGGATCATGCTTCCCCCTCGATCGGTAGCTCGACGCACACTTCGAACCCGCCGTCGACCGGCCCGGCGGTGCACCGGCCGCCGAGCGCCGAAGCACGCTCGCCCATGCCCCGCAGGCCGTGGCCGGGCGTCGGCTGGGCGGTGCCGCGGCCGTCGTCACGGACTTTCATCGCGAAGCTCCCGGTGCGCCGTTCGAACCGCACGTCGACGTGTTCCGGCCGGTCGGCGTGCCGGACGACGTTGGTCAGCGACTCCTGCAGGATCCGGTACGCCGCCGCGTCGACCGGCGCCGGGAGGTCGCCCGGCTCGCCGTGGACGTCGACCGCCAACCCGGCGTCGCGCGCGTGTTCCAGCAGCTCACCGGCCTGCGCGAGGCTCGGCGCGGGTGCCTTGTCCTCGCCGGAACGCAGCACGGCCAGTGTCGCGCGCAGGTCCTTGAGCGCCGAGGCGCTGGCCGCCTTGATGTTCAGCAGCGCCTCCTTCGCCTGCTCGGGCCGCCGGTCGGCGACGTGCGCGGCGACGCCCGCCTGGACGTTGATCATGGCGAGGCTGTGCGCGACGACGTCGTGGACCTCGCGGGCGATGCGCAGCCGTTCCTGCTCGGCCAGCCGGTGGCGGTGCTCGTCGGCCTGCTCGCGGCGGGCGGCGAGCGCGTCGAGCTGGTACCGGACGGCGGTGCCGACCCCGATCACCGCGACCAGCCAGACGACGAGGAACCCGGCGCCGAACTCCAGCGCGAACGACCCCGAGGTCACGATGTGGACCAGGTAGAGCACGGCCAGCGCGGCGGACCCGGTGATCCCGGCGGTCAGCGGCCCGCGCTGCCGGGTGAGCAGGAACAACGCGACGGTCGGGACGAGGATCACCGGCCCGCCGGGCAGCCCGGAGGCGTAGTAGCCGAACGCCGACGCCGTCGTGACCAGGAAGATCGTCAGCGGGAAGCGGTGGACGAGCAGCAGCGTCAGCCCGGTGGCGGCGAGCCACGCGGCCGCCAGCGGGGACATCGGCGGCGCGCCGGGCTGCCAGCGCGACGCACCGCTGGTCGCCCCGAGCACGAACCCGGTGACGACGACGGTGCGCACCACGCGCCCCACCCACGGCGGCCATCTCATGCCGCGAAAACTACCGGTCGCGGGGCCGGGCCGCGTCCGTCCCGGAGCGACTCCCCGCGTACGCCGTACGCCGTACGCCGTAGTCAGAACACGAGCGGCAGCTTCGCCGCGGTCTCCGCGTCGGCCGGGGTGTAGGTCGACACGGTGATCTCCGAGCGGCGGCCGTAGTGGAGGTAGGTGAAGTTGAACTGCAGCAGCCCGACGTCCGGGTGCAGGTAGCGCTTGGTGCGGATCGGCTCCGAGTTGACGTCGTGGTGCGGCCAGAGCTCGGCGAACAGCGGCGACTCCGCCTTGAGGCGCTTCACCAGCTGCTTCCACGCGGGCTCGGCGACGTGGTCGGCCATCGCCGCGCGGAAGGACGCGATCACGCGCGGGATGTTCGTCTCCCAGTCCAGCATCCGGGCGCGCCACTCGGGGTTGAGCAGGCACTGGACCAGGGTGTTGCGGTCGGCGAACGGGATCGCGTCGACGTCGCCCATCAGCCAGGTGTAGCCGCGGTTGTAGGCGAGCAGGTCGCAGCGCGCGTTGCGGACGGCGACCGGGTACGGCTCCAGCTTCTCGAGCATCAGCTCCATGGCCGGCGTGATGACCTGGCAGTCCTTCTCGCCTTCGGGCTCGGGCGCGCCGGCCAGGCGGAAGAGGTGCGTGTGCTCGTGCGGGTCGAGCCGCAGCGTGCGGGCGATCGCCTGCAGGACCTGCTCGGACGCGTTGATGTCGCGGCCCTGCTCCAGCCACGTGTACCAGGTGACCCCGACACCGGCGAGCTGCGCGACCTCTTCGCGGCGCAGCCCCGGCGTCCGGCGGCGGCCCAGGATCGGGAGCCCGACCTGCTCGGGCGTGATCCGCTCGCGCCGGCTGCGCAGGAACCTCGCCAGTTCCTGGCGGCGCAGTTCGGATTCGACGGCGGTGGTCATGGTGCCAGGATGGCACGCCCGCGAACCTGGTACCAGGTAGTGGCAGTACCAGGATGAACAACAACTGGTACCAGTTTAAATCGAGGCCGATCGTAGTACCCATGACCACGACTGAACTCGCGCCGAACACGACCGGCGCACCCGCCCGGCCTGGGTTGACCCCCGCCGGCCTGGTCACGGTGCTGCTGGGGGCGGCGCTGCCGATCATCGACTTCTTCATCGTCAACGTCGCGCTGCCGACGATCGATGCCGACCTGCACGCCTCCACCGCCACCCTGGAACTGGTGGTCGCCGCCTACGGCATCGCGTACGCGGTGCTGCTGGTGGTCGGCGGCCGCCTCGGCGACTCGTTCGGCCGTCGCCGGTTGTTCTTCGCCGGGCTGTGGCTGTTCACGCTGACGTCCCTGGCCTGCGGAATCGCTCCGACGGCGACCACGCTGGTGATCGCCCGCGCCGCGCAGGGGGCGGCGTCGGCGTTGCTGCTGCCGCAGGTGCTCTCGATCATCCAGGCGACGACGTCCGGCGAAGAGCGCTCGCGCGCGCTGGGCCTGTTCGGCGCGACCGGCGGCCTTTCCACCGTCGTCGGCCAGCTCCTCGGCGGCGGCCTGGTGGCCGCGGACCTGTTCGGCAGCGGCTGGCGGCCGATCTTCCTGGTGAACGTGCCCATCGGCCTGGTGGTACTGGTACTGGCCCGCCGGCTGCCGGAGAGCCGCGCGCACAACCCGCTGGGCGTCGACCGGCTCGGCACGCTGCTCCTCGCCGTGACGCTGCTGTCGTTGCTGGTCCCGCTGATGGAAGGCCGGGCGCTGGGCTGGCCGGCGTGGACGATCGCGCTGCTGGCCGTGTTCCCGTTCTCGGCCGCGGCGCTGGTCCACGTCGAACGCCGCCTGGAGCGGACCGGCGGCACGCCGCTGCTGCCGCCGTCGGTGCTGCGGCTGCCGAGCGTCCGGCGCGGGCTGATGGTGGCGATCCCGTTCTTCGCCGCGTTCGGTTCGTTCATGTTCGTCTACGCGATGACGCTGCAGGAGGGCCTGCACTTCGGGCCGCTCGGCGCCGGTGTCGCGCTGACGCCGCTGGCGGTCGCGTACTTCACGGTGTCGATGCTGAGCAGCCGGCTGGTGGCCCGCTACGGCCAGCGGGTCGTCCCGGTCGGCGGCGCGGTCACGGCGCTCGGGATGGTGGCGCTGCTGTGCACGACGCTGGCGCAGTGGCCGCACCTGACCGTGCTCGACCTGGCGCCGTCGATGGTCGCGATCGGCGTCGGCAACGCGCTGGCGATGACGACGCTGTTCCGGATCGTCCTGTCGCACGTGCCGACCGACCTGGCCGGCGTGGGCAGCGGCGTGATGACGACGAACCAGCAGACGTCGCTGGCGCTGGGGGTCGCGACGCTGGGGAGCCTGTACGCGGCCCTCGCCGGTTCACTGGGCAGCCGGGACGCGTTCGCGCTGGTGATCGGGGTGGTGGCGCTGCTGGCGGCGATCGTCGCGATCACCGGGCGGCGGCTGCCGGACCCGCGGGTTTAGAAATTCCGGATTCACCCGTCGGAAAACCGGTCCGCCGGACGACTATGGGGGTGTGACGGAACCTCGGGTACGACCGGACCCGGCCTTCGCGCTGCTCGGCCTCTACGAGACCGCGCTGCCGGAGGTCTACGGGTACCTGCTGTCCCGCTGCGGCGACCGCACGCTCGCCGAGGAGCTGACGTCCGAGACGTTCCTCGGCGCGGTCGCCGCCTGTCGCAAGGAGTACGCACCGCCAGTGAGCACCGGGTGGCTGATCGGCGTCGCCCGGCACAAGCTCGCCGACCACTGGCGGCGCAAAGAACGCGAGGAACGCGGGTTGCGGCTCGTGCACGACAGCGAGCCGGACGTCGAAGACCCCTGGGACGAGCAGCTCGACGCCCTGCGCGCGAGACAGGTGCTCGACTCGCTCGGCCCGCACCACCGGGCCGCGCTGACCCTCCGGTACGTCGACGGCCTCGGGGTGCCCGAGGTCGCCGGCCACCTGGGCCGCAGCGTGCACGCCACCGAGGCGTTGCTCGTGCGGGCCCGCGCCGCGTTCCGGCGCGCCTACGAAGAGAAGGAGGGTCGCGATGCCTGAGCCGTTCGACGCGCTCCGCCGTCCCTCCGCACGGGTCGAACCCGACCCGGACTTCGCCGCCGAGCTGCGCGACAACCTGCGCCGCTCGATCTTGAACGGAGCCGATATGACGACCACCTCGGAAGCGCCGGCCACCGCCGCCGAACTGCGCTCGCTGACGCCGTACCTCGCGGTGTCCGACGCCCGCGCCGCCCTCGACTTCTACGTCGAGGTCTTCGGCGCCGTGCGCCGCGGCGACCCGATCCTGATGGACGACGGCCGCATCGGCCACGCCGAGCTGGCCATCGGCGACGCCGTGCTGATGCTCGCCGAGGAGTACCCCGAGATCGGCCACGTCGCCCCCCGCGAGGGCGGCGCGTCGGTGCGGGTCGAGGTCCCGGACCCGGACGTGTCGGTGGCCCGGGCCCTGGAGCGCGGCGCGACGCTGATCCGCGAGGTGACCGACTCGCCGTACGGCCGGGGCGGCTCGTTCCGCGACCCGTTCGGCCAGCGCTGGCTGGTCTCCCAGGCGACCGTCTCCCCTCCCGCGCCTTCCCCGGGCGCGGCCATGTACTTCACGTTCCAGGTCCCGGAAGCCGAGCCCGCGAAGTCGTTCTACGGCGCGGTGCTGGGCTGGCAGTTCACGCCGGGCTCGGTGTCCGACGCATGGGGCTTCTCGGGCCCGGGCCTCGAGGGCGGGCTGTGGGCCGGCGACCGGCAGGTCGGCTGGAAGCTGATGTACGCGGTCGACGACCTCGAAGCGGCGTTGACGCGGGTGCGCGAGCAGGGCGGCCGGGCGGGCGAGGTGGAGAACCACCCGTACGGGACCACCGCGGACTGCGTCGACAACCAGGGCATCGAGTTCTGGCTGTGGGAGAAGCCCGGGAAGTGAGCAATCCCATCCGCCGGGCCGTGCGTTCGGGCGCACACTCGAAGGCATGGCCGGGCAATGGGTGCCGCGTGACCACGAAGAGCTGACCGCCGGGTGGCGGCTGTGGCTCGAACTGAGCTCGTCTGCGTGGCCCCGGCCCGGCTGGGACGGCAGCCCGGACGAAGCCGTGCGCGGCCTGCGGGAGCTGGTGAACGCCTGCGACGAAATCGTGTCCACGGCCGCGGGGACCGACGTGGCGGGGCTCGTGCGGTCGATGCACCTGTCCGCCAGCTGGATCTGCGAGCTGTGGCAGGGCGACACCACTCCGCTCGACGCGGAGCGGATGGCTCTGCTGCACAACGATCTCGCCGGGTTCGCCGGCCACGCCGAGGGCGTGCGCACGCTGCTCGCCGAGGGTGGCGGCTGGGCGTCGCTCGCGCTCTAACGCCCCGCGGCGTAGCCCTGCATGCCGCGGGCGTTGGCCGCCGCTCGGAGGAGGCCGTCGGTGCGGGAGACCGCCGACAAGCGGCCGAGGGCCCAGTCGCCCGCGTTCACCACCTCGTGGCCGCGGGCACGCAGGCCGTCCAAAGTGGACTTGCCGAGGCGGGACTCCACCACCAGCTCGCGGGGGTTCCAGGAGCGCGGGTAGAACGAGCTGGGGAACGCCGTCGTGTGCCAGGCCGGCGCGTCGATCGACTCCTGGAGGTTCAGGCCGCCGTAGACGTGGGCGAGCCAGAAGCACAGCTGCCACTGGTCCTGCTGGTCGCCGCCCGGGGTGCCGAACGCCAGGGTCGGGACGCCGTCGCGCAGGGCCAGGGACGGGGACAGCGTGATCCGGGGGCGCTTGCGCGGAGCCAGTGAATTCGGGAGGCCCTGCTCCAGCCAGAACATCTGGCCGCGGGAATCCAGGCAGAAGCCCAGCGACGGGATCGTCGGGCTGGACTGCAGCCAGCCGCCGGACGGGGTCAGGGACACCAGGTTGCCCGCCGCGTCGACGACGTCCAGGTGCACGGTGTCGCCGCGGGTCTGGCCCTGGGGGCCGACCGTCGGCTCGCCGGTCGCGCCGCCCTCGGCCGTGATGCCCTGCAGCGAGTCGAGGATCGCCGGGAGGCGGGCGGGACCACGTGCGTCGCCGGGGCGGAGGGAATCGGACGCCGTGTCGGTGATCAACGCCCGCCGGGAGTCCGTGTACGACGCCGACAGCAGTACGTCGAGCGGCACGTCGGTGTCGCCGTACCACGCCTCGCGGTCGGCGAAGGCCAGCTTCGCCGCTTCGGTCGCCAGGTGCACCGTGCGCTCCGACGCGATGCCGTCCACAAAGGACAACTCGTCGCGGAAGCCGTGCAGGAGCAGCGCCTGCTGGAGCAGCGCCGGGCCCTGCGTCCAGCCGCCCATCTTGACCAGGCGCCGGTCGCCGACGTCGACGAACGCCGGCTCCTCGTACGACGCCGACCACGACGCCAGGTCGTCGCCGGTCAGCAGGCCCGCGTGGTCGCGGCCGGAGTCGTCGCGGAACGCCTGGCGGCTGAACGCCTCGATCTCCTCCGCGACGAAACCCTGTGACCAGGCACGGCGTCCCGCGTCGATCTGCGCTTCGCGACCCGAGACGGCTTCGGCTTCACGCAGCAGCCGTTCCCAGGTGTCCGCCAGCGCCGGGTTCTTGTGCAGGCCCGAAGCCGGCTTGCCGTCCGGCAGCCACAGCGCCGCCGACGTCGGCCAGTGCTCGGTGAACAAGCCGGCCACCGCGCTGATCGTGTCCGAGACCCGCGACACCAGCGGAACTCCGTTGCGCGCGTAGCCGATCGCGTACGACAGCACCGTGCGAAGCGACTTCGTGCCGTAGTCGCGAAGGAGCAGGAGCCAGCCGTCCCAGGCACCCGGGATGGTCGCCGGGAGCAGGCCGCTGCCCGGGATCAGGTCCAGTCCGAGAGAAGCGAAATGCGACGGCGTGGCCCCCGCGGGCGACGGGCCTTGACCGGCCAGCGCCCGCGGGGTCGGGTCGTCCGAGGTCACGAAGAGGCCGGGCACCTGGCCCGCCGGGCCGCACAGGTGCGGCTCGGCGACCTGCAGGACGAACCCGGCGGCGACCGCCGCGTCGAACGCGTTGCCGCCGTCTTCCAGCACCGCCATCCCGGTGGCCGAGGCCAGCCAGTGCGTCGATGCCACCATCCCGAAGGTGCCGGCCAGCTCCGGCCTCGTCGTGAACATGCCCCGATAGTACGCAAAGCTAAGGAACTACTACCAGGACGACGGGCGCGTCCGCTCCGGCTCGTACGGCTGCGTGATGATTTCCATCCCGTTGCCGCCGGGGTCGAGGAAATAGACCCCACGCCCGCCGTGGTTGTGGTTGATTTCGCCGACCTGCTTCCCCATCGGGTCGGCGTGGTACGTCACGCCGGTCTCGACGAGCCGCGCGAAGACGGCGTCGAAGTCGTCCTCCGGGATCAGGAAGCAGTAGTGCTGCAGGCGAAGGTCCTGTTCGGGGACGCTCGCGAAGTCCAGCCGGACGCCGTTGCGCATCTCGACGGGGACGAAGGGGCCCCACTCCTCCCCGACTTCGAGGCCGAGCAGGTTCGCCAGGAATTCGGCGGATTCCCGGTTGTTCCGGGACGGGACGATCAGGTGGTTCAATTCAACGGAAACGGATACTGACACGGTTGAAATGCCTCCGGGGCACTCCCGCCACCTCCATGCCTCACCCAGCCGGTGACCGACACGCGATGCCGTGCCGATCACCTTAGCCAAGATCGACGCCTCAAGAAACCTTGATCCGCGCCGCCGCCCGCGGCCGTCCGACGCCCTGCCAGGACAGCCCGGCGGCCACGAGCACCCGCGGGTCCAGCAGGTTGCGCGTGTCGACGACGTCGATGCCGTCCATGAGCTCGGCCATCGCGGCCCAGTCGAGGTGCTTGAACTCGGCCCACTCGGTCAGCACGACGACGACGTCCGCGTCCTTCGCGACCTGGTAGGCGTCGTCGACGACGGTCATCCCGTCGATCCCGCCGTCGATCGCCGGGTCGTAGGCGGTCAGTTCGGCGCCGAGCGCGCCCAGCACCGACGCCACGGCGAGCGCGGGCGAGTCGCGCAGGTCGTTGGTGCCCGCCTTGAACGCCAGGCCCAGCACGCCGATCCGGGCACCGGCCAGCGTGCCGCCGACCGCGCCGGCGATCTTCGCGACGATCCGGTCGCGCTGGGCGATGTTCTCGTCGATGGCCGAGGTCAGCATCTTGAAGTCGTAGTTCACCGACTCGGCCACCTTGACCAGCGCGCTGGTGTCCTTCGGCAGGCACGAGCCGCCCCAGCCCGGGCCCGGCTTGAGGAACGTCCGGCCGATCCGCCGGTCGTAGCCCATGCCCTCGGTGACCAGGGTGATGTCCGCGCCGAGGCGTTCGCACAGCTCGGCGATCGAGTTGACGTAGGACAGCTTGAGCGCGAGGTAGCAGTTCGCGGCGTACTTCACGAGCTCCGCGCTCGCCGCGTCGGAGACGACGACCGGCGCGTCCAGCTCGGCGTACAGGTCGCCGACCCAGCGCGCGGCGGCGAGGTCGGCCGACCCGACGACGATCCGGTCCGGGCCGAGGAAGTCCGCGACCGCCGTGCCTTCGCGGAGGAACTCGGGGTTCGACACGACCGGCACGTCGGCCCGGCCGAGCATCGCCTGGATCCGCTCGGACGTCCCGACCGGCACGGTCGACTTGGTGACCAGCGCGCACCCGGCGGGCAGGACGGCCCCGATTTCGGTGGTCACCGCCTCGACCGCGCGCAGGTCCGCGGAGCCGCCGGCCCCCATCGGCGTCGGCACGCAGAGGAACACCGCCTCCGCGGTGCGGACCGCTTCCCGCGCGCCGACGACGAACTGGAGCCGCCCGGCGGCGATGCCGCGGGTGACCAGGTCGGCTAGCCCGGGTTCGAGGATGTCGACGCGGCCCGCGCTCAGCCGGGACACCTTCGCGCGGTCGACGTCCACGCAGGTGACGGAATGCCCCAGACTGGCCAGGCAGGCCCCCGTGGTCAAGCCGACGTAACCGGTACCTACCACCACGATCCGAGCTGGCGTCATGGTGCTGAAGGTGACAGCCGGAGTTGACCACGACGCTAACGGAAACAGTCGCCTCCGAGAGCGGTGAGCGAAGACACGAACCGTGCGTGCGAACGAGCGTTAACCTGAGTCCGCGAACCGGAGCAGCGAAGGGAACGGCACAGATGCAGATCACGGACACCGCGGCGCTCGTCACGGGTGGCGCGTCGGGCCTCGGCGGAGCCACGGCGAAGGCGCTCGCCGCCAAGGGCGCGAAGGTGTTCGCGCTCGACCTGGCGCAGTCGATCGAGAAGGCCGAGCAGGTCGACGGCATCACCTACGTCGAGGCCGACGTCACCGACGTCGAGCAGGTCGAGGCGGCCGTCGCGACCGCTTCGGGCGCCGGTGTGCCGCTGCGGACCGTGGTGAACTGCGCCGGCATCGGGCCGTCCGCGCGGATCCTGTCCAAGAAGGGCCGCCACGACCTCGCGCTGTACGCGAAGGTCATCCAGATCAACCTGGTCGGCACGTTCAACGTGCTGACCGTCGCGGCCGAGGCGATCGCCAAGACCGAGCCGCTCGCGGACGACGCCCGCGGCGTCATCATCAACACCGCGTCGATCGCCGCGTTCGACGGCCAGATCGGGCAGGTCGCCTACTCGTCGTCCAAGGGCGGCGTCGTCGGCATGACCCTGCCGGCCGCGCGGGACCTGGCCTCGCACGGCATCCGCGTGCTGACCATCGCGCCGGGCATCGTGGACACCCCGATGCTGGCCACGGTGAGCGACGAGTTCCGCGCGGCGCTGGCCGCCGGGATCCCGTTCCCGAAGCGCCTCGCGCGGCCGGACGAGTACGCGCAGCTCGCGCTCTCGCTGATCGACCACGACTACCTGAACGGCGAGGTCGTCCGCATGGACGGCTCGCTCCGGATGGCCCCGCGCTGACCCCGAGGGCGGCACTTTCATGGGGAAAGTGCCGCCCTGGGGTGGTCAGCGGGTGAGGCGGACCTCCAGGCCGACGCCGTCCGCGGTGACCGAGCAGCCGCCGAAAGCGCTCTCCGCCGCCAGTTCCTCGAACTGCTCCCGCGTGAACGCCCGGCGTCGCAGCCAGCCGAGCGTCTGCCGGATCGTGAAGCCGCTGACCACGCCGACGTTCATCGACGCGACCTCACGGCCGATGTCCGCGCTGGTGGCTTCGTGGTTGAGGTCTTGGATCACCGCGCAGCCGCCCGGGCGCAGCACCCGGTGCATCTCGTCCAGCGCCGCCACCGGCCGCCGGAAGTTCTTGAACGCGGCCTGGCAGACGACGAAGTCGAACGCCTCGGCCGCGAACGGCGCGTGCGCGATGTCGCCCTGGCGGAAGTCGATGTCCAGGTCCGCGCTGTTTTCCCGGGCGATCTCGACCATCGTGTGGCTGATGTCGAGCCCGGTGACGCGGAAGCCGCGTTTCGCCACTTCGATGGCGAAGAAGCCCGGCCCGGGTGCCACCTCCAGGATCTCGGCCCCCTCTTCCAGCCCGGACGTGACCTCGGCGGCCTGCTTCCGGTACTGCCTGAGCTGGGCGTCCGTGCCGCGGTTCTTGGCGTACCAGCGCGCCTGGAAGCCCTCCATCTCGGGCACCCGGTGCTTGCGGGTCGTTTCCATGGATCTCTCCTCTTCGGTTGAGCCGAACCGAAGAGCCGCCCGGTTATCCTCTTCGTGCCACCTCGGGGCCGGGCGTGCTCGGTTCGGGGTCGAGGACCCCGGGCGGTGTGCCAGCACCACCCGGGGTCCGTGCTATTTCCCTGCCACGAACTCCCCCAGGTCAGCCGGGAGTTCGCCGGTCTCGTACCAGCGCCGCCACGCGTCCGTGCCGGGCACGGCGCCGCTGGTCAGTTCGTCGAGGAAGCCGCGCACCCAGCGCGCTTCGGCTTCCACCATCGCCAGGTCGTACTCGACTTCGACCAGGAACAGCCGCGGCATCTGCCCGCTCAGTTGCTCGAGAGAAGCCCGCAGGGCCGCCGCGCGTTCGGCGAGCCCGGTGAGCCGGAGCCGCAGCTGCCGCGCGGTCTGGTCCGGGCCGAGCACCCCCAGCATCGACAGCCCGGCCTTGAACCGCGGCGGCTCGCGGTCGACGGTGCCGACGAGCTCGCGGACCCAGTCCTCGAACTCCTCGTGCCCGGCCGGGGTGATCCGGTAGACGGTGCGCTCGGGCCGTCCCCCGTCCTTCACGCTCTCGACGGCCTCGATGAAGCCGTGCTTGTCCAGGTTCGCGACGACGGTGTAGAGCGAGCCCCACTTGATCGGCAGGTCGCCCTCCTTGCCGCGCTGCTTGAGCACGGCGGCCATCTCGTATGGGTGTTTGGGGCCGTCGACCAGCGCGGACAGCACGGCGAGCCCGAGCAGGTTGCCGACCTTCCGCCGCTTCATCCCGACTCCTCGTCTACGAGTATTCGTGGACGAGTATCCACGGGGACACGTCAGGGGGCAAGTGTCTTGGCGACTGAACCACTCAGAGGTCGAACATGTACGGGACTTCGGCCTGGGCGCGCGCACTGATCCACTCCCGCAGCGCCCGCGTCGCGAGGACGTCGTCTTCGTTGTAGCGCAGGAGCCGCTCGCGCTGCTCGTCGTCCGGCTGCTCGCCGTCCATGCCCACGGCGTCGCGGTACCAGCGCATCGACGCCTCGCCGCCCGCCTCGGGGTCGCGCCACGAGAACCCGGCCACCGGCGCGATCACCTTCAGGCCCTTGCCGTGGGAGCACAGGAACTGGTCGGTGACGCTGCGGAAGAGGTCGACCCACTCCTCGGAGTCCACAAAGGACTGGATGGTCTTCTTCGCGGGGACGCCGGGGTACTCGCCGAAGCGCTCGACGGACCCGAAGAGCCAGCGGTTCTCGGCGAGCGCGTTGTAGCAGTAGGCGCGGAAGGTCAGCCCCGCCGCTTCGGTGCGCAGGCGGACGTCGGTGAGCCAGGCCCAGAACTCGGCGAACGAGCGGGCTTCGTCGTCGGTCGGCAGCGGGTCCCACGTCGCGAAGGCGCGGTAGCCCTGCGGCACGCCGATGTCGGCGCCGGTCAGCAGGCAACCCCAGAGGTACGCGCCGGCGTCGCCGAAGCTCTCCATGTCGACGTCGACCTCGACGTCGCCGCGCGGCACGTCGACCGCCTCGACGCGGCGCACCAGCGTCAGGTCGGCCAGCCAGGCGCGGGCGAGCACGACCGCGTCCGGGAAGGTGACGCCCGTCCAGTTCACCGCGGGCGGCTCGCCTGCCGGGTCGAGCGCGGCCAGCTTGTCCACAGTGGACACGCCGGCGCGGCGCAGCTCCACCGCGTCCTCGCCGCGGACGACGAGGCTGACGTCCCGGCTCTCGGTGAGCACCACCTCGCACGTCGGCCACCACGGGCAGCGGCGGCACTCCAGCACGCGCGACGGCTCGGCCAGCGGCTCCTCGCCGTTCGCGGCCGCGGTGGCGATGGCGAGCCGGTCGGCGAACCGGACCTGGTACTCGGTCAGCGCGCTGCGGCCGCCGGGCCAGGTGCCCGCGGTGAGGTCGTGCCAGACGACGACGTCGGCGTCGAGGCCGATCACGCCGCCGGTGGTGAGGCCCTCGTCGGCCTGCCCGAGCGTCTGCAGCATGCGGCGGATGTGCACCAGCCGCAGCTGGTCGCGCGGCTGCGAGCGGACCTTGCGGGCGTCGTCGGCCTTGCGGTGCGCGGGCTCGAGGTCGGTCAGTTCGGTGACGATCGCGCCGGTGCCGCGGTCGGTGATGCGGTGGCGCACGACGAGCACCGGGACGTAGCCGCGGCCGGTGCGCACGAGCAGGTCGATGCCGCCGCGCCGGTGCCCGGCCGGGTCGACCGGCAGGAGCGCACCCCAGATGTAGGCGGCTTCGGCGGCGAAGGCCTGCTCAGTGCGTTCGACGCGCTCGTGGGCGGGCAGGTCGCGGTCGATCTTGACCCAGTGGCCGGGGTTCGCGGCCATCAGCCTGCTGACGATGTCCTCGCGGTGCGCGGTGGCGTCGGCGATCCGCTGCTGCGCCGTCGGGTCCGGCGGGGAAAGCGGTACCTCCCGCATCGCCGGGTCGTGCTCGAGGTGCACGCGGCGACGGCAGCGGCTGACCGCGCCCGCGTCGAGCACCACCTCACCTTGCATGGAGATCACTCTAGTTTCCCACCGCCGAGCCGACATGCCCGCCACCCTGGCTACCAGTAAGTTCGACCTCGACACGTCGCAGGGAGGTGCCATGGCGCGCAAGGCCAAGGTCGAGGGTGAAGCCAGGTTCACCCCCAAGAAGGCGAAGAACGCGGTCGCGGTGGCGAAGGTGCTCGGCCCCGTCGTGATCCCGGTGGTCGCGCCGTTCGCGGTGCGCGCGGCGGGCTCCGCCCGGGAGCTGTACGACCGGTACCAGGCACGCAAGCTCGGCGTCTCGGTCGACAAGCTGGGCGAGTACACCGGCCGCGGCGCGGCCCTGCACGCCCGCATCGCGGGCATCGCCGACGGCTGCCGGGAACTGCAGAAGTCCGAGAAGGCTTCGAACGCGGACCAGGAGTTCGCGAAGGACGCGCTGGGCACGCTGGAGCAGCTGTCGGCGTCGGTCCGCGCCGCGGAGCGGATGCCGGCGGCGCGGCGCAAGTCCGTGCACCGCGCGGTGGCCGGCGAGCTGGAGCGGCTGGAAGGCCAGCTGCTGCACCGCCTCGGGCTCTGACCCGTCAGCCAGAAGGCGTCGGCTCGGCGAGCTGCCGCTCGAACCAGTCCCGTACCAGGGTCAGGGTCGAGCCGACGTCTCGCCCGGCAAGGTACTCGAGGTAGTGGTCGCGGAGCCTGCGTTGTGCTTCGTCCCGCTCCTCGTCGCGAGCGGGCAGATACCCTTCAGCTGCCCAGCGAGTCCCACCGAAGGTGTTGAAGATCCCAACGCCGGATCTGAAGTCGAGTGGGAACCGCATTACGCCGAAAGCCGGAGTGATCTGAGCGAGCTGGTGGACCGATCGGTTGACCACGTACCGCGCGCCGGCGAGCGTGCCGGCTACGGCATCGCGAGCGGCGCCGTAGCCGGCACTGCGGCTTCCGCACCAGTCATCGAGACCACGAGCCCACACCAACGCTTCTATAGCCGTTCCATGCTTTCCCACGAGCGCGGCCACAGCGCGCTGGGCCGGTTCGAGATCGGAGTCCTTCACGGGTCGATCATGCCCGCTCCGCACGAGACCTGAAGGCCACCATCAGGGCGTTCAGTGCCCTGATGGTGGCCTACAGCGGCTTCGGGCCTACTTGATGAAGCCCTTCTTGACCATCCAGTCGTGGGCGACCTTGCCCGCGTCCTGGCCGTCGACGTCGACCTGCTTGCACAGCTCGACCATCTGCTCGTTGTCGATCGCCGCGCTCACCTTCTCCAACGGCCCGCGCAGCTCCGGGTGGGCCTTGATGAACTCGGTGCGCAGCGTGGCCACCGCGTTGTACTGCGGGAACGCCTTCTTGTCGTCCTCCAGCACCCGCAGGTTGAGCCCCGAGATTCGGCCGTCGGTGGTGAAGACCTCGCCGACCGGGCACGTGCCGCTCGCCACCGCCGAGTAGATCGTGCCGATGCCGAAGTTCTTCACCGTCGGGTTCTGGAAGCCGTACGCCTTGACCGCGGCCGGGAACCCGTCCTGACGGCTGGTGAACTCCGTCTCCAGGCAGAACACGGCCTGGTCCGGCTTCTGCTTGATGAACGCCGCCAGGTCCGACGTCGTCTTCAGGTTGTTCTGCGCGCCGTACGCCTCGGTGACGGCGAAGGCGTACTGGTCGTTGAGCGGCGAGTAGTTCAGCCACGTGACGCCGAACTTCTCTTCGTCCGCCTTGGCCGTCGCCTCGTACTGGGCCTTCTCGCCGCCGGGCACCGGGAGCTCGTTGCCCTGGTAGTTGATCCAGCCGGTGCCGGTGTACTCCCACGTGACGTCGGTCTGGCCGGACAGCAGCGCCTGCCGCGACGAGTTGGAGCCCTTGATGTCGGACAGGTCGACGACTTCCGCGCCCGCCGCGGTCAAGGCCATCTCGGCCATGTACGCCAGGATGATGTTCTCGGTGAAGTCCTTCGACCCCACCGTCACCTTCAGCCCCTGCAGCGAGGGGATCGGCTGGATCGTGCCCGGCTGGATGTCGTACGGCACCGCCTGGTTGACGGTCAGGCCGCACGCCGAGAGCGTCGCGCCGAGCACCGCCACCCCGAAGAGGGCTTTCAGTCGCCCGAGTTTCATCGCAGCCCCTTCGGTCCGAAGAACTGTTCGGCGACCGCGCCCAGCCAGTCCACCAGCAGCGCCAGCGCGACCGCCAGCACCGAACCGGTGACCAGCACCGACGTCAGGTTCAGCTTGTAGCCGGTGTCGATGAGCAGGCCGAACCCGCCGGCGTTGACGAACATGCCGAACGTCGCCGTGCCGACCGCCAGCACCAGCGACGTGCGCAGGCCGGCCAGGATCAGCGGGACGGCCAGCGGCAGCTCGACCCGCCAGAGCACCGCGGTCGCGGACATCCCGATGCCGCGGCCCGCGTCGATCAGCGCCGGGTCCACCTGCTGGATGCCGACCATCGTGTTCCGCAGCACCGGCAGCAGCGAGTAGAACGCCAGCGGCAGCGCGGCCACCCAGATCCCGCCGGTCGCGCCGGTGACGATGAACCACAGCACCAGCACGCCGAGCGCGGGCGCGGCCTGGCCGATGTTGGCGATCGCCAGGAAGATCGGGGCGAGGAAGCGCGCCCACGGCCGGGTCACGATCACCCCGAGCGGCACGGCGACCAGCACGACGATCGCGGTCACCACGAGCGTCATCAGCAGGTGGTCCCACAACGCCGTGAACAGGGTCGTCGCGTTGAGCGTTTCCTTCTCCGTCGCGTTCAGGCCGCTGGAGAACACCCAGATCAGCGTGACGGCGACGATCACCAGGACCGCGACGGGCTGGGCGAGCAGCCGGACGCGTTCCGCGCGCTTCGAACCGGACTCGGTGCTGAAACCGGTGTCGACGGCAGCCGTCATGCGGACACCTCTTCACCGTTCGTGTGCTCGTCCCGCAGCTGCTGGATGGTCGCGATCACGGTGTCGAGCTGGATGGTGCCCGCGTACTCGCCGCGCGCGCCGGTCACCGGCACCGAGCCGCCTTCGGCGAGCATCGCCTCGAGCGCGTCCTGCAGCGTCGACTGCAGGCTGACGATGTCGCGCAGCGGCTTGCCCGCGCTGGCCAGCGAGGCCCCCGGGGTCAGGTCGCGGACGTGCACCCAGCGCGTCGGGCGGCGACGGGCGTCCAGCACCAGCGCGAAGTGCTTGCGCTGGTCTTCGAGCTTCTTGCGGATGTCGGCCGGGTCGTCGGACACCGTCGCGGTCAGCGCGTCCTGCGCCAGCTCGACGTCGCGGACCCGCAGCAGCGTCAGCTGCTTCAGCGACGCGCCCGCGCCGACGAACCCGGCGACGGTGTCGTTCGCCGGGTTGGCCAGGATCGCCTCGGGGGTGTCGTACTGCATGATCGACGACTGGTTGCCGAGCACCGCGATCTTGTCGCCGAGCTTCACGGCCTCGTCGAAGTCGTGCGTGACGAACACGATCGTCTTCTTGAGCTCGTCCTGCAGCCGCAGCAGCTCGTCCTGCAGGTTGCCGCGGGTGATCGGGTCGACCGCGCCGAACGGCTCGTCCATCAGCAGCACCGGCGGGTCCGCGGCGAGCGCGCGCGCGACGCCGACGCGCTGCTGCTGCCCGCCGGAGAGCTGGCGCGGGAAGCGGTCGCGGAAGTCGGCCGGGTCGAGCCCGACCAGGTCCATCATCTCCTCGACCCGGTCGTTGACCTTCTTCTTGTCCCAGCCGAGCAGGCCGGGCACCACGCCGATGTTCTGCGCGACGGTGAAGTGCGGGAACAGCCCGGCCTGCTGGATCGCGTAGCCGATCCGGCGGCGCAGGGTGTCGACGTCGAGCTTGAGCGCGTCTTCGCCGCCGATGGTGATCTTGCCGGAGGTCGGCTGGACCAGGCGGTTGATCATCCGCATCGTCGTCGTCTTGCCGCAGCCGGACGGGCCGACGAAGACCACGATCTTGCCGGCGGGCACGACCATGGAGAAGTCGTCGACCGCGGCTTCGCGGGTGCCGGGGTACCGCTTCGTCACGTGCTCCAGCTCGATCTCGACCCCGGAGACTTCCTCGTTCTCAGCCACGGACACCCCTAGAGACGGTGAAACGCTTGATCAGGACGTAGACGCCGTCGAGGATCAGGGCGAGGATGACCACCCCGACCGTGCCCGTGACGGCTTGGTTCAGGGAGTTGGTGCTCCCCGCGTTCGTGAGCCCGGAAAAGACCTCGGCGCCGAAGCCGGGACCCTTCGCGTAGGCGGCGATCACCGCGATGCCCATCAGCATCTGCGTCGCCACCCGCATGCCGGTGAGGATGGCCGGCCACGCCAGCCGCAACTCGACCCGGGTGAGCACGCCGAAGCGGCTCATCCCGATCCCGCGCGCGGCGTCGGTGATGGCCGGGTCGACACCGTCGAGCCCGACGATGGTGTTCCGGACGATCGGCAGGAGGCCGTAGAGCACCAGCGCGATCACGGCCGTCGTCGGTCCGAGCCCGGAAAGCGGGATCAGCAGCCCCAGGAGGGCGAACGACGGGACCGTCAAGATCGTGCTCGCCAGCGCCGTGGCCACCGCCGAACCGATCGGGCTGCGGTAGACCGCGATCCCGATCAGCACGCCGAGGACCGCGGCGAGGATGGTGCACTGCACGACCATGCTGGTGTGCAGGTAGGCCTCCAGCCAGAGCTTGCTCGCCCGGTCGGAGATGTAGTCGAAGAGGTTCATCCGTGTCCGCTCTCCCGCCCTTCGCGCCGGACTTCACCCGAACGGGCTAGTTCCTGACCGACGGCTCAGTACCCAGGGCACAGCCGGTCCAAACCCCCGTCGTCGGCTACCGGTTCCGCCCACCGTGGCCCAAGCCGTGCTGATCGGCAAGAAATGGCCTGAACCACGGCGTGGCGTGGGACGTGAACTCGGTGTGTGCTCACTTCACGGGATCACACGCTCACCCCGGGGCAGGTCCCTTAGGCTGCTGCTCATGAGCGTTCCGGCACGACGACCCGTCGTGCTCGGCGCTACCCGGGGCGCGTTGCTCGCCGTGAGCGCGGCGGCGCTGTCCGTCACCGCGCACCGGCTCGCCGACGGCGGCCTGCCCGACCCGGCGATGACCCTGCTGCTCACCGGCCTGTTCGGCTGGACCGCGACCGCGCTCACCCGCAAGGCCCGCGGCCCGGTCGCCACGATCACCCTGCTCGGGGCCGCCCAGCTGGTGATGCACCTGCTGCTCACCACGCTCGCCGGGCACCACGACATGTACGCGATGCCGGACCGGACCGGGACCGGCATGATCGCCGCGCACGCGATCGCGACCCTGCTCACCGCGCTCCTGCTCGCCCGCGCGGACGCGACGCTGCTCACGGTGCTGGCCGTGCTGCGCGCGATCCTGCCGCGGCTGCTCACCCCGCTGCCGGTACCGGCCGCGGCTCCCGCCCCCGTCCCCGCCCGCGTGGGCGGCCCGGACCACCTCGTCGGCGTCGACCTGCGCCGGATCCGCGGGCGGCGCGGCCCGCCCACCCACTCCTGAACCCCAGCTCATCCCCGACACAGCGGACCCCCGAGTCCGCTGCCCCTTCTTGAGTTCATCAGGAGTGAACCCATGTCCCAGCACGTCTTCAAGCGCGCCGGTTTCCTCGCCGCCACCGTCGGTTTCGCCGGTTTCCTCGGCGCCGGCGTCGCGTCCGCGCACGTCACCGCCAACGTCTACGGCCCGCAGCCCACGAAGGGCGGCTACGCGGCGATCGTGTTCCGGGTGCCGAGCGAGGAGAAGGACCCCGTCAAGACCACGAAGGTCGTCGTCGACTTCAAGGCGGACTACGGCATCGGCTCGGTGCGGACGAAGCCGCTCCCCGGCTGGACCGCCGAGGTCACCAAGTCGAAGCTGCCGGCCCCGATCACCAAGGACAACGGCACGCAGGTCACCGAAGCCGTCACCGCGGTGACGTGGACCGCCCAGCCGGGCAGCGAGCTGAAGGCCACCGACTACCAGGAGTTCTCCGTCAGCTTCGGCCCGCTGCCCACCAACGTGGACCAGGTGGAGTTCCCGGCGCACCAGACCTACAGCGACGGCAAGGTCGTCGACTGGAACCAGCCGACCCCCGCGGGCGGCGAGGAGCCGGAGCACCCGGCCCCGGTCGTGAAGCTGGCCGCGAAGGCGGCCGAGGGTGACGACCACGCCGCGATGGGCGCGAACACGGCGTCCACCACCGGCGAGCAGACTGAAGCCGCGGCGTCGTCCGACAGCACGGCCCGCTGGCTCGGCGGTGCCGGCCTGCTGGTCGGTGCCGTCGGCCTCGGCGTCGGGGCCGGCGCGACCATCCGGGCGCGCAAGGCCACGGCCAAGTCGGGAGGCAACAGCTAAATGCGGAAGGCGCTCGTCGCGCTGGCGTTGACGGTGGTGGCCGTGCTCGGCACGGCCACCCCGGCGCTGGCGCACAACGTGCTGATCTCCTCGGACCCGGCGAACGGCTCGTCCGTCGCCGCCGGCCCGCAGAAGATCAGCCTGACGTTCGACCAGTACGTGCAGGGCGCGGACGTCAACCAGATCGCGGTGACCGGCCCCGGCGGCGGCCAGTGGGCCGAGGGACCGATCAGCGTGGTGAACAACGTCATCAGCGCGCCGCTGCGGCCGCTCGGCCCGGCGGGGAAGTACACCGTCGGCTACCGGGTGCTCTCCGCGGACGGCCACCCGGTGACCGGTGAGCTCACCTTCACCCTGACCGCGGCGGGCACCGGCACGCCGGCGACCGTCGACGCGGCCCGCTCGCCGGGCGGCTCGTCCTCGGCGTCGCCGCAGCAGTCGTCGTCCACCGGGGTGCCGATCTGGGTCTGGATCGCCGGCGCCGTCGTGCTGCTGGCCATCGGGCTGACCGTCGCCCTGCGCTCGGGCGGCAAAGTCGAAGAGAAGAACTGATGACGCAGGCCGAGACCACCACGAACGTCCGCTATTCGACGCTGCTGTGCGTCGTCACGGCGGGACTGCTCGGCGCCCTCATCGGCGTCGCGCTCACCGCCACCGCGCCGGTCCCCGGCGTGGTGCAGCCCGACGCGGTGGTCTCGGCCGGCATCCCGGTCGTGCGGGTCCTGCTCGACCTGGCCGCGGTCACGACCATCGGGCTCGCGCTGCTGTCCGTGCTCGTCGGCTACGACCGGCCGAAGCTCACCGAGCCGATCCTGCGGCTGGCCCGCCCGGCCGGCGTCGCGGCCGCGCTCGTCTGGGCCACGACCGCGGTCGTCGCGCTGATCCTGCAGACCGCGGAGTACAAGCCGGGCTCGTCGACGCTCTCGCCGTCGGACATCGGGCAGTACATCGTCGACGTCGGCGCCGGGAAGGCGCTCGTCATCGTCGCCGTGCTCGCGCTCGCCCACGCCGGGATCGGCGCGCTGGCACTGCGGTTCGGCGAGAAGGTGCCGGCGGAGGTGCGCGTCGGGCTCGGCCTGTTCGCGCTGCTGCCGCTGCCGGTCACCGGGCACGCGTCGAACTGGAACTACCACGACTACACGATGATCTCGATGGAGCTGCACGTCATGAGCGCCGTCGCCTGGACCGGCGGCCTCGGCGCGATGGCCGTGCTCCTCCTGGCGAACCGGACGCTGCTGGCGCACGCGCTGCCCCGGTTCTCGAAGCTCGCGACGCTCTGCCTGGTCATCTCCGCGGCGACCGGCCTGTTCAACGGTCTGGTCGAGATCTCGCTCAACCCGACCATCGGGTTCTGGGCGGCGATCTTCACGACGCCGTACGGGCAGCTGCTCATCCTGAAGACGGTGTGCACCGGCGTCATCGCGCTGCTGGGCGCGAACGTCCGCTGGCGGCTGATGCCGCAGATCGTCCGGCACCAGCGGACCGCGCTCGCCGCGTGGGCGACGCTGGAGCTGACCGTGATGGGGCTGGCCTTCGGGTTCGCCGTCGTGCTGACGCGGGCGCCGGTCGTCGCGTCTTGAAAGCCCTTCCCCGCAGGTGAGACCGCTGCGGAGTCACGGCGAGTAGCTGCAACTTGCGCATTGGGATGACGGGTAGACCATTGGGGGCGACCGGTCGGGCCGAACTTTCTACCCTGAGCGGACCGCATTTCCGAAGCGACGAACGGTCATTTGCAGTCGGCGAATGCACGTGCAGGTTGTGGTGCCGGTCACATCATGTGACAGTCCCGGCTCAGCGGTAACGCGTCCAGCGCACGTCCGTCCGGCCGCTGCGGAGGTCGGCCAACCGGCGGAACAGCTCGGGCCGCACCTGCGGCCGGCTGCGCAGGATCGGCAGCACGCTCGTCGTCAGCTTCAGCTCGCGGATGCCGCGGAGCACCGCGAACCCGGACCACGACGTCACGTCGAAGCCGTACGCCGCGGCGAACGTCCGGTAGTGCACCGGCGGGTCCCCGAACCGCTCGCGGCCGACGGCCAGCGGCGTCAGGTCCCACTCCGGCGGGCCGACGCACGACGAATCGAAGTCGCAGAGCACCGGGCCGTGCGGGCCGGGGATGACGTTGCCGGGGTACGCGTCGCCGTGGACCAGGCCCCTGGGCAGCGGGAACTCCAGCCCGGCCAGCCGGTCTTCGAGGTCGGCGCAGCGCTCGAGCAGGAACTCGCGGTCGGCGTCGCCGAGCTCTTCGGCGTCGGACACCCGGGCCCGCACCGCGGCGAACGGCGCCCACTCGGCGAGGCCGTCGGGCGCGGGCAGCGCGTGCACCTGGCGCAGCAGCCGGGCCAGGTCGGTCGCGGTCGCCGGCCGGCCGATGCTCGGCACCTGGTGCCACACGGTCACCAGGTGCCCGCCGACCGACAAGGGCTGCTCGACGTCGCCGAGGAGCCGGATCGCGGGGACGCCGTGGCGTTCGAAGTGCCGGGCGACGCGCACGACGGTCCCGACCCGGTGCCGCAGCTGCGTGGACCCGACGATCCGGATCACGAGCGGGGCCGTGACCAGCGCGTACACCGCGTTGTTCGTGAACCGCAGCAGCCGCGCGCCCGCCGGGTCGACCCCCAGCAGGGCGCACGTCTCCGCCAGCACGCCGCGCAGTTTCCCGGCTGTGAACCGGCCGGCCAAGACAGCCCCGGTGCCCCCGCCGCCCCCGGCGTTATGCGGCGTAGAAAGCGTGGAGGCGATCGGCGAGGTCACGCGCGTCGGCGTTGTTGCGGCGGCGCTCCGCCTCTTCCTGCAGCGGCCGCATCCGGTCCTTGACCCGCTCGGACTTGATGCCCTCGGCGCAGTCGATGGCCTTGCCGCCGACCTTGGCGCCGTGGTCGAGGTCGCCGTCCAGCAGGTGGTTGGTGGCCAGCGCGCTCAGCATGAACGTCTTGGACCGGGCCATTTCGTCGTCGTAGGAGTCGACGGCCCTGGTCAGCGCCGGGATCGCGTACTTGGTGTGCTCGGCGTTCTTCTGCGCGAGGACCGTGTGGACGGTGCCGACCATGGCGTAGACGTCGGTCTCGGTGAAGAACTTCACCCAGGACTCGGCCTCGGCCAGGTTGGCGCGCTCGAACTCGTCCTTGCTCCGGCCGAGCAGCTTCACCGCCTGCTCTTCGTTGCCCATCATCGCGTAGGCCCAGGCCTCGTTCGCGCACAGCACGGAAACCGCCAGCTCGGAACCGCTTTCCTGGGCGGCGATCTGGCCGAGCTGGAACAGCTTCAGCGCGTCGTTCGGGGCGTCCTGGTGCAGGTAGACGCGGCCCATGCGGTAGAGGACGTTGGCCACCAGCGGGTGGTTCTCGCCCTGCTTGGCCAGGTCCAGCGCGTTCGCGAAGTGCCCGCGGGCGGAGTCCATCAGGCCGGTGTCGAAGGAGGTCCAGCCGGCCAGCGAGTGAAGGTCGGCCAGTGCCACGTACAGGCGGTTCTTGACGATGTCGGTGCCGTGCGCCTCGAGCATCTGCTGCCCCCAGGACAGCTGCGCCACGACGGCGTCGCGGCAGAACCCGCCGCCGTACTGGTAGTCCAGCGCCCGGAGCGCGCGCGTCGCGGCCTCCACCTGGCGCACGTCGGTCATGCCGATCCGGCCCGGCGCCGGCGTGCGCGCCGGTCCCGCCGACCAGGTGCCCGATTCCGGACCGAACACCGCCGCACCCATCGTGACCTGGGCGGCGTGCGCGAGGAACCTCCGTCGCTTCACGGACTCGTCCTCCTCAGCCTGCTGGCCGTCGGCGGAGCCGACGACGCGTATCGCCGTGGCCTCGTCGTAGGCGAGGCCCATGTATCCACGTGGGACACCCAGGCCGTCGGCGATCCTCGTGAGGACGTCGTAGGCCATGACCTGGCGACCCTTGAGGATCTCCGACACCTCGGACTGGGACTGGCCGGTCATCGCGGCGATCTGGCGCTGCGAGACACCGTGCTTGCGCAAGAGGCGGTAGACACCGCTGATCTCGCGCGACGCGAGAGCAGCTCTCATCTCGGGCTGCTCCCACGCGTCAGCGGGAACTGCGTGGCTCTGCCGGGCGTCGGCACTGCCACCGTTACTGGCGTCCATCGCGCCCCCTCCACTGTCCGGTCGGGCGTCTGTGAAACAGCGTAGGCAAACCTGGTGAACCGTGTGAACTGCCGAACTGGCGCCCTGATCGGCCCGGGCGAAGTCCGTTGACCGCTTACCGTGGAACCGAGTCCGGTCACCGCTATGACGCCATTTCGACCTTCTATCGCAGCCGGTTGCACCTCACTGTAGTTGTCAGATCTCCGTCACCGCCCGGACACCGGCAGCGATCACGGAGAGCTACGAAAACCGCAGGGATGTTGCAGAAGGCATCTTCGAAGGACTTTCGACAGAGCGGAGAAGGGCGTGGAGTTCGTGGACTCGTTCGCAGGAGGACATGCCGGCACGGCCACCCGCGCCGTGCGGCCGGCGATCGCGACGGTCTCTCCCGTCTCCGCCGTCCGTCCCGTCACCCCGGCCGCCGCGGTGGACCCCCGCACCGCGAGCGTCCGCCACTACGAGGGCGGTCAGCTCGTGTGGCGGGTGCAGTGCGGCGACCTGATCAGCCGGGAACGCGCGGTGACGGTGTTCGTCGAAGACAACCAGGTGGTACTGGTCTCGCCCCCCGGCGAGACCGCGCGGCTGACGTCCGGCCAGCTCGGCCAGCTGCGCGCCGCGCTCAACGAAGCCGCCAAGATGGCGGAAAGGTAACGGTGAGCTGACATGGATCAGGTACTCGGGCAGGTCCTCCGCAACGCGGTTTGGGAACGCCTCGACATGCTGACCGACCTGGCGAACCGCGCCGACGCCCAGTCGCTCGTCTCGGTGGCGCGCAGCGAACTGCCCCGGTTGACGGAGGCGTGGCGCGCGATGCTGAAGATGCACGAGCCCGACGAGCGCGGCGACTGCCCGACCTGCTCGACCCGGTGGCACCGCTGCAAGGCGCCGTGCTCGGTCTGGCAGGTCGCGCACGAACACTTGGTAGCCGGCGGACTGGCCCCGCAGCAGCAGGCCCCGTCGGACCGCCGCCTCCAGGGCCGCCGCAAGAGCCCGGTCCCGGTCCACCCGGCCCCCACCGCGGCCGAGACCACCGGTCGCCACGCGCTCGTGAACCCGCGCCGAGCGGTCACCGCCTGAGCCACCCGGGCCGTCGCCACGTGAAACCGACGTGAAGAGACGGCACTTTCATAGGGAAAGTGCCACTCCGGCGGCCCACCTCGATCCGGCGAGCGCGGCCGGCCGATCGCCCCATCGGACCCGTGCCGGCACTCGCCCGGCCGAGGGCTGTTTCGCCCGCACCCCCGAGCAGTGCGAACCAGCCCTCGGCCATCATCCCGGTCCCCACCGCGATTAATCGAAAAAATTACGCGTTAGCCCTAGCCGGGGCGGTAATCCCCCGCTAGATTGATCATCAAGCTGCGGTATGGACCACTGGTTCGACCGCGGCGATCCGCCCGCTCGGGCGGTCCCTGAATTCCGCGGGCCGGTGCCGTTGCACTCCCCTCCCCCGACCGGCACCGGCCCGCGGTTCCAAACTTCTCTCAGCGAACCGCCTTCACGCGCAGCACGAGCACCGCGGCCAGCAGCGTCGCGACTGCCGAAGCCGCGAACAGGCCCGGGTAGCCGCCCAGGTAGGACAGCACCAGCGGCGTCACCAGCGGAGCCACCACCTGCGGCAGCGAGTTCGCGATGTTGATGACGCCCAGGTCCTTCGCGCGGTCCTGCGCCGTCGGCAGCACCTGCGTCAGCATCGCCAGCGCGACCGCCATGTACGCGCCGAACCCGACGCCCAGCAGCGGGGACGCGGCGAGCGCCACCGGCCAGCTCTGCCACAGCACCAGCAGCAAAGCGGCCAACGCCATCACGCCGGAGGCCGCCAGGACGTACGGCTTGCGCCGTCCGGACCTGTCGGAGAAGTGGCCGGCGAGCACCGCGCCGAACACGAGCGCGACACCGTAGAGCGCCATCATGATGAGCAGCCCGGTGTCCGGGTCCGGGTAGTGCACCGCGTCCTTGAGGAAGAACAGCAGGTAGAGCGTCCCGAACGCGTTGCCGAGGTTGATCATGAAGTGGCACGACCACGCCCACGCGAAGTCCGGGTGCCGCCGCGGCGAGACCCAGAGGTTGCGGAGGACCTCACCGGCGTCGGACGACGGCCGGAACTCGACCGGCAGGCGCGCGTCCGGCGTCCGGAGCACGAAGAACGCGGCCCCCACCAGGACGATCCCCGCGCAGGCCGCGTAGGCCAGCGGCAGCCCGGCGATGCCGAGCATGACGACGACCACGACCGCGCCCAGCACGGTGCCCAGCATCTGCGCGATGCCGACGAGCCCGCCGACCTGCGCGCGCTGGCCGACCGGGACGCGGTCGGCGATGGCGGACATCAGGGTGGCGAGCATGCCGTTGAGCCCGGCCTGCACCAGGCACCAGCCGGTGATCATCAGGGCGACGTCGGGCGCGAACGCCAGCACCAGCAGCCCGACGGCCGCGACCGCCGCCCCGATCACCGTCCACGGGTGGCGGCGGCCGAACCGCGAGCACGTCCGGTCCGACAGCAGCCCGACCGCCGGGTTGACGACCAGCGCGACGATCGCGCCGACGCCCATCACCAGGCCGAGCACGAACTCCTTGTTCACCTGGTCGAGCAGCTCGGCCTGCTGCGGCAGCAGCACCTGGATCGGCGCGTAGATCCCCAGCCAGAGCGCGATGTTCGCGAAGAACAGCAGGCTCATCCAGCCGGGCCGCACCCGCACGACGGGTTCGGCGAGCGCCTCCGGGACGGCTCGGGTCGTTTCACTCATGGCGCACCAGCTTCCGGTACCAGTGGAACGAGTCCTTCGGCGTCCGCCGCAGGGTCTCGTAGTCGACGTGCACCAGGCCGAAGCGCGGCGCGTAACCCTTGGACCACTCGAAATTGTCCAGCAGGGACCAGCAGAAGTAGCCGCGGACGTCGACGCCGGCGTCCATCGCCTCGCGCAGCGCAACCAGGTGGCTGTGCAGGAAGTCGATCCGCTCGGGGTCGTGCACGCCCCCGTCTTCGGCGACCTCGTCCGCGAAACTGCAGCCGTTTTCGGTGATGTGGATCGGCGGCAGCTTGTCGCGGTAGCGGGCGTGGAAGCCGAGCAGCAGCTCGCGCAACGCGTGCGGGACGATCGGCGAGTCGTTCGTCGTCATCGGGTAGCCCTCGATCGGGCGAAGGTCGAACGGCAGCGGGTTCCCCGGGCTGGGCTTCGCGACCCCCTGCGGCTCGTAGTAGTTGACGCCGTAGAAGTCGAGCGGCTGCGCGATCGTCGGCAGGTCGTCGGCAAACCCGGCGGGCAGGTGCGCGTGGAGCTGCTCGGGGTAGCTGCCGAGCAGCACGGGATCGGCGTAGAGCCGGTTGATGAGCGCGTCGAGCCACTCGGCGGCGTCGCGGTCACCGTCGTCGCCGGGCCAGATCGGCGAGTGGTTGTTGGCGGTGCCGATGTTCGTCGCCCCGGCCGCGCGCAGGGCTTGGACGGCGAGGCCGTGGGCGAGGTTCTGGTGGTGCGCGGTCGGAATGGCGTCGAGGAGGAGGGTCTGCCCGGGCGCGTACTCCCCGATCGCGTAGCCGTAGATCGACATGACCATGGGCTCGTTGAGCGGAATCCACAGCTTCACCCGATCGGCGAAGCGCTCTCCGAGGATGCGGGCGTACTCGGCGAAGCGCTCAGCGGTGTCCCGGGAGAGCCAGCCGCCGTCGTCTTCGACCGCCTGCGGGGTGTCCCAGTGGTAGAGCGTGACGGCGGGAGCGATGCCCGCCTCGCACAAGGCGTCGAGCAGCTTGTCGTAGAAGCCGAGGCCTTCGGGGTTGGGCGCGCCCTTGCCGTCGGGCTGGATGCGGGGCCAGGCGATGGACATCCGGTACGCGCCGACCCCGAGTTCCGCCATCAGCGCGATGTCTTCGGGGTAGCGGTGGTAGTGGTCGGCGGCTACGTTGGCGGTCTCATCGCGGGCGATCTTGCCCTCGGTCGCGGTGAACGTGTCCCAGATGGACGGTCCGCGCCCACCTTCGCTGGTGGCGCCCTCGATCTGGAACGCCGAGGTCGAAACGCCCCAGAGGAAGTCGGGCGGGAAGTTCGGGTTCTGCACCGGCTGCTGACCCCTTCGTCAGGACACCCGTACGGGTGAACATGAAAAGTTCTCATATACTAGGTCTTCACTCGTCCGTGGGGAACCCCGTCGGCACGATAAAGTCCCAGATCAGACGAGGAGGAGCGCCGTGTCCGACATCCAGGCCGCGAAGGTGCCGGCAGAAGCCACCCCTTTGCGCCGGCAGCCGGTTCAGCAACGCAGCGCCAAGCGCGTCGAGCAGATGCTCGACGCGAGCGCGGCGTTGATCGACGAGCTCGGTTACGACGCGCTGACGACCACCCTGATCGCCAAGCGCGCCGGGGTCGCCGTGGGGTCGCTGTACCAGTTCTTCCCCGACAAGCGCGCGGTGGTGCAAGCGCTCACCGCCCGGAACCTGGAACGGTTCGTGGGCGCGGTGAACGAGCGCCTCAAGCAGCTCGGCCCCGAACACTGGTGGGACGTCGTCGACTCGATCCTCGACATCTACCTCGAGATGCACCGCTCGGTCCCGGGCTTCTCGAAGGTCCACTTCGGCGACATCATCGACCGCCAGCTCCTGGACGAGACCCGTGACAACAACGCGGTGATCGTGGATTCGCTGACGGACCTGGTGTCCACGCAGGTGGACCGGCCGGTCGAGGACCTGCGGTTCGCGATCGGCATCGCCAACGAGGTGGCCGACGCGCTGCTGAAGCTGGCCTTCCGGAAGGAACCGAGCGGGGACGAGAAGATCGTCGCGGAGGCCAAGTACGTGGTGAAGGGGTACCTGGCGGCCCGGTTCGGGGAACAGTCGTAGTTGTCCACAGAAGTTGTCCACAGGTATGCACGGCTGTGGACAACCCCGTGGTTCGGGCCCGGGTCGTCGGTGGGCGCCGATAGACTGGAAGCGGGGGTTCCCCCAGGGAAGGGCGGGGCGCGCGCGGGGGCCGGTTGTCAGGCGCAAGGGCCTCGACCGGACCGCATTGTCTCCGCGCCGACGCCGTGAACGATCCGGCCGCCCGCACGTCATGAAGGGGTCGTTCACCTCACCAGACGTCATGAACGACCCTTTCATGACATCGCCGCGCCGCCGGACAGACCGCGCGGCCACGACACATCCGGGCTGATTCGGGCGGGAACTCACCCGTCCGGGGTTGGGACAACACGGCGACCGCGGCGGCGAGGCCGGTGTTCTGCCGCGCGGACGCGGTACCGGCGTCAGCCGAAGTTCTGGTGCTCGCCCCGGTACGTCGGGACGGTGCGCTCGACCCGGTCGCCCTGCACCAGGTGGTAGTGCGTGAAGCGCTCGGCCAGCTCGCCCGCCTTCGCGTGGCGCAGCCACACCCGGTCGCCGAGCTTCAGGGTGCGGGCCGCTCGGCCCGTGACCGGGGTCTGGACCTCGCCCGCGCCTTCGAAGCCGAGCAGCTTCAGGCCCGTCGGCAGGTACGGCTGCGGGACTCGCGAAGCGCCTGTCGGCCCGGAAGCGATGTAGCCGCCGGAAAAGAGGGTGGCGATGGTGCGGGTCGGGCGGCGGACGACCGGGAGGGCGAACAGCGCGGCCGGGCGGGGTGTGAACTTCGTGTAGCCGTCGAAGAGCGTCGGGCCGATCAGGCCCGAGCCGGCCGCGATCTCCGTGACGACCGCGTCCGCGCCCGTCGACTCGATGCTGCCGGTGCCGCCGCCGTTGACGAACTCCAGCGCGGTCACGGCCTGGACCGCTCGGACCGCTTCGCCGCGGCGGCGGTTCAGCTCGGCCGCCGAGCGGCGTTGCATCCAGCCGATCACCGCCCGGTTGAGGCGGGCGCCCGCCGCGTCGCCGAGGCCGGCGATCTGGCCTTCGTACGCCATCACGCCCACCAGGCGGAAGCCCGGGCGGGCGAGGATCCGGCGGGCCAGCGCCGACGCCTGCTTCGGGGTGAACACCGGCGAGCGGCGCGTGCCGACGTGGACGCCCGGCAGCGGGCGCCAGGACGCGTCCAGTTCCAGGCAGACGCGGATTTCCGGGTGGCCGTGGCCGAGGGCCGCGTCCACCAGGTCCAGGTGCTCGGGCGAGTCGACCATGATCGCGATCGCCGCGCGGGCTTCGTCGGAGGCGGCCAGGCGGCGGAGGGCTTCGTGGTCGGCCGTCGGGTAGGCGACGACGATGTCATCGGTCGTGCCCTGCTCGACGTGCCAGACGGCTTCGGCGAGCGAGTAGCACATCAGGCCTTCGAAGCCCGGCATCGCGAGCACGCGCTCCAGCAGCGCCCGGCAGCGGACCGACTTGCTGACCACGCGGATCGGCTTGCCCGCCGCGCGGCGGCGGAGGTCGTCGGCGTTCGCGTCGAAGGCCGCCAAGTCGACGACGGCCAAGGGCGGATCGAGGTCCTTGGTCGCCAAGTCGTACACCGTCGCACTGGTCACGAGGTCTAAAGTACGACACGAAGGCTTGAAACGCGAATACTATTCACTTACTGTTTCGAGCACTCGACCGATGGAGGGCGCGCGGATGACCCGGTGGACCAACTGGGCGGGCACGGCGTCCGCCTCGCCGCAGCACGTTCACCAGCCGCGCAGCGTGGCCGAGATCGCCGCAGCCGTCGAAGGTGTCGCCGCGGCCGGCCGGACCGTGCGCCCCTGGGGCAGCGGGCACTCCTTCACCGCGATCGCCGTCGCCGACTCCGACGCCCTCGACCTGCGGTACTGGACCGGCATCGAGCGCGTCGACCTCGAAACCGGGCTCGTCACCGTCCGCTCCGGAACGACGATCAAGCAGCTCAACGCCGCCCTCGACGCAGTCGGGCTGGCCATGACCAACCTCGGGGACATCGACGCGCAGACCATCGCCGGCGCGATTTCCACCGGTACCCACGGCACCGGCGCGAAGCTCGGCGGCATCGCCACCCAGATCGCCGCGCTCGAGCTCGTCCTCGCGGACGGCTCGGTCGTCACCTGCTCGGCGGCCGAAAAACCGGACCTCTTCGCCGCCGCCCGCGTCGGCCTCGGCGCGCTCGGCGTGATCACCACCGTGACGCTCCAGTGCGAGCCGTCGTTCGTGCTGCGCGCGCAGGAACGGCCCGAGCCGCTGGAGCAGGTCCTCGAAGGCTTCCACGACTTCGCCGACGAGAACGAGCACTTCGAGTTCTACTGGTTCCCGTACGGCAAGAACGCGCTGGTCAAGCGCAACAACCGCTGCGAGACGGCCGAGCCGCTGAGCAAGGTCCGCGAGTTCGTCGACTACCAGATCATGGAGAACGTCGCCTTCGGCGGACTCTGCCGGACCGGCCGGCTGATGCCGCGGCTCGTGCGCCCGCTGAACAACTTCGCGTCGAACATGCTCTCCGCGCGCGAGTACAGCGACACTTCCCACCGCGTCTTCGTCACCGCGCGCAACGTCCGCTTCACCGAAACGGAATACGCTGTTCCACGTGAATCAGTGCTCGACGTGCTCGCCGAGCTACGGTCCGTGGTGCCGAAGCTGAAGGACCCGGTGATGTTCCCGGTCGAGGTGCGGGTCGCCGCGGCCGACGACATCTGGCTGTCGACCGCGCAGGGCCGCGACTCCGCCTACATCGCCATCCACCAGTTCGTCGGCATGCCGTACCGCGAGTACTTCAGCGCGTTCGAGAAGATCGCCGGCGCGGTCGGCGGCCGCCCGCACTGGGGCAAGATGCACGACCTCGACGCCGGCGTCCTCCGCTCGCGCTACCCGCACTTCGACGACTTCCTGCGCGTGCGCAAGGAAACCGACCCGAACCGCGTCTTCACGAACACCTACCTGGACCGGGTGCTGGGCTCCGCCTAAAACAGGGCGGACACCGATTCGCCGTTGTGGATCCGGCGGATCGCCTCGGCCATGGCCGGCGCGATCGAGAGGATCTTCAGCTTTTCGGTGCGCTCTTCCTCCGGCACCGGCACGGTGTTCGTGCAGACGATCTCCAGCACCTCCGGCCGGCCGCCGATGCGCTCGATGGCCTTCGCCGCGAACAGCCCGTGCGTGCAGGCGACGCGGATCGAGCGCGGCTCCAGCTCGGCGAGCTTGTCGAGCAGCTCGATGACCGTGCTGCCCTTGGCGATCTCGTCGTCGAGGACGATGACGTCGCGGCCGGTGATCTCACCGATCACCGAAGAGATCTGGACGCGGTCGTCCGGGAAGCGCTCCTTCGCGCCGGCCGCGACCTGGACGCCGAGCAGCCGGGCGAAGTGCGACGCCTCTTTCGCGTTGCCCAGGTCGGGCGAGACGACGGTGGTCCGCGAGAGGTCGTACTGGCGGAAGTGCTTGGCCAGCTCCTGCAGTGCGTGCAGGTGGTCGACCGGGACGCTGAAGAAGCCGTGCACCTGCGGCGAGTGCAGGGTCATCGCGAGCACGCGGTCGGCGCCGGCCGTCGTCAGCAGGTCGGCGACCAGGCGGCCGCCGATGGAGATGCGCGGCGCGTCCTTCTTGTCCGAGCGCGCGTACGAGTAGTGCGGCATCACGGCGGTGATCCGCGACGCCGACGCGCCGCGCGCCGCGTCGAGCATCAGCAGCAGCTCGACCAGGTGCTCCTGCACCGGCTTGACCAGCGGCTGGATGATGAAGACGTCCCGTTCGCGGCAGTTCGCCTGCAACTGCACCTCGAGACAGTCGTTCGCGAACCGCCGGACCTCGGCCGGCCGCAGCGGGACGCCGAGGTGGGCGCAGATCTCTTCGGCCAGTTCGGGGTGTGCGCTGCCGCTGAAGACGGCGATCTCTCTCGAAGCCTCGTTGATCACAGCGCGGCGATCGCTTCGCCGATGGCGTCCTCACCCGAGATCAGGGTCAGGGTGCGCCGCGCGGTCTCGGGCGCGTCGAGCAGGGCGACGAGCACCGCGGCGACGTCGTCGCGCGGGATCGGACCGCGGCCCGTCTGCTCGGCCAGCAGCACCAGGCCGGTGCCGGGGTCGTCCGTGAGCGATCCCGGCCGGAGGATCGTCCAGTCGAGATCGCGAGCCTTGAGGTCGTCTTCCGCCGCCCGCTTGGCGCGCAGGTAGTGCCGGAATTCCTCGGTGACGTCGGGGTTCTCCGGGTTGTCGGCGCCGATCGAGCCGACCTGGATGTGCCGCCGGACCCCGGCCCGCTCGGCCGCTTCGGCGAACAGCGCGGCGGCACCACGGTCCACAGTGTCCTTGCGAGCGGTGCCGCTACCCGGCCCGGCGCCCGCGGAGAACACCGCAGCATCAGCGCCCTTCAGCACTTCGGCGACGGCGTCCACATCGGAGTTCTCGAGGTCCAGCACCACGCCTTGGGCGCCGGCGGCTTCGAGATCCGCCGCGTGGGCGGGGTTTCGGATGATGCCGACCGCTTCGTCACCGCGCGCGGCGAGCAGCCGCTCCAGCCGCAGCGCGATCTGACCGTGTCCACCAGCAATGACGACTCGCATGGAGCCGACCCTAGTGCGAAGCGGGCGCCTCTGCGGTCCGGAGCAGGTGGTCGTAGACCAGCTCGTTCACCAGGCGGGAGACCGGGTCCTCGGCGAGCAGCACGCGCTCGGTGCGGCCTTCGAGGTCGAGGTCGACGACCGCGTTCGGGTCGGCGGTCACGACGGCGAGGCCGTACGCGCGAGCGCGCGGGAGACAGTTGCCGACGTAGTCCTCGGTGAGGACGGCCGGCGACGGGAGCACCATCGCGGCCTCGCCGTAGCGGGCGAACGGAACCGCGGAGGCCATCGCGGTGCGCCAGTGGCGCGCGACGGCCAGGACGCCGACGATCTCGGCGGCCGGGGCGGGGGCGGTTCCGGCCAGCTCCGGCCAGGTCCAGGTGTCGACGGTGGCACGGTCGGCCACCGGGCCGGCACCCATCGCGATGCGCTCGGCGTGCACGTCGGTGCGGAGTTTGGCGACCACGCAGACCTTGCGGCCGAGGATCGTGGTCTCGGGCAGGACGACGCCGTTCCAGCCCAGCTGGGCCGCGGCGGCGCGGGCGAGTTCGTCGACGCTCGCGGGGAGCTCGATCGGCGGCACCACGCGGCTCGGCATCGACCGGCTGCGCTTCGCGCCACCGGCGACCGTCGAGCGCTCGGTGTTCTGAGGTGTAGCCGCCACGAGTCCGCCTCCTTCTTACCTGCACCGCTTCGTGACCGGTGAAAACCGGCACCTCACTTGTCTAACAGCGCGGCGGCGCGGCGTCGCCGGGTAAGGCGCGTGGCTGCGATCGGCGGCGCTCAGCGGTCGATGACCGGTCGGTAGGCGGTCATCCGACTTCGGTCGAACGGTGCGGCCAACCGAGTGATCGCGAGGTGAGTGGCATTACCGTCCGCCCGCGACCGACTACCCGGGGCCGAACACCCCGGTCCGGCCCGACTAGCCCGTTCGGCGCAACCCCGGCAAAATCCACAGTGGACGCAGGGCGCTGAGCTGCGGTTGTCCGCCGTCACCCGGCCGGCGGTGAGCTACGCCGCAGCGGTGACGGGCGCCCGCGACTAAAGTTACCGATCAGTCACTTAGTCGTCGCCGTGGAGGACCGATGCGCTCCCCGAAGGACTTCTTCGCCCCGCTCGCCCTGGGCGCGCCCGCCCCGGTGCGCGAGATCCCGGTGACGCCGTCCCGGATGATCCACTTCTTCGACCCGGGCAACGAGAAGATGGCCGCGAAGGTGCCGGACATCGCCAAGAAGGTCGACGTCCTGCTCGGGAACCTCGAGGACGCCGTCCGCGCCGACCGCAAGGAGGCCGCGCGCGCCGGGCTCGTCTCGATCGCGAAGGCCAACGACTTCGGGAAGACGCAGCTGTGGACGCGGGTCAACAGCCTCGACTCGCCGTGGGTGCTCGACGACCTGGTCACCCTGGTCACCGAGATCGGCGACAAGCTCGACGTGATCATGGTGCCGAAGGTCGAGGGCGCGCCGGACATCCACTACGTCGACCGGCTGCTGGCCCAGCTCGAAGCGCGGGCCGGCCTGACGAAGCCGTTGCTGGTGCACGCGATCCTCGAAACGGCGAGCGGCGTGGCCAATGTGGAGGAGATCGCCGGCGCGAGCCCGCGCATGCAGGGCATCTCCCTCGGCCCGGCCGACCTGGCCGCGAGCCGCCGGATGAAGACGACCCGCGTCGGCGGCGGCCACCCGGGCTACCTGGTGCGGACCGACCCGACCGGCGAGGACCTGACCGCGGGCCGGACGACCTACCAGCAGGACCTCTGGCACTACACGGTGGCGCGGATGGTCGACGCCTGCGCGATGCACGGGATCCTGCCGTACTACGGGCCGTTCGGGGACATCCGCGACGTCGTCGCGTGCGAGGACCAGTTCCGCAACGCGTTCCTGCTCGGCTGCGTCGGCGCGTGGAGCCTGCACCCGGTGCAGATCGCCATCGCGAAGAAGGTGTTCTCGCCTTCGCCGTCCGATGTGGCCTGGGCGCGGCGCGTCATCGCGGAGATGGGCGACGGCACGGGCGCCGTGATGATCGACGGGAAGATGCAGGACGACGCGTCGGTGAAGCAGTGCCGCGTGGTCGCCGAACTGGCCGACGCCCTCGCGGCGGACGACCCCGAACTCGCCGCGGCGTACGACGCGGCCACCAAGGAGATCCTCGGATGACCACGCCTCGGCGCTCTGTCCTCTACATGCCCGGCGCGAACGAGAGAGCGCTGGAGAAGGCCAAGACCATCCCGGCCGACGCGCTGATCCTCGACCTCGAGGACGCCGTCGCCCCCGACGCCAAGGAAGCCGCGCGCGAACGCGTGTGCGCGGCGGTCGGTTCGTACGGCTCCCGCGAGGTGACGATCCGGGTCAACGGCCTGGACACCGAGTGGCACGACGCCGACCTGCGCGCGGCCGCCTCCGCCGGCCCGGCCGCGGTGGTCGTGCCGAAGGTGAATTCGGCGGCCGAGGTGCACAACATCGAGCGCGCGCTGGAACTCGGCGGCGCACCCGAGCACACGAAGATCTGGGCGATGCTCGAGACGCCGATCGCGATGCTGCACGCGGCGGACATCGCGGCGGCGTCCGACCGGCTGACCGTGCTGGTGCTGGGCACGAACGACCTGGCCAAGGAGCTGCACGCGGAGTTCGTCCCGGGCCGCGGGCCGCTGCTGGGCGGGCTTTCGCTGTGCCTGCTGGCCGCGCGCGCGACCGGCAAGGTGATCCTCGACGGCGTCTACAACGACGTGAAGGACCTTGAGGGGTTCGAAGCGGAGTGCGAGCAGGGCCGGCAGTACGGGTTCGACGGGAAGACGCTGATCCACCCGGCGCAGGTCGAGCCGTGCAACCGGATCTTCGCCCCGTCCGAGGCGGAGATCGACCGGTCGCGGCGGATCATCGAGGCGTACGAGGAGGCGCGCGCCGCGGGCCGCGGGGTGGTCACCGTGGACGGCCGGATGATCGAGAACCTGCACGTCGACAACGCGCGGCGGGTGCTGGCGCTGGCCGAGGCCGTCAAGAGCTGACGCGGATGTCGGTGGTCGCCCGTAGAGTGAGGCCATGGCCACGCAGCCGCTGAAGTCGATCGGGATCGAGGGTTTCACCTCGATCCGATCGGCGACCGTTGCACTCGGTCAGCTCAACATCCTCGTCGGGGCCAACGGCGCCGGAAAGAGCAACTTCGTCCAAGCGCTCGAACTGCTCGGCAGGATCGTCGATGGCGAACTCGGCCTTTTCGTCGGCCTCAACGGCGGAGCTTCCGCCCTGCTCACCGGCGACGGAAGTGCTCGGGCACGGGCACCGGGAGACCCGGCTGGTCGAAGAAGCCGAGCGCCGGCCGGGCCGGATCGCGGCGCACGTCATCCAGCTGCTCAAAGGCTGCGAGGTCTTCCACTTCCACGACACCAGTGCCGACGCACCGGTGAAGCGGCTGGTGCCGACGGCCGACAACCTGACACTGCGCAAAGACGCGGGCAACTGGTGGCGCCCTTCTTCCGAGATTTTGTGCTGCGCCCCGACAGCAACGACCGGATCCTGCTGCGCTGGCAGCAGCAAGATTCGGACGCGGTTTTCTCCGGCAACCAGATGTCGGACGGCACCCTCCGGTTCGTCTGCCTCGCGACGTTGCTGCTCCAGCCGGAGCTACCTGCTCTGGTCGTGCTGGACGAGCCCGAGCTCGGCCTGCACCCGTTCGCGATCGTTCAGCTCGCGGGACTGCTGCGGCAGGCCTCGGCACGCAGCCAAGTGCTGATCGCCACGCAATCCGTGACACTCATGAACCAGTTCGAGATCGAAGACTTGATCGTCGTCGAACGCAAGGCCGGCGCTTCCGAGTTCACGCGGCCCGATCTCGCCACCCTGCAGGAGTGGCTCGACGAGTATTCCCTGGGTGAGCTTTGGGAGAAGAACCTGCTCGGCGGACGCCCCGGCCGGGAAGAGCCAGCCGGCGCATGACGACGCACTACCGGCGGATGCACGTCCTGGTGGAGGGGCAGAGCGAAGAGATCGTCGTACGAAACGTGGTCGATCGTCGTCACGAAGCGATCTGCGTCTGGTTCGAGCCACCGCGGTGGAGTGACCAGCTGGGCGAAGCTCGAACGAGAGATCCGGCTCCTCCTCCAGGACACCGGCCTGGCCGTTCTGACCACTTTGTTCGATTTCTACGCGTTGGGTCTTCGCGGCCGCCGAGCAATTGGGGTGGTTGCTGCCCGATCCCGGATTGACCGAGCGGCTCAAAGCCGACGCGACAGACGCGGGTGGTCCGGAGCTGGTCAATGACGACCCGGCGACAGCACCTTCCAAGCGCCTGATCTCCTACTGCGAGGCCTACTCGAAGGTGAACGACGGTCCGTTGGCGATCGCCGACCTCGGCATCGAACCCCTTCGCGCGCAATGCCCTCACTTGGACAAGTGGTTGTCGACGTTGGACACCATCGAGCCTTGATCCGCCACGCCGGTGGCCGGGTGGTGCGCCCGGCCACCGGTGGCTCACTTCGGCAGGTCGTCCGTCCACTCGGCACTGACCGCGTACGTGGCACCGTTCGCGTCCGTGGCCGGTTTGCCGTCCGGGCCCAAGAACACCGATGAGCCGTCGACCTGGCCGGTCGCCGGGTCGACGACCAGGCGGCCGCCGCCGGGGAGGTGGACGCTCCGGTTGTCCAGCGCGTGCACGCCCGGGTACGCGGCGATCGCGCGGAATGCCGCCGCCCGCACCGCCGGGGGCGATGGCACGGTCGACACCAGGTCGATCAGGGACTGGAGCACCGCCGTGTCCCGCTGGTTCGCGGGGATCCCGTGCCGCGTCAGCCCTTCCGCGAGCCAGTCGCGCAGGGCCGCCGGGTCGGCGGGGAGCGTCAGGATCCGGCTGAGGGTGACGTCGTCGTCGCCGTTGAGCCGGATGGGCCGCGGGCGAGGCATGAGCACCGCCTTGCCGTGGGTGTTCTCGCCGCGGTACCACTCCTGTCCGTCGGTGGTGGTCCAGTACTCCCAGGTCTCCTTGCCGACCTTCGTCGTCGAGTGCCAGTACTTGCCGGTGCCGACCTGGGCGTGCTCGGCGACCGTGGCGGCGGCCAGCAGGACCGCCGGGCGGGTGTCGACCGGCGCCACCGCCTGGGGTGGCGGCGGTGGGACCGGGGTGCCGGGCAGGGTCGCGACCACGACGGCGGCCGCGGCCGTCGCGGCGGCGAGCCCGGCACCGATCACGAACGGGCGGACGCGCCTGCGGCGGCCGCCGAGCACGTGGTTGCGCAGCCGGTGGCGGCTGCGGTCGACGACGTCCTGGCCGGGTTCGGCGGGCAGCAGTGCGGCCCGCAGCGTCTGCAGGTCATCCATCGGAGGCCTCCGGGGCGAGAACAGGGGCGAGCTTCTTGCGGGCACGCGTCAGCCGGGAGCCGACCGTGCCGGGAGAGATGCCGAGCGCTTCGGCGACTTCGGCGTAACCGAGGTCGGCGAGGGCCACGAGCAGCAGGACGTCGCGTTCGCCCGTGGTCAACCGCGCCAGCGCTTTCGCCAGTTGCCCGCTGAGGACGACGCGGTTCTCGTGGCCCTCGACCGGCCGGGGCAGCTCGATCCGGGTGAGGGCGCGGTAGTGGCGGGCCTCCTTGCGGCGGTGGCGTGAAACGAGGTTCGTCGCGATGCCGAACAGCCAGGCCCGCAGGTCACCGCGCGCGGGGTCGAACGTCGTCCGGCGGTCGTAGGCGACGAGGAACGTCTCCGCCGCGACGTCTTCCGCGGCCTGGGCGCCGAGGCGACCGGCGACGTAGCGGTAGATCCCGGCGAAGTGGCGGTCGTGCACCTCGGTGAACTGGTCGGCGCCGGTCACCGGGGCTGCCTCGGTCATGGAGATCCTTCCCTTCGGCGACAGCTTCACCACCACTTCGCCGCGGGCCCGGATCTTCTTCCCTACCCGATCGGCCAGGGTCGCTGCGGCTCGCGAAGGCCTTCGTACGCGGCAGCGGCGCGCAGGACGCCGACGTCGTCGAAGCGGCGGCCCGCGATCTGGAGGCCGATCGGGCGGCCGTCGTCGGTGTAGCCGCAGTTCAGCGAGACCGCGGGCTGGCCGGACATGTTGTACGGGACGGTGAACGCGATGTGCTCGAACGGGCGGGCCGGGTCGTTCGTCGGGGACGCCCACTCCGCCGGCGGGGCCGCGACCGGGCAGGCCGGGGACAGCACGAAGTCGAACGCCGCGGTCGCGCGCAGCGCCGCGACGCTGATCGCGTCGATCTGGGCGAAGCCCCGGTAGACGTCGACGCCGGCCACGTCCGCGCCGCCGGTGGCCCAGTCCGCGATGTACGGGAGGACCTTCGCGCGCCGCTCTTCCGGCAGGGCCTGCAGGTCCGACCAGGCGCGGGTGCGCCAGAAGACGTCGAGGCCGTCGAGCATTTCGCGGGTCAGGAACGGGCCGACCGGCTCGACCACCGCGCCCGCGGCCTCGAAGGCACGAGCCGCCGCGGTGATGGCGTCGCGGGTGGCCGGGTCGACCGGGAGGCCGACGCCGGGGTCGAGGTGCAGGCCGATGCGCAGCCCCGCCAACGAGACCTCGAGTGACCAGTCCAGGTCCGCCGGCGGCAGGCTCAGGTGGTCACGCTCGTCGGGCGCCGCCAGGACGCTCATCAGCAACGCCGTGTCCGCGACCGTCCGCGTCATCGGGCCCGCCACCCGCCCGAGGAACGGCGGGTCGACCGGGACGCGGCCGAAGCTCGGCTTCAGGCCGGTCAGGCCGCACCAGCCCGCGGGCAGCCGGATCGAGCCGCCGATATCCGTGCCGACGTGCAGGGGTCCGTAGCCCGCCGCGGCCGCCGCGCCGGCACCCGCGCTCGAGCCGCCCGGGGACGCCGAGGTCAGCCACGGGTTGCGGGCCGTCTCGTGGAAGCTCGACAGCCCGGACGTCAGCATCCCGTAGTCCGGCATGGTCGTCTTGGCCAGCAGGACGCCGCCGGACTCGCGGACCCGCGCGGCCGCCGGGGCGTCTTCGACGGCCGGGGTCAGCGCGGTCGCCGCCGTGCCCAGCGGGACCGGGGTGCCGCGGGTCGCGATGTTCTCCTTGAGCGTCAGCGGGACGCCGTCGATCGGACCCAGCGGCTCGTCGGACGCCCATCGGGCTTCGGACGCCTTCGCGTCGTCGAGAGCGCCTGAGGGGTCGTACGCGTACAACGCGTGCAGCTCCGGCTCGCGCGCGTCGATGCGGTTCAACACCGCTTCGGTCACCTCGACCGGCGAGAGCGTCTTCGCGCGGTATTGCGCGACGAGTTCGACGGCGGTCAGGTCGGGCAACTCGGTCATGCGCGCTCCTTACGAGGCAGGCGGTTCGAAGCGGCCGTCGACGGCGGTCCAGCCGCCGTCCACCGCGAGCACGGAGCCGGTGACGAACGACGAAGCGTCCGAGGCGAGGTACACGACCGCGCCGGCGAGCTCGTCCGGACGCGCCCAGCGCCCTAGCGCGCCCTTCGCCGCGTACGCGTCGTACCACTCCGGGTTCGCCTTGATCTGCGCGGTCAACGGCGTCTCGACGACGCCGGGCGCGATCGCGTTGACCCGCACGCCGGCCGGGCCGAACTCCGCCGCCGCCGTCCGGAACAGCTGGACGAGTCCCGCTTTCGTGGCCGCGTACGGGCCCTGGCCGGGCTCGACGGTCGTCCCGCGGATCGACGAGAAGCCGATGATGCTCCCCCGCCCGCGCGCGACCATGTCGGCGCCGAAGACGCGCACGACCTCGAACGCCACGCCGAGGTTCAGCGCGATGACGCGGTCGAACTCCTCGCGCGTGTAGTCCAGCAGGCGCTTGCGGACGTTCGTCGCGGCGGTCAGCACGACGACGTCGAGCGGGCCGAGGTCGCTCGCGGCCTGGTCGAGGGCGCCGGGGGCGAGCAAGTCGAGCTCGTACGCCTCGCCGACGCCGGCCTCGCGCGCGGCTTCGAGGTCGCGGTCCGCGCACACCACGTCGGCGCCGTGCGCGGCCAGCGCGCGGGCGGCTTCGCGGCCGATGCCGCCGGCGCCGAGCACCACGGCCCGGCGGCCGTCCAAGCGGAACAACGTCGAGTAGTTCACGGGCGCAGCACCGCCATCCTGGTCACGGTCAGCTCTTCGACGGCGAACCGCGGTCCTTCGCGGCCGATGCCCGAGTCCTTCACCCCGCCGTAGGGCATGGTGTCCGAGCGGAAGCCGGGCACCTCGTTGACGACGACGCCGCCGACCTCCAGCTCGTCGAGCGCGCGGAACGCCGTGTTCAAGGACTTGCTGTAGACGCTGGCGTGGAGGCCGTAGCGGGACGCGTTGACCGCGGCGAACGCTTCGTCCACATCGGACACCGTGCGCACGCAGACGACCGGGCCGAAGATCTCTTCGTCCCAGGCTTCGACGCCGTCCGGGACGTCGAGCAGGACGGTCGGCCGCAGCACCGTCCCGTCGACGCCACCGCCGACCTGACGGGCGCCGGACTTCTCGATCCACGCGGCGACGCGCTCGGTGGAAGCGGGGTCGATCAGCGCGGACACCCGCGTCTTCTCGTCCCGCGGGTCGCCGGCGACGACCTCGTCGAGCCGCGCCAGCAGCCGTTCGGTGAACTCCTCGGCGACCGACGCGACGACCAGGACCCGCTGCACCGAGATGCACGCCTGGCCGGACGCGTAGAACCCGCCGCGCAGCACGGCGTCCACCGCCGCGTCCAGGTCGGCGTCGCCGGCGACGACCAAGGCCGCGTTCGAGCCCAGCTCCAGCAGCGTCTTCGTGGGCGCCGCGTCGCGGGCGATCCGGTGGCCGACCGCGGCCGAGCCGGTGAAGGACACCGCGCCGATCCGCCGGTCGGTCGTCAGCGCCGCGCCGACGGCCGCGTCGCCGGTGACCAGCTGGACCATGGCGGGCACCGGCGCGAGCGTCCGGACCAGGTGCACCAGCCACAGCGTGGCCAGCGGCGTCGGGGGCGCCGGCTTGACGATCACCGGGCAGCCCGCGGCGATCGCGGGCGCGATCTTGTGCGACGCCAGCAGCAGCGGGTAGTTGAAGCCCGCGATGCCGACGACCACGCCGATCGGCTTGCGCTTCCAGAACCCGACCAGGCCGTCGCCCGCGGGCAGGAGGTCCAGCGGCACGGTCTCGCCGTGCAGCCGCGACACCTCTTCGGCCGCGGCTTCCCAGGTGACGATCGTGCGGGCGACCTCGACGCGGCAGTCGACCAGTGGCTTGCCGGTCTCCAGCACGAGCAGGTTCTCGAACTCTTCGCGCCGCTCCCGCACCGCCGAAGCGACGTCGTTGAGCAGCGAACGCCGGACCCGCGAAGGCAGTGAAGCCACTTCACGCGCGATGGCGACAGCTTCGTCGACGGCCTGCCGAGCCAGCTCGGGAGTGCCGACCGGCGCGGTGCCGATGACGCTCCCGTCGAAGGGGAAAACGATTTCCTCGGCATCCACAGTGGACACCCAGCCCGCTCCGACCGGCAGGCCGCCGGGGTACTCAGCCATCGTCGCCTCCGCTCAGCCGGGCCAGCTCGGCGCGCAGGTTCGGCGCGGCGGCCAGCAGTTCCCGCGTGTACTCGTGCTGTGGCGCCCCGTAGACCTCCTCGACGGCGCCGAGCTCGACGATCTCGCCGCGGCGCATCACGGCGACGCGGTCGCAGACGTGCCGGACGACGCCGAGGTCGTGAGACACGAAGATCAGCGTCAGCGCGAACTGCTCGACCAGCTCGGCCAGGAGGTCGAGGATCTGGCCGCGCACGGAGACGTCGAGCGCGCTGACCGGCTCGTCGGCGATCAGGACGCTCGGGTTGGGCGCCAGCGCGCGGGCGATGGAGATGCGCTGCCGCTGACCGCCGGAGAACTGGTGCGGGTAGCGCTGGGCCGCGTCGACGGGCAGGCCGACGGCGGCGAGCAGTTCGGCGACGCGATCGGGTTCGCGGCGGCCCAGCGGTTCGGAAATGATGTCGCGCACGCGCATGCGGGGATCGAGCGAGCCCATCGGGTCCTGGAAGACGATCTGCAATTCCGACCGCAGGAAACCGAGCCGGCGCTCCGGCAGGTTGTCGACACGTCGCCCCTGGAACGAGACCGTGCCCGCGGTCGGCTTGTCGAGCGCGGCCAGCAGCCGGACCAGCGTCGACTTGCCCGAGCCGGACTCGCCGACGATGCCGAACCGCTGCCCCGCCTCGACGTCGAAGCTGACGCCGCGTAGCGCGTGGACGTCCCGGCGGGCGTACCGGCGTTCGAGGTCGCGGACTTCGACGATGCTCATCGGCGGGCCTCCAGGTCCGAAGCGGCCAGGAGCTTGCGGGTGTACTCGTGCTTCGGCGCCGTCAGGACTTCGCGCGTCGAGCCCGCTTCGACGATCTCGCCGTCCAGCATCACGAGCACGCGCTCGCACACCGACGCCACCACGGCGAGGTCGTGCGTGATGAACAGGAGCGCACTTTCACGTGAAAGTGCCGTCTTGATCAGGGAGAGGATCTGGGCTTGCACGGTGACGTCGAGCGCGGTCGTCGGCTCGTCGCAGATCAGCAGGGACGGCTCGTTGGCGAGCGCCATCGCCAGTACGACCCGCTGCCGTTGGCCGCCGGAGAGCTGGTGCGGGTACGCGCGGGCCGTCCCCGCCAGGCCCACCGCGGAAAGCAGGTCTTCGGCGCGGTGGCGGCGGCCGTGGATCCGGCCGGGCTCGGTGACCTGGCGGCCGACGCGCATGGCCGGGTTCAACGCCGTCATCGGCTCCTGGAACACCATGGCCAGCTCGTCGCCGCGCACGCGAGAAAAGTCCTTTTCGGACATTCCGAGCAGTTCGCGGCCGTCCAGGGAAATCGAGCCGGACGCGCGGAGGTCCTCCGGCAGCAGGCCCATGATCGACAGCGCCGTCAACGACTTCCCGGACCCGGACTCGCCGATCAGGCCGACGCGCTCCCCCGCGCCGATCTCGAACGAGACGTCACGGACCAGCGAAGAAACGCTGAGGCCACGCACCGAAAGAGTCATACGCGGGCCGCCAACCGGGGGTCGAGGCGGTCGCGCAGGCCGTCGCCGAGGAGGTTGAAGCCGAGCACGGCGACGGCGATCGCGATGCCCGGCACCAGCGCCAGCCGCGGGTGCACGGTCAGGAGTTCTTGGGACTCCTGCAGCATCCGGCCCCACGACGGCGTCGGCGGCCGCGTGCCGAAACCCAGGAACGACAACGCCGCTTCGGCGAGCACGGCGATCGCGAAGGACACCGAAGACTGGACGATCAGCAGGCCGGAGATGTTCGGCAGCACGTGCCGCACGGCGATGTTCGGCCGCGACCGGCCGCCGGCCCGCGCGGCGAGCACGAACTCGGTGCTCATCACCTGCAGTGTCCCGGACCTGGCGATCCGCGCGAACGACGGGATCGTGGCGATGCCGATCGCGACCATCGCGGTCAGCGTGTCGGCCCCGAACACCGCGCCGAACATGATCGCCAGCAGCAGCGCGGGGAACGCGAGCACGAGGTCGTTGACCCGCATGACGAACTCGCCGAGCCACCGCGGGGACATCCCGGCGAGGATGCCCAGCGGCGTGCCGATCACGGCGGCGATGCCGACCGCGACGACTCCGACGTACAACGTCGTGCGGGCGCCGACCATGATCTGGCTCAGCAGGTCGCGGCCGAACTTGTCGGTGCCGAACCAGTGGGCCGCGCTCGAGCCGAGCAGCCGGTTCGCCGCGTCGACCTTGACCGGGTCGAACGGCGTCCAGACGAACGAGAGCGCCGCGGCCAGCACGACCAAGCCGACGAGCACCCCGCCCAGCACCAGATTGCGCATCACGAACCCCGCAATCGCGGATCGAGCACGGTGTAGAGGACGTCGACGACGAAGTTCACCAGCAGCACGCCGACCACCAGGACCAGCACGATCCCCTGCACGGTCAGCAGGTCGCGGGACGCGACGGCGTCCAGCAGCATCGAGCCCAGGCCCGGCAGCACGAACACGCGCTCGACGACGACCGCGCCGATCAGCAGCGTCGCCAGCTGCAGGCCGAGCACGGTGACCACGGGGACCGACGCGTTGCGCAAGCCGTGGCGCACCAGCGCTTGTCCCGGCCGCAGGCCCTTGGACCGCGCGGTGCGCAGGTAGTCCTGGCCGAGCGTGTCGAGCACGGCCGACCGGACGTACCGGGTCAGCACCGCGCCCTGCACCAACCCCAGCGACAACGCCGGGAGGACCAGGCCGCGGACGAACTCGCCGAAGTCCTGGTCCGGTGGCGTCCACCCGCCGGACGGCAGCCAGCGCAGCTGCACCGCGAAGATCTGCACGAGGATGATCCCGGCCAGGAACGCGGGGATCGCGACGCCGATCTGCGACAGCCCGGAAACGCCGGCGCCGGTCGCCTTCCGGTGCTTCACCGCGGCGAACGTGCCCGCGGGAATCGCGATCACCAGCGCCACCAGCATCCCCGCGCCGACCAGCCAGAGCGTGACGCCGAGGCGGTCGAGCAGCTGCGGGCCGATCGAGTCGCGCGTGACGTAGGAACGGCCGAAGTCGCCGTGCAGCACGCCACCGATCCAGTCGAAGTACTGCGTGACCAGCGGGCGGTCGATGCCGAACTCCGCGCGCGTCTTGGCCAGCAGCTCCGGTGTCGCGTTGACGCCGAGCGCGACCTGCGCCGGATCGCCCGGCAGCACGGCCATGAACAGGAACACCACGATCGACGCGACCAGCACGCTGACCACGAAGATCGCCACCCTGCGCAGCACCTTGGCGGTCATCGCGGGGCCAGTCCGGTGAGGTCGAACGACTCGCTCACCTGGTTCTGGACGAACCCGCCGACCTTGGCCTTCGCCACGATGACGTTGGGGAACAGGAAGAGCCAGTCCGCGGCGGCGTCGGTGTTCAGCTGCCGCGCCACCTGCTTCATGTCCGCGACCTGCTGCTCCGGCGTGCCGCTGTCGGCGTCGGCGAGCAGCTGCTGGACGCGCTTGCTGTCGTAACCCCAGTAGTACTTCGGTTTCCCGAACGTCGTGATGTCGCGGGCCTCGACGTGCTGGATGATCGACAGGTCGTAGTCGTGGTCGGTGAACACCTGCTTCAGCCACACCGCCGGGAAGTCGAGCGGCTCGATCGTGGTCCGCACGCCGACGTCGGCGAGCTGCGACTGGACGACCTGCGCGGCCGACACCGCGTACGGCAGGTTCGGGATCCGCAGCCGCAGGTTCAGGTTCGTCGCGCCGGCTTCGGTCAGCATCGCCTTGGCGCGGCCGGGGTCGAACGGGTAGACGTTCGAAAGGTCCTCGTACCAGGGGTCGGTCGGCGGGACCATGCTGCCGATCAGCGTGCCGCGCCCGGCCCACGCCGTGTCCAGCAACGCCTTGCGGTCGATCGCGTACGTCAGTGCCTGGCGCACGCGGACGTCGTTCAGCGGCGCCCGCGCGTTGTTCATGGCGAGCGTGACTTCGGAGTTCGAGGTGCCCTGGACGACCTGGAACCGGTCGTCGGCCTGGAACTGCGGGATCGAGTCGGGCGCGGTGATCGCCGAGATGACGTCGATGCCGTTGCTGGACAACGCGTTGTTCAGCGCGGTCGGATCCTTGATGTACTTGAGGACCACCGTCGAGTACGCCGGTTTCCGGCCCCAGTACGCGGGATTCGCCTTCAGCACCACGGAGTCGCCGCGCTTGCGCGCCGCCACGACGTACGGCCCGGTGCCGACCGGCTTGGTCGCCAGATCGGCCACCCCGGTCGGGCTGAACATCGCGCCGAGCCGGCTGGTGAGGCTGAACAGCCAGCCGTTGGACGGCTTCGAGAGCACGACCCGCGCGTGGTCCGGCGCCACGACGTCGACGTGGTCGACGACGTCCATCGTGGACTTGATGGAGATCGTCCAGTCGGTCTTCACGCGCAGCAGCGAGAACTTGACGTCCTCGGCGGTGAAGGGCGCGCCGTTGCTGAACTTGACGCCCGGTCGCAGCTGGAAGTCGTAGGTCTTCCGGTCCGGGCTGATCGTCCACGACTTCGCGAGCAACGGCACCACGCGACCCTGTGAATCGAGCTTCACCAGGCCTTCGTAGACGTTGTAGAGCAACGCCTGCGGGATCGCGGCGCCGTCCGTGCGCGTGAAGTCGAAGTTCGCCGGTTCCGCCGTGAAGCCGACCGAAAGCGTGTCCGGACCAGCGGAAACGCTGGCGGACGAGCCGGCCGAGCAGCCGGACACCACGAGCAGCAGCGCCGCTGCCAGCACGGGAATCCGGGCTTTCATCGGGCCTCCAGGTCGGTACACTGGTCTGACCAGTAGCCTGCACGCGACGGACGTCGAGGTCAAGGGATGCGGTTCGAACCGGTGGCTCCGGTCCGCGCGTACGAGCGGGTCGTCGAGCAGATCGAGCAGGCCGTGATCAGCGGCGAGCTCAAGCCGGGCGAACGGCTGCCGAGCGAGCGCGAGCTGATGACGCAGTTCGGCGTCGGCCGCTCGACGATCCGGGAAGCCCTGCGCGTGCTGCAGGCCGCCGAGATGATCCGCTCGCGGCCCGGCGACCCGCGCGGACCCGAGGTGCTGGCCGCGTCCCCGGCCGCGTTGCACCGCTCGATGCACCGGCTCGCGCGGGCGAACCACGTCGGGCTCGCCGAACTCCTGCAGTTCCGGATGATCCTCGACGGCTCGGCCCACCTGCTCGCGGCCGAGCTGCGCACGGAAGACGACCTGGCCGGCCTCGACACGGCGCTGGAGTCCATGCGCGAAGGCGTCTCGCGCGGGTACGCGGAGTTCAGCCGCGCCGACGTCGCGTTCCACGAGGTCATCGCGCGGATCTCGCGCAACCCCCTGCTGGTGGTCAGCGAAGAAGTCGTCCGCGGGGTCGTGCTGGAACTGATCGAGGACAAGCTCGAGCACGCCAGCAACCGGACGTCGCTGATGCGCACCTGGCTCGCGCACCACGCCGAGGTGCTCGACGCGATCCGGTCCGCCGACGGCGCCGGTGCGGCGCACCTGGCCAAACAGGCGTTGTACGACAACTACGCCGAATACGTCCCAGCACCGCAACGCCCGCTGCTGGCGCCGTTGCTGCGGCCCTAGACTCGGCCGGGTGGACGCGGCGAAACGGGACGGTGTCGGGCTCGCGCTCTCCGGGGGTGGTTACCGGGCGATGCTCTTCCACGCCGGCGCGCTCTGGCGGCTCAACGAACTCGGCTGGCTGCCGAAGCTGACGACCGTCTCCAGCGTCTCCGGCGGGTCGATCGCGGCCGGGGTGCTGGCGCACGCGTGGCACAAGCTGTACTTCGGCGACGACGGCGTCGCGGAGAACTTCGGCAAGGAAGTCGTGCAGCCGCTGCGGAAACTGGCCCGCACGAACCTCGACATCCCGGTGACGCTGAAAGCGCTGGCCATGCCGTGGCGCAGCGCGGGCGAAGAACTCGCGCGCCGCTACGCGAAACACCTCTTCGGCGACTGGCGCCTCGCGGACCTCGACCCGGGCGGACCGAACTTCGTGTTCACCGCGACCAGCCTGCAGGACGGTTCGCTGTGGTGGTTCTTCCGCCAAGCCGGGCCGCACGGGCAGATCCCCCTCGCGACCGCGGTCGCCGCGTCCTCGGCCTTCCCGCCGCTGCTCTCGCCGGTCGTCATCCCGGATCCGCACCAGCCCGACCGCAGGATCGTGCTCAGCGACGCCGGCGTGTACGACAACCTCGGCCTGGACCCGATCGAGAACCAGCGCGCGACCGTCCTGGTCAGCGACGCGGGCAAGAAGATGAAGCACGAGGAAAAGCCGCGGCACAACTGGCCGATGCAGTTGTTCCGCGTGCTGACCGTGATGGACAACCAGGTCCGCGAGCTGCGCACCGGCTCGCTGCTGAAGTCCTACCAGGACAAGCTCTTCGCCGGGACGTACTGGGCGACCTACAGCGACATCTCGCACTTCGACCTGCCCGACGCGCTGCCGGCGCCCGTCGAGCGGACCCGCGCGCTGGCCGTGACGAAGACGCGGCTCGCCCGGATGTCGGAGAAGACGCAGGACCACCTGATCAACTGGGGCTACGCGGTGTGCGACGCCGGCATGCGCCGCTGGGTCTGCCCGGGAACCACGCTGCAGCCGGAGTTCCCGTACCCCGGCTCAGGCGTCGGCTAGGTTCGCGTAGACGACGATGTTGTCCCGGTAGGAGTGTTCGGCGTGGTCGAACGCGCCACCGCAGGTGATCAGCCGCAGCTCGGGCTTGTCGCTGTTGCCGTAGACGGCGTCGCGCGGGAACGTGTCCTTCGGGACCTGCGTGACGCGGTCGACGACGAACTTCAGCTTCTTGCCGTCGCTGCGGTCGACGTCCACTTCGTCGCCCGGGACGAGGTCCTTGAGCTTGTAGAAGATGCCGGGCTTCTTGTCACCGTCGACGTGCCCGAGCACGATCGCCGGGCCGACGTCCCCGGGCACCGGCGAGAGCTTGTACCAGGCCGCCTGCATCGGCGTGTGCACCGACGGGACGGAGATCGCGCCGTCGGGCTTGACCGCCACCGCGAGCAGGCTGGACTCCGCGCCGATCTTGGGGATCTTCACCGACGTCGGCCGGAGTCCCTTGAACGGCACCGTCACCGGCGCCGACGGGGGCACCGGGGCGGCGGCTTTCGGCTGCTCCGGGGTGCTGCAGGCGGCGAGCGCCAGCACGAGGGCGAGTGCGGCACCCGCCCGCCGGGCGCTCACCAGGCCGTGCCGCCGAAGCCCGTCTCGACCCCGCCCTTGGGCGCGACCTTGACCTGGGCCTTCGGGGCGCTGTTGCCCGGCGCGGCCGACGTCGGCGTAGTCGTGGCGGACGTCGCCGTGGTGACCGGCGCGGTGCTGGACGGCACGGTGCTCGACGACGAAGTGCTGGTGCTGGTGACCGGCGGCTGCTCCTGCTCGAACTCGACCAGGCCGTTGCCCTCGACGCCGTCGCAGGTCCAGCTGAACTTCGCGGTCGTGGTGCCGGCCGGGGCGTCGACCACGCGCACGGAGTAGTTCCAGTAGCGGCCGTCGGCCTCGTCCTGGTCGGGGCCGCCGGTGACGCTCAGGTACTGCGTCGCGACCGCGCCCGGCCGTCCGGCCGCGCAGGCGATGACCAGGACGCCTTCGCCGCCGAGGCCGACGAACCCGTGGCCGACGTTGTCCTGGTAGTCGTCCTTCGGCGGCTCGCTCGGCACCGTCGTGGTGGCCGTGCCGGGGGCGTCGGTCTGCACCGGGCCGGTCACCGACGGTGTCGTGGTGGTGCCCGTGGTCTCCGACGTGGACGGTGCCGTCGTCGTGGTGGTCCCGGTCGTGCTCGGCGCCGTGGTGGTCGTCGTTTCGGACGACGTCGTCGTGGTCGTCTCCGGCGTGGTGGTGTCCGTCTGGGCCAGTGCGGCCGGCGCGGTGGCGGCGGTGATCAGCGCACCCGCGGCGGCGATGCCCGCGACCCGGCTCAGCGTTCTACCCACGGTGGACTCCCAACGGCGAGGACTGCGATGCCGGACTATCGAGGCGTCACCCGTCCGCGTTACTCCGGGAGGGCGAAGCGCAGGTCCTGCCAAAGGTCCTCGGGATCCTCCAAACCGACGCTGAACCGGATGAGCCCGGGCGGCACGCGCTCCTCGCCGGCCAGCCACGCCCGCCGTTCGACCAGGCTTTCGACGCCGCCGAGACTGGTCGCCGACCGGATCAACCGGACGGCCGCGCAGAAGGCGTCGGCCGTCTCGGCGTCGGCCAGGTCGAACGCGACCATCATCCCGAAGCCCGGGTAGCGCACGCGCCGGACGGCGGGGTGCCCGGCCAGCCGCTCGGCGAGCAGCGCGGCGGTGCGGGACTGCTCGGCCAGCCGGACCGGCATGGTCCGCAGCCCGCGCAGGGCGAGCCACGCCTCCAGCGCGCCCGGCGTCGACCCGACGCGGGTCCGCGCACCCTTCAGCTCCTCGGCCACCGCCGGGTCCTTGGCCACGGTGATGCCGAGCAGCAGGTCGCTGTGCCCGCCGATGGCCTTGGTCGCGCTGTGCACGACGACGTCCGCGCCCAGTTCGAGGGGCCGCTGCAGCAACGGCGTCGCGAAGGTGTTGTCGACGACGACCCGCCCGCGCGCGGCGGCGGCGATGGTCTCGATCGCCATCACGTCGAGGGTGGGGTTGGTCGGCGACTCGAGCCAGACCAGGTCGGCGGTCGCGGCCTCGGCCACCCAGGCGCCGGTGTCGGTCGGCTCGAGCTCGGTGACGGCGAGCTTGCCGAGCTTCTGCGCGTGGGCCAGCACCCCGCGCGTCACGGCGTAGCTGAATGTCGGCACGACGACCCGCGACCCGACCGGCAGCAGGTCCAGCACGGCGGAGAGGGTGGCGACCCCGGACGCGAACGCCGTCGCGTACCCGCCTTCCAGCGCGCCGACGGCTTCTTCGAGGGCCAGCCAGGTCGGCGTGCCGTCCCCGCGCGCGTACACGAAATCGCCACCGGCCTGGTAGGTGCTGGTGGCGACAAGCGGAGTGTTCAGGGGTTCGCCGGGGCCGTGCGGGCGGCCGGCCGCGATGGCCTTGGTGCGGGGCGTCCAGTCGTCCATGCGATCACGGTAACCCGGCGCCGAGGTGGGTAGGCCGGGCCGCCCGCGCGTCCGCGGACGGCCCGGCCTGGTCTCAGTGCGCGTACACCTCGAACTCGTACAGCGAGTAGCCGTACTTCGTGCCGCGCTGGACGCCCTGCAGCTTGACGAACCGGGCCTGGGTCGCGGCGAACGAGACGTTGTCCTGCCCGCCGTCGCCGTCGGTGACCGAAGCCGCGTCCGTCCAGTTCACCGCGTCCGAAGAGAGCTGGATCTTGTAGCTCTTCCCGTACGCCTTCTCCCAGCTCAGCAGTACCCGGCTGACCTGCTGGACCGAGCCCAGGTCGACGGTGATCGCCTGGTCGTCGCTCCAGTCGCTGGCCCAGCGGGTCGAGGCGTTGCCGTCGATCGCGTTCGACGCCGGCGAGTTGTAGAGGCCGGTCTCGGCGCTGGTGGCGCTGACCGTCTTCCCCGGCGCGAGGTTGGCGATGTTGTCACCGCGGTGCGCGGCGTACTCGACGACCTGCTGGAACGTCGGGCGGTTCTGCCAGCTGATCTTGTCCTGCGTGATGCCGCCCAGCGGGTTGTGGACGATCGTGTCGGCGCACCACTGGTCGCCCGCGGAGCAGCTCGCGTCACCGGGGTACACGGTGTTCGCGGCCTGGCCGGCGGCGGTGGTCAGCGAGTCGACGAGCGCCTGGCGGCACGTCGTGACGTTGCCGCCGCCGCAGAACGTCTGGCCGAGCGGGCCGGCCACCGGCTGGCCGAGCACCTGCCGGATGTCCTTGCTGACGTAACCCCACCAGCCGAACTGGAACGACGAACCCTTGTTGGGCTGGCCGGTGTGCTGGCCGTTGCCGTTCTGCCAGCCGGACGGGCTTTCGTTGATGCCCAGCACGCCGGTCATCGCGTTGTAGGCGTCGTCGCCCATGCCCGGCTTGAACTCGGCCTGGACGAGCAGCGGCCACCAGGCGTCGAAGATGCGGATCGCGTCGGCGTCCGCGTACGCCTTGCTGCCGGCCGACGTCTCGGTACGCAGCTGGCCGTGGGAAAGCCACGTCTTGAGCTTCACCTCGGCGTCCGCCGCGGCGCCGGTGGTCGGCGTCTTGTCGAGCACCTGCAGCAGCAGCGGCAGCACGCGCTCGGCGCGCAGGTCGGCCAGCGCGGCCTCCTCCATCGCCTGGGTCAGGTTGACCCGGGTGACCTTGGTACCGCTGGAGATCAGCTTCTTCACGCGCGAGTCGAGCAGGTCGACGCGGTGCACGGCGGACTTGTCCGCGCCCGCCGCCGCGTAACCGTTGGCCTGCGCGTTGTTCCAGCTGACGTAGTAGTCCTGGTTGACCGACTGCGGGTGCTGCGACGCCGGCGTGTAGGTCGCGACGTTGCCCGCCGGGTTCCAGCCGTTCCAGTCGTGGCCCTGGTCGCCCCACACCGGCATGTTCGGGTCCACATTGGACTGCCGGGACGGGTTGCTGCCCGAGTTGAAGTAGGCGATGTCCTTGGAGTCGGCGTAGAACCAGTTGAACGTGTAGTTGATGTCGGCCGCGGCCTTCTGGAAGTCCGTCGCGGACTTGACGAAGCCCGGGTCGTTCAGCTCCTGGAAGCCGATCAGCGAATCGACCTCGTGGAAGTAGGACGAGCGCAGCGCCGCGTACGCCACCGGCTTGCCGCCGACCGTCGCCCGGCTCTGCACCGGCCCGTACTTCGTCCGGTAGCTGCGCAGGGTGTACGAGCCCGCCGCGGTCCCGTCGGCCACGGTCGGCTTCCACGCGTTCTTGACCTCGACGGTCTCCATCGGGATGCACTGGCCTTGCCAGGTGTAGTAGTTCGAGTCCTTCGTCGGCGCCTTGCCGCTCGGGTCGCACAGCGTCAGCGCGTAGGTGTCGATGATGTCCTGCGCGGACGTCGTCGCGCTCCACGAGTAGTCCTGGCCGCGCCCGAGGAGCGTGTACATGCTCAGGCCGGCGAAGGCCGCGCCGCGCGAGCTGATGCCCGGGCCCTGCAGTTCCTGCAACAGCAGCAGCTGCGGGGCGAAGTAACCGGTCTGCGGGCCGAACACGGCGACCGGGTGGCCGCTGGCGGTCTTCGCGCCGGAGACGAGCAGCGCGTTGGACATGCCGTGCTTTTCGCTCAGCATGTTGCCCGGCAGCACGCCGTCTTCGAACATGCCGCGGGCGGGCTCCTGGTCGGCGGGCGCGGCGACGTCCACAGTGGACGGCGTCGCGGTCGAAGCCGAGCCGGTCTTGTCGAACACGAGCTGCTGCCCGGTCACCGAACCCTTGTCCGGCAGGGCCTGCCCGACCGCGTTGGCCGGCGTCTTGCCGTACGGGAAGGTCTGGCCGTCGTGCAGCGTCTTGACGGCTTCGGGGTCGTCCTCGGAGCGCAGGCTCTGCCACACCTTCTCGCCCTGGACGACGCCGTACTTCTCCTGCATCGCGAGCTTCGCGATGGCGTTCTGCACCTCGCCGCCGCCGCCCGCGCCGAACTCGGCGCCGACCAGCGAGGCGAGCGCGACCAGGTCGGGCAGCTTGAACGGGTCGATCGACCCGGCGTTGGTGATCGAGTCGACGTGCCCGGTCAGCACGTACTCGCCCGGGAAGTACCGGCCGTTGTAGGAGTCGTTGATGTACTTGTTGATGCCGTCGACGTAGGCCTGCGCGTCGGCGAGCCCCTGCGCCCCGCGCGGGCCGCTGCTCGCGACGCGGTCGATCTGCTGCTGCAGCTCGGCCTCGGTGTACGGCGCGTTCGCGAAGAACTGCTGCTCCAGCTCGCGGTTGGCTTCCGCGCCGCCGGCGAACGGGGTGACCTGCCCGCGCGCGGCGTGGCGCAGGACGTCCATCAGCCACAGCCGGTCCTGCGCGGCGGCGTACCCGGCGCCGAACTCGGTGCCGGCGCGGGTCGTGCCGGTGATGTGCGGGACGCCGAGGGCCTTGTCCCGCACGATCGTCACGTCCGAGCGCGGCTTGGTCGTGCTCGCGACCTGGTCGGCTGCGACGCCGAACGACGAGTCGTTGAAGTACTGGTTGATCGCGCTCGTGGTCAGCGTCTTGTACCCGTTCGCCAGCGACGAGTACTTCCCGAGCTGGTCGGCGGCGTGCGCCGGGCGGGTACCCAGCAGCTTGTGCGCCAGGATGTCCGCGAGGGTGGCGTTGCCGTTCTCGCCGGGCGGCAGGATGTCGCTGCACTGCCCGCCGCAGTAGTCGTCGGGCGACACGGCCGCCTGCGCGGCCGGCGCGGTGACGGCGACTTGGGTCAGCCCGGCCACGAGGGCCCCCAACGCCGTGAAGGTCAAGGCTCGGATGCCTCGTCGCATACCGGGCTCCCCTCAGCTCAGAAGAGTGACGAAGCGCACGCTACCGAGCAGTAGGACAAGTGTGAAGAGTTTTCGCGTTTTTCCCTCCTTGGGCGTAGGCCGATCGGCGCAGCCCCTCACGCGTGGGTACGGTAAGGCCCATGACCTTGGAAAAGCCCCAAATCGACCGCCCGGACGGACCTGCCCCGGCCGACCTCGAGATCACCGACATCACGGTCGGTGACGGCGCCGAAGCCACGGCGGGCAAGACCGTCACGGTGCACTACGTCGGCGTCTCGCACTCGTCGGGCGAGCAGTTCGACGCTTCGTGGGACCGCGGTGAGCCGCTGCGCTTCGGCCTCGGCGCCGGTCAGGTCATCTCCGGCTGGGACCAGGGTGTCGCGGGCATGAAGATCGGCGGCCGCCGCAAGCTGGTCATCCCGCCGCACCTGGCCTACGGCGACCGCGGCGCCGGCGGCGTCATCAAGCCCGGCGAAACCTTGATCTTCGTCGTCGACCTGGTCGGCGTGAACTAGGTTGTCCGGCGGTGGCGGGATGAGCTCGCCACCGCCGACCCGCACTGGGGGGGGCGGGATCCGATGCGCACATGACGGACATTCCGAAGCCCGACGGCAGCAAGTACGACAGCGCCTGCTCGGGCTCCCTGATCGCCAAGAAGTGGATCATCACCGCCGGCCACTGCTTCCACGACGCGGCCCGCAACCCGGTCTCCGGCCCGGTGCCGTACCCGACGTCCGTGCTGCTGGGCACCACCACCGTGGACCAGCCGGGCGTCACCCGCAACGTCGTGACGGTGTACCAGTCGCCGAGCAACGACATCGCTGGGGCAGCCTCACCGCCGTCGATCCCACGCCGGGCACGAAGCTCCAGCAAGGCACCATGAAGGTCGCCACCGTCGACCCGCAGTAAGTGGGCGTGAAGGGCTTCGCGCCGACGGGCAAGAACGGCGGCCGCCTGGTGTCCATCGAAAGCGACGGACGGGACTGTCCGCACGACCAGGCCGAAACCACCGCGCGCGTCGACGTCGTGGCGGACTGGATCGCTTCGCACTTGGGCTGAACGGCGTATTTCCGCGCGGTGTGGCGTCACTACCCTCGAAAGTGATCACCGGCCTTCGACCGCCGGTGCGTGACAAGGGGGATCCACCGATGCGCGTACGCGCTGTGTTCTCTGCTGTCCTTTTGACGCTGGCCGCCGGCCTCGCCACGGCGGGGCCGGCTTCGGCCGTGGCGAACGGTTCCGACGTCCCCGCGGGGACGTTCAAGTTCGCCGCGAAGCTGACCATGACGAACATCCCGAAGCCCGACGGGACGAAGTACAACAGCGCGTGTTCCGGCGCGCTGATCGCCGCGAAGTGGATCATCACCGCGGGCCACTGCTTCCACGACGCCAACCGCAACCGCGTCTCCGGGCCGGTGCCCTACCCGACGTCGGTGCTGCTCGGCACGGTCAGCCAGAGCACGCCGGGCGTGACGCGCAACGTCGTCACCGTGTACCAGGCGAGCGCCAACGACATCGCGATCGCGACCCTCGACGCGGACGTCACCGGCATCACGCCGCTGACGGTCAACCGCGTCACGCCGTCGGTCGGGCAGCTGCTGACGCTCGCCGGCTGGGGCAGCCTCACCGCCACCAACCCCACGCCGTCGACGAAGCTGCAGCAGGGCACGGTGAAGGTCGGCCAGGTGGCCGCCTCGACGCTCGGCGTCCAGGGCGTCGCGCCGACGACGACCACGAGCGCGTGCGTGTACGACTCGGGCGCGCCCTACTTCGTCGCGAGCGGCACCGGCGGGCAGCTGGTGTCGGTCGAGTCGACCGGGCCGGACTGCCCCCACAACCAGCTCGAAACCACGTCCCGGGTGGACGTCGTCGCGGACTGGATCGCTTCGCACGTCGGCTGACCGCTTGGCCGGGCGTCACCCGGGTGACGCCCGGCCAGGGAATTCCCAGCACGCGGCGGCGGCAATAGCCTCGAACGTCGACCACTCGCTCGACGAAGGGGAAGAATGCGCCTGCGCGCCCTGCTCGCCGCCGCTGTCCTGACCATCACCACCGCACCGACGGCCTGGGCCGTCGCCCACGGCACCGACGTCCCACCGGGGCAGTTCGGGTTCGTCGCGAAGCTCTCGATGACGAAGATCCCGCGCCCGGACGGCTCGACGTACGCCAGCTACTGCACCGGCGCCCTGATCGCGCCCGGCTGGGTGCTGACGACCGGGCACTGCTTCCACGACGCCCACCGCAACCGCGTCTCGGGCAAGGTCCCGTACCCGACGACGGTGACGCTCGGCCTGGTCGACGAAGCCACCGAGTCGGGCGTCGCCCGCAAGGCGACCGAGGTCCTCCAGGCGAAGGAGAACGACGTCGCGCTGATCCGCTTGGACAGCCCGGTGAGCGCGGTGACCCCGCTGGCGGTGAACCGCACGCTCCCGAAGGTCGGCCAGCAGCTGACCCTGGCCGGCTGGGGCAGCCTGACGGGCACCGACCCCAAGCCGGCCATCCGCCTGCAGCAGGGCACGGTCGCGGTGGCGAAGGTCGACCCGACGACGCTGGGCGTCCGCGGCGCGGCCCCGGAGATCACGACGAGCGCGTGCACGTACGACTCGGGAGCCCCCTACTTCACGGACGGCAAACTGGTCGCCCTGGAGGCCACCGGCCCCGGCTGCCCCCACGCGGGCATCGAAACGACGAGCCGAGCCGACGTGATCGCAGACTGGATAGCCACCCACACGCCTTAGGCACTTTCCGTTATTACAACTAGACCCAAAGTGACACAGCGTAACACTCGCCTATAGCATCCTTGCTATGGATTGGGGTACCATCGAGCTCGAGCCAGAGGTTCGCGACTGGCTTAGAGGCCTGGACAAGAAGGCGGTCAACCACGCCGCCTTCTACATCGACCTCCTGGCCGAACGCGGACCTCTGCTCGGCGAGCCGTACACGAGGCAGCTGGACGGGAAGCTCCGCCAACTCCGTTTCTGGCTCGACGAGCAAGCCACGCGAATCAGCTGCTCGATCGCGCCGGAAAGGCGGATCATCCTGATGACGGTGTGGCGGAAGACGAAGATGCGCGAAGCCGGCGAGGTCGAACGAGCCAGGCGAGCAATGCGCCGCTGCCGGGACGAGCGGCACACCGTGGATGAGGAGGAGTCATGACCGAACGAACCTCGGGGGGCGACCTGCGCGCGGAACTCGGCGTCGACCGCACCCACCACGCGTACGAGGCAGCTCGGATCGCATTCGAACTGGGCACGGAGGTTCGGATGCTCCGCGAGGAGCGCGGCTGGACGCAAACCGAACTGGCCGAGCGGGCGGGGATGACGCAGTCGGCGATGGCGAGGTTCGAAGCCGGCGGCACGATCCCGACCCTGCCAGTCCTGGAACGCGTGGCCGCGGCTCTGCAGATGCGACTGTCGATCGCCCTCAGCCCCGCCTGATCGCCACCCACACGGCGTAACTTCTCCCAGAGCGAACACCCCCGAAACCCCGTGACATTCCCCACCGCACCACGCGGAACGCGACCGACCGCAAGCGACCGCACCGTGGGGGGTCCGGGGGCTCGGCCCCCGGGAAAGACCAGGCCAACGGGAAAGGGCCCCGATCGCGCTAGCGATCGGGGCCCTGAACAGCGTGGGCGAGGAGGGAGTTGAACCCTCACGTCCTTTCGGACACACGGACCTGAACCGTGCGCGTCTGCCATTCCGCCACTCGCCCGAGTGCTTCTCTCTGACAGCGAGGAGAAGACTAGCAGGTCGTTTGAACGGGTTTCACCGGGGGCCGTGTAGAGGCTCGCTCACCCGGATAGGATCGATGCGGAAGCACGAGCGTGAGGAGGTTTTCCCCGGTGGGCCGCGCCGAGAGATTCGACAGGCGACTCGAGAACCTGGTGGGGAACACTTTCGCGCGCATGTTCGGTGGCAACGTCGTCACGCAGGAAGTGGCGATCGCCCTGGAGCGGGAGAGTGAGGAGAACGTTCGTGAGCTGGCAGGCGGTCGGCAGCTCGCCCCGAATCACTACATCGTGTCCTTGGGGACGGCTGACCACGAGCGCATGGCCGGTGACGAGCAACGGGTCACCCAGGTGCTTGCCAAGGCGGTGGCGGAACACCTCGCCGCCGAAGGCCTGGACACCTATGGTGACGTCGTCGTATCACTCGAGCGCAACGAGGCGCTGCATACTGGACAGTTCAAGACCCGTTCGTCCGTCGATCCCGACGCCCGCCCCTCAGGCGCCGGTTCACCGCGGTCGGCACGACCCAGCAACGCAGGAGACCCAGCAATGAGCCAGCCCCCCGGCTACGGCCAATACGACCAGGGTGACCCGTACGGCCAGCAGGGCCAGTACGGCTACGGACAGCAGGGTGGCCAGCAGCCCGGGTACGACCAGGGTTACGGCCAGCAGCAGGGTGGTTACGACCAAGGCGGCTACGCCCAGCCCCAGCAGGGCGGCGGCTACGACCAGGGCGGCTACCAGCAGGGCGGTTACGACCAGGGTGGCTACGCCCAGCCCCAGCAGGGTGGCTACGACCAAGGTGGTTACCAGCAGGGTGGCTACGACCAGGGTGGCTACGCCCAGCCCCAGCAGGGCGGCGGCTACGACCAGGGCGGCTACCAGCAGGGCGGCTACGACCAGTACGGCGGTCAGCAGCAGGCCGGGTACGACCAGTACGGCGGCCAGCAGCAGGCGGGCTACGACCAGTACGGCCAGCAGCAGGCGTACGGCCAGCCGGCCGGCGACCCGTACGCGCAGCAGCAGGGCGGCTACGGCCAGCCCGCGGCGGGGCGCCAGCTCGCGGCGAGCCTGCAGCTGGACGACGGCTCGAACCGGACGTACTCGCTGAAGCAGGGCGGGAACGTCGTGGGCCGCGGCCAGGACGCGGACTTCCGTCTCCCGGACACCGGGGTGTCGCGACGGCACCTGGAGATCACCTGGGACGGCCAGAGCGCGACGCTCGCCGACATCGGTTCGACCAACGGCACGACCGTGAACGGCACGCCGGTCCAGACCTGGCAGCTCGCCGACGGCGACGTCATCCGGGTGGGTCATTCGTCCCTCGTGTTCCGTACACAGGGCTGACTCGGGGCACGGAATACTGTTCCCGCAGAATTGACGTGCGGGGGGACCGCGGCGTACCCGCGTCGCGGCTGCACGGACGAGTCGGGAGCGGACACACCAAGTGCCAGAGCTGGTCGTACAACTCACCAGGGTGGGCTTCCTCGTGCTGCTCTGGCTCTTCGTGTTCGCCGCGCTCAGAGTCGTCCGGTCGGACCTCTACGCGGCGTCGGGCATGCGCGTCCAGGTGCCGACCTTCGGGCGCAAGAAGGAGAAGAAGCCGCGCAACAGCAAGTCCCCGCAGCAGCTGCTGGTCACCCACGGCGCACTGGCGGGGACGCGCATCGCGCTGGACGGCCGGCCGATCCTGATCGGCCGGGCCGACGACTCGACGCTGGTGCTCGACGACGACTACGCGTCGACCCGGCACGCCCGGATCGCCCAGCGCGGTGAGGACTGGTACGTGGAAGATCTGGGCTCGACGAACGGGACCTACCTCGACCGGGCTAAGGTCACTGCACCCCTCCGGGTCCCGCTCGGAGTCCCCATCCGGATCGGCAAGACGGTGATCGAGCTTCGCCCATGACTCTCGTCCTCCGCTACGCAGCCCGCAGCGACCGGGGCCTGGTGCGTTCGAGCAACCAGGACTCCGTGTACGCCGGCCCTCGCCTGCTCGCGCTCGCCGACGGTATGGGTGGCCACGCGGCGGGTGAGGTGGCCAGCAAGGTCGTCATCGCCTCGCTCGCCCCGCTCGACGACGACGAACCGCGCGACGACCTCCTCGCCCAGCTGCGGGAGGCGGTGGCCAACGGCAACGCCGCCATCGCCGAACTCGTCTCGCAGGACCCCGATCTCGACGGCATGGGCACGACGCTCACCGCGGTGCTGTTCGCGGGCACGCGCCTGGGGCTGGTGCACGTCGGCGACTCGCGCGCCTACCTGCTGCGCGGCGGCCAGTTCGCGCAGATCACGCGCGACGACAGCTTCGTCAACGAACTTCTCGAACAGGGCCGCATCACGCCGGAAGAGGCGGCGGTGCACCCGCAGCGGTCGCTGCTGCTCAAGGCCCTCACCGGGCACGAGGTCGAGCCGAGCCTGACCGTGCGCGAGGCCCGCGCCGGCGACCGGTACCTGATCTGCTCGGACGGGCTGTCCGGCATGGTCAGCGACGAGACGCTGACCGAGGCCGTGCAGATCCCGGACCCGCAGCAGTGCGCGGACCGGATGATCGAGCTGGCGCTCAAGGGCGGCGGCACGGACAACGTCACCGTGATCATCGCGGACGTGGTCGACGTCGACTTCGGCGAGGACGCGCCCATCGTGGGCGGCGCCGCCGGGGACGGCAGCGACGAGCTGCACCAGGGCGACTCGCCCGCGGCGCGGGCCAGGGCGCTGACCCAGCCGCCGCCGCAGCAGCGGCCCGAACTGCCGCAGCCGTCCGAAGACCCGAAAGCCAAGCGCCGGAAGCGGTTCCGCTGGCTGGCCGGAGCGCTGGTCGTTCTCGTGGTGCTCGCCGCCGCCGCCATCGCCACCCGGTACTTCGTGCTGAGTCAGTACTATGTCGGCGAAGGTGCGGACGAGGAAGTCGTCATCTACCGCGGCGTCCCCGGCAGCATCCTCGGGATCGACCTGCACACCTACGAGCAGGGCTCCTGCCCGCCCAACCAGGTGTGCACGGACAAGCTGCGCGTCACCCAGCTCCAGGAGGACGCGCGGCTCGCCGTGCAGAACGGCGTCAAGAAGGACAGCCTCGACGACGCCCGGAAGTACATCGACGACTTCCTGCAGCTGCACAAGCGCCTGAACAACTGCGCGCCGACGGGCGGTCAGACCTCGCCGACGCCGACCAACCCGGTCACGCCGACGACGACGCCGTCGGTCCCGGCCGGTTCCACTGCTCCATCGTCGGCGAACCAGCCAGCGGGGAGGGACTGCTCGACGCCGAGTTCGACGGCACCGACGACGGGAGGCGGTAACTGATGGGCCAGCCCGTCGCGCGTTCCGCCGAACCGCTCGCCGCGCAGTTCCAGACGAACCCGCCGCGCGAGGTCCCGACCCGCCGCAACACCGAGCTCGTCCTGCTGGGCTTCGCGGCGTTCATCGTCACGATCGCACTGGTGCTCGTCGAAGCGAACCAGGAGCAGGAACTCACCACGTCGATCCTCTGGCTCGGCCTCGCCTACCTCGGCGTGCTGACCGGTGCGCACCTCGCCGTCCGCAAGTGGGCGCCGTACGCGGACCCGGTGCTGCTCCCCTGCGTCGCGCTGCTGAACGGCATCGGCCTGGTGATGATCCACCGGATCGACCTGGCGCTGGCCGAGCGGGCGGTGCAGAACGGCAAGGACTACACGCCGGCCGTCACCGCGCAGGTGCTGTTCACGGTGATCTCGCTGGTGTTCTTCGTCGTCGTGCTGATCGTGGTCAACGACCACCGCACGCTGACCCGCTACGGCTACACCGCGGGCCTGGTCGGGATCGTCGCGCTGGCGCTGCCCGCGCTGCTGCCGTCGAGCCTCTCCGAGGTCAATGGCGCCAAGGTGTGGCTGAAGCTGCCGTTCTTCTCGATCCAGCCGGGCGAGTTCGCGAAGATCCTGCTGATGATCTTCTTCGCTTCGTTCCTGGTGTCGAAGCGGGACCTGTTCATGGTGGCGGGCAAGAAGCTCGTCGGCGTCGAGCTGCCGCGCGCCCGCGACCTCGGCCCGATCCTCATCGCCGCGTTCGTCTGCATCGGCGTCCTGGTGTTCGAGAAGGACCTCGGCACGTCGCTGCTGTTCTTCAGCGTCATCCTGGTGATGCTCTACGTCGCGACCGAGCGGGCCATCTGGGTCGTCCTCGGCCTGAGCTTCTTCGCGGTCGGCTGCGTCATCGCCTACAACCTCTTCGGGCACGTCCAGCAGCGCGTCGCGAACTGGCTGGACCCGCTGGCCACCTACGACGAGGCGGGCGGCGGTTACCAGCTCGCACAGGGCCTGTTCGGGCTCGGCACCGGCGGCGTCGGCGGCACCGGGCTCGGCGCCGGGCGGCCGGACATGGTGCCCGAGGCCAACACCGACTTCATCACCGCCTCGATCGGCGAAGAGCTCGGCTTCATCGGGCTGGCCGCCGTCCTGATGCTGTACTTGCTGGTCGCGATGCGGGGCATGCGCAGCGCGCTCGCGGTGCGCGACACGTTCGGCAAGCTGCTCGGCGGCGGGCTCGCGTTCACCATGGTCATGCAGATCTTCGTCGTCGTCGGCGGGGTCACGAAACTCATCCCGGAGACCGGTATCACCGCGCCGTTCCTGTCCAAGGGCGGCTCGTCGCTGCTCGCGAACTACATCCTGGTCGCGCTGCTGCTCCGGATCTCCGACGCCGCCCGCAAGCCGGCCACCCGCCCGAAGCCGCAGCAGCAGCCCCAGGCGCCGATCGCGGAAGCGCACACCGTGCTCGTGCAGCGCCCGCCGGCGGACGGGGGCGCGCAGGCATGAACACCCCGCTCCGCAAGGTCGGCATGGCGATGCTCGTCATGGTCGTCCTGCTGCTGGCCAACGCCACCTACATCCAGGTGGTGAAGGCCGACGACTACCGCACCGACTCGCGCAACGCCCGCGTGCTCTACGACGAGTTCGCCCGCCAGCGCGGCAAGATCGTGTCGCAGGCCAACGGCGAGGTGCTGGCCAGCGTCGACCCGTCGAACGACAAGTACAAGTACATCCGGACCTACGCCGACGGCCCGATGTACGCGCCGGTCACCGGCTACTACTCGATCAACTACGGGGCCGGCGGGCTCGAGCGCGCCGAGGACGACGTCCTCAACGGGTCCGACCCGCGGCTGTTCGTGCGGCGGCTGTCGGACATGGTCACCGGCCGCGACCCCAGCGGCGGCAACGTCCGGCTGACCATCGACCCGGCCGTGCAGAAGGCCGCGTACGACCTGATGACGCAGAAGGGCTACACCGGCGCCGTCGTCGCGATGGAGCCGAAGACCGGCCGGATCCTGGCGATGGTCTCGACGCCGTCGTACGACCCGAACCAGCTGGCCTCGCACACGTCGAAGGCGCAGACCGACGCCTGGAACGCGAACAACAAGGACCCGAAGAAGCCCATGCTGAACCGGGCGATCTCGGAGACCTATCCGCCGGGCTCGACGTTCAAGCTCGTCACCGCGGCGGCGGCGCTCGAAGACGGCAAGGGCCCGGACACCCAGATCGACTCGGCACCGAACACGAAGGTCCCCGGCGTCAGCAAGACCCTGGAGAACTACGCGGGCCAGGCGTGCCCCGGCACCACGTTCAAGGACGCGCTCGCGCACTCCTGCAACGTGCCGTTCGCGCAGTTCTCCGGCCAGCTGGGCGCGGACAAGATGAAGAAGACGGCGGCGAACTTCGGCATCGGGCAGACCGACCTGACCGTGCCGATGAAGGTCGCCGCTTCGACCGTCGGCCCGCTCGACTCGCAGGACGCGCTCTACCAGAGCGGCATCGGCCAGCGCGACGTCCGGCTGACGCCCCTGCAGGACTGCCTGCTCGCGGCCACCGTGGCCAACGGCGGGATGGCGATGAAGCCGCAGCTGGTGCAGTCGGTGCTGGCGCCGGACCTGTCGACCATCGAGGACTACAGCCCCACCGAGCTCACCGGCACGGCGGCACTTTCGTCGTCGAACGCCGCGATCCTCAAGGACATGATGATCGCTTCCGAGGGCTTCACCAAGGGCGGCGGCAAGCGCGCCGACATCCAGATCGCGTCGAAGACCGGCACCGCCGAGCACGGCACGGACTCCAAGAACACCGCGCCGCACGCCTGGTACACCGGCTTCGCCCCGGCGAACGACCCGCAGATCGCGGTCGCCGTCATCGTCGAAGACGGCGGCAACCGCGGGCTCGCGGCCACCGGCGGCACGGTCGCCGCGGAGATCGGCCGCGCCGCGATCAACGCCAAGCTCGGGGGTGGATAGCGGATGCTGTCCTCGGGCCAGCTGCTGGCCGAGAGGTACAAGCTGACGAGCCGGATCGCCGTCGGCGGGATGGGCGAGGTCTGGCAGGCCAGCGACACCCGGCTGGACCGGACCGTGGCCGTCAAGATCCTCAAGGCCGAGCTCTCCGGTGACGCCGAATTCCTCCACCGCTTCCGGACCGAAGCGCGGATGACGGCGTCGCTCAACCACCCCGGCATCGCCGCGGTGCACGACTACGGCGAGACCGTGTTCGACGGCGACCTGTCGATCGCGTACCTCGTGATGGAGCTCGTCGACGGCGACCCGCTGGCCGGCTTGCTCGCCAAGCACGGGCGGCTGTCGGCGGAGTTCACGCTCGACATGCTCGAGCAGGCGGGCAACGCGCTGCAGGCCGCGCACGAGCAGGGCCTGGTCCACCGCGACGTCAAGCCGGGCAACATCCTGGTGACGTCGGCGGGCCAGGTGAAGATCACCGACTTCGGGGTGGCGAAGGCCGCGGACGCGGCCCCGGTCACCCGGTCCGGCATGGTCATGGGCACCGCGCACTACATCGCGCCGGAGCAGGCGCTCGGGCACCCGGCGGAGCCGGCGTCCGACGTCTACTCGCTCGCGGTGTGCGGGTACGAATGCCTCGCCGGGCACCGGCCGTTCCTCTCCGAGAACGCCGTCACGGTCGCGATGATGCACATCCGCGACATCGCGCCGCCGCTGCCACCGGACGTGCCGCCCGCGGCGCGCGCGGTGATCGAGGCGACGCTGGTCAAGGACCCGCGGCAGCGCTACAACAACGGCGGCGAGTTCGCGGCCGCCGTCGCCGCGGTCCGCGCCGGGCTGCCGCTGCCGACGCCGTCCGGCCTGGTCAACGCCGCCTACGCGACCGGCCAGCAACCGCAGCAACAGCCGCCGCAGCAGCAGCAGGTTCCGCCGCAGCCGGTCCCGCCGCAGCAGCAGCACATGCCGGTCGGCCCGCCGTCCCCGGCGGTGAACCCCATGGTCGTCATCGGCCCGCCGTCCCGCCCCGCGGTGCGGCCGGTCATGATGCCGGTCCCGAAGAAGAAGTCCCAGTGGGGCTGGTGGGCGCTCCTCGCGGCGATCCTGCTCGTTGTCCTGGTGGCGGGGATCGTGCTGATCGCCAAGATGATCGGCAGTTCCGGCTCCCCGCCGCACACCGGCCAGACGACGAGCCAGGTGGTCCCGGGCAGACAGCCGCCCACGGAAGAGCCGCCCGCTACGAGTGTCCTACCGGCGGAGTCTCCCGGCACGACCGACGATGGCCAGCAAGGCATCATGACCACACCTTGGACGGAATGGAACGGCACCCAGAGATGAGCACACCCAGACTGCTCTCCAACCGGTACGAGCTGGGCGAAACGCTCGGCTACGGAGGCATGTCCGAGGTCCATCACGGCCACGACGTGCGCCTCGGCCGGGAAGTCGCGATCAAGATCCTCCGTGCCGACCTCGCCAGGGACCCGCAGTTCCAGGAGCGCTTCCGCCGCGAGGCGCAGAACGCCGCCGCGCTGAACCACCCGGCGATCGTCGCGGTCTACGACACGGGTGAGGCCAACACCGAGTTCGGGCCGCTGCCGTACATCGTCATGGAGTACGTCGAAGGCCGGACGCTGCGCGACATCGTCAAGACCGAAGGCCCGATGTCGCAGAAGCGGGCGATGGAGGTCATGGCCGACGTCTGCGCGGCGCTGGACTTCTCGCACCGCCACGGCATCGTGCACCGCGACGTCAAGCCGGCCAACGTGATGATCACGAAGAACGGCGCGGTCAAGGTGATGGACTTCGGCATCGCGCGCGCGATGCACGACGGCCAGTCCGCCATGACCCAGACCGCCGCGGTGATCGGCACGGCGCAGTACCTGTCGCCGGAGCAGGCGCGCGGCGAGTCCGTCGACGCCCGTTCCGACGTCTACGCCGCGGGCTGTGTGCTCTACGAGCTCATCACCGGCGAGCCGCCGTTCACCGGCGACTCCCCGGTCGCGGTCGCCTACCAGCACGTGCGGGAGGACCCGAACCCGCCGTCGTCGGTGAACCCGGCGGTGGCGCCGGAGCTCGACGCCGTCGTGCTGAAGGCGCTGGCCAAGGGCCCGGCGAACCGCTACCAGTCGGCGGCGGAGATGCGTTCGGACCTCGTGCGCACCCTGTCGGGCCAGCGCCCGGCCGCGCCGATGGTGATGTCCGAGGACGAGCGCACGCAGGTGATGAACGCCGACCGGCGGCAGCCGCAGCGCTACGAGGAGTACAGCGAGCCGGACGACGAGGACCCGAAGGCCAAGCGCCGCCGCCGGACGATCCTCGCCGCGCTCGCGGCGGTGTTCGTGCTGGGCGCGGTGCTGCTGATCATGTGGCTGTCGGGCTCGTTCAAGAGCAACGACAACGCCACCGTGGCCATCCCGGACGTGCTGCACCAGCGGGTCCCGCAGGCCAAGGAAACGTTGATCGGCAAGGGCTTCAAGACCTTCGACACGAAGAACATCACCTGCGGCGTGCAGCCGACCGACGGCAGCCCGTCCTGCACCCAGGACGACATCAACAACGTCATCAAGATCGACCCCGGTGTCGGTACCCAGGTCGCGACTTCCACGAAGATCACGCTGTACGTCGGCGTCGCGCCCGGTAAAGCCAGCGTGCCGGACCTCAAGGGCAAGACGCGCGACCAGGCCGAGAAGCTGCTGACCGACGCGAAGCTGACGCTGAACCCGGATGTCCAGGAAGTCGAGGTCGACGACCCGAACCAGGCCGGCCTGGTGCAGGGGCAGACGCCGACGGCGTCGTCGGAGGTCGACGAGGGCACCAGCGTGCAGATCACGGTCGCGAAGTCCAAGGAACTCAAGACGGTCCAGGACTTCACCGGCAAGCCGTACTCGCAGGCCGATTCGGCGCTGCGCGGGCTCGGGTTCAAGACCAAGAAGGTCGAGCAGGCTTCGGACTCGGTGCCGAAGGACAGCGTCATCACGCAGAACCCGAACGGCGGCTCGCTGGCCGTGGGGTCGACGATCACGCTGACGGTTTCGACCGGTCCGGAGAACAGCGACCAGATCCAGATGCCGAGCCTCGTCGGGATGACCCCGGAGCAGGCGCAGGACAAGCTGGAGAGCATGGGCTGGACCGGCAAGCTGAGCGAGAAGGCCGACCGGAACAGCAACGCGCCGGAAGGCACGATCACCGGCCAGAACCCGACGCCGGGTTCGCAGATCAGCAAGGACCAGAACGTCACGGTCAACGTGTCCGAAGGCAACGGGATCCCGAGCTTCACGTTCACCCCGCCGACGAGCACGCGTTAGCGCGAGACAGCGAGAAGGCCCGCACGGTTCGCCGTGCGGGCCTTCTTCGTGCTTCAGGCTTTGTCGAGGAATCCCCGGACGGCGCCGAGCACCTGCTCGGCGTCGCTCGCCGGACCGCAGTCGAGTTCGAGTTCTTCGGCCGCGCCGGAGCGCTTCACCTTCAGGGAGACGCGGCCTTCGCGGCAGCGCCGCAGCCACGCGAAGAGGGAACTGCAGAAGACGCCGGCGGAATTGCTCGTCACGCCGACCACGACGGCGTCGAAGAGCTGGACGCGGCCACGGAGTTCGTCCTCGCCGCGCAGCCAGGCGGCGAGCTCCGGGAGCTCGCCGTCGGAGTCTGGCACGGTGATCGCGACGATCCCAGCCGTCACCCGTTCTCCGTTCACCCAGAACCGGAGAGGCCCCGAACCTTAGTCGGCCACGTGGTCCCACAGGAAGCCCGGTCCGGAAATTGAATTCTGCAATTTGCAATCAAGACCGGCGGCGAACCAGCGTCGAGACGGCGAAGAAGCTGACGGCCAGCACCACTACCGACGTCCCGAGCGCGAGCGCCAGCGGGCCGGCGACCGGTTCCTCGTCGGTCAGGGCGTGCAGCAGGGGGTGGACCAGCGGGATCTTCGCCAGCAGCACGACGATCAACGTGACGACGGCGGCGAGCACCGTCCAGCCGATCCGCTGCACCAGCAGCCGCGAGCACGGGAGGGCGATCGCGATGCCCAGCAGCGCGCACGCGAGGTGGGCGAGCAGCCCGATGCCGAGCGCCGACGGCTGGACCTTGAACGACTTGAGCGCCGACCACACCTCGGTGATCACCGTGAGGACCAGCGAACAGGCCAGCACCGTGAGGACGGCACCGGTGATCATCCGCCGCCACCGGCGGGCGTGGCTGAGGGTCACCAGCCGCTGGACCGGGTCTTCGATGTCGAGCAGCGCGATCGTCAGCCAGCACGACACGACCAGCAGACCGCCGGCGCTCACGCCGAACAGCGGCAGCGGCGGCGAATTCGGGTCGGCGTAGAGGATCACGCAGAGGGCGAGGTAGGCGAGCAGCGCGGGCAGGTACCGCTGCGAATGGCCGAGCAGCACCAGGTAGTAGCGGGTCATGGCGAGCACGGCGCCACCTCCCGCACCGACCAGCCGTCCTTCAACGCCCGCAGCAGCACCGCGTCCACCGAAGCGACCTCGACCGTGAGCACCACCTGGGCGCCTTCGACGACCGCGTGCCGCACGCCGGGCTCGTCGGCCCAGCCGGTGCCGCCGCCGCGCAGGACGATCCGGGTGGTCGGCTCGGTGCTTTCCGCCGTCAGCCGGCCCTCGTCGATGAGGTGGACGACGTCGGCGTGGTCGTGCACGACCTGCGGGCGGTGGTCGGTGAACACGACGCTCGCCCCGCGCGCCCGCGTCTCGGCGACGAGCTCGCCGAGGATCGCGTGCGCGCCGACGTCGAGCCCGGACCACGGCTCGTCGAGGATCAGCAGGTCGGGGCGCACCATGACGGCCTGCGCGAGCCCGACCTTCTGCGCGTTGCCCTTGGACAGCGTGCGCAGCGGCGCGGCCGGGCCGCCGACGAGCGCCAGCCGGTCGAGCAGCGGGTCGATCATCGAGAGGTCGGTGAGCCCGTGGATGCGCGCCATGTGCCGCAGGTACGCCCGCGCGCCCATGCGCTGCCCGGCCGGGAAGCGGTCCGGCAGGTAGCCGACCCGCGGGGTGCCGGTGAGGGACCCGGTGGTCGGGTGCGAGACGCCGGCCATGATCCGCAGCAGCGTCGACTTGCCGGAGCCGTTGCTGCCGAGGACGCCGACGACGTGGCCGGGCTCGACGGTCAGGTCGACGTCGCGGAGGACGAAGTCACCGCGCCCGTACCGCTTGCCGACCCCCTCGAGCCGGATCACGCAACAGCGGCCTTCTGGAGCGCCTTGGTCGCGCGCTCGAGTTCGTCCACCCGGGCGGGGTCGACGGGGTGGCCGGCGGTGGCCAGCCAGTTCGCCAGCATCCGGTGGCCGCCCTCGGTGAGCACGGACTCCGGGTGGAACTGGACGCCTTCCAGCGGCAGCTCGCGGTGGCGCATGCCCATCACGATGCCGGACTCGGTGCGCCCGGTGACCTCGAAGACGTCTTCGGCGATGGTTTCGGGCAGCACGGTCAAGGAGTGGTACCGGGTGGCCGTGAACTCCTCCGGCAAGTCCTTGAGGATGCCGGCGCCGGTGTGCCGCACCTGGCTCGTCTTGCCGTGGAGCAGCTCCGGCGCGCGGTCGACGGTCGCGCCGTAGACGACGCCGAGCGCCTGGTGGCCGAGGCAGACGCCGAGCATCGGCGTGCGCGTCTCGGCGCACCTGCGGATGACGTCCATGCTCTGACCAGCGCGTTCGGGCGTCCCAGGGCCGGGCGACACCAGCACGGCGTCGAACTCGGGCACGCGGTCGAGGTCCACGACGTCGTTGCGCCAGACCGTGCAGTCGGCGCCGAGCTGGGCCAGGTACTGGACCAGGTTGTAGACGAAGCTGTCGTAGTTGTCGACGACGAGGACGCGCATGGCGCCGAGCTTACCGGCTACCCGGGACCGCCCTCCACGCGTTAGATTCCGCCGAGGGAAAAGGCCTGGAACCCGAGATTGGGGTTCTCGGTCTGCGGATTCACGATCTTGCTGATCCCGGTGCAATTGCCGTTCGACCAGAACCGGGCCGGGTAATCGCTGCCGTTCCCGGCGGACTCGCCGACCCCCGCGCCTTTCTCCGCGAAGGACAGGCAGTCGCCGGACGCGATCGGGGTCCAGGCGTCGGCACCACGGGTGAAGTTGATGCCGTGGTACCAGCAGACGATGTTCGACCCGCAGTGCGGCGTCGTCTGCGTGGCCGCGCCCGCGACCCCGGGAACCACCACCCCCGCGGCCACGGCGAAAACGAAGAAGGCACGACTGATACGTCGGAAAAGCATTGTCACCACACCACTTTCGACTCGTCGAAAGGAGGCGTTCCTCCCCTGTTCCGAAGCTAACAAAGAGTCGATCATGACCTCAACACCCGATCGGGCACTGCTCCGGCCCGACCCCTCCCACCAGGTGGACCGTACTGCACGTCACATTTCAAGTTAGGTGACCCTAACTTACGGTGGAGGGTGTGAGCCGAACTCTTCGCGTAGCCGTGGTGGGCGCCGGTCCCGCCGGGATCTACGCCGCCGACATCCTCGACAAGTCCGACGCCGACGTGCAGATCGACCTGTTCGAGCGGATGCCGGCGCCGTTCGGGCTGATCCGCTACGGCGTCGCGCCCGACCACCCGCGCATCAAGGGCATCGTGACCGCGCTGGAGAAGGTGCTGTCGAAGCCGAACATCCGGCTGCTGGGCAACATCGACTACGGCACCGACATCAAGCTCGACGAGCTGCGCGAGTTCTACGACGCGGTGATCTTCTCCACCGGCGCGTCGGCCGACCGCGCGCTCGACGTCCCGGGCGCCGACCTCGACGGCAGCTACGGCGCCGCGGACTTCGTGTCCTGGTACGACGGCCACCCGGACGTGCCGCGCACCTGGCCGCTGACCGCGTCTTCGGTCGCGGTCCTCGGCGTCGGCAACGTGGCGCTCGACGTCGCGCGCGTCCTGGCGAAGACCGCGGACGAGCTGCTCACCACGGACATCCCGGAGAACGTCTACCAGGGCCTGAAGGCCAGCCCGGTGACCGACGTGCACGTGTTCGGCCGCCGCGGGCCGGCGCAGGCGAAGTTCACGCCGCTGGAGCTGCGGGAGCTCGACCACTCGCCGAACGTCGAGGTCATCGTGTACCCCGAGGACATCGAGTTCGACGAGGGCAGCATCGCGGCGCTGCGGGCGTCGAAGCAGATCGACATGGTCGTGAAGACGCTGCAGGAGTGGGCGATCCGCGAGCCCGGCACCCGGCCGCGGCGGCTGCACCTGCACTTCTTCCACTCCCCCGCGGAGATCGTCGGCGCGGACGGCCGGGTCACCGGGCTGCGCACCGAACGCACCGAGCTGACCGGCGACGGGAACGTGCGCGGCACGGGCGAGTTCCACGACTGGGACGTCCAGGCGGTCTACCGCGCGGTCGGCTACCTGTCGTCGCACCTGCCGGAGATCCCGTTCGACCACGTGGCGGGCGTCGTCCCCAACCAGGCGGGCCGGGTGCTCGACCTGGACGAGAACCAGCTCCCCGGCGTGTACGTGACGGGCTGGATCAAGCGCGGCCCGGTCGGCCTGATCGGCCACACGAAGGGCGACGCGGCGGAAACCGTCGCGAGCCTGCTGGCGGACGCGGACACGTTGACGGCACCGAAGTTCCCGTCGCCCGACGCGATCCTCGACTTCCTGGCCGCCCGCGGCATCCCGTTCACGACGTGGGACGGCTGGGGCCGCCTGGACGCGCACGAGAAGGCGCTCGGTTCGGCCGCGGGCCGGGAGCGGGTCAAGGTCGTCGAGCGCGACGAGATGACGCGGGTCTCGCGCGGCTAAGCGTCCGCGCCGAGGTAGGCGAGAACGGCCAGCACGCGGCGGTTCGTGTCGTCCGAAGCCGTGATCCCGAGCTTCGCGAAGATGTTCGCCGTGTGCTTGCCGACCGCTCCTTCGCTGAAGTGCAGCTTCGTGGCGATCGCCGCGTTCGAGCAGCCTTCCGCCATCAGGCCCAGCACTTCGCGCTCGCGAGGCGTCAACGCGCCCAGCGGGTCGGACGGGTTGCCCGCCACCAGTTTCGCGATCACCTCGGGGTCCATCACCGTGCCGCCGGCGGCGACCCGGCGGACCGCGTCGATGAACTGGTCCGCGTTGAACACGCGGTCCTTCAGCAGGTAGCCGATCGCACCCGTGCCGTCGGCCAGCAGCTCGCGCGCGTACAGCTGCTCGACGTGCTGGGACAGCACGAGGATCGGCAGCCCCGGGACTTCGCGGCGGGCCGCCAGTGCGACCTGCAGGCCCTCGTCGGTGTTCGTCGGCGGCATCCGGACGTCCACAATGGACACTTCGGGGCGGTGTTCCCGCAACGCGTCCGCCAGTTCGGGACCGCTGCCGACCGCGGCGACGACGTCGAAGCCGTGCGCTGCCAGCAAGTGCGTCAGACCGTCTCGGAGGAGATACTGGTCTTCGGCGACGACGGTTCTGGGTCGATCTGACACGGGAGCTCCACGGTCGCCCTTGTCGGCCCGCCGATCGGGCTGGTCAGCGTCAACCTACCGTCGAAGGCGCCCAGCCTGCGCTCGATTCCGCGGAGTCCCGAACCGAGGGCCGGGTTGGCACCGCCCGGGCCTTCGTCGGTCACCACCAGCGTCAGCAGGTCCTCGTCGAAGGAAACCTCGATCGCCGCCCGCTTCGCACCGTGCTTCGCCGCGTTGCCGAGCAGCTCGGACACCGTGAAGTACGCGCACGCCTCCACCGGCTCCTCGAGCCGGCCCGGCAGCGAGCCGGTGACCTGGACCTTGAGCGGGCTGTCCAGTGCCAGCGCGCGGACCGCGTCCGCCAGCCCGCGCTCGGACAGCACCGGCGGGTGGATGCCGCGGATCAGCACCCGCAGCTCGGTGAGCGCCTCCGACGACGACGCGCGCAGCTCGGCCGCGAGCCGTTTCGCCGCGGCCGGGTCGGTGTCCACCAGCGCTTCCACCGCGCCGAGCTTCATGCCCATCGCGACCAGCCGGGACTGGATGCCGTCGTGCAGGTCGCGCTCGATGCGCCGCAGCTCCGCCGCCTGCGCGACCGTGACGTCGGCGCGCGTCTGCTTGAGCCGTTCGACGCGCCGGGCGAGCCGCGACGACTCGGTCGGCCCCAGCCACACCTTGACGAAGCGGGCCTGCTGCCGGGCGAGCCAGGTGGTCGGGACCAGGCCGGCGACGATCATCGCCAGCGCCAGCGGGGTCTGCGCGAGCGCGCCCAGGTGCGTCGACACCTCGGGCAGGAACAGCCAGCGGACCGGCGAGCTCACGAACGGCCGCCACCCCCACAGCGTCACCAGGCCGACGAACCCCCAGCCGAGCAGCGCCACCGTGGGCAGGGTCAGCGCCAGCGAGACGAGCGGGATCAGGCCGCCGCCGGCGAGGTCGCGCCAAGTGGCCCGGTCGCCGAGGATCCACCGCCGCCGGGCGTGCTGCACCGGCCAGAACGGCTCCTCGTACAGCTGCTTGCCGACCTGGTAGAGCCCGTCCGGCCGCGGCACCGGCAGCCCGGGCGGCGGCAGGTACGGGCGGGTGATCCGCACCCCGGTCCAGTTCCCGGCTTCGCGGCGCAGGGTGTCCGTGATGGTCCGGCTCCACAGCACGACCGGCGCCGCCACCGGCATCGCGACAGCGATGACGACCAGCTGCCACGCCGAGAAGACGAACTGCACCAGGGAAAGCACGAGGATGCCGATCTGGTGCCCCAGCGCCTCGAGGTGCCGGTGCAGCCAGTTCCCCCGGCGTTCGACGACCGGCCGGGGGCCGAGCCACCAGCGCGTCCACCGGCCGTAGCCGCGCAGCACCGACGGCCCGCCGAACAGCACGGCGACCGGCAGGAACAGCGTGACGAGCGGGTTCACCAGCTGCCACGCGAACTCGCGCTCGGCCGCCGGGTCCTCCAGCGCCCAGGTGAGCCGGTGCTGCCAGCGGATCCAGAACGCCCGCTTGTAGAGCGTGTTGCCGTCGCGGTACCAGCCGTCGCGTTCGCGGACCGGCTCCGGCGGCTCGGGCTGGTACGGCGGTTCGACTTCGACGCCGCACCAGCGCCCGGCCAGCACACGGGCCGTCGTCGAGCGGCCGCGGGACCATTCGACCGCGGGGCCGAGGAAGAACACCAGCCCGACGCACAGCAGCGCGAACGCGATCAGCTCGACCAGCACGTCGAACCAGCTCAGCAGTGCACGCGCGGCCAGCGCCAGCGCCCGGCCGAGGGCCCGCGAGTACGTCATCCCGGCACCTCCTTCCCCCGGAATCTTCGCCGAACCGCCGGCGCGGGCGCACTGCCCGGAGCCCCACAACGGGGGTGGGCCCAGCCCCACCCCCGCTTCAGCAAAACGCTACCTGAGCTGGGGTTTCAGCGTCATTCCGAGTGGCGCCGCCGGTTCGTAGCTTTGGCGGCATGCCACTCATCGAAGTCACCGACCTCCGCAAGCGCTACGGCACCCGGGTCGCGGTCGACGGCGTTTCGTTCACCGTCGAGCGCGGCGAAATCTTCGGCATCCTCGGCACGAACGGCGCCGGGAAGACCACCACCGTCGAATGCCTCCAGGGCCTGCGCCGGGCCGACGGCGGCACGCTCTCCGTGCTCGGCCTCGACCCGGCGACCGACCGCGCGGCGCTGACCCGCCGCGTCGGCGTCCAGCTGCAGGAAAGCCAGCTGCCCGCGAAACTGCGGGTGCGCGAGGCGCTGGAGCTGTTCGCGTCCTTCTACCCGGACCCGGCTGACGTCGACGTCCTGCTCGGCCAGCTCGACCTCCGCGACCACGCCCGCAGCGCGTTCGGGAAGCTTTCCGGCGGCCAGAAGCAGCGCGTCTCGATCGCGCTGGCCCTCGTCGGCCGCCCCGAGCTGGCGATCCTCGACGAGCTGACCACCGGCCTCGACCCGCACGCCCGCCGCGAAACGTGGCGGCTCGTCGAAGGCGTGCGCGCCACCGGCGTCACGGTCCTGCTCGTCACCCACTTCATGGACGAAGCCGAGCGGCTCTGCGATCGCGTCGCGATCTTCGACGCCGGGCGCGTGGTCGCCACCGGCACCCCGACCGAGCTCCGCCAATCCGTCAATGCGTCCACTTTGGACGACGCGTTCGTCTCGCTGACCAGGAGTGCGCTGTGAACACCTTCGCCAAGATCACCGCCACCGAAACGAAGCTCTTCCTCCGCTCGCCGTTCATGGCGGTCGCCGGCGTCCTGCTGCCGTCGATCCTGCTGCTCGCCATCGGCGCCATCCCCGGCATGACCGAACCCAGCGACAAGACCGGCGGGTTCCGGTTCATCGACGCGTGGGTGCCGTCGCTGATCGTCGTCAGCCTCGCGATGCTCGCGCTGCAGTCGATCCCCGCCGCCGTCACCGCCTACCGCGAGCAGGGGGTGCTGCGCCGGCTGGCCACGACGCCGGTGCACCCGGCGAACCTCCTGGGCGCGCAACTGCTCATCCACGTCGTGGTCGCGCTCGCGGGCATCGCGCTGGTGCTGGGGCTGGGCAACGCCGTCTACGACGTCCCGCTGCCGAAGCACCCGCTCTCGTTCGTCCTGACGCTGCTGCTCGGCGTCGTCTCGATGTTCGCGCTGGGCCTGGTCGCGGCCGCGGTCGCCCGGACGTCGAAGGCCGCGACCGGCGTCGCGATGGTCGCGTTCCTGCCGACCATGTTCTTCGGCGGCGTGTACCTGCCGCGGCCGCTGCTGCCGGAGGTCGTCCGCCGGATCGGCGACTACGTGCCGCCGGGTTCGCAGCCGCTGCAGGACGCCTGGGTCGGCACCGGGGTGCAGCCGCTGCAGCTGGTCGTGCTCGCCGCCTTCGCGGTGGCCGGGACGGCGCTGGCGGCGAAGCTCTTCCGCTGGGAGTGACCGGGCCTTCCGCCATATTGGTGATGATCATCGTTTTCTCTTGTGGCGGGGCCACCCGGCCGGTAGCCAAGAGGGTGGCCCTGCTCAAACTGGAGGTTCGATGTCCCTGGACGTGTCACCCGCGCTGCTGGAGAAGGCCGAGCGCGGGGAGGTCACCGATGCCGAGTTCGTCACCTGCGTCAAGGAATCCCTGCCGTACGCCTGGGAAGTCATCACCGGCGTCATCGCCGACGCCGAGGGCGCCGCGGACGGCTTCGCCGACAACGAGACGCCCCCGCCGAGCGAGGCCGCCCGCGGGCAGCTGCTGCGGGCGCTGGCCTCGGACGCGATCCGCGGTGGCCTCGAGCGCCACTTCGGCGTCAAGCTGGCGTTCCAGAACTGCCACCGGGTCGCCGTCTTCAAGAAGTCCGAAGTGGACGGTGACCGCTACCGCGCGTTCGTCTCGCCGCGCGGCCAGCTGCTCAACCAGAGCCCGGAACTGCGGGACTGCTAGCCCGCAGCGCGGGGAGCACCTCGGTGCCGATCCGCGCGATGTTCGCGTAGGTGCCCTCCGGCGTACCCGACGCTTCCACGAGCATCAGCACGTGGGAGACACCGGTGCGCCGGAGGCTCGTTTCCAGGGTCCGGACGCAGTGGTCCGCGTCGCCGACCGGGTGGATCGCGCACAGCCGTTCGGTGTACTCCCCCGGGTGCCGCGACGGCCCCGGCCGCCCGTCGACCGTGACGTGCGCGCCGAGCCCGTCCTTCAACCACGCGGGCAACGCTTTTCGGACGACGCCGGCGTCCCCCACCTGGCAGAGCACGGTCGAGACGTGGGCCGCCGGCTTCCCGTAGGCCGCGACGGTGGCCGCCTTCTCCTCGTCGTCCGCGTGCAGCCCGAGCAGCAGCGGCAGGTTCCGGTCCGCCGCCTGGCGCACCGCTTCCGACTTCGGCCCACCGCAGGCCACGACGACGTCCGGGGTCCGCTCCGGCGCCGGCACCACGGGCACCTCCCGGAACGCGAAGTGCCGTCCCCCGGCCCGCGCCCGGCCGGTGGTGGCCCGCAGGAAGACGTCGAGGGTCTCCTCGAAGCCCGTCTCGTAGCGGTCCAGCCCGGTCCCGAAGACTTCGAGGTCCTGCCACGGGCCACCGCGCCCGACGCCGAGCCGCAGCCGCCCGCCGGAAACGGCGTCGAGCAGCGCCCACTGCTCGGCCAGCGCCACCGGGTGCGTCGTCGACAGGACGCTCACGGCGGTCCCGACGCCGATCCGCGACGTCCGCCCGAGCACGTGCGCGGCCAGCGTGATCGCCGACGGGCAGACGCCGTAGGGCATGAAGTGGTGTTCGGCGAACCAGACGTCGTCGAAGCCGGCTTCTTCGGCCAGCTCGGCGGCGCGGACGGACCGGCGGAGGACGTCGCCGTCCGACTGGCCGGGGAAGCGGCCGCTGACCAGGAAGACCCCGAACCTCAAGAGTCGAGCTCCGCCAGCAGCCGCGCGGTCGGCAGCCCGCTCTCCAGGTACTGCACGAAGAGCCGGTTGTGCAGCGCCCGCGGCGAGCGCCGCTGCCGGATGCGGTCGATCGCCGCCGGCACGCCGAGCCCGAGTTCGACGAGCGCCTGCGCGCCGACCAGGCCGGACCGGTTGAGCCCGGTGTGGCAGCGGACGAGCGTCAGGCGCCCGGCGCGGACCGCCTCGGCCGCGAGCACGGCGAACCGCTCGACGTCGGCGATCTGCGCGGCGGTCAGCGGCCCGTCCGGCAGCTCGGCGAAGTGGTGCTCGATGTGCGGCGGCGGGCCGTGGCCTTCGCGCCGGTAAAGGCTCAGCACGAGGTCGAACTCGCGCCGGACCACCACGGGTTCCTCGCCCGCGGCTCCGGTCCGGATGTGCCCGCCCAGCCACAGCCGCGGCCCGATCTCGTTCCACGGGTCTTCCGGCGGTGGCTCGTCGCGGTGCTTCCCCCGTGTCTTCAGTTGACCGCGACCTCGTTGAACCAGAGCCGCGGCTCCAGCCACGGGAACACGACGAACATCAGCAGCGCGACGACGCCGAGCACGAGGACCACCGCGATCGTCAGCTTCACCGCGAACGGGCCGGGGAACTTCCGCCAGAGCCAGGCGTACATCAGGCCTCCCCGATCTTCGAAAGCAGGTCGCCGTAGTCCTTGACCTGGTTCTTCGGCACCTGCTGGGTCAGCACCGAGGTGATGATGAGCCGCTCGCGGGCGGAGAACTGCGGGTGGCACGTGGTGAGCGTGAGCAGCGCCGCCTGCTGGGCCTTCGGGAGCGTGTCGGCGTCCTTGTACGGGACCGGGTTCACCGCGGTGCCCTGGCTGGGCAGGACGACCTTGCGGCCGAACGTCTCGCTGTACGCCCCGCCGTCTTCGGCACCTCCGTCGCGCAGCGTCGAGACGCCCTTGCACTTCGGGTCGGCGCCCTTGCCGCCCGCCCAGTTCTCGATCTCGTCGTCGTAGGGAAGCACCTTGTAGATGTAGAAGTCGGTCGAGGTTTCGATCACGATCTGGTCACAAGAGGAGAGGTTGTCCAGGTCGTTGAACGGGGCGCCCTTGCCGACGCGGTGCCCGGCCACGGCGAAGTTGCCGGGCTCGCCGGGCAGCGACGTGCCCTTGTAGTGGCCAGGGCCGACTTCCAGCGCGGCCTCGTCGGTGCCCTCCTGGATGGTGAAGTTGTAGTCGACGCCGAACGTCGGGATGTGGATCCGGGCGAACGCCTTGCCGTCGATCAGCTCGGGGTGCAGCGTCCGGTCGTGCGCCCACTCGCCGTCGAGCTGGTCGCTCGCCTCGGACTGCTTGCCCGCCGAGAACAGGTCGGTCACGTAGAGCTCGTAGACCATGAACAGCAGCACGACCAGGCCCAGCGTGATGAGGACCTCCCCGGCGGTCCGGATCGCGACGCCGCCCTTGCCCAGCGGGGCCGGGGCGGGCTTCTCCTTGGTCGCGGCGCCACCCTTCCCGACCGGGGCGAACACGACGGTCTCTTCGTTCGCGCCGGGCGGCGGCGGGCTGGCGTAGCGGCGGGGCGCCGGCGACGGCGAGCGCCGGGGCGGCTGGCCCTGGGGGCCGCGCTGGGGCGGCCGGGGCGGCACCTGGCCGCGAGGGGGCGTGGCGGGACGGCGCGGCGGTACCGGCCGCTGCCCCGGGTGTCTGCGCCGGTCGTCATCCGGTCCTTCGCGCATCTCCACGCAAGCTCCTCTCAAGCCGCGCCGAACCCTGGGTGACGCCGTTGTCACGGTGCGGGAAAATCCGACCAGTCCGGCCGCTGCTTTCCTGCGGTCGTTTACGTTAACGTGTGCACGTGGCGCTGGTTGCGCACCCTCAGCGGGACATCGCCACCAGACGAGCCCGAAGAGCACCGCGAGGAACACACGATGCCCAAGTCCAAGGTCCGCAAGAAGACCGCTTACACCCCGCCTGCCGACCGGCGCACGCCGGTGAAGGTGCGGGCAGCCGGCCCCACCGGCCTCGCCTGGAAGATCCCCATGTTCGGGCTGATGCTCGTGGGCCTGGTGTGGCTGCTGGTCAACTACATCGCCGGGGACAAGATCTCCTGGATGGCCGATCTGGGCAACTGGAACTTCGCCGGCGGTTTCGCGTTGATGATCGCGGGTCTGCTGATGACGATGCGCTGGCGCTGATTATTACTCCGATTGGCGGCTTGACGCCGAATTACACCGGTGTGACTCATCCCCAGTGTGGATAACCCCTGTGGATAACTACCCCACCTCTTGGGCGCCCCGCCAAGCCGTTGTGGTATCGGCCTGGGCGGTCACCGCGTTGCTGCTGGCCGGCGTGGTGACCGACGTGCTGCTCGGCGACCGCGGCGGGCTGGTGCTGTTCGCACTCGCGGCGGTGGCCGTCGGCGCGTTCGCCGCCCACGCCACGCTCGTCCGGCCGCGGCTGGCGGCCGACGCCGAGGGCCTGGTGGCCCGCACGCTGGGCGGCACGCACCGGCTGCCGTGGGCGCACACCCGCACCCGGCTGCGCACCACGCGCCGGCTGGGCCGCGACGGCGTCACCCTCGAGATCGAGCACGACGAGCAGCTGTACGTCTTCGGGTGGCTGGACCTCGGCGAGGACCCGCGGGACGTCCTGGACGTCCTCAGCACGCTGCGCGCGCGCAGCTAGGCGCAGCTGTAGAGCTGCACCCCGCGGTACTGGACGAACCCGCAGGTCTCCGGCCCGAACTGGCCGGCCTGGAACGCCAGCAGGCCGACGATGGCGAGCACGATGATCGCCAGCCCGATCGCCTGCCAGCGCAGCTGGTTCGCCTCCGGGGCGTAGAGCAGCGCCACCGTCACCAGCGCGCCGGTGACCAGGCCGCCGACGTGCGCGTAGATCGAGATGCCCGGGATGCCGAAGGTGATGAAGGCGTTGAGGGCGAGGGTGATGATCAGCCCGGTCGGGTTCAGCCGGAGCTTCAGCACGATCACCGCGTAGGCGCCCATCAGGCCGAACAGCGCGCCCGACGCGCCGGCGGTCGACTTCTGCGGGTCGTCGAACAGCAGTACGGCCGCGGACGCGCCGAGCATGGAGATGAAGTAGAGCGCGAGGTAGCGGCCCCGGCCGCAGACCTGCTCCAGCGACCGGCCCATCATCCACAGCGAGAACATGTTCACCGCGACGTGGATCGGGCCGTAGTGGAGGAAACCGCTGGTGAAGACCCGCCACCACTCACCGTGGCCGAGGGTCGCGTCGCCGTAGAGCTTGCCGTACTGGAACAGCGACGAGAAGTCGTTGTCGTTGAGGCTCTGCGCCTGGAAGACCGTGAAGAGGAAGACCAGGACGTTCACCGCGAGGATGACCTGGGTGACGAGCACGGACTGCGAGAGGCGCGCGCCGAAGACCGTCCGCTGGCCGAAGCCGGCTTCCTGGTAGTCGCGGTGCTGACGGCGCTGCTGCTGGCCCCCGGTGTGCACGCAGTCGGTGCACTGGAAGCCGACGGGGGCTTCGCGGAGGCAATCCGGGCACGCCGGACGCCCGCACCGGGAACAGCTCAGTCCGGTCGGGCGGTTCGGGTGCCACCAGCACCCGGGGAGCGCGGCTTGTTCGGCGGCGGGGTTCGGCGGTTGGTTCACGATGGAACCAACCTACCGAAACCTCACCGACTCAGCCGTCAGTGCTCGACGGTGACCTTCTCGATCACGACGTCGGTCAGCGGGCGGTCCGCCGGACCGGTGGCCGTGCGCGCGATCGCGTCGACGACGTTGCGCGACTCCTGGTCGGCCACCTCGCCGAAGATCGTGTGGCGGAAGTTCAGGTGGGCGGTCGGCGCCACGGTGATGAAGAACTGCGAGCCGTTGGTGCCGGGCCCGGCGTTCGCCATGGCCAGCAGGTACGGCTTGCTGAACTGCAGCTCCGGGTGGAACTCGTCGCCGAACTTGTAGCCGGGGCCGCCGCGGCCGGTGCCGGTCGGGTCGCCGCCCTGCAGCATGAAGCCGTCGATGACCCGGTGGAAGATCGAACCGTCGTAGAAGGGCCCGGAGTTCGTGCCCGCCGCGTTCGGCTGGGTGTACTCCTTGGTGCCTTCCGCCAGCCCGACGAAGTTCGCGACCGTCTTCGGCGCGTGGTCGGGGAGCAGGTTCAGGTGGATGTCACCCTGGTTGGTGTGCAGCGTAGCTTTCACGTACCTCATCGTGCCATCTGCGGCGGGCGGCTCGAAAAAGGGGCACGATAGGTTACGGGTAACAGAGCAGTGTCAAAACGAATGATGAGGTGAAGCCCATGTCCCGGGCGACAGCCCAGGCCGTCGAGACCGCCGACAAACTCGTCACCGAGGGTGTCAAGCAGGGGCGGCGCGCGCAGAAGAAGCTCGCGAAGAAGACGGAACTGACCCGCAAGGAGCTCAAGAAGAGCTCGAAGGCCGCTCGTCAGGAGGCGCTCGCGCGCCTGGCCGAGCTGCGCAAGCCGGGTCGCAAGGCGAAGAAGGCCGCCATCAAGGCCGCGAAGGCGGCCGGCGAGTCGAAGCGCCGCGGCAAGAAGGACTTCAAGGCGGCGAAGAAGGACTTCTACGCCGCTCTGACCGAGGCCAAGTCGGCCGCCAAGGGCACCCGCAGCCGTCGCAAGTGGCCGTGGCTGCTCGGCCTGGTCGTGGTCGGCGCAGGTGCCGCCTACGCCCTCCGCTCGAAGCAGGAGCCGCCGGTCGCGCCCGCGCCGCCGAAGGCCACCCCGCCCGCGCCGAAGCCCGCCGAAGCGGCGAAGCCGACCCCGCAGGCGAACGGCAAGGCGCCCTCGCCGGCGCCCGCCGAAAAGAAGAACTGAGCGGGACGCGAAGAGGCCCCCGGGGGTGCACCGGGGGCCTCTTCAGTCTTGCTCGGGACTAGCTCACGCGTTGGCGGCGTGCTTGTCGACCAGCGCGCCCAGGCGGGGCAGCGCCTCCTCGACGTTCTTCTTGCCGTTCGGGCGCAGCTTGCCGTAGACCTTCTTGATGCTGTCGCGGCTGCTCTTCTCCGCGCGCGAGTCGGTGACGCTCAGCAGCGCGTCGGAAGCCTCGTCCGAGCGGCTGGACAGGTAGGCGCCGAAGTCGTTGCCGCCCTTGGCGCGGTAGTCGCCGTAGAACGGCTCGAGCGCGACCACGAAGTCGGGCAGCAGCGTGTCGACGGCCGAGGGGATGATGCCCGGCTTGATCTTCTTGACGGCGGCGAAGCCGGTCTTCACAACGGCACCCGAAACGCCGCCCTTGTCCGAGACCTCGGCGTCGACGAGGGTCTCGAAGTCGGTCACGACCGCCGGGCGACGGCTGGAGTCGAGCAGGATTTCCTTGAGGGTGTCAGCCACGAATCTTGTCCTTTGTCGTTGCAGAGTTGGTGCCCCGCCCCGGGGTGGGGATGCCCCGGTGGCTGCGGTGCGCGAGTCCACGAAGCCTGCGCGTGACGCACAGGGTAATACAAGATCAACATCACTCACCCGTGTGGAGCCCGCTACCTAGAGCTTCAGGGCAGCGATAGCCTTCTTGACCACTGTGCGTGCCTTCACGCTTTGCTTCTGGTTGGTGGTCGCGATGACCGCCGCCGAGCCCTTGGCGACAGCGTAGACAGCACCGTCGTCGGTGGACAAATAGCCGCCCTTCCAGCCGGAAGGGTCGCTCGCCGGGTTCGACGAGTCCACCGGCGCCGCCTGGTTGACCAGCGCCGTCGCCGTCTTCGCGTCCCCGACGTACACCCGGACGGTGAGCTGGACCTTCCCGTCCGGGCGATAGAAGAAGCACGCCGGGTGGGGCTGGTCGGCGGACACGCGCACCTTCGAGACGTGCTGGCCGTTCGAGTCGGCCACGAATTCGCTGCCGAGGTACGGGCAGTCCTCGGTCGCGCCCGGTTGCGGTTCCGGCGGCAGGCCGGTGCCGGCCGCGGAGGCGGCGGACGGCGAGCTGGGCGTCGCGGTACCGGACACGATGGTGGGGCCGCAGCCGGCCAGCAGGACCACGGCGGGCGCGAGAAGTACGAGTCGTCGCATAGCGCGCACAGTCAACCATGAGGCGTGTGTGAAAACCGCTGGCTGAAGTCGCCGAGACGCCGGGGCGTGCGACGATGGCCGCGAGGTGTCCAGTTCGCGGTCAGGAGGTCCCGGCGTGCTCACCCCCGAGCAGTACCTCGGCGCGGTGGCCGAGCGCATCCAGCGCTCGGGCGGCCGGCTGAACTCCGTGCAGATCGGGCCCGCGACCGCCGTCGTCGGCCTGTTCACCGAGTCGGTGATGCTCTCGACGATGAACTACTGCGTGGTCGCCGCCGCCGTCCCGGAGGTCAGCGCCGCCGCGTTGTACGACTTCACCGGCCGGGCCACGCAGCACGCCCGCGCGAACATGATCGGCACCGCCGGCTGGACGGCGGCCTCGGTCGTCATCGCCGGGCTCGTCGGCCAGCGCGTGTACCCGGACGCCGCGCAGGCCGCGTCGGCGAAGTCGGGCAACCAGTTCGGCGGCGAGACGCGAATGGTCGCGGTCGACCTCTCGGCCGGGCAGATGTTCGCGTTCGTCGGCGGGAAGTTCTGGGGCGCCGCGGTGCAGGGTTCGGTCAACGCCAAGCTGACGTACTGCTTCCCGCAGCCCGCCGAGGTCTACCAGCAGGTGCAGTGGCAGCAGGCGCAGCAACAGCAGCAACAGCACCAGCCGCCCGCCCAGCAGCCGCCGCCGGGCTGGCAGCAGCAGCCCCCGATGCCGCAGGTCCCGCCGCCGCCGGTGGTCGGCCCGGCCGGTCCGCAGCCGCCGGTCTACCCGCCGCCGGGGCACCACCCGCAGCAGGGGCCGTACGGTTACTGACATGGTGCGGTTGCGCGGCTGGCCCTCGTTCCCCGAAGAACTCCCCGTGTTCACGCCGGAAACGGCGCCGCCGGACCCGCGGGCGCTGTTCCTGGAGTGGCTGACCGAAGCCGGCGAGCACGTGCTCGCGCCGCACGCCGTCACACTGTCCACAGTGGACGCCGACGGCGCACCCGACGCCCGGGTCGTGATCCTCAAGGACGTCGGGCCGGCCGGCTGGGCGGTCGCGACCAGCTCGGAAAGCCCGAAGGGCCTGCAACTGCAGAAGGACCCGCGGGCCGCGCTGACGTTCTTCTGGCCCGGCCGCGGCCGTCAGGTCCGGCTGCGCGGCCCGGTGTCCCCCGCCGAGCCCGAGGTTTCCGCGGCGGACTTCCTGGCCCGGCCGCCCGCTTCCCGCGTCGAAGCGTTCATCGGGCGCCAGTCGCAGGTGCTGGCGGACCCCGCGGACCTCGACGCCGCGGCCGCGGAAGCGGAACGCTGGGTCGAGGAAAACCCCGGCACCGCGCCCGAAACGTGGACGCGCTACTTCGTCGACCCGGACGTCGTCGAGTTCTGGCAGGCCAGCCACGACCGGCGGCACGTGCGGCTGCGGTACCGCAAGTCCGACGGCGGCTGGGTCCGCGAGCGCCTCTGGCCTTGACGGGCCGGACGCGGCGGCGTAGGCAGGAAATCCGACAAATCGGAGGCCCTGCATGCGCCGCACCGTCGTCATCGCTGCCACCGCCGCCTTGTCCGCCGGCCTGCTGTCCGGCGCTTCCGCCGGTGAAGTGGCCTCGCCGCGGCACCCCGCCGTCTTCGAGACGGTGTTCGCGGCACCGCTCGGTCTCGAAGGCCTGACCACCGACGGGCGGGGCAACCTCTACACACCGGCCCGCGGCGCCGATCCCTGCCCCGTCTACCGCGTCGCGGCCACCGGCGGCCCGGCCGCGGTCGTCGGCACGATCCCGGCGCCGTGCAACCCGGCCGGGCTCGTGTTCGACCGCAGTGGCCGGCTGTACGTGGCCAACGCCGACACCGTCGTCTCGTTCGTGCCGGACGCGGCGAACCCGCCGGCCGCGACCGTGTTCGCCGCCGGCGTCCCCGGCGCGAACGGCCTGGCCTTCGACCGCGCGGGCGCGCTGTGGATCTCCGACGGCGGCACCGGCCAAGGCCGCGTGTGGCGGGCCGGCGCCGACGGTGTCGCCCGCGAACAGTTCCGCGTGCAGCCGATGGTCAGCGACGTCAACGCGGTCAACGGCGTCGGCGGCATCGGCCGGGACGTGCGCGGCCTGCCACCCGGCACGGTCACGATCACGCCGGCCGGCCGCACGGCCGCGGACACCGCGGGCTCGCAGCACATCGTGGCGAACGGCCTGGCCTTCACCGCGGACGGCACGCTGCTCATCGCCGACACCGCCCGCGGCGCGCTCTGGCGGGTGCCGATGGACCGCGCGGGCAACCCGCGTGCCGCGACCGGCTGCGACGCCGCGTTCCCCGCGAACACCCTCTGCCTGGACGACCTCGAAGTGCAGCACCCGTACCTCGAAGGCGCCGACGGGATCGTCCTCGACCGCGCGGGCGGCGTCTGGACGGCCGTGAACGAACGCAACGCGATCGTCGTGGCCCGGCGCGACGGCCGCGTCACCGAGTACTTCCGCAACCCGGCCGACCCGGCGTCGAAGCTGCGCAACGGCGGCCCGCTGGAGTTCCCGACCAGCCCGGTGCTGCTGCCGGACGGCCGCCTGTGCGTCACGCAGTCCGACGGCAACCGCCGCGACAACGCGCCGAACACGGCGGGCGAAGCCAGTCCCGTTGGTCCGGTTCGGGCGAAGGTTTCCTGCGTCAAGCCCTGATCGGGGGTATCCCGCGCGCAGGCGGCTGTGCGCATGATGCAGCCATGCGCTCGAAGATCCTGACCGCCGGGCTGGTCCTGGCGCTGACCGCCGCACTCGGGGGTGTGGCCTCGGCCGACGCGCGTCCTGGGGGACGACCGAAGCTGACGGATCCGCACCCGTGCCCGGGCCAACCGGGCTTCACCTGCTCGACCTTGACCGTCCCGTTCGACCACACCGGCCGGCGGCCGGGCACGCTCGACCTCGCCGTGGCGACCGCCGACAACGCCGACGCACCCAAGGGCGTGCTGCTGTTCCTGACCGGCGGGCCCGGCCAGGGCGGCGTCGGCACCATCACGCGGATCGCGAAGCAACGCCTGCCGGAAATCGCGAAGGACTACCGGTTCGTCATGCTCGACCAGCGCGGCACCGGGCCGTCGGGCGCGCTGAAGTGCCCGGGGCTGCAGGAGCAGATGGGCAGCTCGGACATCGCGACACCTTCCCGCGAAGCCGTGCTCGAATGCGCGCAGCTCCTCGGCGACACGGCACCGCTGTACTCGACCGACCAGACGGTCGCGGACTTCGACCAGCTGCGGCGCGCGCTCGACGTACCGAAGATGGTGGTGGACGGCGTCTCGTACGGCTCGTTCACGGCGGCGCGGTACGCGATCGCGCACCCGGCCAACGTCAGCAAGGTCGTCCTCGATTCGGTCCTGCCGCACCACGCGACGGCGTCGGCCTCGCTGTACCTGACCGGGCTGACGGCCGAGGCCCGCGTGCTGCGAGCGGCGTGCGCGGTGGCCCCGGCCTGCGGCTACGACCCGGCCGACGACCTGGCGTGGGTGGTCCGCCACCGCAGTGCCGCGGACGGCGTGCGGATCTTCGACCTGGTCGTCACGTACGAGTTCGTCGACCCGACGTACCGCAACGCGGAGGCAGGCGACGTCATCGGCGCCCTCCACGAAGCCCGCGGCGGCGCCCCGGCCCACCTGGACGGCCTGCTGGAGGCCTACAAGTCCGGCGGCGACGACCCGGCGTCGTTCAGCTCCGGCCTCCACGCGGCGACGCTGTGCGCGGACCAGCGCTTCCCGTGGGGTTCCGCTTCGACGCCGGTGGCACTTCGGCAGCCGCTGCTTTCGCTGGCCGCCCGCACGCTGCCGGCTCGCGCGACTTGGCCGTACACCACGGAAGTGGCTACGCGGCAGGGCTTCATCCAGAGCTGCCTCCCCTGGCCGGCCGAACGCCCCGCCTCGAACCCGGCCGGGAAACTGCCGGACGTCCCGGTCCTGCTGCTCAACGGCGACCGCGACCTGTCGACGCCGCTGGAGTGGGCGCAGGAGGAAGCGGCCCAGGCCCCGCGTGGCCGGCTCGTGGTCGTGCCGGGCGAGTCCCACTCGATCCAGAACCGCGAGCGCGGCCACGCCGGCCGGGACGCGGTGCTCAGCTTCCTTCGCTAGCCGACCAGGTCACGGGCAGTTCGTGAACGCCGTAGATGTTCATGTCCGTCCGCAGCTTCACCTCCCCCGCGGGCACCGCGAGCGCCAGCGTCGGGAAGCGGCGCAGCAGGGACTCGAAGCCGGCGCGCATCTCGATGCGGGCCAGTTGCTGGCCGAGGCACTGGTGGACGCCGTGGCCGAAGGAGAGGAGGCCACGGGCGTTGCGGTGGACGTCCAGGGTGTCCGGGTTTTCGAAGCGGCGGGGGTCGTGGTTGGCGGCCAGCAGCGAGACCACGACCGTCGAACCCTTGGGGATCGTTTCGCCGCCCAGCTCCAGGTCTTCGGTGGCGTAGCGGAAGAAGATGTCGGCCACCGACAGGTAGCGCAGGAGTTCCTCGACGGCGCCCGGCACCAGTTCCGGGTTCGCGCGCAGCTCGGCGGCCTGCTCCGGGTGCTCCAGGAGCGCGAAGGTGCCCAGCGACAGCATGTTCGCGGTCGTCTCGTGACCGGCGAGCAGCAGCAGGAACGCGGCGCCGGTCAGCTCCTCGACGGTCAGGTCTTCGTGGCGGGCCAGGTCGGACAGGATGTCGTCGCCCGGCTCGGCGCGCTTGCTCGTGACCAGCTCGGTGAGGTACGTGTTCAGCGCGATGTACGCGCCCATCTTCTTCTCGAGCGGCTGGTCGCGGACCATGAACTGCGCCGAGTTCGCCTGGAAGCTCTCCCGGTCCGCGTAGGGGACGCCGAGCAGTTCGCAGATGACCAGCGACGGCACCGGGAGCGCGAACTCCGCGACCAGGTCGATCGGCGGGGTCAGCTTCGCCAGGTGGTCCAGCTGCCGCTCGACGATCTCGACGATGTGCTCCTCCAGCGTCTTCATCCGCTTTACGGTGAAGGCGCCGGTGAGCTTGCGCCGCAGCCGGCCGTGGTCCGGCGGGTCCATGGCGATGAACATGCCCGGGAGCTGCGGCGACGGCTCGGTGGCGGCGGGCATGCCCGTCTCGTAGGGCACGTGGACGACGTCGAGGTCCAGGCGGGAGCTGAACCGGGTGTCGGCCATCATCTGCCGGACCTCTTCGTAGCCGGTGACGAGCCAGCCTTCGTGCCCGTCGGGGAACACGAGCGGGCTGACCGGGCGCGTGTCGCGCAGCCGGCTGATCTCGCGAGGCGGGTCGAAGGGGCCCGCGTCGCGCTCCATGGGCAGACCGTGCGGGACGTCGGCCGGGTTGCTCATCGGATTTCCTTTCGTGGTGGATGCCGCCACCATCGCCGGACCGGCTGACACGGGCCTGACACCGCTCGGACACCGGCGCCCGTGGCAAGATCTGCCTGGTGCAGATCGGGATACTGGGCCCATTCGAGGTCCGGACGGACGACGGCGCACTGGCCGACGTGCCGGGCGCCCGGTTGCGCGGCCTGCTGGCCGCCCTCGCGCTCGACCCGGGACACGTCGTCCCGAAGGCGACGCTGGTCGACTGGATCTGGGGTGAGCAGCCGCCGGCCGACGCCGCGAACGCGTTGCAACGCCTGGTTTCCCGGCTGCGGAAAGCGCTGCCGGACGGGTCCGTCGACGGGCAGCCGACCGGCTACCGGCTGCTGATCGGTCCCGACGACGTCGACGCCGTGCGGTTCGAACGCCTCGCCGGCGATCCCAACCGGCTCCGGGAAGCGCTCGAGCTGTGGCGCGGTTCGGCCATGCAGGACGTCGACCTGCCGGAAAGCGCCGCGCTCGAGGCGGCGGTGACCCGTCTCGAAGCCCTGCGCCTGACGGCGATGGAGGAGTACTTCGACGCGGAGCTCAACCTCGGTCACGGCGCGAAGGTGGTCACCGAGCTGACCGATCTGGTGGCCGCGAACCCGATGCGCGAACGGCTCGTCGCCGCGTTGATGCGCGCCCTCGTCGCGAGCGGCCGCGACACCGAAGCGCTGCTGGTGTACCAGCGCACGAAGGACGCGCTCGCCGATTCGCTGGGCGTCGACCCCTCGCCGGAGCTCTCGGCCCTGCACGTCGCGCTGCTGCGGGGCGAGCTGGTGCGGCCGGAGGAGAACCGGAAGACCAACCTGCGGGCCGAGCTCACCAGCTACGTCGGCAAGGACGCCGACGTCACCGCGGTCGCCGAGCTCATCTCCGACCACCGGCTCACCACCGTGATCGGCCCGGGCGGCTCGGGGAAGACCCGGCTGGCCACCGAAACCGCGCGGCAGCTGCTCGGCGACCTGCCGGACGGCGCCTGGGTGGTGGAGCTCGCGGGCATCGGCGCCGACGGCGACGTCGCGCAGGCCACGCTGGGCGCGCTCAAGCTGCGGGACGCGCTGCTCGGCGAGGCACCGGACGCGGAGCCGACGGACCGGGTCATCGCCGCGCTCCGCGAGCGGTCGATGCTGCTGGTGCTGGACAACTGCGAGCACGTCATCGAGTCGGCGGCGGCGTTCGCCCACCGCGTCCTCGGGGAGTGCCGGCGGCTGCGGATCCTCGCGACCAGCCGGGAACCGCTCGGCATCACCGGTGAGGCGCTGTGGCAGCTCGCGCCGCTCGTGCTGCCCGCCCCGGACGCCGATCCCGCCGAGATCGAGGCCGCCCCGGCCGTCCGGCTGTTGCGGGACCGGGCCGGTGCGGTGCGCAAGGAGCTCGCGACCGACGACACGGCGCTGCCGACGTTGGCCCGCGTCTGCCGGGCGCTCGACGGGATGCCGCTGGCGATCGAACTCGCCGCGGCGCGGCTGCGCACCATGTCCCTCGACCAGCTCGCCCACCGGCTCGACGACCGCTTCCGCCTGCTGACCGGCGGCAGCCGCACCGCGTTGCCCCGGCACCGGACGCTGCGCGCGGTCATCGACTGGAGCTGGGAACTGCTCACCGACGCCGAGCGCGTCGTGCTGCGGCGGCTCTCGGTGTTCGCCGGCGGCGCGAGCCTGGAAGCGGCCGAACGGGTGTGCGGCGGGGACGCCGTCGAGGAGTGGGAAGTCCTCGAGCTGCTGACCGCGCTGACCGAGAAGTCGCTGGTGGTGGTCGGCGAGCGCGACGGCGCGCAGCGGTACCGGATGCTCGGCACGATCAAGGAGTACGCCGAGCAGCGGCTCGCGGAAGCGGACGAAACGCGGCAGGCGCGGCACGCGCACCTCGCGTACTTCACCGAGCTCGCCGAGACCGCGAAGCCGCACCTGCGCGGTGCCGGCCAGCTGGACTGGCTGGCCAAGCTCGAAGCCGAGCACGACAACATCGCGGCGGCGATGCGCGGTGCACTCGCGGCGACCGAAGCCGAAGCCGCGATGCGCTTGGCGGCCGGCACCGCCTGGTACTGGTGGCTCGGCGGCCACCGGGCGGAGGGCAACGAGCTGATCTTGGCCGCCACGGCCGTGCCCGGCGACGTGCCGGACGAGCTCCGCGGCACCGTCTACTCGTTCGTCGTCCAGTTCGTGACGTCCGGGCAGCAGAGCGACGAAACCCAGGCGGTCGACTGGATCCGCAAGGCCTACGAAATCGGACGGCGGACGGCGGACCCCGAGCTGGAACTGCGGTTCGCCCCCGCGCTGGAACGCCTGCTGCACGGGCCGGACGCGGCGCTGACCGCGTTCGAACCGCTGCTCGCCGACGAGGACCCGTGGGCCCGCGCGGTGGCCCGGCTGCAGCTCGGCAAGATGCGGATCCAGCTGGGCCACGGCGATCGCGAAGCGGACGAGCACCTCGAGACGGCGCTCGCCGAGTTCCGCGCGATCGGCGAGCGGTGGGGTACGTCGTTCGCGCTGACCGAGCTGGCCGACCGCATCGCCGTGCGCGGCGAGTTCGCCGCCGCGTGCGCGTACTACGGGGAAGCGGTCGTGGTGGTCACCGAGGTCGGGGCCATCGAAGACGTCGTGCGGATGCGGATGCGGCAGGCCCAGCTGTACTGGCTGCTCGGCGACGAGGACGCGAGCGCGACCGCGCTGGCCGAAGCCCAGCGAGCCGCGGAACGGGTCGCCTGGCCGAACGCGCTGGCCGAGCTGGCGCTGTCGAAGGCGGAACTCGCGCGCTGGCGCGGCGACGTCGAACAGGCCCGCCGCCAGCTCGACGTCGCGACCACGATGCTGGGCGACGACGCCGGTCTGCCGACGGTCCGCGCGGTGACCGAGGACCTGCTCGGCTACCTGGCCACGGACGCCGGCGAGTCCCGCGAGCACCGGGCCGAGGCCTTCCGCGCGGCGTCCGAAACGGGCCACCCGCTCACGCTCGCGCAGGTCATCGTGGGGATCGCGGACCTCGCGCTGCGCAGCGAAGAGCCCGCGCAGGCCGCCCGCCTGCTCGCGGCGAGCGCTGCCCTGCGCGGGCTGCCGGACCGGTCCCACCCGGACGTCGCCCGGATCGAAGCGGAAACCCGGCGTCGCCTCGGTGACGAGGGGTTCACCGAGGCGACGCGGGAGGGGACGGCGGCGAGCTGGGCCGAGCTGGTCGGCGTCACGCTCGCTTCGTGAACTTCGCCCGCGCCCAGACGTAGCCGATGACGGCGATCCCGACGCACCAGGCGATCGCGGCGATCGCGTAGCCGGTGGACGGTGTGCCGGTCAGCAGCCCGCGCACGGTTTCGATGATCGGCGTGAACGGCTGGTACTCGGCGAATTCCCGGAGACCGGGTCCCATTTTGTCGGCGGGCACGATCGCGCTGCTGAAGAACGGCAGCATCACCAGCGGCACGGCGGCCATTCCCGCCGTTTCCGGCGTTTTCGCGGCCAGGCCCAGCGCGACGGTGAACCAGCCGGCCGCGAAACCGAGCAGCACGACCATGCCGACCACGCCGAGCCAGTCGAGGAAACTCGCGGACGGGCTGAACCCGAGCAGGAAAGCCACGCCGACGAGGGCGGCGATGGCGATCAGGTTCGTGAGCACGCTCGCGACGACGTGCCCGGTCAGCACCGCGCCGCGCGAGACGTCCATGACCTTGAAGCGGTTGATGATCCCCTTCGTCATGTCGGAGTTCACCGATGTCGCCGTGGCGCCGAGGCCGTAGCAGATGGCGAGGAGCATCAAGCCCGGCGTGGCGTAGTCGACGTAATCGACGCCGACGTCGAACGCGTCTCCGAGCATGTAGACGAACATCAGCATGATCACGATCGGCATCAGGACGGCGTTGAAGACCGACGTCGGATTCCGGGCGATGTGCTTGAAATTGCGGCGAAGCATGACTGTGGCGTGGGTGCTCATCGGGAAACAACCTCCGTGGCGTGGCCGGTGAGGGCGAGGAAGACATCGTCGAGATCGGGGGTGTGGACGGAGAACTCTTCGGCGCTGAGCGCGTATTCGTCGAGCCGGTCGAGCAGGGCCCGCAACGATTTCGAGCTGCCGTCGCCGGGCACGCGCAGGGTGAGTGCTTCGTCGTCGCGGGTGCCGTCGGTGAGGACGCGCGCTGCGGCGTCGAGCTCGGCGGCGGTGGCGAACCGGAGCCGGACGTGGGTGCCGGGCAGCCGGCGCTTGAGCTCGTCGGCGGTTCCCTGCGCGACGAACCGGCCCTGGTCGAGCACCGCGATCCGGTCGGCGAGCTGATCGGCTTCCTCGAGGTACTGCGTGGTGAGGAAGATGGTGACGCCGTCGGCGACGAGGCCCCGGATGATCGCCCACATCGTCCGGCGGCTGCGCGGGTCCAGGCCCGTCGTCGGCTCGTCGAGGAAGATGATCCGCGGGTTGCCGACGAGCGTCATCGCCAGGTCGAGCTTCCGGCGCATGCCCCCGGAGTACGTCGACGCCGGCTTCTTCGCCGATTCGGTGAGTTCGAAGCGTTCGAGCAGGTCGGCAACGACCCGCTTGCCGTCCTTGACCCCGCTCAGGTCCACCATCAGCTGGAGGTTTTCTTCGCCGGTGAGCAGCTCGTCGACGGCGGCGAACTGCCCGGTGACCCCGATCGCGGACCGGACCTTCTTGGTCTCGGCCGCGATGTCGTGCCCGGCGACGCTGACCGTGCCGCCGTCGGCCTTGAGCAACGTGGTCAGGACGTTCACCATCGTGGTCTTCCCGGCGCCGTTCGGGCCGAGGAGGGAGAAGATCGTCCCCGCGGGGACCTGCAAGTCGATGCCGTCGAGCACGACCTTGTCCTGGTAGGCCTTCCGTAGCCCGGAAGCCGTGATCGCCATTTCTGTCATGGGAGCACTGTCATCGGCCGGCCTGACACCGACCTGACCTCAACCTGACACGGGCGCTGTCACGTCAGTCCTGTGGCGTGAGCAGCACGATCGGGATCACCCGCTCGGTCTTCCCGGCGTACTCGTCGTACAGCGGGAAGATGCCCGCCATCAGCGGCCAGAGCGTCTCGCGCTCGGCCGCGGACGCGACCCGGGCGCGGGCGGTGAACCGGCGCGTACCGGCCTGGACGCCGACGCTCGGGTTCGCTTCGAGGTTCTTGAACCACGCCGGATCCTCGTCCGCCCCGGCCTTCGAGGCCACGACGACGAAATCGTCCCCCGACGTCCCGTAGATCAGGCAACAGCGTCGCGGCGTCCCGGTCCGACGTCCGGTCGTGGCGAGGATCAGCGTGTGGACACCGTTCGACTCGTGCCCCTCGGTACCCCCGGAGGCCAGGTAGGTGCGGGTTTGCTCGGCAACCCAGTCCCACGCCGAGTCGCTGGCGCGGTCGAGGTCATCGGCGACGGCCATGGCAGTTCCCTTCAGTTGAGTTCTTCGACGAGCCCGACGATGACGCCGGCGGGACCGCGGACGTACGCGTACCGGCAGTAGTCCTGGTAGCGCGCCACTTCCCCGACGAGCTCACCGCCGTGCTCGCGCAGGCGCTTGACGACGTCGTCGACGTCGTCGATGACGAAAGTGATCCGCGGAATGCCTGGGACGTTCACGGGCGCCCACGGCGCGTTCTCGGCGGTGGTGGGCTTCTCGAAGGTCGACAGTTCGACCCGGCCGTGGCCATCGGGCGTCTTCAAGAACGCGATGTCCGCCCGGACGTCGTCCAGCCCGATGAGCTTGTCGGCCCAGTCCCCCTCGACGGTGGCTTCACCTTCGAGTTCCATCCCGAGCTCGACGAAGAACGCGACGGCGGCCGCGAGGTCCTCGACCACGTAACCGGTGTGGTCCAGCCGGTGGATCGCCATGATGTGCCTCCTGTGTCAGGCGGCCTCCGCAGCCGCTCGTACGCCTGGGACGGAGCCGGCTCCGGGTTTTCGACACGTTCCCGGTACGACGAAGGCCAGGTCTTTTCGGACCTGGCCTTCGTCGTCGGTGATGTGGAGCTGAGGGGAATCGAACCCCTGACCCCCGCCTTGCAAAGGCGGTGCTCTACCAATTGAGCTACAGCCCCGGACGCGGACGGCGCACCGCCCGCGGAAAACCTCAGTTGTGGGACGCGCCCGCCGGCTTGGCCGGGGTGGTGCCGTTGCTCGAGGGGACCGGCGCGGTCGCCTCGCGCCAGAGGTCGGCTTCCGCCTTGGCCGCCTTGTTGCGCTTCACGACGAACAGGACGCCGCCCGCGATGACCGCGAGTGCCAGCAGCTTCTTCACCGAAGCCCCCTTCTCAGCTTGCTTCCCTTACCCCGCGATGTTACTGCACCGCCCCGAGGCGACGTCGGGTGCCGGTGGTTCCACGTGGAACCACCGGTAATCGACGTCACACGCCCAGGGAAATACCGAAGGCGGCCGCCCTGTTGTACCCACTGGTCGGTGCGCCCACCGTGTCCCCCGGGCCTCAACCACCGCCTTCGCGGAGTTCCGTTCGGCTGGAGCCGCGATGCGCCTCATCGCCGAGAGGCGACCGTGGCGCGCATCGACCGTGATCGCTCAGCCCTGCCGGTCTTCTCTTCCCGGCAGGGCTGACCTGTATCCGGGACATCTCAGGGTCGAGCCCCGATGTCGTCACCTGCCACCCAAGACACCCTCGGAGAGGAAAGTCGTCAACGGAAGGAGTTCTCGTATGCGTGCCGCGTTGATCGCCGGTGCCGCTGCCCTGCTTGTTGTGTCCGCCGCGTGCAGTTCCCCGACGCCGCCGGCCACGTCTCACGCGGTCGACCAAGCCCAGGCAGCCCGGATCGCCACGGACAAGTACGGCGGGCGCTCGCTGGGCGTGGAGCAGGACACCGCGCAGGGCCAGCCGAGCTGGGAGGTCGAGATCGCGGACAGCAACCAGGGCCGCATCGAGGTCGACGTCGCCCAGCAGACCGGCGCGGTGCTGACCATGGAGCGCGACTGACCTCAGGCTCCCCCGATCCGTTCGACGAGCTCGTCGCGGTACTCCTGCACCGCCCGGAACTCCGGTTCGTCGCCGCTCGCCCGCTTCAACGCGCCTTCCAAGATCTTCAGCCCCTGGCGTTCGTCGCCGTGGGCGTCCGCCTGCCTCGCGGCGTTCTCCAGGGCTTTGGCGAGCTTGGTCCGCGCCTCGGGTTCCTTGGCGGCCTTGGTGATCCGGATCCAGTTGCCGCCCGGATCGACGACGGTGAACCCGGTGTACCGGTCGTTGCGCAGCCGCGGCCGGGTCATGCGCGGGATGCCGGAGATGAGCAGTTTTCCGTGCACCGAACGCATTCCCGCCGCGAAAGCCTCGAACAGCTCACTGGTGTCCGGCACGATGACCAGACACGTGCTGTACGACTGCGCCGGGTCGTAGCCGTCCATTCCGAAGAAGTGCAGGTTGATGTCTTCCCGGCGCACCGCGACGTGCGGGTTCGGCCGCGTCTGCCGATAGGTGATCTCGAAGCCGAGCATCTCGTAGAACGACGCGATCTCGTCGATGGAGGGACAGGGCAGGAGCGGGATGGTCAGTTCGTTCGCCACCGCTTGAAGCTAGGCCCGGACCTGCCGAAACGACACGGAGGTCTTTGCTCGTGCGAACAGGGGGATAGTCACTCAGGTCATGAAGAAAGCCCGGCTCGCATCTCGCGAACCGGGCTTGATCTTGCGTGGGCCTACCAGGACTTGAACCTGGGACCTCTTCGTTATCAGCGAAGCGCTCTAACCGCCTGAGCTATAGGCCCTTGAACGAGGAGAACTTTACAGGACCCCCGAAGGGGCCCTGCAACCGGGTCACTCCCGTTCCGACAGCGTGACTTCGAGACCGCCGGCCAGGTCGGCTGACACGTTGTAGATGAACGCGCTCACCGTGGCCAGTGCCGACACCAGGACGATGTTGATCGCGCCGAGGATGGCCGCGATGCCGAAGACGCGGCCCGCGCTGATCAGCGGCTCCGCTGACGCGTTCGCGCCTTCGCCGCCGACCAGGGACGAGTACGTGCCGTTCAGCTTGTCCCAGACGCCCATGCCGTCGAGGACCGTGTACAGGACGCCGACCGCGACCAGCCAGACGAAGAACATCGCCACGCCGAGGACCAGGCTCAGCTTGAGGACCGACCACGGGTCGAACCGCTTGACCTGCAACGAGGCGCGACGCGGGCCGCGGCCGGGGCGGCGCAACGCGCTCGGGCGGGCTCGCTGGCTCGACGCCGACGGGACCGCCTGCTCGCCGCCCGGTGGGGTTTCGCCGCCGCCGCCGAAGAGGCGGGGGGCGGCGCTTCCGGTCACCACCGGGCGCTGCTCCGGGGAGACCGGCTGGGTCTCCCCGGCCGGTGCCTCCGGCTTGTACAGCGCGGCGTCCTCCGTGGCCAGCTTGACCGTCGCTTCGGAGTCGCCTTCCTTGTCGACCCGCTGCCAGGGCGGGCTCGCCGGAGTCCCGTTCGAACCCGCTGCCTCGGGCTTCTCGGATGGTGTCACGAAGAGTCAGTCCTTACCCGTGCCGTGGGGCCGCCGTCGGAGAGCCAATTTACTGCTCCGGCGTGGCCGTCGTTTCCTCACCCGCGTCAGGTGCTTCCGAAGCCGGCGCGTCCGCTTCCGTCTCCGGCGCGTCCTCGGGGGTGTCACCGTTGGCGACGTCCGAGGGCTCGTCCGCGTTGCGTGCGACGGCGAGAAGAGTGGTGCCTTCGCCGAGATTCATCAGCCGGACCCCCTTCGTCTGCCGTCCTGCCTTGCGCACGTCGCCCGCCGGCGTGCGGATCACGCCGCCGCTCGAGGTGATCGCGTAGAGCTCGTCCTCGGCGTCGACGATGAGCGCTCCCACCAGCCTGCCACGTTTGCGGTCGTGCTGAATGGTGAGCACACCCTTGCCGCCGCGGCCCTGGACCGGGTAGTCCTCGATCGGCGTGCGCTTGGAGTAGCCGCCGTCGGTCGCCACCAGCAGGAACTTGCCCTCCTTGACGACGCTGACGCCGAGCAGCTCGTCGCCGTCGTTGAAGCGCATGCCCATCACGCCGGACGTCGGGCGGCCCATCGGCCGCAGTGCCTCGTCGGTCGCGTGGAAGCGGATCGACTGGCCCTCGGCCGACACCAGCAGCAGGTCGTCCTCGGCCGCCGCGAGCACCGCGCCGACCAGCTCGTCGCCTTCGCGCAGGTTGATGGCGATCAGACCGCCGGAGCGGTTGGAGTCGAAGTCGGTGAGCTTGGTCTTCTTCACCAGGCCGCGCTTCGTCGCGAGCACCAGGTACGGCGCCACTTCGTAGTTCTTGATCTGGATGACCTGGGCGATCTGCTCGTCCGGCTGGAACGCCATGAGGTTCGCCACGTGCTGGCCGCGCGCGTTGCGGTTGGCCTCGGGCAGCTCGTAGGTCTTGGTCCGGTAGACGCGGCCCTTGTTCGTGAAGAACAGGATCCAGTCGTGCGTCGAGCAGACGAAGAAGTGCTGGACGATGTCGTCCTGCTTCAGCGTCGCGCCCTGCACGCCCTTGCCGCCGCGCTTCTGCGAGCGGTACAGATCCGTTTTCGTTCGCTTGGCGTACCCCGTGCGGGTGATGGTGACGACGACGTCCTCGACCGCGATGAGCTCCTCGTCGGTGACGTCGCCGCCGAAGCCGACGATCTGCGTGCGCCGGTCGTCGCCGTACTTCTCGACGATCGCCATCAGCTCGTCGCGGATCAGCGCGCGCTGCCGCTCCGGCTTCTCGAGGATGTCCTTGAGGTCGGCGATCTCGAGCTCGATCTCGGCCAGCTGGTCGATGATCCGCTGGCGCTCCAGTGCGGCGAGGCGCCGCAGCTGCATGTCGAGGATCGCGGTGGCCTGGATCTCGTCGACGTCCAGCAGCTCCATCAGGGCCGGCCGGGCCTCGTCCGCCGACGGCGAGCGCCGGATGAGGGCGATGACCTCGTCGAGCATGTCCAGCGCCTTGACGTAACCGCGCAGGATGTGGGCCCGCTCTTCGGCCTTCTTCAGGCGGAACTTGGTCCGCCGGACGATGACCTCGACCTGGTGCTTCACGTAGTGCCGGATGATCTGGTCGAGCCGCAGCGTGCGCGGCACGCCGTCGACCAGCGCCAGCATGTTGACGCCGAAGTTCTGCTGCAGCTGGGTGTGCTTGAACAGGTTGTTCAGCACGACCTTCGCGACCGCGTCCCGCTTGATCGTGACGACGATCCGCATGCCGGAGCGGCTGTTGGACTCGTCGGCGATGTCGGCGATGCCGGTGAGCTTGCCGTCGCGGACCAGGTTCGCGATGTTCTCGACCAGGTTGTCCGGGTTGACCTGGTATGGCAGCTCCGACACGACCAGGATCGTGCGGCCCTTCGCGTCTTCTTCGACCTCGACGACCGCGCGCATCCGGATCGAGCCGCGGCCCGTGCGGTAGGCGTCCTCGATACCGGAGGTGCCGAGGATCATCGCCCTGGTCGGGAAGTCCGGGCCCTTGACGCGGACCAGCAGCGCGGCCAGCAGCTCGTCGTCGGTCGCCTCCGGGTTCTCCAGCGCCCAGACGACGCCCTCGGAGACCTCGCGCAGGTTGTGCGGCGGGATGTTCGTCGCCATCCCGACCGCGATCCCGGAACCACCGTTGACCAGCAGGTTCGGGAACCGCGACGGCAGGACGTCGGGCTCCTGCGTGCGGCCGTCGTAGTTGTCGGAGAAGTCGACGGTGTCTTCTTCGATGTCGGCCAGCATCTGCATGGCCAGCGGCGCGAGCCGGGACTCCGTGTACCGCATGGCGGCCGCGGGGTCGTTGCCCGACGAGCCGAAGTTGCCCTGGCCGTCGATCAGCGGGTAGCGCAGCGACCACGGCTGGGCGAGTCGCACCAGCGCGTCGTAGATCGCCGAGTCGCCGTGCGGGTGGTAGTTGCCCATGACGTCGCCGACGACGCGGGAGCACTTGTTGTACCCGCGGTCCGGCCGGAAGCCGGAGTCGAACATCGAGTACAGGATCCGGCGGGCGACCGGCTTGAGGCCGTCGCGGACGTCGGGCAGCGCGCGCGACACGATCACGCTCATCGCGTAGTCGATGTAGGAGCGCTGCATCTCCTGCTGGATGTCGACCGGCTCGATCCGGTCGTTCTCCGGAGCCGGCGGGAGGGTTTCCGTCATGGGGTCCTTCTCGGGTGCGGGTGGTCCTGGCGGGACGAGAGCGGGGGACGCCTACACGTCCAGGAAGCGCACGTCCTTCGCGTTGCGCGTGATGAACGAGCGGCGAGCCTCGACGTCCTCGCCCATCAGGACGGAGAAGAGGTCGTCCGCCTGGGCGGCGTCGTCCATCGTGACCCGGCCCAGCAGGCGGTTCGCCGGGTCCATGGTGGTCTCCCACAGCTCTTCGGCGTTCATCTCGCCGAGACCCTTGTAGCGCTGGATCGCGTCGTCCTTCGGCAGCCGCTTGCCGGCCTCGACACCCGCCTTGATGACGGCGTCGCGCTCGCGGTCGGAGTACGCGTACTCCGGCTCCGTCCGCGGCCACTTGATCTTGTACAGCGGCGGCCGCGACAGGAAGACGTGACCGTGCTCGATCAGCGGCGTCATGAACCGGAACAGCAGGGTGAGCAGCAGCGTCGTGATGTGCTGGCCGTCGACGTCGGCGTCGGCCATCAGCACGATCTTGTGGTAGCGCAGCTTCGAGAGGTCGAACTCGTCGTGGATGCCGGTGCCCAGCGCGGTGATCAGCGACTGGACCTCGGTGTTCTTGAGGACGCGGTCGATGCGGGCCTTCTCGACGTTGATGATCTTGCCGCGGATCGGCAGGATCGCCTGGTACATCGAGTCCCGGCCCTCCTTGGCCGAGCCGCCCGCCGAGTCACCCTCGACGATGTAGAGCTCGCACTCCTCCGGCTTGGTGGAGCGGCAGTCCTTCAGCTTGCCGGGCAGGCCGCCGATGTCGAGCGCGCCCTTGCGGCGGACCAGGTCGCGCGCCTTGCGGGCGGCCATCCGGGCCTGCGCCGAGGAGATCGACTTGTTGATGATCGTCTTCGCCTCGGCGGGGTTGCGCTCGAACCAGTCGGCCAGCCACTCGTTCGACTGCTGCTGCACGAACGTCTTGGCCTCGCTGTTGCCCAGCTTGGTCTTGGTCTGGCCTTCGAACTGCGGCTCGCCCAGCTTGATGGAGACGATGGCGGCGAGACCCTCGCGCACGTCGTCACCGGTGAGGTTGGCGTCCTTCTCCTTGAGCAGCTTCTTGTCGCGCGCGTACGCGTTGACGACGCGGGTCAGCGCGGCGCGGAAGCCCTCTTCGTGGGTGCCGCCCTCGTGCGTGTTGATCGTGTTGGCGAACGTGTAGACCGACGGCGTGAAGCCGGTGTTCCACTGCATCGCGACCTCGACCTCGAGGCCGGTGCCCTTCGCGTCGAAGGAGATCACGCTGGGGTGGATCGGGTCCTTGCTGCCGTTGATGTGCTTGACGAAGTCCTCGAGCCCGCCCGGGTAGCAGTAGACCTTCTCCTTGACGCGGGCGACCTTGCCCTCCGCGTCTTCCTCGGTCTCCTCGTCGGCGACGCGCTCGTCGCGCAGGGACAGCGTCAGCCCCTTGTTGAGGAACGCCATCTCCTGGAGCCGGCGCGAGATCGTCTCGAAGTTGTACGTCGTGGTCTCGAAGATGGAGCCGTCGGCCCAGAACGTCATCGTCGTCCCGGTCTCGGTCGCCGGGCCGAGGTCTTCGAGGGGGCCCGGGATCTGGTCCGTGTACTCCTGGCGCCAGCTGCGGCCGCCGTACTTGACCTCGGCGAGCAGCTTCGTCGAGAGCGCGTTCACCACGGAGATGCCGACGCCGTGCAGACCGCCGGACACCGCGTAGGAGTCGCTGTCGAACTTGCCGCCCGCGTGCAGCTGGGTGAGCACGACCTCGATGGTCGGCTTGTTCTCCTTGGGGTGCATGTCGACCGGGATGCCGCGGCCGTCGTCGACGACGCGCACCCCGCCGTCGGCGAGGAGGGTAACCTCGACCTTGGTGGCGTACCCGGCCATCGCCTCGTCGACGGAGTTGTCGACGACCTCCTGGACGAGGTGGTGCAGCCCGCGTTCACCGGTGGAACCGATGTACATGCCGGGGCGCTTGCGGACCGCTTCGAGGCCTTCGAGCACCGTGATCGACGACGCGTTGTACTCGCTCTTGTTCTCGGTCACCGGCGTTGTTTCTCCTCGTCTCGCCCGAGCGGACGCTCGCTCCCTCCCAGTGTACTTGGCCGCGTCCGCTGACATGCGGCAAGGACACCCCTGAACGCGTCACAGACGAACGAAATCGGTTCGAGCCGAGTCTTGACGTATCTCGGGAGGTCTGGATGCGTTCTCGGGGCATTCAACCGAGCAACGCGCAACCCGGGTCAGCCGTACGTGTCACGCGGGCCGCGCCCCGGCACGTGCCGGGGCCCTTTCCGCCAGCTCGGGGCGGTCGGACCCTGGATCCGCATCCGCTTGACGACGCCGTTCCCGACGCCCGCGGCGATCTTGTGCAGCAGTTTTCCCTGCAGCAGCCGGAGCTGGGTGGCCCACGCCGTCGAGCTCGCGCGGACGGTGAGTTCGCCGTCTTTCAGCGCGACCGGCTGGGCGTGTTCCGCGACGTCTTCGCCGACCAGCCGCGCCCACTGGGCAAAGACGCGGGCGCTCGTGACGCTCTCGTTCCAGCCCCGGTCGGTGACCAGCCGGGAGACGAGCCGGCCGAGCGGCTGCGGGTCGCGCGGGTCCGCGCCCGGTCCCGACCAGCGGCGACGCCGGGGGTTCTGCCCACCGCCACCGCCGACGGCGCGACGCCGGTAGCCCGGCGAGGTCCCCCGTTCCTTGGCCTTCGCCTTGGCCGCTTCGAGCGCGGCGTGGGCGAGGTCGCGCCCGGTCTGGGGTGCCTCATTCGGCCCAACGTCGCTGTCACGCTCAGTGCCAGCCGAGGGCTTTGAGGGGTTTTTGGGCGTTTTGTGCCACCTATCTGGCCGCACAGTCACGGGCAGCGATAACTCATTCACCGTGTTATCCACACTGTCCACAGGTTTGTCCCCAGATCGGGTGCGGTTTGTGCCGCCCGTCACACGGGGTGCTCCCTCGTCCCGCTCAGCCACGCGTAATCTCGCCATCCGCCACCACGAACCGGCCGCCGGCCAGCTCGCTGGGCACGTCTTCGTCGACCGCCGCGGTCACCAGCACCTGCTCGGCGCTCGCGGCCACTTCGGCCAGCCGGGCCCGGCGCTTGCGGTCCAGCTCGGCGAACACGTCGTCGAGCAGCAGCACCGGTTCGCCCGCCTCCCCGCGCAGCAGTTCGTAGCTGCCGAGCCGGAGGGCCAGCGCGAACGACCACGACTCGCCGTGGCTCGCGTACCCCTTGGCCGGCGCCTCGCCCAGGATCAGCTCCAGCTCGTCCCGGTGCGGGCCGACCAGGCTGATCCCGCGCTCGAGCTCGGCCTTCCGGGCTTCACCGAGCGCCTTGAGTAAGACGTCCTTGAGGACGCCGGGTTGCGCGCGTTCCCCGTCCGGTACGCCGTACGTCTCCGGCAGCGCGGCACCCAGCGACGACCGGTACGAGATCTTCGCCGGCCGGGAGTCCGGAGCGACACCCATGTACGCCGCCGCCGCGTACGGCCCCAGGTCGGCGACGAGGTTCAGGCGCGCGGCCAGCAGTTCCGCGCCCGCCACCGACAGGTGGTCGTCCCAGACTTCCAACGTCGAAAGCGCGTACGGGTCTTCGCGGCCCGTACGCCGTTTCCCGGCCGTCTTGAGCAGGGCGTTGCGCTGCTTCAGCACCTTCTCGTAGTCCGCGCGGACCCCGGCGTACCGCGGTGCGCGCAGCACGAGCAGCTCGTCGAGGAACCGGCGTCGCTCACCCGGGTCGCCGCGCACGAGCGCCAGGTCCTCCGGGGAGAACAGCACCGTGCGCAGGATCCCGAGCACGTCCCGCGGCCGGCCGACCGCGCCGCGGTTGACCCGGGCGCGGTTCGCGCGGCCGTTGGTGATCTCGAGCTCGACGGTCAGCTCGCGGTCGTCGTTGACCACCGCGACCCGCACCAGCGCGCGCTCGCAGCCGTGCCGGATGAGCGGCGCGTCCGTCGCGACGCGGTGCGAACCCAGCGTCGCGACGTACCCGATCGCCTCCAGCAAGTTGGTCTTGCCGCGACCGTTCTGGCCGACCAGCACGGTCGGCCCCGGTTCGAGCGCGAGATCGGCCTGCGGCCAGGAGCGGAAGTCGGTGACCTGCAGGTGACGCAGATGCACCAGGAGCTCCTTATCCGCCGACCTTCTTCACGGCGTGCCCGCCGAACTGGTTGCGCAGCGCGGCGACCGCGCGCATCGCGGCCGAGTGCTCCTGCCGCGAAGCGAACCGCGCGAAGAGCGCGGCCGAGATGACCGGCGCCGGCACCGCGTTGTTGATCGCCTCTTCGAGCGTCCACCGGCCTTCGCCGGAATCCTCGACGTAGCCCTCGAGGTCGTCCAGCTCCGGGTCCTCGTCGAGCGCGCGCACGAGCAGGTCGAGCAGCCAGGACCGGACGACCGTGCCGCGCTGCCAGCCCTTGATCACCGCGGGCACGTCGTTGACGACCTTCGCGGCTTCGAGCAGTTCGAAGCCTTCGGCGAAGGCCTGCATCATGCCGTACTCGATGCCGTTGTGGATCATCTTCGCGTAGTGGCCCGCACCGACGTCGCCCGCGTGCGAGAAGCCTTCTTCGCGCGGGCCCTCCGGACGCAGCGCGTCGAAGATCGGCATCGCCCGCTCGACGTCGGCGGCCGCGCCGCCCACCATCAGGCCGTAGCCGTTGTCCTTGCCCCACACGCCACCGGACACGCCGCAGTCGACGTAGCCGATTTCCTTCGCCGCCAGCAGATCGGCGTTCAGCTTGTCGTCGGTGTACTTCGAGTTGCCGCCGTCGATCACCATGTCGCCGGCGGAGAGCAGGTTGCCCAGCTCGGTCACGGTCTGCCGGGTCGGCTCGCCGGCCGGCACCATGATCCACACGATCCGCGGGCCGTCCAGTTTGGACACCAGGTCCTCGAGCGACGTCGTGTCGGTGACGTCCGGGTTGCGGTCGTAGCCGACCACCTCGTGACCGGCCGCACGCAGCCGCTCACGCATGTTGAAGCCCATCTTGCCCAGGCCGATCAGACCGAGCTGAACCATGAGATCCCCTTACGTGCTAACGAAATACCGCGGGTCAGCCGGGAAGGCGGACCGGCATCAGGAGGTAGAGGTAACCGGGGACGACGTTGCCCTCGGCGTCGGCGGGCTTGATCAGCGCGGGCCGGTTCGGCGTGGTGAACGTCAGCTCCGCCCGGTCGCTGTGGAGCGCGCCGAGGCCGTCGACGAGGTAACCCGGGTTGAACGCGATGGTCACCGGCTCACCTTCGTACTCGACCTGGAGCTCTTCTTCGGCGCTTCCCTCGTCGTCGCCGCCCGCGGACAACCGCAGCGTGTTGTCCCCGAACTCCAGTCGTACCTGAGTCCCCCGCTCCGCCACCAGCGAAACGCGCTTGATCGACTCGGTGAGAGCGGACACGTCGATGACCGCGCGTGACGTGTGCGACGCGGGCAGCAGCTGCCGGTACGGCGGGAACTCCGCGTCGAGCAGGCGGGTCGTCGTGTAGCGCCCGGACCCGGACAGGCCGAGCAGGCCTTCGCCGCTGGCGAGGGCGAGGCGGATGGTGGCGCCGCTCGCGCCGAGCGTCTTGGCCGCTTCGGCGAGGGTGCGCGCCGGGACGAGCACCGCGGCGTCGGCGAGGCCTTCGGCGGGCTGCCAGGTGAACTCGCGCATCGCGAGCCGGAAGCGGTCGGTCGCGACCAGGGTCAGCGAGCTGCCGGAGATCTCGAGCCGCATGCCGGTCAGCATCGGCAGGGTGTCGTCCTTGCCCGCGGCGACGACGACCTGGGTGACGGCCTGGCCGAACGCGTCGCCGGCGAGCTCGCCCGCGAAGGCGGGCTGGGACGGCAGCTGCGGGTAGTCCTCGACCGGCATGGTCGGCAGGGAGAAGCGCGCGCTGCCGCACGTGATGGTGGCGCGCGCGCCGTCGACGGAGATCTCGACCGGCTGCGCGGGCAGCGCCTTGGTGATGTCCGCGAGGAGGCGGCCGGAGACCAGCAGGCGGCCGCCGTCGGCGATGGTCGCCGGGACACCGACCGTGGCCGAGACCTCGTAGTCGAAGCCCGAGACCGTCAGCGCGTCGGTGTCGCCGTCCGGACCGGCGTCGAGGAGGACACCGCCGAGTACCGGCACCGGGGGCCGGGAGGGGAGGCTTCTGGCCACCCACGCGACGGCGTCGGCGAGCCCGTCACGCTCGACGCGGATCTTCATGCGCGCATCCTTTCGACGACCGAGCCGCGGTGGCTCGGGCCAGGCCTCTTCTCGCGGGGCAGTGACCGGCTGCCCCCTCCGGCCGGTCCGCCCTCCGCGCTAGCGGCCGGAGCGCGGACCAGGTGCAGGCGTCCACGTTAGGCCGTCGCGGGGGCCGACGTCACCTCGGCCTCCCCTTGACTTTGTCGACTTGACGACACGTTCTCGCGGCTGTCCCCAACTTCGTCCATCGCCTGTTTTTGTTTTGTTCTCTCTTAGAAAAGATCTAAGGGCAGTAGCAGTAGTAGGCGTTGTGGATTGTGTGGATTGAGCTCGTTCGCGCAGGTCGGAGCGCTCGCGGGCGTGTGGAGAACCATGGTGGCGGACCTGTGGGTAGATCGGGGCGGCGGTGGATGGTTTCGAGCGACCCCCGATTCGTCCACAGCTGTCCCCAGTTGTCCCCACGGTTGTCCCCAGGTGTGGGGCGATCGATCCCCAGGTTCTGGGGGTGCGCGGCGGGGTCCGAATCGCTCTACCGAGTGACCGGCCCGCCCTGTGCACAGAATGTGGGCAACCTGTGGAATCAGCGTGGACAAAGGTGTGGATGCGCTGTGGATCACCTGTGGGCGGGGTGTGGACGAAATCCGCGTCGTCGCTGATGAGAGATCCGTTGGCACTGTGGGCAAACTGCCCACACCATGGGGAAACCTGCTTGTGTACAAAGAAGTTTCACGAATTTCGCGAGGGTGCCCCGAAGACGACTTCGGGGCGTCCACTGTGTGCGGACGCCCCGAAGTCGTTGCGGAGTAAGGGAGAAGTGCTACTGGCGGGCGCGCTGCTTGATGCGCGACGTCAGCTCCTGCACCTGGTCGTAGATGCGCCGGCGCTCGGCCATCTCCTTGCGGATCTTCTTGTCCGCGTGCATGACGGTCGTGTGGTCGCGGCCGCCGAACGTCTGCCCGATCTTCGGCAGCGACATGTCGGTGAGCTCGCGGCAGAGGTACATCGCGATCTGGCGGGCCGTGGCGAGCGCCTTCGTCTTGCCGGGGCCGCACAGGTCGTCGAGCGTCACGTCGAAGAACTCGGCCGTGACACCCATGATGGTCGGCGCGGTGATCTCCGGCGCGTGCGAGTCCGGGATCAGGTCCCGCAGCACGATCTCCGCGAGCCCGACGTCGACGGGCTGCTGGTTCAGCGAAGCGAACGCCGTGACGCGGATGAGCGCGCCCTCCAGCTCCCGGATGTTCGCCTCGACGCGCGAAGCGATGAACTCCAGGACTTCGCCCGGCACCGCCAGCCGGTCCTGCGCCGCCTTCTTCCGGAGGATCGCGATGCGCGTCTCGAGCTCGGGCGGCTGGATGTCGGTGATGAGGCCCCACTCGAACCGCGTCCGCAGCCGGTCCTCCAGTGTCTCGAGGCGCTTCGGCGGGCGGTCGGAGCTGACGACGATCTGCTTGTTCGCGTTGTGGAGGGTGTTGAAGGTGTGGAAGAACTCTTCCTGCGTACCTTCTTTGCCTTCCAGGAACTGGATGTCGTCGACGAGCAGGATGTCGATGTCGCGGTAGCGGCGCTGGAACGCGACCTTGCGGTCGTCCCGCAGCGAGTTGATGAAGTCGTTCGTGAACTCTTCGGTCGAGACGTACCGGACGCGCATGCCGGGGAAGAGCCGTTGCGCGTAGTGGCCGACCGCGTGCAGCAGGTGCGTCTTGCCGAGCCCGGACTCACCCCAGATGAAGAGCGGGTTGTACGCGCGGGCGGGCGCTTCGGCGACGGCGACCGCGGCCGCGTGCGCGAAGCGGTTGGACGCACCGATGACGAAGGTGTCGAAGGTGTACTTCTCGTTCAGCTTCGTCTTCGACGTCTGCGGCTGCGCCGGCGCGGTGTAGGGCTGGCCGGCGATCGGCTGCCCGGAGAACGTCGGCCAGATCTCGTGGACGGCGGCGAGCGCGTCGCCTTCTTCGTCCACCTCTTCATCGGTGTCGTCCCCGTCGTCCGGCTTCGCCGCGACGGCCTGGTGCGGCGGCATCGGCGGCGCGGGCTCGGGACGCGGCGGCGGCATCATCGGCGCGCCGTTGGCGGGCAGCGGCGGGACCGGCTCGGGGCTCGCGCCGTTTTCCACCCGGCCGGGTGACGGGGCGTAGCGGGGCGCGGGGGCCGGGGCGACCGCTTCCGCGCTGTCGACCTTCACCGCGAGCGAGATGGCGCGGCCGAGCCGCCGGGAAAGCGCGTCCGTGATCGCGCCGCGCAGGCCGCGTTCGATCGCTTCCTTCGCGAAGTCGCTGGGGGCGGCCAGGAGAGCGGTGCCGTCGAGCAGGCCGATCGGGCGGGTGACGCGCATCCACGCGCGCTGCTGGGGGGACAGGGTCCCGTCCGACAGTTCGCGTACCACCTGTTCCCAGATGACACCCAGATTGTGCTGGTGCTCCGACACCTGACTGGCTCCCCTCCCCTCGTCGGCGTGGACGGCCGAACGCCCCTGGTCACGCGGCCCTAGCTCATCAGCGGACCCGCGTGTGCACCGGCACAGCGAATATCCACATAGTTGTCCACAGCTGTGCACTAATGTACGGCGACCCGCGGCGACGCCACCTGCGGGCTCGTCGTACGCCGGTGGGCACTCCACCACCCGGATACTCGTGCACCTCGACCGGTGACCCGAGAGAGGCACGCTAACAAGCCCCGCCCGCTGCCACAAGGCATCCTCGGCGGCCAGCATTTCACGGTGCACGGCGTGTTGCCATTCGGTGCCGCGGCGTCGATGATCTCGGCTCCGCGAGCCGGTCGCGTACCGTGGCCGAGGGGGTGCTTACCGGCCGCCCGACGGGGGTGCGTACCCTCGTAAGGTCTCCCGTATGCGACGGGTGCGTTTCGCGTGCCCACGTTGTCGTCGCTCGTCGTGACGAGGCCACACGTTGGTAGGAGACACCAGAGACTGCCGTGCGCCCGCACGACACGCCAGGTGGGGGGAAGAGATTCTTCCCGCCCGACGCGACACACAGGAGAAGCAGTGAGCAAGGGTAAGCGCACCTTCCAGCCGAACAACCGCCGTCGCGCCAAGACGCACGGCTTCCGCCTGCGCATGCGGACGCGTGCCGGCCGGGCCATCCTGGCTGGCCGTCGTCGCAAGGGCCGCGCCGCGCTGTCCGCCTGATCCGGCACGTCGGGGCGCGCCGTGCTGCCGGCTGCCGCACGTCTGCGGCGGAGCGAGGATTTCCGCGTGGTTCTCCGTCGCGGGTCCCGGGCAGGCAGGCGTCGCCTCGTCGTCCACGCACTGACCACGGACCCGTCCGAGGCCGCCGACGCATCGTCGGCGGCCAGGGCGGGTTTTGTGGTGAGCAAGGCCGTCGGCAACTCGGTGGTGCGCCACCGCGTCTCCCGCCGGTTGCGCCACCTCGTTTCCGCCAAGCTCGGAACACTGCCCGCCGGCACTTCGTTGGTCGTACGGGCATTGCCGCCGTCGTCGACCGCGTCCAGCGCCGAGCTCGGGTCCGACCTCGACGCCGCGTTGCGTCGGCTGGGGCTTCTGTCGTCGCGCCGTCCGGCCGGGGATGTCCCCAGCCCGACGCGTCCCGCGGACGCGACCCCCGACCACGGATCAGCGGTGTGACCGGCATGCGAGCCACCCCCGAGCACGACCACGACCACGACGTCGACCCCGCGCCGCCGCGCCCCGGTCCCGTCGCCTGGGTCCTGCTGCTCCCCATCAAGCTCTACCGCAAGGCGATCTCGCCCTTCCTCCCGCCGGCTTGCCGGTTCTACCCGAGCTGCAGCGCGTACGCAGTCGAAGCCCTCACCCGGCACGGCGCCGGCCGCGGCTCCTACCTCGCGCTGCGCCGGCTGTTGCGCTGCGGCCCCTGGACGCCACCCGGCCGCGATCCCGTGCCCGAGACGTTCTCGTGGCGCCACCGACGACCTGAAACACCGATCGAGGAGTAGCAGCAGTGCTCGATTTCATCTACTACCCCGTGTCCTTCATCCTCTGGTGTTGGCACAAGGTCTTCGGGTTCGTCTTCGGTGAGTCGACGGCGATCGCCTGGATCCTCGGCATCATCTTCCTGACGTTCACGGTCCGCGGCATCATGTTCAAGCCGTTCGTGAACCAGGTCCGGTCGATGAAGAAGATGCAGGACTTCGCGCCGGAGATGAAGAAGATCCAGAAGAAGTACGCGAGCGACCGGCAGCGCCAAGCGCAGGAGATGCAGAAGCTCCAGCGCGAGCACGGCGTCAACCCGCTCGGCAGCTGCCTGCCGATGCTGCTCCAGATCCCGGTCTTCATCGGCCTGAACCACGTCCTGCGCGCGTTCACCATGCCGCCGCCCGGTGGCGGGCCGAAGACCGAGAACTACTTCTTCAGCCAGCACGACGTCGAGTCCTACGTCAACGCGAAGCTCTTCGGCGTCAACCTCGGCGAGGCCGTCTACAACGGTGTCGGTGTCGTCAGCGGCGGCGCCACGAACGTCGGCTTCCACTGGAGCGTGCTCCCGGTCGCGCTGCCCCTGATGATCGTCGCGTCGATCGCCACGCACCTCACCGCGCGCCACTCGGTGGCCCGCCAGAACGCCGCGTCGGCCACCCCGCAGACCGCGATCATGAACAAGCTGACGATGTACATCTTCCCGCTCGGTGTGCTCGTCTTCGGTGCGCTGTTCCCGCTCGGCCTGCTCTTCTACTGGCTGGCGAACAACGGCTGGACCCTGATGCAGCAGCGGCTCGTGTACACGAAGATCGACAAGGAAGAGGCGGCCCGCAAGGCGGAGGCCGCGGAGAAGCGCGCGTCGCTCGGCCCGAAGCCGGGTCAGAAGCCGGCCGCGCCGAAGGTCGGTCAGAAGCCGGTCCAGCAGAAGAAGAACCAGCCCGCTCAGGGCGGCGCCCAGAAGAAGATCACGAAGGCGGGTTCGGCCCACGGCTTCGCCCAGACGACTTCTGCGAGCGATTCCGCGAAGGCGGACGCGACGCCCACCGAGACCAACGGCCAGAACGGCTCGAAGGACAACGGCACCGGCGTGCCGGGCCTTCTCAAAGACTCGACCAGGAAGTCGGGCCGGAAGCGCCGCTGAGGCGCGACCGGTTCGGAGAGGAGACGAATGATGTCGGAGACGATCGAGACGATCGACGCCGATAAGGACGACGTGACCCCGGAGCCGGCTGCCGAGGAGGCGGGCGAGCAGAAGGCGGGCGGCGGTGATGACGTCCTCGTGCAGGAGGGCGACATCGCGGGCGACTACCTCGAGCGGCTGCTCGATCTGCTCGACTACGACGGCGACATCGACCTGGACGTCGAAGCGGGCCGCGCGATCGTCAGCATCGACGGCGGCGAAGACCTCGAGAAGCTCGTCGGCCCCCGCGGCACGGTGCTCGAGGCGCTGCAGGAGCTGACCCGCCTGGCGGTCCAGCAGGAGACCGGCTCGCGCAGCCGGCTGATGCTGGACATCGCGGGCTGGCGCGCCGACCGCCGCGAGGAGCTCCGCGAGCTCGGCCGCTCGACGGCGGAGTCGGTCCTCCAGAGCGGCGAGCGGGTGCGGCTCCAGCCGATGAGCCCGTTCGAGCGCAAGGTGGTCCACGACGCGGTGGCGACGGTCGCCGGCGTCACCAGCGAGAGCGAGGGCGAGGACCCGAAGCGTCGCGTGGTGATCTTCCCGGAGTCCTGAGACCCCGGCTTTGCGAAGCGGCCCCACCTCCGGGTGGGGCCGCTTCTTTTTGTGCTAGGTGTGGTCGATGCGTCCGGCGCCCGGCGAAGTGCTCCACTTTTCGGAAGACCCGACGATCACCCGCTTCGAGCCGCACGTGGCCGCGACGGCCCGGCAGCCGGAGGCGTACGTGTGGGCGGTCGACGCGGCGCGGGCACCGGACTACTGGTTCCCCCGCCAGTGTCCCCGCGCGCTGGCTTGGCGGGTCGAGGCGACGACGCCGTCGGACCGCGCGTGGCTCGGCAGTGCCCGGGTGCACGCGATCGAGTACGGCTGGCTCTCGGCCGTGCGGTCCGCCCGGCTGTTTGCGTACCGGTTCCCGGCGGCGTTCTTCCGGCCGTTCGGTGCGCACGCCCACGCGATGGTGGCGACCGAGGCGGTGTCGCCGCTGGGGCCGCCGGAGCCGGTCGGTGATCTGCTGACGCTCCACGAGGAGGCGGGGATCGAGCTTCGCGTACTGCCGAACCTGTGGGCGTTCGTCGACGCGGCGTCGGCGAGCTCGCTCGGCTTCAGCGGAATTCGGCTGGGCAACGCTCGGTCGCGGCCGAGCGAATTACAGCCGTGATGTTTCACGTGGAACCGGCTCGCTCGGGCTCCGCCGTTTCACGTGGAACCGGCCACATCCGCCGCCGGGTGAGTGGAGTTGTCCACATCTGCGGTCTGTCGGCTCGTTTTCGCTCCGACATCAGGGACAATCGAACGAGCGCGTTTCACGTGAAACGCGCGGACGAGGAGTAGACGGAGTGAGCTTGGAGCAGGCCGCGGTGGCGGTACGGGCCGCGGCGGAGCGGGTGTTCGGTGAGCACGTCGACCAAGCGGCCGGGTACGTCGAACTCCTTGAGCGTCACGGTGTCGAGCGCGGGCTGATCGGGCCGCGGGAGGTCGAGCGGCTGTGGGAGCGGCACGTCCTCAACTCGGCGGTCATCGGTGAGCAGATGCCCGAAGGGGCTCGGGTCGTCGACGTCGGCTCGGGCGCGGGGCTTCCGGGTGTACCGCTCGCGATCGCGCGACCGGACCTCGATATCGTCTTGCTTGAACCGATGGCACGCCGGGTGGACTGGCTGGCCGAGGTGGCCGAGAAGCTGGAACTCCCGATCACCATCATCCGTGGACGCGCGGAGGAGCGGTCTGTGCGCGAGCAGCTCGGTGGCGCCGACATCGTCACCGCTCGTGCGGTCGCCCCGCTCGCCCGGCTCGCGGACTGGTGTCTGCCGCTCGTTCGCTCCGGCGGCTTCCTGGTGGCCCTCAAGGGCGCCAGCGCGGCGGACGAGATCGATCGGGACGGTGCCGCCATCCGCAAGGCCGGCGGGGCCGATCCACTGATCGTCGAGTGTGGTGCCGCAGTACTAGAGGTCCCCAGCACGGTTGTGAAGATCCGTCGCCTGCCGACGGCAGCCAAGCCGAAGGCGCGGAGCAAGAAGCGTTAACGGGTCGCCATGTTCCACGTGAAACGACGCGACTCGACCACCGACCAGACGTCTACATGGAGGAGGTGTCGAGACCGGTGAATCCCCCGCCGTCCGACTCCACGGAGACCACCCCCGACGTGGGCTGGACCCCGATCGCCGAAGAAGCCGCCCGCGCCGCGCGTCTGCTGCACCCGGAGGAGGGGACGCTCCCCCGCCCCGGCCGCCGTCGCGTGCTGACCGTCGCCAACCAGAAGGGCGGCGTCGGCAAGACCACGAGCACGGTCAACCTGGCCGCCGCGCTGGCCGTCCACGGGCTCAAGACGCTCGTCGTCGACCTCGACCCGCAGGGCAACGCGAGCACCGCGCTCGACGTCGACCACCGGTCCGGGACGCCGTCCATCTACGAGGTGCTGATCGGGGAGGTGACCCTCGCGGAGGCCGCCCAGCCGACCGAGCAGTCGCCGAACCTCTTCTGCGTCCCCGCGACGATCGACCTCGCCGGCGCGGAGATCGAGCTCGTCTCGATGGCGTCCCGCGAGTCCCGGCTCAAGGAAGCGATCTCCTCGGAGATCCTCGACGAGATCGGCGTCGACTACGTCTTCATCGACTGCCCGCCGTCGCTCGGCCTCCTCACGGTCAACGCGATGGTCGCCGCGCAGGAGGTGCTCATCCCGATCCAGTGCGAGTACTACGCGCTCGAAGGTCTCGGGCAGCTGCTGAGCAACATCGAGCTCGTGCAGCAGCACCTCAACCGCGAGCTCCACGTCTCGACGATCCTCCTCACCATGTACGACGGCCGGACCAAGCTGGCCGACCAGGTGACGAACGAGGTCCGCAACCACTTCGGCGACACCGTGCTGAAGACCGTCATCCCCCGCAGCGTGAAGGTGTCGGAGGCGCCCGGGTACGGCCAGACCGTCCTCGCTTACGATCCCGGTTCGCGCGGTGCGATGAGCTACGTCGACGCGGCCAAGGAGATCGCCGAGCGAGGCGCACAGTTGGAGAGGGGTAGTTCGACATGACCGAGCGCCGAGGAGGGCTGGGGCGTGGCCTCGCCGCGCTGATCCCGACCGGACCCGCCACCGGCGGTCCCCTGCCCGCCGCCGGGGACACGGCGGCGGACAAGAAGGCGGCCGAAGACAAGGGCTGGTTCGCGGCCAACGGTCAGGCGAAGCAGCACAGCGGCGAGGTCGCCGGCGCGGTCTACCGCGAGATCCCGGTCGGCTCGGTGAAGCCCAACCCGAAGCAGCCGCGGCAGGTCTTCGACGAGGACGCGCTCGCCGAACTCGAGCACTCGATCCGCGAGTTCGGGCTCATGCAGCCCATCGTGGTCCGCGAACTCGGGAACGACGAGTACGAGCTCGTCATGGGCGAGCGGCGGCTCCGGGCGTCGCAGCAGGCGGAGCTCGAAGCGATCCCGGCGATCGTCCGACAGACCGCCGACGAGTCGATGCTGCGGGACGCGCTCCTGGAGAACATCCACCGCGTCCAGCTGAACCCGCTCGAAGAGGCGGCGGCGTACCAGCAGCTGCTCGACGAATTCGCGGTCACGCACGAGGAGCTGGCGAGCCGGATCGGCCGCAGCCGCCCGGTCATCACCAATACGATCCGGCTCCTCAAGCTCCCCCTGCCGGTCCAGCGCCGGGTCGCCGCGGGCGTCCTGTCCGCCGGGCACGCGCGTGCGTTGCTGTCGCTGGAGGACGCCGACAGCCAGGAAGAGCTCGCCGCGCGGATCATCGCGGAAGGCATGTCGGTCCGGGCGACCGAGGAAGCCGTCACGCTCAAGAAGAGCGAGAAGCCGGCCAAGCCGAAGCCCGCGGCGCGCAAGCCGATCCAGGCGCCGGGACTGCAGGAGCTCGCCAACCGCCTTTCGGACCGGTTCGACACCCGCGTGAAGGTCGACCTCGGCCGTCGCAAGGGCCGGATCACCCTCGAGTTCGGCTCGGTCGACGACCTCGAACGGATCGTCGCGATCATCGATGCGAATGGGACGAATCAGACACCGAAAACCGATTAGGGATCACCCCGGGGTGTTTCGTCACGGTGATGATTGCGGAGGGATCACTCCGCCGCGACGCTGAGCAATGGGGGAAGCGTGTGGGATCCGACCGGTTCGATCGGGCGCGCGCTCTGGATCGGCGGCGCGCAGTGGGCGGGCAAGTCGACCGTCGCCCGGCTGCTCGCCGTCCGGCACGGGCTGACGGCGTACCACTACGACTACCACGACGCGCGCGGCCACAACGATCGCTTGATCGCCGCGGGCGCGCCCGCGGCGATCCCGAACGGACGTGGGTGCGCTCGACGCCGGAGGAGATGGCGGCCGCGACGCGGGAGGTCTTCGCGTTGCGGTTCGAGTGGGCGCTCGACGACTTGCGCGCGCTCGTGTCCGGTCGGCCGTTGCTCGCCGAGGGGTGGGGGCTGCGCCCCGAGTTCGTCGCGCCGCTGCTCGACTCGCCGCGCCGGATGGTGGTGCTGGTGCCGACCGAGGAGTTCCGGCAACACCAGCTGAAGACCCTGCCGCGGGCGGGCACCTTCTCGCCGGCCGTCAGCGATCCCGTGCGCGCGCAACAGAACCGGATCGCGCGGGACCGGCTGCTCGCCGAAGACGCCGTCCGCAGCGCACGCGAGCACGGCATCCGGGTGCTGGCGGTGGACGGCTCCCGAAACGCAGAAGAAGTGGCCGGCCAGGTGGCCGACCACTTCAGTCCGTACCTCTGAATCAGCGGGAGATCGCGCGCGCGATCAGTTCGGCGAAGACCGTGCCGAGTGACTTGTCCGCGGCTTCGATCGCCATCGGCACCGTCGACGTCTCGGTGAGACCCGGCGACGGGTTGACTTCGAGGAAGTGCACCGTGCCGTCCGGCGCGACGATCGCGTCGGTCCGCGAGATGTCCCGGAGGCCGAGCACGCGGTGCACGGCGACGGCCAGCTCGGCCGCCGCCTTGGCCGCGGCGTCGTCGAGGCGGGCCGGGGTGAAGAAGTCGGTCAGGCCGGCCGTGTAGCGGGCCGTGTAGTCGTACACGCCGCTCTCCGGGACGATCTCGACCGCGGGGAGGGCCTCGGGCCCGTCCTCGCCCTCGATGACCGTCACGGCCACCTCGACGCCGTCCACCAACCGCTCGGCGAGCACGGTGTCGCCGTACGCGAAGCAGCCGACCATCGCCGCCGGCAGTTCCGCGGCCTCGCGGACCACCTGGGTGCCGAGGGCCGAGCCGCCCTGGTCGGGCTTGAGGATGAGCGGCAGGCCGAGGCGCTCCACCATCGCGTCGAGCACCGCCTGAGCGCCCAGCTCGCGGAACGTGCTGTGCGGCAGCACCGCCCAGCCGGGCGTCACGAACCCGGCGTTCTGCAGCAGCGCCTTCGCGGTCGGCTTGTCCCACGCCCGGCGGCAGCCCTGGGAGCCGGTGCCGACGAACGGCACCTCCAGCATCTCCAGCACCGTCTGCACCGAGCCGTTCTCGCCCTCACCGCCGTGCAGCGCGACGACGACCGCGTCCGGGCGCTGCGTGCGCAGGCGTTCCAGGAGCCCCGCGTCGGTGTCCCACTCCTCGATGCCGAAGCCTTCGGACTTGAGCGCCGCGGAGAGCCGTCGCCCGGACCTCAGCGAGACGTCGCGTTCGTGCGAGAGACCGCCGGCGAGCACGGCAACGGTACGGTCGACCACCGTGGAAACTCCTTAGCCCTAAAAGAATCAGACCGTGTCCGGGGACGGCGTCTGCGGTCCCCGGATCTGGCGCGCGCTCACGTTACCGAAGGTGCGGGCCAGGTCCATTTCGGACTCCAGCACGGCGGCCAGCCGCCGCACGCCCTCGCGGATGCGCTCCGGTGTCGGGTAGCAGTACGACAGCCGCATCTGGCGGCTGCCGAAGCCGTCGGCGTAGAAGCCGGTGCCGGACGCGTACGCCACCCGGGCGGTCACCGCGCGCGGCAGCATCGCCTTGGTGTCGACGCCTTCCGGCACCGTCACCCAGACGTAGAACCCGCCCTCCGGCTTGGTCCACGAGCAGCCCGGGGGCAGGTACTGGTCGAGCGCGGACAGGATCGCGTCGCGCCGCTCGCGGTAGTTCTCCCGGAACTTCTTGATCTGGCCCTTCCAGTCGTGCGTGGCCAGGTAGCGCGACACGATCATCTGGTTGAACGTCGGCGGGCACAGCGTCGCCGACTCCGCGGCCAGCACCAGCTTCTCGCGCACGGCGTGCGGCGCGAGCACCCAGCCGACGCGCAGGCCGGAGGCGAACGTCTTGGAGAACGAGCCGAGGTACACAACGTTCTCGGGATCGGCCGAGCGCAGCGCCGGGTAGGTCTGGCCGTCGAAGCCGAGCAACCCGTACGGGTTGTCTTCGACGACCAGGACGCCGTGGGCGCGGCAGATCTCGAGGATCTCCGCGCGGCGCTCGACGGCCAGCGTGACGCCGGCGGGGTTGTGGAAGTTCGGGATCGTGTAGAGGAACTTGACCCGGCGGCCGGCCTTCTCCGCCTGGGCGAGCGCCTCGCGCAGGAGCTCCGGCACCAGGCCGTTGTCGTCCATCGCCACGTGCACGACCTGCGCCTGGTAAGCGGCGAAGGAGCCCAGCGCGCCGACGTACGAGGGGCCTTCGGCGATCACGACGTCACCGGGGTCGCAGAACAGCCGCGTGACCATGTCCAGGCCCATCTGGGAGCCGACGGTCACGACGACGTCGTCCGGGTGCGCCTTGATGCCCTCGAGGGCCATGATTTCGCAGATCTGCTCGCGCAGCGCGGGAACGCCGTGCGCGGAGCCGTACTGCAACGCGACCAGGCCGTCTTCGGCGATGATCTCCGCCACCTGCGCCGAGAGCGTGTCGAGCGGGAGCGCGGCCAGGTTCGGCATGCCGCCGGCCAGCGAAACCACCTCGGGCCGGCTGGCGACCGCGAAGAGCGCTCGGATCTCCGAAGCGGTCATCCCCGCGGTGCGAGCGGCGTACCGCTCGAGGTGCGGGTCGAGGTTCTGGCGGCCGCTGTGCGGCTTGCTGGGGCGGTTCTCGGTCATCGACGATTCACCCGTGGCTCGGTTAACAGATCCTGTCGAGTGTAACCGTGCACCCATCCGGGACCCCTGGCCTTTCGGCGCTCGTCACATCGGCCTATCCTCGACCATGGCTCCCGTGTTCGTGCTGTGGTTCCTGCGCGGCTTGACGGCCGGGCAGCCGGTCGGGAGCGCAGGTCAGGGAGGTCGCGGGTGTCGCGTCGCGTCGTGGGCGTCACACTGGACAACCTCGAGCACTTGCCGAAGAGCTGTCGCCGGTGTGTCTACTGGGAGCTCGCTCCGCACCTGAAGAACCAGGCTGAGGAGTTCGGCGCCACCGAGGTCGAGAAGGAAGCCTGGGTCTCGAGCGTGCTGCTCGAGTGGGGTTCCTGCGGCCGCATCGTCTACAGCGACACGCTGCCGGTCGGGTTCGTGTTGTACGCCCCGCCGAACGCCGTCCCGCGCGCGCTGGCCTTCCCGACGTCCCCGCCGAGCGCGGACGCGGTCCTCCTCACGGCTTTCCAGGTCCTCCCGGAGTTCCGCGGCGGCGGCCTCGGCCGGATGCTGGTCCAGGCGGTCGCCAAGGACCTCACCAAGCGCGGCGTCCGCGCGATCGAAGCGTTCGGCGACGCGCGCCCCGACGAAACGGACCCGGATGGCGGCCACAGCTGCGTGCTGCCGGCGGCGTTCCTGCAGAGCGTCGGCTTCAAGACGGTCCGCCCGCACCCCAAGTGGCCGCGCCTGCGCCTGGAGCTGCGCTCGGCGATCACCTGGAAGGAAGACGTCGAGGCCGCGCTGGAGCGCCTCCTCGGCCAGGTGACGATCACCACGGCCGAGCCGAGCCTCGGCCGCGCCTGAGCCTCCCCGCAAACGCTTGCGCCTGGGTTTCGTCACGCGCGAAACACCGCTGTGCACAACTGTGGAAGAAGTGCCGAGTTATCCACAGAGCGCTGATAGGAGCGGTGGAAAAGCTGTGGAGAACTGCCCGAAAACCTGGGGACGCAGCGGCTGCGTCCCCAGGTGTGGTGGGGCAGGTGAAGGTGGACCGCTAGCGGTTGTGGTCGGGCCTATTCGGCCTTCGCCAGCTCGTGCGCCAGGACGTCGGCGAACGTGAACGTTCCCGTCGGCTGGTCGCCTTCGCCAAGCAGGTACAGGCGCTTGACGGCGATGAGGATGCCCTCGGCGACGATGTCGCGGAACGCCGGGTCGGCCAGCTTGCGGCTGTCGTCCGGGTTCGTCAGGTAGCCGATCTCCACGCGGACCGCCGGGCAGCGGGTGCGGGTGAAGATCTCCCACGTCTTGTAGTGCGTGCGGCAGTCCAGCATGCCCGTGCGGGCCGCGACCTCGCGCTGGATGAAGCCGGCCAGCAGCTCACCCACCGTCGACGTCGTGCCGTTGCCGGTGCCGAAGTGGAAGCTCGCGATGCCCTGGGCGCGCGGCGAGGGGTTGCCGTCGCTGTGCAGGGACAGGAACAGGTCCGCGCCCGCGTCGTTCGCGAAGCGGGCGCGCTCCAGCTCGGTGGGGCTGTGGTTCGGGCCGCGGGAGATCAGCGCCTCCATGCCGGTGGCCTTCATCCGGCCTTCCAGGCGGCGCGCGAGGTCCCACGCGATGTCGGCCTCGCGCAGGCTGCCGGAGACCACGCCGAGGTCGTCGCCGCCGTGGCCCGGGTCGATCACGATGCGCTTGCCGCGCAGCCGCGGCCCGGCCTGGCGCACCTGCTCCTGCTCGCGCAGGAACACGGGGCGGCCGCCGCGGGCGCGCGGGGAGGACAGGCGGTGCAGCTCGCGGATGGTCGCCGGGCCGCACATGCCGTCCGGCGTCAGGCGCATGTCGCGCTGGAAGGTCTTGAGCGCGCGCTCGGTCGCCGGGCCGAAGTAGCCGTCGGGGCGGCCGGCGTCGAAGCCCAGCTCGGTCAGCCGCTCCTGGAGCGTGAAGACGTCGTCCCCGTGGACCGGGGACGCGATCATGTAGGACAGCGGACGGCTGCCCAGGTGGTAGCTGGCGCCCTTGAGCGCCTGGAACGTCGCCGGACCCACGACGCCGTCGGTGATGAGCCCACGGCGCTGCTGGAAGGCACGGACGGCGCCCTCGACGGCGACGTCGAACGTGCCGTAGTCGCCGGTACCGGTGACCGGCGGGAGCAGGTCCATCCCGGCCAGGATGGACCTGATCTCGGCGACGTCCGGACCGGCGTCACCGCGGCGGAGTACCCGCATGCACTCCTCGCTCTTCCTAAGGCACCGATTCGGGGGCTCGGTGCGTGGCAGAAAACCTTCGCTGGGACAAGCCCAGGTCCTCTATTGTGCCTTGCGAACTCTCGGTGACAGCGCAGGCCCGGTAGGTTCGTCAAGAACCCGTTCGTGGTGAACCTCCAGTGGCCCTCGTCACGCTCGATTCGCCCACGGCGGTGAGATTCCCCCGAACGACGAAGACCCGGGACCCACGGGAGCATTCCCGCAGGCCCCGGGTCCGTCGGGTGCGTATCGGTTCAGAGAACGTCGGCGAGGTCCGACAGCAGCGCGGCCTTCGGCTTGGCGCCGACGATCTGCTTCACCGGCTTGCCACCCTGGAACAGGATCAGCGTCGGGATGGACATCACCTGGTAGTCACGCGGCGTGTTCGGGTTCTCGTCGATGTCGATCTTCGCGATGGTCAGCTTCTCGCCGTTCTCCGCCGCGATCTCCTCGAGGACCGGGGCGACCATCTTGCACGGCCCGCACCAGGTGGCCCAGAAGTCGACGAGAACCGGCTTTTCGCTGGTCAGGACCTCGTCGACGAACGTCGCGTCGGTCACCTTCACGGTGTTGGACATGGTTGCTCCTTCAGGGGTGAGTGAACGCCGGAAAGTCAGTTGGTGCCCGCGCCGTAGCCGCCGCCGACGAGCTCGGCCGCCTCGTGCGCGTCCGATTCGCCGTGCTCCGCGAGCCATCGTTCCGCGTCGATCGCCGCGCTGCACCCGGAGCCCGAAGCGGTGATCGCCTGCCGGTACGTGCGGTCCACCAGGTCGCCGGCCGCGAAGACGCCGTCGACGTTGGTGTAGGAGGTGCGGCCCTGGGTGATGACGTAGCCGTCCTCGTCCAGGTCGACCTGCCCGCGCACGAGCTCGCTGCGGGGGTCGTGGCCGATCGCGACGAAGAAGCCCGAGACGTCCAGCGTCGACTCGCTGCCGTCCTTGGTGTCCTTCAGCCGCAGGCCTTCGACCTTGCCGTCGCCGAGCACCCCGGTGATCTGCGAGTTCAGCTTCCACTTGATCTTCTCGTTCGCGCGGGCGCGCTCGAGCATGATCTTGGACGCGCGGAACTCCTCGCGCCGGTGGACCAGGGTGACGGACTTCGCGAACTTCGTCAGGAAGGTCGCCTCCTCCATCGCCGAGTCGCCACCGCCGGCGACCACGATGTCGTGGTCGCGGAAGAAGAAGCCGTCACAGGTCGCACAGGCCGAGACGCCGCGGCCGAGCAGCTCCTGCTCGCCCGGCACGTTCAGGTACCGCGCCGCCGCGCCCATGGCGAGGATGACCGCGCGGGCGGCGTAGCGCTTGCCGTTCGCGTGGACGTACTTGACGTCCCCGGTCAGCTCCAGCGACTCGACGTCCTCCGCGCGCAGCTCGGCGCCGAAGCGCTCCGCCTGCTTGCGCATCTCCTCCATCAGGTCCGGACCCATGATGCCGTCGCGGAACCCGGGGAAGTTCTCCACCTCGGTCGTCGTCATCAGCGCGCCGCCGAACTGCGTGCCCTCGAACACCAGCGGTTCCAGCTGGGCCCGTGCCGCGTAAACGGCAGCGGTGTATCCGGCAGGACCCGACCCCACGATGATCAGGTTCCTGATTTCCTCGGCAGCCACCCGTGACCTCCGCTCGTAGTGACCCGTGTACCAGGCTCAACACGATGGTAGGTGGCCATGTTCCCAGCCGTGACAGCCGCTACTTCTCCCCAACGACCTTGTCGAACAACACAGCCGGATTACCGGGCCCGCAGTCGGCGCCGAAGGCCACCAGGCGGAACTGGGCGAGCTTGCCGGTGGTCAGGATGATCATCACCCCGGCCTTGCCGCCGACGTTCACCGGGCGGATGCCCTCCGGGCGCACCTTCGGGTCGAGGCCGGCGGCCGCGATGCACGCGTCCAGCTTGTCCTCGGTCTGCAGCGGGCCGAAGTCGCGGACGCCGATCGCCTTGCCGACCAGGGCCTGCGCCCCGGCTCCGTCGTTGCCGACGGACGGGCCCGAAGGCGCCGGCGCGGCGACGTTCGGGGTGCCGGCTTGCTGCGACGTGTTCGGGATGGCGACCGTCACGGCGACGACCGCCGCCGCGGCCGCGGTCAGCACGCCGGCGGCCCAGCCGAGCCGCTTGTTCCGCCGCCGCCGGGCCGCCGCGAGGTCCACCACCTGGGCGTCCCGCGGTGCCGGAGCTGCCTGCGCGTGTTCGGGAAAGCGGGCGGCTGCTTCGGCGGCCAGCGCCGCGTCCAGCCGGGCCGCGAACTCCGCGGGCATCGGCGGCGCGGGCGCGTCGGCGAGCGAAGCCAGGTCGGCCTGCGTGGCGTCGAGGGCCGCCAGGATCGCCCGGGCTTCCGGATCGGCGTCGACCAGCGGCCACAGCTCGGCCGCCTGAGCGTCGTCCAGCACCCCGGCGTGGAGGTCGGCGAGCACGTCGACAGACCAGGGCGGACCGACGGTCCCCCCGATCCCCCGGCTTTCGTCCGTCATCGTCCCTCCCCGCTACCCGGCTGACGCCCGGCCCGTTTGCTTTCGTGAGTTGGGACGTTCGCAATCGCATCGGGGTTCCGCAGGTGCCCGAGAACCTTCGCGAGTTTTCCGCGGCCCCGCGCGCACCGGCTCTTCACGGTGCCTTCGGCGATGCCCAGCAGCTTCGCCGTCTCTGCGACGGAGTAGCCCTCGACGTCGACGAGCACGATCGGCGCGCGCTGCTCTTCGGGCAGCTGCTCGAGGGCCTCGCGCACGAGCAGGCTGGTCTCCCGCTCGGCCATCGAGTCGCGCGGCGACGCCGGCTCGTTGAAGCCGGTCTCCGGCAGCGGCACGGTCGGCCGGGCCTGGCGGCGGCGGATCCGGTCGAGGCAGGCGTTCACCACGATCCGGTGCAGCCACGTCGTGACCTGGGACTCCGCGCGGAACTTGTCGGCGGCCCGGAACGCCGAGATGAACGCGTCCTGCAACGCGTCGGCGGCCTCTTCGGGGTCGCGGACCGTGCGCAGGGCGACCGCCCACATGCGGTCGCGGTGTCGCTGGACGAGTTCGCTGAACGCATGGGGGTCCCCCGCGGCGTGAGCCGCTATCAGATCCGCATCCGTGGGAGCTGCAGCTGTCACCCGGCAGAGCCTACTGACCCTGTCGGGTGGGTCACCCCGCAGGCAGGAAGGTCAGGTCCGCGATTTCGGTCTGGAACTCGTTGTCGGCGCCACCCAGCTGAGTGATCCAGACGATGAAGTACTCACCCTGGGTCGGCTGGGCCAGCGGGATCGTGGTGTCGCCGTCCTTCAGGTCGCCGTTTCCGACCACCTTCGTGTCGGCCAGATCGGGGTTCTTCTCGGTCGCCGAGCGGATCTCGACCTTGGTGCCCGCGGTCCCGCCGGACACCTGCACCTGGCTGAGGTTGATCGGGTCCTTGAAGGTGACGACCAGCCCGACCCCCGGCTTGACGGCCGGGAACTGCTGCTTGTACTGCTCGGTCCGCCACTGCGTCTCGGGCTTGCCGTCGATCGCGTACTTCGCCCGCGCGGTGTTGTCGCCCTTGCCCTCGGGGTTGTAGACGGCCACGGCCTGCGGCTTCACCGGGGCGCCGACGGTGGGCGACGGCGGCGGGGCCGGCTGGCTGGAGGCGGGCGGCTGGCCGGCGGGCTGGCTCGACGCCGGCGGCGCGGCGACGTTGATCGTCGGCCCGCTCGCCTTCGAGTCGCCCTGGAAGACGTTGATCAGCATCAGCCCGCCCCAGGCGAGGATGACGACCGTCGCGACCACCAGCACGGTGACGCCGAGCGCGAGCTTGCGCCGCCGGGCGACGTCCTTGACCGGCTTCTTCGTGGTCCAGACGGTGCCTTCGCCTTCGGCCGGGTCACCGCCGACGGCCTTGATCAGCTGGGTGCGCTCTTCCTCCTCGGCCACCTGGTCGAGCATCCGGAGGATGGCCGCGCTGGTGCGGATGCCGCCGTTGCCGCCGTCCTCGATGGTGCGGACGGCCAGGGACGACAGGTCCGCCGGGACCGTCGGCACCAGCTGGCGGGGCGGGACGATCCGCCCCTGCGGCGACAGCGGCGCCGCCGGAATCGCGGGCGGGCCGCCGGGCAGCGCCCAGCGGCCGGTCAGCAGCAGGTACAGGACCGCGCCGAGCGCCTTGACGTCGTCGCGCAGGGTGGCTTCCGGCAGCGGGCCGGGGAACGCGAGCTTGAGGGCGCCGTTCGGCGTCAGGCGGAGGCGCTGCGGGTGGTCGAGCCCGAGGACGAGCCCGTTCTGGTGCGCCTGCTCGACGGCTTCGGCCAGCGCCTGCACCATCCGCGCGGCCGCGGCGGGCGCCACCGGCCGCTGCGCGACGAGGTCGACCAGGTCGCTGCCCTTGGTCCACTCCGCGACGACGACGCCGAGCAGGCCTTCGCTCGACGTGATGCCGCTGCCGAGGGCGAGCACGTCCAGCACGCGGGCGACGCCGCCGTGGCCGAACTTGGACGCGTGCGTGGCGCGTTCGAGGGTACGCCGGGCCAGCCGGGCGGCTTCGGGGTCGGCCGGGTCGCCGACCAGCAGCGTCAGCGCGACGTCCCGCTTGAGCTGCCCGTCGCGGGCACGCCAAAGGTGCGCGTCACCGCGCTCGTCCACGCCGAACTGCGCGAGGAGGCGGTAGCGGCCGTCGCCGACCACGCGCCCGGGGGCCAGCGATCCGACCTGGGCCTTGCCCACGTGGTTCGCACCCCCCGCCTGTTCGCTCCGCCTCGTGTCCACCCGCACTCTCTCCCGTTAGCTCCCCGCCCCAAGGTTACCCAGAATACGACGCGGGAGTCGTCGCCATCCGTACCGGAATCGTTACCCGCGCTTGATCAACCGGGTGAACCTCGAAGTGGCCGGCCGAAGCTCCTCCACCTTCAGCGCCATGAGCACGCCGAACGAGACCACGATGCCCACCACGCTCTGCAGCAGGAGTTTCGCCCAGGCGCCGAAAGTCGGCCCGAACGAGTCCGGCACGATCTTGCCCGCGACCCACGCCGCGGCGACGCCGAGCACGCTCGCCACCACCGTGAAGAGGATCACGCCGATCACCCGCTTGCTCCGCAGGTTGCCCAGCGTCACCCAAAGCCACACCTGGCCGAGGATCGCGCCGACCACGAACGTCAGCGCGTTCACCATCATGACGCCGAGCACGACGTTGTCCGGCGACAGCAGCACCGGGCACAGGTACAGCAGCGGCACCTTGACCAGCGTCATCACGATCATGATCAGCGTCGGCGTGCGCGCGTCCTTCATCGCGTAGAAGACGCGCATCTGCAGCATGACCAGCGCGTACGGCAGCAGCGCGAACGCCGAGATGGCCAGCGCGTCGCCGAGCCGCTCGGCGGTCTCGACCGTGCCCTTGCCGAAGGTGAACAGCGCGATGCCGATCGAACCGCCGACCACGGTCATCACCGCGGAGATCGGGACGAGCATCACCGTCGAGATCCGCGACGCGTACGAGAGGTCGCCGATCAGCTTCTTGTGGTCGCCGTCGGCGGCCGCGCGGCTCATCCGCGGCATGATCGCCGTCAGCAGCGAGACGCCGATGACGCCGTACGGCAGCTGGAAGAGCAGCCAGGCGTTGCTGTAGGCCGTCACACCGCCGGGCGAGCCGCTGGTCAGCACGCGCGTGTTGATCGTGTAGCCGATCTGGCTGACCGCGACGTAGCCGAGGATCCACAGCGCGAGGCCGCCGAACTCCTTCATCTGCTTGTCGATGCCCCAGCGCCACTTGAACCGGAAGCCGGACCGCAGCAGCGGGGGCACCAGCAGCAGCGCCTGCGCGACGATGCCGCCGGTGACGCCGATGCCGAGCGTCAGCACCTTGGGATCGGTGATCGACGGGTTCGCGGTGTCGATGTCGCCCGGCATGATCCAGACGACCAGGATCGTGAAGATGACGACCAGGTTGTTGATCACCGGCGCCCACGCCGTCGGCCCGAAGACCTGCTTGGCGTTCAGCACCGCCGAAAGCAGCGCGAAGACGCCGTAGAAGAAGATCTCCGGCAGCAGCAGGTAGGCGAACGCCGTGGTCAGACCGGAGCTGGCCTTGCCGGAACCGTCGACGTACAGGCTCGTGAACGCCGGCGCCGCGAACACCGCGATCACCGTGCCGACCAGCAGCAGGGTGAACGCGACCGTGATGAGGCGCTGGGTGTAGGCCGCGCCGCCGTCCGGGTCGTCCTGCGAGCGCACCAGCAGCGGCACCACCACGCTCGCGAGCACGCCACCCATCAGCAGCTCGAAGATGATGTTCGGCATCGTGTTGGCGACGTTGAACGAGTCGTTCGCGATGCCCTGGCCGATGGCGCCGACCAGCAGCAGCTTCCACAGGAAGCCGGTGATCCGGCTGATCAGCGACGCGATCGCCATCCGGCCGGACGCCTTCGCCAGCGACGGCGCCTTGGCCGGGGCCTCCGGCGCTTCCTCGCCCGGCTTCGGCTTGACCAGCGGCGTCTTGAGCGCCGGCATGACCTGGGTGGCCAGCGCGTCGTACGGGCGCATGACGTCCGGGTCGGCGACCGGCCACCGCGAGTTCATCGGGACGCCGGCGGTGCGCGGGATGAACCGCGTGGCCTCCGGGTCGGGCGGGCGCTGGGCCTCCTCCTGCCACGGCCGCACCGGCGCCGGCCGCCGGGCCCCGCGGCCGCGCGGCGGCACCGGAATGCCCGGCGGCGGGGTCCCGGGGGCCGGGATGCCGGGCGGCGGGGTCGACGGCGGGCTCGGCTGCGGGAGCCGGCCCTGGTTCGGGGCCTGGCCCGGCTGTGAGGTGACCGGCTGGGCGCCGCTCAGGGGCTGGTCGGGCAGGAGGCCGCCCAGCTGAGGTGGCTGGCTCGGGCGGGGTCCGCCGGGCTGAGCGGTGCCCGGTTGCGCGCCGCTCGGGGGCGGCCCGCCCGGCTGGGCCGTGCCTGGCGGGCCCGGGGGCGGTCCGCCGGGCTGTGAGGTGACCGGCTGGGCGCCGCTCAAGGGCTGGTCCGGCAGGAGGCCGCCCAGCTGAGGCGGCTGACCTGGGCGCGGCCCGCCGGGCTGGGACGCGACCGGCTGGGCGCCGCTCAGCGGCTGGTCCGGGAGGAGGCCACCCGGCTGAGGTGGCTGACCTGGGCGCGGCCCGCCGGGCTGTGAGGTGACTGGTTGGGCGCCGCTCAGCGGCTGGTCCGGCAGGAGGCCGCCCGGCTGAGCGCCACCGGGCGGCTGGCCCGGGGGCGGTCCGCCCGGCTGCGGCGGAAGCGGCGGCACCGGCTGGACCCGCGTCGGCGCGGGACCACCGGCGCCGCGCGGCGGCTGCCCCCCGCGTGGCGGGGGTTGCTGGGGTGGGACGCGGCGCTGCGGCCGGTCGTCGCGGGGGCCGCGGTCGTCGGCGGGCCAGTCTTCGCGCGGCCGGTCGCCTCGGGGTACGCGGTCGTCGTGGGGCCGGTCGCCTCGAAGTGCGCGATCGTCCTGGGGGTGGTCGCCTCGGGGACCCCGGTCGTCGCGCGGCCGGTCGCCTCGAAGCACGCGATCGTCCTGAGGGCGGTCGCCCCGAAGCGCGCGGTCGTCGTGCGGGCGGTCTCCCCGGGGTGCGCGGGGGGCGCGTTCCTCCGGGGGCCAGTCCTCGCGGGGCCGGTCGTCGTGCGGCGGCCGGTCGCCTCGCGGCGCGCGGTCGTCCTGGGGGCGGTCGCCTCGGCGGCCCCGGTCGCCCCGCGGTGCGCGGTCGTCGCGGGGCGGGAGGTCGTCACGGGCCGGCCGGTCGCCTCGGGGGGCGCGCCGCTGGCGGTCGTCCCGGACGGGCTGGCCGTCGCGGCGGGGCTGGCCGTCGCGTGCCGGGCGCTGCGGTGGTGCGTCGTCCGGGGCCGGCATCTGGCGGGTGTGGCCGTTGCGGGGCGGCTGCCTGCGGCCGCGCTCCTGGGGTGGCGGCGGCGGAGGCGGCTGCTGGCGGCGGACCGGCTGCGACGCGCGCGGGGGCCCGTCACCCCGTTGCGGGGGCGGACCGGCTTCGCGCCGAGGACGACTCGCACGCTCGGGTGGTAAGCCCGGCTCTCTCTCCAACGCGTGCCCAATCCTCGGTGCTCTGCTCCGCCGCCGCGGCCCGCTGCCGCGTATGTGCGGACCAAGGGTAATCGGGAACCGCCCGGAACACTCAAAGGCCGAAGGATCAGTCCACTACATCGCGTCCCGCGCGGGCATCCTTCACCCGTCGGTAGATGCGCCGCGAGGCGAGCAGAAGCAGGGCCACACCTGCGGCGACGGTCGCGATGATGGTGATCGCGCCGTACTCCGTGGACGTCAGCTCGAACCGCGCGGATGACCCGAGCGGGGTACCGGTCGGGGTGCTCAACGACACATCGACGCTGAACCGGCCGGCCCGCAGCGCCTCCACCGGGAGCAGGTACTGCCGCCCGCCGCCGGCCGGGAACGACACCTCCTTGCGGTCGTCGCTGCGCAGGCCGGTGTTGTTGCTCAAGGTCAACCGCGCGTTGATGCCCACCGGCAGGTCGTTCACCACGTACACCGGCAGCGGGGAGTTGCCGGACGCCAGCGCGATGGTCTGCCGCGGCTGCTGGACGCTCACCCGGTCGCTGATCGCCGCGACCTCCGCCTGGGCGTTCGCGGTCGCCGCGTCGGCGGGCAGGCCCCGCCACGCCGTCGAAGCGCCGCGCAGCTCGGCCAGCCGGATCGGGGCGACGACGTCGTCCGGTTTCACCCGTTTGGTCGCGTCGAGCTGCATCGAGGACGCCATGCCGGTGGCCTGGCCGTCGACGGCCGAGAGCGTCGAGACGACCTGGGGGTCGATCGCCGCGTTCGGGTCCTGCCCGCCGTCGCCGACCGGGCCGGTGGCGGCCGGGTCGGCCGAGAGCAGCGACGGGAGGGTGAGCGGGCTGACCACGCCGGCGGTGAGGAAGCCGGCGACCTGCTCGAGGTACGCGGTGAGCTCCGCGGCCGGCGCGTCCCAGCGGCGCGGCGGGGCGACCAGCAGGTGGTCGGGCCGGTCCTGGCCAGCGGACTGGCCGAGGCCGGCCCGGAAGGCGAGGGCACCGAGGCCGTTCTGGCTCGAAATCGCCCGTTCGGTGTTCACCGGCACGGTGACCGAGTCGGGCACGCTCGGCACCCCCGTCATGGCCGCCGAGACCAGCGAGTCGGTCGGCTGGGCGCGCACGGCGCTGCCCTGCACGGTGACGCCGCCGCCGGCCGCGGCGGGCGCCAGCTTGCCCGCGTCGGTCAGCACTGTGCGGACGCCGGCCTGGGCCAACGCCGCGAGCACCGATTCGCTCGGCGTGCCGGCCGGCCAGAGCACGCCGGTCTGCGGCGAGACGCCCACCAGCTGCTGGACGGTGGCCGCGCCCGAGACCGCGGCCGTCACCAGGGAGGTGTCGCCCGGGCGGATCTTGGCGACGGCCTCGAGGTCGGCGTCGGCGAAGGGCAGCGTCACGACGCACCGGCCGGTCAGCAGCGTCTTGAGCGCGGCGAGCCACGTCTTCGCGGCCTCGGTGCCCTTGCCGTCGACGTTCCCGCCGTCGGTGTGCACCTGGTAGCCGCGGCTCATCGCGTCGACCGTGGTCAGGAGGTCCGGGTCGAGGGCGAAGCACATCGACTTCGCGAGGTTCGCGTTGCCGCGCACGGCCGTGGCCGCGGCGGTGACCAGCGCGTTCAGCCGGCCGTCGCCGCTGATCTCGGCGGCGAGGCGGTCGTCGCGCAGCACCAGCGGCTGACCGTACGGAGCCGCGTACACCTGCGGGACGCTGCTGGTCAGCGGCCAGAGCATGGTCATGCTCGGCGCGCCGGCGTGGCTGCTCGACTGCTTGCCCGGCCCGGCCAGCACCGGCATCAGCATGCTGACCGCGCCGAGCCGGGCGGCCCCGCCGAACTCCGGCGTGCCGTTCACGTTCACCAGCAGCGGGTAGACGCCGGGGCGGCTGAACCGCTCCGCGCGGGTGCCGGTCAGGTTCACCGTGATGTTCAGCGGCGCGCTCTGCCCCGGGTCCAGCGCTTCCGCGACCGGGGCGAAGTCGGTCAGCGGGCTGTCCTTGATGACGGCACCGGACAGCACGTCGTTGACCCCGCGCGAGGTCGTGACCCGCTCGCCGACCTGCAGGCGCACCTGCGGCCGGGTGATCTTCCGGTCGCCGGTGTTGGTCACCGTGCCCGCGACGGTCAGCGTCGTCGTCGACCCGGTGATCACGCGCGGGGCGAGCTCGTTCAGGTCGACGCGCAGGCGGGCGCCTTCCTCCGCCTGGGCCACCGAGGCTCCGGTGAGGGCGGGGACGGCCAGGAAGAGGACGGAAAGGAAGGCTGCGGCGAACCGCTTCACTCGGGGGCTCCCTCAGGGGCGTGCTCGTCTCGTCCGTGGACGTCCGGGCGCGCGAAAAGTTCCTTGGCCTTCCGGACGAGCTTGCGTTCGTCGGAGTAGGCGAGTTTGGTCTCCAGCTCGGCCAGCGGGACCCAGGCCACCTCGGTGACCTCGACGTCCTCGTCCGACAGCTCACCACCGATGGCTTCGAGCAGGAAGTGGTGGACGGTCTTGTGGATGCGCCGCCGTTCGGCCACGAACCAGTAGTCGATGGTGCCCAGCGGCCGCATGACGCGCGCGGAGATGCCGGTTTCCTCCTTCACCTCGCGCACGGCCGTCTGTTCCACCGTCTCACCGTCCTCGATGTGGCCCTTGGGCAGCGACCACAGCAGTCTGCCGTGCCGGTCGAGCCGGCCGATCAGCACCGCCTGTTCGCGGGCCGCGTCCACCACGAGGCCGCCGGCCGACGTCTCGTCGACCGTGGTCAGGCGCCTGCCGCGCTGACGCCTGCGCCGCCTGCGCGGCTTCGAGGCGCCGGGTCGGCCGGCTGATCCAGACATGCTGCGATGCTAGAGCAAACGGTTGCCCCGGTAGGCTGGCTCTCCGTGTCCGTGTCCGGCGGTGCTCGGAGCAAGCGCACCTGGAACGTAGTGGGATTTTCGTGAACGACGTGGTCGTCAAGCAGAACGCGGTGGTGGAGCTGATGCGGGTCTCCCCCCTGGCCGAGGAGTTGGCGGAGCGGTTCGCCAGTGCGGGCCACCGCCTCTACCTGGTCGGCGGCAGCGTGCGGGACGCGCTGCTGGGCCGGCGCTCCGGCGATCTCGACTTCACCACGGACGCCCGGCCCGACCGGGTCCTGAAGATCGTCAGCGAGTGGGGCGACGCGGTCTGGGACGTCGGGATCGCGTTCGGCACGATCGGCGTGACCAAGAAGGGCATGCAGCTCGAGATCACGACGTTCCGCGCCGACAGCTACGACCGCGTCGGCCGCAACCCCCAGGTCACGTTCGGCGACAGCATCGAGGGCGACCTGCTCCGCCGCGACTTCACGGTCAACGCGATGGCCGTCGAGCTGGCGTCCGGCACGTTCATCGACCCGCACGACGGGCTGAGCGCGCTCCGGGAGCAGGTACTGGACACGCCGGCGACGCCGCAGGAGTCGTTCGCCGACGACCCGCTGCGGATGCTGCGGGCCGCCCGGTTCGCCGCGCAGCTGGGCTTCACCGCCGCGCCGCGGGTGGTCGACGCGATGACGTCGATGGCCGGGGAGATCGACCGGATCACCGCCGAGCGCGTGCAGGCCGAGCTGTCGAAGCTGCTGCTGGCCGCCGACCCGCGGCCGGGCCTGGAGCTGCTGGTCGACACCGGGCTGGCCGACCGGGTGCTGCCCGAGGTGCCCGGGATGCGGCTGGCCATCGACGAGCACCACCAGCACAAGGACGTCTACCAGCACTCGCTGACCGTGCTCGCCCAGGCGATCGACCTGGAGACTTCGCACGAGCCGACGTCGGAGCCAGACCTCATCCTGCGGCTGGCGGCGCTGCTGCACGACGCCGGGAAGCCGGCGACGCGGGAGTTCCAGCCGGGCGGCGGCGTGAGCTTCCACCACCACGAGGTGGTCGGCGCGCGGATGGCCCGCAAACGTTTGCGGGCGCTGAAGTACTCGAAGGAGATCATCGACGACGTCTCTCAGCTCGTGTTCCTCCACCTGCGGTTCCACGGCTACGGCAAGGGTGAGTGGACGGACTCGGCGGTCCGCCGGTACGTCACCGACGCCGGCCCGCTGCTGACCCGGCTGCACAAGCTGGTCCGCGCCGACTGCACCACCCGCAACCGCCGGAAGGCGGCCGCGCTGCAGGCGACGTACGACGACCTCGAAGCCCGCATCGCCGCACTGAAGGCCAAGGAGGACCTCGACCGCGTCCGGCCGGACCTCAACGGCGAGCAGATCATGGAGCTGCTCGGCATCAAGCCGGGGCCGGACGTCGGGAAGGCGTGGAAGTTCCTCAAGGACCTCCGCCTGGACCGGGGGCCGCTGGAGCACGACGAGGCCGTGGCCGAGCTCAAGCAGTGGGCCGCGGAAAACGGCGTCGGGAACGGCTGAGCCGTGACGGGCGGGGGCAGCTTCCTGGTGGCGCTGATGCGCCGCGGTGCCCCCGCGATCGCCACCGCCACGAGCGAGCTCCCCGACGAGATCGCCGACCCGGCCCCGATCCACGCGCTCCGGCGCATTTCGCGGATGAACGGCCCGATCGACCCGAGCGAGCGCGACGGCCTGCTGCTGCGCGCCACCCGGTACGTCGTGCTCATCCCGCTCGCCTACCGGCTGCTCGCCGTGCCCGGGCAGTTCGGCGTCTACGCCGTGAAGCACGGCTCGGCCGGGCTGCTGCCGGTCGGTGTGTTCACGCTGCTCTCGGTCGCGCTGAACGTGATCGGCCTCCGCTGGATGTTCCGCTCGGCGCCGTTCCGCGGGCGGGACGCGGGCAAGCTCCTCGCGGTCGACCTGGTCTTCACCGTGCTCTCGCCGCTCGTCCTCGCCGTGACCGTGCCGGCGGACGGCTACTTCGACGCGCTGGCGGTGAGCAGCGTCCACCTGTTCGGCGAGGCCGGGCTGCTGACGCTCGCGCTGGGCGTGCCGAGCGGACTGGTGTTCGGGCTCGCCAGCTTCCCGCTGCGGATGCTGGCGAACTGGCTGAACACCGGCCGGTTCCAGGTCGACGCCGCGTTTTCGACGTACTCCGCGCTGCTCGCGGAGCTGTTCCTGGCCACCGCCGCCCTGCTGCTGACCGGCCTCGGCACCCGGCTGGCGCTGGCCTACGGCACCCGCAACGGACGGCTCGCCGAGCGCGCCCAGCAGCACCGGATGCTGCACGACACCGTGCTGCAGACGCTCGAGGCGATGGCGCTGTCCGGCACGGCGAACCCCGAAGAGCGGCTGGTCGAGATCCAGCGGCTCGCCCGGGCGCAGGCGATGGAGATCCGGCACACGATCGAGTCGGCGAAGTCCGAGCGGGCCGAGGCGGGCGCCCGGCCGCTGGGCGAGAAGCTCGCCGCGCTCGCCGCCGAGATGGCGCGCGACGGCCTTCGCGCCCAGCTCGTGGTGGCGGAGCTGGACGACGACACGCTGTCGGAGGTCCGGCAGATCGCCATCCGCGACGCCGTGCGCGAGGCCCTGCGGAACACGATGAAGCACTCCGGCACCGACCGGGTGGTGGTCCGGGTCGAGGAGCGCGACGGCGGCATCGCGGTGATCACCCGCGACCACGGCAGCGGCTTCAGCGCGGCCGACCACCCGGCCGGGTTCGGCATCAGCGAGTCCATCACCGCCCGGCTGGCCGAGGTCGGCGGGACGTCGCTGGTCGAATCCGGACTGCCCGGCGGGGGCACTCGGGTGACGCTTTGGGTCCCGTTCTGATATCTCCTGAGCATGACCTCGATCGAGCTGCTCGCCGACGCTCTCGCCGCCTACCGCGCCGGTGACCGCGACCAGGCCGTCGAACTAGCCGCCCGAGCCGGCCGCGCCGGCTCCTCGCTGGCCGACGAACTGCGGACCTACCTGGGCGGGGACGGCTCGGCGCCGGTCTACGACCAGCCGAGCGCGTTCACGACCTTCATCCGCGGCGGCGGCAACATCGGCCTGTACCGGGCGCTGAGCGCCGCGCTCGCCGAGCGCTACGACGCCGAGAGGCCCGAATCGCTGCTCGACCTGGGCTGCGGTGACGGCCTCGCCGTCGTGCCCGCGCTGGAGCAGGCGGCGCACACCCCGGCGCGGATCGACCTGGTCGAACCGTCGGCCGCGCTGCTCGAGGGCGTCCACGAGCGGGTGCCGTCCGCGCAGTGCTGGCAGTCGAGCGCGCAGGAGTTCCTGGCCCGGGACGACCTCGGCTGGGACTTCGTCCAGTCGACGTTCGCGCTCCAGTCCATCGAGCCGGAGCAGCGCGCGGAGGTGCTTCGCGCGCTGCAGCTGCGGACCGGGAAGCTGGTCATCGCCGAGTTCGACGTCCCCGAGTTCGAGGAAGGCTCGCCGGAGCACCTGCGCTCGCTCGTCGAGCGCTACGAGCGCGGGGTCGCCGAGTACGGCGAAGACGCCTCCCTCGTCGCGCAGGGCTTCCTGCTGCCGGTGCTGCTCGGGATCGTCTCCGGGCAGGAGCGGACGAACTGGGAGCACCCGGCCGCGGGCTGGGCCGAGCAGCTGAAGACGGCGGGCTTCACCGACGTCGACGTCACCCCGCTCGCCGACTACTGGTGGTCGCCCGCCGTCCTGATCACTGCCTGCTGAGCGAGCCCGTCTCGAGGTGCTGGGCGAGCGGGCGCGGCAGCAGGTAGGCGACCGCGCCGCCCGGCATCCCGCTCCACGGCGCCGTCACGCCGGTCAGCACCCGGACCGCGCGCTGCACCCGGTACAGCCGCTTCTCCCGCTCGCGCTCGAAGGCCAGCGCCGTCTCGACGAACCGCGTACCCGCGGCGTGCACCAGGTTGCCGGTCTCGTTGCCGAACCGGACGACCGTCGTGCCCGGCGCGAGCGTGATCAGGCGCTTGCCGCGGTAGAAGTTCAACGGCGGTTCGCCGCGCATCGGCAGGATCGGCCAGTCGGCGGGCTGGTCGGACTCCTCCGGCGGCCGCGGCGGCAGCATCAGCAGCACGCCGAGCAGGAACCGGGCCGCGTCGCCGAGCGAACCGAACGCCACCGGCTCGTCGAACGGGGGCCGGGAGACCTCCCAGCCGTTCTCGGCGCGGCGCAGCGTCCAGACGCCTTCGGCAGGCACCTCGTTCGCGCCGATCCGGTAGGCGGCGGGCGGCACGGCGTGCTCGGCGAGCCGCTGCTGGAGCAGCTCCAGCGTCTCCGCGCCGCGCAGGTTCCGCACCTGCTCGCCGCGGGCGACGCGGGTCAGCGCGCGCTCGTCCGGCAGGTCGGCGGTCGTCTGCGCCGGCCGCGGCGTGCCGTTGACCTCCGCCTCCGCCGTCGCGCGGACGAGCTCGCCGACGAACGGCGGGCGGAACCCGGCCGCGCGGATGTGCTCGACCAGCTCCGGCTCCGGCGGCACCCCGTACTTGCGCAGGTAGTGCGGCACGGCGGCGGGCCAGATCCAGGTGCCGTCGGTGTGGAACGCGTTCGGCACGTCCGGCTTCGCGCCCGGCACGCCGAAGATGTCCGGCAGCGGCGCGGGCCGGTGCAGCGCGACCGGCGAGCGGAACAGGTAGTCGAGCACCCCGCGGACCTGGTCCGGCGGCACCGGCGGCCGGTTGACCACCGGCCGCTCGCCCTCGGTGTGCGAGTCCGCCGCCCGCGCGAGGCGGAACGCGGTGTCCAGCGGGAGCCCGGCCTTCGCGGTCAGCCACGCCGGCACGTGCTTCGGCGTGCGCGGGTAGGTCGCCAGCTCCAGCTCGTAGGCGGCGGTCGACGGGCGCCCGCCGTCGTTGGGCGGCACCCGCCAGTCCGGCTCGCGGTCGGCGTCGAAGTCGAAGTCGAACGACGAGGCCGAGTCGAGCGTGAACGTGCCCTGGAACCACGTGCCGGCTTCGGGCTGGAACATCGCGGCGCGCAGCCGCGCGAACAGCCCGCCGAGCCGGGGCACCGCGGGCAGCGAGACCGACACCGGGCCGTCCTCGTCGCCGACCGCGCGGACCTCGATCTCCGCGTAGTCGCCGACCTGCCGGAACTGGGCACCGACCCGCGCCCAGCCGCCCGGCACGGTGTGCAGCAGCGTCCGGCCGATCGCGCGCAGCAGCGCGTTCTGGTCGTCGCCGCCCGGCTGCGGGCGCGCTTCCGGCGCCTCGGTGAAGTCCAGCCGCGTCTGCCACAACGCCGTGACCTGCTTGGCCGGCACGGTGACCGAGAAGTCGGTCAGCCCCAGCTGCGCCGCGCGGACGGCGTCGTCGCGGACCCAGCGCAGGGTCAGCTCGGGTCGCTCGCCCGGAGCGACCTCGAAGACCTCGCCGTCGTACTCGGCGAAGGTGCGCAGCGTGAACGTCGACGGCACCTCGCTCGCCGGCACCACTCGCGCGGGCCGCCCGTCGTGCTCCTTGTCGAACCCGTCCGGCGCCTCTTCCTCCGGCAGCACGGACAGCAGCACGGTGCCGTCCGTGGTGGACCGCTGCGCGCGGAACGTCCCCTCGCCCCACGTCGCGTACAGGCCGTCCGGGCGTTCGGCCACCTCAACCCGGTAACGCACGTTTTGTCCTCCCCTGCCCCAGTGACCCCAGGAATCTAGTCGACCGGGTACCGAGCGAACCACCGGTCGTCACCCGGCGCACCCGGGCCGAATTCGGTGATCGCGTCGTCCGCCAGGCCGACGATGACGTCGCGGAGCTCCAGCTGCTCCAGCCAGCTCTGCCGCAGTGCTCCCTCGCCGTACATCGCGCCGACGAGGTTGCCGCAGACCGAGCCGGTCGAGTCGCTGTCCCCGCTGTGGTTGACCGCCGCGAGCAACGCCGTGTCCGCGTCGGTGGTGGTCAGCGCGACGTACACCGACATCGACAACGCGGTCTCGCCGACGTTCCCCGCGCCGAGCGATTCGAGCTTCTCCGGCGTCGGCGGGCCTTGCTCCGCCAGCGCCAGTGCCGCGTCGAGCGCCGCGCTCTGCTCTTCGTGCCCCGCGTGCTTCACGAGCTCGGCCCGCGCGGTCGCCACCGCGTCGAGCAGCGGCTTCCCGTGGAGCAGCTCGTGCACGACCACCGCGAAGCACCCGGACGACAAGTACCCGCTCGGGTGACCGTGGGTCAGCGCCGCGTTCTCGGCGCCGAGCCGGAACACCTCGGCGAGGTCGTCCGACCACAACGCGACCGGCGCGGCCCGCATCACGCCGCCGCAGCCCTTCGAGTTGTTGATCGGCCGCTCGATGGTGCCCCGGACGCCCGACCGGCCGTACGCCTCGAGCTCGCCGAAGCAGGTCAGCCCCGGGGCGCGGCGGCTGAACAGCTCCTGGTGCGTGATCAGCCAGCCGTCCGGCGCCTCGACGGCCGACCCCGGCCCGCGCGCCCGGTCCCACGCGACGCCCTGGGTGTGCAGCCAGCGCTGGTAGGCCAGCTGCAGCGAGTGCACGACGTCGGCCGACCCGGTCCGGCGCCGCTGGGCGTGCGCCCGGATCAGCGCTTCGAGCGTGAAGAGCGTCATCTGCGTGTCGTCGGTGATCCGGCCGACGCCGCCGTACGCGGGGATGAAGTCGGTGATCCCGGCCGGCCCCGCGATCTCGCGGATCCGGTCGATCGAGTCGAACTCCGTCTTCGCGCCCAGCGCGTCGCCGATCGCCCCGGCCAACAGGCTGCCCCGCAGTCGCGATCGCAAGTCCGGTCCCTTCTTCGGTTCCGGGGTGAACCGGCCGCTCGGGTACCGGCGCTCCCACCGTGCGTGTTCCGCGGCCTCGGTCTGGAGGCCGTTGCGGTTGAAGTACCAGAAGACGTCGCTCGCGATGTCTTCCACCAGCCCGAGGTCGGGCAGCGAGGTCACCCGAGGCAGGCCGGGCAGTCCTGCGCGGGCGCCGACCAGCGCCCCGGCGATCGCGCCCGCGACCGGGCCGGACCGCGCGGCGAGCGTGATCGCCGCCGCGGGGTCGTAGCCGCGCTTGGCCGCCGCGAACAGCGCGCGGCCGAGCACCGAGCGCACGCTCCGGCCGTCGCCGATGCTTTCGAGCTGGGCGACGTCGTCGGCGTCGCGGTCCTCGCGCAGCGCCAGCGTCGAAGCGGCCAGGTCGCCGCCCACTTCCCGCAGGCGGACGTGCACCGGCAGCGCGAACGCCTCGCGCGTGAGCAGGGCCTGGAACACCGCGATCAGCAGCTCGACGCCTTCGGTCACCTCGGCTCCGGCGCCGCTGCCGGTCAGCTCGCGGGCGACGTCCTTCGCGTACTGCTCACCGTCGACGTCGGCGAGCGCGACCGCGCCGGCCGGGGTCGCGGCCAGCGCCGTGGCCAGCAGCGCGGAGAACTCCGCGGGCGGCGGGCCGGCGTGCCGGGTCGCGACGGCGAGCCACCCGACCGGGTCCGGCTCGGGCAGGGTGGCGGGGACTTCGGCGGTCGGCACCGGCGGCAGCCCGCGCAGCACGATGTCGGTGTGGAACAGCAGGTGGCGCGTCAGCCCGCCGAGCGGCAGCGGACCGGCCGGGTCGGCGCCGCCGCCGAGCGCGTCACCGATCGCGAAGCCGACGTACGCGCCGACGATCCGGTGCCACGCGAAGCGCCCGGCCGGGGTGCCGAAGGCGGAGAACTTCCCGAACGTCCACGGCACCGGCCGGGGCTCGGCGTCCTCGCCGACGTGCGCGATGAGGCCGTGCGCGCCGAGGTCGGCGGGCCATTCCGGGGCCTGGCCCGCGCGGCGGCGGACGCCGTTGCGGTACTGCCAGGCGAACCCGCGCAGGTAGCGGACGCACTCCTCGGGCGTCAGCTCGAAGTGGTGGTCGCGGGCGTGGTTGACCGCGTACCGCAGGTGCCGTTCGAGCAGGTCGGGCGGCTCGACGCCGAACTCCTCGACCAGCGCGGGCAGCGCCTCGGCGACCGCGGGGCCGGCTTCCGGCGCGGGCTCCTCGATCCGGGGACCGCGCTCGCCGGTCGCACCCAGTTCGGCCGCGGTCAGGCTGCGGACCAGCCCGGTGCCGGGGTCGAGCGTCAGCCCGGTGGACGGCGGCAGCTCGCGGACCGGCACCCGCCACCGGCGCGGGTAGCGCCCGGGAACCAGCGCCGACGAGCTGTAGGCGATGACTTCGCGTTCGCCGGTGGCGGGCACCGGCCGCAGCAGCGGCTCACCGCCTGTGACATCGCTCGGGGGACGACCCCCCGGACCCCCCGAACCGGCTTCGCCGGTGGTGGTGAGGGGAACGAGCACATCGCAGTCGAGCAGCGCCCGGGCGAACTCGGGCCGGCTGATCCAGCCAACGGCCAGGTAGTTCAGCAGCTTCGCGGCGTCGGTCGTGGGCACCGGGAAGCCGCGCCAGACCGGACCGGGCGTGTACTGCTCGTTGACCCGGTACTCGCCGGTGGACCGGGTCCAGCCGCGGATCGCCCGCACCGGGAGGTCCGGGAACGCCTTCTCGTCGAACTCGGGGTCGACGTCGGGCCGCCACTCGGCCTCGGCGGGCGCGCTCGCCATCGCCGCCTGGTCGAGCGTGACCTCGCCGCCGTCGTCCGGCACGAACACCACCGGGCTCGGGACCAGGCCCGCGCCGACGTCGGTGCCGTCCAGGTAGTCGGCCGCGTTGACCGTGAAGCGCCAGCCGTCCGGCCGGCGCACGGTGAACTCCGCGCGGATCCGCAGCCGGTCACCGCCCGGTCGCGTGCGCAACCACTCCCGCACGCGAGCGACGGCTTCCTGTTCTTCCATTCTCCCCATCCTCGGGCTAATGCCGCGGGTACCGCTCGATCCACGCGTCACCCTGCGCGCTCAGCGCCGAGTGCCGGTCGAAGTGCCAGTAGGCGTCCGAAGCGACGTTCTCGACCAGGTACCGCAGCTCCAGCTGGTCGACCCACTTCTGCGGCAGCCCGGGGATCCCGGTGCGCGCGCCCAGCAGGGCGCCGGCGAGCGCACCCGTGAGCGCGCTGCGGCCGGAGTGGTTGACCGCGCGCAGCAGCGCCTGCTCCGGGTAGTTCTCGAAGCCGGACAACGCGGCGAAAGCGCGTCCGAGCACCGACAGCGTCGTCTGGCCGTCGCCGATCAGCTCCGCCATCCGCAGGTCGGGGAGCCCGTGCTCGCCGAAGAACGGCACCGACTCGGCGACCATGTCCCCGATCGCCGTCCACTCCGGACCCTGCTGGAACTGGTTGTCCGGGTTGAGCACCTCGCGGCTGAGGTTCCAGATCGGGAAGCTGAACGCGTCCTTGGTCAGGGCGTGCTCGAACAGCCAGGTCAGGTAGGTCGCGGCGGCCAGGTCGGGCTCGGTCGGGTGGGTGACGCCGGCGAGGTCGCGCACCGCTTGGCGCGCGCCACCGCTGAACCCGCTGCCGGGCCCGGCCATGGTCAGCGCGGCGGGCAACGCCGGGATCAGCGCGGCCGGGCCGGTCAGCGGCGGCGCGCCGGCCGCCTCGGTCGCGAGCTGGTGGTAGGCGTTGAGCTCGGCGTCGTCGGCGTCACGGCGGGCGTGCAGGTCGGGGACCTGGACGAGCCAGCCGTCCGCGTGCTCCATCGGCGCGCCCTGGGTGCGCAGCCAGCGCTGCAGCGCCCCGCGGACCACGCCGGGGAAGAGCTGCTCGGCTTCGCGGGACTCCGGCTGCTCGCGGTGCGGGCTGCGGACCACGGCCTCGGTGTAGAACAGCAGCCGCTGCGTCAGCGAGCCGATCCGGCCCACCTGGTCGAACGCCGGCAGCAGGTCGGTGACGCCTTCGATGCCGAACTTCGCGTGGATGTCGTGGAGCATCATCCGGTCGACCGCGGCGCCGAGCGCTTCGCCGAGGGCGAAGCCGACGTACGCGCCCGTGACGCGCTGCCAGCCGTAGCGGAAGCCGTCGAGGTCGCGCTCGGGGTACTTGCCGAACGTGTCCAGCCGCGGCACCGTGCGCCCGGCGTTGTCGTAGGCCGGGGCCAGCCCGTTCGCGCGCAGGTCGTTGGGCTTGCTCCGCGGCGGCTCCGGCATCTGCAGCCGCTTCAGCCAGGACTCGCCGAGCACGGTCTTCGCGCACTCCTCGGCGGTCAGCTCGAAGCCCCGCCGCCGGGCCTTCTCGGCCGCCTTGAGCGGCGGCTTCACCGGATCCGGCAGCCCCATCCGCGCCGCGGTGTCGGCGGCGACCCGGATCAGGTCCTCCTCGGCCTCCGGGCAGCGGCCGTGCACGTCGATGCGCGGCTCGTGGCGCGGGAACCGCTTGACGATCTCCGCGAGCTCGCCGCTGGAGACGTCCTCGATGGTCGTCGGGCCACCGTTGATGACCAGGTTCGGCGGGTGCTCGAACTCGGCGAGCGTGGCGACGTCGACCTTCCACCAGCCGTGCTCGCGCGAGGGCAGGTGCCGGGTCGAGCTGAACACCTTGAGCTCGTTGCGCTCCTCGGCGAAGTAGAACCGGTCGGTCTTGCCGGTCTCCAGGTCGAGCGGGACGAACACCTCGCAGCGGATCAGCCCGATGAGCAGCAGCTCCCGGGTCAGCCAGCCGACGCTGCCGAACGACAGCAGCGTTTCGAGGGTGTTCTCCGGCTTCGGGTAGCCGCGGCGGATCGGCCCGGCCTTGTACTCGGGGTTCTCCCGCTCTTCGCCGGTCTGGTTGCCCTCGGCGTCGACCTTCACCCAGCCCGCGACCGCCTGCAGCGGCACGCCCAGCTCGCCGAGCCCGGCCTTCACGTACTCGGGGTCGACGACCTCGCGCCAGTTCTCCTGGCCGGGGAACGCCACCGGCACCGACAGCCCACCGGGGTGCGGGTGCGCCTGCCGCAGCTCGCCGTCCGGCTCGCGGACCACGACCGACGGCGGCGGGAAGATCTCCTTCTCCGGCCGGCCCTCGTCGAGGAACGCGATGGTGTTGTAGGGCACCGACCAGCCCTCGGGGATGCGCAGCACCTTCTCGGTGTCCACCCGGAGCCCGGCGGGACCGGAGACGTCCGGACCGTGCACCGCGCGCAGCCACTGGCCGACCTTGGCAATCGCTTCCGCCGCTTCCACCTACTCGATCCTCTCCAGGCTTCCGTCGGACTCGTGCTCGGCGATCGTCTTCGGCAGCACGAAGGCCACCGCGCCACCCGGCAGGTTCGCCCACGGAACCGTGATGCCGGTGATCACGTGCAGCGGGCGTCTCAGCCGGTAGCTCCGCCGTTGCCGCTCACGTTCCAGCGGCAGCGACGTCGTGGCGAACCGTACCTCCCCGTGGTGGACGAGGTTGCCTGGTTCCTCGCCGAAGCGCAGGACGACCGTACCTGCCACCAGCCGGGTGGTGCGCTTGTTGCGGAGCAGGGTGAGGGGAGGCTCACCCGGAGCCGGGTGGACCGGCCAGTCGTCGAGCTCCCGCGCGGTTTCCCGCGGGGTTTCGTGGCCGGCGGTCATCCGGGCGGGGTGCAGCAGCAACGCGCCCAGCAGCTGCTGCGCGGCGTCTTCGAGCCGGTCGAAGTACTTCGGCGCGCGGGCCTTCCCGCCGGCGTAGGCGGCGACCTCCCAGCCGTCGGGGGTGAAGTTGAGGCACCACGTGCCGTCCGCCCGCTCCCCGACCCGGTAGGCCTCGGGCCAGACGCCGTGCTCGCCGAGCCGCTGCACCAGCACGATCAGCAGCTCGTCGTCGGCCAGCTTCGGATCCGGCGTCGTCTCCAGCTCGGCGGCGACGTCACCGCTGGTCTTCTTGACGTCCGCGCGGCTCGGCTTCGGCCGCGGCCGGCCCAGCAGGTCCGCCTCGGCGGTCCGCCGCACCAGCGGCTCGACGTACGGCGGCTGGAAGTGGTTGCGCCGGATGTGCGCCACCAGGTCCGGTTCGGGGGGAACGCCGTGCTTCGCGAGCAGGAGCGGCACCGCTTCGGACCAGATCCAGGTGCCGTCGCTGTGGAAGCGCTGGTCGGCGTCTTCGTGCACGACGGCTTCGCGCTCGAGGTACTGCAGCACGAGCGGGACCTCGGTGTCGGTCAGCGGCGGCCGCTCGACGTCCGGGCCGCCGATCTCGGCGTGCCGGAACTCCAGGCCCAGCGGTAGCTGCGTGCGCAGCCGCCACCAGTCCGGGATGTGCGCGTCGGCGCGCGGGAACGCGGCGAGCTCATCGGGGTAGGCGGTCGCGGCCGGCGGCTCGGTCCACACCGGGTCGTCGTCGCGCGCGAAGTCGAAGTCGAAGGTGCCGTCCGGGTTGAGCGTGAACCGCGCCTGCAACCAGGTACCGCGGTCCTCGGCGTACATCCCTTCGCGCAGCTGCGCGAAGAGGTCGCCGAGCGCGTCCGACGTCGTGGCGTTGTGGCCCTCGAGTTCGCGATGCGCCCCGACCTGCCGGAAGTCGACGGCGGCGGGCCCGGCGGCGTCCACCCGGTGGTCGCGCAGGAGCTTTCCCAGCTGCACCAGGAGGGTGCGCTGCTCATCCGGTGAAAGTCGTTGTTCCACGTGAATCATTGCCTCGGGTAGCGCGGCTTCGCTTCGAACGTCGGCGCCTCACCGGCCGCGCGCCGAGCGGCTTCGTCTTCCCACATCTTGAAAGTGCGCTTCTGCAGCGCGTGGATCAGCGCGACCTCCTGCGGAGTCCGGCTGCGTCCTTCCCTGACAGCTAGGTCGTCGATGCCTCGGATGGTGTCGTAGAGCGCGAAGATCGGGCCGTCCCCGGTCAGGTACTGGTTCCGCTCGACCTCGGTCTCCCGGACGAATTTCTCTTCGTTGAAGGGACCGCGGATGTTGGACTCGGTCGTCGACCAGATCAGCTCGCGGATGTGGCTGCTGTCCTCTTCGAAGAACCCCGTGCGGAGGTTGAGGATGGTGCCCTTCAACCCGCCCTCGGGCGTCGAGTCGATCCGGTAGGTCCGGGAGTAGTACTTGTAGAACATGGGGGTCTGGAAAGCCATCAGCCGTTCTCCTCGGATGTCAGTCCCCGCCGGAACGCTTCCTCGAAACGGCCTCGGACCTGCTCGGTCAGCGCCGCGGCCAGCGCCGCCTCCTCCGGTGAAAGGAGGCCTTCGCGCCCTTCCTTCCTGCTGAACGTCTCGAAGTCGCGGCGTACCTCGTAGAGCGCGTGTTCGTACGCCGCCACCTCGTCGATGTGGGTCAGGTGCAGCCGCAGTTCGGCCACGTGTCCGTTCGCCAGCCGGACGTTGAGCTGCAGGTCGCGGTAACCGCTCGCCTGCGGGTTGGCCAGCCGGTCCGTGAAATCGACGATCGTGAGTGCGGGGTCGTTGCGCACCGCGTCCAGCGCGCGGTACATGTCCGCGACCTGGTCGAACTGGATCTTGGTGCCGACCAGGTCGGTCAGCTTCGCGCCGTTCCACTCGTGCTTCGCGATCTTCGCCAACGCCCGGACGTCGTCCTTCGGCTCCGGGCGGAACCCGGCGTGGCCGTCCGTTTCCCCCGCGATCCGCTCGGTGATCCGGTTGAGCGTGCCCTGGGTTTCGGGCCAGCGCTCACGCTCTTCGGCAACCCATTGCTCGCAATATTCCGGATCGCCGATCCTCGTGCGGTCGAAGCTGCCGTGCTGCTGCAAGACCGGCGAGGCGCCGTCGGCGATGTGCGCCACGTCCGCGGAGAGCTCCGCCTGCTCCGGCGTCGGGTCGAAGGGCTCGACGCCCTGGTGCTCGACATCCTCGATGACGCTGTACCCGCGCTCGTCCACCTCTCGGAGCGCGTCCTCGAGGATCGGGATCGCCTCGGGGTGCTTGAGCAGGCTTTCGAGGGTCTTCGGGTTGTCCAGCAGCGAGCGGGTCAGGTAGTCGTTGCCCGGCTCGCTCATGATCCGGATCAGCTCGGGGTGCTGCCCGATGTGCTCGCGGATGTAGTCCGCCGACGCGTGCCCGTCGAGCGCGGCGGCGACGTCGTCGCGGGCCAGGAAGGCGTCGTGCGGGGCCGCCGTCCCGTACCCGCCGTGCTCCCCCGTGACGTGGTCGGACCCGATGTGCACCTCGTCCGGCGTGCCGAGGTGCATCAGCTTGATGCTCTTCGGCGGCTGCGGCAGGTGCATGAGGTCGCCGGACTGCGGGTCGATGAACGCGACGCCGTCGCGGGTGTGCACGACCATCGCCACGTGGCCGTACTCGACGCCGTTCGGGCCGTCGTACTTCACGGCGACCACGGCGTGGTGGTCCAGCGGCCGCTCCCGCAGTTCGCGGATGACGTCGTCGTAGCTGCCGCGCGCGGAGAACGTCTCGCCGAACCGGCCCTCGAGGTGTTCGAGCGTGCCGCGGGTGCCCATTTCGTGCAGCAGGATCGGCTCGGCCGTCATGTCGCCGCCGCGCACGCGGTTCAGGTACGCCTCGGGACCGCGCGTGCAGTTCGACAGGTAGCCGTTCTCGAGCGCGCCGGGCTGGTGGAAGCCCGGGTTGACGTCGCGCAGGTGCGGGTGCCGGTCCTGGACGTAGGCCGCGCGCTCGCTCGGCGTCGTCCCGCCGGCGTGGATGGCCGGTTCGGCGGGCGGGTTCGTCGAGCGCGCCAGCCGCGAGTAGTCCGGCCCCGGCTCGGCGACCGGCGGCGGTTCGGCCGGAGTGTCCTCGGTGGTGTCGTGGACCGTCGGCTGCTCCGGCGACGGGGCGACGTGCTCGGGCTCGTTCAAGCCGCCGAGCCGCTCCATCATCGCGGCTTGCTTCCGGCGTTCGAACTCGGCCGCGTTGTGGTCGTTCTCCGCGCGCCGCTCGGCCATCTTCTGCTGCGCGGCCTCGGGATCGAGGTAGCGCGGGTGGCCGGGCCCGATCTCCTCGGCTTCGATGATCCACTTGCGGCGGCCGTCGGGCCCGATCTCGAGCCGCCGTTCGTGCACCAGCAGCTGCGTGCCGGGCGGCGAGAGGGATTCGCGCTCGCCCGGGTTCTCAGCGAGCTTGGAGATGTCGCGGAGGTTGTCGGACCGGACGTGCAGCTCGACGTCGTCGCCGAACTTCGACGTCGAGAACTCGTCGGTCTTGATCGACGCGCTGGAGAACGCGGGCTCGACGACGACCGACCCCGGCTCGTACGGCCCGGCGACCAGCTCGGCCAGCCGCGGATCACCGCCGACGTCGATGCCGCGGAGGCTCTCCCCGGACGTGCGGGGGACCTGGTTGAGGCCGTCCATGATCGCGCGGGTGTTCTCGTGCGCGAGGTCGAACCCGGGGTGGTCGGGGCCGCGGCGCAGGGCCTCGTTGACGTCGTAGGCGTATTCGCCGCGGGTGTAGCCGTGCAGCGCGACGGCACCCTCGTCGGTGAGCGGCAGCCCGGCGGCGTCCCGGCGGTCCAGCGCGCGGTCGTGGATCTGCTGGTAGATGTCCTCGTCACCGACCGCGCGGCGGATGCTTTCGTGGTCGGCCGGGGTGCCGCGGTGCTCGCCGTCGAAGAGGTAGCCCTCGTCGTGCGGCACCCGTTCGGTCGTCGGGTTGAGCCGGTCGGAGATGCCCTCGTGGTGCGGCGCCGGTGCGTCCCCGCCGCCGAGCGGCATGGCGTGGATGCCGGTGGCGTCGTGCGGCAGCTCGGCGAGCCGTCCGGTGACGGGATCGGCGAAGAGCACCCCGTGCTCGGTGTGCACGCCGGCGACCAGCCGCGTCTCGCCGCCGGGCGTCTCGAAGGCGACGGCCGTCCGCGCGCCGACGGGACGTTCCCCGAGGTCACGGGCGACGTCGTCGAAGCTGCCCCGCCCGTGCCACTGCCCGCCGAGCTGCTCGCGGAGGTCGGCGAGGCTCTGCTGCCGCGCCGGCCCGGCGACGACGTCCTCGCCGTTCATCCGCCGTTCGAAGGCGACCATCGACTCGGCGGCGTTGGTCTGGAAACCGTTCTGGAGGCCCTCCGGGCTGTAGTGGTTGCGGGTGTTGACCGCCCCGAGCTCGGGAACGGCGTCCCGCACGAGCCGCGCGTGCTGCTGCGCCGTCTCGACGGACCCGGCGTGCAACACGGGCTGCCCGCCCGGCGTCAACGGCTCGGCGAGTCGCGACCAGCCCCCTTCGGGCTCCCCGGTCGCCGGCGGCGGTCGTTCGGGCAGCGGCGTCGCGTTCGGATCGTCGAAGGCGGTCAGCTTCGACATGTCACCCGGTCGCAGCTCGGGGTGCTCGGCGTAGAACTGCTCGAGCTCTTCGTCGGCCTCACGCTGGAAGCGGTCCTCGTCGGCGCGCTCGTCGGCCCGCCGCCGTTCGACGGCGTCGCGCGCCTCGTCCGCCCCGAGGTGCCGCGGATCCCCGGGCGGAATCTCCTCGGCGTGCACGACGTAGTGCGGCTGCCCGGGCTCCGGCTTCGGCTTGTGGTTCGGGTGCCCGGGCCCCTCCTCGACACCGGTGATCTTGAACTGCGTCCCGGCCTTGAAGAGGACCTCGCGCTCGTGCCCGATGCTGGCCATCGACTCGACGTCCCGCCCGGTCCTGGACTGGATCCGCATTTCGACTTCGCCGGGGAACTTGCTGCGCGGGTGATCGGCGTCGACCTTCGACGAGCTGAGGAACGACGGCTCGGTGATGTGCGCCCCGTCGTGGAACCGCCCGATGAACGCCTGGAGCCGCGAGAGGTTGCCACCGAAGTCCACCCGCCGCGAGACGGTCCCGACGTGCGGCGGAAGTTCGTTCAGCCCCGAGACGAGCGCACCCGCCTGCGGCGCGAGGTCGACGAGCTCGGGCCCACCCAGCCGCAACGCCCGGTTGAGCGGCCCGACCATCTCGTACCGCGTGTAGGCGTGGACGGCGAAAGCCCCGTCGTCGGACATCCCGGGGTGGTGCTCATCGCGCTTGGCGAGCGCCTCGCGGCGGACCTGTTCGTGCCGCCACTCACCGTCTTCCTGGCTCTGGCGCCCGGAGTCCATGAAGGTGTCCTCCACCCGCCTGATCCCGGAGGGGTCATCGGTGTGGAAGTCGTCATCGGTGAGGTAGGGCTCGTGGGGTTCGGCTTGGCCGTAGTCGGAGGGCGTCTCGGGGTCTTGGTGGTGCTCGTCGGCGGGGTGCTGCTCGGCACTGTCCTGGGCGGCGGGTTCCTCGCCGACGTGGGGCTCTTGCTTGGCGGTTTCGGGTTCCGCGGGGTGCTGGTCGGTGTGCTCGGTTGTGGCTGTTTCTGGCTCCGCCGGGCGTTGCTCGGTGGTGCGCTCGCCCGTCGAGTCCTGGTCAGCGCGCGGTTCCCGGTCCCGTGCCGGCGTGCCCGGTTCTGCCGGGCGCTGTTCAGCGGCGCGTTCGTGCGTCGAGTCGTCGCGCGGTTCCTGCTCCCGCGCGGCCGTGCCCGGTTCGACGGCGTGCTGAGCTGTCGACTCCTCGCCGGCGCGCGGTTCCTCCGTGCGTCGTCCGGCGTGCTCGGGTGCGCGCGTTTCCGGTTCCACCGGGCGCTGTTCGTGCGTGGCAGGTTGCCCCGGCGCACGATCCACCGGCCGAGGCGGCTCGAACGGCCCCCGCGGCAGGTGCTCCTGCGGCGGCCCGAACCGCGGCGGCCCCACCCGCGGATCGTGCGGAGGCATCGGCGGCCGGCCACCAGGGTGCGGCCCAGGCCCCTGCGGCCCACGAGGCTGATTCGGATACCCGGCAGGCCGCTGCCCACCCAACGGCGGCATCCGCCGCGGATCATTCGGGTGCAACCCACCCTGCGGCGGCTGTCCACCAGGCGACCGCGGATGCGACGTCCCCCCGTGCTGAACCGGCGGCTGCCCACCACGAACCCCCGGCCCACCCGGCAACGGCGGCTGCCCCCCGTGCAGCAACCACCGCGGATCCTGCGCAACCGGCCCACCCTGCCGCGGCGGCTGCCCACCCCCCTGCGGCGGCTGCCCGCCTTGCGGACGCGGCTGCGCAGTGTGCGGCGGCTGACCGGGCTGAAGTGGCTGCCCACCGTGCAGTGGCTGGCCACCCGGCTGAAGCGGCTGCCCGCCGTGTGGCGGCTGCGCACCTGGCTGAAGCGGCTGTCCACCGTGCAGCGGCCGGCCACCAGGCTGACCCACGTTCCCACCAGGGCGACCCGGTGGCCCACCATGCGGTGGCTGAACCCCGCGTGGCGGCATACCTGCCTGACCACCGTGGGGAAGTTGCCCGCCGTGCGGCGGCCGACCAGCCCGTGGTCCACCTGGCAACCCAGGTTGCCCACCCAACGGCGGCTGCCCACCCGGCATCATCCGCCGCGGCTCCCCACCGCGCGACGGCATCGGTGCCTGCGGTGCCGGACCGCCGCTCGGCGGGGGCGGCGCGAACCCGCCCGGAGACTGTGGCGACCCACCGTTCTGAACCGGCGCCGGCCCGGCGTCCGCTGCGAACGGCTGGCTCTGACCGCCCGTGAAACCCGCTGCCCCGACGTTGTCCTGCGGACGTCCGCCGCTCTGGCGTCCGAGCTCCGGGCCGGATCCCGGGGGTGGCGCCATGCCGTAGCCGCCCTGGGCGGAACTGCCCGTCGGTTGAGGCTCTGCCCGATGCGACTCGGTTGGGTGCGCGATCGGTTCCGCCTGCTGGGCACGAGGCTCGACCGGGCTCGGGGCGCTTTCCGCACGCTGCTCCGGCGCGACATCGGCCCGCGCCTCGGGAGCCGACGGCGCCTCCCGCCGCGGCTCGGGCGCGGACGACGGCTGCTCCTGGCGCACCTCGGGTTCGGAACTCTCCCGCCGAGTTTCGGGTCCCTCGCCCCGCGACTGGGGTGCCGACTCGCCCCGCGATTCAGGGGCGGACTCCCGCTGAGCCTCAGGCGCCGACTCGCGCCGGGTTTCGGGCTGCTCGGCCCGCGATTCGGGCGCGGACTCCCGCTGAGCCTGGGCCTGCTCGCCCCGCGATTCGGGTGCCGATTCGCTCCGGGTCTCAGGCGCCGACTCCCGCCGATTCTCCGGCTGCTCCCCTCGTGACTCGGGCGCAGACTCCTGCCGAGCCTCGGACTCCGAACCCCGCGACTCGGGCGCAGACTCCTGCCGAGCCTCGGACTCCGAACCCCGCGACTCGGGCGCAGACTCCTGCCGAGCCTCGGACTCCGAACCCCGCGTCTCAGGCGCCGACTCAGACCGAGCCCCAGGCTCTTCACCCCGGGACTCAGGCCCCGACTCAGAACCCCGCGACTCAGGCTCCGAGCCCGACTCCCGCCGCGACTCCCCCGAACCACCATCAGCCCCGGAATCCGGCTCCGACCGCGGAATGTTCGCCTCGGGAACCGAGTGCAACTGCTCCTTCGCGCCCCCGACGGCGCCCCCGACCGCCCCGCTCGAAGCGCCCATCAGCAGCTGCTCCGGCGTCAACGACCCGAGATCCCCGGTGACCGCCGCCTGCCCGACCGTCTGCGCCACGCCCTCGACCGCGCCCCGGGCGCCCGCGCGCATGGCGGCGTCCGCGACCTGTCCGCCGGCGCTGTGCGACAGCCCCTCGGTCGCCCCGCGTCCGATCGAACCCGAAGCCGCTCCCACGACGCCGCCGACCGCGCCCGAGATCGCCGCGTCCGATGTCTTCGACCAGTCCCAGTCCTTGCGGTCGCCCTTCGCCATCTGCAGGCCCTGGATGCCCGCGTCCATGCCGAGGTTGATGGCCTCGTTCTTGAGGACCTCCATGCCGATCTTCTTGAGGCCCTGCTTGAGCAGCTTCTCCAGCAGCTCCTTCGCGACCTGCTTGAACCCCTGCTGAGCCAGCTTCTCGAGCAGCTGCCGGAACAGCATCTGCACGGTCATCCGGGTCGCGATCTGGGCCGGGGCGATACCCGCCGTCGAGCCGCCGAACGTGACCGCCGCCGCCGCGATCATCGCCGCGATCTGGGCGGCCAGGACGATCAGCGAGATGATGATCATGTACTTCGTGTACTCGACGTCCAGGGCCGTCTGGTCACACGAGTCACCGAGGGCTTTCGCCGCGTCGGCCAGTTGCTTGAAGTACGCCTCGTCGCCCTCGACGAACTTCTTCCACTGCTCGGCGAACGCGTCCGCGCCGTCGCCGGTCCAGTTGTCGCGGATGCCGGACGCCGCCTGGTTACCCGCTTCGGACGCCGGCGCGATCGCCGACGACGCCGTGTGCCACGCGTCCCGCAGCGCGCGCAGCTTGGTCTCGTCGCCCTCGGGCCAGCTCTCCCCGACGACGATCGGCAGCAGCCACTTGACCGCGTCGGGCATCTCCATACCCACGCGTCATTGCCCCTTGCTCAGCTGGGACGTCACGTCTTCGTCGGCGCCCGAAAGGGCCTTCATCGACTTGGCGACGTTCTGCTGCATCCCCCGCAGCCCCTGCACGAGGTTGGTGAACCCCTCGACGGCGCCCTGCGCGCCGGGCACGTAGTCCTTCGCGAACTCCTTGCCGGAGTCGTCGGTCCCCCAGCACTCGCCCTGCGCGGCGAGCGCGCTCTGCAGCGCCTTGACCGCGTTGTCGAGTCCGTCCGCGGCCGTGACCAGGCCGTTCGACGCGCGCAGGACCGCGTCGGGTTCCGCGGTGAAGCCGGATCCCCCCTCCGGCATCAGTCGCCCCTCGTCATCCAGGACGACGGCGGCTCCTCGTCCACGTCGTCACGCGGCGGGCGGACGCGCTTGGGCGCGGGCTTCGGGGCGGGCATCGGCGGAGGCGGCGGCGTCTGCTCGTTGCGCAGGATGGAGCCGCCGTCTTCGAACGATTCCGGTCGCGGCGCGGGCGCTGCTTCCTCGACGAACTCGGGGATCGACGGCACCAGTCCGGCCAGCGACGGCGCGCCCTCGACCAGGTCGGCGAGGTCGGGCAGGCCTTCGGTGATCGGCGCCATCAGGTCGGCGATCTTCTGCTTGACCTGCAGCGATCCTTGCCGCACCAGCGTTTGGACGGTGTTCGCGAGCTGCGCGGGGGTCGTGCGTTCGAAGGTGGTGGGCGCGAATTCGAGCTTCGCGAGGCTGCCACCGGCGTCGATCGTGGCGCGGACCAGGCCGTCGGGGGAACTCACCTGCGCGGTGGTCTCGGCCGCCGCGGCCTGGGCGTCGCGCAGCTGCGCGGTCTGCCGCTCGAAGTTCTCCAGGAGGGTGTCCATCTGGTCCTTCATCGCGGCATTGCGTGCTTCGAGCTGTGCACGGTCGTCGCCCGCGGTGGTCACAGGTGCCCCCGGTGTCCCTCGAACCTACTAATGACTGCCCGTCACCCTAATGCCAATGGAGCAGTCATCGTGACCGGTTCGGGTCTTTGCGTCAGCGAATCGCGCGGCGCCGGGCCAGTGCGTAGCCGGCCCCGCCGACGAGGTAGCAGACCGTCGCGGCGATCAGCAGGCCCGGCGCGCGGCCGTCGTCCGGCACGACGAGCGCGCCCAGCGAAACCGCCGCCACCTGGGTGATGTTGAAGAGCGTGTCGTACAGCGCGAACACCCGGCCGCGTGCTTCGTCGGCGACGTCGAGCTGGATCGACGAATCGACGCAGAGCTTGAGCACCTGCCCCGCCCCGGTGATCACGAACGACGCGAGCAGCGCCAGCGGCAGCACCATCGGCAGGCCCAGCGCGGACTGCGCGAGCGCCGCCAGCAGCAGGGAGCCGAGCACCGCGCGCAGCCGGCCGAACTTGCGGATGGTCCGCGCGGTCAGCAGCCCGGCCAGCAGCAGGCCGGCGCCGGCGAGCGCGGCCATCTGCCCCAGCCCGGGCAGGCCGGCGCGGAAGATCCCGTGGTCGGTGAAGTAGTTGCGCATCAGCAGCACGGTGACCAGCAGCGACACCCCGAACGACGCCCGGTGCGCGAACAGCGCGATGAACCCGGCCGTGACGCTGGGGGCCCGCCAGGCGTGGCGGGCGCCGTCCGCCAGCCCGCGCGCGACGGCCAGCACGGGGTTCGTCGGCTCGTCGACCACGGTCGGCCCGAGCACGCCCCGGGCGAAACCGCGCGCGATGAACGCCGAGACCAGCGTGCCGAGGACGGCGAACGCGGTGGTCTCGGCCGATCCGACGTCGTTGCCGCCGAAGAGCGCCCGTAACCCGATCGCGCACCCGCCGCCGATGACGGCGACCACCGAACCGAGCGTCGTGGCGAACGCGTTCGCCGTCACGACGCTCTCTTCGCGCACGACGTGCGGAAGCGACGCCGAGAGCCCGGAACCGATGAAGCGGGAGATGCCCTCCGCGGCCAGTGCCAGCGAAAACAGGCCGAGCCCGCCGAACCCGAACCCGACGGCGGCGGACGCGGCCAGGATCGCCAGCCCGCGCAGGAGGTTCGCGAAGATCAGGACGCGACGGCGGTCCCACCGGTCCAGCAGCGCACCCGCGAACGGCCCGACGACCGAGTACGGCAGCAGCAGCGCGGCGAACCCGCCGGCGATGGCCAGCGGGTCGGCGCCGCGTTCGGGGTTGAACAGGACGGCTCCGGCGAGCCCGGCGCGGAAGACGCCGTCGCCCCAGCTGGCGGCGAAGCGGGTGAAGAGCAGACGCCGGAAGTCCGGGTCCTTCAACAGCTCCCGGGGGCCCTGTCGGGTGGTCTCGGCGCCGGTGCTGATCGTCACGGAGCCAGAGTAGTAGGTGGCCGGCGCACTAAGGTCGCCTCTCGGCGGCTATGCGCAGTGTGGCTCCAGCCGGACGGTATTCCACAAAGGCGGTTCTTCAGTGAGCCCGGGGGACACGGAGTGCGCCGACCACTGTTTCAAACGAGGCGCGTGGGGCGATTGTTCCCGAGCCGAAGTAATTCGCCGGGCCGAAGGTGAGATCATGGGTCGCGTGCCAGCGGACGCCGAGGTTGAGCCGGGAACGCTCCTGGTCGCCGCCCCCACGATGGTCGACCCCAACTTCAAGCGGACCGTGGTGTTCGTCATCGATCACCGTGACGAAGGCACGCTCGGCGTGGTCCTGAACCGGCCGAGCGACGTCGCCGTGCACGACGTGCTGCCCAACTGGGGTGGGCACGTCGCCGAGCCCCAGGCGGTGTTCGTCGGCGGGCCGGTCGAGAAGAAGACCGCGTTGTGCCTGGCCGCGCTGCGCACCGGCGAGACGGCGGCGAGCGTGCCGGGCGTGATCGCCGTCCGCGGGCCGGTCGCACTGGTCGACCTGGACACCGACCCCGAGGCGCTGGTGCCGAAGGTCCGCGGCGTGCGCGTCTTCGCCGGGTACGCGGGCTGGGACTCGGGTCAGCTGGCGGGCGAGATCGAGCGCGACGACTGGGTCATCGTGCCCGCGCTGCCGAGCGACATCCTGGCCTCGCCCAACGGCGACCTGTGGAGCCAGGTGCTGCGCCGCCAGGGCATCCCGCTGGCGCTACTGGCCACCCACCCGGGCGACCTCCAGCGGAACTAGGCTTCTTCCTTCTTGAAGACGCCGCAGCCACCGGCGCCGCACGCGCAGCCGCTGCAGCCGGCGGGCGCCGCCGGAGCCGGCGCGGGCACGGTCAGCGCGGCCCGGTTGCCGAGCACGCCACCGCCCATGACCAGCACGAGCATCGCGAGCACGCCCGCGAGCGCGGCCGAAACCAGCAGACCGGTCGTCGGCATGGCCAGCCCCGCCAGCCCGGTGAGCACGGCGATCGCGCCCCCGGCCATGGTCGGCAGGCCCGCGACGCGGTTGGCCAGCTTGAACGCCTCTTCGCTGCGCAACGCCGCTTGCGTGCGCACCCCGGTACCGCCTTCGCGCGTCAAGCGCTCGCGGAACCCGAGGAACCCACCAAAACCGACGAGCAGACCCAGCACGACCGGAACCAGCGCGATAGCGAACACGGGTCAAGGATAAGCGTGACGTCCCGGCAACCTGCCGGATACCCTGATCGACTGTGCTACAGGCCATGTCACCGCGTGTACTGCCCACCGTCCTGGCCCTTGGCCTGATCGGGGGAATCCTCGCCGCCGCGCCGGCGAGCGCCACCGAGAGTCACCAGCGGCCCATCCGGTTGCTCGGCGAGACCATCGTCCCGAACGCCCTGCAGTTCCAGGGCACGACGGTCGGCGGCCTGTCCAGCATCGACTACGACCCCCGCACCGGCGGTTACGCGCTGATCTGCGACGACCGGTCGGCGATCAACCCCGCCCGCTTCTACACCGCGACCTTCCCGGTGTCCGCGAACGGCGTCGGCCCGGTGACCTTCACCGGCACGAAGCCGCTGCTGCGCCCCGACGGCACGCCGTACCCGCCGCTCGCGCAGAACGACCCCTCGAAGCCGCAGAACGAGCAGACGATCGACCCCGAAGAGCTGCGCGTCGACCCGTGGACCGGCGACTACTACTGGTCGCAGGAGGGCGAGCGGACGGCGACGACGTTGATCGACCCGTCCGTCCGCGAGGCGCGCCGCGACGGGAAATACGTCCGCGACCTGCCGATCCCCGCGAACGAGAAGATGACGCCGGCGGCGGGCCCGCGGCAGAACCTCGTGCTCGAAGGCATCACCTTCACCGGCTACGGCTCGCTGCTGGCCAGCGAGGTCGAGGGCCCGCTGCTGCAGGACGGCCCGGAGGCGACGACGACCACCGGCGCGCTGTCGCGGATCACGCTGCAGTCGCGGTTCGGCCCGGTCCTGGCCCAGTACGCCTACCCGCAGGAGCCGCTGTTCGCCGCGCCGGTGCCGCCCACGGCGTTCGCGACGACCGGCGTGTCCTCGATGCTGGCCGTCGACCAGGCCGACCCGACGAAGTTCCTCATGATGGAACGCTCGTTCAGCACCGGTGTCGGCAACAAGGTGCGCGTCTACGAGATCGACACCAGCGGTGCCACGAACGTCCTGAACGTGAAGTCCCTGGCCGACGCGAAGCACGTCAAGCCGGTGAAGAAGCGGTTCCTCTTCGACGCGGCCGACCTCGGCCTGTCCACTGTGGACAACCTGGAGGGCATGACCTGGGGTCCGAAGCTGCCGAACGGCGAGCGCAGCCTGGTCATCGTCAGCGACAACAACTTCTCGGCGACCCAGGTCACCCAGTTCGCCGCACTGGCGGTCCCCTCCGAACGGCTTTGACCAGCAAGTTACGATGAAGGTATGAACACGGCTCGGCTGCTCCTTAGCCTGCCGCGCTGACCGGGCCCGGCCCGGCCGGCGCGGCGACCCCTCATGCCCTGGTGGCTGAGGGGTCGAGTTGTTTCTGGAGTAGGTCGAAACGCGAAGGAAGACGGCGATGACTGAGGCGACCGGGACCGACGTCCCCGCGCACCGCTACACGGCCGCGCTGGCCGGGCAGATCGAGCAGCGCTGGCAGGACCACTGGGCCGACCAGGGCACCTTCCACGCGCCCAACCCCGTCGGGCCGCTCTCGGTCGAGGGGCAGCCGGTCCCCAGCGACAAGCTGTTCGTCCAGGACATGTTCCCGTACCCGTCGGGCTCCGGCCTGCACGTCGGGCACCCGCTGGGCTTCATCAGCACCGACGTCTTCGCCCGGTACCACCGGATGATCGGGCGCAACGTGCTGCACACGATGGGCTTCGACGCGTTCGGCCTGCCCGCCGAGCAGTACGCGGTCCAGACCGGGCAGCACCCGCGCAAGACGACCGAGGAGAACATCCGGACCTACCTGCGCCAGATCCGGCGCCTGGGCCTGGGCCACGACGAACGCCGGCGCATCTCCACGATCGACCCCGAGTACTACCGCTGGACGCAGTGGATCTTCCTGCGGATCTTCAACTCCTGGTACGACACCGAGGCGGGCAAGGCGCGCCCGATCGCCGAGCTGGAGGCGGCGTTCGCCGACGGCTCGCGGCCGACGCCGGACGGCCGTGACTGGGCGTCGCTGAGCGCGTCCGAGCGGAAGAAGGTGATCGACGACCACCGGCTGGTGTACATCTCCGAAGCGCCGGTCAACTGGTGCCCGGGCCTGGGCACGGTGCTGTCGAACGAAGAGGTCACCGCCGACGGCCGCAGCGAGCGCGGCAACTTCCCCGTCTTCCGCCGCAACCTGCGGCAGTGGATGATGCGGATCACCGCGTACGCCGATCGCCTGGTCGACGACCTGGACCTGCTGGACTGGCCGGAGAAGGTCAAGTCCATGCAGCGGAACTGGATCGGCCGCTCGCACGGCGCCCGCGTCACGTTCAAGGCCGGCGAAGACGCGATCGAGGTCTTCACGACCCGCCCGGACACGCTGTTCGGCGCGACCTACGTGGTGCTGGCGCCGGAACACCCGCTGGTCGACAAGCTGACCGCGGCCGAGTGGTCCGCCGACGTCGACCCCCGGTGGACCGGTGGTGCGGCGACGCCCGCCGACGCCATCGAGGAGTACCGCGTCGCGGCGTCGCGCAAGTCCGAGCTGGACCGGCAGGAGAACAAGGAGAAGACCGGCGTCTTCACCGGCGCGTACGCGACGAACCCGGTCAACGACAAGCAGATCCCGATCTTCGTCGCCGACTACGTGCTGATGGGCTACGGCACCGGCGCGATCATGGCCGTGCCCGGCCAGGACGTCCGCGACTGGGAGTTCGCCGAGAAGTTCGGGCTGGACATCATCCGGACCGTGCAGCCGTCGGACGGCTTCGACGGCAAGGCGTTCACCGGTGACGGCCCGGCGATCAACTCGAGCTTCCTGGACGGCATGGACGTCGCCGAGGCCAAGAAGACGATCATCGACTGGCTGGCCGAAAAGGGTGCCGGCACCGGCACCGTGCAGTACAAGCTGCGCGACTGGCTGTTCTCGCGCCAGCGCTACTGGGGCGAGCCGTTCCCGGTGGTCTACGACGAGGACGGCGAAGTGCACGCCGTGCCCGAGTCGATGCTGCCGATCGAGCTGCCCGAGGTGGCCGACTACTCGCCGGTGACGTTCGACCCCGAGGACCGCGACTCGATGCCGTCCTCGCCGCTGGCGCGCGCGACCGACTGGGTCGAGGTCGAGCTGGACCTGGGCGACGGGCCCAAGACGTACCGCCGCGACATCAACACGATGCCGAACTGGGCGGGTTCGTGCTGGTACCAGCTGCGCTACCTGGACCCGACGAACTCGGAAACGTTCTGCGCGCCCGAAAACGAGCAGTACTGGATGGGGCCGCGCCCCGGCGAGTACGGCGCGGACGACACCGGCGGCGTCGACCTGTACGTCGGCGGCGTCGAGCACGCGGTGCTGCACCTGCTGTACTCGCGGTTCTGGCACAAGGTGCTGTTCGACCTGGGCCACGTGACGTCCAAGGAGCCGTACCGGAAGCTGTTCAACCAGGGCTACATCGAGGCGTACGCGTACACCGACGCGCGCGGCGTCTACGTCCCGGCCGAGCAGGTCGAGGAGCGCGACGGGAAGTACTTCTTCAACGACGAAGAGGTCACCCAGGAGTACGGCAAGATGGGCAAGAGCCTGAAGAACGTCGTCACGCCGGACGAGATGGCCGAGAACTACGGCGCCGACACGTTCCGGTTCTACGAGATGGCGATGGGCCCGCTGGCCATGTCGCGGCCGTGGGCGACCAAGGACGTCGTGGGCGCGCACCGGTTCCTGCAGCGGCTGTGGCGCCTGGTCGTCGACGAGACGACCGGCGAACTGCGAGTGTCCACTGAGGACGCTTCGGAGGCGGACCGCAAGGTGCTGCACCGGACCATCGCGGGCGTCCGCGAGGACTACGCGGAGATGCGGTTCAACACGGCGGGCGCGAAGCTGATCGAGCTGAACAACCACGTCACCAAGGTGTACGGCGCGGCCGCGTCGACGCCGCGCGAGCTGGCCGAGCCGCTGGTGCTGATGCTGGCGCCGCTGGCCCCGCACCTGGCGGAGGAGCTGTGGCACCGGCTGGGTCACGCGGATTCGCTGGTGCAGGGCCCGTTCCCGGTGGTGGACGAGAAGTACCTGGTGGAGGACTCGGTCGAGTACCCGATCCAGGTCAACGGCAAGGTCCGCTCCCGGGTCACCGTGCCGGCGGACGCTGCTTCGGACGCGGTCCAGGCGGCCGCGCTGGCGGACGAGAAGGTGGCGGCGCTGGTCGGCGGCGGCACCCCGCGCAAGGTGATCGTGGTGCCGGGCAAGCTGGTCAACATCGTCCTGTAGCGCGCCGTCGGAAAGCCGCCGGTGCTCGTCGCGTGTTCTCGATTTGATTGAGCAGTCAACGAAAACGGCTCGATCGAAGGAGAACCGGGGATGACCCTCGACGGCAAGGTGGCACTGGTGACGGGCGGCAGCCGAGGCATCGGCGCGGCCACGGCACTGCGGCTCGCCGAGGACGGCGCCGACGTCGCGCTGACGTACGTGCACAACGCCGCGCGGGCGGCCGAGGTGATCGACGAGATCAAGTCCCTCGGCCGCCGCGCGCTGGCGATCCAGGCGGACTCGGCGGACGCTTCCGCGGTTTCGGCCGCCGTCTCGGCTGTGGTGGCGGAATTCGGCCGGCTCGACGTGCTGGTGAACAACGCCGGAGTCGGGTTCGTCGGCGCGTTCGGCGAAACCTCGTTGGCGGACGTCGACCGCGTGCTGGCGGTCAACGTCCGCGGCGTGTTCGCGGTGACCCAGGCCGCGGCCGGCGTCCTGAGCGACAGCGGCCGCGTGATCACGATCGGCAGCTGCGTCACGGACCGCGTGCCCGGCCCGGGCATGGCGCTGTACGCGACCAGCAAGGCGGCGATGGTCGGCCTGACCAAGGCACTGGCGCGGGAGCTGGGACCGCGCGGCATCACGGCCAACCTGGTCCACCCGGGCCCGACGGACACGGACATGAACCCGGCCGACGGCCCGTACGCGGCCGACCAGCGCGCCCTGACGGCGTTCGACCGCTACGGCACCCCCGCGGAAGTCGCCGCGGCCGTCGCCTACCTGGCCGCCCCGGCCAGCGCGTACATCACGGCGTCGGTGTTGTCGGTGGACGGCGGCCACGCGGCCTAACCGGAGTAGAGCCCGATCTCCCGGGCCAGGTCGATGAGCATGGCCTCGAACAGGACGTCCGGCTTGGACATCGGGATCGGGTAGTTGCCGAAGACCTCGAGCGTGACGTGCCCGTAGAGCCGGGCCCAGAACTGGATCATCAGGTACGTCACGCCGAGGTCGATCTTCTCCACCGGCACGCCCTGGTCGGACTCGACGAGCACGGTGACCAGCGATTCCTGGAACGTCTTCAGGTCGTCCCGCAGCTCGTCGGGCACCCCGCTGGCGGACGGGAGAACGATGTCGTGCCGCGCGAGCACCCGCCCCGCGGCGGCGAGGAAGATCCGCCCGAACGGCTCGTCGACCCGGCTCAACGCACTTCCGGCGGTCGACCCCACACCCCCGGTCGGCGAGGCGAAGACGAGCGTGAATTCCTTCGTGTGGGTGAGCGCCCACCGCCGGAACCCCTTGCAGATGGCGAACAGCTGCAGCATCCCGTCATCGGGCAGCTCGGCGATCTCCTCGGCGAGGTCGTCCGCCAGATCGGCGCAGACGTCCAGCCGCAGGTTCTCGACGAGGTCGTCCCGCGACTCGTAGTACCGGTAGAGCGCGGGCGCGGTGATCCCCAGCTCCCGCGCGATGGCGCGCAGGGTGACCGCCTCCGGCCCCTGCTCGACGAGCAGCTTCCGGGCGGTCCGCCGGATGTCCTGTTCGGTAGCCGCACGCGCGCGACCCCTGCGGGTGGGGTGGCTCATCCGAACAGTCTAGGTGCTTACTACGACAAGTCTTGCATTAACGCGATCTCCGCCGTAACGAAAAGGTGCAGCTCAGGCCCGCGCCTTGAGGTTGGTCAGCACGGTGTCGGCCACCCCGCGACCGAGCTGGCAGGCGTCCTTGCCGGCTTGGACCGCCGAGTCGCCGATGCTCAGGGAAACCGAGTAGGCCAGCTCGTCGGAGATTCCGACGACGATCACGCAAGTCCGGTTGTCGGTCGTGCCGGTGTCCACGTAGCCGACGGCGGGGTAGCCCTGGATCGGCTCCAGGTCGTCGACCCACCGCTTGGCCTTCGGTTTCTCGTTCTTGTAGGCGAGGCTGATGCCTTCGTTGTTCTTGGTCTCGTAGATGACCAAGATCCCGGCAGCGCTACCCGAGCTGCTCGCCCAGTCGCACATCGGGCCCAGTGCGTCGTCGGTTGCCTTGGGTGCGTTGACCTGCCCCAGATACCCGGTCACTTGATCAGCGGTCAGTGCCGAGTCACAAGGGCTGCCGTCGAGCGTTTTCGCCGCAAGCGGGTTCTCGACCTTGGGCGCACCGCCGCTGGGCAGCGCGTCGGCGCTGCTGGTCGGTGCCGGCGTCGCGGTGCCGGGGGTCTGCCGCTCTTGGGTGCACGACGTCAGCAAGACCGCCCCTACGGCCACCGCTGTCGTGGCGGCAAGGACTCGGCGCGTCATTCCAGGCTCCCCTTGATCGTCTTAGTCGAATCCGCGGCTTGTTCGTCGGCCGCTTCCGTGATGCCGAGAGCTTGCCTCAGCCGGCTGATCAGCTCGGTGTAGTAGTTGAACTGGTACGTCAAATGTCCCTTGTAGTACCGCCCGGCCTCGTTGATGCCGTTCGGCCCGTTGACCGCCGCCTGGCTGACCGGTTCTTCGGCCGGCGGTTGTGCCTGCGACAGGCCTTCGACGGCGCGCAGCTGTTCGCCGAGCGTGCGCCGCTGGTCTTCGGCCTTCTTGAGCATCGCGCGCATCTCCGCCGAGCTCATCGCGAACCCCTGCCCACCGGCAGGCGGCGGCCCCGCACTCGGCACGTCCGTCGCCCAAAAACCGATCCCGCTGAAGAGCGAGTTCGTCATCGTCCTCCCCCCAACCCGTTCAGGGTCGCGTACAACACCTCGGTCAGCGCACCCCGGGTCCCCGGCTGGAAGCTGACCATCCGCTCGCGCCCGGGGTACACGTACGTCAGCACCCGCCCGGTCCCGGCGACGTCCACCGCGGTGATCGGCGCGCTGCGAGAGCCGCGATTGACCGCGTAACACTGGTGCAGCCCCGTCCGCTGGGCCGCCATCAGCCGGCGCGCCCAAGGCAGCGGGTCGCGGCCCCGATCCGAAGTCTGGTCCTCGAGGTCGTACGACTCCTCCACCGCTCGGCCCGAGAACCGCGCCTCCGGGATCGACACCGCTTCGATGCGGGCAGGTGGGACCGGCGGCAGCACGTCCACCAGCGACTCCGCGAGCCGCGACGGTTCCACGACGTCGATCCGGACCGTGTCGTCCTTCCGGATCAGCCGGAGTGCGTCCGGTCCGGAGGCGGACACGAGCACCGTGCCCGACTCGTCCGCTTGAACGTCGCCCAGCCACGCCGTGAACTGGTGGGCGCCCCTCGCCAAGACGCGCAGGACGTCGCGGAATTCCCGCGTCAACGTGCCGCCCGCCGCGAGGCGGAGGGACGACAAGACGTCGAGGACGTTCTCGTCGAGGCGCTTGCGGGTTTCGTCGCCGAGCCAGAGGTTGTCCGCGCCGAGGACCGCCGGCGGTGGGCCGTGGCGCTCCCACTCCCACGCGGTGAGCAGCGCGGCTTTGGGCAGGAAGATCACAGCCCGATCACCGGGGGCACGGTCCGCTCGTCGGTCCCGCCGAAGACGCTCTCGGGATCCGCTTCCACCAGGTACGACGCGCGCTGGTGCTCCGCGTCCTCCTCGCCCTTGCCACCCTTGGCGCCGTGGCCCATGCCGCCCATCCCCGGTGAGCCCGGTTTGCCCGCCGCGCCGCCGCGGACCCCGCCGGCCGCGCCCGGACGGCCTTCGCCCGGCACACCGGTTCCGGTGGCCGCGCCCGGACCGCGGGCTCCCGATCCCGGGCCACTGCCGGTGCCGCCACCCGCGCCGGACGACGAGCCCGGCCCGAACCCGCCGCCACCAGGGCCGAAGCCCGGCCCGAAGCCCGAGTCGAACCCGCCGCCAGGACCCGAGCCGGGCCCGAACCCGCCCGGGCCGGTCCCCGGCGGCTGGTAGCCCGGCGGGAACTGCGTCGACGGCGGCACGTAACTCTGTGCGCGAACGCTGTCGTCGACGCCCAGCGGGTGCGATCCCGGCGGCGTGACCTGCCCGGGCGGCGTCACGTGTCCGGGCGGTGGCGCGACCGGCGGGTGGACCGCAGGCGGCGGCTGCACCTGGGCGCCGATCGACCGATCGTCGTCGCCACCCGTCGGCGTCCGCTTGCGTGGTGGCGGCTCGACCGGCTTCTTCGGGTCCTCCACCTTGAAGTCGCCGCCGTTGTACTCGCCGAGCTGGCCGTAGTCGATCGTCCGGGCCGCGGTGTTCGAGCTGGACTGCTGCGAGTACGCGGTGTACCGCTCGACGTTCTCCTGTGCCTTCCGGTTGTACTGGTTGATCTTGTCTTCGGTGTCGGTGTCCCACGGCGTCGCGACGTCCCAGGCGCTGCGCGTCGGCGGCTGGTCGGTGACGTCCCGGTGCAGCGAGTTCTTCATCTGGTGGAACTGCTCGATCTGCGCCTGGGCCAGCGTCGAGTTGCGGTCCAGCGTCGTGGACGCCGAGGTCGCCGAAGCCGTCAACGGCTGAAGCCGCTCCCGCGCTGCGTCCGAAGCGCCGCCCGTCCACGCGGACTCCAGGCCGGAAGTCAGTTCACGCGTGCCGTTCTCGAGGTCGCGCTGGTACTTCGCCTGCTCGGCCCCTGCCCGGCGCACGCCCTCCAGGGAGTCGGTGCCGCGACCCGTCAAGACGGCCTGGACCAGCTGACCGGGTGACAACCCGGAAGCTTGCGGGTTCGCCGCCCCGGTCCCGGTCTGCGAACCGACGTAGGCTCCCGCGACCGCCCCGGGCACCCCACCCGCGAGCAGGCCGACACCCGCGCCGGTCAAGACGTTGCCGAGCCGCTCACCACCCGACTGGACGGCGTGCGCGATCTCCGACCCGACGTGCTTGGCAGCGTCGAGCATGTCGCCGAACAACCCCACCGAACCGCGCTCCCCTCGCGTTCGATCTCCCCTCTTGCCTCACGCACGATACCGCACCGGTTACCCACCGTGCGAAGAATCGACCAGGTCAGGGGACCGCACCTGCCACCGCGTCAGCGGCCGCAGCAGCCACGTGCAGACCACGACCACGCCGAGCGCGCAGAAGAAGTGCACGACCCACGCTCCGAGCAGCGAGGGCCCGCCCCACGAACCGGCGGCGCCGTCCTCGGTCCAGAAGAACCCGAAGGTCGCGATCCGGCCGACGAGGTACCAGACCAGCAAGCCGACCGGGAACGCCGCCGCGTCGGCGAGCGGCGCACCGGGCTTCGGTTCGGCGCCCAGCAACTGCCGCGCGAGCCGGTTCCGTGCCCGCGAGCCGCCCAGGTACGCGGGCAGTGCGAGGAGCGCGTAGATCGTTCGGTTCCAGTCGGAGAGGGTCATGGTCGTCACGCTATGAGTCGCTGACCAGCGCGGACACCAGGCTGACCGCCCCGAGCGGGTGGGGAAAACCGGAAGTCCGCCGAAACTGTCGGGCCCCTGTGCCACACTCGGTCGCCGTACGGTTACTGACGTGAACGGGGAGGTTCGCGTGTCGAATCCTGAACAGCTTTTCGCGAGCTTCGAAGCCACGATGGCGGAAGCACAGCAGAAGGCTGACCGGATGCGCGCCGAAATGGAGACGGTTTCGGTCGCCGAGCGCAGCAAGAACGGCCAGATCGCCGTCCGGGTCAACCATCTCGGCAACCTCGTCGGGCTGGAAATCGGCCACTCGGCTCGCGACCAGCCTGACCTGGCCGAAGAGATCCTCCGAACCGTCCGGGCCGCGCAGAGCAAGCTCGGCGCGGCGGTCGAGTCCGGGGTGCCCTCACTGGCCGGCACCGAGACGATGGTCGAGCTGGTCGGGCAGTTGCAGCGGGAATACCCGGAGCCGACGCCCGAGGGATTCGGCTTGGGCGGACAGGGCGCGCGCACCGACGACGGTGCGCGCTTCATCGCGGAGGCGGAAGACGCGCCCCCGCCGCCACCACGCCCGGCCCGGCCGTCGGCGGACGACGGCACCGACGACGACTACTTCGGCGACGGCGATTTCTTGCGCTGAGCAGGGGACGGGGAGGGACTACATGGCCGGGCAAAGTGCGGGGTTCGACGAGAACCCGAACGCGATCGACGAGCACGCCAAGCAGGTGGAAACGACGTTCGGGGTGCTGAAAGAAGCCGTCGAGCTGAGCAAGAACGATTCGATCGGGTCTGACGCCTTCGGTCTGATCGGCCGGCTCTGCTTCCTCGACCTGTGGTGCGACAACGTCGCGAGCGGAGCACGCGAGGCGTTGGATTCGGCGGTGAAGGGCGCCGACTACCACGTGCAGGCAGTGCGAACTTGGGCGAGGGCGCGGCGGGTGGACGAGGAGTCCGCTTCGGCGCTGGTGAACCGCGCTTCGGAGGTGCGCGGTGGCTGAGGACTCCATGCTCGAGGAGGCGAAGAAAGATACCGACGCCGAGAAGTACCAGGTGGACAGCGCTCTCGAGGGCGCCGGCGGGCTCCAAGACCTCGTCGGTGGCGCGGAAAAGATCCTGGAGGGCGACTGGACGGAGGGTCTCTTCGCGCTCGCGAACGCCGGCTTCGGCGTCAAGGACCTGATCAAGGACCCGTTCGAGACGCTCTTGAGCTGGGGTTTCGGTTGGCTGATCGAGCACATCGACTTCTTGAAGGAGCCGTTGGACTGGGTCAGTGGCGACCAGGACGCGCTCGATCTCGAGGGCAAGAAGTGGGAGACGATCGGCAAGCGCGTCCAGGAGACCGCCGAGCAGCTGACCGCCGAAGTCCGGAAGAACTGCCTCGACTGGAAAGGCAAGGTGGCCGACCAGTACCGGGTGTACGTCCAGCAACAGTTGGACGCGTACGCGGCGCTGTCCGATGCCGCGACGAAGGTCGCACTGGTCATCGGGATCTGCAAGACGATCCTCGACGTCGTTCGCACGCTCATCCGCGACCTCATCACCGACACGCTCGCAAAGATCGTCAAGATCCTCATGCGGTACCCACCACCCGCGTACCCGGCCGGGCTCGCCGCTGAAGGCATGCCTTTCGCGGTTCAACAAGGCGAAAAGATGGTCGAGGAGTGTGGGCGGCTGGCCAGGGCGTTCGCCAAGGCGAGGGACTTCTTGCGGTCGATCTGCAGCGTCCTGGAACCCATCGCGCAGCGCATGCTGAGCCGGCTCGGCCAGTTGCCGGAGGCTGCCTCGGAGGCGGCCGGGCAGATGTTCGAAGGCTTCGGGGTCGCCGCCGGGCGCGAAGCCTTCATGAAGTTCTTCGAGCAGATGACTACCGGGCCGGGTCAGTCCGCCGGCGATTACCAACGCGACCGCGATGCGACGTCGATCGTCCCGGAAGACCACACGTCCCACTACCCGGTCGACCGGGTACCCCGATCCGGTCCGGTTACTGCCGACGACGAGCAGCAGCCCTTCTCGGGGCAGGCCGGGGCACAGCGGATTTCCGGTTCGCTGGAGTGAGCCGTTGACGACGCTGACGAGTGGCTACGAATCGGTTCCCGTCGTCCGCCGGCCGAGGTGGGGAAAGATCGTGGCGCAGGCGTTGCTCGTCGCCGTGGTGGTCCTCGCGCTGTGGAGCACGACCGCGCGGGGCATGGTCCAGTACGGACCGGACCGCCCGGGCGACGCGGACGCCATCGCGCGGGTCACGTCCTGCGACCGGATCGGTCCGATCAGCCGCGGTGGGATCGGCTACTACTGGTTCTGCACCGCGGATGTGACGACTGAAGACGGTGCGATCCGGTCGGCGCGGTTCCGCTTGAACGAGCTGACGCCGGACGACATCGGCAAGCCGGTACCTGTGGAGGGGAGCCGGGAGTTCCGGCGTGCCGCCGGCAAACTGGTGGTGTGGTGGGCGATCGCCCCGGGTGTCGTCTTCGTTCTCGGCCTCGGCGCCTGGTCGGTGTTGCGTCGGCGCAAGCGGTTGCGCCATCGCGTCTCGCCGTGGCAGCCGACCGCCGGGCTCGTGGCGCCGGCGTGTGTACTGGCTGCCGGATCCGGGCCGGGCGGTGGGCGCGGTCGCCGAAAGATCGCGCCGAGCGAGTGGTCGGCTCAGCGGTACTGGCGGCTCGCCGGTTCGATCATGGTGGCTGGTGCGGCCTGCGCCGTCACCGGCGCGTTCGTCGGTTCGGCCGACGCGCGGGAGGTCCTCACCGCGTCGGGCTCGCTGGGCCTCGCCGCCCCGATCTTGCTCTATCCCTGCACACCTCGCGCCTACCGTTCGAACGAGAACGCCACCGCGGTGATCATTTCGAGCGACGGCATCGGCTGGCGCCGTCGTGGCCAGACGACGTTCGACCTCGAATGGGCCGAGGTGGCCGAGGTCAGGGTGACGGCGATCGATCACGACGGCCTCGTCCTGCGGGTGGTCGATCTGTTCCTCGCCGACGGACGGCGCGGCGATCTGCGGGGGTTGTGGCAGCTCGGTGCCCAGCTGGGCGATCACCGCCTGCCCGGCGAGAAGGGGGCGTACCGGCTGCCGGAGGCGTTCAGCGACGCCGCCGCCCGTCAGGTCCGGGAGGCGATGCTCGCGTACCGGCCGGACCGGTACCGCGAGTTCGAGGCGGGCCTCGAAGGGGCGCCGCCGACGCCGATCACTCGGGGGGCTACGTGATCGGCGCCGGCGACCCGATGCCCTGCCCGGCTCGCGCCGGTTGGGGCAACGTCACCACCACGTCGAGCGTGATGACGCACCTGGAGAGCGGGACCGGTCCGCGAAGTGACGGCCGGGGGACGGACATCCCCCGATCGAGTGACGGGCATCCGCTGCTCGCATGATTGTCGCACTCAGCCCCGGATAAGTTACAAAAACCTTCACTTTCCTCTTGCCCGCCGGTCCTGACCTGGTCCGGACCGGGTTCGTGGCACAGTGCGGGCATGAACTCCGACGTTCTCGTTGTGGGATCCGCCAACGCCGACCTCGTCGTCGCGGTGGACCGGCGGCCGGGTGGTGGGGAGACCGTGCTGGGCGGGGACACCGTGCTCTCGCCGGGTGGCAAGGGCGCCAACACCGCGGTCGCGGCCGGCCGGCTCGGCGCGGACGTCGCGCTGCTCGGCGCCGTCGGCGACGACCCCTACGGCCGGTTGCTGCTCGACTCCCTCCGCGCCGCCGGCGTCGACACCGGGCTCGTGCGCACCAGCGACCGGCCGACCGGGATCGCCTACATCACCGTCACCCCGGACGGCGAGAACTCGATCCTCGTCTCCCCCGGCGCCAACTCGAGCCTGGCACCCGGCGACGTCGACGCCGTCTTCGACGGGGTGGAGGTCGTGGTCCTCTCGCTCGAGGTGCCGCTGCCGACCGTCGAGCACGCCGTCGCGCGGGCGGCCGAGCACGGCGTCAAGGTGCTGCTGAACCTGTCGCCCGCGGCGAAGCTCTCGCCGGCGACACTGGCCAAGCTCGACGTCCTGCTGGTCAACGAGCACGAAGCCGCGTGGCTGACCGGGCCCGGCGCCGACTTCGGCAAGCTGCTCGGCCTCGGGCCGCGGGCCGCCGTCGTCACGCTCGGGGCGGCCGGAGCGGTCGTCGTCGAAGCCGGCGGGGTCACCGAGGTCGCGTCGCCGAAGGTCGAAGCGGTCGACACCACCGGCGCCGGGGACGCGTTCGCCGGCGCGCTCGCCGCGTCCCTCGCCGACGGCGAAGACCTGGTCACGGCGGCCGGGCGCGCGGTGCGGGTCGCCGCGTTCAGCGTCACGCGGCCCGGCGCGCAGCCGTCCTACCCGACCGCCGCCGACCTGGAGGAATGATCGCGCCGCCGTGCGTGTTGCCCGTCACATGGGCGATTCGTTCGGTTCGGCCTGGTGGCGCGGCTACGCCGCTCAGCTGCGGGCGATCGCCGAGGCCAGACGGCCCGACCGCCTCGCGATCATGCCGCTCGACGAGACCCTCAAGGCGCTCGGCAAGCAGACCGAACTCGACGAAGGCGTCTACGACGTGCCGCTGGAGGGTGTCGTCGGCACGGTCGCTCGCGCCGGGGACTTCGACCGCGAGTTCCGGCCGCGCAACCGCGCGCTGCGCGACCGGTGGGAGCACCTGACGCGGACGTCCGCGGACCTGCCGCCGGTGCGGCTCGTGCGGCTGTCCGACATGTTCTTCGTCGAGGACGGTCACCACCGCGTCGCCATCGCCCGCGCCCGCGGCGCCCGGGTCATCCGCGCGCGGGTCCGCTGGATCAGCACGGTCGCCTGCGCGCTGCGCTGCCTGACGCTCGCCGACCTGCCGTCGAAGACCGCCGAGCGGATGTTCCTCGAGCGCGTCCCGCTGCCCGACGACGTCCGCCTCGGGCTCTGGCTCGACGACCCCGCCGACTGGTTCCGGCTCGCCGACTCGGCCGAGGCCTGGGGATTCCGCCGTATGCTGGCCGGACGGCCGGTCCACAGCCGCGACGAACTGGCCGAAGCGTGGTGGCGCGAGGAGGTCGGGCCGGTGCTCGAACAGGTCAAGCAACGCGGTTTGTGCCCGCCACCACGAGATATCCAGACGTATCTGAGCTATGGTCTAGACCATGTCTGACTCTCTGTCCGGGGTCGCCGTCAGCCCCGGCCGTGCCAGTGGTCCCGTCGTCCGCGTCGCGGAGCCGCTCGGCGAGCCCGCCGCCACCCCGGCCCCGGCCGATCCGGCCGCCGAGGCCGCCCGGATCGCCCCCGCCGCCGCGATCGTCGCCGGCCGCCTGGAGAAACAGGCCGAGACCGCGACCGGCGAAGCGGCGACGATCCTGATCACGACCGCCGCGATGGCCGCCGACCCGGCGCTCGCTTCGCAGGCGGAACAGCTGGTCAAGACCCAGAGCTTGCCCGCCGCGCGCGCCGTCTACCAGGCCGCCGAGGGTTTCGCCGAAGCGCTCGCCGCGGCCGGCGGGTACATGGCGGAGCGCGTTCGCGACGTCCGCGACGTGCGTGACCGCCTGATCGCCGAGCTGCTCGGCATCGCGCCCCCGGGCGTGCCCGAACTGACGTCGCCGACCGTGCTGGTCGCCCGCGACCTCGCCCCGGCCGACACCGCGGGCCTCGACCCGGCGAAGGTCCTCGCCCTGGTTACCGAAGAAGGCGGCCCGACCAGCCACACCGCGATCCTGGCGCGCGCGCTCGGCATCCCGGCCGTCGTCGCGGTGCGCGGGCTGCTGGCGCTCGACGCGCAAGCGCTTGCGGTCGACGGCGACACGGGTGTCGTCGAGGTCGCGGACCCGTCGGCGCCGGTCGTCACGGCGACGGTGGCCCAGCTCGCCGAGTGGAACGGCACCGGCGCGACGGCCGACGGCCACCGCGTGAAGGTCTACGGCAACGTCGGCTCCCCGGCCGACGCCCAGGCCGCGGCGGACGCGGGCGCCGAGGGCGTCGGCCTGTTCCGCACCGAGTTCTGCTACCTCGACGCCTCGGACGAGCCGTCGGTCGCCGACCAGCGCACGGCGTACACCGCGGTGCTCGCCCCGTTCCGCGGCAAGCCGGTCATCGTCCGCACGCTGGACGCGGGCGCCGACAAGCCGCTGGCCTTCCTCTCCCCGGAGGCCGAGCCCAACCCGGCGCTCGGCGTCCGCGGGCTGCGCGTGGCGTTCGACCGCCCCGAGGTCCTCGACCGCCAGCTCGAAGCGATCGCGGGCGCGGCCGAAGACTCGGGTGCCGAGGTCTCGGTGATGGCCCCGATGGTCGCGACGGTCGAGGAAGCCGCCTGGTTCGCCGACCGCGTCCGCGCGGCGGGCATCCCCCGGGCGGGCGTGATGATCGAGATCCCGGCGGCCGCGCTCAGCGCCCGCGAAATCCTCGACGCGGTGGACTTCGTCTCGGTCGGCACGAACGACCTGGCCCAGTACACCTTCGCGGCCGACCGCCAGCTCGGCGCGGTCGCAAAGCTCAACGATCCCTGGCAGCCGGCCCTTCTGCGCCTGCTGAAGCTGATCGGCGACGCGGCCAAGACCACCGGCAAACCGGCGGGCGTCTGCGGCGAAGCGGCCGCGGACCCGCGCTTGGCCCTGGTCCTGGCCGGCCTGGGCCTGACGAGCCTGTCGATGAACGCCCCGGCGATCCGCACAGTCGGCGCAAGCCTGGCCGCCACGACCCTCGCCGAGTGCGAAGCCCTGGCCGACGCAGCCCTGGCCACCTCGGACCCGGCGGCAGCCCGCGCGGCAGCTCGCCCCTGATCGGCCGGCCGGCCCCCACGCGGGTGCACGGCCTGGCGACGGCGGCGGGCTGCCGGCTCGTGGCGTCAAACCCGCCGGGGCGCCCCCCCCACTTTCAGTCTATCGGTCATCACCGACCGTGCCGGCTTGTGCGAACCTGGGCGTACGGGGTTGTCCACATTGTTCGAGGGGTGTGGACAACCCCGGCCTTTCAAAAACTCCCCCGGCTTTGTCGATCCCAGCCCCTCCCGCTCGACGAACAGGTGAAGAACCCCCGTCGAGTCGAGAGGACCTCACATGACCGCCACCATCTCCGCTCCGGTTGCCGAAGTCAGGGCCGGGCGTCGGGAGTGGGTCGGGCTGGCCGTGCTGGCCTTGCCGGCTCTGCTCGTCTCGCTCGACGTCTTCGTGCTCGTTCTCGCGCTGCCGAAGCTCGCCGTCAGCTTGCACGCCGATGGGACCGAACAGCTCTGGATCATGGACACCTACGGCTTCATGGTCGCCGGGTTCATGGTCACCATGGGGACGCTCGGGGATCGGATCGGGCGGCGGAAGCTCCTGCTGATCGGGGCCGCCGCCTTCGGGGTCGCCTCCGTCGTCGCCGCGTTCGCCACCAGTGCCGGGATGCTCATCGCCGCGCGGGCGGCGCTCGGGATCGCCGGGGCCACGCTCGCTCCGTCCACGCTTTCGCTGATCGGGGCCATGTTCGAGAACCCGCGGCAGCGGGCCGAGGCGATCGGGATCTGGGCCGGGTGCTTCACCGTCGGGGCGATCGTCGGGCCGGTGGTCGGGGGCTTCATGCTCGAACACTTCTGGTGGGGCTCGGTCTTCCTGCTCGGCGTTCCCGCCATGGTCCTGCTGCTGGTCATCGGCCCGAAGCTGCTGCCCGAATACCGCGACGAAACCGCCGGGCGCCTCGATCTGCCCAGCGTGGGCCTCTCGCTCGCCGCCATCCTGCCCGCCGTCTACGGCGTCAAGGAGCTCGCCCGCGACGGCTTCCGCCTCGTCCCGGTGCTCGCCCTGGTGGTCGGTGTCGTCGTCGGGTACGTCTTCGTCAAGCGGCAGCGGACGCTCGAAGAGCCCCTGGTCGACTTCAGCCTCTTCGCCGCGAAGGCGTTCCGCACCACGCTCGGCGGGATGCTCCTGTTCAGCATGCTCGGGGGCACCACGATGCTGTTCGTCGCGCAGTTCTTCCAGGTCGCGCAGCAGCTCTCGCCGGTCGGGGCCGCGCTCGGGCTGCTGCCCGGGATGGCCGCCTCGACCGTCAGCTTCCTCGCCGCTCCCGTGCTCGTTCGCCGCATCGCGCCGCGGGTGCTGATCGCCGGTGGGGTCGCGCTCGCCGCCGTCGGGATGGCGATCCTCGCGGTCGTCGAGCCGGCCGGAGGACCCGTCTGGCCCGCGCTCGGGTTCGCCGTGACGTCGCTGGGGGTCGGGCCGATGGTCGCGCTGGGCACCGATCTCGTCGTCGGCTCGGTTCCCGTGCGCAAGGCCGGGACCGCTTCCGCGCTCGCGCAGACCGTCAACGAGTTCGGCTACTCGCTCGGTCTCGCGACCGTCGGGACGCTGGGCAGCGCCGTCGTCCGGTCCTACGGGTTCGCCGGCGGGCTGCACGTCGTCGCCGGGCTCGCCGCCGTCGCGTTCGCCGTTCTCGTCCGGTTCGTCGTGAAGAACCTGCGGACCGCTTAGCCGAAAACGGAGGCCTCCCCGCCCGATGCCTGGGCGGGGAGGCCTCCTTGACGCCGGGGGCAGAGGGACCCCGGCTAGCCGAAGAGGCCGCGCCGCGGGTGCCGGATGACCAGCGAACCGCCGTGGACGCGGCCGCTCAGCACGTAGCGCGGGTTGCCCATCCGGCCGTTGCTGCGCGTCTTGTCCTCCATCGCGCCGAACTTCACGTCGCTGATCGCGTTGAGGTCCACCGCGGCGTGCTCCGGGATGATGATCTCGACCGAGCCCCACTTGGCGTCCAGCTCGATGTGCACCACCGGCGACTGCACCTGGGCCTCGGTGAAGTCCAGCTTCGTCGAGCCGTACTTGTTGCGCACGACCAGCTCGGACGGCACCACCCACGGGCCGCCGCGGTGCAGCGAGGAGTACTTCGCGTTGAGCTCGAACCGCCGGCCGGGCGCGTAGCCCACCGGCGGCGGCGCGTACGCCGGAGCGGCGGCGACGGCCGCGCTCGGGTGGTACAGGCCGGCGAGGTCGGCCAGCACCGCGTTCAGCTCGCCGCGCGTCCTCGACGCCAGCGCGCGGTCGGTCCGCTCGGTGAACTCGTCGAGGTCGATCATGCCGCGGCCGATCGCCTTCTGGAGCACGCCGACGACGTGCTCGCGCTCGTCGTCGGAGACCCGCAGATCGCGCTCGCTCAACGGCTTGGTTTCGGTGGCCCGTTCCGCCGCCGCGTTCTCTTCCTCGCCCATGGTCACGATGGTAGAACCGGATCTCACCACGCAGATCGGGGGAAAACCCTGAACGGACCCGTATTCCGCGGTGCCGCCGTCTGCGCGGCGCTGGTCCTGCTGTCCGCGTGCACCGGCGAAGACGCCCCACCGCCGCCACCGACCACGACGGCACCGTCGACGACCCCCGCGCCGCTGCCGGAAGGCCTCACCGGCGTCCGGGCGACCGGCGGGATCGGGGTCACGGCGCTGCTCCCCACCACCGGCCCCACCCTGTTCGACGCCGACCGCGGCACCGCCGCCACGCCGCCCGGCTACCCCGGCGGTGACATCGGCCTGAGCGTGCTCCGGGTCGGGAAGACCGCCGTCCTGACCGCCTACCCGCCCTACACCCACAGCATCGAGCCGTTCGAAATCCTCGGCTACACCGGCCCGTCGACCCCGCCGCGGGCGCTCGGCCGCGCCTGGTCGGTCGCGCCGGACGCCGCCGGTGAAGGGGTGTGGCTGATCCGGCAGGACGCGCCGGACACCTGCCGGCTCGAGCACGTCCCGCTGGCCGGTGGCGAGCCCGACCGCGGCCAGCCCGCCAGCTGCCGCACCCGGGTCCGCGCCGAGAGCGCGCACGGCCTGCTGATCACCATCAACTCCGGCGCCGCCGAATCGACCGACGCGCTGATCGACCCGGCGACCGGCCGCACGGTCGAGCAGGCCCCGCGCATCCTCGCCGTCGCCGGGGACCGGATGCTGCTCGACGGCTTGACCGACCTCACCCTCGTCGACCTGCGCGACCGCAGCCGCAAGCAGCTCAGCCGGCCGTCGATCGGCGGCCAGCCGACCGTGGTCCCCTCGCGCGAGGGCGTCCTGATCGCGGCCGACTTCGCGAACGCGGCCTACCGCGGCACGAACACGCAGGTCCGGGACGTCTGGCTGCTCCGCCCGGACACGCTGACCTGGGAACACGCCCCGGGCATGCCGTACGTGACCGAGCACCTCAAGCGCGGCGGCGGCCTCGACTGGACCGCGGACGGCGACCTCGTACTCGCCGACGGCGTCATCGCGGCCTGGCACCCCGGCGAACCGCGGTGGCGCCTCGGCGCGGCCACCCTGCCCCCGGGCGACTGGTCGGGCCTCGCCGTCCTGCCGTGAGGGTCACTCCTCGTCGAGGCCGTGCTCGATCGCGTAGCGGGCCAGCTCGACGCGGTTGTGCAGCTGCAGCTTCCGCAGCGTCGACTGCACGTGGTTCTCCACCGTCCGGTGCGACAGCACCAGCCGCTCGGCGATCTGCCGTGCGGTCAGCCCCTTCGCGACCAGGCGCAGGACGTCGGTTTCGCGCTCGGTCAGCCGGGGTGGCTCGGCACCCGCGGTGTCGCCGGTGGACGCGTCGGCCATCCGCCGGTACTCGCCGAGCACCAGCCCGGCCAGTCCCGCCGTGAACACCGGGTCGCCGGCCGCGGTCCGGTGCACGGCGTCCACCAGCTCCGCCGCGGACGCCGACTTGACCAGGTAGCCGGACGCGCCGGCCTTCACCGCCTCCAGGACGTCCTTGTGCTCGCCGCTCGCGGACAGCACCAGCACCTTCGTCGACGGCAGCGCCGACGTGATCTCGCGGGTGGCGTCCACCCCGGACGTGGTCCCGAGGTTGAGGTCCATCAGCACGACGTCCGGCCGGACGGTCCGCGCGATGCGCAGCGCCGCGTCGGCGTCCGGCGCGGTCGCCTTCACGTCGAAGCCGTGCTCGGTCAGGTCGCGGGCCACGCCGTCGCGCCAGATCGGGTGGTCGTCGACCACCATGACCGAAATCCGCGGCTCGCTCATTCCGCACCCCTCGTGCTCGGCACCTTGACCTCCCACTCCGTGCCCTGACCGGGCCCGGTGTCGAGGGTCGCGCTCCCCCCGAGATCGCGGACCCGCCCCCGGATGGATTCCACCACGCCGAGGTGCCCTTCCGCTGCCGCTCGCTCGAGAACCCCGTCCGGAATGCCCGGTCCGTCGTCGCGGATGCTCACCACGACTTCGCTGCCGAGGTCCTCCAGCAGCACCCACGCGTGCGCGCCGGGGCCCGCGTGCTTCTCGACGTTCGCCAGTGCTTCGCGGGTGACGGCGACGAGCTCCTCGGTCACGTGCGCCGGCAGCTCGACGTCGTCCGCCGGGGTCGAGACCTCCACCGCCGACGTCGCGAGCAGCTGCAAGGCCGCGCGCAGGCTCAGCGTTCCGCTGTCGTTCGGCGTCAGCGGCTCGGTCGTCACCAGCGACCGCAGGGCGATCTCCTGCTCGCCGGCCAGCCGCGCCAGCTCCGCCGCCTCGCCGCCGACTTCGTTGCCGCGCTTGCGGACCCGGGCGAGCACCTGCAGCACGCTGTCGTGGATCGACCGGGCCAGCCGTTCGCGCTCGGCCGTCGCCGCTTCCTTCCGCAGCGCCTGCTCCAGCCGCGCCGCGGACCGGCGGCCCATCGTCGCGGCCATGCCGACCAGCAGGCCGGCGGCGGCGAGCAGGACGCCGTCCCGGGCGACGTCGAGGTCGAACTTCTCCCGCGCCAGCCCGGTCGCCACGCCGACGACCAGCCCGGCCAGCACGCCGCCGCTCGCGCCGAAGCGGGCGCCCGCGGCGACCGGCGGCACGGCCGCCCAGACCGTGGTGATGAGCGGGACGTTCAAGGCGAACTGCGCGTCGCTGAGCACCCACGGCGAGGTCAGCAGCAACGCCGTGGTGAACACCAAGTCGAAGACGACCAGCGCCGGCGGCCGCGTCCGCTCGCGCAGGTAGAGGAAGCTGCTGACGACCGACCACACCGCCATCACGCCGACGATCGCCCACGCCAGCCCTTCGCGCTGGTAGTGACCGCTCTGGACGATCACGGTGCCGCAGGCGAACGCCCACGTGAGCCAGCGGAACGCGATCACGCCCCGCCACATGGGCGTGATCGGGTCCGGGGACCGCCGGGTGGTCACGACTTTTCGTCGCGCTTCGGCGGCTCGGCCGTCGAAGCGGCGGCTTCCTCCTCGCCGACCGTCGCGATTTCGGCGTCCGGCCCCCCGGGTTCGGCGTCGTTCGGCTGCGCGGCCTGGTCCTTGAGGACGTCCACCTCCGCCGGGTCCGGGTTGGTCTCGTGCAGCAGCGACCGGACGCCGGCGTTGAGCACCGCGAGCAGCGGCACGGCCAGCAGCGCGCCGGCGATGCCGCCCGCGACCAGGCCGGCGGTGATGGCGAGCACCACGGCCAGCGGGTGCAGCTTCACCGCCCGCCCGAGCAGCAGCGGCTGCAGGATGTGGCTCTCCAGCTGCATCACGCCGATCACGATGGCCAGCACGATCACCGCGCCGATGAAGCCGTTCGTCACCAGCGCGATCAGCACCGCGACGCCGCCGGTGATGACCGCGCCGATGATCGGGATGAACGCGCCGATGAACACCAGCGTCGCCAGCGGGATCACCAGCGGGACACCCATGATCCACAGGCCGACGCCGATGCCGACGGCGTCGACCACGGCCACCGCCGCCGTCGCCCGCACGTAGCTGACCAGCGACGCGAACCCGCGGCGGCCGGCGACGTCCACGCGGTTGCGCACCCGGCCGGGCACGGCGCGCACGAGGAACGTCCAGATGCCGTCGCCGCCGCTGAGGAAGAAGATCGTGATGAACAGCGTCAGCAGGAAGCCGGTGAGGATCTCGCCGACCGTGCTGGCCGTCGTCAGCGCGGTCGTCGTGATGGACGCCTGGTTGTTCTGGATGAAGCCGATCGCCTGGTTGATGAAGTCCTGGATCTGCTCCTGGCGCAGGTGCGGCGGTCCGTTGAGGAGCCAGTTCTTGATCTGGTCGAGGCTCGCGTTCACCTGCTGCTGCAGCTGCGGCAGACCGGAGGAGAACTGCGTGATGACGAACGTCAGCAGCCCGCCCAGCACGGCCAGCCCGGCGATCAGCACGATCGCCGTCGCCAGCCCGCGCGGGAACTTCACCGCCACCAGCTTCTGCACGGCCGGCGCGAGGAGCGCCGACACCAGCAGGGCGATGGACAGCGGGATGACGACCACCGAGAGGTAGCCGATCACCCAGACCACGGCGTACAGCGCGGCGACCACCACGATGAACCGCCACGCCAGCGCCGCGCTGATGCGCAGGCCCCGGGGGATCAGCCCGGTGATGTCCTCGTGCTCCGGCAGGAACGGGTCTTCGCGTCGCGCGTGGCTCACCGGCTCACCGTACTGGCAACACCGTCCGATTCGGCCGCTTTCCGCGAGCCGAGTCCGACACGCTCGACGGCCAGCCGTGATCACCCGCCGTGAAAGCCGATCGCACGCTGTGTTCTTCACACGATGGGGGCATCAAGTCGTGTCGAGGATGCGAGCGGCGTCGCGGATTTGGTTAGGTCGCTTCCGCAACGGCTCATCGCCGGACATTCACCGAGCACCAGGAGATGCACCAGTGGCCGACCACGCGACGAACGAGGGGCAGGGCGCCAAGCGCGCCGGCCGGCTCGTGTCGCGTGCGCTGCTCGTGCTCGGCGGGGCCGTGGCCGGCACCGCCGCCGCGTGGCTCGTGTCCGGCGCGACCGCCTCCGCGGACACCGTCGAGGTGGGCACCGCTCCGATCGCCGCGGCCGCGACCGGCAGCCTCGGCGACGTGAAGGACGGCGCTTCGGACGCCGCGAGCGACGTCGCCGCCTCGGACTGCCACCAGGACGCCACGGCGTGGAGCGAGCCGTGCGCCCGCGTCCTCGGCCACGAGGTCTCCGACCGCGTCAGCGACTCGGTCTCGGACCTCGCCGAGGAAGCCGTCGTCAGCCCGGCGACCCGCACGCTCGGCGCGGTCGAGCACATCGTCCGCGAGCCGCAGGACACCCGCGAGGTCCTCGAGCAGACCTTCACCCCCGAGCCGGCCCACGACGTGTGGCAGCTGCTCGACCCGGCCGGCCACGGCGACCTGGTTCCGCTCCCGGGGCTCACCCCGGTCGAGCAGGAGCCGGTCACCACGGGCGTCGGCCAGACCACGGACACGGTCGCCGTCACGACCGTCCAGCTCCCCGCCGCGCTGCGAGCCGCGCTCGCGATGCCGACGGGTCTTCAGCACGACGACGTCACCGGTGCCGCGGGCGAGTCCCGTGATTCCCACCGCGACCTGCCGTCGCCGCTGACCCCGGTGCAGCTTCCGGTTGCGCCGTCCGTCCCCACCGCCCCGGGTGGCAGCACTGCCCCCGGTGGTCACCTCGACGGCCTCAACTTCGGCGTCCCGTTCTGGACGACCGAAGCCGTCGACTCCGCCGTCGCGGCCATGAGCCGCGCCGGCCTGCGCACCGCGATGCGCACCCCGGGCGAGCAGCCCGGCGTCACTCCTGACTGAACACCTCCCTTCACGGGTCGCTGACGCGCCCAAGTCCGTCTTCATCTGACGGCCCTGCGTCCGCGAAAAGCCCGTGACACGGCGGTGCGCTTTTGTGCGCCCGCATGAAGTTCCTTCCCCCTCGGGTGCGGCTCGGACTCCGTTTCGACTTCGACGAGCGCACCCCCACAAGCCCGCAAGGGAACCCGAAATAAAGGAGAAAAACCCCATGCAGACGTGGGCAAAGCGCGGACTCCAGACCGCACTTGTCACGGGTGGGTTGCTGATGCTGGGTACCGGCATCGCCTCGGCCGACGAGAACGTCAACCCGGACGCTCCGGCCTCCCCGCTCGACCTGAACGTCACGGCTCCCATCCAGGAAGCCAACAACGCGGTCGGCACCCCGTTCGGTCAGCTGGACCTGCCCGCCGGGCAGACGGAGCTGAGCACCAAGCCGGTCACCAAGGCCGCGAACGAGGCCGTCAAGCAGCTCGACGAAGCGAGCCCGATCAGCCAGAGCACCCTCGGCGGTGCCACCAAGGCCGACGGCGCGGGCGCCTTCACCCCGGGCCACAACAACCTCAAGGGCAACAAGGTCACCGGCGACGTCGTCGTCCCGATCCAGATCGTGGACAACGCGGTCGGCGTGATCGGCGACGCGAACGTCGAGGGTGGCGACCACACCCAGACCTGGGAGCACAACCAGGACATCGCGACGACCGGTGAGGACTCCAGCCTCGCGGGCAACGCGGTCGCCCTCGACTGGGCCCTCCCCGTCCAGATCGCCGGGAACGGCGGCGGCGTCGCCGGCGGCACCGGCCGCGTGACCGGTGGGTCGGCCAGCCAGAGCACCACCGAGACCGGGAACGTCGACACCAACGGCGACGGCTCGGCCCTCTCCGGCAACGTGGTGGCGGGCCAGTTCGCCACCCCGGTGCAGGTGACCGGCAACGCCGCGTCGTACCTGCTCGGCAACGGCCAGAGCCACGGCTACTCGGCCGACACGGTCGCCACCTCCGGCGGCTCGCTGTTCAGCTCCGGCGACCAGGCGAGCGGCTCCGGCAACGTGGTCGGCGCGCCGATCGCCCTGCCGGTCAAGTTCAACTGCAACTCGGGCGCCGTGTGGGGCTCGCTGTCGAACTCCGACGGCTGCAACACCTCCGCCGACGCCACGGCCGGGGACACGCGCGAGGGCAGCCTCGGCATCCCGACCTACCTCGAGACGAGCGGCAACGACTCGTTCCTGTCCGGCAACGGCGGGGCGGCCTCGCTGTCCCCGATCGCGAACGTCGCGGGTGTCGCGGGTTCGTGGATCGGCAACGCCACGGCGGGCATCCCCGAGACCGGCAGCTCCTCCAGCACGGTCGACTCGGGCGGCTTCGTCAAGACCGCCGGTGACAACGCGAGCGGCTCGGGCAACGTCCTGAACCCGTCGGTCGCGCTGCCGGTCGAGGCCTTCGGCATCGGTGGCACCTACATCGGGCAGGCCAACGCCGCGCACGACAACACCACCGACGCCAACGCGGGCAACGGCAGCTACACGCGGGGCAACGGCTCCGTGCTGGGCGGCAACATCGTCAACACCCAGACCGCTGGCGCGCCCGAGGTCTTCGGCATCGGTGGCAGCCACATCGGCAACGCGACCGGCACGGCGACCGAGGACAAGACGGTCACCGCCGGGGCGTACGACGGCACGCAGGGCAACGACTCGTCCGGCTCGGGCAACGTCGTCCAGGTGCCGGTCGGCCTGCCCGCCGAGGTCTTCGGCGTGGGCGGCTCGTTCATCGGCCAGGGCTCCGGCTCGGCCGAGGAGACCAAGGTCGTTTCCGGTGGCGGCGGTGGCTCCACCCACGACGACAACGGCTTCCTGAGCTCCAACCTGGGCACCGTGCCGGCTTCGCTGCCGGTGCAGGTCGCCAACATCGGTGGCGCGTTCGTCGGCCAGGGCCACGGCAAGGGCTCGACCGACACGACGTCCAACGCGGGCGGCGACGTCACGGCGAACGGCCCCGCGGGCGCCGGCGCCGGCAACATCATCGAGGCCCCGGTCTCGCTCCCGGTGCTGGCCGCCGGCAGCGGTGCCGCCCTCGCGGGCATCGGCACCGGTGAGAACGACAACATCACCGACTCCTCGGCGGGCGGCGACGCCCTCACCGACGGGCAGGACGGTGCGCTGGCCGGCAACATCGTGAAGGCGCCGATCGCCGGTGTCGCGCAGGTCTTCAGCGACGGCGTCGCGGGTGCGGCGCTGGGCCACGGCCTGGGCACCAACGACACCACGTCGGAGGCCGGTGGCGACGCCACCACCAACGGTGACGGTGGCGCGGTGGCCGGCAACATCGTCGGCGCGGACGCGCTGCCGGTGGTGCAGGTCTTCGGTGACGCGGTCAGCGCGGCGGGTGTCGCGACCGGCACCGGCGTCAGCATGACCTCGGTCGAGAACGCGGGCGACGACACCACCTCCGGTGTCGAGGGCGCGATCTCCGGCAACATCCTCGACCTGCCGGTGACCGCGATCGCGCAGCTGTTCGGCGACGCGGTGACCGCGGGCGGCGTCGCGCACGCCGTCGGCGACAACACGCTGACCACGGAGAACGGTGGCGAGGCCACCACCGCGGGCGACGGGTCCGGCCTGTCGGGCTACAACTTCTACCACGCGTTCGCGCTGCCGGTGCAGATCTTCGGGGTGCCCCTGGAGCTGCTCGGTGTCGCCACGGCGGACGCGACCGACATGACGAGCATCGACGGGGAAGACGACGCCATCGCGTTCCCGGTCGACGGTTCGGAGATGGCGGCCGACGAGCTGCCCTCGCTGACCGGGCTCGCCAGCGGCCTGCCGACGGCTGGGCTGCCCACCCAGGGCCTGCCCGCGCTGCCGACCGCGCTGCCGACCGCGGCCCCGATCGGTGCCGAGCGCGCCGACGTGCCGCCGGTGGCCAGCCCGCTGGCCGGGCTGTCCCAGCTGTCGCACCTGCCGACCCCGGGTGGCGTCTCCGGCGTCCCGGCGCTGCCGAAGCCGACCCTGCCCTCGACCGCGGCGCTGCCCGCGGTGACCGGGCTGTCGGCGCTGGGTGGCGCCCTGCCGGGCCACAGCACCGAGCGTGCCGACCTGCCGACCGCGGGCCTGCCGATCGCGCTGCCGGCCCTGGGCGCCCTGCCCGGCACCGAGCGTGCGGACCTGCCGACCGGCGGCCTGCCCGTCGCGCTGCCGGCCCTGCCCGCCCTGGGTGGCGTCCCGGCTCTGCCGGTCGCCCTGCCGGTTACCCCGGCGCTGCCGGCCGCCCCGGCCGCGCTGCCCGCCGCCCCGGCCCTGCCGGTGAACGCGAAGCTGCCGATCCTGGACAGCGCGGCCCCGGCCGCGCAGGTCCCGGCCATGTCGGGCCTCGACTCGACCGGCTTCCTCGCGAAGCTGCTGGGTCTGGTCAAGCGCAAGTAGTTCCGGACGCCGGGCGGGTTCGGCAAGAGCCCGCCCGGCCCCAGTACTCCGCTGTCACGGGCAGGCGTTCCACCGCGCCGCGAGGGTGACCTCGCACGGAACGCCCCCGACCCGCGATCGCGGTTATCGAAAAGGCTCTCCTTCCCTGGAGAGGACGAACCCCAGGAGCCGACCCGGCTCCTGGGGTTCGTTCGTGTTCCGGGGAGGTCAGGAGAACTGCAGGGAGCGCTTCGCCAAGCCGTGCCAGAAGCCGTCGATCACGGTGCGGCCAGAGTCTTCGGCCGAGCTGGCGCCGAGGGAGACGAACAGCGGCGCGAAGTGCTCGATCCGCGGGTGCGCGAGCGCCGCCGCCGGTGCTTTGTGCCGGAAGTCGAGCAGCGTGTCGACGTCGCCGCTGCGCAGGACCTCGTCGCCCCAGTGGTCGAACTCGGCCGACCACGCCGGCGGCGTCCCGTCGGTGGCGCGGGCCATGCCGCTGAGGTTGTGGGTGAAGAAGCCGCTGCCGACGATCAGCACGCCTTCGTCGCGCAGCGGCGCGAGCTTGCGGCCCAGGTCGAACAGCTCCTGCGGATCGAGCGACGGCATCGAGACCTGCAGCACCGGGATGTCGGCGTCCGGGTACATCTCGACGAGCGGCACGTAGGCGCCGTGGTCGAGACCCCGTTCCGGCGCGTCGTGCACCGGCGTGGCCGTCGAGCGAAGCAGCTTACGCACCTTCGCGGCCAGCTCCGGTGCGCCGGGAGCCGCGTATTCCACCTGGTAGTAGCGCTCGGGGAAACCCCAGAAGTCGTACACGAGCGGCACGGTCGTCGTCGCGCCGAGGGTCAGCGGCGCCTCCTCCCAGTGCGCCGACACGACGAGGATCGCGCGGGGCTTCGGCAGGTCGGCCGACCAGCCGGCGAGCTGGCGGGTCCAGGTGGCGTCGTCGGCGAGCGGCGGGGCGCCGTGGCTGAGGTAGAGGACCGGGGTGCGGGTCATCGAGCGCTCCAGTTATTGAAAGTTCAACTACTAGAGTACTCGACACCGGGCGCCCCGGGGATATTCCTCAGGCGGCTTCGAGGTTGGCCGCGCACCGCTCCAGCGTGCGGATCGTCGTCCGGTAGTCGTCGTCGCTGACGCCGTCCGTCGCGGCGGCGCGGAAGGCCTTCACCTGCTCCTCGACGCGGGCGTGGGCGGCACGGCCCGCGTCGGTCAGCTCGCCGGTTTCGGCGACCCAGCCGCGGGCGCGCAGGTCGGCCACCTTCGGGGCCATCGAGCCCTCGGCGGCGACGAACGGCGCCATGGCCGCGTCGACCTCCTCCGGCGTGCAGGCGCCGAGGGCGATCGTGTTGAGTACCTGCCAGTGCCGCCGGGTCAGCGATTCCGCTTCGAGGACCCGGGCCATGGAGGACTCGAGGAGCTCGTGGAGGTGGCGGAGCCACCAGCCGAGGGGTTTCATGAGGACTCCGATATGTCGTTGAACAACTGCATGTAAAAGTACATGCAGTTCGGAGGTGGAGCAACCATGACGGACGCGGTGGCCGACGTCGAGCGCGCCATGATCGCGATCCGCCGCAGCCAGCAGCGGCGGGCACTGAGCCGGATCGGCAAGGCCAGGGGCCGCGGCGCGCACGACCCGGCGCACGAACTGCTCGACGTAGTCGAGGAGCTCGGCGACCGCGGCGAGCCCAGCACGGTGACGGCGTTGAGCGCGGCGATGGGCGTCGACCAGCCCCGCGCGAGCCGCCTGGTGGCGCGCGCGGTCGAGCAGGGACTCCTCCGCCGCGAAGCCGATCAGCGTGACGGACGGCGTGCGGTGCTCGTGCCGACCGAGGCCGGCCAGGCGCACCTCGACGAGCTGCACGCGTTCCGCCGCTCGGTGTTCGCGGAGGTCATGGCGGACTGGCCGGACGAGGACCGCGACACCTTCGGCCGCCTGCTCACCGCGTTCGTCCGCGGGTACGGCGCCCTCGGCTAGTCGTGCGAGAGGTCGACGAAGCGGCTGTAGTGCAGCTGGTGCGCGACGGTGATCGTCGCCGTCGGCCCGGCGCGGTGCTTCGCGATGATCAGGTCCGCCTCGCCGGCGCGCGGGTCGTCGCGCTCCCAGGCGTCCGGGCGGTTGACCAGGATGACGAGGTCGGCGTCCTGCTCCAGTGAGCCGGACTCACGCAGGTCGGACAGCATCGGGCGCTTGTCCGTGCGCTGCTCGGGACCACGGTTCAGCTGGCTGATCGCGATCACCGGGACCTCGATCTCCTTCGCCAGCAGCTTCATCTGCCGCGAGAACTCCGAGACCTCCTGCTGCCGCGACTCGACGCGCTTGCCGGACGTCATCAGCTGGAGGTAGTCGAGGACGACGAGCTTCAGGTCGTTGCGCTGCTTCAGCCGCCGCGCCTTGGCCCGGATCTCCATCATCGTCATGTTCGGCGAGTCGTCGACGAACAGCGGCGCCTCGGACACCTCGCTCATCCGGCGGGCCAGCCGCGTCCAGTCGTCGTCGGACATCTTGCCGCCGCGCATGTCGGCGAGGCGGATCTTCGCTTCGGCCGAGAGCATGCGCATGACGATCTCGGTCCGGCTCATTTCCAGTGAGAAGATGACGCTGGTCATGCCGTGCCGGATGGACGCCGACCGCGCGAAGTCGAGGCCCAGTGTCGACTTGCCGACACCGGGGCGGGCCGCGACGATGATCATCTGGCCGGGGTGCAGGCCGTTGGTCAGCTCGTCGAAGTCGGTGAAGCCGGTCGGGATGCCCTGGGACTGGCCGCCGCGCGACGCGATCGCGTCGATCTCGTCCATCGTCGGCTGCAGCAGCTCTTCCAGCGCGACGTAGTCCTCGCTGGTCCGGCGCTCGGTGACGTCGTAGATCGCGGCCTGCGCGCGGTCGACCACCTCGTCGATGTTCGCGCCGTCGGCCGCGGCCGCGCCGTAGCCGTACTGCACGATCCGGGTGCCCGCCTCGACCAGGCGGCGCAGCACCGCCTTCTCCGAGACGATCTCCGCGTAGTACCCGGCGTTCGCCGCCGTCGGCACCGTCGCGATCAGCGTGTGCAGGTAGGGCGCGCCACCGACGCGGCCCAGCTCCCCGCGCCGCTCCAGCTCGGCCGACACCGTGATCGGGTCGGCCGGCTCGCCGCGGCCGTAGAGGTCGAGGATGCAGTCGTAGATCGCCTGGTGCGCGGGCCGGTAGAAGTCGTCGGGGCCGAGGGCCTCGATGACGTCGGCGACCGCGTCCTTGGACAGCAGCATGCCGCCGAGCACGGACTGCTCGGCCGCGATGTCCTGCGGCGGCTGGCGGTCGAACCCGCCGCCGCCACCCCCGCCACCGCCGTCGGGCGGCGGCTCGTTCGGACCCGGGTCGGACTCCGCGTACATCGGACTGCGGTCGTCGGTCAGCGCCACCGCCCCGGACACCTCCTCATCGTGTCGAACACCCGTTCGATTATGCCGGATCTTCGCTCTCGAAGCACGCGGCTCGTCCCGTGCTTCCCCATTACCCGGACCTCGTCACCCCGATGATCGACGACAACGTCGATCGGCTGTCGCAGACACGCGGGGCGCCACGGTGAGTACAGGCTCGAGCCGGCACGCTAGATCCCCCACAAGGCCGAAGGCAATTCCGGGTGGGGACCCATCTGTGGACAACCTGTGGATGAACGGGGGTAACCAATCACAGGTGCGGCGAGAGCTGTGGACAAGTTGGGGACAAGCGTGATCGGCTTCTTCAAAACCGCAGGTCAAGGGCTGTGAACAAGCTGTGGAGAACTTGCGAAAAACTCGTGCGGCGTGTCGCGGGAAGTCCGTCCTTCGGCGTGTCGTGGACCAGCCCGAACCCATTGACCCCCACGGCCTGTGGATGAATATCACGGAGGGTAGAGCGACCACCCGGTGGGCTGAACGGCGTCGGCATCAGGCCGCGGTGAGCCGGCCCTGTGCGCTGCGTAACCGGTCAGCGAGAACGCGCTGGTCGGCCGGGGTGAAGGCGATCCGGTTCTCCCCACGCCCCGGAACCTCTTCGGTCAGCCACCGGCCTTCCGACGTATCGATGTAGTTCACCGGACGTTCGATCCGGTGCCGCGCGCCGGTCCGGCTTCGGGCCGCGACGTAGAGGCTGCCGCTGCCCATTCGGCGCAACGCGAGAATCCGGCGGAGCTCGTCGGCCTCCTGCGAACCCTCCGCCGGCCGGTCGTTGCGGAGCACCGCGAACTCGCCGTCGTCGCCCCGGGCGGTTCCCTCGATCTGGCTCTTCGGCACCGCCAGCGGTGTCCCGCGGCCGGGTGCCAGCTTGGGGATCTGGCCGAGGAAGTCGTCGAGCAGCTCGCCGGGGCGCGAGGACCCGAGCACCACGACGTCCAGCTCCTCGTGCTTGGCCAGCACGAACGCCTCGCCGCCGGCGCTGCCGCCGAGCAGCCGGTAGCTGACCGGCTTGCCCTGGAAGCCGCCGTCGATCCAGCCGTAGTACTCCAGCTGCGGCCGGGCGATCGCCTCGACCGTCGCGACGAAGCCGGGGTGCATGCCGCGCGGGCCGAACAGCCCGGCCTTGGCGAGCTCGGCGTTGACGCGCTCGTCCTCTTCGCGCTGGGCCTCGTCGCTGTACCAGGTCGGCGTCTCCGCGAGCACCGTGTGCGGCTCGCCGCCCCGGCGCCGGATCAGGTTGAGCAGGGTGCCGGTCGTGATGGTGACTTGCCTGTCCAGCACCGCTCTTCCCCCAGTCGAAAACAGTTTCTCGAACCCGCGCGAGCCGGGCGCGCCCATCTTGGCACGCGCCCCGCGCTCCCGCGTGCGCTACTCGCCGATGACCGGCGGCGCGGTGAGTTCGTCGGTCCCGAAGATGTCGTTCGGGTCGTCGCCGAGGAGGTACTTCGACGTGCGTTCCTCGTCGCCGCCGCCCTGGCCCTTGGCGCCGTGACCCATGCCGCCCATGCCACCCATCCCGGTGGCACCGCCGCGGCCCGCCGCCGCTCCGCCCGCACCGGCCGCGCCGCCACCGGCGCCCGTGCCGCCCGCTCCCGCACCCGCGCTGCCGGGCATGGCCGCGCCGGTCGAGCCACCGGGCCCGAAGCCCACGCCGCCCGGCCCGAAGCCCGCCGACGGGTCGCCGATCCCGCCCGAACCGCCGGGGCCGAAGCCCCCGGCGCCGGGGATCGAGAAGTCGCCCGCGCCGCCCGAACCGCCGGGGCCGAACCCACCGGCACCGGGGATCTTCGGCGGCGTGAAGCCGGACGAGTGGGTGCCGTCGCCGAAGTTCGGCGGGGTGTAGTTGCCGCCGGGGATCTGGGACGGGTCGAACTTGCCGCCGGGGATCTGGGAGGGATCGAACTTCGGCGGGGTGTAGTTGCCACCGGGGATCTGGGACGGGTCGAACTTGCCGCCGGGCGTGGTCGGCTGGCCGCCGAAGGACGGCACGCTGCCCGCACCCGGCATGTTCACGCCGGGCACCGAACCGGTGCCGGTGCCGGTCCCGTTGCCGTTGCCGTTGCCGTCGCCGCCCGGCTTCTTCTTGCCGTCCTTGCCGCCGTCGACGTTGACGTTCTCCTGCTGCCCCTTGAGCGCGGAGTATGCCGGCATCTTCTGGCCGTTGTCGTTGCTCGCCTTGTAGTAGGTGTTGAAGGCGTCGACGTTGGCTTGGCCCTTGGAGTTGTAGTCGCGGATCGCCCGGTCGGTGTCGGTCGTCCACGGCGTCACGGCGTTGAGCAGGTTGTTCTTCGGCGGGTCCTTCGGGACCTCCTGGACCTGCGTGTGCACGGTGGTGAAGGCGTTGTGCTGCTCGCCGAGGTACTTGTCGGACTCGGTGAGCTTGGTGCCGGAGTCCTCCATCCACACCCGCAGCGGGTGCGCGCCGGCGTTCTGCGCGGCCTCGGAGCCGCCGCCCGTCCAGGCCGCGTCCATCTCCTTGGCCAGGCCGTCGATCGTGCTGAGGCGCTCGGCGTAGGCACCATTGAGCCGGCTCGCCGCCGATTGCCCGTTCGCGATCGAGCCCGCGCCGGGACCGTGGGTGATCTTCTCCCAGATGTCGTAGCAGTCGATCTTCCGGTCGCCCTGCGTCGAGGTGTGGTCGTCGGAGTGCGTGGTCGCCATGTTGTAGGCGGCGAAGCCGCCCAGCAGCACCAGTTCCAGCATCTCAGCCTCCCAGGGTGTGGATCATCGACTCGCCGAACTTCATCGCCACCGGGCACGGGTCCGAAGCGCCGGCGCCGTTGTCGTACTGGACCAGGATGTTCACCGCCAGCTCGTCGGTCACCCCGACGAACAGGCCGCACTTGCCGTTCTTGCGGTCGTCGACCGCCGCGGCGTAGACGGCCGGGTAGCCGGCGGCCTGGGTCTCGCCCCAGTAGGCGTCGTTGGCCTTGGTGTCGTAGACGTCCTGGAGGCCGTTCTTGTTCGCCGTCACCGTGGTCACGTCGATCTGGTTGCCCGGGTCGGCCGCCTCGGTGAACGTGCAGCTCGGGCCGTTGCCCGTGGTCCGAGGCTCGCCTTCGCCGAGCGCCAGGTCGGAGCGCGCCGACGCCGACAGCGTCGCGCAGGCGTCCGACGTGATCGCACCGGTGTTCAGCGGACTCGGCACCCGCGGCGCGGTATCGGCCACGGAGCGGGTCTCGCTGCTCGATTCGGCGGTCGACGGCGCGGCGTTGGCGGTGCCCCTGGTCTTGCCGCCGCACCCGGCGACGGCGAGCACGGCGAAGGCCAGTGCCGGGACGGCGAGCAGTCGTCGGTTCACGTGGCCTGGTTCCCCGTCTTCGCCATGTCGGCCTGGGTGTCCGACTCCTTGGTGGTGATCTTCTGCTTCGCCGCGGTCAGCGCGTCGATGTAGTTCGTGACGTATTCCTGCATCTTGCGGTTCTGCTCGAGGAACGCCTTGCCGGACGGGTTCGCGAGCTTCTCCCAGTCTTCGCTGGCGAACTCCTTGCCGGGCGCCTTCACGTTCGCCATCAGGTTGGCGTCGTCGTAGTCGCGCTTCAGGTCGGCCCGCAGATCCTGCCACTTCTTGATGACGGCGTCGATCTTGTCGGCGTCGAACGTGAAGCCACCGCCACCGGCCGGTGCTGACATGTTGACTTCATTGGCCATCCGGATCCATCCCCTTCGCGTCCCCGCCCATTCTCCTCCGACGCCGCCCGCCTGTCCGGGGTTCCCCCGAAACGCGTGAAGGCGGGCCGCCCACCAGGGACGACCCGCCTTCCACGACGTACTGCCTTACTGCGCGACGGCCTTGACCTCGAGCCGCACGTCGACCTTCACGTCCGGGTGAAGCCGGGCGCCGACCGAGTGCTTGCCCACGGTCTTGATGTGGTCGCGGAGCTCGATGACGCGCTTGTCGAGCAGCGGGCCACCGGCCGCCTTGATCGCGTCGACGATCTCGGCCGCGGTGATCGAACCGAAGAGCTTCTTCGAGCCCTCGGCCGCCTTGCCGGTCAGCTGGATGGCGCCGAGGCCCTCCAGCGTCGCCTTGATCTCCTTGGCGTGGTCGAGGTCGCGGATGCGACGGCTCTCCTGCGCGCGCTGGATGGTGCGCACGTTCTTCTCCGCGCCCTTGGAGGCCACGATCGCGTAGCCCCGCGGGAGCAGGTAGTTGCGCGCGTAACCGTCCTTGACCTCGACGATGTCGCCGGGGCCGCCGAGGTTGGCCACGTCCGTGGTGAGGATGATCTTCGCCATGTCAGTGCCCTCCCTTAGCGCGCGGTCGAGGTGTAGGGCAGCAGCGCCATCTCGCGGGAGTTCTTGACCGCGATGGCGATGTCACGCTGGTGCTGGCTGCAGTTGCCGGTGACGCGACGGGCACGGATCTTGCCGCGGTCGGAGATGTACTTCCGCAGCAGGTTGGTGTCCTTGTAGTCGATCAGTTCCGGGCGGCCCTTCTTCTCGGCCTTGCAGAACACGCAGACCTTCTTCTTGGGCTTGCGGATGGGTGGCTTGGCCACTGGTTACTCCTGGAATTCAAATCTTGTGGATGTGTGCGAGATCAGAAGGGGGGCTCGTCCGAGAAGCCACCGCCGCCACCGCCGCCGGCCGGCGGGGCCGAACCCCACGGGTCGTCGGCCGGTGCGCCGCCGCCACCGCGGTTGCCGCCGCCGCCACCGCCGCCGCCGAAGTCACCACCGCCGCCGCCACCGCGGCTGACCTTGTTGACCTTGGCCGTGGCGTAGCGCAGCGAGGGGCCGATTTCGTCGACCTCGAGCTCGACGACGGTGCGCTTCTCGCCTTCCTTCGTCTCGAACGACCGCTGCTTCAGGCGGCCCTGCACGACGACGCGGGCGCCGCGGGTCAGCGACTCGGCGACGTTCTCCGCCGCCTGCCGCCAGATGTTGCAGCGCAGGAACAGCGCCTCGCCGTCCTTCCACTCGCCGGACTGCCGGTCGAGTGTGCGCGGGGTGGACGCGACGGTGAAGTTCGCGACCGCCGCACCGGACGGGGTGAAGCGCAGTTCCGGGTCGGACGTCAGGTTGCCGACCACCGTGATGACGGTGTCTCCAGCCATCGGGGTTCCCCTCGGGCTCAGGCCTTGGCGGCAGCGGGCTTGGCCGCGGCGCGCTTGACCTCGCGGCGCATGACCTTGGTGCGGAGCACGGTCTCCTGCAGCGACAGCTGGCGGTCCAGCTCCTTCACCGCGTCCGAGGACGAGTTCAGGTCGAGCAGGGCGTAGATGCCCTCCGCGTGCTTCTTGATCTCGTACGAGAGGCGACGACGGCCCCAGACGTCGACCTTCTCGACGCTTCCGCCCGAAGTGCGGATCACGTTGAGGAACGTGTCGAGGGTCGGGGCGACCGTGCGCTCGTCGAGCGTGGGGTCCAGGATGACCATTACCTCGTAATGGCGTGACACAACCACTCACCTCCTATGGGCTCGCGGCCACGGACTGTCCGTGGCAGGAGGGTTTGTCCAGGTAAGGCTACCCGGGGGTATCGGCGGGGCCGGACGGCGGGGTCGGTTGGCGCGCGTCAGCTCGCGCGGCGCAGCACCCAGGTCCGGACGAGCCCGGCGGTGACCCCGGCCAGCACGATCACCGCGAGCAGCATCGGCAGCTGCACGTCGTTCGAAGCGCTGTTGGAGGCGAGCGACTGCGCGTTCCCGGCGTCCCGGATGTCGGCGCCCTGCCCGCTCTGGTCGCCCTGCCCCGCCTGCGGCGCGGAGGCGTCACCCGGAAGGGTGCCGTTCGCCGGGTACCGCACGCCCGGGGCGACGGCCGTGCCGGCGGTCGCGGTGGGGATGCCGCTGTAGTCGCGCATCGGCGCGCTGCCACCCGTGCCACCGGCGGTGCCGGGGTTCAGGTTGGCGAGGTTGCCGGAGGTGCCGCCGGGGACGGTCCCGGTGCCGCCGCCCGGCTGGGTGCCGGTGCCGCCCGCGCCCGGCGTGGACGGCGGGGCGTAGTTCGTGGCGACGGTGGTCAGCCCGCAGTTCTTCGCGACGTTCGCGGAGACCGCGTTGAGCACCTCGGTCTTGGTGCTGTCCAGCACGCCGAGACCGTTGGAGCCCTTCAGCGCGGTGGCGACGGCGCTGCCGATCGCGGAGCCCGCGATCGTGCCGCCGGCGGAGTTCGGCACCTGGCCGACGGCGAGCGCGCCCTCGCCCGCGATGGTGTCGGCGATGGTGTTCGGCCACACCGAGAGGGCGGTCCAGAGGTGGGAGTTGACGTAGTCCTGCGCGCCCTTGCGGACGATCTCCTTCACCGATGTGCCCTGCACCGCGACCGTGTCGCCCATGCTGCCGTTCACCGCGCCCGAACAGGTGCCCGCGAGCGTCGTGGCGGCCGAGGCGGTGCCCGCGGAGAGGAACGCTCCCCCGGTCACGAAGGCGGCGACAGCGGTGACGGTCAGTGCGCGGCGGGTCGTCTGCCAGGTGGGGATCTTCCGCACGAGCACTGTCCTCCAAGGAATTACGGGGGCGTCGTTCCAGGCAACACCAGGATCAACGAAGGAGATACGTGAAAGATACTCGGCAGTCGGGTCAATTCGCAGCGGCCATTCGGCGGAGCACCCAGGTGCGGACGAGGCCCGCGCTGACTCCGGAGAGTGCCAGGACCGCGATCAGCAGCGGCAGGTTCGACCCGTTCGTGAAACCGTCCGATGCGGACGGCAACGCTTCGGCGCGGCCTGCCGTCTGGACGCCGGAACTGCCGTCCGCCGCGGTGCCGTCCGGGCCGGTGAGGCCGTACTGCGGGGCGTAACCCGGGATCTGGCTGCCGTACCGGATCGCCGGCGAAGGGGTGAACAGGCCGGCCGTCGCGAACGGGATGCCGCTGTAGTCGCGCATCGGCGCGTAACCGGTCCCGATGCTGAACGGGAAGCCGCCGAACGCCGGGCTGGCGCCGCCGCCGGAGAAGCCGGGGAGCAGCGGGCTGTTGGCTTCCGGGATGCCGCCGGAGCCCTGCGGGGTGCCGCCCTGCGGCGCGCCTCCGGTCCCGCCGGACGGCGGTTGCTGCGGGTTGCCGCCGGTGCCGGGCTGCTGGCCGGGGGCGGGCTGGCCGCCGCTCAGCGCGGACAGGCCCTGCTGGGTTCCGCTGGTCACGCCCTGGACACCCTGGTTGATCGCGCTCGCCGCGGGGGCGCCGACCACCGGCACCGGCGAGACGACGGTGTTGACCACGTTGACCGTGACCTGGCAGAGGGTGCCGAGGATCGCGTTGATGGTGCCGGTCAGGACCTTGGTGCCCTCGGTGACGACCCCCAGGTTGAGCGGGAGGCCGAGCAACGGGGTGGTGGCCTTGATCGTGTCGCCGGGCTTGGCGCTCACCGTGCTGCCGCACGCCACGGTCTTGGTCTCGGCCGACGCCGTGCCGGGCAGGCCGAGCACGGCCGAACCCGCGAGCACGAACGCCGTCGCACCGACCGCCGTTGCCCTCCGTGTCCGCTCCTGCATGCGCGCCGCCCCTGGTGTCGTGGCCTCTTTCCCAGGACAACGACGTTAGGGCAGCCGGGTAACGCCCGCGCGCTCAGAAATGTCCGGCATTCGAGTGGAAGCGGGTGTCACCCTGCGTCAGGGGTCAGGCGGGCGTGCGGCGGATCCAGGCCCGGACGAGGGCCGCGGCCACGATCGCGAGCGCCAGGACCGCGAGCAGCATCGGCAGTTTCGCCGGCGGCGTGACACCGGGCAGTGCCTCCGCCGTACCGGACTTCTGGGCGTCGACCGTGGGAACCTGCTGGCCGGGGATGATCTGGGCGACCACCGGGGCCTGCACCAGGGCGCCCGGCAGCAGCGCGGCGTTGGTGAAGATGCCCGAGATCGCGTCGCCCGGCAGGCTCGCGTTGCCCGGGCCGGTGGTCACCGGGCCGGTGCTGTCACCCGGCGGGTTCGGCCCCGGCGGCACCGGGGACGGCGGCGCGGGCTGGGGCGGGTTCGGGCCCGGCGGGAGCGGCAGCGGGGGCAGGTCCGCGCCCTGCACGACGCCGCCGACCGTGTTCACGACACCCTGCGCGGCCGGGCAGACGCCCTTGGCCGCCGCGTCGCCGACCAGCGGCAGCTCGCCGACGCCGAGCGCCTTCACGGTGTCGCCCACCGGCAGGGTGAGCAGTGGCTGTGAGCCGTCCGTGTCCCGCGCGCTCGAGTCGAGCCCGACCGTGAGCTGGTTCGGGGCGTTCAGCGGGGCGCCGGCGTCGAGGACGAGACCGGTCTTCGCGTCGCGGGCCTGGCCGTTCTGCAGCGTGGCCGCGCAGTCCCCGCCGAGGGTCGGGATGGTGTCCGCGCTCGCCACGCCCGGCATCGCCAAAGCGGCCGACGCGGCGAAGGTGAACCCCAGTGCGGTGATCCGTGCGAACTGCTTCCCCATCGATGCCCTCCGGCAGTCGGACCAATCTGGATCACGGAACGCGCTCACGGTACTCCACGAGCGTCACCAACCGGTCCCGCAGGGGAAAGGAGAACCCGGAGTAGCGTGCTCGGCATGCTGATTGGCGCCCATGTCCGTGACGACGACCCGTTGACCGCGGTCGCCGAGCGCAAAGCCGACGTCGTCCAGTTCTTCCTCTCGGACCCGCAGGGCTGGAAGGCCCCGAAGCCGCACCCCCACGGCGAGGCCATCGCGGCCGACCCCGTCGAGGTGTTCATCCACTCTCCTTACCTCATCAACGTGGCTTCGCTGAACAACCGGATCCGGATCCCATCCCGTAAGAACGTCACGCAGCACGCGGACGGTGCGGCAGCCATCGGCGCCAAGGGCCTGATCGTGCACGGCGGGCACGTCGGCGCGAACGACGACGCCGAGACCGGCCTCGACAACTGGCGCAAGCTCTTCGAGCGCGAGCAGGAGAAGGGCGGCTTCAAGGTCCCGATCCTGATCGAGAACACCGCGGGCGGCGAGAACGCGATGACCCGCGACCTCGACGTCATCGCCCGGCTGTGGGACAAGGTCGGCGAGTTCGGCGCCGGGTTCTGCCTGGACACCTGCCACGCGTTCGCCGCGGGCTGGGACCTCGAAACCGCCGTCGAGAAGGTCAAGGCCATCACCGGCCGGATCGACCTGGTGCACCTCAACAACTCGCGCGACGAGTTCGGCTCGACCCGCGACCGGCACGCCAACGTCGTCGAGGGCGAAGGCACGATCGACCCCGAGGTGCTGGCCGAGGTGGCCCGCGCCGCGGGCGCGCCGGTCGTCGTCGAGACCCCGGCCGACGGCCAGGCCGCCGACATCGCCTACCTGCGGGAAAAGCTCGGCTAGACGGCCACGGCCTTCCGGCGGCGCCGCGTGGCGTTCGGGATGATCACGTCCCGGGCGCCGTCGAGGAAGCCGCCGGCCGGGTCGTCGTCGCCCGCCAGCCGGACCAGGTCCGTCGACGGGCGGTAGATCTCACGGACGACCAGCACGCACAGCGCGACCACGGCCAGGTCGCGCACCACGACCGTGCCGAGGAACCAGCCCTCGGGCAGGCCCTTGTGGTCGATGCCGAGGTAGTAGAACATCCGCGGCACCCAGACCAGCGCGTCGATCAGCATCCAGCCGAGCAGCAGCCGCCAGCGCGGGATCGCCAGCACCGCCAGCGGCACCAGCCACAGCGAGTACTGCGGGCTCCACACCTTGTTCGTCAGCAGGAACGCGGCCACGACCAGGAACGCGAGCTGGCCGACGCGTGGCCGCCGTGGCGCGGCGAGCGCGAGGTACGCGATGCCGGCGCAGCAGGCGAGGAACAGCACCGCCACCGTGAGGTTCAGGTACGTCGGCGTCTGGTTCTTCTGCAGCACGCCGTCGAACCCGGCCCAGCCCGTCGTGTACGAGAGGACGTTGTACAGCGAGTCCGGGTCCATCGGCCGCAGCGTGTTCATCCGGAAGAACTCCCACCAGCCGCGGGTGGCGGTGAGGATGAACGGCGCGTTCACCGCCAGCCACGTCACGACGGTGGCGCCCGCGGTCTTCCAGAACGGCGTCAGCTTTCCCGCGCGCAGGCAGAGCGCGAACAGCACGCCGAGCAGGAACAGCGGGTAGAGCTTCGCCGTCGCGCCGAGGCCGAGCAGCAGCCCGGCGAGCAGCGGCCGCTTGCGCGCCCAGGCCAGCAGGCCGGTCGCGGTGAACGCGGTCGCGATCGCGTCGAAGTTGGTGAAGGCGTGCACCAGCACCAGCGGGGAGATCGCCACCAGCACCGCGTCCCACGGCCGCCGTTTCACCGTCCGGCCGGTGGCCCAGACCGTGACGAGCCAGGCCAGCGCCAGGAAGAACGCCGTGATGTCGAAGTAGATGGCCACCGGCAGCCCACCCGGCAGCCAGCCGGCTTCGGCGACGTTGTACCAACCCGCCGCGAGCTTCGCGTTCGCCCACTGGAAGAGGCCGGTGAACACCGGGTACTCCATGTACCGGGTGCCGTTCTCCGCCGTCTGCGTGTTCTCCTTCCAGGACGTGTAGTACGGGAAGGTGCCCGGCCGGTCGAGCCGCTCGGAGCTGTAGAGCGGCACGATGTCGGAATAGCACATCGCGACGAACGGGCGGCCCGCGCGCCAGTCGAGCTGGGTGGCGCCGCTCGAGTCCTGGTACTGCTGGATGCAGGAGCCCTTGCCGAACCAGCAGAGCATCAGCGCGAGCGTGGCGAGCAGCAGCCCGACGCGCTGGGGCGACCAGAACCAGTGCCTGCCGATCGCCGCGTGCTCACCGAGCGGGCCGCCGACGGGTCTGGTGACCGCCGCCGCGAGGGGCTCGTTCCAGCTCGGGACGACCCGGTCCGCCCGGGTCAGCGTCACGGGGCCGGGGTCCGGCTCGCGCGTGGTCTCCTCTGGCACGAGGCGGATCGTATCGGTGATCGCGGAGCGCGGCGGTGAAGCCGGTGATCATGCCGGATTCGCGTAGTACGAGGCCAGGACCTCGGCGGCGGCGCCGCGGGTCACCAGTTCCTCGCCGGAGGTGTCCTCGACGACCTCGATCCGCTGCCAGTGCGGCAGCGGCAGCAGCTCCTCGAGCCGGGCCGAAACGGCTTCGCGGTGCACGTCCGGTTCGTCCCGCACCGCGCGCCCGGCCAGCACGATCCGCTCCAGGTCGAGCACCTGGACGAGGTCGGCGAGCCCGATGCCGAGGTAGCCGGCGGCGGCCCGCGTGTCCGGTGCGCGCTTGGCCATGATCTCGACGCAGCCGTGCCGCCCGCAGGCGCAGCGGGGCCCGTCGTAGGCGATCGTGGTGTGCCCGAACTCACCCGCGTTGGTCCGCGGGCCGCGGTAGAGCCGCCCGTCGATCAGCAGGCCGACGCCGATGCCGGTGCCGACGAGCACCACCGCGGTCGCCGTCGGCTCGCCGTGCGGCCAGAGCCGGGCGAACGCGGCGGCGTTGGTGTTCTTGTCGAGCACCACCGGCAGGCCGGTGCGCTTCTCCAGCAGGTCGCGCAGGGGGACGTCATGCCAGCCGGGCATGTTCGTCGCGTCGCGGACCAGGCCGGCGAGGTGGTCCAGCGGGCCGACCGCGCCCAGGCCGAGGCCGAGCACGTCGAAGCCGTCGGCGAGCTCGAGCGCGGCGGCGCCGATGGCCTCGACCGCCTGCTCGGGCGTGAACCCGGGCGGCAGCGGGCCGCCCGCCGTCTCCTCGACCTCGCCGATGAGGTTGGTGCGCAGCACGCGGAACTCGTCGCGGTCGAGGCGCGCGCCGAGCGCGTGCCGGGCGCCGGGCCGGATGGTCAGCAGCGTCCGCGGCTTGCCGACGCCGGTCGACGGCTGGCGCTCTTCGTCCAGCAAGCCGGCGTCGAGGAGTTCGGGCACGATCTTGGAGACGGCCTGCTGGGTGAGACTGGTGCGCTCGGCGAGTTCGACGCGGCTGAGGCCGCCGGCGCGCAGGATGTGCGTGAGCAGCAGGGCGCGGTTGTGCTCCCGCACGCTGCGCAGGTTGACGCCGGTGTCCGCCATGGACAGGATCTTCGCACGTCTGGCGAATTACGCAACAGTGTTGTTTAATGGCGGCATGAGTGACTTGCGCGTGGGTGTTCTCGGGTACGGCATCGGCGGACGCGTCTTCCACGCCCCGCTGGTGGCGGCGACGCCCGGGCTCACCCCGGCGGTGCTCTCGACGTCGTCCAACGCCGCCCAGGCGCGCGCCGACCACCCCGGCGCGGAGGTCGTGCCGGACGCCGACGCGTTCTTCGAGCACGCCGGCGAGCTCGACCTCGTCGTGGTCAGCACGCCGAACCGCACGCACGTCCCGCTCGCGCTGCGGGCGATCGAGGCCGGCCTGCCGGTGGTCGTCGACAAGCCGTTCGCGCCGACCGCGGCCGAGGCCGAGCGGGTCGTGGCCGCGGCGAAGGCGGCGGGCGTCGGCCTGACCGTGTTCCAGAACCGGCGGCTCGACTCCGACTTCCTCACCGTCCGGAAGGTCCTCGAGTCCGGCAAGCTCGGCGAGGTCTTCCGCTTCGAGTCCCGCTACGACCGCTGGGTGCCCAAGCCCAAGGACAACTGGCGCGAGTTCGGCGACCCGGCCGAGGCCGGCGGCCTGCTCTACGACCTCGGCGCGCACATCGTCGACCAGGCGCTGCAGCTGTTCGGCCCGGTCACCCGCGTCTACGCCGAGGTCGACCGCCGCCGGGCCGGCGTCCAGGTCGACGACGACGTCTTCGTCGCGCTGCACCACGCCAACGGCGTCCGCTCGCACCTGTGGGCGTCCGCGCTCGCCGGCACGCAGAACCCGCGCTTCCGGGTGCTCGGCGACCAGGCGACGTTCACCAAGTACGGCCTCGACGTGCAGGAACCGCAGATCAAGGCGGGCATGCGCCCGGGCGACGAAGCGTGGGGCGTCGAGCCGGCGTCGGACGCGGGCAAGATCGGCGTCGGCAACGACGTCAAGACCGTCCCCACCGAGGTCGGCCGCTACGAGCTGTTCTACGCCCAGGTCCGCGACGCGCTGCGCGGCGAAGGCGAGTTCCCGGTCGACCCCGAGTCGTCGGTCGCGGCCCTGCGCGTGATCGAAGCCGCGCACCGCTCCGGCGTCGAAGGCAACACGGTCGAACTCTGACCCCCTGACCAGGCCGTGACCTCGGTGACCCCCAGCTCCGAGGTCACGGCCTCCTTCGGCCGCGCTGCTGGTCCTGCAGTTCCTGCAGCCGCTGCTGGAACTCCCGGATCCGGTCGAGCTGGTCGTTCTGCTGCCGGTTGCCGCCGTCGCCGAACTGGACCGAATCCCGCTGGTCCCGCTGCTGTTGTTGCTGTTGCGGCGGCTGGACCTGCACGCGGTCCTGCGGCGAGCTGATCGCGGCGACGCGGTCGAAGCGCTCGGCCGGCCGGTCCGCCAGGTAGAGCTGCATGAACCGGTCCCAGATCGGGCCGGCGAGCGTCGAACCGAACAGCGGGGCGCCACCCGGGCCGCGCAGCGCCTTGTCGCCGTCGCTGCCCACCCAGACCGCGGCCGACACCGAAGGCGTGTAGCCCACCATCCACGTCTGGGAGTTCGCGTTCGCCGCCGACGCGGGTTCGTCGTTCTGCGGCGTGTGCTGCTGCGTCCCCGTCTTGCCCGCGCACTCGTGACCGTTCGGGCAGGTCAGCCGGGAGAACTGGATCACCGGAGCCAAGGCCGCCGTCACGTTCCCGGCGATCTGCGCGCTCTTCTGCGAGTCGTTGTCGGCGAACGCGTCGGCCGAGCGCAGCTTCGCCTCGTACGCGGTTTCGCCGTTCGCGTTGGTCACCTTCTGCACGAAGTGCCGGTCGCGCTGGACGCCGCCCGCCGCGAAGGTCGCGTACGCCGAGGCCATGTCGGACGGCGTGACCTGCGTGCCGCCCCCGCCGATGGAGATGTTGTTGTCACCGGTGAACAGCTCGCTGCGGCCGCCGTTGTCCTTCGTCCGGATGCCCGCCTCCCGCGCGGCTTCCGCCACGCCGGCCGGCTTCGTCACGTTGAGCACCATGTCGTAGAACACCGTGTTCGTGGACCGCTGCATCGCTTCGGAGACGGTGCACGCCTGCGAGCAGCTGCTGCTGTCACCGGCGTTGCGGATCGGGAGGTCGACGCCGGGGAACGTGCGCGGGGACGTGCCGTCGAACCGCGCGTCGAGGCCGCGGCCGAGCTTGAGGAACGCCGCCAGGTCGAACGGCTTCATCGACGACCCGGGGTTGTGCGCCTCGTCGGCCCAGTCGCGCCCGGCCAGGTCTTCGCCGTTCGGGCCCTTCACGATCGCTTCGCCGCCGTAGTACGCGAGCACGCCGCCGGTCTTCGGGTCGACGGCCACCAGCGCGTTCAGGATCCGGTCGTCGGTCTGGCCGTCCATCCCTTCGGCGACGGCCTTTTCGGCGGACTGCTGCGCCTGCGGGTCGATGGTGGTGAACACCTGGAAGCCGCCCGAGTAGTACTGCTTCTCGTCGATCCCCTGCGCCGCCAGCTCGGCCTTGACCTGCTTCTTGAGGAACGGGTTGAGCGCGCCGGCCTGCTTGCTCTCGCGCAGCGGGATCGGCGTCGGGAACTTCGCGGCGGCGCGCTGGGCCGGCGTCAGGTAGCCGTTCTTGAGCATCCGGTCCAGCGCCGTGGTCCACCGGCTCGTCGCGACGGCGGTGTTCTCCGAGCGGCCCGGCTGCTGGATCAGCCCGGCGAGCAGGGCGGCCTGCGAGTAGTCGAGCTGACCGGCGTCCTTGCCGAAGTACGCCTGCGCGGCGGCTTGGATCCCGTACGAGCCGCGGCCGAAGTAGATGATGTTGAGGTAGGCGGTGATGATGTCCGCCTTCTCGTAGGTCTGGTTCATCTTGAAGGACTTCGCGAGCTCGACCCACTTGCGCGTCAACGTCGGGTCGTCGTCGCCGGAAGCGTTCTTGATGTACTGCTGCGAAATCGTCGAGCCGCCGCCGGAGCCGCCGGTGACCTGGTTGTACGCCGCGCGCAGGATGCCGCCGACGTCGAAGCCGGAGTTCGTCTCGAACGACGCGTCCTCGGTGGCGATCACGGCTTTCTTGACGACGTCCGGGATCTGGTTCGGCGCGAGGATCTGCCGGTTGCCGCCGGTGGGGACGTCCTTGCCCATCTCGGTGCCGTCGCTGAACAGGTAGGTGACGGCCTGGCCCTGCGCCTGCGCGATCGTCTCCGGCGAGGGGACGTCGACGGCCAGGTAGGTGAGCGCGAAGGCGATCCCGGGGACGACGAAGAACAGCCCCGCGGCCACGTAGGCGATCCGCCGGACCCGCCGCCACCGCCGTCGTCGCAGGTCCTGGGCGGTGAGCGGCCGCGGCCGGCGCGGCGGCCCACCGGCGCGCTGCCGGACGATCGGTACGGTCGGCGGCTCGTCCGGTTCGGTGCCGTTGTGCGCGTGGTGGGTGATCAGCTCGGGCTCGCTGCCCAGCAGCCCGGCACGCGGCACGGGCCGCCGGGCGCGACGACGTCGGGGTTCGGGCTGCCGGTCGTGGTTCACGGGCCGTCCTCCACGGTGGGCTGCGGACGCAGTCCTCTCGGGAGGCACACGTACCGCCGCCCACCGTGGTTCAGCCGGCTACCCCTCCGGGTCCGGCGTACCGGTCGGAGTCTCCTTCGGGGTCGTCGACGGCTTCGTGTGCTTCGGCGTGGTCGACGGCTTCGACTCCCCGCTGGTCTGGTCGCCGCCGTGCTGGTCGCCGTTGTCGCCGTCGTCCGCGTTGTCGTCGGTCGGGGTCGCGTCCGTCGTCGTCGCCACGTCGGACGACGGCGGGGGTGCGACCGCGCCGCCGATGCGGTCGACCTTGTCGAAGCGCTCGCCCGGCTTGCCCGTCAGGTACAGCGACAGGAACTTCTGCCACATCGGGCCGGCGATCGTGGAGCCGTAGATCGGCGAGTTGTTCCTGCCGTGCAGCGGCTTGTTGCCGTCGCCGCCGACCCAGGCCGCCACCGAGACCGACGGGGTGTAGCCGACCATCCACGTCTGCGAGTTCGCGTTCGCCGCCCACGCCGGCTCGCCCGCGACCTTCGTGTGCTGCTGCGTCCCGGTCTTGCCGGCGCACTCGTGGCCGTTGGGGCACTTCAGCTTCGAGAAGCCGATCACCGGCTTCAGCGCTTCGGTGACGTTGCCGGCGATCTGCCGGCTCTTGTCCGATTCGCTGTCGAACACGGCCTTGGCGTCGGTCGAGGCCTCCCACGCGACCTCGTTCTGCGCGTTGCTCACCTTCAGCACGAAGTGCCGGTCACGCTGCTGGCCGTTGGCCGCGAAGGTCGCGTACGCCGCGGCCATGTCCAGCGGGGTGATCTGGGTTTCGCCGCCGCCGAGGGAGATGTTGTTGTCCTTGGTGGAGATGATCGACTGGCCGCCGTCCTCCTTGACCTTGACCCCGGCTTCCTTCGCCGCTTCCTTGACCGGGCCCTGCTTGGTGTCGTGCAGGACCATGTCGTAGAACACGGTGTTCGCCGAGCGCTCCATCGCTTCGGCGACGGTGCACTGCTGCGAGCAGCTGCTGCCGGGGCCGGCGTTGCGCACGACGCGGCCGTCGAAGACGCGGTTGTTGGAGCCGTCGTAGGTGGTGTCGAGGCCCTTGCCCATCTTGAGCAGCGCGGTGAGGTCGAACGGCTTCATCGACGAACCCGGGTTCTGCGGGGTGTCCGCCCAGTCGCGCCCGGCCTGGTCCTGCCCGTTGACCTGCACGATCGGCTTGCCGCCGTAGTAGGCGAGCACGCCGCCGGTCTTCGGGTCGACGGCGACGAGCGCGTTGAGCAGGTTGTCGTCGACCTGGTTCTTCATCGCGTCGGTGGCGGCCTGCTCGGCGGCCTGCTGCGCCTTCGGGTCGATCGTCGTCTGGACCACGAAACCGCCGGAGTAGTAACGGTCTTCCGGGATGTCGTGCGCGGCCAGCTCTTCCTTCACCTGCTGCACGACGAACGCGGGCGGCGCGCCGGCCTGCTGCTTGCTGTCTTCCAGCGGGATCGGCGTCGGGAACTGCGCCGCCGCGCGGTCGGCCGCGCTGATGTAGTTGTTCTTCACCATCCGGTCGAGCGCGGTGTTCCAGCGGTCGTTCGCGACCTTGGGGTTCTCCGACCGGCCCGGCTGCTGGATCAGCCCGGCCAGCAGCGCGGCCTCCGAGAAGCTGAGGTCCTTGGCTTCCTTGTGGAAGAAGGCCTGCGAAGCCGCGCCCACCCCGTACGCCCCGCGCCCGAAGTAGATGATGTTCAGGTACGCGGTGATGATGTCCTTCTTCTCGTACGTCTGGTTCATCTTGAAGGACTTGGCCAGCTCGGTCCACTTGCGCGTCAGCGTGGGCGCGTCGTTGTCGGTGGCCTTCTTGATGTACTGCTGCGAAATCGTCGAACCACCGCCGGTGCCGCCGGTGGCCTGGTTGTAGACCGCGCGCAGCAGGCCGCCGACGTCGAAGCCCGAGTTGGTCTCGAACGAGTCGTCCTCGGTCGCGATCGCCGCGTGCTTCATGACGTCGGGGATCTGGTCCGGCGTCAGCAGCACGCGGTTGCCGCCGCGCGGGACGTCCTTGCCCATCGGCGAACCGTCGGCGTAGAGGTAGGTCACCGCCTGGCTCTGGTTCTGCGCGACCTCGGTCGGCGAGGGCACGTCGACCAGGAAGTACGTGATGACGAACGCGATCGCGGGCAGCACGAAGAACAACCCGAAGAAGCCGTAGGCGACCCGCCGGATGATCTTCCAGCGGCGCTTCTTGCGCTGTTCCGGCGTGAGGACCGGCTTGCCGTCTTCGGGCTGCTCGACGTCGTCGTAACCGGCCGGCTCCTCGTACGCGTGGTGCGTCATCAGCTCGGGACCGCCGCTCATCGGCGGCGGCTCGGGCCGGTACCCGCGCGGCGGCTGCGGCGGTTGCTGCTGCTGAGGGCGGCGCGGCGGCTGTCCGTGGGGCCCCTGCGGTCCGGACGGCCCACGACGGCGCGGATCAGGACCCTGGCCCGGCGGCCAGGAGCGGGATCGATCGTCGGGCACGGGGCAGTCCTCCAGGTTCGCGGGCAGCGACAGTCGCCACCCCTGTAGGAATGGACGTTCGTGAAGCCGCCGGGTTGTGGATGATCACCCTGAAAACGACTCAGGGCCCTCCGCGCGATCGCGGAGGGCCCTGCGGTCTACCCCGGGCCGGCGCCCGGCGGGGCAGCGACCCCGCCACCACCACCCGAGGTGTTGCCCAGCGGGAACGTCGGGGTTTCGCCCGGCCCGGGCCGCGTCGGGCGGCCGCTCCTCGACGTCGACGTCTCCGTGTCGGTGTTCGTCGGCTCGGTGCTCTCGGACGACTCCGGGCTCGTCGGCGTCGTCGTCGTGCTCGGCGTCTCCGGGGGCTTCGTCGGCGTCGTGGTCACGTCGTTGACGTCCTTGCCGATCGCCGCGACCTTGTCGAACTTCTCCGCCGGCTTGCCCTTGAGGTAGAGGTTCATGAAGTTCTGCCACGTCGGACCGGCGATGGTCGCACCGAAGATCGGCTTGTTCTTCGGGTCGTGCAGCGGCTTGTTGCCGTCGCCGCCGACCCAGACCGCGGCCGACACCGACGGCGTGTAGCCGACCATCCAGGTCTGCGCGTTGCGGTCCTTGTACGCCGCCGGGTCGTCGTCCTTGGCGGTGTACTGCTGCGTACCGGTCTTGCCTGCGCACTCGTGGCCGGTCGGGCACTTCAGCTTCGAGTGGTCGATGACGGGGACGAGCGCCTCGGTGACGTTGCCGGCGATCTGCTGGCTCTTGGCCGCGTCGTCGGAGAACGCCGGGTTGGTCTTGATGTTGTTCTCGTCGAACTCGACTTCGTCCTGCTTGTTCGTCAGCTTCGCGACGAAGTGCTGCTCGTGGTACGTGCCGCCGCTGGCGAACGAGGCGTACGCGGCCGCCATGTCCTCCGGCGTCACGGCCGTGCCACCACCGCCGAGCGAGATGTTGTTGTCGTCGGTGTAGAGGACGCTCTTGCCCTCCGGCGCGACCTTGACCCCGGCGTCCTTCGCCGCTTCCGCGACCCGCGACGGCTTCGTCACGTTCAGGACCATGTCGTAGAACACGGTGTTCGCCGAGATCTCCATCGCCTTGGCGACCGTGCAGTCCTTGCCGCAGCTCGCGCTGTCACCCGCGTTCCGGACCGTGCGGCCGCCGAGCACCCGGTTGTTGGAGCCGTCGAACGTCTCGCCGAGGCCCTTGCCCATCTTGAGGAACGCCGTGAGGTCGAACGCCTTCACCGACGAACCCGGGTTCCGGGCCTGGTTCGCCCGGTCCTGGCCGATCTGGTCCTTGCCGTTCGCGTCCTTCACCAGCTCCGGCCCGCCGTAGTAGGCGATCACGCCGCCCGTCTTCGGGTTGACCGCGACCAGCGCGTTGAGCAGGTTCTCGTCCGTCTGGCCCTTCATGCCCTCCTGGGCGGCCTGCTCCGCCGCGGCCTGCGCCGCCGGGTCGATCGTGGTGTAGATCTTCGCTCCGGTGGAGAACAGCCTGTTCTCGTCGTAACCCTTCGCCGCCAGCTCGTCCTTGATCCGCTGCTGGAGCTGGTAGGTCATCTTCCCGGAGTTTTCCTCCTTGTTCGCGTTCTTCGCGATCGGCGTCGGGTACTGGGCGGCGGCGCGCTCGTCCGCGCGCAGCCACTTGTTCGCGACCATCTGGTCCATCACGTACGTCCAGCGCTGCTGGGCGTACTTCTGGTTCTCCGACCGGCCGGGTCCCTGGATCAGACCGGCCAGCAGCGAGGCCTCGGACGCGTTGAGGTCCTTGGCGTCCTTGTTGAAGTACGCCTTCGCGGCCGCCTGGATGCCGTTCGCCCCGCGGCCGAAGTAGACGATGTTCAGGTAGGAAGTGATGATCTCTTCCTTGGACTGCTGGTTGTTCATCTTGAACGACTTCGCCAGCTCGGTCCACTTGCGGGTCAGCGTCGGGGCGTCGTTCTGCGTGGCCTGCTTGATGTACTGCTGGGAGATGGTCGAACCACCGCCCTGGCCACCGGAAACCTGGTTCCAGACCGCGCGCAGGATGCCGGTGACGTCGAAGCCCGAGTTGGTCTCGAACGTCGCGTCCTCGGCCGAGTACACGGCGTGCTTGACGACGTCGGGAACCTCGCCCGGCTTGAGCAGCTGGCGGTCGCCGCCCGGCGGGAGCTCGCGGCCCATCACCTGGCCACCGGCGTCGTAGTAGGTGATCGGCTGGTTCTGCAGCGACTTGATGCTCTCCGGCGTCGGCACGTCGACCAGGAAGTACGTGATGACGAACGCGATCGCGGGGACCACGAAGAACAGGCCGACGCAGGCGTACGCCACCCGGCGCACGATCTTCCAGCGGCGCTTCTTCTTCTGCGCCGGCGTCAGGATCCGCTTGCCGTCTTCGTCGAGCTCGTCCTGGGGCTCGACGTCGTCGGCGAACTCGTTGAACGCGGCGTCGTCGTAGCCGTCGTCGTACGGGTCGCGCCCGAAGTCGTCGGTGCCGTTGTGCGCGTGGTGGGTGATGAGGTCCGGTTCGCGGCCCGGGGGCGGCACGGGCCGGCCGCCGCGTGGCTGGCGGAAGCCCTCCGGCGGCGAAGCGGGCGGCGGGCTCTGCTGGGGACGCTGACCGGGCGGCGGGACGGCCCGGCGCGGCGGCATGCCCTGCTGCCCGCGGGGACGCTGCGGCCGCCGGGGCGGCTCCTCGCCCGGCCACTGCGGGCCGCCTTCGTCGCCGGACGGCCACTCGGGCGCGCCACCGCCGCCGCGCGGGTTGCCGCGGGGCGGGGTGTTGCGCTGGGGTCGGCGGGGGGCTTCTTCGCCGGGCCACGCCGGTCCGGGGTCTTCCCCCGGCCACGGGCCTGACTGGGCACGGCGAGGTGCATCTGGCTCCTGGCCGGGCCAGGAGCGGTTGCGGTCGTCGTTCACGAATGGGCCTCCCAGACCGGCGCCCGGTGGGGCGCCGTTCTGCGCTCTTCAGCGGTTGTGATCCAGCTCACCGGCCTGCGGTCCTTCGTGGACCGGCCGATTCCCCCGTGCCGAGGACGTACGACCGGACCAGGTGGTTCCAGTGGCACGCGCGGCACACTTCGACGTCGTACACGGTGAACTCGGCGAACATGCCGGCCATCCTGGCCAGCTCTTCGGGCGTCCTCGCCGAACCCGCGACGTGCTTGAGTTCGTCACCGTAGACCCAGGACACCAGGGTCAGCGGTTCCTGGCGGCAGATCGGGCAGGGCAGGTCACCGGCCCGGCCGTGGAACTTCGCCGCCCGCAGCAGGTACGGGCTCGCGTCGCAGGCTTCGTAGCTGCCGACGCGCCCGGAGCGGACTTCGGCCAGCAGCGCACGGCGCTGCAGCGCGTAGTCCACGACCTGCCGCTGGTTAATCACCAGGACAGAGTACGGGCTCTTCCTGTGCCGTCCACGCCCCCTAGCGCGACCACCTGCCCGACCGGGGCGGACACGCCGGACGTTCGATAACTCTCCGGTGAATTTCGCCCTCGGTGCGTACACGGTCGGGGTTAGCTTCGCCACTTCGATGTATCGGCGCGATATAGTGGCTGAGTAGGTTGGATCGAGGCGACCCGTTCGGAGCAACGCCCGTCGTCTCGGTTTGTTCCCGGAAGGGGGTGCGGTGTGCTGGAGTTCGCGATCCTGGGTCTTCTGCACGAAGCGCCCATGCACGGGTACGTGCTGCGCAAGCGGCTGCACGAGACGCTCGGCACGCTCCGGACGTTCTCGTACGGCTCGCTGTACCCGACCCTGCGGAAGCTGCTGCGGGCCGGGTACCTGGTCGAGGAGCTGGACGAGGCCGACGACCGGGCGTGGTCGCGGCGCGGACGGCGGGTCTACAAGCTCACCGCGGAGGGCAAGGAGCGCTTCGGTGAGCTGCTCGGCGACGCCGGGCCGCAGACCTGGGACGACGAAGGCTTCGGTGTTCACCTGGCCTTCTTCTCGCGCACCCCGGCCGACGTGCGGATGCGGATCCTCGAGGGTCGCCGCCGCCGGGTCGAGGAGCGCCGCGAGGGTTTGCGAGCGGCGCTGTCGCGGGCCGAGGAGAAGATCGATCGCTACACCCGCGAGCTGCACCGGCTCGGGCTGGAGACCAGCGAGCGGGAGGTGCGCTGGCTCAACGAGCTGATCGCGCACGAACAAGCCGAACGGCAGGGTCCGGAGACCTGAGCCGGCCGGCGCGGGCCGCAGCGTCGCGGCACCAGACCTACTGAACAGACACGGATTGAAGGAGAAACCCCCATGGGCGAGAACCGCCGCGTACGGGTGGCCATCGTGGGCGTCGGCAACTGCGCGGCGTCGCTGGTCCAGGGTGTCCAGTACTACCGCGACGCGGACCCGGCCACCCGCGTCCCCGGTCTGATGCACGTCGACTTCGGCGGGTACCACGTCCGCGACATCGAGTTCGTCGCCGCGTTCGACGTGGACGCCAAGAAGGTCAGCCGCGACCTCTCCGAGGCGATCTTCGCCTCGGAGAACAACACCATCAAGATCGCCGACGTGCCGCCGCTCGGCGTCACCGTCCAGCGCGGCCACACCCACGACGGGCTCGGCCGCTTCTACCGCGAGACGATCGAGGAGTCCGACGAGACCCCGGTCGACGTCGTCGCCGCGCTGCGCGAGGCCGAGGCCGACGTGCTCGTGTCGTACCTGCCGGTGGGCTCCGAGGTGGCGGACAAGTTCTACGCCCAGGCCGCGATCGACGCCGGGGTGGCGTTCGTCAACGCGCTGCCCGTGTTCATCGCCTCCGACCCCGAGTGGGCGAAGAAGTTCGAAGACGCCGGCGTCCCGATCGTCGGCGACGACATCAAGTCCCAGGTCGGCGCCACGATCACGCACCGCGTGCTGGCGAAGCTGTTCGAGGACCGCGGCGTCCAGCTCGACCGGACGATGCAGCTCAACGTGGGCGGGAACATGGACTTCCTGAACATGAAGGAGCTCGAGCGGCTCGAGTCGAAGAAGATCTCCAAGACCCAGTCCGTCACCTCGCAGGTCGACCGCGACCTCGGCAAGGGCAACGTCCACATCGGACCGTCGGACTACGTGCAGTGGCTCGACGACCGCAAGTGGGCCTACGTCCGGCTCGAGGGCCGTGCGTTCGGCGACGTGCCGCTGAACCTGGAGTACAAGCTCGAGGTGTGGGACTCGCCGAACTCGGCGGGCATCATCATCGACGCCGTGCGCGCCGCGAAGATCGCGAAGGACCGCGGCATCGGCGGCCCGATCCTGTCGGCCTCCTCCTACTTCATGAAGTCGCCGCCGGAGCAGTACGACGACGCGACCGCGCGCGACGCCGTCGAGAAGTTCATCCGCGGCGAGGTCGAGCGCTGATCCTCCGCTGAGGAAGAAGGCCGTCACCGCTGGTGGCGGCCTTCTTTGCATGGTCCACTAAACCGGTGGGGCGGGGTGTGCGTTGGCGAGGTGTGAGTGCGAGCGTGGGCGAGAGCGTGCCGGGGGACCTGGGCGCGCCGACCTTCCACGACCTGTTCCGGGAGTACTTCGGCCAGATGACCCGGCTGGCGCACCTGCTCGGCGCGGACGACGCGGAGAACGTCGCCCAGGAGGCCTTCGTCAAGCTCCACCAGCGCTGGGACACCCTGGCCGACCACAGCCGGGTGGCGGGCTACCTCCGGACGACCGTGGTGAACATGTCGCGGTCGCGGACGCGGCACCTGCGCGTGGTCCGGCGCACCCCGCAGGAGCGGCCGCCGGACGAGCTGTCGGCCGAGGTCAGGGCGGTGGCCAACTGGGAGCACCGGCAGCTGCGCGCGGTGCTCGAAAAGCTGTCGAGGCGACAGCGCGAGGTCCTCGTGCTGAGGTATTGGCTGGACCTGAGCACGGCGTCCATCGCGGAGACGCTCGGCATCTCGCCCGGCACCGTCAAGGCGACCACCCACCACGCGATGGAGAACCTGCGCAAGCACTTGGGGGACGACCTGGGAGGTGAGCGATGACCGACCTCGAACGCAAGCTGGCCGACGCACTGCGGGATGAAGCGGACAAGGTCACGCCCAACCTCGACGCGGCGTGGGCGGAGCAGGTGCGCCGGCAGCACCGGCCCCGGCGCCGCCGGGGCGCGGTGTGGATCGCCCCGCTCGCCGCGGTGCTGGTGGTGCTGACCAGCGTGTCGATCGTCACCCAGGTGAACACGGTCCAGCCGCCGCCGGCTCCGGCGGCGCGGCCGGGGCAGGACCTGGTGCTCGCGAAGCCGGTGATCTCGCCGCCCTCGCTCGACATGGGTGACTCGATGGCTCTCGTCGACTTCGCTGGCCAGACGGACGCCTGGACCTCGCACGCCGTCGTCGCCACCGGCGAGGGAGAAGCGCGCATGTTCTGCGTCGAGGCGCTGCTCAAGGGCGTGACCGGCGGCGGTCCGAACTACGGCACCGAGTCTCCGTCGTGCGTCCCGCTGGAGGGATATCCCGTCAAGGCGGGGTACGTCGGCAAGAACGGTGGGCCGCTACCCGAGGGCAAGGCGGTTTTTCTCACCGACCGGACTGTGCGGGAGCTGCGCCTCTACGACGCGGCAGGTGACTTGAGCCAGGCCAAGGCGCTCGGCGCGCTGGGCCCGGGGCTGCTGTTCCTCGCCGACGTCAAGCCCGGTTCGCCGCCGGTGCGGTTCGAGGTCAATCCGGAAGTCCAAGCGCACCCGGCAAGCCGGTGATCTCCGCCACCACCGCCGTCGCCTGCGCGAGCACCTCGGGGTCCGGCGGGAAGTGCGGGTTCGGCACCGAGTACACCGCCATCTTCGCCGCCAGCGCGGACCGCAGCCCGTTCGTCGTGTCCTCCACGGCGGCGCAGTCCTCGGGCGCCACCCCGAGCAGCTCGGCGGCCCGCAGGTAGACGTCCGGTGCCGGTTTTCCGGCGCCGACCTGCTCCGACGACACCGCCGCCCCGACCGGCAGGCCGGTCACGTCGAGGAAGCCCTTGATCAGGATCACCGGCGACGAGCTGGCGATCGCGACCGGCCACCGCGCCGACACCTGCCGCACGACGTCCACCGCACCCGGGATCAGGGGCGGCTCCGCCGCGTACCGGGCGGCCATCCGCTTGACGACGATCGTCGCGATCTCGGCCGGCGTCGTCCGCGCGCCGAGCTCCTCCACCAGGTAGCGGGCCCATTCCGGGGTGCTCATCCCCTGCTGGGCGCGGGTGGCCTCCTCGCGCCAGGTGCCGCCGTGCTCGGCGACGACCGCGCGCCGCACCTCGTCCCAGATCCGCTCGGAATCCACCAGCACGCCGTCGAGGTCGAAGATCACCGCGTCCATGCCCCAGAGCGTAGCCTGTGAGAGGAGTTACTTAGTCACCCTTACTAATTTTTGTTAGCCTGGCTAAGTGACTTCCCCGATCGCCGACCTCGCCCACCGGCTGCGGCCGCTGGTCTTCCGGCTGTACCACCAGGTGCGCCGCCAGACGCCGCAGCTGTCGCTGACCCTCACCCAGGGGTCGGTGCTGAGCGAGCTGGTCAACGGCGGTCCGCGGCGGATGAGCGCGCTGGCCGAGTTCGAGCAGGTCAAGCTGCCGTCGATGACCGACGTCGTCGGCCGCCTCGAACGGCTCGGCCTGGCGGCCCGCCGCCCGGATCCCGCCGACGGTCGCGCGGTGCTCGTGGACGTCACCGACGAGGGTCGCCGCTTCTACGCCGAGACGGTCGCCGCCCGGGAGGAGTTCCTCCGCGAGCGGCTGATCGCCATGGACGACCCCGACCGCGCCGCGATCGAAGCCGCCCTCCCGGCCCTCGCCAAGTTGCTCGTGGACACCAAGAAGGAGGAACTGATCAGCGATGAGCGCTGAACACCACTCGAGCCTGCTGGACGCCGTCAAGGGCCAGCCCAAGCAGGTGTGGATCACCGCGTTCGCCGCGGTCATCGCCTTCATGGGGATCGGTCTGGTCGACCCGATCCTGCTGTCGATCGCCAAGGGCCTGGACGCGACGCCGTCCCAGGTCACCCTGCTCTTCTCGTCCTACCTCGGCGTCCAGGTCATCGCGATGCTCGTGACGGGCGCGGCGAGCGCCAGGTTCGGGCCGAAGCGCACCGTCCTCGTCGGGCTGACGCTGATCGTCGCGGCCACCGCCCTGTGCGCGGCCGCCGGGTCGATCGAGCAGCTGGTCGGGCTGCGCGCGGTCTGGGGCCTCGGCAACGCGTTCTTCATCGCGACGGCGCTGTCGGTGATCGTCGGGGCCGCGACCGGCGGCCAGTCCGGCGCGATCCTGCTCTACGAAGCCGCGCTCGGCGTCGGCCTGTCGGTCGGCCCGCTGCTCGGCGCCCTGCTCGGCAGCATCTCGTGGCGCGGCCCGTTCCTCGGCACTGCGATCCTGATGGCCGGCGCGCTCGTGCTGTGCGCGGTGTTCCTCAAGAGCGACAAGCACGAGAAGCGCGAGCCGATCAAGCTGCTCGACCCGCTTCGCGCGCTGAAGCACACCGGTCTGCTGCGCACCTCCGTCGCCTCGGCGCTGTACACCGCCGCCTTCTTCGCGGTCCTGGCCTGGTCGCCGTTCGTGCTCGGCTGGAGCGCCATCGCCGTCGGGCTGATCTTCTGCGGCTGGGGCCTGTGCGTCGCGGTCGCCGGCGTCGCCCTCGCGCCGCGGCTGGCCGCCAAGCTCGGTGAACGGCACGCCGCCGCGGCCGCCGTCTTCGGCTACGCCGTGCTGATGCTGGTGCTCGCCGTGCCGAGCAAGCCGGTCCTGGTCGCCGGGATCATCGTCTCCGGGCTGGTGTCCGGCCTGCTGAACACGCTGTTCACCGGCACCGCGATGTCGATCAGCGACGCGCCGCGCCCGGTCGCCAGCGCGGGCTACAACTTCTGCCGCTGGCTCGGTGGCGCCGTCGCCGCGACGCTCGTCGGGCACGTCGCGGAGTGGTTCGGCTCGCCGCAGGCGCCGTTCGTCGCCTCGGCCGTCCTGTGCGTCGTCGCTGGCGTCCTGCTCTCGCTGCGGGAGAAGAAGGCAGACCCGCACACGGTCCCGCGGGAAGCGGTGCTCGTCGGCGAAGAGTTCTGAGCCACGGCCATTCGGGTGAGCGGTACATCTGCCGTTCACCTGAATGTCTGGAATGGCTGGTTTCGGAGGCTTACGGTCGGTTCGTTCCCGAACTCCCACCATGGAGGCCTCGTGCCCGACCGTCTGCTTCCGCTGTTCCCCGCCCACCCCGGTGGCCGCTCCCCGATCACCTGCGAATACCGCTGCGGCAACGCCTGTGCCCACCCCGAGCCGAACGAGTCCGGGAACGAGTACTTCGGTGACGTCGTGAAGGACGTCTCCCGCCGCGGGGCCTTCAAGGCCGGCGCCGTGATGGCCGCCGCCGCGGGCGGGTTCGCGGCGCTCTCGGGGACCGCGGCCGCCGCGCCGGTCGCCGCCCCGGTCGCCAAGCCGCGGCCGGTGCCCGGCACCGACTTCGACCCGGTCCCGCCGAACAAGCTCGACGCGGTCAGCGTCCCCGACGGGTACGCCCAGCGCGTCGTGATCCGCTGGGGCGACCCGGTGGTGCCGGGCGCCCCGAAGTTCGACTTCACGAAGCAGACCGCGGCCGCGCAGGCGAAGCAGTTCGGCTACAACAACGACTTCGTCGGCCTGATCCCGCAGGACCCGCTGGGCCGGACCAACCTGCTCGTCGTGAACCACGAGTACACGGCCGAGGTGCACCTGTTCCCGGCCGACCAGTACGACGCGGCGAACCCGACCGAGGAGCAGGTGAAGATCGCCTGGGCGGCGCACGGCCTCTCGGTGCTGCTGACCCGTCGCGACCCGGTTCGCGGCGGCCTCGAGGTCGTCCCGAGCCGGTACGGCCGCCGGATCACCCTCGACACGGTCTTCGAGGTGCGCGGCCCGGCCGCCGGGTCGAAGTACCTGAAGACGTCGGCCGACCCGACCGGGCGCAAGGTCCGCGGCACGCAGAACAACTGCTCCGGCGGCGTGACGCCGTGGGGCACGGTGCTCTCCGGCGAGGAGAACATCCACCAGTACTTCGCGAACTCCGAGAAGGTCACCGACCCGGTCGAAGCCGCGCGGCTGAAGCGGTACGCCATCGGCACCGGCACGAGCACCCGCAAGTGGGAGCGGTTCGACAAGCGCTGGGACGTCGCCCAGGAGCCGAACGAGCCGAACCGGTTCGGCTGGGTCGTCGAAATCGACCCGAACGACCCGACCTCGACGCCGATCAAGCACACCGCGCTCGGCCGCCTCAAGCACGAGGGCGCGAACATCAAGATCACCGCCGACGGCCGCGTCGCCGCCTACTCCGGGGACGACGAACGCTTCGAGTACATCTACAAGTTCGTCTCGAACGGCAAGTACAAGCCGGGCAAGAGCGCGCACGCGCGCCGGCACAACTCGGCGCTGCTCGACGACGGCACCCTGTACGTCGCGCGTTTCACCGGTGACAGCCCGGGCGAGGTCGACGGCACCGGCAAGCTCCCCGCCGACGGCGAATTCGACGGCGCCGGCGAGTGGATCCCGCTGGCGAGCGGCGACAAGTCCTTTGTGGACGGGTTCACCGCCGAAGAGGTCTACGTCTTCACGCGGCAGGCGGCCGACAAGGTCGCCGCCACGAAGATGGACCGCCCGGAGGACATCGAGCCGAACCCGGTCAACGGCCGGATCTACGCGGCGCTGACCAACAACAGCGACCGCGGCGCGGCGGGCAAGGCCGGCGTCGACGAGGTCAACCCGCGCGTGGCCAACAAGAACGGGCAGATCCTGGAGTGGGAGGAGGCCCGCGGCGACGCGGCGTCGACGAAGTTCTCCTGGCGGCTCTTGCTCGTCTGCGGTGACCCGGCCGCGGCCGACACCTACTACGGCGGCTTCGACAAGACCAAGGTCAGCCCGATCTCCTGCCCGGACAACGTCACCTTCGACCGCCACGGCAACCTGTGGATCTCCACCGACGGCAACGCGCTCGGCTCGAACGACGGCCTGTTCTCGGTGCCGGTGACCGGGCCGGAGCGCGGGCACGTCAAGCAGTTCCTTTCGGTGCCGGTCGGCGCCGAGACGTGCGGCCCGGTCGTCACCGACGACCTCGTGCTCGTCGCGGTGCAGCACCCGGGCGAGAACGCGGCGAGCTCGGCGAACCCGACGTCGCACTGGCCGGACGGCGGCACCGCGCAGCCGCGGCCGTCGCTCGTCTCGGTGTGGAAGAAGGGCCGCTTCGGGCGGCCCGGCCGCATCGGCGAGCGCTGACGCGCGCGGCCCGCGCCGGCCCGAGGTTCACTCTTAAGTGGACGGTTCTCGGCCGGTGCGGGCCGGTGCCACGCGCCATAGTCGAGGCATGGTCCGTTCGGCGCGCGTGGTGGCAGTGGCGGTGGTGGCGCTCTCGGGGACGGTCGTACCCGCGGCCGCCGCGGAGCCACCGCCGTCGTGCGGCGGGGTGGCCGCCAACCCGAGCGTCGAGGAGACGGCGCGCAACGGCGCTCCCGACGGGTACGTGTTCACCCCCGCCGCGCCCGTGCCGCCCGGGACGCCGGCCGCGAAGGCGCCGAAGCTGCTGACCGACCAGGCGTACGCCGTCGACGGGCAGCGCTCGGCGCTCGTGCAGACGCCGGACGGCAAGGCCAGCACCGCCGTCCAGGCCGAGAAGTTCGTCCCCGGCGGCGTGTACACGCTGAGCGTCTGGACCGCTTCGCACGCGCCGGGCAACGGCGCGGCCACCGGCCTGCGGTTCTTCGACGCGACCGGCGCGCAGGTGCAGGAGAGCAAGCTCGCCGTCGACCACAACGCGAGCGACGGCCGGCTGGCCCGGCAGGAGTTCCCGGCGGCGACGGCCCCGGCGAAGGCGACCGCGGTGAAGTTCTTCACCACCACCAGCCTCGAGCGGCTGCGCTGGGACTGCGTCGCCCTCCGGCTCGCCGCGTACTCGGTGAAGAAGGAAGTGCAGAACCCCGCGACCGGCGCGTGGGGCTCCTTCGCGACGGTCACCGCCGGCGACACCGCGCACTACCGGATCACCGTGACGAACGACGGCACCGAGGAACTGACCGGCATCTCCGTGCAGGACCCGTGGTGCCCGGCACCGGTCGAGCCGTTCACGCTGGCCGCGGGCGCGAACAAGCAGCTGACCTGCGACCACCCGGACCTCACGCTGGCCGACAACGGGCACGTCAACACCGCGAAGGTCACCGGCGTGAAGTCCGCGGGCGGCGCGCTCGGCGACAAGACGGCGTCGGCGACGATCACCGTCCTGCCGCCGCCCGCGATCGCGAAGATCGGCGACTTCGCGTGGAACGACCGCAACCGCGACGGCATCCAGGACCCGGACGAACCCGGCGTCGCGGGCGTGAAGGTGACGCTGAAGGACGGCGCGGGTGGCACGGTCGGCACCGCGACCACGGACGCCGGCGGGAAGTACGGCTTCGAAAAGCTGAAGGACGGCACCTACCAGGTCTGCTTCGCCGTCCCGGCGGACTTCACGGTGACCCGCAAGGACGCGGCGGCCGACGACCGCGACTCCGACGCGGACCCGGACGGCTGCGCCGCCCCGCGCACCCTGGGCGGCTCGGCCCGCGAGGACTTCACGGTGGACCTCGGCCTGGCCCCGCCGACGAACCGGATCGGCGACTTCGCCTGGTCGGACACGAACGGCAACGGCCTGCAGGACGCCGGCGAGCCCGGCCTCGCCGGCGTCAAGGCCGCGCTGAGCAACGGCGTCAGCGTCGTCACCGGTCCGGACGGCGCGTACGCCTTCACCGGCCTCGAAGACGGCACCTACCAGGTGTGCTTCACCGCGGACGGGCGCAAGCCGACGAAGAAGGACGCCGGGGACGACACCCGCGACTCGGACGCGGACCCGGCGTCGGGCTGCGCGGACCCGCGGACGCTCGGCCCCGGCGCGCGCGACGACCACACCGTCGACGTCGGCTTCGCCTAGTTGCCAATCCGGCCAAAAGCAGGCCGACCCCCGAACGGCACGTGACCGTAGCCACGGGCCGATTCGGCCGTGACTGTGGTCGGATCGGCAACCAACGGCAGAGCTACGGTGGGGGACATGACGGATCTTCCCCTCGCCCTCGTGACCGGCGCCTCCCGCGGGATCGGCGCGGCGGTCGCGCACCAGCTCGCGCCGACGCACCGCCTGCTGCTCGGCGGCCGTGACGTCGATGCGTTGTCCGCGCTGGCGAAGGAGCTCCCGGGCGCGAAGCCGTGGCCGGTGGAGCTGACGAACCCGGCGTCGCTCGCCGAAGCCGTCGCGGGCATCGACGCGCTCGACGTCCTGGTGCACTCGGCCGGTGTCGCGCGCATCGACCGGATCGAGAACGCCTCCGCCGAAGCGTGGCGGGACAACTTCGAGGTCAACACCCTCGCTGTGGTCGAGCTGACCCGCCTGCTGCTCCCGGCGTTGCGCGCGGCGCACGGCCACGTCGTGGTGATCAACTCCGGCGCCGGGCTGAACGCCCGCCCGGGCTGGTCCCCGTACGCGGCCAGCAAGTTCGCGGTCCGCGCCTTCGCCGACGCCCTCCGCGAAGAGGAGCCGGACCTCCGCGTGACGTCGGTGTACCCGGGCCGCACGGACACCGAGATGCAGCAGGAGATCTTCAAGGGCGAAGGCCGCGACTACGACACCACGCACCTGCTGCGGGCGGACTCGGTGGCGACCGCGGTGGTGACCGCGGTGTCCGCCACCCCGGACGCCCACCCGACGGAGATCATCCTCCGCCCCCGCTAGCCGCCCCAAGCGCGCACTTTCACGTGAAAGTGCGCTCCCCAGGTGGGCACTTTCACGTGAAAGTGCGGCTCTAGCGGAGGCGGGCGGCGGTCTCGGCCACCCCGGCCTGGACCTTCGCCCGGTCCACCTTCACCGACTCGCCGCCGGCCACGACCTGCTCGCCCGCGACCCACACGTCCCGGACCCGCCGCGACCCGGCCGCCCACACGAGGTTCGACAGCAGCTGCACGTCCGGCACGTCCAGGCCGCACGCGAACGCCGGGTCGTCCAGGTCGATGTGCACCAGGTCGGCCCAGCGGCCCGGCTCCAGCGCCCCGATGTCGGACCGGCCCAGCGCGTCGGCGCCGCCGCGGGTCGCCAGCAGGAAGACGTCGGCCGCGGTCAGCACCGTCGAGTCGCCCGTCGCCAAGCGGGCGAACATGGCCGAGAGCTGCAGCTCTTCCCACAGGTCGAGGTCGTCGTTGGACGCCGGTCCGTCGGTGCCGAGGCCGACCGCGACGCCGGCCTCGCGCAGGTCCTTGATCCGCGCGATGCCCGAAGCCAGCTTCGCGTTCGATCCCGGGCAGTGCGCCATGCCGACGCCGTGCGCCGCGAACAGCGCGATGTCGTCGTCCGACAGGTGGATGGCGTGCGCCGCCAGGACCCGGCCGTCGAGCATGCCGAGTTCCTTCAGCAGCGCGGGCACCGAGCCGTGCGAGGCGCGGACCGCGGTGTCTTCCGCCGCCGCCTCGGCGACGTGGATCTGGATCAGCGCGCCGCGCGAAGCGGCCGACTCCGCCGTGGCCCGCAGGGCTTCCGCCGACAGCATGTACGCCGAGTGCGGGCCGTAGCCCAGCTCGACGCGGTCGCCGTGGCCGAAGCGCAGGCCGTCGGTGTCGATCCAGCGCTCGATGCCGGCCAGCTGGGCCCGCCAGTCCAGGCCCGGCAGCTCCATCACCGGCGGCGCCACCAGCACGCGGCCGCCGGTCGTGAGCACCGCGTCGACGAGCTGCTCGCCTTCGAAGTACATCTCGGCGCTGGTGGTGACGCCGTGGCGGAGCATCTCGACCGAGCCGAGCAGCATGCCGGTGCGGATGTCCTCCGGCCGCAGCTTCGCTTCGGCGGGCCAGATGATCTCGTTGAGCCAGGGCAGCAGCGGCAGGTCGCCGCCCATCCCGCGCAGCAGCGTCATCGGGCTGTGCGCGTGCGTGTTGACCAGGCCGGGCAGCAGGATGCCGGTCAGGGTGGTGACCGGTGCGGCGGACTCGGGCGCGGTGGCCGCCGGTCCGCAGTAGGAGATGCGCCCATCGGCGTCCACGTCGACGACCGCGTCACGCAAAAGCGAACAAGACGCGTCGGCGGGGAGAACGACAGGGGCGTGGAAACGGCGTTGCATCTCTGGATACTACGCACCCTGGATTACGACACGACTCCACTCCGCCACGCCCAGGCGGCGATCTCCACGCGGTTGCGCGCGCCGATCTTGCCCTGCACCGACGCCAGGTGCGTCTTCACCGTGGACAGCGACAGGAACAGCTCCGCGCCGATCTCGGTGTTCGTCAGCCCGCGCGCGGCCGCCTGCACGACGTCCATCTCCCGCGCGGTCAGCGGCTCCGACGGCGGCGCGACCGGCGCCTTCACCGCGCCACCGCCGTCGAAGTGCTTGAGCAGCCGGATGGTGATCTGCGGCGACACCAGCGCGTCACCGCGGTCGGCCGCGCGGACCGCCTCGATCAGCAAAGCCGGACCGGCGTCCTTGAGCAGGAAGCCGTGGGCGCCGTTGCGCAACGCTGTGTGGACGTACTCGTCGAGGTCGAACGTCGTGACCACGACCACCTTCAGCGGATCGCTCACGTCCGGCCCGGCCAGCTGGCGGGTGACCTCCAGCCCGTCGAGGCCGGGCATGCGGATGTCGAGCAGGCAGACGTCCGGGCGCAGCTCGCGGGCCTTCGACACGGCCGAGACGCCGTCCGCGACGTCGGCGACGACCTCGATGTCGTCCTGCGCGTCCAGGATCATGCGGAAACCCATCCGCACCATTTCCTGGTCGTCGGCGATCAGTACCCGGATCACTCGTCCCCTTCCCCGGCGGCCAGCGGCAGCCACGCTTCGACCCGCCAGCCGCCGTCCGGGCCGCGCCCGGCCGACAGCCGTCCTTTGAGCAGTGCGACGCGCTCGCGCATCCCGACCAGACCGTAGCCGCCCGATCCCCCGGCCGGCCGGTGCGCCGGCTCGCGTCCGTCGTCCGTCACCCGCAGGTGCAGCTCGGCACCCTGGACCTCGGCCACGACGAACGCCTCGGTCGCGCCGGAGGCGTGCTTGCCGACGTTCGTCAGCGACTCCTGCACCAGCCGCAGCGCCGAGCGGCCGACCTCGTGCGGCAGGTCCGGCGGCAGGTCGAGGTGCATCGACGTCGGCACGCCGTGGTTGGCGCTGTCGACCAGCTTCCGCAGGTCGGCACCCAGGTCCGTGGTGGCCTGCTCGCTGAACTCGCTCGACCCGGCCGGTGCGTCCCCGCGCATCGAGCGGACCAGCCGCCGCATCGCCGCGAGCGCCTCGACGCCGGCGTTCTCGATCCGGGCCATCGCCTCGACGGCGACCTCCGGCTTCTGCTCGGCCATCATCCGCGCGGCCTGGGCCTGCACGACGATGCCGGTGACGTGGTGGGCGACGACGTCGTGCAGCTCGCGGGCCAGCGCCATCCGCTCGGCGGTCTGCGCGTCGGCCACCGCGGACTGGACGACCGTGGTGCGCTCGGAGTCGCGCGAGCGCAGCATCAGGCCGACGGCGATCGAGATGCCGAGCATCAGCGCCGCGGCGAAGGCCAGGACGGACAGCGTCTGCGGGTCGGTCTGCAGGCCCGACGGCTTGTCCGAGTTGAGGATCGCGGCGAGCGCGACGACGCCGGAGAGGATCGACACCCGCGGCCACGACGCGTTGAGGCCCCGGGCGCGGGTCACGTTCACCACCACGCCCATCGCGGCGATGACCTGCACGAACGGCACGCCGCCCGGCATCGGGTAGTCGTAGCGCAGGTGCAGGAACGGCGTGACGACCGCGGAGAGCAGCAGCATCCCGGCGATGCCGAGGAGCGCGTCCGCGGGCCGCCGCGGCGAGAGCACCGAGATGATCGCCGCGACGATCGAGCAGAACAGGATCGGGAAGCCGCGGGCGTTGCTCGAATACGTGTAGCCGAACTCGAACAGCAGCGCGAAGCCGAGCAGGCCCATCAGAGGCCACTGCCCCATCGCCAGCTCGTTCACCCGGCGCAGCCGGCGCACCCGCGGATCCGCCTGCGGCCGGCGGTCCCGGGCCGCGATCGCGGGTACGACCGGTCCGGCGAGCAGCAGCAGGCCGAACACCAGGCCCTGGGTCGCCGTGCCGCCGTCGATGTCGCCGACCCCGCTGTACCGGCCGAAGAGGGCGACCAGGCCGCCGACGACCAGGAAGCTGACCACGCAGAACGCCACGCCCGCCCGCGCCCGCCGGGTGACGTAGAAGACCATCAGCACCCCGGCCACCACCTCGGTGATGGCGATCTTCGGCAGCACGCTGGAGTACGGCGGGATGTGGAACGCGTGGATGAAGAGGGTGGAGAACACCAGCACCCCGCCACCGGCCACGCCGGCGACGGCCGCGCGCTTCTGGGCCCACACCGCGCACGCCGTCATCGCGAAGAAGCCGGGCAGCAGCCCGAAGTCGACGAACCGCGGGCCGTTGTCGTCGAGCGCTGCCTGCGTCGTGAAGACGACGTCGAAGAGCAGGGCGGCGAAGAGGACGGCCGTGGGCACGCCGATGCGCCGCACCAGGGCGGCGGCGCGGGTGTACAGCGTTTTCGTAGGGGGCGCGGCGGTCACAACGTGACGTTAGAGGATCCGCGTGCGTTCGCACCTTGGCCGACCGGCTCGTGCTCCCTCGGCCGATCGGCCGATGCGGGCCGGGGCGTGACTGGCCGTCTGCCCGAAGTGGACACCCCTCGATCTCCGCGAAGCTCATCGGCACCAAGATCCGAACCGACAGGGAGAACCTCGTGGACCCGAACACTCCACAGTGGACCAACGGCCCGGTGCTGTCCGGCCGGGGGCTGGTGAAGCGCTACGGCGCCCAGTACGCCCTGGCCGGCATCGACATCGACATCCAGCCGCGGGACGCCGTCGCCATCGTCGGCCCCTCCGGCTCGGGCAAGACGTCGCTGCTGCACGTGCTGGCCGGGATCCTCCGGGCCGACGACGGGCAGATCTTCCTGGCCGGGCAGCGGATCGACCACCTCGGCGAGAAGAAGCGCAGCGAGCTGCGCCGCACCGAGTTCGGCTTCGTCTTCCAGTCCGGGATGCTGGTCGCCGAGCTGTCGGCCGAAGAGAACGTCGCGTTGCCGTCGCTGCTGGCCGGGCTCGGCCGCAAGGAGGCCATCGACGCCGGCCGCCAGTGGCTTTCGCGCCTCGGCCTGGCCGGCAAGGAGAAGCGCCGCCCCGGCGAGCTGTCCGGCGGCGAGGCCCAGCGCGTCGCCATCGCGCGGGCGCTGACCCACCGGCCGAAGGTGATCTTCGCCGACGAGCCGACCGGCGCGCTCGACACGCGCACCGGCCGCGAGACGATGGACGCCCTGCTGGGCGCCGCCCACGAGACGGGCGCCGCGGTGATCGTGGTGACGCACGACCGCGAGCTGGCCGAGTCGATGCCGAAGACCGTCGCCATCCGCGACGGCCTGATCGCGACGAGGCAGGCGGCGTGAACTCGCTCCAGATCGCCCTGCGGGTGCTGAAGGTCGACCGGCGGACCCGGACGTCGGCGATCCTCACCGCGATCGGGGTGGCCGTCGCGACCGGGCTGGTGCTGCTGCTGGCGACGCTGCCGTTCGCCACGCAGAACCGCGAGCAACGCGCCCTCTGGCAGGGCGAACACTTCTACAGCCGCTCGACCGACGCCCCGGTCAAGCTGCTGTTCAGCTCCTCGAAGGACTACTTCGACGGCCGGCAGATCACGCGCGTCGACGTCGCGCTGCCGCCGGGCGCGACCGCGGCCGGTGTCCAGCTCCCGCCGGGGGTGCCGCAGCTGCCGGGACCGGGCGAGACCGTCGTGTCGCCCGCGCTCGGCCGGCTGCTCCAGGGCCACCCGGCCGACCAGCTCGGCGACCGGTTCGGCCGGCCCGTCGGCGCCATCGGCGAGGACGGCCTCCGCTTCCCGGAACAGCTCGTCGCGCTCACCGGGCACACCGCGGACGCGATGCCGGAGAGCGCCAACCCGACCCCGGGCTTCCCCGGCGGCAAGGCGAGCCCGGATCCCCTGCTCATGCTGCTGTCCTGGGTCGGGATCATCGTGCTGCTGGTGCCGAGCCTGGTGCTGGTGGCGTCCTCGGCGCGGCTGACCGCGGCCCGGCGGGAACGGCGGCTCGCCGCGATCCGGCTGGCCGGCGCGACCCCGGGGCAGGTCACCAACATGGTGGCCGCCGAAACGACGTTGTCCGCCGGCATCGGTGCGCTGCTCGGCCTGCTCATCAGCCCGGCGCTGCACGGCCTCGCGTCGTTCGTCCCGTGGGCGGGCGGTACCTGGCTGGCGGCCGACTTCACGCTGCCGGTCGGCCTGACGGTGTTCATCGTCGTGGCCATCCCGGTGCTCGTGGTGCTGGCCGGCATCCTCGGCCTGCGCCGCGTGCTGAAGAACCCGCTGTTCGCGACCGGCGGCCACACGAAGAAGCCGCTGCGCTGGTGGCGCCTGCTGGCGCTGCCCGCGGCCGGGTTGTTCTTCCTCGTCGCGGTGACGACGGCGAAGGACTCCGGCGGCATCACCATGGTCATGGCGGGCCTGTTCCTGCTGGTCGGCTCGGCCGCGATCGTCGGGCCGTGGGTGACGTCGGCGGTCGGCGGCACGTTCGTCCGGATCTGGCGGCGCCCGTCCGCGCTGCTCGCCGGCCGCCGCCTGCGCGACGACCCGAAGGGCGCCTACCGCGCGTCGGCCGGGATCGTGCTCGCGGTGTTCGCCGGGTCGATGGCCCTGACGCTGCTGCCGACGTTCGAGTCGATGGCCGGCGGCGGGCGGTCCTTCCAGGACTCCGTGCTCTACGTCGACACCGACGGCCAGCACGCGAGCAAGATCGTCGACCAGGCCAACGCGTCGCTGCAGAAGTACGGGCAGGCCGAGAAGGCGGTCGCGGTCGGCGAGGTCTACCTCGTCCAGGGCGAGGGGAACAACCGCACCGGCCACCGCGCACTGGTGATGACCTGCGCCGACGCCGTCAAGCTGACCCGGTTCGGGCTCACCGCGGAGAACTGCACGGGCGGTCCGGCCGTCTTCGGCGACTCGGCGCTCGACCTGGCGCAGTACAAGCTCACCGACAACTGGGAAGGGCCGGCGGTGGCCGTCAAGTCGGGGACGCGGGCCGAAGCCGTCCACCTCCCCGACTCGGACCTGTCCAGCACGTCGATCATCGACCCGGCCGCGCTGCCGGACGGCTTCGCGCCGAAGTACGTCACGGTCGTCGCGCCGAGCACCGACGCGAACCGCGAGATCGTCCGGACGGCGCTGGCCGGACCGGCCGCCGGTGAGGAGATCGGCAGCCGGGACCAGTACCTGTTCAACCAGCAGACCGAGCTCGGCGACCTGCGCCGGGTCACGGTGATCGGGCTGATCGCCGCCGGCGTCCTGGCCGGCTGCAGCGCCGCGGTCGCGACCGCGGGCTCGGTGATGGACCGCCGCCGCACCTTCGGGGCGCTGATGGCGGCCGGCACGCCGGTCCGGGTGCTGGCGAGGGCGCTGCGGATGGAGGCCGCGCTGCCGGCGCTGGTCGCCACCATCGGCGCGGGAATCGTCGGGGTGCTGGTCGGCGTTGGGCTCTACAGCATGGTCGACGAGCGGGGCATCGTGCTCAGCCCGTGGCTGCTGGCGCCGGTCGTGCTCGGCGTCGGCGTGGCCCTGCTCGGCGCGTCGGTCTGCACGCCCGCCCTGAAGCGGGTCCAGGCCGAACCGCTGGCCGACGAGTAACGGACGTTCGCCCCTCTGTCGGGGGAGGGGCGAACACCGGGGGTAAGAGGGAGGTCGTGAGTGCGTAACAGTGTCAGAACACTGCTACGCACTCACGACCGCTTTTCGAAGATGAGGTCGTGCGACACGCGGCCCTCGACGTCGGCGCGCTGCTCGAACTTGGTCACCGGCCGCCACTCCGGCCGCGGCGCCCAGCCGTCGTACCGGTTCTTCAGCGCGGGCTCGGCGGAGCAGACCTCCAGCATCTGCTCGGCGTAGTTCTCCCAGTCGGTCGCCAGGTGGAAGGTGCCGCCGGGCGCGAGCCGCGACGCCACGAGCGCGGCGAACGACGGCGACACGATCCGCCGCTTGTGGTGCTTCTTCTTCGGCCACGGGTCCGGGAAGAACAGCCGGACGCCGTGCAGCGTGTCCGGCTCGACGTGCTCGGTCAACAGCACGACGGCGTCGCCGTGCAGCAGCCGCAGGTTCTCGACGCCCAGCTTTTCGGCGCGCAGCATCAGCTGGCCGAGGCCCGGGTCGTAGACCTCGGCCGCTACGTAGTTCAGCTCGGGGGCCGCGGCGGCCAGCTGCGACGTCGTCTCGCCCATGCCGGAGCCGATCTCCAGCATCACCGGCGCCTCGCGGCCGAACCACGCCGTGAAGTCCAGCGCCCCGGCGGGCAGCTCACCGACCGTGCGGCCGACTTCCGGCCACAGTTCGTCCCACGCGCGTTGCTGCCCCACGGTCATCCGGCCGCCGCGCTTGACGTAGCTGACGACGCTGCGCAGCCGCGGTTGGTGCTCGTTTTCCACCCACCGAGGTTAACGAACGGCTTCGAGCTCCCCGAGCCGAGACCGCAGCCCCGCCAGCCCGGCGATGGCGATCGGGTCCGGGGTCCGGCCGCTGTGGGCCGGCAGGACGTCGATCCAGCCCGGGTGCCGATCGGTGTTCATGACCGTCGTGGGAATCGCGTGTCCCGATTTCCCGCGTTCGGACGGCATGAACTCCCAGTAACCGGATTCGCCGTCCGCGGCCCACGGGACGAATTCCCAGCCCGGGCGCCTGCCGAGCAGTTGCGCGATCCGGTCCTCGACGCGGAACCCCTGTTCCCGCGAATCGAGGGTTCCGTCCGCCACCGCCCGCAGCCACCACGGCGCGGGGATCGGGCCCGCCATCCCGGCCGAAGCGCGGAACAGGGCCAGGACACGGTCTTCGGGTGCGCGGTGCACCCACGCCCGGCGGAGTTCGGCGGGCGTCGCCGCGGTCATGGCGGCGCGCGGGAGTTCGATCGCCCGCGACCATTCGAGGTCCAGCATGGGTTCGAGCTGAGGAGCGTCGTCTTCGACGCGAGCTCGCGGAATCGTACTGCCCAATTCTTGACCGGTGTCCACCGTCAAGGATCACCTCCAGGGGAGCTCAGACGGGTCCGGCACGCTCTCTCTTACGAATATTGCCTGGTCATAGCAGTATGTCCGGTGGCTGTGAGAGAAGCCACAGGGGTTTCATCTTCTTTTAACAAAGGTTTTTGAGGTACCGAGACCGCGGTCACGCTCAGGCGTCGCGCCGTGCCGTGACGAGCACGCCGGCCACGAACAGGGCAACGGTGATCGCCGCGAAGTAACCGAGGTAGCCCCACGGGCCGAGCGGCGCGGACGGCAGCTGCAGCGGCCCCGCGGCGAACCCGCCCGCCCCGACGAACTCGTCGGCGGCGTGGAACGGCATCCACTGGTAGATGTGCCGCCCGGCGCCCGGGATGAGGATCACCAGGCCTTCGAGCACCTGGGTCCAGACGAGCACCACCGTCAGCCCGAAGGCGACGCTGCGCAGCAGGAGCGCGACGCCGACCCCGGCCACCGCGGTGAACAGGAACGTCAGGCTCTGGCCGAGCACCGAGCGCCAGTCCGCGCTCGAGTGCAGCGCGAGGTCGGCGTCCGGCTGCACCAGCGACGCGAGCCCCCACGAGCCGAAGCCGACGACCAGCCCGAGCACCGCGCCGACCGCGGCGAGGACCGCCAGCTTCGCCAGCAGCGCGGGCACCCGGCTCGGCACCGCCTGGAAGGTCAGCCGCATGGTGCCCCAGTTGAACTCCGACGCCGTCGCGAGGATCGCGAGGACGAGCAGCACGGTCCGGCCGTTGCCGCTCGCGAGCTGGGTGTTGCCGACGGTCGCCGGGATCTCCGGCCCGGCCAGCGCGAAGAACAGCGCGGTGAAGCCGAGCGGCGCGACGAACGCGATCGACAGGCACCACCAGGGCGCGCGCGTGCTGAACAGCTTGATGCGCTCGGCGCGGAGGAGGTTGGTGATCATCGGGTCGCCTCCGAAGCCGGCCCCGCGAACTCGACGGATTCGCGGGTGAGGTCGAGGTAGGCCTGCTCCAGCGAGCCGGTGATCGGGCTCAGCTCGTGCAGCGTCGCGCCCGCGTCGAAGGCGAGCTGCCCGATCCGGTCACTGTCCAATCCGGACACCAGGAAGGCGCCGTCGGCCTCGCTGAACTCGGCTTGCCCGGTCAGCGCGGCCCGCAGCTCGTCGGCGTGCGGGGTGCGCACGCGCACGCCGTGTTCGCTGGTCCGCGCGACGAAGTCGGCCATCGTGCCCTGGTAGATGAGCCGGCCGCGGCCGATCACCACGAGGTCCTGCGCGGTCTGCGCCATCTCCGGCAGCAGGTGGCTGGACACGAACACGGTCCGGCCCTCGGCGGCCAGCGCGTGCAGCAGCTGCCGGATCCAGGCCATGCCCTCGGGGTCGAGGCCGTTGACCGGCTCGTCGAACAGCAGCACGCGCGGGTCGCCGAGCATCGCGGCGGCGATCCCCAGCCGCTGCTGCATGCCGAGGGAGTACTGCAGGACGCGGGTCTTGCCGACGCTCGTCAGCCCGACCAGCGCGAGCACCTCGTCGACGCGCTTGTCGGGGATGCCGTTGGTGGCGGCCAGCCAGCGCAGGTGGTCGCGCCCGCTGCGGCCGGGGTGGCGCCAGGTGGCGTCCAGCATCGCGCCGACCGTCCGAAGTGGATCCCGCAGCTGCCGGTACGGCGTGCCGTCGACGAGCACCGTGCCCGCGTCGGGCGTGTCGAGGCCGAGGACCAGCCGCATCGTCGTGGACTTGCCGGCGCCGTTCGGGCCGAGGAACCCGGTGACCCGCCCCGACCGCGCGGTGAACGTCAGCTCGTCGACCGCGGTCGTGGCGCCGTACCGCTTGGTCAGCGCGCTCGCTTCGATCATGCGCTCCCCCGTCCCGTCACCCCGGGAGCCTACTGCGAAACACCGGATCCGGGTCGCCCCCCGACAGCGCGACCCGGATCCGGTGTTTTCCCCTGTTACCCCTCAGGCGTCCCGCTTCTTCGCCACCCCGAGTGCGACGAGCAGGAACACGATCGCGATGCCGGCGAAGTACGCCAGCGCCCAGCCGGGGCTCAGCGGCGAGTCCGACGGCGACGGGCCGTCGACGACCGCGGAGCCGCGGAGGAACTTGTTGGCCACGTTGAACGGCATCCACTCGTGGATGTGGGCGCCGATCTTCGGGATCAGCTGGATCAGGTCTTCCACGGCCAGGTTGTAGATGAGCAGCAGGGCGATGGCGCCGGCGCTGTGCCGGATCAGGACCCCGACGGCGACGGCGAGTACCGCGCTGATGGCGAACACCGGGCCGAGACCCGCGACGTTCAGCCAATCCTGCGTGGAGTGCAGGCCGATGCCGTCGTTCGGCCGCATGAGCATGCCGAGGCCGAGGGCGCCGAACGCGGCGATCTCGCCGATCACCAGCGCGACCAGCGCGACGACGACCGCCTTGGCGACCAGCGCCGGCGAGCGGTGCGGCACCGCCTGGAACGTGGTGCGGATGGTGTTGAAGCGGTATTCGGTGGTCACCGCGAGCGCGGCGAGCACCATCACGACGGCGATCCCGAACTGCGTGCCGCCGAACTGGAGGGCGGACAGCGTGACCGGCGAGTCGGCCGGCGTCGCACTGGAGATGATGGCGGCGAAGCCGATGCCCAGTGCGAGGGCGATGAGGGCGCACCACCACGGCGAGCGGGTGGAGAACAGCTTGATGCGTTCTACCGCGAGCAGGTTCATGATCTTGGTTTCCCCGTTTACTTGGCGGACTCGAGCACGTGCTGCGCCTCGGCGTCGAGCCCGGTGTGGTACTCGACGGAGTCGCCGGTGATCTGCATGAAGGCTTGCTCCAGCGAACCGGTCTGCGGGCTCAGCTCGTGCAGCACGATCCGGTTGGCGGCGGCGATCTCGCCGATCTTGTCGCTGTCCATCCCGGACACCACGAGCCCGGTGTCGTCGCCGGTGACGCCGGCGCTGGCGCGCTGGAGGGCGTCGCGGAGCTCGGCCAGCTGCGGCGAGCGGACCTTGACCGTGTTCTCCGCGGCGCGGGCGACGAAGTCCTGGGTCGACGACTGCGAAATCAGCTGCCCCCGGCCGATCACCACGAGGTTGCTCGCGGTCAGCGCCATCTCCGACAGCAGGTGGCTCGACACGAACACGGTGCGGCCTTCCTCGGCCAGCCGGTGCATGAACTTCCGGATCCAGAGGATGCCCTCGGGGTCCAGGCCGTTCACCGGCTCGTCGAACAGCAGCACCTCGGGGTCGCCGAGCAGGGCGGCCGCGATGCCGAGCCGCTGCGACATGCCGAGGGAGAACCCGCCGGCGCGCTTGCCCGCGACGCTCGTCAGGCCGACGGTGTCGAGCACCTCGTCGACGCGGCCGGCCGGGATGCGGTTGGACTTCGCCATCCACTGCAGGTGGGCGCGCGCCGAGCGGTTGGGGTGCACCCACTTCGCGTCGAGCAGCGCGCCGACGGTGCGCAGCGGCTCCTTGAGGTCGTGGTACTTCTTGCCCCCGATGGTGACCTGGCCGCCCGTCGGGTTGTCCAGGCCGAGGATCATGCGCATGGTGGTGGACTTGCCGGCCCCGTTCGGGCCGAGGAAGCCGGTGACCTGACCCGCGGACACGGAGAACGACAGGTTGTTCACCGCCAGTGTCTTTCCGTACCGCTTGGTGAGGCCGGTTGCCTCGATCATGGCTTCTCCTCTTCCGCCCCTCGCTTACGACGCGTTCATCGTCGCGGGTCGGAGGCCCTTCGCGCGTCACCCTGTAGACCGAACCGGTCCCCCTACCTGAGTAGTACCTTGCTGGCTCTTCGGCCGATGCGCGATCCGTGATGACCCTGAGGCGACCCTGATTCGCCACCATTAATGAACTGTGGTTCAATAATGGGGTGGCCCGGCCGAGGAGCATCACCGACGAACGGCTGCTGAGCGCGGCGGAGACCGTGATCGGCCATTGCGGCCCCGGTTTCACGCTGGCCCAGGTGGCCGCGGAGGCGGGCGTCTCGGTCGGCACGGTCGCGCAGCGGTTCGGCTCGAAGAGCGGCCTGCTGCAGGCGATGAGCCGGCGGGCCACGCGGCGGGCGGTCGAGCAGATGCGGGAGTGCGCCGAGCGCGTGCCCGACCCGGTCGACGGCCTGCGCGCCGCGGCGGTGGCGGTCTACGCGGTGCTGGGTGACGCCGAAGAAGCGGCGAACCACCTTGGGCAGCTCGGCGTGGACATCGGCGACCCGGTGCTGCGGTCGCTGCTGGGCGAGCACTTCACGGCGGTCGAAGAAGAACTGCGGCGGCTCGTGCTGGCGGCGGCTCCTTCGTTGCCGCACGCCCCGAGCGTGCCACGGGCCGCGCGCGCGGTGCTCGGCGTGATCAACGGGGTGTCGATCGACTGGTCGATCCGGCCGCACGGGCGGCTGGCCGACCGGCTGGCGGAGGACGTCGACGCGGTGCTTTCCGCGTGGCGGGAACGGGAGGACGCATGAGTCTGGCGGGCAAGGTCGCCGTGGTCACCGGGGCGACCCGGGGCTGCGGCCGGGCGATCGCGGTGGAACTGGGCCGCGCGGGCGCGACGGTGTACGTCACCGGCCGCACGACGCGCGAAACGACGTCACCGATGAAGCGCTCGGAGACCATCGAAGAGACGGGCGAACTGGTCGAGGCGGCGGGCGGCAAGGCCGTGGTCGTCCGCTGCGACTTCACGTCGGTGTCCGATGTGGACGCACTGAAGGCGCGCATCGAGTCCGAAGTGGACGGAATCGACGTCCTGGTCGACGACGTCTGGGGCGGCGACATGTACTTCCACTTCGACGCGCCCTTCTGGGAGACGCCGCTGGAAGACGCGCTGAAGCTGACGCACAACGCGCTGGACACCCACCTCATCGCACTGCACAAGCTGCTGCCGCTGGTGGTCGCCCGCCGCGGCCTGGTCCTCGAGGTCACCGACGGCGACAACGACGACTACGTCGGCGCCGGCCTGCCGTACTACCTGGCCAAGTGCGGCATCCGCGCGCTCGGCCGGGCCCTCGGCGTGGAGCTGAAGAAGAACGACTGCGTCGGCCTCGCGGTGACCCCGGGCTTCCTGCGTTCGGAGTCGATGCTCGACCACTTCGAGGTCACCGAGGCCAACTGGCGCGACGCGGTCGGCAAGCTCGCCCCGGTCGACTTCAAGATCTCCGAGACGCCGTACCTGCTGGCCCGCGGCGTCGCGGCCCTGGCACAGGACGCCGACGTCGCCCGCTTCGCCGGCCAGACGCTGGCGTCGTGGACCCTGATGAAGGAGTACGGCTACACCGACATCGACGGCGACCGCCCGGACTTCGGCCGCTGGATCACCGAAGTCCGCAACGCGGGCAAGGACCCAGCAACCACCCCACCAGACGACTTCCGCTAACCCCGCACTTTCACGTGAAAGTGCCGTCCTGGGGCCCGCACTTTCACGTGAAAGTGCGGGTTGTGCACAAGTGGGTGGGGGTGTGGACAACTGGGGGAAGTTGATCTTGGGGCGGTCGTGGGCGGCGGGGCGCGCGGCATGCTCGGGGCGTGTCCTTCGCAAACGCCGAGTTTTCCCAGCCGTTTCTGGGCAGCCACGCCATCGCCGAGGGAGCGGTGACCAAGACGGACCTGCGATCTCCGCTCTTCACCAGGCTTTTCCGCAACGTATACGTGGCTTCGACGGTCCCGGTCACGCATGTTCTGCGATGTCGAGCCGCCGCACTGCTCGCGCCGTCGCGCGCGGTTCTCACCGGGTGCTCCGCCGCGGCGATTCGTGGGGTGGAGCTGGTCGGGACGCATGACCCGGTCGAGTTCGTCCTGCCCGAGAGCGTGCTGTTCGACATGCAGGACGGCGTGCACGTCCGGCGGACCAGCCGAGGACGCATCGACAGCGAACCGTGGCAGGAAGTTCGCCTGGCCTCATCGCCACGCTTCGTCCTGGACATCCTGACCAACACGAAGCTGCATCGCTCGCTGCCAAGGGTTGTCGGTTACCTCGACGCCCTGCTCCGGGCCGGCGAGGTGGATGCGCCGGTGCTGAAGGACTACCTGAAGAACCGTCGCGACAACGGGATCGTTCGCGCGAAGAGGGCCCTCCAACTCGCCGACCCCCGTTCGGAAAGCATCCCCGAGTCCGAGCTGCGGGTCTGGCTGACCGTGGCCGGCCTCGTCCCCGACCCGCAGGTTCAGGTCTTCGACGAGCAGGGCATGTTCGCGGGCCGGTTGGACCTCGCCTTCTCCGAGCAGAAGCTCGCGGTGGAGTACGACGGCGACTGGCATCGTGACGGTGACCAGCCGCGGCGCGACGAGGCGCGCCGAGCCGCGATCCGCGCGTTGGGCTGGGACTTCGTCATCGTGACGAAAGCCGAGCTCTACGAGAAGCCGAAGGCGGTGGTGGCGTCGGTCCGGGCCGCACTTTCACGTGAAAGTGCGGCTTGAGTCAGGCGAGGCCGGGGCGGGCGAGGCCGGTTTCGTAGGCCAGCACCACGGCCTGCACCCGGTCCCGCAGCTCCAGCTTCGCCAGGATCCGCCCGACGTGCGTCTTCACCGTCGCCTCCGAAAGGAACAGCGCTTCGGCGATCTCCAGGTTCGACATGCCCTTCGCGATCAGCACGAGCACCTCGCGCTCGCGGTCGGTCAGCACGTCCAGCTCCGCGGTGTCCCGCATCGGCGGGCCGCCGGCGCCGACGAAGCGGTCGAGCAGGCGGCGGGTCACCGACGGCGAGACCACCGCGTCGCCCGAAGCGACCGCCCGCAGCGCCGACACCAGGTGGTCGGGCTGGGTGTCCTTGAGGAGGAACCCGCTCGCCCCGCCCTGCAGCGCCGCGTAGACGTACTCGTCGAGGTCGAACGTCGTCATCACGAGCACCCTCGCCGTGCCGTCGGCGACGATCCGCTTGGTCGCCTCGACGCCGTCGAGCACCGGCATCCGGACGTCCATCAGCACGACGTCGGGGCGCAGTTCCTCGGCCAGCTTTATCGCCTGTGCGCCGTCGCCCGCCTCGCCGACGACGTCGATGTCGGCCTGCGCGCCGAGCACCATCCGGAAGCCGACGCGCATTAGTTCCTGGTCGTCGACGACCACCACACGGATCACTTGTCCAACCTAACCGGCAGGGCCGCGCGGACCTGCCACCCACCGCCCGGAGCCGGGCCCACTTCCAACGTGCCGCCGTAGACGTGCGCGCGCTCGCGCATGCCGATCAAGCCGTTGCCGCCCGGCAGGCGTTGCGAAGCACCGGTCGCGGCGAGCTGGGGGACGCGGCCCGCGCCGTCGTCGGACACCAGCACCTCGACCAGGTCGCCGGTCCGGAGCACCCGCACCGACGCCGTCGCGCCGCGGCCGGCGTGCTTGAGCGTGTTGGTCAGCGACTCCTGGACGATCCGGTAGATCCCCAGCGAGACGCCGGCCGGCAGGTCGCCGAGCTCGTTGGTCTCCAGCTCCACCGGCACGCCGGCGGTCCGCATCCGCTCGGCCAGCTCGGCGAGGGCGTGCGCGTCCGGCTGCGGGACGCGCGGCTCGCCGTCCGCGTCGTCGCTGCGCAGCACGTCGAGCAGGCGCCGCAGCTCCCCGAGCGCGCCGCGGCCGGTCTCGGAAATCGTTTGCAGGGCCCGCCGGGCGAGGTCGGGGTTGCTCTCCAGCGCGTACGAAGCGCCGTCGGCCTGCACCACCATCACGCTCACCGCGTGCGCGACGACGTCGTGCAGCTCGCGCGCGATCCGCCCGCGCTCCTCCGCCACCGCGATCCGGGTGGCCTGGTCCCGTTCGGTCTCGAGCAGGTGCAACCTGGCCTCCACTTCCACGTCGTAGGCGCGCCGGGCCCCGACGAACTCGCCGAGCGTCCAGCACAGGGCGATGCCGAACGCGAGGAACAGCACCGAGATGAACAGCTCGTCCGTCTGGTCCAGCGCCAGCTGCAGGGCCGACGAGACGATCACCGCGCCGACGAACACCAGCCCCTGCCGCCGCCCGGCGTAGACGACCACCGAATAGATGCTCATCGCGAGGCCGGCGACGCTGGCGACACCGAGCTGCAGCGTTGCGTGCACGACGCTGATCACCAGCACGACGTAGGCCGACCACAGCGGCGACTTCCGCCGGAACACCAGCGGCACCACCATCGCGACGTTCACCGGCACGGCGATGTACCAGGGCGGCAGCTCGGCGATTTCGGCCAGGCCGTCGGCGACGAAGAGCAGCATGTCGACCAGGCCGAGCAGGACGGCCAGCACCGTGTCGCCCGCCATGGGGTGGGCACGCATCCAGAGGCTCAGCCGTCGCACCAGACAACACTAGGTCCCGGGGTGGCGGCCGCGCGTCGGTCGGCGGTACCACCTTGGGTGCGACCTTCGGATGAGGGACATGGCACGATTCACGGGGTTGTCGCTACGACGAGAGGGCTGGGGGCCGTGACGTCACCGGAGCAGGGCCGGCTCGCGGGTCCGCTGTCGATGTCGGTGGCCAACCTGTGCCACCGCCTGCAGTCGCAGGTCTCGGCGCGCACCGCCGCCGGGTTCGCCGAGGTGCTGCGCCGGCTCGGCGCGCCGCTGCAGGTGGCCGTCGCCGGCCGGATCAAGTCCGGCAAGTCCACGCTGGTCAACGCGCTGATCGGGCGCCGGGTCGCGCCGACCGACATCGGCGAGTGCACGCGGCTGGTGACCCGGTTCCAGTACGGCACGGTGGACCGCGTCGAGATCGTCTTCACCGACGGCCGCAAGCAGGTGCTCCCCTTCGCCGCCGACGGGATGATCCCCGCCGAGCTCGGCGTCGACATCGAAAAGGTGTCGCACATCGAGGCGTACCTGACCAACGCCGTCCTGCAGGGCATGACGGTGATCGACACCCCGGGCCTCGGGTCGCTCGACGCCGCTTCGGTGTCCCGCACCGAGCAGCTCCTGGGCGCCGCGAAGCACCGCAAGGACGACGAGGACGAAGAGGGCTCGGACGAGCTCGACGACACCTCGCGCAACGCCGTCGCCGGTGCCGAAGCCGTGCTGTACGTCGTCACCCAGGGCGTCCGCGCGGACGACCAGCAGGCGCTCGCCGCGTTCACCGCGGCCACGGCGAGCCGCGAAGCCGGCCCGGTCAACGCGATCGCCGTGCTGAACAAGGCCGACACCATCACGCCCGAGTCGGTCGAGGGGTCCGGCGGCGACGTCTGGAAGGCCGCGACGCTGCTGGCCGAGAAGCAGGCGTCGACGCTGAAGCCGCGCGTGGCCGACGTGCTGCCGGTGATCGGGCTGATCGCCGAGTCGGCCGAGTCCGGCGGCTTCACCTCCGCCGACGCCGAGGCGCTGCGGCAGCTCGCCGAGCTCGACGACGACATCCTGCAGACCATGCTGATCTCGGCCGACATCTTCACCAGCTGGGAGTGCGACGTCCCGTCGGGCACGCGCCTTCGGCTGCTGGAGAAGCTGGACCTGTTCGGCGTCTCCCACGCCGTCGAGGCCATCCGCAAGGAACCGGAGCTGACCGCGGGCGCGCTGCGGCGGTCGCTGCTCGACGCGTCCGGCCTGGAAGCGGTGCGGCAGCGGCTGTCGATCGTGTTCGCCGCCCGCGCCGACGGCATCAAGGCGGCCGCCGCCCTCGCGTCCGTCACCGCGCTCGCGCACGCGTCGGCCGACCCGGCCGAGCGCCAGCGCGTCCACGACGCCATCGAAGTGCTGCTCGCCAAGCCCGAAGCCCACCAGCTGCGGCTGCTCGAAGCGCTGACGCTGGTCGCGTCCGGCGCGGTCGACATGCCTGAGGACCTGTCCGAAGAGGTGCTCCGGGTGGGCAGCAACGCCGACATCGGCGCGCAGCTCGGCAAGCCCGGCGCCCCGCGGCCGGAGCTGGCCGCGCACGCCCTCGAACGCGCGGGCTGGTGGCGGTCCTTCGCGTCCTTCGGCGCGACGCCGGCCCAGAGCCGCGTCGCGCACGTCGTGCACCGGGCGTACTTCCTGATGTGGCAGCAAGTGCGCGAAGCCTGAGTTTGTTTCTGGTTGCCGACTTTCCCTGGTCACCCCCTTTTCCCGCGTACTCTGGGAAACGTGCGACTGGAAAACACGACATCCTGGCGAGCCGGGTGGAGCAGCGAGACGGACGTCGACGTCGCGCTGTACATCCGTGACGCACTGGCCCTGTCCGTTTCCGAAGGTCAGGTGCTGCCGCCGGTGGAGCCGCGGGTTCCGGTGCACGTCCCGGCCGGGATCGACCGGGCGGCGGTCCAGGAGCAGTGGGCCGCGTGGTGGACCGAGCTGCTGGCCTCCCTCCGCAGCCGCGAGGACCCGGACCCGCGCAGCCCGCGCACCCGGTACGGCCGGCCCACCCTCGAACAGGGCTCGGCGATGCGGCAGGCGGTCGACCTGTTCGGTCCCGTCGCCGCCCGGCACTTCGCCAACGCCCGCGGGCCCGCGCTGCGCGGGGCGAACGAGCCTTCGGGCGGCACCCCGTGGGCGCCCGGCTTCTACCGGCGCCAGATCGTGGCCGGCGAGCGGCTCGGCCAGCTGGTGCGGGAGGCCGAGGTCAAGCAGGGGCGGCGGGCCTACCCGTTCCGGCTGAACGTCATCGAGATCTCCGTCGCCGGGTCGATCTGGCTGCGCACGGCCGACGACCAGCTGCTGGTCTCCTCCCGGCTCGCCGAAGACGGCCCTGGCCTGGAGGCCGTGCTCCGCGACGTGATCGCCCAGCTGGTCTGACCCCGGCTTTCATAAACCGAGCACGCGGTCTGATAATAGGCGGCATGGAGACGACCGTCGACGAGCCGTCGTGGCTGCGCACCGGGTCCTGGGTCGGCTGCCCGCTGCTCGGCGGCGCGCTCGGCGTGGGCGTGTGGGCCGTCGCCGCGTGGGTCAGCGACCTGCCCGCGTTCCCGTTCCAAGGCGTGTTCAAGGTGCTCACGAAGCTGCCCCAGCCGTGGGCGACGCTGGCCGCGGTCGCCGGCGGGCTGGTGCTCGGCCTGGTGTTCGCGGTGGTCTGGGCCCGCGATCGCCTGGTCGTCACGGTCTCCCCGACCCGCGTCACGCTGGTCCGCGGCGACAAGACCCGCCGCATCGAGGCCGACCTCGACGCCGTCTACCTGGACGGCAAGGAGCTCGTCCTGCGCACCACCGACGGCCGGGAGATCGCCCGCGAGAAGACCGACCTGTCGGGTCGCGAACTGGCCCCCGCCTTCGCCGAACACGGCTACCCCTGGCGCGACGACCCGCCGGTCGAGCGATGAGGACCGTCGACCCGGCCAAGCACGCGGCCAAGCGCCGCGCGATCGTCGACGCCGCGGCCGGCTGCTTCGCCGAGAAGGGCTTCGAGCGGACGACGACCGCGGACATCTGCCGCGCGGCGGGCATCAGCTCCGGCAGCCTCTTCCACTACTTCCCCAGCAAGCGCGCGGTGTTCACGGCGATCTTCACCGACGACGCCGTCGAGACGGCCGAACGCCTCGAAGCCGCGGCGAGGGCGGCCGACCCGTTGGCTGCGCTGCTCGACGTCGTCGCCGAGCTGGCCGGGCAGCTCGCGCACCCCGCGGTCGGCCGGCTGGTCCTCGAGGCCGCCGCGCAGGCTGCCCGCGACGACGAGTTCGCCCAGCTGATCCACCGCAACGACGGCGCTTTGCGCGACGGACTGGCCGTCCTGGTCGAGCGGGCCGAGGCCGCCGGGCTGATCGACCCCGGGATCGCGCCGCGGGCGGCCGCGGGTTGGGTCGCCGGGCTGATCGACGCGATGATTTCGCGGGCCAGCCTCGACGCCGGCCTCGATCTGCCCGCCGAACAAGCGATCCTCCGGACGATCCTGATCCGGTTCCTTCGTCCCGTTCCGCCCCCGGCCGGCGGCTGAATCCGCCAGACTGTGCTCATGGCGTGGTTTCGCAAGGACGGAACCGACCGCGGTTCCGTCGCGTCGGACACCGATGTGCACCCCTTGCAGCAGCAGGTAAGCGATCTCGAGCGCGCGCTCGCCGATCGCCAGGCGCTGATCCAGATGTGCCTGTACGCCCTGGACCGCGCCCGCAGCGGCGGCGTCGTCGAACGCCTCGAGGAAGGGCTGGCCGCGATCGGCGTCCAGGCGCTCCGGCCCGACGGCGAGCGCTTCGACCCGGCTCGCCACGAGGCCGGCGGCGCGGTCCCGACCGAGGACCCGGCGCTCGACGGCATCGTCGCGGAAACCGAGGTCACCGGGTTCGCCGACCACGACCGCCTGCTGCGCGCCCCGATCGTCACCGTCTACGCGAAGAAGAACCCGTGAGCGCACCCACCGCGCCGAGCCTGCCCGCGCAGGTCGCGGCGGCGCGAGACCAGCTGCTGACCACCGTCCGCGACGCCGACCCGGCCGCCGCCAAGTGGGTCGAGGAGATCCGGAAGGCCCGGCCGAAGAAGCCGGCCGTCGTGGTCGTCGGCGAGACCAACCGCGGCAAGAGCTCGCTGGTCAACGCCCTGCTCGCGATGCCGGGGCTGTCCCCTGTGGACGCCGACGTCGCCACCGCGACCTACCTGGTGTTCGACCACGCCGACGCGTGGGGCGCGCAGGCCTGCTACCCCGGCCAGCTCGCGCCGGTGCCGATCGACCTCGGCCAGCTGATCCACTGGGTGTCCGCCGCGCACGAGCTGCCGCCGGGCCAGATCCCGCCGCGGTACGTCGAGGTCACCGGGCCGGTGCCGCTGCTCGAACGGCTTTCGCTGGTCGACACCCCCGGCGTCGGCGGGCTCGACTCGCTGCACGGCGAGCTGGCCAAGGAAGCCGCCGCGGGCGCGACCGCGCTGCTGTTCGTCGTGGACGCCTCGGCGCCGTTCACCTCGACCGAGCTGCAGTTCCTGCGCGACGTCGGCGAGCGCGTCGAGACCGTCGTGTTCGCGCTGACCAAGGTGGACATGTTCCGCGGCTGGCGCGAGGTCATGGAGGCCGACCGGCAGCTGCTGCGCGAGCACGCGCCCCGGTTCGCCGACGCGGTGTTCCACCCGGTGTCGGCGCGGATGTTCGAGACGGCGGCCAAGGCGCCCAACGAGCAGATGGCCGCGATGCTGCGGGAGAAGTCCGGCGTCGCCGCGATCCAGACGGCGTTGCAGGAGCTGCTCGTCGGCCGCTCGGCGATGCTCGGCGAGGCCAACACGCTGCGCGCGCTCTCCAGCGCGCTGGGCGAATTGAAGGCGAAGCTGCAGGCCGAGAGCCGCGCGTTGTCCGCCGGTGAGGCCGAGGCCGAGCAGCTGCGCGAACGCCGTGACCAGCTGCAGGCCGAGCGCCGGTCGTCGACCCGCGGCTGGCAGCTCAAGCTGCGCGGCGAGGTGCAGCGCACCCGCGTCGAGGTCGGGCACGAGAGCAGTAGGCAGATGCGGGACGCGCAGACCCACTTCCGCCAGCTGATCGACGCGGCCAAGCGCGACGAGCTGGCCGCGCTGCCCCAGCAGGTCGACATCGCGTTGCAGACGACGTCGCAGCGGATCTCGATGCTGCTCTCCCAGCGGCTGAACCAGGTCACCAACGTCTCGCTGTCGGAGCTGTTCTCCCCCGAAGAGCTCGACGTCATCCGCGCGCAGTTCGCCCGGGCCGGCGGCCCGCCGGTGGTGCTGCGCCCGCCGGACAAGAAGCCGCCGACGGCCGAGGACAAACTGCTCGTCTTCATGGGCATCTCCGGCGGCGTCGGGGCCGGCAAGGTGGCCGCGCTGCCGCTGGCCGGCGTGGCGATCCTGAACCCGGTGGTGCTGCCCGCGACGATCATCATCGGGCTCGGCGCCGGCTGGTGGATGGCCCGCACCCGCAAGCACGCGGCCGACAAGCAGCACATGAAGCAGTGGCTGGTCGAGGCCATCGCGGACGCCCGCTCGACGCTCGACCAGCTCGTCGCCGAGCAGCTCATCGAGGCCGAGCAGCAGCTGTCGATGGCGCTGGACGAGGCGTTGGGCCGGCGCATCGACGCGATCGAGGCCGAGCTGAAGGAAGTCGACAAGACGATCAAGATGGGCGCCCAGGAGCGCGCCAAGAAGATCGCCGTCGTGTCGAAGCGCCTCAAGGAGGTCAGCGACGGCCGTGAGCGCGCCGAAACCTTCCTGACCAGGATCCGGGCCCTGCGCGACAAGACCGCTTGACGTCCGTCCGGTTGTGGAGCGGAACCGAACCGGCATACGGTGAGTCATACCCTCGGACAGCAGGTCAGAGACGGCGTTACCCGGTTAAAAGGGGGAAGTTCCCATGTGGGTCGACGAGAGTGGCGGCAGCGACACCGACGCCTCCAGCCCGGACGCGATGACCGTTCACGTCGACGGCCAGGAGTACCAGGCCGAGGTCAACTACGACGTGAACGAGGACGGCGTCAACGACACCGCGATCATCGAGCACGACGACGGCACCTCGCAGGCCTTCATCGACACGAACCACGACGGTGAAGCCGACCAGTACGCCGTGCTGGACGAAACCGGGCACGTCGTCGAGCAGGCCGTCTACGACGAGGCCAGCGGCGAATGGGTGGAGTCGCACGGCGGGGGCGGCGACGACTCCGACACCGGCGGCCGCGACGACAGCTCCGGCGGCCACATCCACGCCGACCTGCCGGACGGTGAGGTCGACGCGGGGATCGCGACCATCGACACCGACCACGACGGCCACAACGACACCGCCATCGTCGAGACGAAGAGCGGCGGCACCATCGCCTTCACCGACAAGGACGGCGACGGCGAAGCGGACATCGCGGTGCAGACCGACGCCGACGGCACGACCACTACGTTCGAGCACTCCGGCCCCGGCCAGTGGACCGAGGTCTCGAGTGGACTGATGGACTCCGGCAGCGATGGCGACCTGGCCGCTGACGCCGCCTGGGGCGAGGCCGGCACGCAGACGCTGGAAGGCGTCGCGCGCATCGACTCCGGCACGGGGCAGTGGATTTCGCCGAACTGAAGGTGACCCAGGTCATAGTTTGAAAGCCCGGGGCTTCGGCCCCGGGCTTTCTTCATGTCTTCAATGAAAACGACCAGGTCACAGGTGTGTCCCGGACCACCGCAAGATTTACGCCGAATACACCGATCCGGTGACGTCTGAATCGATTCCCTTATCGTTCTTGTGAGAGAACCTACACGTCAGCTCTCGGTTACTTGCCGGTCATGCGGCTACTCTCGGGGAATCCCAAATCACGCACACCGGTTCGCCAGCCGGTGTGCGAAGCCATTCGGTCGCCGGCAATGACGCCCGCACCGGGACAGCGTCGTTCCGGTGCGGGCTTGTTTGTCGTCGGAAGTCAGGAGTAGAGATGACCGCAGTCGCCATCCCCGGACTGGACACCGCGCCGACGACGCACAGTGGCGTGCTGTCCTTCGTCCGGGAGGTCGCCGAGCTGACCACCCCGGACCGCGTGGTGTGGGTCGACGGGTCTGACGAAGAAGCCGCCCGGATCAACCAGGAGCTGGTCGACGCCGGCACGTTCGTGCAGCTCAAGTCGAAGCCGAACTCCTTCTGGGCCACTTCCGACCCCAACGACGTCGCCCGCGTCGAAGACCGGACCTTCATCTGTTCCGAGCGTCCCGAGGACGCCGGTCCGACCAACCACTGGATGGACCCGGCCGAGATGAAGGCCACCATGACCGAGCTCTTCCGTGGCTCGATGCGCGGCCGCACGATGTACGTCATCCCGTTCTGCATGGGTCCCCTCGCCGACGAGAATCCCAAGCTGGGTATCGAAATCACCGATTTCGCTTACGTCGTCGCTTCGATGCGCGTGATGACGCGCGCGGGCAAGGCGGCCCTCGAGAAGTTCATCGCGCCGGATGGCAGCGAGCGCGAATTCGTGCCCGCGCTCCACTCCGTGGGTGCGCCGCTCGAACCGGGGCAGCAGGACGTTTCCTGGCCCTGCAACGAAACGAAGTACATTTCGCACTTCCCCGAGGAGCGGGCGATCTGGAGCTACGGCTCCGGCTACGGCGGCAACTCCCTGCTGGGCAAGAAGTGCTACTCGCTGCGCATCGCCTCGGTGATGGCCCGCGACGAGGGCTGGCTCGCCGAGCACATGCTGATCCTCAAGCTGATCTCGCCCGAGGACAAGGTCCACTACGTCGCGGCGGCGTTCCCCAGCGCCTGCGGCAAGACCAACCTCGCCATGCTGCAGCCGACCATCCCGGGCTGGCGCGCCGAGACCCTGGGCGACGACATCGCGTGGATGCGCTTCGGCGAGGACGGCCGCCTCTACGCGGTCAACCCGGAGTTCGGCTTCTTCGGCGTCGCGCCGGGCACCGACTGGCACACCAACCCGAACGCCATGCGCACGATCGAGCAGGGCAACACGGTCTTCACGAACGTCGCCCTGACCGACGACGGCGACATCTGGTGGGAGGGCATGGAGAACAAGCCCGCCCACGCGACGTCGTGGAAGAACGAGGACTGGACGCCGGACTCCGCGGAGAAGGCCGCCCACCCGAACTCGCGCTACTGCACGCCGATGTCGCAGTGCCCGATCCTCGCGCCGGAGTGGGACGACCCGAAGGGCGTGCCGATCTCGGCGATCCTGTTCGGCGGCCGCCGCAAGACGACGGTGCCGCTGGTGAACGAGGCCCGCGACTGGCAGCACGGCGTCTTCATGGGCGCCACGATGTCGTCGGAGACCACGGCGGCCGCGGCCGGCGCGGTCGGCAACGTGCGCCGCGACCCGATGGCGATGCTGCCGTTCCTCGGCTACCACGCCGGTGACTACTTCAAGCACTGGCTGAACCTGGGCAAGAACGCCGACGCGAACAAGCTGCCGAAGATCTTCTACGTCAACTGGTTCCGCCGCGGCGACGACGGCCGCTTCCTGTGGCCGGGCTTCGGCGAGAACTCGCGGATCCTCAAGTGGGTCGTCGAGCGCGTCGAGGGCAAGGGCAACGCCGTCGAGACGCCGGTCGGCTTCGTGCCGCGGGCCGAGGACCTCGACACCGAGGGCCTCACCGAGCCGATCGAGGACATCCAGGCCGCCCTCGAGGTCAAGCCCGAGGAGTGGCGCCAGGAGCTGCCGCTGATCGAGGAGTGGTTCGAGAAGATCGGCGAGGTCCCGACCTCGCTGCGTGACGAGCTCGACGCGCTGGCGCAGCGCCTGAGCTGAGTCTCCGCAAGCAGAAGGGGACGCCTCCCGGCCGCATCCGGGAGGCGTCCCCTTCATTTGCCCCGGTAGTTTCGCGACCATGAGACCGTTCCGGTTCGGCGTGGATCTGGTGGTGCCCGGTACCCGGGCCGAGTGGGTGGCGAAGTGCCGGCAGGCCGAGGACCTCGGCTACGACGTCGTCGGCGCGGCCGACCACGTCGGGATGGCACCGCCGTTCCCCGCGCTCGTGCTCGCGGCCGAGGCGACCGAGCGGGTCCGGCTCAACACGTTCGTCATCAACGCCTGCTTCCACCACCCGGTGCTGCTCGCCCGGGACGTCACGGGCACCGACCAGTTCACCGACGGCCGCCTCGAGCTGGGCATCGGCGCGGGGTACGTCGAGGCGGAGTTCCACGCGGCCGGGATCGAGTGGGGCACGCCCGGGCAGCGGTTCGCGCGGCTCGAACGCGCGGTGCTGGAGCTGAAGCGGCTTTACGCGGATCCGGCGCACAAGCCGGAGCCGGTGCAGAAACCCGGGCCGCCGCTGCTGCTCGGCGGCCGCGGCGACCGCGTGCTGAAGCTGGCCGCGAAGCACGCCGACATCGTCGGGTTCACCGGCACCGCGGCGACGAAGGTCGAGGGCCGGATGTCCCTGGCCGGGCTCGGCGAGCTGACCGAACGCGTCGAGTTCGCGCGGAACGCCCTCGACGGCCGGGACGCCGAGCTGAACCTGCTGGTGCACGTCACCCGCGTGACCGACGACCGGCGCAGCACGCTGGAAGCCGTCCACCGGCGGGTGCCCGACCTCGGCGTCGACGAGCTGGGCGAGCTGCCGACCGTCCTCGTGGGATCCGCCGACGCGGTCGCCGACCAGCTGCTGCGCACCCGCGAGACGCTGGGGATCAGCTACTTCACGGTGATCGAAGACGACCTCGTGCGGCTGGCCCCGGTGATCGAGAAGCTCCGGTGAGTACCTTGATCCCCATGACTGGGGATTTCCGCTTCGGGGTCAACATGATCGTGCCGGACAGCCGCGCCGCGTGGGTCGAGAAGTGCCGCAAGGTCGAGGACCTGGGCTACGACGTCCTGTCGGCGGCCGACCACCTGGGCATGGCCCCGCCGTTCCCGGCGCTGGTGCTGGCCGGCGAGGTCACTTCGCGCGTCAAGCTGAACACCTTCGTGCTCAACACGCCGTTCTACAACCCGGTGCTGCTCGCGCGGGACGTCACGGGCACCGACCAGTTCACCGACGGGCGCCTGGAGCTGGGGCTCGGCGCCGGCTACGTGAAGGCGGAGTTCGAGGCCGCCGGGATGCCGTTCCCGTCCGCCCGCGAGCGCGTCGACCACCTCGAACGGACCATCCTCGAACTCAAGCGGCTGTATGCCGACGAGGAGCACAAGCCCGCGCCGACGCGGCCGGAAGGTCCGCCGCTGCTGCTCGCCGGCCGCGGGGACCGGATCCTGACCCTCGCCGCCGAGCACGCCGACATCATCGGCTTCACCGGCACCGCCAAGACGCCGGACGGCACCGCGCCCGCCCCGGCGAGCGCCGAGGACATCGAAGAGCGCATCGGGTTCGTCCGGGCGAAGCTCGGTGGCCGCCCGGCCGAGTTCAACCTGCTCTGCCACTTCGTGCACATCACGGACGACCGCGCGGGCGCGCTGGAGGAGCTGGCGAAGCGGACGCAGGGCACGCTCAGCACCGAGCAGCTCGCCGCGGTGCCGACCGCGCTGATCGGCTCGCCCGCCCAGGTCGCGGAGCAGCTCCACGCGCACCGCGAGCGGTTCGGCCTGACGTACTACACGATCCTCGAGCACAACCTGGAGCAGTTCGCCCCGGTGCTCGAAGCCCTCCGATGATCGACGCGACGGCGATCGGCGTCCGGACCGGCGAGCACTGGCTGTTCGACGACCTGGACTTCTCCGTCGACCCCGGCGAGTGCGCGGCGATCGTCGGGCCGAACGGCGTCGGCAAGTCGACCCTGATGCGGTGCCTGTACGGGATGCAGAAGCCGCAGCGGGGCCGCGTGCTGGTCGACCGCAAGGTGCCGGACGAGCGGGACGTCGAGTTCCGCCGCAAGGTGTCGGTGCTCTTCGACGACTCCGACTTCTTCGCGGAGCTGACGCCGCTGCAGCACCTCGACCTCCTGGCCGGCTCGTTCGGCGCCGACCTCGGCGACCACGAGGAGCTGCTGCGCGACGCGGGGCTCGGCGAACGCATGCGCGTCACGGCCGGGCACTTCTCCGCGGGCCAGCGCCGTCGCCTGCTGCTGCTCGGCGTCACCGCGCGGCCCCACCAGGTGCTGCTGCTGGACGAGCCCGAGCGCGCGCTGGACACGGCGGGCAAGGAGTGGCTGGTCGAGGTGATCGCCCGGTCGACGGCGGCCGGCGCGGCGGTCGTGGTGGCCACGCACCACCCGCCGCTGCTCGAGGCCGCGGACAGCGTGCTCGAACTGTGGTGACCCTGGCGCCGCGCCGGATGCGGATCCCGGGCCGCAAGCGGTTCGGCGGGATCTTCAGCGGCGACACCGCGAGCTTCGTCTTCCTGTTCGGCTTCGGGTTCCTGTTCACCGCGTTCTTCCACGTCGACGGCTGGCGCCCGGCGCTCTACGGCTCGTCCCACGTGGACTTCCCGGCCGTGCTCGGGCTGCTCACGCTCTGCTGCGCGGTCGGCTGGCGCGGCCTGCTGCGCCGCGGCTTCGCGTGGGTCGAGCCGGCGGAGCTGACCTGGCTCGACTTCGCCCCGGTCGACCGCGGCCGCGTCGTCACCCTGCGGCTGCTCGGCGCCTGGACCGGCGTCCTGGTGGTCACCGGCTACCTCGCCGCGCTGCTGCTCGCCGTCGGCGGGGCCGGGCTCGACCAGTGGCGCGCGGCCGTCGCGGTGGTCGTCGCGACCGCCGTCGCCGCGTTCGCCTCCGCCCGGCGGACTTCGCTGCGCCTGGACGCGCTGGGCCCGCTCGCCCTCGCCGTCGCCGGGCTGGCCATCGCCGCGCTCGGCCCCGGCCCGCTGACCGTGCAGTTCGTCGCCGCGGGCGTGCTGGTGGCGGCGGTGCCGCTGGCGTTCGGCGGCGAGCCGGTGCACCGCGCCGGCCGGGCGGCGCTGCTCGCCGGCTGGGACGGCCGGGTGCTGCGCTCGGTCGCCGTCACCTTCCTCGACCCGATGATGCTGCTGCCGCCGGCCACCCCGATCGGACGCTTTTCGCTGCGCCGCCCGACCGCGCTCCGGCTCGCCTTCGCGGGCACGCTCGGCCGCTCCCGGTACGCGGGCGCGGCGGCCCTGGTCGGCTTCGCGGTCGTCGTCGCCCACATCGCCCTGCCGACCGTGCCGGGCGCGGTCCTCGTCGGCATCGGCGCGTACGTCGCGCTGACGCCGTTCGCCGGCGGGCTCGGCGAGCTCTGGCGCAACCCGGGCCGCCGCCGGTGGCTCGGCACCTCGAACCGCGAGCTGGTGCTGACCCACGGCCTGGCGCTGGCGGGCACCGGGATCTGCTGGGCGGCGCTGCTCGCCGTGGTCACCCTCGCGGGTGGGACCTCGTTCGGCGCCGGGGCGTGGTTCGCCGTGCCGCTGTCGGTGCTCTCGATCCTCCGCACGGTCACCCGGACCGCCGTCGACTACGGAAATCCGGCGTTCGTGGACACCCCGATGGGTCCGATGCCGGCCAACCTCGTCCGCCAGCTCTTCCGCGGACTCGACCTCCAGGTCGTCGGGATCGTGCTGCTCGCCGCCGCCGTTTGACCTACGCTCGCTGCGACGAAGGGAGCAGCCAGTGGGCGGCGGACACGCACCGGGCGTCGGGCGGAGGGCGACCAGCGAGTTCCCGGCCGGCTGGACCGACGAGCACATCATCGCGGTCGTCAAGGACGTCGCGAACGACCCGAGCGAGGCCCGCCGGCGGCAGCCGAACGGCCGGTGGCGCTGCGCCGGCGAGCGGTACAACGTGCACCTGATCGTCCTGGTCGAGGAGAACGGCCACGTGCACACCGCCTACCCGGTGGCGGGCCCCGGCGTGATCCGCAACCCCGACGCCGCCCGCGACCCGGCGAACCCGACGGTCGCCGACCTCCAGGGCAACCGCATCAGCTTCTTCGCCGACAGCATCCTGACCGGCGTCGCCGACCGGCTGTCCCCCGAGGACTACACGCACTACCGGACGCTGCTGTGGTCCGGCGAGTGGGAGGAGCTGGCGGACGTGCTGGCCGCGCACGCGGTCAAGCTGGGCTTCGGCTTCTCGGCGGACGAGTTCTCCGACTTCGAGAAGCTGCTCAACAGCTACGACCTGCCGGTGGCGGGCTGCGCGTTCCTCAACGACCGCGAGCACATCCTGAACCAGCTGCGCCCGGTCTAACTCGCCTGGCTGAGCGGTGGCGACCCGGCGGGCGCGACCGCCGCGCGCAGTTCGTCCAGCGGCAGGCCCACGGCGTCGGCGATGGCCGTGACCGTGAAGAACGCCGGCGTCGGGATCCGCCCGGTTTCGATCTTCCGGAGCGTCTCGACCGAGATCCCGGCCTCGGCGGCCACGTCGACCATGCTCCGGCCGGCTCGCGCCGTCCGCAGCGCCCGGCCGAGGCGCTCACCCCGTTCGCGCTCGTCCTCTGTCAGCGGCACTCGCACCATGGGGCCAATAGTAATACCGCCGCGACGCGAAGCGTCTCCGTTGAGGGTGGCGGCGGGGGCATGGATGGAATACCACCCGAGTTGTCCACCGCCTGTGGACAACTCTGTGCACAGGTGTGGAAAAGCCCCGCCGAACGTCCGTTCGGCGGGGCTTCCACTACACCTTGTGGCGTCAGGCCCCCGGAGGCACCGGAAGTGCCACGCCGGGCAGGCTCTGGTCGTTCGGCACGACGCCGTCGACCAGGTAGGCCTCCACGACCTTGTCCACACCCGCGTTGCCGCCGGCGTAGATGCCGTGGTCACCCTCGCCGGTGATCGTCAGCATCCGCGAACCCGCGAACGCCTTGTGCGCGCGCCGCGCGCCCTCGATCGGCGTCGCCGGGTCGTGCTCCGACTCGACGATCAGCACCGGCGGGACACCCTTGCCGTCCAGGACGGGCAGCGGGGCCGGCGGCTTCTTCCAGAACAGGCACGGCTGGATGAACCAGCCGGCGCCCAGGAGCGGCAGCTGCTTGTCGATCAGCCGCTGCGAGTCCTTGATGGCGCTGTTGACCGTGCCGGTCCACGGGCCCTCGTTGCACGGGATGGTCCAGAAGCTGGCGTCGTAGGCGTCGCCGTCGGTCGGGACCATCAGCGGCTGGGCGCCGGAGGTCTCGGTGCTCTTGTCGGCGGCCTTGACCTTATGCGCGGCCGACGTCTTGGCCTGCGCCGAAGCGGTGCCCTGGGTCAGCGTGCGGACGCTGACCAGGTAGTCGGCCAGACCCGGGAAGGAGCGCTTCGAGTAGATGCTCGAGGCGATGAAGGCGTCCAGGCCGTTGGCCGACACGGACGAGCCGTCGGGCAGGGTGACCGCGCCCTGGGTCAGGGCGTAGCGGACCTGCTCGTAGGTCTGGCGGGCCGCTTCACCGGTGGTGCCGAAGTGGTAGAGCTTGTCGTACTTCGCCACCCACGGGAGGAAGTCCTGGCGGAAGCGGCGCTCGAAGCCGAGCGGCTGCCAGTCGAACGACTTCTGCCAGGTCGTGGTGAACTCGGTGGCCGAGTCGAGGACGAACCGGCCGGTGCGCGTCGGGTAGGCCTGCGCGTAGTGCGCGCCCATCCAGGTGCCCGCCGAGTAGCCGACCCAGTTGATCTTGTCGCGGCCGAGCAGCACGCGCAGCAGGTCGATGTCCTTGACCGTCTGGTCGGTGTTGATCAGCGGGCCCAGCTCGCCGGACTTCTGCTGGCAGGACAGCGCCGCGTACTTCGTCGCCGCGACGATCAGGTTCAGGTTCTGCCGGTCGCGGTCACGCGGGTCGAGGTCCGAGCCGGTGCCGATGGCGCCACCGCACGTGATGTTCGTGCTCTTGCCGGTGCCGCGCGGGTCGAACCCGACGATCTCCTGGTGCTCGCGCAGCTTGGGCTGGTTGCGCAGGCGGGCCGGGAAGTTCCGGCCGGGCGCGCCCGGGCCGCCGGGGTTGGTGACGACGCTGGCGGTCGCGTCCTTGGTCGCCTTCAGGCGGCTGACGGCGATGGTCAGGTCGATCTGCGCGTTGGCCTGGTACCAGTTGCGCGGCGTCTTGTAGGTCGCGCACTCCATGTCCTCGGCGCCGGCGGGCGGGGCCGTCGGAAGCTCGGCGGGAACGGCGCACTTGTGCCAGTCGAGCTTCTGGTTCGCGTACTGCGGCGGGATGTTCGTGGAGTTCAGCGGCTGCTTGCCGGCCGCGGCCTCCTGGCCCGCGAAGGCCGGCGTGAACCCGGCCAGCAGGGTGCCGGCGATCGCCGGGATCACCACCGCGTAGCGGAGTCGTGTCATACGGTTGCCCCTTTTTGACTTTTCACGTGCGGAGTCCGGCTATTGATATAGGGCTCACCGGAACGGGGCAACCGACGTTGGTCGGCAACGGGTACCGCGGCGATCAAATCGATATCGGACAGACGTGACTCCCTGTCACCCAGGTTCTAAGGTCAGGCGGTCGGTTACGGGAGTGTTAGGTGAGGTCGATGTCGACTGTGAAGCACGACGGAAAGGTGCGCGGGTCGCGGTTCAACCCGTGGCACCTGCTCCTGATCGTCCCGCTGCTCGTCCTGGTCACGCCACTGTTCAACGTGGACGGTCCACGGCTGTTCGGGATGCCGTTCTTCTACTGGTTCCAGTTCCTCATGGTCGCGGTCGGGGTGCTGTCCACCTGGATCGTCTACCTGATGACGCGGGACAAGCCCACCACGGACGCCCCTGACCGGCTGAGCGTCGACGACCTGGACGAGGGGGACGCTCGATGAGCAACCTGCAGTGGCCCGAGCTGATCATCTTCACGGTCCTGTTCGCGCTGGTCACCGTCCTCGGCTTCATGGCGTCGCGCTGGCAGCGCGGCGGCGCGCTGGACCACCTCGACGAATGGGGTCTCGGCGGCCGCAAGTTCGGCTCGTGGATCACGTGGTTCCTGCTCGGCGGTGACCTCTACACGGCCTACACGTTCGTCGCGGTGCCCGCGCTGGTGTTCAGCGCGGGCGCGCTCGGCCTGTACGCGCTGCCGTACACGATCGTCGTCTACCCGATCGTGCTGCTCCCGGCGCTGCGGATGTGGTCGGTTTCGCGGGTCCGCGGGTACGTGACCCCGGCCGACTTCGTGCGCGGCCGCTTCGGCTCG